>JAWBYA010000028.1:0-5148 GCA_038867615.1 Sulfolobales archaeon | reverse complement strand
ACCCACCGATTTATAATACATCAAGCTAGCTTATAAATATACTACTCTATAGATAGTAGTAGTATTGTCTTAATACTATAGCTAGTTCCAGAAATATAGCTAGTTCCAGAAATATAGCTAGTTCCAGAAATATAGCTAGTTCCAGAAATATAGCTAGTTCCAGAAATATAGCTAGTTCCAGAAATATAGCTAGTTTTTCCTATTATAGGTCTTGTCATATAGGCTAGATAGTTAAGGGTAGTTTTTTCTTCATCACCATCTATTTGGTATCCATATGTCTAATGTTTCTGAGGCTTCCATATCTATATCTGATTCTCATAGCCCTGGCTCTATTCCTGATTGCTATACTGATTATGAGCTTCTCTATAATGATGCTCCTATATCTGCTATTGTTATATGTAACACTAGTGATGGGGTTAGGAGTGGTATATGGTTTTCGAAGAGGTTGTTGAAGCTCTTCTCGCTTGAGGTCTTAGTGCGTCAATGTAGCAATGACGAGAACGATCCAAAAGTTATGTGCGTAGCATCTCTAACTCCAGTAGCAGCTATAGT
Source organism: Sulfolobales archaeon (assembly GCA_038867615.1). Taxonomy (GTDB): domain Archaea; phylum Thermoproteota; class Thermoprotei_A; order Sulfolobales; family AG1; genus AG1. The sequence continues at coordinate 4,596 of JAWBYA010000028.1, read as the reverse complement.
TAGATATAACAATGGTGATAGACATCTGGAATCAATATATCTATTCCACCCAGACTGTGATAAGTTCAGACTTAATAGCTTGTTTGCTATTCAAAAGGTCTTCCATGTTCGCAGAGTTGGAGCTGATAGTGTGGAAAACCTAGCTATAGTGCCAGGTGCTACAACACCTCCTCTAACTGCTCCAGAGGTTTATGTAAAGGAAGGGATCGAGACATCCGAGTCTGTGGAAGAATCGAGGCTAGATCGTTCAGAGCCTTCAGAGCACACACCCTGAGAAGCTTAACAGCATCTTCTATCTTTAGCGGTTTCTCGGAATAGCTGATCCAATATCCGTTCTTCTCATCATCCTTGCTGATCTCTTTAACTGTAACCTTCTTGATCTCATCACCAATAACGATGATCAATTCTCTGGGGGATATAGCTCCAAATCTAACGCTAAGTATCTTGATGTTTCCATGATCTGCTGGGAAGAAAAACCTGGATCCATGTCTCTCACATAGCCCTTTCGAGCATAGATATACCAATGCCACATAGTGCTGTGGCTTATTGAGTAGCTTCAAACCACCCTTCTCAGATATGAAGTTAAGCTCAACAGTCTTTCTAATTGTTAGACCTCTTACAATCTCCTCCTGCGATAGCCCGCTAAGGATCTCATCAAGGATCTTCTCTGGCTGAACCCCTAACAGCATTTTCCTTATGATCTCAGCCCTCATAGTATCGAGGATCTCTGGCAATTCATACTTATAGAAAATCCCTTTGAAAATGGTATTGTCATCCGATACCAGGACGTAGCTTTTCTTGCTCTCCCCACCCCCTGCCTTCCGCATAGCAATAACCATATACTCATATAGACCCTCGAACTTGATTGAGAAGGCTTCACCAACAGCATTCTTCACAGCATCTACAACATCTTTAATGAGCTGTTCAAACAGATCTCCCTTCACATGTTCAGGTATCTGGATGAAAAGCGAATCAGTATCTCCATAGATCACCTTTAACCCCAGCCTCTCAATAGCCCTCACAGCTCTCAGAAGGATCTCATTACTCTTGTAGAATATATATGCAGACGCAAACTCATTAATAAGATTCCCGCTATCTTTTGATAACGCACCGTACGCTGAATTAGCTATGATCTTAACTGTCTTATCAGCTAGCTTTGCAAATGAAACACCCTCCCTAGCCATTGCCTTGAGCCTCTTCCTAGCCTCGTAAAACCTTGATAGCAGAATGCTGACAGCACCTGGGAGGGGATTGAAATAGAAAGCCCTATCCTGCGATCCCCTGCGGGCATATATCTTCATAGCACCTGTGTGCAGAGGTTCTTTCGATGCAACACTAGAAACGGGATCTACCTGGTAGAAGGTGTAGATGGTGGGATATAGCTGGTCAAAATCGAAGACAGCAACATTCCTATATACACCCCCGCCAGCGGAGATCACCTTTCCCATATAGTGCTCCTCCCCGAGACCGAGCTCCATAGCTCTTTCACGAGAAACCTTGCCAAAGCTCCACGAAGCCCTCCTCCACTCAGTTATAGCAGGAGGGTCTAGATTCTCAAGATATCTGATCAATATATACTCGACTATAGAGCCTGCGGATGACAGATCCTGTATCTTCGATAAGGGAATCTTAGATATCGCAGATATACCTGCGACAACAGGGATCCATTGGGATGCCATTGCAAGGGCAATTGCAGAATCAGCTTTCGAATATAGCTCGAACCGCCCTCTATCATTTCTATACCACTTAGAGATCGTCTCTGGCGATGCCTGCCTCTCAACATCATATATCCTTGTGCCACTTCTAAGAATCCCGAGGTCTAATGCCACCTCGTCAAGGCTATATGCAACAGTAGATCTAATCCCAAGAGCAGCCCTCATACTCTTTACTAGAAGGAAAAGATCTATGTGGGGATATACCTTATTATTATATATAAGGAATCTCGACTCTCCAGAGTCCCCTTCTTTGCCTAAGCAATGATTTATAAACCCCATGTCGAAGTCCGCAGAGTTGTAGCCAACAACAATATCAACCCCACTCCCACTTATGCTCTTGAGGAATCTCTCCACAGCATCGCATCCATCACCCTCCCCATACTCTATAGCTGTGTCCTCCATAAGATCTTCGAGATCCTTGTCAGCAGATTCAGAGATCCTTGATATCGAGTACGATACAGATAGTATCCTCGACTTACCAGGTTCTGGAAACTCTCCCGCACTAGCCTCAACCTCCATATCGAATGAAGCAACCTTGAGATCCTGTGTCTCTTTAACAGCAAATGATATTGCTTCAGCAAAATCAAGATCCTCTAGCAAGGGATCTCTATCGAGTATAAAACTCTTAACAAGATCAAAAGAAGCTCTAACATCGAACTTCACTATACCAGCAGGTCTAGCAGGAGGTTTGAGTGTATCTGCGATCTTCCTGATCTGCGTGGGACTAGATGTATATACCTTAAACACATACATATGTGGATCATATCTATAGCCACCTCTAGCCTCGTCAAAAAGAAGAGCAATCATATTTGTGCTCTCTGCAGTAGCATATTCAGGCAGATCTATTTCAGGCTTCGGGGATATGATATAGAAATAAGGTCTAAACTCTTTACCAGCTACTCTTGTAGCCTCTCCACCCCTCCCAATAGCAAAGATCTCTCTAGAAGGATTGTATCTGACAAAAAGATCTAATAACATGCCAACCCCCAAAAAAAGATCAGATATGTATAATGCAGTAGTGCTTCTCGCTATTCATTTTCGATCTCTATGTGCTTCAATACTCTAGCTAGTGCTTCTTTGTCTAGTCTCTTCAAGATCTTCCATAGTGCTGCATCATAATAGCTCTCGTTATCTTCTGCTGAATATCTTATTCTCACATATATCCAGAACCTGCCATTTAGCTCATCCACTTTGCAGCCATACTCATGTGGATATAACAAGAGCTCCGTACTCAAGATCTTAGCTCTATATGGTATGAAATATTCGTAGATCCTAGACATGAGCGGATCCTCAAGCACTTTCTTCAGCCCCTCTAGATCTCGTATAACGATCCTCTCCATATCCCTACTGTTATATATAGCCTCAAGCCTTGCCAAGCCTACTCCCTATAGATTTGCTGAAAAATACCCAGCTCCTATCCGTGAAGGTACCCGCTGAGCTTCTAAGCCGTGCTGATATCGCTGCCAGCAGGCTTAATGTCACCAGAGGAGAGATCATCAGGAGTGCCCTGAAATATTTCCTAGATAATATCGAGAAAAGAGAAAGAGATAGAGCTAAGCTGGATAGCAAGAACCAAGAATATACAATCAATGGTACTATGCGTGAGAAATGGATCTATATACAGATATATCTTTTTCTCTTTCTGATCCCTCTCCAGTTTTATTTTTGTACATATTTTTGGTGGAGCATATGTCTTTGAGCTCTGGTTTGGTTATTGCGAGTGGATATGCTAAGAAGCTGAAGAAAACGATCTTTGCACAGCTGCAGAAGAGTATAAAGGAGGGGCAGGTATCGAGTCAGGAGGTTGCACGGGCTATTGGGGAGCTGAACTCAATACTATTCCACATGCTGACAGACAAGCTCAGAGTTGGTAAGGGGGATGTTGTGAGGATCAGGATAGGGTATAGGATAGAGGGTGGGAGGATAGTGTGGGATCCCATGAGCCTTTCAGTAGAGATCTATAGGAGGGATGATAATGCTATTGAAGAGATAAAGAGCAAACTAATGGAGTACTGGATAGACTCTGCAAGACAGATCGCTAGGTACGAAGTCTCGAAGCTAGCTGATACAGCACTTGGAAACACGATATATAGTGTTAATCTTGATGGTAAAGAGGTTGGTCTAGTGTTGGTGTTGAAGACCAATAATGAGGTCTATATATCCAGCGGTGCTGTCCTCAAACCCGTGCCATCCGTGGTGGAAAAGATAAGGATACGACTTGCAAAGGGAACGAACATAGAGGGTGAGATAGCAAGGGCTATGCAGAGATTCTCTAGGCAGGTATCTGAGGATGAGGCTAGGAAGATCATAGAGCTGATTAGAAGAGGAGCATCTATATAATCTTAAGCTATATTTTAAACCATCATCACACGATGCGCCTCTCACCAGCTAATAAGATGATCTCGGCAGTGATAGGAGATCATAAATAGAGAGATCTTCGATCATATATAACTGGTTGGCTAAATGCAAAGATAGGTGTCTTCCATGCTTGAGACCTAATAGTCTGGTTCTATAGTCTTACCCCTTGATCTGCTTAGGCCTCATTGTGAGCTACCCCGCCCTTAAGGGCGGAGCTTCCTGCTTCATTGCCCCGCCTTGCCCGTAGCCAAAAGCTACGGGTAGAGGGCGGAGCTCCACAGGCTCTAAGGGTGGCTCCCACCCCGCACTTGCATCAAAAGAAAATTAGAAAAAGAGGTATTTAAATGTCAGCTTACCCCGCCCTGAAGGACGGGGTTTTCGCTTCCCTAACCCCCCTTATTTATAAGGCTACTGTTGCGAGGGCCCCTAGGTTCGCTGGGATCGATGCTATGAAGCTCAGTCTGAGAGCATCATCAACCCTGTATCCTAGATATAGAAGGGTTGCCATTGTAATATTGTGGTA
>JAWBYA010000027.1:0-5694 GCA_038867615.1 Sulfolobales archaeon | reverse complement strand
AAAACAAGGATCAATTCCGGAATCTATGCTTATAAGCTAGATAAGCATAGAAATAATGGTATAGTCGATCTCCTATAGAACTGGATATCGCAACAAAAAGATCTCGTGTGAGTCGATCTGCTATAGAGACAGGCTCCCTCGGGGGCAAAGCCCCCCTACATAGCTATAAATATCAAAAAAGATCCGTAGCTAGATCGGAAGATCTACTATAGAATTGAAAGACCACTAGAAAACAGTGGATAAACGGCTCAGCATCAGCTGATCTTGGTCTATTTCTTCGTAGCCCTCAGGATCTTCTTAGCCTCATCGCTGAATAGGGAGACTATATCCTCTATCTCTTCGTTGAACTCCTCCCTACCACTTGCTATCCTTCCCCACTTGAACTCAGCGATATCTAGGAGGAGCTTCTTCGTCTCACCAGCTATCTCTATATCCATGTATCCCTTCAGGAGCACCGTTCTATAGTCATCTGAGGTCTCATGAGTAACAGATATTTCAGCACCCGTCCTCTCCCTAACCTCCCCCTCGATATACTCTGACAACGCATCGAAGAACAAAGACCACTTCTCTGGAGGAAGAGCGATATATACATTGGATATAGCCCTCTCATATAGCTCAGGATCTATATCTTGGTAATTGGTTAGATGCCTGTAGAACCTGGCGTAGTGGTCATCTCCAGCCAGTTCACTAGTCCTAGCCCTTTCAACAACCACCACACCCACCCAGAAAAATATCTCAATAAGGCGTTTCGATACAGCCGTGATAGAATTAACACTATGGCGGCATGATCTTTACGGCGTACCAGGATCCTCTCCTCAGGATCTTTGCTCTGAGTCCTTTCCCGATGGCTTCTAGTGAGAGTTTCTCTGGGTCTCTCCTACCTATCCCCTCGATTAGGTCTACCAGCTTGTTATGTATGTATGGCATGGATGGGTTCAGATCTATGACGAGTATCTCTTCGCATATAGATGCCCATGCCCTGAGGAGAGATACAGGGTCTCTCGATATGTAGAACAGGCTGTCCAGGAATACGCAGCATCCGCAGCACCTATCCCTCAGCGGTGGCCTGGACGCATCCGAGTGTATCGTGTGGGCTATCCTGGGAGGTATGTAGAGCTCAACACATATGTACTCACCATCCCAGCCAGCTCTCCTGAGGATCTCGTATAGCCCGCCACCCCCACACCCAATATCAACAACTACACCGCATCTCGATAGATAGGATGCTGCGAACCCATGCTCAGGTGATACCGCGTGCCACGGCAATAGATAGAGGATCCTGCTTACAATTGATGCAAACCCCCTCCTACCCATCCTCCAAACCCGGCTCTCCTATCAACAGATGCGAAACTTCTCAGTCTTCCATCCGCCCATCTTTGCGATGGGAGATCTGGGGTTGTATTCTATGCTTAGCAACCACACCACTACACCCTCATCAGGAGGAGACATACATTAGAAGAGATAACAACCAAGATCAGAGAACACATCCGAAAACTAGCCAGAAGCTAAACCTAAGCATATAGGTGGAGATAGCTATCCCATAGCCTCTCTAATCACTTCCTCTGGCGATATGTCCCAGCTCCTCTTCCTAGCTATTGCCTTTAAAGCATAATAATACGCTGGGATCTGGAATGCGAATTCCTCCCCAATCCATGGCTCTTTAGGGATTTCTGAGATCGCGTCTGCATCTGCTATGTATATGATTATATTGTGTTTCAGCAATGCTTTCCAGATGCTAGGATCTGTCCAGCCCATGTCATCCACCTTATTCAGCGATGCTGAGATCATATCTAGAGCCTTATCCTTCATCTCTGTGGGGAGGTTTCGGGTGAATCTGCGGATCCTACCTATAACCCTTCTCTTAAGCCATATCTTCAGTCCGTTTTTCCATATCGTCTCTAAAGTTCTTGGGTTTCCCCCTGCTAGTCTCCAGAGGAGCTCTTCGGCCTCTTTATAGCTGATCCCGAGCTCCTCGGCAACCTTTTTGTGCAGCCCTATCTGCAATATGAGCTTCTCTGAGGCCTTTCTAGATAGGTTCCACATAACGGCCCAATTAACCTTTTCACCGACCAAATAGCTGGTCTCCTCCACGAGTGCATCGCTTGTGAGGGCTATAACAGCTATAGATCCTCCTTTCTCTGAGTAGTCCCTATTGTACTCTGCCAGGTCATTTGCAAAGCTCTCGAGCCACTGTCTGAAGTTGCCTAGATGCTCCTGGCTATCTGCCCTCGCCTCATCTAAGACTATCAATATCTTTCTACCCCTCCTAAGCCTGCTCGCCACATAGCTGGCTAGGATGAATGCGATGTAGAAGATTGTCGATGTAGAGGTTATCGTCACCTGATCTGGTGAGATCTGGGAGTCCCTTATATGTTTGGCAATGCTCTCAGCCAGATCCTTAAAGCTCTTGGGCAGCCTAAGCACAGATCCCTGGACAGCCTCTTCAGGTCTCTTAACAATCATGATATCGAGCTTAGCACTGGCTTGCTCAGCGGCTTCTGAGAGAACTTTGAAGAAGGTGCTCTTACCACAGCCTTTGGGCCCATAGAGAACAGTGATCCGCCCGCCCTCAACAACGCTACCCAACTCCTCCTTGAGGATCTCCCTAGCCTCTACCTCACGGTCAACAAACTCACCAAGGTCTGTTTTATACTCATGCATCCTAGAAATGATCTCATCAGTTATATCCCTATCATCTCCCCGGATCCTCTTTGCTACCTCCATACACCCACCAAGATATAGATATGACCCCTTCCCCGCCCTTTAGGGCGGGGAGGAGGTCAGTTGGTTTCTATAGCATGATGAGATGTAGGATTCCTCGTTTCTCGAACTCCCTGGCGAGCCTCTCGATCTCCTCAGCTGCTTTTCTATCTCCCTTCAAAGCCTTCTCAGCATATGTGTATGTATATTCCTTTACAGCGGCTAGGGCTGCTGAGTATGTATCCATGTTCCTCCTCCTCAGAGCAGATCTCACGAGCCACGCCACATCGTGGTAGTCCCTCACAGCCAGCATGAGCCCCACTATGAATCCTATGTGGTTAAAGTCCCTCCTAAAGATATACCTCGATATGCTGTATATCCTCGGCTCTATCCTCCTCGTGATAACCACGTATCTCACGTTTCTGAAGATAACGTTCATGGGATCCAGATCCTCTCCTAGGACAAGCTCATCGACCGTGTATGTTAGTATGGGGCCTGAATGCTCCGCAGTAAACCCATTGGATCTGAACCGGCTGCTCACACCGTATCCCCTGAACATCTCGATCACATCATCCGCATCTAGATACCCATTGCCCCTGAGCTCGGCATCTAGGTTTGACGCGATCTCCTCAGCCCTCTCATCGAAGAATCCTTCGAGCTCTATGTATGACCCGGCTGAATACCTCCTCCTAGTTGCATTGGTCTGGCTGTGCACAGCACACCCTAAGACGAAACGTGAAAAAAGGGCTGAGCATGGAATATATAACCTTGGCAGCAATAATAATATCAGACCCTAGACCGCTCAGCATTGCTGGGCGGGGGGAGATTGAAAGAAGATGGAGCTTGAAAAAGGAGTGTAGACTATCTCGTTGCTTCCTCTATGAACCTCATGACGAGCTCTACAATTGTTGTGTTGGATGATGCGTATCTAGCTGCGAAGTCATGGAGATATAGCTTCTCACCTCCCCTTACAACAACCATATCCGGGGTGAATGGGAACGAGCCATTAACACCCATAGCCATTACCAACCCCCTGGCACCCCTGTCCATGCACCCCCTGGCAGGGTCTGAGAGGTCTGTGCACGCCGTTACATATATCTCTATACCCTGGTACCTCGATAACACATTCTCCAGAACATCCTTGAACGCGTTTGTTGCCCCGCATTGCTTGCTGTAGAAGAAAAGCACAGATCTATCTCCGAGGGGTCTGGAGCCTATGAAGGGTGTGCCGAATATGAAGACGGGGTCTGGCATTCTCTCGAGCATAAGGGATCCATTGTATATCCTGACTAGATACACGCCATCCGGTATATATGCCCAGTCACCCCACATATACATAACGCTGTACCGCTGTGAAGCAACATATGTATTCAGGATCCCGCCACACAGCGATGACACTATGAAAACCGCCAGGAGTAGAGTCCTCTCCCTATCCATGCCACCACCAGATCATATACGAAGCGGTATAAGCATTCCACTACTCGGGAGCAGCCTACCTCCTATGAGGAGTGATTCCCTTATTATGGTCTATCCTCGGTGGGCTGATGTGTAAATCGATTGTCTATGATAGCTTCTCTGGGACACTTGTTTGTGAGGATAGCGGTGAGGTGATCGAGGAGAGGCTTCCGGAGAACTACCTAGCACCGGATCTAGAGCCATCGAACACGGATCTTCAGAGGGGGAGGTCTGGGGAGCTTGCAGGGCTTGTGCTCAGGATCGCCAGGAGGCTTAGACTGCCTAGGGAGGTCGTTGCAACAGCATCATCAATAGCCGATGGGCTTGAGAGGGGTGGTTTTGTCAGGAGGTCTAGGATCTACTCATACGCGGTCGCATCTATAAAGGTCGCCTCCAGGATACACGGGATCCATGTCCCGATAGAAGGGATAGCAAGTGCAGCAGGTGTCCCAAGGGATAGGCTTAGGAGCCTCATGGCATGCCTCTCAGCCACGTGGTATGTTGCGGAGAAGATCTACCCGGGGGCTAGGAGGAGGTGGCTAGAGAGAGAGGCCGGTGAAGAGACAACAGAAGAGAGACCTATTGCTGTACCAGCATAGATATCTCTCAATCCGATCTATACGCTTTTAGATATATGGTATCTGCTCTGGGTATGGGTTTGAGAGCGGTATCGGAGATCTATGCATCTCTCCTCCTCATAGGTGTTACAATAGCAGCCATCATAATAGCCCAGAGCATCTTGATACCTCTTGTGAGTGGGCTTGCAAGCAGCTTCAACAGATCCGTTGATGCTTCGATGACATGCAACAGGATCAAGAACCCATTTGGATACACATACCCCGGGATCGTTGTCTGCACAATTGTAATAACATGTTCGGGGACATGCGGTGGATACGCAACTATATCTAATATCATGTATGCCTCTGCACAGTCATCCGGATCCTCACCGAAAGTCAACACAATAACCCCATCCTCGCTTGGTGCACAGAGTATAAGGATCCTCCAGGGTTCCTCGAGCGTTTCAATAGTGATCCCGTTCCCAACGGGTGCCACAGAGCCGGTGATAGTAACGGCCACTGTAGAATCAGTCGATATGGGGTTCGTAAAAACGATCACAGCGTATCTCTAGCCAATTCCTTTCAATCCCGGCAGGGTCGGATACTGTTATTGTTGCATGGCTTATGGTTCCGCGTTTCCCCTCTCACGGTATTTCTAATTACTTTTAATCATTTTTAGTTCCGTGAGTGGGGTTAGCCCTCGGTGTGGGATCACCAGCTTCACCCGCACCTCATGGGGCTCTGTCGAGCCCAACGCCATGGGGCTCCCATCTGGGGATAGATATCTCAAACCAATATTGATAGCACCAATTACGTCTCTATCCATGGTTAGTCCATTGCTCAGCCTTGCTAGCCTCATCTGTATCTTTATAACCCTCACCCTTCTACCCCCTCTCAACGCAACGCGAATCACAGAGGGGGTATAGTTTTTGATAGGCTTCCTACTAAATGGTTCCCTCGATGATGAGTATGCCTCAGACTC
>JAWBYA010000026.1:0-6078 GCA_038867615.1 Sulfolobales archaeon | reverse complement strand
TGACGGATCCGTCTAAGCCGATCCACCTATTCATGGGTGGTGGGGAGCCTGATAGGATGGGTATCAAGTCGTTCAAAACAACTATGAAGCTCCTGTGGAAAGATAGGGAGCTCGACGCTGTTGTTACAAGCTGGGCTACCGGAGCCGTACTAATAAGGATCAAGAGGCCGGGTGAGATCCATGATGATGGGGAGGTCGCAGAGATCGCCGAGTTGGTTAGAAAAGAAATTATGAGGAGGATCGTTTGGGCTTTCGATGAGCCCCCCGTGCTGAAGCTCTATATCCAGAACATAGTTACCCAGGTGAGGCTCAGAACATGTGTGAACCTAGAGGACTTATACATATACATAGAGACCATGAGGCCACAGGGGATAGAGGTTAGGTACAGGGGGAGGACGGCTAAACGCGGTATATACCCGCCCGCATGTCTGATCTATCTTTACCGGGGTGGTAGGAAGACAACAGTGGAGATCTTCACAACGGGGTCTATACAGGTGAAGGGGATATCATCGATAAAAGACGCCGAGGAAACGGTGAAGGAAGTAGAGGAGCTGGTTGAAAAGGCTAATGCATACATACCCTGCCCTTTGTGATTCTCTCTTTCTCTCTTGCTCTCTTGTTTGTAATTTATTTATGTTGTTTCCTATGTTGCATGTGTTTTCGTTGGTATATATGTTTTTCCCGTGGAGATCTTGGGGGTTGTTATTTAAATACCATGGGTGGCATTTGATATTGGTGATAGTATGAAACCCATGTATGGGTTAGAGAATAAAGGCAATTGGTTCATGCTGAGGAGGGGGACTGTGATCCTCGTGCCCAAGCAACCGTGGTACCAGGGTGCCAATGTGAGCGAGGAGCCTGCCGGCGGTGAGAGACAGAAGGTCGTTGAGATGCCCAAGGCCAATATAGCTGGCTACGTGGTTGGCAAGCTCCACGGGAACTCGATTCTGAGGGCACATAAGAACGCCGTGCTCGGGATAATAAACGAGGTGCGGAAAGGGGAGATAGAGAAGATATACAGCTCAGACCCACTAGCAGCAGCTATCCTCCTCGCAACAGCACCCCTGCTGGGTCTCGAGCGTAACGAGAAGGCACGGGAGATAGCGTTTAAAAACGAGTATCTAAGGCTATACGGGGTCGGCATATCGAGCTGGCTGCCCCAGAGGATGCTCAGCGTCACGGATGCCATCCCAGCGTATGACTATGGCTTGCCGCAACTCAGCTCAAGGTATAACCTTGCCCGAGAACACATAGAGAGGGAGCTGGGGGTCAAGCTACCCCCGCCTAGGACACCACCTGAAAGAATCAACATCTCCAAGAAGTATTCGCGGCGAGCACATCTCGAGGAGGAATACAACAAGCTTGGGATCAAGTACCTCGCACCCAGCTATGTGTTGAAGAAAGTCGAGGATGCAAAGGATGCTAAGGATCCATTCAGGGGGATGCTAATTGTCCGCGAATACGTGACAGATCTCCAGCCTCTATTGAGCTACGTAGTGATCTCCGAGAGAGGCTTCCTCTCAGATATCCAGTTAGGCATACTCGTAGCTGGGTTCAGCAGGATGAGGAGTGTTGGGCCAAGCGAGAATCTGTTCGACACGTACTTCGTGGCCGAGGCGATCAACCTGGCGAATGGAGAGGTAACCGTGGTCGCATCTGGGTTTGACAACGACAGGGAGGAGTCCCTGCTAAACGAGGCCTCCAAGGCTTTCTACAATAGGTTCATATCATGGCTTAACGAGGCGGACTTCGCCGGATCCATAATCGAGCTTGCCAGGGTATTGATGGAGCAGGCGAGAAAAGAAGGCAAGCTAGCCGAGGCTAAGAAGAAGGGGGAGGGCTAGTGGGCTAGTCGGTGGTCATGCCATGAGCACAGCGATCAACATTGCTGAGGAGGAGAGGTTCAACCACCACCTGCTCATAAGATTCGCTACCGATGTGCCAGAGACATTCAGGGTGACGATGCACCACACAGGTGTTATGGTGACGCATGAGCTGCCGATGCTCGACAGCATCTTGGGATCCATCGCCGCTAAGAGACTCCTACTCACAATGTCGAGACATGGTGCCGCGATACCGATTAGGATGGGGGTTGCTACTGGCGTTAATGGGTCGAAATATAGGTTCTTCCTCGCATCCTATGCCCTCCTCTCTTCCCCCTCGTCTGAGAGGGTCTTCACAGTCTTCCAGATCGGTGGGAATCATCTTGAGCTGGGCTTCAAGAGAGATGTGATCGAGGCGAGGCCATCTGATCAAAAGATACTTTGGGGTCTCGATGTTCTAATGGGCAACTTCCCATCCGTCGCCGAGTATGTCCAGCAACACAGGGTGAAGATCTATGGGAAGAGCTTCGTGTTGAGGGATGACAGGGGGCCTTTCAAGAGGGGATTATCAGTCCTCCCCGTGATACACAACCCACTTGTCTACGTTGCAAGCGGCTTCGAAGAGCTCGCATCAGAACTGTATATCCCAGAGGCCATCGGATATAAGAAGAGCTCGATGGTTGTTGCATATAGTGTTGATAGGATAGATGCAGACCCCGATAACCCCGCATACCCACTCGCAGCCGTGACGGGGAAGGGTGAGTATGTTTTGCTCAGACACCTACCAAGGGATCTCTTCAGAGACGGGGATATAGTCTCTGCTAGGATCAAGTATATGAGGACTATCCCGCCATACTATCTGACCACCAACAGGGTGCCCTGCCTGGTAACCGGGTCTATCGTTAAGAGAATGCCGAGGATAGAGTTCCACAGAATAGGGAGGTGATCGAAATGGTGAGTCCGTATCTGAGGGATGTGAAGATATACTCCGGGATCAAGTACGAGGAGCTGAGCCAATACTTCCCCGTAGAAGATACTAGGGAGGAGCAGACAAGGAAACTCACCGAGGCAGAGGCGGAGATGATAAGGACAGCAATGGCGAAGGGGGTGCCCGTGGCGATAATATCCCCAACAGGATCTGGAAAGACAGCCATGAACGTCGCCTTGACAACCTACCTCGCGAGGCACGGTGAGAGGGTGCTCTACATAACGAAGGGAGAGGCTAACAGGCTCGAGCTCACAATGAGGTTTGCATCGACGATGAAGAGGATGATGGATAGGGGTGAGGAGCCTCCCCCGGTGCTAGTCCTCTTCAACCGAATGAGAACCTGTCCGAACGAGGAGGTTCACAGGGCCGTGGATGAGGAAATAAAGAAGTCGGGGAAGATGCTCTCCCCGCACGAGCGTGAGGGCCTCCAATACCTCCTATTCTACGCGAAGTGCAGGGAGCTGATCGAGAGCGGTAGATGCCCGTTCTATAACAACGCCCAGAGGGTAAAGAACACCCTGCCCGGTATAGATCTGAAACCAATGCTCGTTAGCATCAAGGCGGACAAGCAGATCAGCCCCGTGTACAAGTATATACATCAGTATGGATCCCTCGATAAGGTGGACTTCATAATGGATTTCAAAGAGTTATCAAACCACCCGGAGATCACTAGGCACACAGGTGGCGGGGGTGTATGTGTCTTCGAGCTGATACCGGAGCTCGTCAATAGATTCAGAGTGGTTGTTGTGGATCACTGGCACATAGCCATAATGGGTCTGATGAGGTGGCTCAGGGATATCTCGAGCAGCTCATGGATCATAGCCGATGAGTTCCACGACATACCGTCTATCCTGGCGGTTACAGCGAGGGTTGAGACGATCAAGAGGATGGCTAGGAAGCTCGGGCTCAGGGAAGAGGCTGAGGAGCTCGAGAAGAGGTGGGCTGAGTATAGAGGGGAGCTTGTGAGATCGATACTCAACGATGAGAGGAGGAGAACAGAGTATGAGAGATACGGCGCGGCATCTACGGAGATCAACAGATCTAGGCTTGAGCTCATATTCACTCGGGAGCTTATCGAGAAGATGGCATCGAGGATCAAGGAGAGGGGTGGTGGGACTAGGTACAGGGTGATACTGGAGAAGCTCAGAGCCATAGTGTATGGCGATAGGGTCGAGCCCTTCTACGTGATGACAGGCGAGGGCGAGGACTACATTGTCGGGGTTCTCCACATAGCACTCCTATACTCGGAGAAACCAGTGCTCCTGCTCAGTGCAACAGCATCTAAATACGATATATGGAACGTTGCTAGGGCTAACGTCAGGTTCAGGGATCTCGATAAATATATCAGGGTCATCGAATCACGCTTCCCGAGGACAACATATGTCATCCCAGTCGATGCGAGATACGAGAACAGGGAGAGTGTTGCTGGGCTCATAAGATGGATAGAGGAGAGATCGCCGACCCTCAGGGAGAGGAGAGACGCGACCAAGGTGATAATAGCCCCGCAGTCCTGGAGAGAGATCCTGGAGAAGCATGTCCCAATATACACACCCCCACCCATATCCGGGCTGAGCCCCCAGACAAAGGTAGAGATCGTGAAGGAGATCTTGGAGAAGGCTAGGCAGGGATACTGGATCCACCTATCACCACACTCCGGCTTAGCCGTGGGCCTGGACATAGTGGATCCCTCCAAGGAGCACCACACAGTAGCCGTTGTACTCAGCGAGAGCACACCGAAAACCAACGTTGTCTCATCAGCGATCCTCGAGTACTATATGAAGCACTATGGCGGGGGAGACCCTGATAAGGACTATAGGAGAGCAGTGTATGTGCTGATGATTAGAAAGGGTGTTATGAGGGTGCTCCAGGCACTCGGGAGATTCCAGAGATCACCCCTCCACAAGCTCGAGGTCTGGTTCGTTGGGAGGCACTTCGCAAACGTGGTAGAGGGTAAGGTTGTCGGCGGCCTATTATCATGGTATAAATACCAGGAGCTATATGGAGAGATAAAGCCAGTCCATACATATACTGTATAGCTGTATATGTTTCGAGGTGCGGCGGGATGAAGGATCTGGCCAGGATAGCCGATGAGATCATAGGGCTTGTCGGGGATAAGCTCGAGAAGCAGTACGAGGCTATGAAGAGGGAGGAGATCTACGTGGACTTCCCCCACGTGCTCTGGGCATACCCGATTGCAAGGGATGCCAGGGACTACAATGAATTCGTATCAACGCTGAGGGAAACCATAATCAACATCCTCTCAAGTACACCGAGGTCTCCGAGCACGGGGAGGATAAGGCTGAGATGGAGTAGTAGCAGGTGCTCATGCAACTTCACACCCACGGCACCGTTCATAGATCTGATATCGGAGGGCGGGACGATCAGGCACTTCAGCAGCGGCATATGCCCACTCGGCGTGATAGCCAACTACACGCTTAAAAACCTATCTGGCACAGTAGTCCTTGCATCGAAGAGAATATCGATCCAGGGTTTCTCTAACATCATGCCAGAGAAAGTCAATGGATCTATACTCCTGCCAGAGGACAGCGGGAAACCACCGCCCATACGAGAGATATACAGGATCCTCATCGAATCAGGGATCCCGATGTTCTACATATCACCAGGAGGTAGATACAAGACAGAGCTACTCTACGAAGAATCAACATACCTCCCACTGTGAGCTACCCCGCCCTTAAGGGGCTTTCAGTTGTAATATACCACATGTTATTTACAAGTGAAAATGCGGTAAGGTATGATAGTGGTTCTATGTATCATCCAAAAATACAGATTAGCCATGTTACTAAACCTTAACTCGAACAGGAAAGAAAGGAGTATTGTTTTAATTGCCACAATTGCTATGATGCTCATGGGATGTATTGTTGTACATCGATCTCTATTTCATTGCTGGCTATATAGTTGCCCTTATAATGCTTATAATAACGTCGTATATGGATCTTAAGACTAGAGAGATAGATCCTAGGGTTTGGATCCCTTTTGCCATAGTTGCTATAGTTATATTAATAGCTAGGTTCTCGATCCATTGGGATCCTGCTTCTATGATCTATTTACTGTTAAGCATGACCCCACCCTTGATCCTCTTTGCGCTGAGTCTCTTAGGAATGATGGGTCTAGCAGACCCGATAGCCCTGGCTATAGTCTCCCTCCTTATCCCAGAACCCCCCACAGGGCTTTTGCTCCCACCGTCTATGGTGGTGCTTATAATAGCATCTATTCTCATGTTCTTCCTCCTAGTTATACCGATGCTCA
>JAWBYA010000025.1:0-7072 GCA_038867615.1 Sulfolobales archaeon | reverse complement strand
AATATGAGCCAGATAGCATGGGTGGAGTATCTAGGCAAGGTGCTGAAATACCTGGAGGAGGAGAACGAAAGAATTGTCAGCGGAAAGGCGGATAGACTGGAAACAGTGCTAGCTATTGACCAGGCTCTGCAGATCCTCGGCGAGAGTGTTAAGAACTGGATAGCGTGGATCAGAAGACCAGATGTCCTGGAGCTCTTCGACGAGAGCGATTGGAGGAGGGTCTGGGCTAAGATCTACGAGCATGCCAAGGGCATACTGACAGAGGATATGATCCACACGGCTGAGTATGAGGAGAGGATAAAGAGGACAGGGCCGCGGAAGATATCAGCGGCTATAGAGACACATCAGAGGGAAACACATAGCACACCAACATCTATGTAGCACATGCTTTCCCAATCAACCGCTCCTTTATATCTACTCAGTATATTTTTGGGTGTTAGAAAGTGAGAGGCTGGCAATATATAGCTGCTATCACCGCCCTAGCAATGCTTTCAGTGGCATATGCAGGTGTGTTTGTCTACTACCCGATAAATGTTAGCCTATCGCCTGTGAATCCTCCGATAGTGTTTGCACAAGGCATCAACGCGGGACAGTCGGATCTCGGAGGCGGTGGGACACCATATACCAGCAACATAATAGTTGCTAGCCCCGGTTCAAACGGTGCGAGCCTCTCGATAACGCTGCACCCGACTTACCAGCATAACTACTACTACAACCTCAGCCTCATAATAAACAACGATGGAAAGGCATACTATATAACATTCAGAGTCCTCACAGCCATGACCCTCCCAGCAGGCTCCGCTGCCAGGCTCATCATATTCAACGCACCCAGCGGCGGGTCTAAGGTTGCAGATGTGAACCTTCTAGCCACTGGAGATACATCTGCAACTGCACCGATACCTGCTGGTGGAAAATGGAGGATAGATATCTACATACTAATACCAGAGGGATCAACGTTACCTTCATCCGCATCTGCCACTTTACAGCTCATCTACAGCCCAGAGACAGGTGTGTCTCCACCGTCAGTCCCACCACCATAGATCTGAGGAGGTCTAGCGATGAAATATGGGAGAAAAAAACCTTTTTTATATCTATATATGTATTATCCTCTCTATCCTGCTCCTCTCCATATTATATGCATCTATATTCACATACTATCCAATCCAGGTTAGTTTCCAACCTGTTAGCCCACCGATAGTCCTTCGAGACCCTTCACAGCCGGGGGTCACAGTATCGACGGGATCTGCGGGTGCATCGGCATCAATATCATATCTAATACCATATACAGTATCCATATCCCAGGTGGTTATATACTATAGCACATTCGACACAGGTCTCCCAAGCGGGTGGAACACCTATGGTGCTGGTAGATGGGCTTCCAGCCCGGGCTGGGCTTCTCAGGGTGTATCTGGATCCACTAGTGGTCGTCAGGCCCAGACAGATGTTGCATACTATGCATCAGATCTATATTCGTCACAGTATAATGGATATATATATCTGGCAGCATATATATCCACATCAAATATAAACAGCGGCAGATGGGCTGGAATAGCATTCCATGGAACCGCTACACAGAATTTCTATGCATGCACAATAGGGGATGGAGGTAGTCTTGAGATCATCAGAAGAATATATTTTACATCTGAGTTCTGGACAGCCCTCTCCTCGGTCACAGCATCTATATTGAGTAACAAGTTCTACCTCCTAGTCTGTGCTAGGAACCCATCTACTGGTGTGATTATTGCACAGCTCTACGACCCATCAACAGGCTCCCTAGTTGCGAGCACATCAGCCACAGACACCACTATAGGGCCCACATCAATCGGGCTGGTTGTTAGAAGAACCGCTGGGGGTGGGACAGGGGTATCCGCTGTTTTTGACGAGCTAGTGCTAGCCTATAGGGATCCTAGGTTTGTATGCATCACCAATGTGCCGTCTGGCTGGGGGGTCGAAATATACAATGGATCCACTCTCATCGGCTCCCAGATATCTAGTGGATCCGCTGCTGAGGTGTGCCTCCAGATCTATGGCCCATCATCTCCTCAGGGTAGCTATAGCACGATACTCAGGCAGGGCGTTATAAGGGTCTATGACTCTTCGAATATCCTCAGGGCTTCCCTCGGCCCCCAGGTCATCGTCGGTGGGAGCCTCTACAGGCTTGACCCCCAGGCATCAACAACAAGGATCCTCAATGTGTTGAACCTAGATGGGAAGAGCTACTACGCCCTGCTCACACTAATAAACTACAGCTCCTCAGGCTTCTCATCAATACAGATCAGGGTCTGTGGATCCACATGCTCTTCATGGATCTCCATACCTCCCCCACCATCGCAGACAACAGAGATCCAGATCCCGCCTGGGACAGGATATATAGAGCTTAGCCAGACACCCACTATGAGCGGTGCACAGGCATCTATATCCCTCTTCCTCAACTACTCAACCCTGCCAGGGCAGCAAGGAGCCTCTGTTGCATATCCAATCTCGATCTCGCTGAAATAATACTCTATTTTTTCCACGTTATTTCTGGGGCTTGTTTGCTCCGCATAGCTGGTTATGCATTCCTATCGCTGTTCATGGTGCTTGTGCTCGGGAGATACATAGGTCTGCCGATATTCATCGTCCTGATCGTATCGCCATCCATGGTTCCAGCCATATACCCAGGCGATATGGTTCTCCTCAGCCGCAGCAGCTTTGATGTAGGCGATGTTGTTATCTGGTGCTCCTCTGCTCTTTTCTGCGTTGTCCACAGGGTCATAGAGATCAACGGGTCATCGGTTGTTACCAAGGGAGATGCTAACCCAGCACCAGACAAGCCAATACCGAGAGAAGCGGTGAAGGGGAAAGCAGTAGCTGTGATCCCTAGGTGGCTGTGGATCCCGATGGCATCTACACTCATAGCGTTCTATCTATATCGCACCATAGGAATATCCAGACCAAGATCATCCCCAGGCCTTGCACTCGCCATCGTGCTCGCATATGCAGTTGTCACATCGATATATATCCTCGCTATACCCGCATCACATGTGCTCCTGGATGGGCTTGCAATACCCAGCATAGATCTCAGGGGTGTTTATATCGAGAACAACACGGTATATGCTGTGTTTATCCCGAGGAACGCATCCGTAGCATCCCTCGAGACATGCAGATATGTGTATGGACTGCATGTAGCTACCTGCACGGCTTCTTTTAACGGCACAGCCATATCGATCCAGATACCTCCTGAGGTGTTCAGGGAGATGAATATAGAGGGTGTCTCGAGGATAGATATCACCATAGCAGCGGATCTTGTTCTCGAGGGCGGGAGGCATGCGAAGCTGATATCATGGAACTACAGCGTCTTCCACACATATAGAGAGCCCGTTGTCGAGGTCTCTGGCAAGATTGTTTTGATTAGAAACCCGAACCCCGGGTGCCTGGATGTGAATATAACGTCTATGGTTGCTAACCGTGCTGGGGATCCCTGGAATGTCTCTTCGAGATCGCTCTGCATAGATCCATGGGGATCCTACGTTCTTGATCTCTCGGGCTATAGATATGCATCCATCAAGATCGAGTATATCCTATCCGGCAAGACCCGCGTTATCCAGAGGGTTCTGCAATGAACCTGGCACGGGTATTAGAGGTTATAGCTGCTTCGACCCTGATTATCTATGCCATATCAGCCCTGATCACCCTATTAACACCGATCTATATCTTCAGAGGAGATATAGATGGGTATCTATCGCTCTCCGGGTATAGCCTGTTTGGTTTTGGCAGCGAGATAAGATCTCAGATGGCTGAGTCTGCAATGCTATACACAGCCCCGATATATGCCTCGGCATTGTTTGCACTTGCATCATCCCTTCTATCCATTCTCAGGGGATCTCCATGGCTTCTACTCTCAGCATCTGGTATAGCGGTGATGTCCACCGGGATCCTCAGAGGTGTTCTCTACATCCTGGGGCTAGTTGCATCGGCGGTTTCAAAGGATCCGAGTCACCAGACAGCGGCTGGCAGGATCATCTTCCAAGGAACAGAGGTATATATCGGCACAGGCTATATAGCGTCGCAGATAGCCTTGGTAACACCGTATGTGTCGCTGGCACTAGCGGTGATCATCACATTCTTCGCTCTGAAGAAACAGATGCACGGTGTTTAAGCTCTGATTCGAGACTTTCCATCTCCCTCAGAAGCCTGCGGATATTCTCATCATATCTCTTTATATTTATCTGCATCTCTGATTTGAAGCTCTGGGTGAATCTATTTGATATGCATGTGAAGAAACGCTGTATCTCTCTCTCGTGGTTCCCCGGGGCACCTATATATGATCTGGCCATTATAAGGGCTGCAACCACGGCAATGGCTTTCGGGCTTGCTACTTGATCGGTTATTGATATGGATCTCTCGAATGCTCTTCTGAACCTGCTGAACCTCTCGAGCAGAGATCCATCTGTTTTCGAGGCCTCAGACACTGCTCTGCTGAGCCTCTGTGCCCTCAAATATATTCTTCTTATAGCATCCGCCGCTGACTCGCAGAAAGTCTCTGGCATGTTATTTGCGGAGCATATATCCATTATCTTTTTATATTTCTCCCTGATCGCTTTCTCGAAGTATGTCAGATCGGATCTATCTGTCTCTAGGATACCGAGTACAGGGGGTGTTCCATAGTGCTGTGTGAATGACCTCGGCGGCACATATACCTCGAAGGAATCTGTTTCATCAGGCTCCCTAAACACGTGACCCATGGACACGGGGGAACCCGCCATATTATGCGAAAATACCGCGGCCCTTCTAGATCTTTTTCCTTTTACCGATGATCAGGGTGTATGGATCTCTGACTGGACATGGATCCATGCCTATGAGATCGCATAGTGGGCACATACCATATGCCATGACCCTGAACGTGCTATATCTATACACATTATCAACAGCGTTTCTCGGGCTATCCCTCACAGGATCCTCTGTGCTGTCTATGAAGGAGATCCTCGATATAGCCTCGTAGGCATCCTGCTCAGACACACCGAGGATCCTCATTGCAGTGGCTGCCAGATGCAGGAAAACGAACCTGGATGTCCTCTGTGTCCTCATAGCATCGATCATCACCTTCCGTATCCTCACAGGCTTCCCAGCAGCAGCCCTCTCAAGCTCAGCGGCCATCCCGTGGCACCCGCAGGATCTGAATAGCTCTGCCGCTGCCATTAGCAGGTCTCCGCCGGCCGATGAGATGATCCTCCTCGCCTCCAGGGCTGGCAGGGATGGGAATGCAGCTGGCCTATGTGGGCGATATACATTGCTATCTATGCTCTGGGCAACTATCCTGATCCTCGTGTTCAATATTCTTTTAAAAGCCTCCTCAACAGATCTCCTGGCATCCGAGATCAGAGCTTTCGGCGGTATCTCACCACATATAGCCCTGTATCTATATTCCCTCACACCATCGCTCAGAATACTCGGTGCCACTATGAAGTATCCATCATATTTATACTCGATATACCTGGCATCGGATGTGATTGAGTAGTTGCTATCCGCCCTCACCCTGAATATATAGTGTCTCCCACCACTCGCTGTAGCCTCGACATATGCCCCTGCATCGCACATGAGCATATCAAGAGCATCTATATATGCCGATGCAGACGGCTCTTTCCTCAGATCTATGTCTATTCCTATCAGTCCGGATCTCTTCAGCCATATCCCCCACGCCCTGTGCCCCCTAGAGGCGTAGATCCGCGAGATATCGAGGATCTCCTGCGACTTCCACGTGACATACGAGCCCCCAATGGATCTGCATCTCTCCTCACACCCACCCCTTCCAGGGAGCTCCCCGCACTCATATACCTTCCCAGATGCTATGCAGAAGCTCAGCGGCGCCTTGGCATCCTCCAGGCTAGCAGCCCTGCCGCGGATCGGGAATACCCATATACCCCTATCTATCAGGTCTGCTATGGTCTGCAATGGACACCCCTATTTCCTATATAGAAAATGGTGGGCTGCGTGATCGTGAAGAAGAGATATACCCTGATGCACTATAAGAAAGTGGCTAATGGTCTGTATGATGTCTCCCTATGCACCGATGTTCTATCGT
This sequence comes from Sulfolobales archaeon, assembly GCA_038867615.1. GTDB lineage: Archaea > Thermoproteota > Thermoprotei_A > Sulfolobales > AG1 > AG1. Next base: position 1,011 of record JAWBYA010000025.1, on the reverse strand, counting down.
GTGACAGGGTATATGCTAGGGGGTTGATGCTCCATCTCGAGCTCATAGGTAGGGAGGTGGATGACGAGGGATCTGTGAACATCGAGAACGGGTCTATATACATATACTATGAATATGACCCGTGCAGGACTAGGAGATACGTTGAGATAGAGCTGGATCAGCCGGAGCAGGATCAGAGGATCGCTGTCCACGCTAATCAATAGAGATATAGTGGTGTAGAGACCATGTCTACTGCACAGATGAGGAGGGATCTCGATGAGATCGAATTTAGACTCGAGAGAGCCATGAGATCTGATGATGTTGTCAAGGGCTTCACACGTGCGACGAAGAAGTACGAGTTGATACCATACTCACTTATGGTGGTCGATGCACTCAGGAGCGATGACCCTCCCAGGGATCTCGAGAGGCAGTATATAGAGGGTTATGAGAGGACTAGGAGGGTTCTTGAGATGCTGAGGGATAGGGTTAGGATCTATATGAGGGCTGATGACGCATCGAACGTGAAGATCTATGCCTGGAGCTACAGGGAGGGTGAGGTGATGCTACTCCTCAGGTTTGGAAACAGTATGAGGATACTCGATGAGAGGCCCGAGGTAGAGCCGATATATATCAAGATCAGGGATGGCAAGATATCTGTGGGCACCAGGGTTCACTATAAAACAGTCATGTGGTTCGATCTGGATAGGGCGGATATACTGATCAACCCGCTTGGACACACACCGGTTGTCATCAACAAACATCCTGACACGGGGCTCGACCTCCTCAGAGGTGTATGGGTATATCTCTCCCTAGCCTCCGCCGCACAGCCAATAAAAGATCTGGTGTGGTACGAGGTATACAGGCTTGACGGTGAGAAACTGAGCTCCGGCGAAAAAACACTCAATATAGAGATATCGTCTTTCTTCAAAAAAGTCCCGAAGAGGCACGAGCTACCAGAGTTTGTCAGGAAGATGTTGAAATTGAAATATAACTAGCACTATCTTCTCATTGCGGGGCATTCTCTTATGCTTT
>JAWBYA010000024.1:0-7199 GCA_038867615.1 Sulfolobales archaeon | reverse complement strand
CCCTGGGTGTTTTCTCCAAGAGCTTGTTCTCTGTGAGTATCCAGTATAGTTTCTTCTGCTTGTCATCTAGTGAATCCTCTCCCTTCTTCTCAAGCACATCGAGGAATGTCTCGAGGTAGTCCTTGTGGATCAACAGCGTGTCCGATGACCCCTGTATCACTATCGCTCTTCCGCTCCTCTTTATAGCATCTATTATCCTTGCCTTTGCATCACCCCTAGCCTTGATCTCAGATGCGAAGATATAGCCCTGCTCCGCAAGCACATCTACAGCCTTCTTACCACTACGCCTAGCACCTCCCCTCTCCTCTCTCCATGTGCTATGCCTTCTACCGCCTCTAATTGCCTCTTCAAGTGCCTCGATCCTCTCGATTGTGTTTGAGAGCATTGTCTTCAGCTGCATAGCTATAGACTCTATCTCCTCGAGCTTCTCATAGACATCTAATAGCTCTACATCAACCTTACGTCTCCTACTCGTTAATTCCGGCATATACACCACCCAAATCTACAACAGATAATTACGGTAATTATTGGTATGCCTGTTCTTTATTTATACATATTGATTCCCATGTGCCGCCGTATCTCTCCTTCAGATCTCTTATCATTGTGTGTACAGCGTGTGCGATGTCCCTAGATGATATTGCTACGGCTGCTTCGAGGGATTCCTGTGAGCTTACATTCACGCTGCCGATTATCACTAAGGAATCCGCCGCATATACCTTCATATGTAGCGATCTCCCCCTCGATAGCCAGACATTCACACCCCTCCTCCCAAGGATCCTTGCTGTCCCGCAGTTATACCTCTTAGCATTCTCCCTAACCCCATCAAGCATTACAAGCACATCCACACCCCTCCTAGCAGCTCCGACCAGGGCTGATCTGATCCTAGCGGCTGCTGGGCTAGACCTTGTAAGGGTTATCACGAACGAAGCCACAGTAACTATCCTCGATGCGTTCTCAATAGCAGACGCTATTGCAGATAACACAGACTGCTGTGAGAAGCTGGATATGAGCGATACCCTGGGGCAGGAGTCTATGCAGAAGGGGCCTAGGCAGAGCTCCTCGAGACCCATGATCCCCAAGATGGTTTCGAGGAAAAAGGGCTTTTACCACGCTGATACATAGCTGGATATCTATGAGCACTGCTATAGAGTCGATGCTGTCTATAGCAGCCTTCGTACTCCTACTCTCAGCGGTAGCAGGTGCCCTCACAATCGGATTCTCATCGTACTACACATCTATATCCCTCTCAAAGGATATAGTTGCCAAGTCAAACGAGAGGGTTAGGGCCGCGGCCATGTTTATGGGTGTAAACCTCTATGTCGGTGTGAGGAACACAGGTGTTCTTGACGAGACCATAACCAGGATCTATGCTATATATCCATGGTATGGTAGCTGGACAATCTGGAGCGGATCCCTAACCCTATCGCCTGGCAACTACTATATATTCGGGCCATTCCTAACATATACAGCACCTTCGCATGTTGTTGTTGAGACATCGAGGGGTGTCTTCGCAGCAACCCCGGTATATATCCTCTCCACGGGTGGTGGGTATATAGGTGCGGCGGCACCAACAGATCTCTGGCCCGAGACCTTCGCAGTAAACCTCGGCTTCGTATATATGACTATCTCGACAACCGGGTATTTCATAGCGTTCGCAACATATTCAACCAAGAACCCATATGGATCCGATGTGTTCTCATCAATAGCACCTGTATCGGAAATCACCAAGGGGCAGGGAAACAGGTTCACCCTCGCACAGATCTCCCAGACAGGCTGGGCAACCCATGAGGCCGCAGCAGTTATGAGGGATAACAGGAAGGGGTATTTCTCGGGGGTCTCGATGAGGGTTGCCGGCTGGTATCAATCCCTCGATATAGCTGTATGTGCTGGCTATGCATTCGAGACCGAGGCATCGTTTCCAGCGGTGCTATCCGCCTCCCCCGGCGGTGTTTTCATGAGGTATTCAAGCAGGGGATCGTTGAACCTGACATACTTTGATGCTGTTGTTCTCAGCAGAACAATAGATCCCAGATATGTTGCCACAAGCCTGCTCAGCGGATCCTCTGGCACATCCATGAGCCCGGGTGCCGGCGGCGTTGTATACCTCGTTGTCCTGAGGTGCTTCAAGATCAGCTATGAATATCCGAGGCAGATGTATATAGAGGTCAGGAGCGGCGGGTATAGCGATTACTACCGTGTATATGCTAATGGTCAGTACCTGGGCTTCGGGATAGCTGTTCAGCTAAACCCCGTGATCACTGGGACGCCTACGTGGGAGACCGGGTATCCTGCTGTAGCTGTTAGCTATATACCTCCGGAGACCCTTCTAGAAATGGCACTCCTATCATAGGGTGGGATATTTGGAAGCGGCGTCCGCTGTTTTGATCACAGCTGTGGCTGCTATAGCTATTGCGATTGCTGTCTCTTCTTTCTACGCTATACAGTACTCGCTATCTGTGTTCATAGTCCCATCCTCCATAGCATGTGTGTACTCAGCAGATAGATTCCCCGATGGCACGCTCAGAATATCTGTTAGCGTTGCGAACACGGGCGGGGCAGCAGCCACGGTATCCGCTGTGGCTGTTCTAACAACACCTAGTGGCTATTACTTCTTCGAGAGCAATAGAACCGTGATACCCGGTGGATCTACATCGATAATGTATATATATGTCCCGCCCCCGTACAGCACATACGGATCTATATACCTTGTAGTCGCATCATCGATCGAGGGTGTGTCCGCCAGGTGCAGGGGATAAAAACTATTCTATTTTTACCTCCTTCTTCTCCTCTCTCGCTGTGCTGTTTTTGAGCATCTCATCCAGGATCTTTATGTTTCTCTGTCTAGAGACAATAGATCTATATGTTGAGACCAGCCTTGCAAGCTGTCTATCCATTTCAACATGGTTCTCAAGCTCTTGGAATAGATGTTCGAGGGGCTTCATATAGATCCACATGGCTTCGCATCTGAACATGGATATCGCTGGTGACTTTACACTCCTGCCCGGCACGACTAGGGATGTGATTGCGAATGTCTGTGTAGATAGTATCGCTGATAGTATATCCTCCACCTTGTTCGGTATAGAGCCCTTCTTATGGAGCATGTTCAGAAGATCCGTGTATATATAGCTTAGCTTTGAGAGAACAGAGCTATATGATTTCGCGATCGTCTGTATAATCCTCACCCTCGCCATCTTCCCATCGATCTGAAGCCTAAGATCTAGTAGGTTTGCTGTTGTGCTTGTGTATTTACCCACAACATCACCTAGCTTGAACTTAATCGGCTTTACATAGTAGTCCCCGTACCACCCCTCCTGGATCTTTGTTAGTATCGCTGATATCTCCTCCTCAGATGCCTCCCTATATCCTGTCATGTAGTCCACCATATACTTATCTCCTGTTGGTGTCAGCACTGCATCTACATCCTCCTGGATTGCTACTATCGCTCCTCCCCCAACGACATCGTAGATCTCTGACATTATATCGTAGCTAGTCATAGCGGGGTCGCTGAGGATCAGTGTGTGTTCGATCAATTCGTTGTTATCTGAGAACGCGTATAGTATCACCCTCTTCTTATTATAATAATCTGTATATATCGTTGCATCGTATACATATAGCATGTTGGACACCGCATTACTCTATCTTGGTTATTAATGTCTTCCCAGCCTCCTCCTTAGCTGCAGACCCTCCCCTCAGGGATCTCACTAGGTTCTCCCCACCAGGCATCATAGCCTCCATATCCTCCAGCAGCTTGTCCCAGCAGCCGCCGCATGCAGCGTCGGCCTTCCTCAGGATCGATGTGAAGTCTATGAACACATATGGTATGATCAGGTTTGGCATGCCTAGCATCGGGTTCGTTATCACATCTATGCCGTCCTCAGAGCATGTCCGTGCCTTATACAGCTTGCTAACCCAGTGGATCCATGGGCTCTCCCCATTACCCCTCCTACTCATCATAACGGTTCCAAGGAATGACATGAGGTCGTTGAACAGGATCATCAGGTTTGTTGTGCTCATCCTCCTCTGAACGATGTAACACTGCTCCCCAACCCTAGCTTTTATAATGCCCGCTTTCGGTGGCTGGATCAGCATTCTAACGGCTAGCTTAGCACTAGATATAACGGCAGATGCCTCCTCCAGAGGGACTGGCTCTGGCTCTGAGAGTAGCTCTACAACCCTTCGAGACTCTATCCTAGCAGACACCTTGACAGGGGTGAAGCTCTCTATATACCTCGATATCTGCTCGGCGGCGTCTGCATATACATCCACCTGCATCATAGATCCATTGACCACTGCCGCGGCAGCCCTCCAGGGCACGGTAGTTGGTTTTGCGATGTCAAAGACCAGTATCTCCATCTCAGACAAGGGGATACCCAATCAATAGATTGAAAAAAAGCTAGGTTTGCTAGAGCTTTGCCTCTTTTTTCTCTATGCACATCAGCCTCGCATCCGCCGCCGCTAATACGAGGCGGTCGTATTCATCTGGTACTAGTCGCGAGAATGCATCTATTAAATCCTCGTATCGGATATCCAGGCAGAGTAGCCTTGCCATCAAAGCAGTTAGATCCACCTCTGATGACTTCGATATCTCATCCTTTATCTTCCTGATCTCCTCCTTGTATAGATGCGGCCTATCCCTCCACTCCTCAGGCACGCTGATCATCAGGTTGTCGAGCACAGCGAGCAGGGATCTCATGCTAACTATAATCCTAGCAGCCTCTGTCTCACCAGCCCTCCCACCCGCACCAGCACCGGCTCCTCTAGAAGCTGCTGCCAAAGCCCTCCGAATAGGTGCAGAGCACGGATAAGGTTATGCGGCTCTGACCTCTTCCTCGCCTTGGTGGTGGTTTTGCTGGATTGAAAGTTTAAAAAATCATGCTAAGATCTTCTTGTTTTCTTCGAAGAAGCTGTGGATATGAAAATAGCTATCTTCTCGAGCTCGTTTCTATGGTTTCTCAGCAGATGCTCCTCCTTCTCCTCATCACCTGCTATGCTTGCACCGCAGATAACACATATATCTATATCACCGTATGGCTGGAACAGGGGCGGGATTCTATATGCTATCTCAACCATTCTTCTGGAGCCGTCTCCACAGATCGATCTATATGTCTTTATGTTATCCTCTATATCCTCGTGATCGCTCCCCGGGTATTTGTCCAGGCCGGATAGATGGTCTATGATCATTCCTAGGATCTTGCTCCTGCCTGAGGAGGCTATGAGTGCCAGCCACCTTGCACAGCTGTTGCTCATGACCCCACCCCATGTAAACATGAAATATATAAGCTGGGCAGCAATGGCAATCTAAGACTCCAGACCGCCCATCACTGCGATGGGCGGGGGGATATTGAAAGGGCATTACTGGGTGGTGTGAGATTGAGGGGTCTGCGAAACAATCCTTCTTATCTCTTCGATTATCTCTTCGAGTATCTTCTTCACCTCATCCACCTCCCCCCTCAGCTCCTTCACCTCCGAGGCTAGCTCCCTAGCAGCTCTCTCAGCCGCGGCGGCCTTCGCCTCTGCTGTTGCAACCCTCTTCGTAACCTCCTTAGCCCCTATTGGGATCACCAGCCTCGATGCTCTGAAGAGCCTCCTCGCAAGTGTCTCCGCAGCCTCTGGGGTTATAGTCATCTCCACAACCTCGTAGTCCCCATCCCTGATTATATCTATCTTGTGCCTCGATATCCTCAGAACTATAGACCCATCCCTTACAAAGACATCAACCAGATATGCGTCCTGCCTGCTCAAACACACCACACCTATAAACATCCTGGAATAAGTGAGATGCTCTGACCCCTTAAACATGGGCTATCTAATGGGTATCTATATGGGTGTTAGGGATGCTATAAGGTTCCTCGTGACAAAGGCTATGTGTGGGAAGGAGAATGTGCTCATGGCTCTGATGGAGTATGCCAGATCCAGCGACAGTCCCAGCGTGATAGCCGATCGATACGGTATCTCGAAACACACACTCAGAGGGACTATGAGTAGGTTGAAGACACATGCAGGTAACAATGGAGTAGCCATAACCCTTATCGAAAAAGCCATCCCAGAGATCATGGGTATGGGTGTTGAAAGGGTTATCGAGACGCGAGACGGCATCCCATATTGCAGGCGGTGTAGAACCTATATAATCAATGTGTTTCCAGAGGATCACCTTGTTAAGAAACACCAAGATGAGCTGGATAACATAGTATCCGAGGTTATAGAGAGGATCAGGTCTAATAGAAATTCGAATGTCAGAGCAGTTTCTACATGATCTATATATTCTCTGTTTCTGAGCACCGTTCGCCCGAGAGCGGTTTTTCCGCCCTCGGGTTCATCTCGGTCTCCCCGGGCCCCTCACCGCGGTTCAACCACGGATCTCGGAAACCCGGGGTCACCAATACATATAGCTTATCTGGATTATAAGTTATTGGAGCACCCACCCTCCATAACCCTGTTTATTGCTCTGTAGAACGAGCTGAAGGATGCCCTCATACCGAGTCTGGATAGGAATTCGAGGAAATCCCTCTCCTCGGACACGAATCTCTTCCACGCAGACCTGATAGACTCCCCGCCTGCTATGCTTGCAACATATCTCTCCTCAATCCTTCTACACGCCTCCACAGCGTTGCCGACATACTCTATATAGTATTTCAGCATAGATGGTGCCGGGCTTCTAACATTCCCACCTCTACGCTCTATACTCCCTTTACTCTGGGCTGTCCTCTCGATCGCAGCTGCTATCGGCTCTAGCCATGCCTCGGCAGCCCTTCTGGATATCCTGCATGCCTCCAGGATAACGTCTAAGCCCTCTGCACCCTGTATTCTTACGCATATGCCTCTCCTCATAGCGTCCACAGCTGCCTTTGCAACCCAGCGTGCATCTACTTGATCCTCTATGCCCGATATAACCATGTTTTCATCTCCGACAAGCATGGCTATTCTAACAGCTGTTTCAAACAGCCTCTTCCTGGATCTCTCGCTATCGGTGCCCCCATACACGGCTATGCATATATCGCTGTCAATGCACTCCGCTGGCGGGCTGCTGAGGGATAGCACGACAACCATTGTTTCAGCCGCCAAATATTTTCCTCTGAAACAATTGCTTGTTACTCTGGGGATCTCTGAAACAATGAATGTTACATTTGTTGATCCTCTGTTTCACCGATCCACCATTGTTTCACCCTGAAACAACGAGATCACTGAAACAATGGGTCGCC
>JAWBYA010000023.1:0-7361 GCA_038867615.1 Sulfolobales archaeon | reverse complement strand
CCCCGAGCCCCGCACTATACGGGGTAGGGGTAACACGCCTAAGACCGGGCGTGAGGCTAAACCCGGCGGAAGCCGGGAATGTAGCCCAAACCTCCCCGCTCTAAGGGAACCCTCGCCCTTCAGGGCGGGGAGGAGGTCAGATTGCATCTTTGTCTTCATTGTTGGGAGAGTTTTTTAACTCTTCTTGTTAGTCTTGAGTAGCTTATTTCCTTTCCATCGCTTCTCATTATCTTCCATATTGCTCTTAGGGATAGTCCCTGGTATCTCTTGAGATAGGCTATTATCTCTCTATCTTCGATCTTTCTCGGTCTTCCCTTCTGCTTCCCTGATCTCCATGCCTCCTCGATCCTCTCCCTGATCCTTTTTCTCTCGAATTCCGCCACCCAGGCGAATGCTGATAGCACTAGCTTCCTAAGGGTTGGATCCATGCTGTGCATGAAATCCTCCTTAATGGTTAATACCTTAACACCCCTCTCCTCAAGCCCTAACACCGTGTTCATAATATCCAGCATGTTCCTCCCGAGCCTATCAATGCTCCACGCAATAATGCAGTCGGGTTTAGCGATGTCTAGGCTCTTGAGAAGCTCTTGAGCAGCAGGTCTTGATGAGAACGTCTTAATACCGCTAGCTCCCTTATCAACATACCAGCCAAGGATCTCTATACCCTTCTCAGAAGCAAACCTACCAATAGCATCCCTCTGAACATTCTCATCCTGCTCAACAGAAGATACCCTAATATACGCAAGACATCTCATACCAAACCCCAATAATATCTATGAAAATTAGGAAAGCCCCAGGTTAATTAATATTTTCTTCTATATTTTTGGAGGTCTATATGCCTATTCCTCGTGAGGTTCTTGAGAAATTATACAGGGAAATGAGTGATGAGGAGATAGCAAGGCAATACGGTTATACCTCTGATGCGATTGTTATGGTGGTTAGCGCAACGTTTCCAAATGACAGCTACGATTACTTCTACATAAGGCTTGGAAAGGTTGATGCGGTTTATTTCAATAACACTTTAGCTTATGTGAAATTCAGAGAGTGATTTAGGTGGGAAAATGAGTGAAACAAAATTAGAAAATCATCATAATTTACTTGCAGCAATAGAAAGAAAGATAAAAGAAAATGAGGAGAAGATAATAAATATATTTAGCGAATACGTTGATATGATATTGAAAGATGAAGCTATTCATGAAGACAAATTCTACGACCTTATGCGGCACTACGCAATATGTTCCCTAAGAGAATGTGGAATAAAAGCAGATGTGATGTATGTTGCTGACGATATGTACCAAACAACATACAAAACATACCTAAGCTTAGATGAGCTAAAAATAGACTGGTACAAAATGTACCCTGAGGATAAAGCATATATTCGTGTCAATAATGCTATAATTGCATTTATTGTTATCCGCTATGATGCTGATATACTATGGATCCAGCTAAACCGCTATATCAAGATCAACAAAATAGAAAACATTCGCATTGATTATCCCGATGAAGAGGAAGATAAAGATGAACTATAAGTGATACAGGCATTCTGAGCTGCAGAATACTATTCTTCAATTGCTTCTAAGTGAGCGATGTATTGAGAAGAGACAGCTGCGTGAGAAACTAGTGGCTAACCCTTCAACATTTACTAGGGCTGTGAGAGCCCTTGTAAAAAAGGGATTGGTAAAAGAGATTGTTACAAACCACAAGAAGATTATCTGTATATAGTGTCCTCTTTTTAGCTTTTCATTCACCCTGTTCCCAGGGGTTTGAGGGCTGTTCTTAGCACGTTCATGTCTCTGAGATCTGCTGGCTCTCTATTGTGCCTCCTCCTCATGCCCCTCTCCACAAGGTTTTGGAATCTCCATATAGCCTCCCAGGGGCTTAGGATGCTGAGGCTTCTGAGAAGATCTGCCCATTGCTCTAGAGTATATCCTTCGCCAAAGGCTATTCTCCATACTAGCGATGCTATTCTCTCAGCCTCCTCCCTAGATCCTGTGAGCATCACCATTTCCTCAAAGACCTCCTCCTCAGGTTTTTCAGCAACAAAGTAGATCCCAGCAGCTATCAGAAACCTCCCACGATCATCGATCTCAGATCCCAGCCAAGGCAGCCAGTTAGCTGGATCATCACCCTCAGAAACCCTGGAGCTAGCTATACTCTCTAGAGCTGCTATCTTTATACACAATATCTCCCCTGGCTTTATAGCTATGAATATATGCGCCTCTGGATCATCGTTATCCAGTCCAAGGAATGAACCCACCACGGATAGTCCATGAGCTACGAGCATCTCTCTCGTATAGACCATAGCATCGATCATCTTGCTTTTATCAACCACCTTGGATAGGCTGAATACTAAACACTTATCTCTGTAAGAGCCAAAGATCGAGGAGTAATTACCCAAGCCAACAAACCTAGCGCTAGCGTCTAAGCGCTTCAACACGCTTCAACAGATTGAAAACTGTTGTGGCTATGGGTTCTACGATCATGATTCGAGTGCACCTACGCCCTGCTCAGATCTATTGCTTCTGATCTTGTTCTCCTCATTGCTTTGATCATCTTCTCTATGCTCTCTACCTTGTTTCTGAGGATCTCCATCTGTTCCCTCATCTCCCTAGAGCCATATTCTTTTGTCTTCTCTAGGTTGCTCTCAATCCTATCCACAGCATTTGGCATCTGATCTGCTAGGTCTCGGATCACATTGGATAGCCTCTCCATATCGAGCCTCGGTATTGATACAAGAACATCGTATGAATCCGCTTCTCTGTATCCCCTTCTAACTAGCTTTCCAACTACAGCGTGCTCAAGCCATAGCCTCCCATGTTCTCTGAGATGCCCAGATAGATCCCACACCAGCCTACCCTCCTCCCTAAAACCATTGACCATCACATCAACTGTTACTCCTCTAGCAGCATCCTCCAATCTATAATCCACATGCGTGCCTGAATAGCTTGCAAGTGATAGACCGAGGATATCCTGCATCAGGAGGACTAGATTTCTAGCCCACTCCCTAGTAACTATAACATCAACATCGTGTGTGATCCTCTGGTGTGTGGGAACCTCAAGATGGATCTTAGCAGCACCAACAAGATCCGCTAATATCCTATATCTATTTATCAGCCTAGCAATGCTTCTAGCAAGCATATATGGCGGAGCATCACTAGTTGGGTTTCCTGAGAGGATCTCTGCAAGATCATCCTTAGAAACATTTCTAGCAATCCTGTAGAGAACGCTCATACTCCTCCTCTCCCTAGATATGATTCCAGCATCGAGCAATCTTCTAATTATAGTGTATGTTGTTCTAAGCGGTATCCCAGCCAACTCAGAAATCTGCGATACCCTCCCAAAACCAAGGGCTTTGAGAGCAACATAGACCTTGTAAACCTTATCAACATCCAAACAAGCACACCCTTATAAACAAAAATGCAAGAAGATATATAAGCATGTGCAGATATGGAGGGTAAGGATCGGAACTGTTATCTATTGAGGGAATGGGTAGGTATTTAAGATATCTTAATCGCATACCAGGTTCCTCTCTTGAGGATTTTTACTGAGAGCCCTGAGTCTATGATCTCGTCTATGAGTTTGCTGAGGGTTCTTCTCCCTATTCCCTCGAACTTATCTGTGATCCATATGTGAGGGTATCTCGGGTCTAGATCTATTATTAGGATTGATTCACATATTCTTACCCACTTCTTGAGAACCTCTACTGGGGATCCTATGTAGAATAGGCTGTCTATGAAGGCACAGCAGCTATAACATCTATCTCTGAGGGGTGGGTTGGATGCGTCTGCATTAACCGTGTGGAACTCGGGATCCCTTGGCGGGATGTAGAGCTCAACACAGATATACTCTCCAGAGAAGCCCGAGCCCTTGAGGACTTTGAATAGACCAGCTCCTCCACAACCAACATCAACAACCAGATCACAGTTAGAAAGGATTTTAGATGCATATCTATGCTCATCTGAGATAAGATGCCAGGGTAGCAGGTAGAGAATCCTAGAGATCTTAGATGAAAGCCTCCTACCAAGCATCCTCTAGCTCCAAAAATACCGCTAAATATTCTCTTGTGTTGCCAGATGCTAGATTATCCCTAAACTTTTAACCCTGACCCTCACACATATATCCCCGCTTCTGTCGCTAGAGCTCCCATTAATCCTGTTTATGATGTCAATCAGATCATCCTTCGGAGCTTCAAGGACTCCACCTGGATAGTCGATCTTTATGGAGCTACTATACACTTCGGCGTTAGTATCATCATAGAGTCTCACATCTATCTTCACAGTTCCATCGTTCTCAATAGCCTCCTTCAGCATTGAATATAGCAGATCGAGCACGCCATACATCATATAATATCTGCAATCGAGATCATTGCCATTGCACACCCTCTTCTTAAGCTTTCTTTTCCTCTCAACAGTTATAGCATACCACCCAATAGATATGTGGAAAAATCACTTGCTTTTTTGCGGTTATTATTGGGGATAGATGTGGTTGCGCTTGTAAGGGCTTCAGGGTTTACTAGGGCTTCTAGGAGGTTCTATGAGGATGTTGAGAGGGCTGTTTCCAGCTATATCTATGTTCACGAGGGTGTTAGACCCCTGCTACAGCTAGGCACAGGCTTCTACATAGCAAGCTATGTCCATAGGAATGAGTTTGGGGATAATGTGCCCATGACACTTGCTGTGCTCGGCGCCCCTGGGGGTGGTAAGAGCCAGATCTCTAAGATGATTGCCAGGGTTCTCGATGCCCCATTCGCAGTATATACTGTAACGGATCAAACATCAACCCTGGATGTCTTTGTAGATGAGGTTGTGCTAAGCTCTAGGGATAGCAATGGCAATACTGTTGTTACAAGGAGCTATAGGGATGGCGTTTTCTCTGCTGTTGTGAGGAAAGCACTATCGAGCAATGTCATGCCAGTTCTGATCCTTGAGGAGATAGATAAGGTGAATGACAAGGTTCTCCAGAGCCTTTTGGCAGCGCTTGCAGATGGATATGTAACAGATCCACAGGGTAACAAACACCCCGCTGCGGGGCTTTTCATAGCTACTATGAACACAAGGAAGTATGATCCAAGCTCCAAGGATCCCTCAGAGCCTATAATGGATAGGTTCATAGCTAGTGTGGAGATAGGATACCCAAGCCACGATGTTCTTGAGAAGATCATAGAGATTAGTGTCAATAGGAGGAGGAGACAGGGTATAGAGAGGGTTCAGATGCCTGTGGAGGCTCCCCAGGAGTATGAAAAGGCTCTCCACGAGATAGCTGGCAACCCATATATAAGGAGATGCGTGGCTAAGACGGTAAGCATCCTGCAGAAGAATGTTAGAGGAGGTGCAGAGGAGTCTGTAGCTGAGAAAGTTAGGAGGACACCTGGCAACAGAGCCCCTGTTGCTGCGATATACACTATGGCTGCGCTCTCCACAATCCTTGGAGATGAGCTTGATGAGAAGGAGCTCATAACAATGGGACTTGTGCATGCCCTCAGACATAGAATACTTGTTGTCCCTGGAGCTGACGAGGCAGATGTTATCCTTGAGGCTGCTGCCTGCGCCTGTGATAGAACATCCAGCATCTCCTCCAGATCTGCTTCCCAGCAGCAGGGGTTTTTTCGCTAGCCATCAACAGACAGCCCAGAAAACCCAGAAACAGAGAGTGAATATCCAGGCGAATATGGTGCAGATGCTGCAGAGTCAGGGGAGGGATGGTCAATGCAGCATAGAGCAGAGGAGAGGTGGCGATACATCCCAAAGGGTAGGGGCTTCCCATGATAAGGGAGAGAGGGAGGGTGAAAGAACTTCTAGAACATCTGGGGAGGGTGGCACAGCAAGAGATCTTAGCAAGAGGATGGAGATAGCCTCCTTCATGAACATGCTTAGAAGCGGTGTGTCAGCAGGTTCACAGGCTAGGGGTTCATCGCAGAGGTCTCAGTCTATGCAGCATGTTGGAGGGAAGACACCTGCTCAGAGATCTGGTGGAGAAGGTGGAGAGATGTCTAGAGAGAGTGGGGAGGGTGGAGGCAGCTCTGGCGGGGTTGGCAGGGAGGAGAGATCTGCTAGCCAGAGTCTGAAGAGGTCTAGGGATAGTGAGAAGGGCGGTGAAGCTGGCGAAGGTATAGCTGAGAGATCTGGTGGTGTGGAGCGGGGGATGGAGGGGAGGGGAGAGGATGCTGGGGAGGCTGGGATGTCGAGGAGGGAGGGTGGTAAAGCACTTGTGATGGATCCATCCAAAGCCAGGAAATTCCTAGAAGCTCTTTGCAGCAGGTGTGGCATTGACAGCAAGGGGTATTTGGATAGAATGTCGAGGGGTGAGAGCTTTATGGTGAGGGGAGTGGCTTTCCAGAGGGTTGGAAGCTATTACATAGCATATCCATCCATGCCAGAGGCTAGGCAGGTGTTTGACGAGGTATCGAAGGTTGTGAGTAAGGGGCTTGACAAGGGAGGCTTTAGCTTCACAACAAGCTATGTGGATCTAGATGAGGTTTTGAAAGCCCTGAAGCTCTCTGGGATAGGCTTTGAGGAGGCTATTAACAACCCTATCGAGGCTACTGCCAAGGCTATATATACTGTTAATAGGATAGACCCCGTATCTGGTGTTGGGAAGGCATCGAAGATCCTGAATTTCATGAGCAGCATAATAGCAGATAGAATAGCTAGGGAGAATAGGGGGGAGGTTGAGAAGATAGAGAGGATCTTGAGGATAACTAGGAGCGGGATCTTCTACACAAGGGAATCATCCTACAAGCCGATTGGCAAACTGAACCTCATCAAAACAGTTGAGAGGGCTGAAATGTATGATGATAAGCCAGTATGGGATCTATATACAGAGGGATCTACGAGGATATATATAGTTATAGATAAATCAGGATCTATGGACACGCAGGATAGAGGGTTTAAGAACATAGCATATGCCTCTGGTATAGCACAGCTAATATCCATGATGATCGAGGCTAGATATGACGTGATAACCTTTGATAATGATGTCCACCACATAGGGGAGAACCTAGACAGGGAGAACATAATACCGATCCTGGCAAGGGAGCTAGAAGCAGGCGGGGGGACTAGCTATGCATCAGCCCTAGACTATGTTGCAAAGATAGCCGAACATGGATCAGTAGTTGTTGTTGTGGGGGACTTCATAGACTACATACTCCCAGATAGGGAAACAATATCTATACTACATAGCAAGGATATCAAGACCCTGCTAGCACCAACACCAAGAGCAGATAGAACATATCTAGAGTGGCTAGCAAAAGCGCTAAATGCAGAGATAATAAAGCCACACGAAGAAATATTCTGATCCACATTCACACACTACCTTTACAACTGAAAGCTTTAGGGTGGGGATGTTGTTAATGCTTATAAGCT
>JAWBYA010000022.1:0-8310 GCA_038867615.1 Sulfolobales archaeon | reverse complement strand
TGCTGGTGCTTGGGTACCGGGTCTCCCAGCATACATACCGCCGAAGAATGCTGCTATAGCCACAACAACAACAATCACAGAGAATACCGCAACAATCCTAGACAAACCAGTCATACCCATACCACCATATGTGTGTTAGAAAACCACCTTATATTTTTACATGATAATATCTTTTATCTTTATTGATATTAATTCTATATCTAATCACCATATCAGTTATTATTATATCTTAGCCATGCTTAAAAATGTTCTATATATAAAATCGCACTACCTCTCACACCAAATAGGTCCAACGTCTGGAGAAAACACGATATATTAATTAAAGACCTATCTTATCTCAAAGCCCTCTTTTCTCATCTCTTCAATAGCTTCTCTAGCAACCCTGAAACCCTCAACCCCTGCAGGAGCTCCTGCATAGATCATAGCCTGTATCAGTGCTTCCTTTACCTCCTCCAATGTACAGCCGTTCCTGAACGCTCCCTTTATATGTAACTTTAACTCGTTACTCCTCCCCATAGCTGCTAACAGTGCTATGTTTATCAGACTCTTATACTTCCTCGGTATAGCCTTTCCCGACCATACTATGCCCCATACATATTCGTTCAATATATTCTGAAGCTCTCTATCAAACTCGGTTGCACTCTTCATAGCGTTTTCAACATATTTCTCGCCGAGAACCTCTTTTCTAATTCTCAAACCGATTTCGTATCTCTCAGAAGCCATGGTCTACACCTCAGCTGTTTTCCTTACAACTATTAAATAAATAATCCTAACTTTCCAGGGATCGCTTTAGCTTTGCATCACGACTAGAACTCTTCGACGAGGATCCGGACGTTGCTGGTGTTTTAGCCTGTCGAGGTTTGTATCTATGTGTAACGGATCTCAGATCTTATTTTGCAACAGAGAAAAGAGGAAAACCAAGCCATCTAGAACGGTATATGTATAAGTGCAGCCATGTCGGAGATTATTTGATGAAAATTGCCGTGATATTATTATCATTAGCAATAACGCTGGGTTATGTATAGCTAAATACCACCGAGGGGAGCACGAGGGTTCTTCTAGTGGAGAAGAGTCAGAGCTTTGGCCCTACATCACGGTTCAGATGCCCTCTGTCGAGGGCCCCACACATCACCAAGTTGTTTCTTGCCTGCTGGTTAATATGTGTGAATACTAGATCTTATGGATATAAGCTCCATAAGGCAGTATGTCTGAAGGGATGTTGCATGACCGAGAATAAACAAGAGGGTGGGGTAAATAAACTGAGGGTTGCTATAGCGACGCTCGATGGAGATACCATTGCCCATGGACATTTCGCCCATAGCACACACTTCATGATAGTGGATATAGTTAGCGGTACCGTCAAGCCTATAGAGTATAGAGAGAATCCCCTTGGCTATGTCCCTGACACGGATATGGAAACCCATGAAGAGCACAGCGAGGAATACCCCCATCTCCATAGGTTCCATAGATATCATCACCTCCATGGTATAGAGAAGTATAGGACGCTGAGAGAAGAGGTTCTAAAAGATGTTGAGTTGATAATAGCTGGCGGTGCTTGCAGAACGAGCATAGATTACTTCACATCAGAGGGTGTTAAGTTCATCTTCGTAGATCCTGGAGAACCCATAGGCGATGTAATAGACTTTGTGTCAAGGCTCGAGTTCGATAAGATACCTAAAATAGCTAGGCTCCAGAGAAGCAGCGAGTAGTTCGACAGACCCCACTTGGTAATCTATCTTTTTAGATATGAAATATATATTAGAAACATTATCATAACAGGCTGGTGATTAATAATAAGATATGTTGGTAAGCCTCTAAAGACCTTCGAGGCTAGTAGATTCATCAGAGGAGCTGGGATCTATGTCGACGATATAAAGATCCCGGGTACTCTTTATCTTAAGATCATGAGATCGCCTTACCCCAGAGCCTTGGTGAGAGGTATAGAGCTTGGATCCATCAAACCTATCCTGATGCTCACATGGAGAGATATTGATGAGAACCTTAGAGTGAGGGTTGATCCAGAGATCTCTGGGATCGCTAAAATAGTCCCCATGCCAATCCTTGCTAGAGACAGGGTTAACTTTGTTGGACAACCCGTAGCAGCTATAGTAGCCAGCGACCCCTACGAGGCTGAGGATATTGCAGAGCAGGTCTATATAGAATACGAGCCCCTCGACTCTGTCGCAGACCCTGAAGAGGCCATCAAGCCAGAAGCGCCACAGATCCACGATGGGGTTGAGAGGAACACTTGCCTTGAGAAAAGATTCGTTGGAGGAGATCCAAGCGTGTTTAGAGAAGCCGATAGAGAGGTTGAGGTGGAGATAGACACCGAAAGGATCGTTGCTAATCCTATGGAGACTAAGGGAGCGCTAGCCATATATGAATCTGGAAGACTAACTCTATATGCAACAACACAGAATCCATATAGAGTGAGAGATGAGCTTAGCAGTATACTCAAAATACCTATAAACAGTATAAGAGTAATATCGCCCGATGTTGGGGGAGGTTTCGGTGTTAAGGTACCTCTACACGCTGAGTATGTGCTCACGGCATACGCTTCAATGATCCTTAAGAAACCTGTCAAGTGGATCGAGACTCGGAGGGAGCATCTACTAGCCCCCTATCAGGGGAGGGGTGTGAGAGCCAGGATTAAGGGGTATTTCAATAGAGATGGAAAGATACTCGGGATCTCTGGGAAGGTTATAGTGGATCTAGGTGCCTATAACTTCTCCATAAACCAGAACATAGCTGTCAACATGGTTAGATGGATAACAGGCCCCTATGACATGAAGGCTGTGGATATAGATCTGCTTGCCGTCTTTACAAACAAAACACCGTTTAATGCTTACAGAGGGGCTGGGAGACCTGAGGCCGCATTGATCTACGAGAGGGTTATGGATGCTGCTGCAGACGAGCTAGGGATCGATAGGGGCGAGATAAGAATGATCAATGTATTGAAGGGCTATGGAGAGTATAAAAACCCCCTCGGAGTGGTGATAGATGTTGCTAATTATCTCGAGACATATATGAGAGCCCATGAAGAATACGAGAGATTGAAGAGAGACATAACCAAAACATGCCCAGAAGGGATGTTGTGCGGCATTGGGATCTCCAACTATATAGAATTCAACAGAGCCTCGCCTGGAGAGAAGGCTAAGATAAGGATCAGGAACAAAAGCGTCGAGATAGCCGTGGGGACACACTCCCACGGACAGGGTCATGCTACTACATTCGCCCAGCTTGCAGCAGACGAGCTAGGGTTACCGATAGAGAGGATAAGAATAGTATATGGCGATACCGAGGAGCTGGAGTGGGGTGAGGGAACCTCAGGAAGCAGAGGCATGGTTGCTGGAGGGGCGGCTGTTGTTAAAGCCTGCAGAGCCCTTCTCGAGAAGATCTCTAGCATGGGTTACAACATAGAAGAGGCCCTGGAGAAGCTTGAAGGCATCGAGGTCGAGGCTTTTGCTGAAGGCTATAATATATTCTCATACGGCTCCCACATAGCTGCTGTCGCAATAGACCCCGAGACGGGGCATATAAGGGTTATTAGATACATAGCTGTCGACGATGTTGGCAGAGCCATAAACCCCGCCGTGATCGAGGGCCAGATAGTTGGCGGTGTGATCCAAGGTGCTGGGCAGACCCTCTGGGAGGCTGCCAGATATGATGAGAAAGGCTACCCACTCTTTACAACAATTCTTGATACAGGAGTCCCATCAGCTCTAGAGGCTTTCAATATAGAATCGATATTTGTTGAGAACCCCTCAAGATACCCACATGGGGCACGAGGTATTGGAGAGGCTGGGGCTATAGGGGCACCGCCAGCAATAGTATCAGCTATAGAGAACGCTCTAGCCAGGGTTAAGAGGATCAAGATTAAGAGGCTACCAGTAACACCTGAGACCATATTGAACGCACTATCAGGTAAGTAGACATATACAGATCTTGTCTAGATATCCCGCGCTTTCAAATCTAGGTACTTCCACCCCGTTACAAAACCTATTGCCCTCTAGATTCATGTTTGCTACTAGCTCAATAGAATAGGCTCTCATCCACTGAAAACCCACTCTAGAGGTTGTTAGGAACATGCCTCGGCATCTCAGAATCTAACTATAGTCAAACTATATGCGATCTAAACACCAATCCCTACACCAGAACATTGATAGAGAAACAACCAGATACTCTACACTTTCTTATATGTTCTCATGTGATATACTAGGGGCTCCGCATCGTTAAGGATCTCTGCGTTAACCACCTCGCCCACAAAGAGTGTGTGGTCAGCTATATCGATCTCGCTGACTACTTTAGCCTCTATATATGCTAGGGAATCGCTAATTACAGGAAGCCCTAGAACCCTGGATCTGAACCAGTGAAGATCTACAAACCTCTTCCCAGGCGGGTCTAGCGAGAATCTCTTAGCAATCCAATCCTGATCGTGCTTCAATATATTCACAGTATATAATCCCGTAGACCTTATAGCCCTATACCCTGTAGATCCTGTTGTTATGAAAACCCCTATTGTTGGAGGCTTTATAGAAATCGAGGTAAAAGAATTCACAGTAAGCCCACTAGGAGTTCCCTCGAGATAGGATGTAACAACAGTAACCCCCGTAGGGTATCTTCTCATAACATCTCTAAATATATCGGCTAGCTCCATCGAGGCCCACAGGTATATATGGGGTAATATGACTAATAACAGTATGATTAAACGTATTCAGGATCTATAATAACACTCACCCCTAGTTCTTTGGTGTTGATTCTACTCATTTTATTATTCATGGCCTTATCCATGGACCCCCACCCCAACCCGCAGGATCTCTAATCCTATGGAGACATGAACAACCATCAAGCCAAACAACACATACCTCCCATCTAGCCCCCAGACGGCTTGAAGCAAAGCCCACACCACCCCGGGCCTGTGTAGAGAGACCAGCACTTAGAGCAATCCCATTAAAAGCTTATACTAATATCGAAAAGAAAACAGCTCTCCACGCCTTGTAGATAGATTACAACACATATAAAAATTTAAGTTACAAAATTACATGTAATATGGTGGTTGTATGAGCAGCGGTGGTGCTGAGGACGTAAGGAAGGAGATAGATGAGGCCTTTAGAAGGATAGAGGAGAGGATAGAGGAGCTTGAGAGGAAAATAGAATCACGTGATCCGTTGTTGACTGCTAGAGGTGCTATGAGGGATCTGAGACATATACTTAGAGATCTGAGACACGTATTGCACGATATAACAGATAGGATCGAGGATCTCAAGGATAGGGGGAAAGGCGAAGAACTCGAAAGAACCATAAGGGATCTTGAGAGCTATGTGGAGAAGAAGATCTATGATATGAGGGATAGGCTCAGAGAACTGGCAGATAGGATAAGATCTAGATATGGTGTGGGGAGAGTAATAGGAATATCGATGCTCCCACTAAGAATAGCTGAGGATATAGGTAGAACAGTGTCAAGAGCTCTTGAAGAGAGCATAGATGTGATCGAACAAGCTGTGGGAAGAGTATCAACAACAGTTCTCTCTGTAAGGATAAGGGATGATGATCTCAAAGTGATTGATAGCCTAGTAGACAGCGGCGTCTTTAGAAGCAGAAGTGAGGCTGTTGCCTTCTTCACCCACAAGGGTATTGAGTACAGCAAGGACTGGATAGAGAGAGCTAAAGATAAGATTGAGAAGATAAAACAGCTACAAGACGAGATCAGGCTAGAAATAGAGGGGAAAAAGCGGGAGGAACAGGAAAAGCGATAAATAATAAAGAATAAGAAATCCCCATAAACACCAAGCTGCGTTTTTCCTAAATATTCTAACACCACAGGGCTTTATCTATGATTAAGTATCTATGATACTAGTCTCTAGATCATCAGCTGCGTGGTAGATCATTATAGGTTTAAAGCTTTTCCACGCCCACTCATAGCCTACTTCAAATATCGAAAGCCATTCGTGCGTTCATATTCTTTCATATACTGGTAGTGTCCTGTATATTGTCTTTTTAAATACGTCGAAAACCCATGAAAGATCCCGGGGACCTGGTCCGGCCTCTGGGTGGAACTGGACACCCATTATAGGTTTGGTCTCGTGTTTAACACCCTCAAGAGTTCCATCATCTATATTTATAAACCATGGTCTTAGCCCTGTCCCCCTCAGACTCTCTATACTGACAACATAACCGTGGTTCTGTGTGCTTATATAGCCCAGACTTGTCTCGAGATCCCTGACAGGCTTATTAGCACCCCTATGACCATATCTAAGTTTATACACATCACCGCCCAGGGCTAGTGATAAGAGCTGGTGCCCCAGACATATCCCGAGTATTGGGATATTGTATTCAATAAGCTCTCTAACATTTTCTATAACTTCTGTGAGGATAGAAGGGTTTCCGGGACCGTTGCTTATCACCACACCCACGGCACCATCAATAATCACAGAGGGTCTTGTGTAGTATGGATATCTAATAACTCTAAAGCCTCTCGAAAGGATTTCTCTCAATATTCCGTGCTTAATACCACAGTCTATGATAGATATTACTGGCCCGTCAGCACCGTGCTCCATAGGCTCTCTCGGGGATACTTGATAGGCGAGTGGAAGATCATCGTAACCCTGGCTCTTCACCATAGCTTTCCATAGCTCCTCAACATCTGGTTCCCCGTCCTCAGGGCTCCAGACACTTATAATGCCTCTCATAGTACCATGCTCCCTCAGCTTCCTCACTATACTTCTCGTATCAACCCTGGATAGTCCTGGTACTTGGTTTTCCTTGAGCCAGCTATGGAGAGATCCTTCAGAGGACCAATGACTCGGCTCGGTCTCCTCAAAAACTACTAGGCCCTCTATCTGTGGCTTCTCCGACTCCATCTGGAGAAATACATCACCAGACCTTAGTAATGAGGTTTTCATACATGTAAACCCATAGTTACCTATGAGCGGGTGGGTCAGAACCAGTATCTGACCCTTATAGCTGGGATCCGTAATCGATTCGGGATAGCCCACCATAGAGGTTGTGAAAACGACCTCGCCCACCCTGGTTCCTTTTGATCCGAAGCCGCACCCCCTGTATATAGATCCGTCTTCTAACATGAGGAGACCCATTAAACCCCTCTTACAAACCCCTCTTCTTACACTCCCTAATATAGCCCGCCCTGTTATGGGTTCTGGGTAACTATAAGCATTTAGCCACAGAATCTTTATCATAAAAACAAGATCAGAATCACTAATATAAATAACCATTAAGATTCTACCACAGATCACTAAAAACTATTATAAAACTCAACGCTATTTAGTAAGAATCATCCCTTACCTCTAGATCTTCTAACAGTATGTTTTGAAGAGCTTCCACCGGGGTGGAGAGAGCCAGAGGCGCCAGGAACCCTGGAGCCGGGCTGGGTAAGAGGCTTAGCCCATGGACTCCATGCCGGGTTGGGACATATAGCCCTCTCCTTACACGTTATGCAGCTAGCATAGCATATGCTATCAAGCGGGTGTAAATAGCAAGGCTTCACTATATTATAAACCCCACACCAATCACATCTCTGCCAATATATGGTCATCCAGAGTCAGCCCTTTAAAGATTAAAAAGAGCAGAGGAATATATGTTAATGGGCCGGTAGCTCAGCCTGGAAGAGCGCTCGGTTTGCACCCGAGAGGACCCGGGTTCAAATCCCGGCCGGTCCACTCTTTCCAACATATTACATCTATACACATGTCCAGTCTTAGCTATTAATCGATGGTTAAAAAATCTCTATACATAACTTAACTACTCAGAAGCTTACAGCAGGACACACTATATAAAGCCTCGTCTAAACTTAATAATACTATTCGAATCGCGCTGTTGATGAAGCACCAATAAGTTTGGAAACAGCAGGTGACCTTGAGCAGAGGCCCGCGAAGAAAATGCACAGGATACCTTGAGGAGTTCTTTGAGGTATACTGTTATACGTGATATCGCGCTTATCACAGAGGTTCGGGCTTCATAGCAGTTGATTTTTATACCAACTGCTCTTCCCATGGCTTCATGGGCCTCAGGGCCTCTATCATTGGGGCCCTTATCATTGGCCTCCACCCGTTCGAGGTGACCCCGGCCCACAGCTCCCCTTCATAGATTACCTCGGGCTCAATGCTGTGGGGAAACCCCAACATCCTGGTTTTTATTTAACCCGCCCACTTGGGTCTCTATCTTTACCCTCATTGTTGGGCGGCATTCCAGTGAAATATAAGAGCTTATATAAGGTTACATTACTGCAGAACCTCGAGTTTAATATCAACCCCTATAAACCATCATGAAATCTGAAACAGCTGGCTATGGCTT
>JAWBYA010000021.1:0-8627 GCA_038867615.1 Sulfolobales archaeon | reverse complement strand
CAACAAAACCACACCATGTCCCCCTATAAACCACCATGAAACCAGAAACAACTGGCTACGACACATCTATACTAACCCTTATCATCCTGAGCGTTGAGACCAATGACATGGGCTTCTAGGCTCTAATGACTCAATAGATAAATATGCCTTAGTATATATTTATAGGCTGTAGAGATAGAGGTTATGGTTGTGGAAGCAGTGGGTGTTGCGAATGCCTAAGAAGAGAGAAAGTAGGGGTAGGAGAAAAGGATCTAAGGGATATGTTGAAAGGATCCAGTGTGACCAGTGTGGAAGACTCGTTCCTGAAGACAAAGCTGTATGTGTAACAAGAACCTATACACCGGTAGACCCGCAGCTGGCGCAAGAGCTTGAGAAGAAAGGAGCACTGATAGCCAGGTACCCGATGACCAAGTGCTACTGTGTAAGTTGCGCGATATTCATGGGTATTATAAAGGTTAGGTCCGAGGAAGAGAGAAAAAGCATGCCAAAAAGAGGTCTGTAAAACTAATTTTCACCTAGGCTAAATCTATTGTTTATGTGGTTTTGATCTATTATTGCTAAGCCTATGTTTAATATACCAATATCCCGATCATATGAACCGAAAACATATCCATGATAAGTAGCTAATATGATTCCCATCAATATCTCTTAACATATCTTATAACTCTCTACATTTCATTCCTCCTGCTCATTGACAGGCGCCTCTATATCATGCGGAGTCTCATAGTAATACTCGCCAAGGCTTTTCTGATATCTATCAAGATAGCTACCAGGCTTGTTTATCCTCGGCCTGTTAGTCCTTGGATCTCTCCTAAAAGTGACATCAAGGTATTTTAGAAGGCTGTTCATCCCGCTCTTAACACTAGTCGGAGCTTCTGCGATTCCTTCCACTCCGGGCTCTCCCTTGAAAACCATGATCCTATCTGCTATGAAGTCCATGATCGATACATCGTGCTCTATAACTATCGCAGCACGCCCCCTGTTCTCTACAACCCTTTTTATAGCCCTGGCTACAGTGATTCTATCCTCAACATCTATATGTGCCGAGGGCTCGTCGAGGAGATATATATCAGCCTCTCTAGAGAGTGTAACAGCTATAGCGAGTTTCTGGAGCTCTCCACCACTGAGGCTTGATATATCTCTTGGGAGGAGTTTTACAATGCCTAGCTTCCTAGTCACATCTGCATAGAGCCATGAATCTTGGTTAAGCGATTCCGGTGAGATCTTTTTGAGTAGTTCCTCAACGCTCTGGGATTCGGAGTCAAACATGGATGGCGATAAGAACTGGGGCTTATAGCTAATTCTAAGCGCGCCAGTGCTTGTATAACCCTCATCAGGCTCGATCTCTCCAGCAAGTATTCTAGCAAACGTGGTTTTCCCAATAGCGTTTGGACCAACTATGCCTATGACCTCTCCCCCATATATCCTGTCCCCTTTTACTCTGAGTGTGAATCCGCCCAGCTTCTTAACAATATCTCCCCATTCAGCGATAATCCCGCCAGATATCTCCACAGATCCTCCTGGTCTTGTCTTTCTCATGAAAATGATCTCATAGTCCCTGATCCTCATATTCTCGGCAGGGAGAAAGCCCTTGAGGAAATGACCTATACCAGCGCCAGTAGCATAAGGTTTCGAGAAATATCCATACGCCCCTGGTTCGCCAAATGTGAGGACAACATAGTCGGATATATAGTCAAGTACAGCTAGATCGTGCTCTACAACCAGGACGTATGAGTCTTTTGGAAGGAGATCCCTTATAGCCAGCGAGAGCCTGAGCCTCTCCCTAACATCGAGATACGAGGAGGGCTCGTCAAATAAATAGACACCGCCGTCTCTCAACAACGCTGCGGCAACTGCTAGCTTCTGAAGCTCTCCGCCACTCAGCTCCCTAACATCTTTTGATAGCATTGAACTCATGCCGAGGTAATCTATAACTTCTTTCAACATACCCCTCTCATCGATCTTTGAGAGGATCTGAACAACCGCTCCCTTAATACGCTTGGGTATAACCTCTATACCTTGGATCTTGTGGATAACGCGGAGTCTCTTATCAACAAGATCTCGGAAGTAGTTATACACTTCAGATCCTCTGAATTTCCTGATAACATCATCCCATGTCGAGGGTTCTTTGTAATTACCCAGATTAGGTATTATCTCTCCCGAGAGTATTCTCAAAGCTGTTGACTTGCCAGTCCCATTCCTACCAAGGATACCAACTATCTTGCCCCTAATTGGTGTTGGTATCCCATATAGTTTGAAGAGGTTCTCGCCATATCTATGCACAACCCTCTTCTCAAGATCTTCGGGCAGGTTGACTATATATATAGCGTCGAATGGGCATTTTTTAACACATATTCCACACGCAATGCATGTAGCCTCATAGATAACAGGCTTGCCTTTCTTAGCATCGCTAGGCTCTATAGCTATCGTACCGCCTCGATTCACTGGACAGAATCTCACACAGGGCATGCTGCCGCATTTATCAGGATGGCAAGCCTCGTAATCGATCACAGCAAGCCTTACCACAAGAGGCACCTTAGAGGATCTCTCATCTAATATCTCCTCTAAGAGTTATATAAGAATAGATGGTGGCGGGCTTGAGAATTATACTAACAGGCCCCACTGGTACCCTTGGAAAGAGAATCCTGGAAGGACTGCTTATAGACTCACACAAGGTCTCGATTATAGGGAGAGATCGTGAAAAGCTTGAGAATCTGGTAAGCTCTCTAAAAGAGCGAGGACTTAGTGTCAGGTGCGTCTCAACAGCCGATCTGAGGAATATTGAGCTGTCGAGAAGAGCCTTACAAGAGAGTATAGCATGTCTCGGCGGTATAGATGCCCTGATCAACAGTGCTGGTGTGTGGGATGATACAAGCCCATGGGATCTCAGTGTGGATAGATGGATAGAAGTATATATAGTTAATACTATAGCGCCTTATACACTCTCCATCGAGGCATCTAGATATATGGATAACGGAGGTACAATAATAAATATAGGATGCCTATCGGCATTAAGAGGACATAGGATCTATACCCCCTTGAAACCCTCACCAGCCTATCTAGCATCTAAAGCTTCAATAACATATCTAACCAAACAGCTAGCAGAGATCCTTGCACCAAAAGGGATAAGGGTTGTGACAATAGCACCCTCATGGATCGAGAAAGAGAACCTGACACACAGCCACAGAGAATCTATTAAAGATCATGTACCCCTCAAAAGAGCCGCAGACCCGTGGGAGGTGGTAGAGGTGATAAGGAGCATATTATATATGAGGACACCATACATAACAGGCTCGGTGATCGAGATCTCTGGAGGGTTATAAGAGGATAATGATAAATAGATCTGTGTATGTCTGAACTCGTGATTCTCCGAATCATCACTGTTTTTATCTACCAGTGAGAATCACTTTAGGGAGATTAGCGCCTTGTCATTACCACATCTAATCACAATCACACAGACGCCTCTTGTGAGATTCAAAGTAAGACTTGAAGAGATCGTAAAAAGCGGTGAAAAACCACCAGAGATCATAGATCTAGGAAGCCTTAGAAGGGGCGAGCATTACATACTAAGCCCTGGGGGTGTTACAAGAATGGTATATCCATTTCTCAAGAGAATAGTTGAAAGAGGCGGGGCTCCTTGGTGGGTCTCTCTCAACCCCCAGGCTCCGCCGAGGATTATTATCGATGGGATAAGGATCTACCATATCTCTATACCCGCAGATAGGATTAAGGGCTATGGGAAGGCTAAGGAGGCGATATGGGGTACTCTCCACATGATTAGTGAAAGTTCCCCCGATGTAAGGGATCTCATGTGGATGGATGAGTATATAGATTATGTTTATTATAATAGAAGAGTCGCGCAAGTAATCGATACGCTGGATCGGGAAGAGGATTTCGACCTAATATATATCCATGATTTTCAACACATACCCCTTGGTAGCATGGTTACATCGCTTAAACCAAAGATCCTTAGGTGGCATATACCCCTCGAAAAAGATCTAATACCCGACGAGTGGATGCAATCGATGGACTTTTATCTCAATAAATACGACGCTATAATAGTTAGTAGCAAGAGATACTCGGAAACGCTTAGGAATATGGGTTATCGAGGGTATATAGCTGAGATCTACCCATACATAGATCCGAACCAGTATGGTAAACCCTCCGAGAGTGATATAGAGGGCTTCAGCTCAAGATACGGTTTAAAACCAGACGACAAAGTGATCCTGATAGTAGCCAGAATGGATCCCATGAAGGGTCAAGACAGAGCTATAAAGGCCCTCAAGATCGTGAAAAAAGCAGTACCAGAAGCAAAGCTGGTTTTAGTTGGCAACGGGAGCTTCTCCAGCTCTAAAAACGGCGTTGGTCTGAGCAAGGGGGAGAGATGGGCTAGATATCTAGCAAACTTGGCGACAGAGCTTGGGGTAAGTGATAGTGTGATCATGACTGGATATGTTGATCAAAAGGATCTCGAGGCAGCATATTCAAGGGCAGGCCTGGTTATGCTGCCATCAATAATAGAGGGCTTCGGACTAGCCGTTATCGAAGGATGGCTCTATAAAAAACCAGCTATTGTTAGTAATAGGGCTGGCGTATCCGATCTAATAGTAAATGGTGTTAACGGAATCGTAATCGACCCCAACGATATAGAAGGGATAGCCAGCTCTATAATAAAACTCCTTAAGGACGAGAAGCTCTCACAAAGTGTAGGTGAAAAGGGGTATGAGACATCTAAAAAATGCTTCATAGAATCCGTGATCGATGAAGAATTAAGGCTAATCGAATATATAGTAGGGGGCAAATAGGGTGGTTACTAGTAGTGAGATAATAGCAACGCTAACCTCCATGATACAAACACTGTATCCAGCATTCTATGCCATAGTGATACTGATCCTCACATGGTTTTTTGTTAAAGTGATCGATACAGCCATTAAGAGTCTCATGGCCACACTACCCCACCTGATCCTATCACGTGTAAGAAAAAGCATCTCAGCGGTGATATGGTTCATAGGCATACTCCTCGCCATAGAACAGCTTGGCCTCAGAGTAGAGATCCTCCTCATTCTAATAGTATTAGCAGGGATAGCCCTTATAATAGCTCTCAGAGACGTGCTCTCCAATATAGCTAGTAAGTACTTCTCAGACATATATGTCCCCTATAAACTAGGCGACAGGATAAGTGTCGCAGAATACACAGGATCAGTTATAGAGATAAACCCCCTAGTCACAGTGATCCTCACAGACGATGGTAGGATCGTGTCCATACCAAACTCGTATTTCCTAACCAGCATAGTTGTTAACGAGACCAGAGAAGCGTGGAGGGAGATAGCAATACCGGTTCTTGTGGAAAAGGGGTTAGATCTCGCTGAGGTCGAGTCCGAGATACTCAAAAGGATTAATAAGCTCAAAGCAAGGCTAGATCAGAGGTTCCCGCCAACTGTTATAGTTAGAAAGAGTGGTGATGAAGGCTCCGAGCTCGTCGTCATGGTTAGGATCAGAGAGCCCATGGATAAAGAGGCGGTCACAAGCGAGATCAATAAGAGGGTGGTAGAGGCTATAGAGGATCTGAAGAAAAGGGCTAGAGAGGAGCGTAAGCATTAATACAACTAAAACAACATTGCACTATTAAATGTTATTAATCCTCCAGCTAAAATTAACCAGGTGTAGCTAATGAGAGCCCTCATAATAGGGGGTGAATACTTAGACACAGGTGTTTATCACAATATAATAGCGCCCGGCTCCGGGGAGATTATAGATAAGGTCTCAATAGCAAACGAGAGAGATATAGTTAGAAGGGCTATTGATACCGCATACGAAGCCTTCAACAGCTTCTCTAGAGAGCCTCTGATAAATAGAATGAAGATCCTTAGAAAGGCAGCCGATATCATGGAGGAATCTAAGGAAGAGCTTGCAAAACTACTAGCACTAGAGGCTGGAAAACCGATAAGGGATGCCCGGGTTGAGGTTCTGAGAGCCATATCCCTCTTTAGAATCGCCGCGGAGGAGGCTAGATTTATCCTAGAAGGTAAGGTTCACCGTGTGGATGCCTATGAATACCCACCTGGCAACGAGAACAGAATCGTCATGGAGGTTAGAGAGCCCATAGGAGTCGTTGGGGCTATACTACCATTCAACTTCCCCATCAACAGCTTCGCACACAAAGTAGCACCAAACATAGCCGCAGGAAACACTGTTATTGTTAAACCTGCATCAGCAACACCACTATCAGCCCTAGAGCTAGCCTCAATATTGTATAAGGCTGGGCTCCCCAAGGGTGTGATAAGCGTTCTACCAGGTCCTGCATCTATAGTTGGTGATGAGATCGTCACTAATAGAAAGGTTGCTGGAATAACATTCACGGGATCCACATATACAGGGCTAGCCATAGCGTCGAAAGCCATTTCAACGGGGAAGAGGGTTATGATGGAGATGGGGGGATCAGACCCTATAATCATACTTGAAGACGCAGACATAGCCAGGGCTGCTCAGATAGCTGTAAGGGCTAGGTTTGAATATGCTGGGCAGAACTGCAACTCTGGAAAGAGGATCATAGTCCACGAGAAGATCAAGGATAAATTCACAGAAGCCTTCCTAGAGGGTGTTAGAAGGCTAAGGGTAGGCAGTCCATTAGCAGAGGATACAGATATGGGTCCGGTTATCTCAGAAGAATCGCTGCAAAATCTAGAAGGTGTGATAAAGGATGCAATCAATAAAGGTGGAAAGCTACTACATGGAGGAGAGAGACTAAGGCTTAGAGGCTTCTACCTAGCACCAACAGTAATATATGAGCCACCGCCGACAGCGAATGTTCTCAGAGAAGAGGTCTTCGGGCCCGTTGCACCCATCGTCGGCTTCTCAAGAGACGAAGAGGCTTTAGAGATAGCGAACATGACTGACTACGGGCTCCAAGCAGCAATATTCACTAAAGATATCCCTCGGGCCCTTAGGATCGCGAGAGAGCTTAGGGCTGGTGGTGTCATGATCAATGATAGCACCAGGCTTAGGTGGGATGCACTCCCATTCGGTGGTGTTAAGCTCAGTGGACTCGGCGGTAGGGAGGGTGTTAGAACAACCATATATAATCTAACAGAAGTTAAGATGATCTCGATCAACATAGCATAGCGCTTAGCATGTACAGAGGAGTTTTTATTAAAGTGTTAGGGGAATAGCCTTTCCGGATCTCTTGGTAGAAGCCTGGCCTCTCTTATGTTTGAGAGCTTTAGGATCTGCATGACAACCCTTTCCAAACCTATCCCAGCACCCCCGTGCGGAGGCGCACCGTACTTGAAGAACTCCAGATAGAACCAGAAATTATCTGGGTTAAGCCCCTTCTCCCTAGCCTGCTCTAGTAGAACGTGATACCTATGTTCCCTCTGCCCTCCTGTAGCCACCTCCAATCCCCTGAATATGAGGTCAAAGCTCAACGTCCACCCAGGCTCCCCAGGCTTTCTCATGGCATAGAAGGGCCTTACCTTCCATGGATATTCTGTCACGAATATGAAGTCAGATGAGAACTCCTTTCTCGCATACATCCATAAGAGCCTCTCAGCCTCAGAGTCTAGATCCTCGCCAAAGGGTATCTTCTTACCCATGCTATCAAGAATCCTGTACGCCTCCCTCATAGTTATTTTGGGCATCTCCTTTGGGATCAAAATATCAGACCCACCATAGCTCTCGATAATCATCTTCGTAGTCTCTTTTCTTAGCACGCTCTCAATAACATGTTTGAAGGCTCCTTCAGCAACACCTATAACATCGTCAAGCCCGTCTATAAAGCCTACCTCATAATCTATCGAATGATACTCAGTTAAGTGTCTAATAGTATGGTGCTTTTCAGCCCTATATACAGGCCCGATCTCGAATACCCTCTCGAAACCAGCTATTACGCCCATCTGTTTGTAGAACTGTGGCGATTGTGCTAGGAAAGCCTGCTTATCAAAATAGACTACTGGAAATACCTCTGCGCCTCCTTCTGTTGCGCCTCCAACGATCTTTGGTGTGAAGATCTCGATAAAACCGTTGGATCTAAAGTATTCTCTGAATGCATGGGCAACCTCTGCTTCCAACACGAATATCCCCATAATCCTTGGATTCCTAACGTCTAGCCATCTCCACCTAAGCCTCGTAGCCAGGTCAGACTCTGTTGAATTGTGAACCTCTATGGGGGCTATCTCAACAACCTTAGAAAGCACATCTACGTTTTCGACAACTATCTCACCACCTCCTGGTGCTTGGGGGTTCTTTTTAAACACACCCTCAACACATATAACATCCTCTCTATCAAGACCCTTTATTGCCTCAAACACCTTACTAGGGGTCTCCTCGACCCTGGCTATAGCTTGGATGACACCTTCTCTGTCCCTTACAAGGATAAACTTTATCTTTCCAAGATCTCTGACTCTATCAACCCATCCACAGATCCTGTATCTCTGATTCTCGGAGCCGCCTTTCAACAGATCCTTAGTATAGATTTTTTTCACCAAACGCACCCCAGCTTGCTCACTAATAACCATGCATTACAAGCCCTTATAGGCTAAGATCCTATAGCACCTTTGTATGTCCACCGGCTGAACCAGTTGTTTCTGGTTTCATGGTGGTTTATAGGGGGACATGGTGTGGTTTTGTTA
>JAWBYA010000020.1:0-8859 GCA_038867615.1 Sulfolobales archaeon | reverse complement strand
GGGGTATCTCTGAGCTGGTTCTACACAAACATAGGTTTGAAGAAGCTCCACAGCCCATACTATATAAACGATCTCTCTGTTAGGAGCCCAAGGATCATGGCAATCCCGGAGCCAGGTTCAGGGCTGCTCATACCTGTGAGCTCAGGCATAGTCCCCAGGGATGTCGATAGGTACTCGATATACATCGGTAACACGAAGATCAGGAACCTTCCGTACTACTACAACCCATTCGCACCTGTGAACCCTATGTTTGCTATACTGGGGAGCCCTGGGTATGGGAAGAGCGAGCTTCTCATGAACCTCATACTAAGGCTCAAGATGAGGAACCCGATAGATCCCCCGGTGATCATAATAGATCCTCAGGGGGAGTATAAGAGGGTGCTGAGCCACTTGGCAAGGCTGGGGATACACGGTGTGGAGCTCAGAGTGGGTGTGGACTCGTATCTAAACATATTCGACAGCCCTGAGGGTGTGAGCTACCAGTTCTGGGTATCCAATGTTGTTGTCCCATCTATACGCGAGGCTCTCAACATAGCACCTGGACAGGCTGCTAGGATGGATTCCCTTATGAAGAAGATCATCTTCAAGGTCTATCACCATCAGAAGGGCTACAAACCATCGGATCCCAGCACGTGGAGGGAGGTTCCAACCCTTCTAGATGTTGTGAGGGAGATAAGGAGCGAGATAGCTGAGGAGGAGCAGAGGAGGGAGCAGAAGAGGAGTAGGGGGAGGATCCAGAGCCTCAACTCGCTGTACGATAGACTCGGCAGATGGGTATTCGGGATCGGGACTGACTACTTCTCAAGAGCAGCATCTATACCGATTGCACAGCTCCTAAACATACCAGTTACCGTTATAAATGTCAAGCATCTCGAGGCTGAGGCCAGGAACCTAGTTATACTATATATATTCAATGTATTATACCAGCTCATGAAGACAATGCTCCCGGTCAAGAACACAATAAGGGTTGTGTTCATAGTCGATGAGGGCTGGATCCTTCTTAAGAAGACCAGGAGAGGCGAATCACCCCTAGAGATCCTGATCAGGCAGGCTAGGAAGTATGGCTTCATGGTCGGTGTTGCTACTCAGAAGTTCGATGATCTCAGCGAAACGATTCTAAGCCTTGTTGGAACCCTCTTCATCTTCAACCCAAACGATCCGAAGGTGGTGGACTACGCTAAGAAGGCTGGCGTGCCTGAGAAGACTGCTAAGGAGATACTTAATCTTGAGAGGGGATGGTGCCTCGTAAGATCCCTATGGGCTACTAAGACAAATGTTGAGAACCCGAATGCAGCCTTCTTCGTCAAGGTTGACAGCGAGGCAGACCCGGGGCTGAACATAGTATCGCCCAGGACAACAACACCTACGCAGTTTGTGAGGCTATCAGAGTCCATGGCCCTTATAAACGAGTTCACAATATCTGACTAGATAGCCAGGATGATAGCATCTTCATAGCCTCCTCCGAGAGCTCTGAGCATGAGTCCCTGTCGATCAGCATTGATTTTATCTTCATCATAGCCCTCCTGATCAGCGGCTCCAGCCTCCTCCTGACAGCCTCTGCAAGCATCATAGCTGTGTCAGAGCCACCGCTTGATCCCTGGCTGGAGAGGGGGTCTATAGCTATGGAGTAGTGGGCGTTGGATGCAAGGTCTATGTAGCTGACCGTCATATCATATCTACACACAGCGTCATTGAAATCTATCTTGATCGATATATGCTCATACCCCTTCTCAGCATTGACGAGTATAAACGAATCAGGGGCTACAGTGGCTGAGCACCCGTCTACCCCGAGCTCGAGGAGCGGTCTGCATAGGAACTCAGCAGCACTATCCTCATACCACCTCCTGCTTATAGCTATCTCCATATCCAACCCAACATATCTCCGGCGAAAAGCGTGTTGCTAGCTAAATCCCTGCGTGGGATCTCTGGTGGTGCTGCTACATGCCATTCCTACCATTCCTGAGAAAGGGTAGGGGCTCTTCGGAGGCCAGATCATCGGAGGCTAAGAAGGAGGTGGTGGAGGAGGTTGCACAGAGGCAGCAGCCCCAGCCAACTGCGGGCTTGGTTGAGGGGCCTCTCGTCATAGCCTTCTCCTCTACCAAGGGTGGGTGTGGGAAGAGCCTTCTAGCCACTGGATCTGCTTTCATAGCCTCTGCCGCCGGGGAGAAGGTTTTGATCGTGGATCTAGATATAACGAATATGACCGCAACAATGATAACCATTGGGAGCCTCGGTATGAGGAGTGAAGAGCTCTATAGCAGGATATATAAGAGCGTGGTGGATATAAAGAGATTCTCCTCTGTAGGGCTTCTGAAGGAATCGCTCAAGATATTGCAGGCGATGGAGCAGAACAAGAGGCTAGTCATAACCAAGGAGATCGGCGGGCCACCCTTTGTCAGAAGCGATGTCCACGGCCTCTTCATACCAGCCCCTGGGACTGAGCATAGAGAGCCTGTTCCACTAGCATATCTAGGGGATATATATTTCATCCCAGCCGCTCCCCTGAGCATAGCTGAGTTCGAGAGGGAGAGGTTCTTCGATATGCCTGCTGATGAGCTGAACGAGCAGGTTGCTGCTATGGTTCAGGTTCTGAGGAAGATCGCTGGTGAGCTAGGGATCACAAGGGTATTCATAGATCTCCCTCCAACGGATAGGCTTAAGATCCACAAGCCATCCTACAAATGGATCCAGGTGGCTGCTGAGAAGAGCGACACCGTCTTCCTGGTGACGGAGTATGTGTCATCTGGGGAGGTTACCCCGGCGGAGATCATAGGTTTTGTCGGGAGCTTCAGAGGGTTTGACGGGATTGTCGAGAGGAGCGGTGGGATAATAGTGAACAAGGTAGACCCATCGATCCTATCCGGCTCAGATGGCTTCACATCGACGAGCATATATAGCTTCCTGGGCAGGGGCTTCCCAAAGGCATCCTCAGCCGGCAAGATCTACGCTGTCCCCTACGACCCCTCTTGGTCTGAGTATAAGCAGTACACCTCAAGACAGATCCACCCGATCTTCATAATGTTCAGGGGAGCCGGGGCAGCACTGACGAAGATCCTGCTGAGGGAAGGGGTCATAACAAGGGTTCCAGGGTCTAGATGATGCAGGGGACAGGGAGCAGGGGTTTTCTAGAGAGGCTAGGCCCTATAGTTGGCTTCGCGTTAATGGTCTCGATGCTCATCATATCCCTCATAACCTATTTCACACCCCCACCAGTATCTCTTAGATTCGACACGGCATCTATAGAGCTCACCGAGAGCGGCTATGTCCTGAGGGCTGTTCTTAGAAGCCCCAACCAATCTATATACATAACGGGCGTCGACATCGGTGGATCCACTGTTCTAGCCGGTGTTTGGGCTAGACCAGGCGAGTTTGTCTCTATACCGCTCAGGGTGTTCAGCCCGCCCCAGTCTCTCTATATATATTCCTTCGGCTCCAGGAGCAACGAGATAAAACCATATATCGAGAAATATAGCAGCGGGCTGTGGGGCGTCTACTCGGTCAATCTAAATGGCAAGGGATACATAGCTATCAACGCAACATCAACCGAGAGGTATGTTGTCATCGCTAAGGGTGTGCCCGATGGCAGGGCATGCTATGTAGTCCCTGAGAAGGGGCTTGCAAGGGATATATCCAGCGTTGTCCCGGGCATAGACAGGATCGATGCCTCGTCATCCCCACCGGTCTCTGTTCTCGCCAACTGCACGAGGATAGCTTTCCTCGACTCCTACCCATCAATAGATCTCCTCTCCATCATAAGGAGATCCTGGTATACACCCACGATATACATAGGGTTCTCGGGCACCGAGGGTGTTATATCTCCATACGAGATCTATGTCTCGAACAGCACGCTGGCTGTGAGGCGTGGATCTGGCTTTGACTATCTCTTCAACAACATATCATGCCTGAGACCCCTAGCAGGGGAGAGGCTCTCGATCTCCGGTGACAGGGAGCTGGCCATAGCAAGGATCCTGGGCTCCGGCAATCTCAGGCTAGCGTTCTTCCAGCCAGTTGCCAGCTGCATGTCACAGGTGCGATATGTATTCATATCATATGCCAGTGGGTTGCCAGCTGTTGTATATCTATCAAACCACGTGGCCGTCATAGGTGCTGGGACACCTGTTGGTCTTGGATGGGCAGCCCTTCTAGACCTCCTCTCAGACGATATCAACCTGATCAGTGTTTTCTATGGAACACCTTATAGGGGTATAGCTTTCTTCGGACCCCTTCCACAGTATAAGAGGGTCGGGGTTATAGTGATGACCCAGAGCGGGGATATCCTGGGTGCTGGTGTCTCTAACTCGGTGTCTGTGGAGGCTAGATGCTCCAGCGATATCTGCACCGCAGCCATAGGTGTTGGGCTCCCCGCCTCCGACTCCTACCAGCTTGAGGTCTACATGGCATCCTATAACTCATCTATCCTCGGGCTCTTCTCAAGGGCATATGGTAGGCCCCCCTTTTCAATAGATCTTCCGAGGACTGAGGGTCTATATATAGTGAGGCTCTCGGGCCCGGATAACCTGTACCAAGCCGCTCTGGGCTATATGGAGCCCCCGAGATATACATACGAGCTCAGCCCGATCTACGAGTTCTTCACCCTGAGAGTAGCGTTGAAGGAGTCACAGGCTAGCTTTACAAAGACGTGGATGGTTATATCGGGGTTCTCGGTTGATGGCATGGATATCCCGAGGCCTCCCGGGCCATCTGCTCTCTATATATATAGCGGCCCTCTCGTGGGCTATATAGAGGTTCCTGTGAGCCATATATATGAGGATCCCAGGTTCTTCCTGTCAATAGCTGTGCTGGCTATCTTCACAGTAGCTGTTATAGCCTCTATGAGGGGGAGGTATAGGAGGGTTGAGAAGCAGGTAACACTCGTTATAAGGGCATCCCCCAAGCCCATGCCGAGGACTGGGGATGATGTCCTCCTGGCAGCTATAAACGCTAGATATGGATGCACAGATGATATTGAGGTATCATCACCATCACCGACCCCAGAGGCTGTCGCGGCGATATATAGCTCTATAGAGTCCATGGTTAGCGAGAAATCAATAGAGGCTCTATCAGCATACTCTGAATCTGGGTTGGTCATCGCCCTCTCGCTCCAGAACCCATGGGGCTGCCTTCTATACAGGCTTCTAAAGAGGAGTGGAGAGCTTGTTGGCATACCGGTTGAGAGGATGTTCAGGGTGATAGATGCACAGGGCGTCTCCTTCCTCTCCCTGGCAGATGCAGCTGCAACCCTTGGAGAGCCTCCCTCAGCATCTATCAACCTGTATTTCTTCCAGAGACAGCCTGGCGAGGCCGGTGTTGTGGAGGCTCTCTCAAGGCTTCTATCAGCTATATACATGATATCCTCTGCGTATCCCGATTTCAACGCGAATATGGGGCCTGGAAGGATAGCGGCTCTATATCTCGTGCCTCTCCCAGATGACTATCTCAGGGCGTCCTCCCTGCTCTACGGCTTGATCCCGATAGAGATAGCCGATCCAGAGGAGTATGCCAGGGAGTCATCCAAGGTGAAGGCATCGATAGAGGCTATGCTACCACCACAGGCTGTCAATGGAGCATCTATCCTGGGTATCAGGGAGAAGGCTGTTGAGATGCTATCACACTTTGCAATCGCAGTCGCACATCCCCTGGAGCTGAGCTCAACATTCACATCCCTACACACATCCAGGGAGGATGCCAAGATCGCTATCGAGTTCTCAATAAACTACCACTATATATTATATAAGGTATATTCCTCTAAGGGGATCTAGTGCTTTGAGAGCTTATACATTTATCCTTACTTAGTGGATGGAGATGGAGGGAAACGGCAGGGAGAGGAGAAAGATACTAGTACCGTGTAGGGTTGATGATGTGGACTGCATGGACACCCTTCTATCTGGTATTATGACTGAGTTAAAGAACATAACACTAGATAACATAATAAATGATAGGCATGTGAAGATATCTGTGGAGATCGATGGTGAGCCGGGTAAAATCAGGTACGAGGTTCTGCTAGACAAAAACTGGAGATTAATTGTTCCTAAGGATAGCCTTGACTGGGCTATGTCTATTCTTGAGGGGCTAGGACTGCTTAGCAGAAGAGCTATTTCCCCGCAGAACCATGTTGATCGGAGGAAGAGCCTCGGGATAATATAGGTTTATATCCGAGGAGCACCTCCGAGGATTTCGTGGATCTCGTTATCTTTATCACCTCGGAGAACGCCTTCTCAAGGGATTCAAAGGCGATCTCCATGTATATCCTCTGTATAGTCCCCTCTGGATATGGCTGTCCATCGATCAACCCGTGCTCCATGATAGGCTCTGGGGATGTCTCCTCGCTGAATAGCCTCTGAAGCCTCGCCTGTGCCTTTGAAACCCTGAATATCTCGGGCAGAATAGATATTAAAAGACTAACTAGTCTTCCCCCTCTCGGCTCTCTCGACATATACTGCAAGTAGCATCAGCCTTCTGAACCTCTGCTGAGCCATAGACCTTATCATATCTATGCATCTGCTGTTCCCGCTTAGGATGCAGTATGCCAGGGCGAATACCTCTGCTATCGTCCTGCTCATCCTCCCACTCCATATCTCCGTATGCCTCATTGCAAGGCTCCACACAGCATCACCAGGGATCCCGAGCTGGCTGGACAGCTTCAGCACAGCTGCCATTACATCCTCGAGGAACTCATCATATGTCATTCCCTGCCTCTCCCTATTTGCTCTCCTGGATATCGGGCTGCTATGGGTTATATCTGAGTATGAGTATTGATAGGCATATCGATCCTCTGTGAGGGATCCGCAGGAGCTACACACACCATAGCCAGTCCCCTGATCATATATAACCCTTCCACCACAGAACCTGCATTCCAAGGCATATCCCTGGATCATGTTGCTGGATACCCCACCAACACCTATCTCTTGAAGTATATCGGGTAGTACTTCTTCTCATCCTTATCCTCATAGCCTATGAGAACCCTGTACGTGCCTAGGTAGTGGTTTGTATACCTCATCTTCTTTATATATGCTATCCTCTTCAGCTCCTCACCCTCCTTGGATGGTGTTATCAGCCTGAACTCTATTATGCCTCCCACAGCATGCTCTATCGGGAAGCCATATGTTGTACCGGTCGTGCTCGAGATCTGGCTCACGAGGATCATCGTCGTGTGTATAGGTGCCCTATCCCTGTCGCCGAATGAGTATCTCCTCAGCACAGACTGGATCTGGACTCCGAATCTCCTGGCAAGGACAGCTGCGGATGAGAGGTATGTCGATATGCTGTCAGCCACTATGAGCATCTTAACAGGCTGTTGCCCCCCAGCCTTCGAAGATACCTTCGACAGCAGCATGTCAAGGGCTGCTAGGAATGTCTCTGGGCTGTATGGGCTTACATATCTCCTCCCCTCCTCACCCTTCCTCTTCTCCCTCTCCTCAGCCAGGTGCCTCGATACCTCTGTGAAGGCATATGCATCCACAAATACCGGTGAGTTGAGATCTAGATCCCTGTCCACCCTGAAGTCCTCGAACCTCGGTAGCTCTATACCAACGCTTCTAGCCTGCATCCTGACTTGGTACGAGTTCATCTCGCTGGAGATATACGCAGCGATCATCCCCTGAGCTATTGCATCGGCAAGTATATTTATAGCTGTGATTGTCTTTCCAGAGCCGGGCGGGCCGGTGAGGAGTATCAACTCTCTCTCGGGGAACCCGCCCTCTATATCCTCGTTCAGCTTCGGAATCGATATCCTTATCCTGCCAATCTCGAAGCCCCTCCCCTCTTTAGCCTCCCTCCCCTCTCTGACCTCTCCCCTCTGCCCCTTCTGAGGGGCTGGATATGCATGGACAGACATAGACCCACCAAAAATATACTGCAATTTGGAAATGCGTTCCAAATATTCCTCTATTCTAATGGGTATTGGCTGATGGTTGTTGTGCGGCAACGGGGATAATAAGACAACATGGTCGATCAGATATGTCTATCTAAAGCTCTGATCATTTATACAATGCTTATACATGGATAACTAGATGGATTACCATGACTCTGGCTATATCTTCCCAGCCTGCGATGCCATCGATCCCAGCCAGGGTGCTCTCAGGCGTGTACGAGGTTGCCAGGTATCTCGTGAGTCTCTCGAGGAACATAGCCAGGGACAGGGCTATCTATGTCTCTATAGATGTTAGGGGGATGGATCCAGAGGTTGTCAAGGAGCTAGAGTCTCTATTCGAATTCCTCGGCTTCAGAAGAGCCTCGGGCTTCCCGGGCACAGGGGTTGTTATAAGGGCTGTGGATGGGAGGCTTGTCCTCGAGGCACATATAAAGGGTGTCTCTGATGTCATCGCCTCGATACCGATCCACGCTGTGC
Organism: Sulfolobales archaeon; assembly: GCA_038867615.1. Classification (GTDB taxonomy): domain Archaea; phylum Thermoproteota; class Thermoprotei_A; order Sulfolobales; family AG1; genus AG1. The sequence continues at coordinate 512 of JAWBYA010000020.1, read as the reverse complement.
CAGATCTCGTCGAGGCTGTGAAGAAGATCTCTAAGAGGTTATCGCAGAAGGTCTCGACTCAGAAAGAGCAAGATCAGCAGCCTCCTCAAGGGCAGCAGCCATCTCGCCAGACAGCAGCCCCCTCTCCTCAAGATATATAGCCGCTGCAACACAGTGCTTGCACAGGCTCCTCCACCCCCTCTCATCACCAATGGCATAGCTCGTCATTATGGCTGATGTGCATGTGCATTTAAAACCCTTCCCACTCACAGCCACAGTGTAGAAAGCCGGGGCTCCCCTTTTCCTGGACTCCTCGGATGATCTGAAGTAGAAGACATAGTACGAGCCACGATCACTTATATATTCAAGCCTCTTAAGAGCCTCAACACCCCTCTCATATAGCCTCAGCATCCCCCTCCCAACAAGGATCTCCCTGACCTTTCCATGCATATCAACACCCCACATATAGGCTGTTGCAGGTTTAGCGATAAATTTAAATACTTTTAAACACTTCTGATTACTTGGTTGGTGTT
>JAWBYA010000019.1:0-10273 GCA_038867615.1 Sulfolobales archaeon | reverse complement strand
TGTGTGACTCCTTCTCCTCTGCTACTTCTTCTTTAGCTCTCCCAACCTCTTTGGATACATCGCTTTTCCGGTATTGAAGCATATTCATATTCTCAACAACTCTTCTACATAGCTCTCCCAGGGATCTTGTTCTAAGCCCAGTCATAATGGCATAGGCAAGTTCCTTCTTCCACCTTCTATCTAGATTTACTGTGAAGCCAACTCTACCGTTATCAGGATCCCTATAGCTCTTCGCAAGTCCCAATTTCTCAAGCCTCGAAAGAATATAATATGCCCTTCCAACATTTATTGAGAGTTCCTTGGCAACCTCGCTAGCATGCAAAAGATCCTTCCCACTCCTCTCAACAAGCATCTTGAGAGCAATGGTTTCATAGCTAGGCTCTCCAGACTCCGGGCAAAGTCTGGCAACAATAGATGGTGGGAAATAGCTCCTCCTCCTAGACCTAACCCTAGATTTAGAAGCCATATGCTTCCCAACAATATCGATGAGAGATAAAAAGAATCTGGATTGATTGAACACTGCATAGTATATTGTTCAGAGTTTTAGATGCTCTCTCAGCTTTTCCTCCCAAAGCCTCCGTCCCTTGGCACTAGATGCTATATTTTTATCAACAAATGATTTTGTTGCCTTGCCTCTTATAACGAGGCATGCTGCTACGAAGTTCCTAATAATGTCTTCTCTTGCCGGTATTTTCATCTCTTCTGCTAGTTTGAATAGTTCTTCTCTATATGCATCCTACAATGTGAGGTTTGCTATCACTTCGCTCAATATCTCTGATCTATCTTTCTTGCTCCTCTCCCTTTCAACAACAGCCAATGCCACCCCCAACAAATATGTATGGTATATTTCTGTCTCTTGCTAGCTGTGTTCGAAGGGTTGGCTGGACAAAGCATTGATCTTCTCCCTATTTTTCTCTATATATACATGTTGGTGGGGATCTGATGGGGAAGAGATCGAGGGGAAGGAGATCTATCCTTAGAAGGGCTGCCCTGCTTCTGATCCCGGTATCTATATTAGTTGTTGCTGTGATCTACATGGCTGGTATTGGCGGTTCTGGAGATCGCAGTATTGATCTTAGTGGGTTGAGCATAACACTATATAAGTCTCCTGCATGTGTGTGCTGCACTAGATATGCAGGGTATCTCTCTAGCTTGGGTGCTGAGGTAGGGGTTAGAGTTATAGATGATATAGATGGGTTGATGGATAAGCTGGGAATCCCTGTTGAGCTGAGATCATGCCACGTATCAATAGTAGAAGGCTATCTAATAGTAGGGCACGTGCCCGCAGAGGCTATTAAGAAGCTCATCAACGAAAAACCAAATATCAAGGGAATATCTCTTCCGGGGATGCCACAGGGATCCCCAGGAATGCCAGGGTCTAAGGAAGGGCCATTCATTATATATAGCTTCGACGGCTCGATCAAAGTATTCGCTGTGCTATGAAGATCTAGCTTTTCACGGCAGATCTTTTTGCCTCCCCCACGCTTCTGATTCTGTTTCTTATCTCTCTTAGCCTTGTAAGTATTATTGATGCTTCTGTGGCTGGAAAGTCCTCTCTGATATATTCTTCTACTATGTTGAGGTGTGGCTCGACCCTTTCCGCTAGCTCTTGGTTTGTATTTCTCAACTCTCTATATATCTCTGTGAACCTATCAATATCTATGGATGGGATGCTTACGGAGACATCATATGCATCTGTTCTTTTATCGAATGCCCTTCTAACTAGTTTTGCGATCACTGCGTGCTCAAGTGTTAGGCTCCCATATCTTCTTAGCACTGGTGCTAGGTTCCACACTATTCTCCCCTCCTCTCTGAATCCATCGACCATCACATCCACCTTTATATCGTCTACTGGGTGGTAGAATCTATGATCTACATGAACACCTGCAACCGGTTCTTGCTGTAGCTTCAAACCATATTTCAGCAGTGCTACCAGCATAGATGTCACACATATCTTTTCTCCCTCGTTTCAAAGTATAGCGGTTCTTTGTCTGAGTAGATGTTGAATCTTCTCAATGATTCAGAGGTTCTGATCCCAAGTGTGACAACATGTGGATATCGATATTTACTCATTATCGATCGTAATGGTCTAACCTTCCACTTATCCATACACCACCTGTTCATGATCCAAGGCAACCCTCCTCCATTCGCAATGTAGTCTAAGCCGTACCGTGGATCATATTGTGCTATCTCAAGTTTCACATTCATGAAATTAGCTAGCTTCTTCACATATTCTAGGTTCTCTGGCAGTGAGAGTGGCGTAACCGCGTGGATCATCACTATATTTGATCTGTCGAAACCAGCTTTCTCAAGCAGTGCTAGAGCGTAATGCGCCGCTACAGCGGAATCTTTTCCACCTGATACACTCAGAAACACTGATGGATTAAGTAGAGTTATCTTCTTCGCTATCTCTATCTCTTTCATGTTTATCCCTCATGTGTTGTTCTATATAGTTTCATGCTATGCAGTACACAGTTTCTTATCCCTTCTCTTGGGACTAGTTCTCTGCATCTTTCTATAGATGGTTGTGCTCTTCCCTCGACTATATCTTCTAGGGTTGTGGGTTCTTTCGAGACTAGGTTGTTGTCTAGGATGCAGTATGGTGCTGCGTATTTGAATAGCCTTGGGTGGATCTTCATTAGCTCTTCCCTCAGCATCCACGCCACAAGCCTTATCTCGGTCTGTGCATGTGTGCACATCCTCAGCCCGAGGAAGTGAAGGATCTCCCTAGCATTCATTGTGACAACAACCTTGGTTACGATCGCCTGCGGGAGGATATACCTGGCATCCTCTCTAGATAATCCCCTGCCACGCAGCTCCCAATACATAGCAACAGATCTAGCATATTCAGACGCCATCTGTAGCCTAAGATCCTGCGGCCAGTCTGGATCGCCTAGATAGAATGCTCTGGAAACCACCTCTATAGCCTCTCGATCCCCCTTCAAAACCCTATCCGAGATATCAAGCCAGTACTTGGGATCCCTTGGCTCTAGAAGCCTCTCATTATACCTCTGGCTAAGCTGTGTATAGCTAGCAATCCTATGCCTAACAAGCTGGTGGGAACAAACCCTGGAGCATATAACCTCGAAGGTATATACAGAATGCTCCCAAGGACTTAGATGACCCCTCCTAAGAGTCTCCCTAATCCAAGTCTCAACCTCATCATCCCCCATAGCCTCGAATATCTCCGAGACATCCCTAGAAGAAAGGCTCCTCTTAGAAGAAGCAGCAACAAGCCTCTCACCATCCACGGTATATGATATCACCCTAACCCTGGGGATCCTCATTTCCTGTTCACCGCCCCCTGCTTCAAGATCTTCATTATCTCCCTTGCCACTGTCTTTGTTGCTGTATCGCTAACGCCTGCTGCACCTGCTATCTCTTTAGTACTGACCTTGATCTTGGCTGCGGTGCATGCTAGATATACACATGCAGCCGCTATAACAGGTGGTGATCTTCCCGATGTTGCTCCTTTCTCTCTGGCTATCCCCAGGATCTTATATGCCTTCTCCTCAACATATCCTCCTAATCCCAGGCTGCTTATGATCCTCGATATCAGTGGCTTAACCATATCGGCTGGTTTTACACCGAGCCTCTCAAGATCTATCTTCTCATATATAGCCCTCAGACAGCTGTAGAATTTAACCTCCTTTGATATCACATTCTCTATCTCTCTAGAGCTTCTAGCAATACCCATTGATCTGCATGCTATGTATATAGCTGCAGCCGCTAGACACTCAACCGGTCTCCCAGATAGCAGTCCAGCTCTATATGCTTCTGAATATATTATGAGTGCTTGGTTCACAACCTCCTTTGGCAGGTTGAAGGCAGATGCTATTTGATCTATAACCTTTCTTGCTCTGAGAATATACCTCTTATCCCTATCCTCAACCATCGTCCTCATATGCAGCTTTCTAAGCCTCCTGCTCCTGAACCTATCATCTATATCCATTCTCTTTCCATCTGATGTATAGCTTGTCCCGAAATCGGTTGAGATATAGATGTTCTCCATCCCATGAGGCATCGGAGATCCAAGTCTATCCCTCTCAAGCATCTCCTCATATGTATATCCCCTCGGCTCGAACTCAAAATCAACAGTCCTCTCCTCTATAACACGACCATCATCGGCACAGATAACAAGACCTCTACTTTTATCATGAATAATCTCTGAGCATCTATCCTCCATACAGCCTCCCAATTAAATTTCGAAAAATAATTGTGGTGTTCTTATGCTGCGGAAAATCCTATCTAAAATCAGATCTGTTGCTCTCGCTTTCCTAGCAGGTGTTGAGCTGTATATCAATGCTGTTGAGGATGGCTTTCGAGAGATAGCCTCTGACATGTACATGATCAGGAGGGGTGACAGGACATTCATCAGGGTAAGATGTGGTGGAAAGGCTAGGCAGATAGAGGTTAGACGCACAAGGATAGCTGTGTTTCTAGACGGGGGAGGTGTTGAGGAGAAGGAGATCCCGGGAACACCGGTATCCGCAAAACAAGTCGGCGATCACATAGAGATCGAGGTAGATGAGAGAGACCCAATACCTGTAAGTTCTGAAGGTGATAGCGATGGATCTATGCAGAGAGATGATAGAAATAGTAAGCAGAATAGCTAGCACAGAGGAGATACCATTTAGAACATCAAATCTACACCTAATACTCTATCTAACTGGCAGAGAACTTGCGATCTCGTGCTCCTCAAACACAGTCTCGATATTCATCATGAGCAACTTTTCAATCTCCCCCCACCCAATGCCGGGTGGTTTAGGGTTCATAGTGATTATCGCTACGATGCTTATATATTTGATGCTGAGCAGAGAATCTAGGCTGTGATGGCAGTTCTTCTATTGCTTCCCAGCTCTGTTTTTCTCCCGCCGATCCATAGATATAGCTTCGCGTCTGGAGCTAATTCCCTTAATTTGTTTAGAACCTCTTCTGAGTCGTCGTGGATCTCCACAACCTCGTACTCATGTTCTACGAGCCATCTCATTGCCCTTGCCTTGTATATATGATCCTTCTCCTTGTTGGCATCTCCCCTGAGGATCAATAGGTCGTATCTGGCTCCTATTCTATCCAGCATCTCGATTGTTTTGCTTGCCATTCTTTTAGGTCTCCCACTCAGGATCACAGCCGATAATCCAAGCATATACGCCCTCTCCATAGATGTTAGAGCGTCCTGCACTGGCTTATCCAGTTCTAGGTATTTGTTGCTTAGAAAGATCTCCCATACCCTGCTTCTCTTCCTATGATCTTTTTTAAACTCCTCCTCGGAAACACCTGCCTCTTCTAGCGATTTTCTAAACCTCTCTGTGGAGTCGAAGATAACACCGTCTAGATCAAAGATAGCTAGAAATCTCGAAGCAGGTCTCGATCGAGTATATACAACAAACCATCCGAGATCAGCTACCTCCATGTTCCCATCCAATATTATTTGTTGATTTGGACAAATAGATCTGTTTGTGGTTGCTTTTTTCCTGCTGGTTTTTGGTGGGTATGATAAAAACCCTCGATAGGTTCTTATCTGAGAAGGAGGAGATCAGGGAGGCTTTTAGGATAGCTAGGGGCGGTGGATCTGCTGTTGTTGTGGCACCCCCTGGCTATGGGAAGACTCTCCAGGCTGCTAGGGAGCTCGCATCCGAGGCAAGGTTTCTGTATATCGCTAGGACACATAATGAGCTTGATACGTTTCTGGAGCACTATAGGAGGGGCGGCGGTGGGAGTGTTGTTAGGGCATATGGTATGGATGAGGTCTGCTACAAGAGAGAGCCAGGGGATCCCACCCCTTTTGAGAAGTTCTGCAGGATCATGAGGCTCTCTGGTAAATGCGATACAGCTGTTACCGAGCAGAGGATAAGGGCTGTATATGGTGCCCAGTTCAGCGGTTCACAGGCTATTAGGGAGCGTGCTAGGGAGATAGGTGCATGCCTATACCCATCCCTCGCAAGGCTTGTAGAGACATCTCCGAGGGTTGTCGCAACGTATAAGTATGCGATCCACCACCCACAGATCATATCCAGGGACAGGATCAGGGTTTTCGACGAGTACCACTCTATAATATCTATGTATGAGGAGGCTGTGAGGCCTATATCCAGGGAGAGGCTGTCAGAGGTCTCCAGGATCGTTTCATCCCATGCCAGGGAATCCGCTGACTACGAGCTGTATAGGCTTGCATATGGTCTTAAGAAGGAGAGGGATCTATCGGCACTTGCCGAGATAGCATCTGCGATATACGAGAAGATCGGTGGCAGGGCTCCCGAGGAGATCCAGATCCTGATGAGGTGTAGAAAGATCTGCTTCGAACACGGGGGATCTATATACGCTGTTGTCGGAGGATACCCATTCACAGACATGGATAGATCTGTTTATATGAGTGCTGTTAGGCTTGGTCTCTTCAGAAGGGCTGAGGTGATCGAGGTAGGCTCTAAACCCCTTGTGAGGGTAGAGATCATGGATAGATATACTACTGAGTATAGCTCTAGGGGAGATGAGATGTACAGATCGATAGCCTCTGAGATCCAGGAGCTTGTGAAGAGACATAGCAGGGTCTTCATAGTCTATCAGAGCAGGGAGGTTATGAAGGCTGTATCACCCTTGCTAGGTGATGCCAGGGGGAGGATCGTGTTGGAGGATGTTGCAGGGGGGATATACACGGAGGGTGTGGAACCACCTCCACACGATCTCATGATCCTAGTCGGTGCTCCATACCCATCCAAGTCCCCCGAGGTAGAGGTTCTATCAAGGGTGCTCGGCGTGAATGGCTATAGAGAGATAGCTAGGATAAGGGCTATCCAGGCTATTGGCAGGGCTGCGAGGGCCGGGGCGAGGGTCATTGCTATGGATAGGAGGTTCAGAGATCTTCTAACAGGTATAAACTGGATCGATGTCTAGGGAAAGGCTATGTTATAACATAGCTACCATCGGGCATTCTGAAGATCGTGTGAACCCTTATAACAGGCTGTGCACAGTTTATCGTGCTCCCGAAGTCCAGCTTGGCTGTGAACTCCTTAGAGGCACCTGGGTCTATATCTACATTTATACTGTATGATGCACTGTAAACGTTTGTACTGCATACCACGTATGCGTCTACCTTGACAAGTGTTGTCCTTACACTCCCACCCACAGCTGATATATATGCGACCGCTGTCCTCCGATCTGCTAGCACTGCGAAGTCTGCGATCGATGCTCTTGGTGGCTGTGCTGTGGATCCGCTAGCTATTATGTTATACGCTATTGGGTAGAATATGAGGAACGCAGCCATAGCCACCCCTATGAGTAGCACGGCACCGACTACCTCTCCTATCCCCCTAATCCTCTTCATGTCTCTACCCACCTCACAGCTCTATCCATTAGCATGATCTCTAGGAGGTTCCTCAGGTTGATCCCGCTCAGCTTTATCGCCGTGCACCCGATCTGCTGTGCTATGCTCTCAACCTGCTGAGCCATTGTCTTGACCCTGCTAACAGCCTCAACATCTGTTCTCCCCCTAGCCTGTATCATGATGAACTGTATAGCTGCTACAGCCCTGCTCCTCATAAGCCTGGCCATCTCCCTCTGTAGGCTCTCGAGCTTAACAGCCTGTGCTGCGGAGAATATAGTCCTCCTAGGTGCGTTGGCCTGGAGCTGTGCACCCTTTATCTCGGCCTGGAGCCTCTTGAGCTCAGCGGGTATCAGTGGATCCTCTGTCTTGTGTATGCAGTATAGAGTCCCCAGGGGCATCCCGAAGACAGCACCCTCGACACTTGTTAGGAGTGCCTTGACCTGCTCATCCTGCATATCGCTCACAGGCTGGAGGGGTAGGAGCTTGAATGCCATGGCAGCTGTGCAGTTATCCTCGGGCCTCTGCCCATCCCTCCCACAGACTATTATAACATCGTTCTCTATCCTAACATCACCAAGATAGATCCTCACGAGCCTAGGTATCAATATATGTCCGAAGAATGCGAAGATAGATCCAACAATATATGATATCACGAGGATTGTCAGCCACGGTAGTGTCTGCGGCGATATCCCAGCCTGGGCGAATATCACTATAACCATCATGCTCAGTATTATGAAGAACATGAAAGTCCATCTACTAATCTGCGGCATACACCCTCCTAAACAATGGCGTGGCCTGGATAAGCTATTCCATAACCTCTGACCTCCTCCCCGCCCTAAAGGGCGAGGCTTTCAGTTGTAATATATGTTGCAGAATTTAGGGCTGGGAGGTTAGATGATCATATTTTTCCGACGATCTCTTCGATCCTTGCCAGTAGATCTTCTGCTACTCCGAACCATTTCAGGGCCTTTCCAATTGCTTTGAGTGCTCTTCCATACTCATCTGCTATGACCCTGTATCTCTTCGAGGCAGCGATCCTAGCCCGTCCCAACGCATCTTTGCTCGGTATTGCTGTTCCCAGCCTCTCTGGTGGGATCCTCTTGAGCTCCTCATAAACCGAGGCCTCGCTCGGTGAGTCGGCCTCTCTCAGTGCATCCTCCATCCTCCTCCTCAGCACCTCTATCCTCTCCCCAATACTCCTAAGTATGAATCTGGAGACCTCGTGCCCCTCTCCAAGGGTAGATACTATTGCTAGACCCTTGTAGAGCGGTCTAGTGGCTAGGTTGGACATCAGCTCGGGCCTCGGGATGATATATCCGCCTGGCCTTGCGATCGGCCATATCTTCTCATCGAATATCCTCTCAAGCTCATCCAGCGATGGTACATCAGGTGCCATAGGCCCCCTCCTAACCTCCCACGGGAGCATCCCTAGTGGTGTGTTCCTCGGCAGGCTCCTCAGGATCCTCAGCAGGTTCTCCTCATTGAGAGCCACGACCTTCTCGCCACGCTTTGCTGAGCAGCTCGAGTCCCACCTAGTCAGCATATACGCTGATAGGACAACATCCATTAGATGCCTTGCGAATAGAGATGCACCCGCCGGGCTTGCAAATCTATTGGGATCCTTCTTAGACCTTGAAAGGGCTATCGAGGCAGTTCTCCGGGTGATCTCCTCGAGGTGCTTCGAAGCAGCATATGCAATCCTGGCATATAGAGCTATATAGTCATCCGCTGTGAACATGGGCTTTGATAGATGCTTTGTCAGTAGCTCCCCACCCCATATCCCCCTCCCCCTGAAGATCGGCCTAGCACCGTGTGGAAGGAACTCCTTCCCAGGCTTGTAGCAGTTCTCACAGCAGATCCTGAGGACATCTTTAGATGTCTCGCCCCTTAGAAGGGCATCCATACACTCCGGCTTCGTAGCAACAGCCACTATACCGACAGCATGGAATAGATCAGCAGCTGATACAGGGTCTAGATACCCAGCCCTCAGGCTATTGACTATGCTGTACACGGGTCTCAAGCCATATATATGCTCAGAGTATATCTTAACCTCGTTGAAGTCAGCTGTGAACACCTGGGAAGGATATGGATCCATATCCTCCCTGAAGAAGCCATCGGTAAACCTCGGAGGCGGGTAGCTGTGGATATATGCATATGGTATCTCAGCATCGAACTCATATACATTGAGGTACACAGCCCTATACCTTCTCTTAACAGGCTTTCTATCAGGGTCTATCTCGTTATCAGCGATCTCCCTCCTAACTATGAGGGTTGGGAACTCGATATATACTGCCGGCATCAGATCAGCACTCCTGTTGCCCAGCAGTGCCATGTCGTTGTATAGACCTATCGGCCAGCTCTCGAGGATACCCCCTACAGCTGACTCCTCAACAGGCATCACAAGAACTGAAGGGTCTGAAGATGCAGCACCCTCAAACCTCTGATCACTCATACAGTGAACCGAGTATGCCCCGCAGAGGATAGTACGCCCCGAGCAAAACCTATCATATATATAGGAGGCTGCATGTATATTGCAGTCGCCAGCAACCTCCATGTAGATCTTCTCTGCACACTTCGTATAGTCCCTGAAGAACTGTGGATCAGGTGTCCTCAGATATGTTGTCCTCCTCCTAAAATCCTCATTAACCTTTTCGAGATAAGCCACCTTAGGATCCAGCTCGGTGTGGAACTGGATCTCCCAGAGAATGCCATAGTCAGGATTGAGGTATCTGAGATATCTATAGTTCTTCACTAAGAAACCTGTAAGACCATGAAGCCTCTCATTCTCGAAGGAGCCCCGGGGGAGCACATCATATTTTATATTCCATAACTGCTTATACTCGGGCGAAAGGTTCTCTCTCTCGAATAACCGATAGATCCTGCTGTACCACCAATAGTTCTCGTCGAATACGTTGAAGAACTCATAGATCTTAAGTATATCCGCAAACTCCTTTG
>JAWBYA010000018.1:464-11002 GCA_038867615.1 Sulfolobales archaeon | reverse complement strand
TGAGGCAAGAGGAGAGGGAAGAGGAAAACCAGGATGCGGAATTCCCTACAGCAATGAACCTGAGGAAACAATGAGGGTGAAGCTGTGGGTAGGGGTCGCCCAAAGCGGGCGGAGCCCAGCGATATGGATCCCGATGAAATGGGATCCTGAGGGCGATGGGATCCTGAGGGCGATGAAGCCAAGGGAAGAGGGCTTGAAATCAAACAATATCAAGCCCAATGAAACCCGAACCCCCTAAAATCCTAACCCATCTTAGAAGCGGTTGCTTTTACCTAGTTATCTCTTTATTTGGTGGAAAATGCCCTCGATATCTAGATGGTCTCAGATGTTCTTCATATTCATGACGATCCTAGTCTCCCTGGTGATCCTGCAGATAGGTATCTCCCCCATAACCATGACATGGGTATTCGCAATCCTAGCGCTATACGCCTTAGCTGGTGTTTTCTCCCTCTACGGGCACATAATACTTCCAAGACTATTCAAGATCTATCTGGGGGATGCTTGGATAGATAGGGATGTGCTAGTGATATGCAATAGAGACACAACAAAGGCTGAGGATATATGCTCCGCTGCGATGGCATTCAAACTTCTGCCCCTACAACCTGTAACCGATATGGATGATAGTGAGATGAAAGCCATGATCCAGAGTGTCGAGGGTGCTGTGTTCAGCCTCCCAGTAGGAACCCTATACTGCATACACAAGACACAAGACACGATAATACCTGCTGAGGTTAAGAGGCTTGAGCATGAGATGAGAAAGCTGCAGGCACAAGCATCTATGGGGAGACAGTCTATATTCAGCGCTCTCCAGAGCTTCAAGAGGATGGAGATTGAGAGGGAGAGGTCTAGGCTTATGAAGAGCCAGGCTGTAGCCGCTGTCTCATTCATAATGATACAGGCTAAGGGGAGAACAGCTCAAGAGGCTATCACGAGGGTGAAGGTGCAGGCTCAGCAGATAGAGAACATAGCCCAGCAGATAGGATGCACATCTAAGAAGATAACTGGTATAGATCTTAGGAACCTCGTGGAGGCTATGCTCGGAGACAGGGCTCTGAGGTGGAGCGAAGTATGAATACGAGGAGGGCTATAAGCGAGATAGTAGCAGCCATAATGGTTCTAAGCGTAGCCATAGTATCGTTCCTCATAGCCTATCCAATAGCCCTCAACACTATATACGCAGCATCTGGAGGGGTATCCCACCCGAGATCCTCGATAACCTCCCTAAACATACTGGGAGACCAGAGAACAATAATAGTCTCTATGGTTGTGATAGGGGGGAGCGTGGATGCAACACTCCAGAGCGTAACGGCTGTCGTAGCGTGTCAGAATAACAACATAATAACCTCAAGGATCTGGGTATCAATACCTATAGAGGCTGGCAAGACGAGAGAGCTCACATTCAGAATAGACATTGGGAACCAGATATGTAGCGGATCAGTGGTCAGGGTATATCCAATCTACATCCTCAGAGACGGATCAAAAGTGGTTGCATAAAAACAACCCTCCCTTTTAGATGGTATATATTGGGGATATCTATTGAGCGAATATGATGAGGAATGGGAGGAAAAGAATGAGGAAGAAGAAGCTGTAGATCCCATTGATATGGTTAGGATCCCTATAACCTACGAGGAGGGTGTATATGCTTGGAAGAAGCTGAAGAGGGAGGGCGATATAGCCAGGCTATCAATAGACGAGCTATCAGCCCTCGTAAGACTAATATCGTATTTAAGGAGAAGCGGCGATGATAGGAAGAAACAGCTTGGGGAGGAGATGGATAGAGAGCTGTCGAAGATGATAACAACTGAGAAGATAATAGAGATAAGGAGGAGACATCCACAACCAGCATAGAAAGATGATCTATAATCTGTATATATGTTTTTCAAAACAGCCCGATATACTATGTAATGTTCTTAGCCTTATAGAACATTTATTGCTAGCTTTCCACATGATATAAAGTGTATATGTATATTTTGCGTGAGATAAGATCTATATAAGCTTTTTAAGATTTGATATATATATTATGGGGTGTGGAGATATATCTATATCTACAAAGCTACCCAAGTTTATTAGAAGGGCTATCTTTGGCGGGGATACTGGTTTCCCTCCTAATGTTCCTGTTGTTAGTCCTGACTATGTTAAGAACGAGATTATAGAGGCTATTCTATATCTCCAGAGACTCCCAGAGGATATTGCCAGGACATATCCAAACTATATATTGATAGGGCCGCCAGGTATTGGTAAGACGCAGGTTGTGTATGAGGCTTCTAGGGAGGCTGCTGAGAGGCTTGGAAGGGTGTTTGTTGATATTACTGATCACAGGGCTAGGGCTAGGGTTGTTGAGGAGCTTGAGAGGGATCCAAGCGCCTCTGAGAGGTACTTCCTATTCCAGGATATAAGGCTTACAGAGGTGGAGCCACACGATGTAAGCGGTATCCCAAGGGATGCTGGGAGGTATGTTGAGTATAAGCCGATATCATGGGCATACGCCCTCTCACTAGCCCCAGGGGTTCTATTCCTGGATGAGTTCACAAATGTCCAGGATCACGATGTGAAGGCTGCAACCCAGAAGATACTTAACGAGAAGTCAGCGGGCTTTGTGAGGATGCATCCGAGGAGCTTTGTTGTCTGTGCTGGGAACGCACCATCCCACTCATCGCTGGCAGATGTTATACCAGAGCCTGTTGTGAACAGGGTTAAGATATTCTATGTAACGGCTGGAGACCTCGACTCGTGGGTAAGGGTTGTTAAGAGGAGGATATCCTCGATAGCCGATGATGATCTGAGGGAGAGCTATATGGCGACCCTAGAGCTCCTCATAGGCTTCCACAGGAGAACAGGATCCAAATACCTGCTAGCCCTCCCAACAAGCAGAAACCAGGAGATAGACGAGAACTACCCAACCCCGAGGTCGTGGGAGAAGCTGCTGCTAGCAACACCGATAGAGAAGCTGAGAGAGCTGTCATACGATATAGACGCTCTGAAGGCACATCTAGCAGGCTTCGTAGGGCTGAACGTGGCTGGTGAGCTGGCATCATATATACTTGAGAGCACAAACAAGAAGATCGAAGAGGCTCTGAGGGACAAATCCAAGATAGATGAGCTAGACAGCCTAGAGAGATACAGCCTAGCAAGAAAGGTGGGGGAGAGGATAGGTGCTGCATTCAATGAGAGAAACGAGGTTCCAGAGGAATACATAGATATCCTGAACAAGCTGGCATCATACCCAGACGGGGATAGCCTTCTAATAACAGCCCTAGTAACCGCTGAAAAAACATTCGGAAAGATCGAGAAGATGAAGAAGAAACTGAGGAAAGAGATCACGAAGAGGGTGAAGAGACTGCAGGAGATAGAGAAGAAGGAGAAGGAGATCCTAGAGATCGCAGGGATAAAGACAGATGATTAGAGACATACTCAGAAAACTCCTGGGCAGGGGCATAGAAAAGGGCACAGGTCTAGAGCTCTTCAGCCCAGAGCTATCCCAGATAGATATCGAGGTAAGAGACCTATCAGATGACAACCCCCTAGAGATATCGAGCATAGGGGGAGGGTTTAAGCTATATATCAGCAAATCCCTAGCAGAGCATCTCAGAAGCGGGGAGAAAGAACATGTAGAGGAGGACATGAAATACATACTAGCATATGTGGCAACAGCGATCAAGCAGAACACAAGGGAGAACCTAGTGGAAAGGGCTAGAGAGCTGATCACAAAGCTCTCCCCAACAATAAGCCAAGCAGACTCAGCAAAGCTATACAACCTAGTAGCAAACTACGTGATACACAGAGAACTCAGGAAAAAGGGATACCCGATACCCCAGTATAACCCATCAGACCAATGCCCACTAAGAAGATGGAAAACCCTGAACACAGAGAAAGAAATAGAAGAACTAGATAAATGGATAAGAGACACAATCAAAGAAATAGCATCCAGAGCAGAGAACAAACCAGAAGAGAAGAAACAGATAGAGAGGCTAACAAAGCTATACTCAAAACTCAGAACATCACTACAGGAAAACGGAACATACGAAACATATACAACCCTACTAGAAATACTAACAATACTAAAACAAACATGGGAAAAACAACCAATACAAGTACTTACACCTAGAAAAACACCAATTAAGACATATGAAATCTATGGACTTTATGGAGCTGAAGACACTAACAATCTTATTAATACTACTACACCTATTATTACAACTGTTGGCATAGGTAGTGGAGGAGGTCTTTCAGCATATAGAGTTATTGTAATTGTAAATGCAGATGCATCTACAATATCACCCTTCCTAAATAGTATCGTGGATAGGTTCAAGTCAGGTTTGTGCGTTAGCATAGAGTGTGAAACAAAAACTGAGAAAGATGTGAAGATAATAAAGCTACCGAGTAGGGCAGAGGTGATTAGGAGATCTTGGGTGATGCCCCACAGAAAACTCGGATACGACCTACCAGGTAGAATCAAATCAATAAGAACCAGCCTAGCTACCGCCATGATAGAGACTGAAAAGACGTTAAAAATATGTAAAGAAGTTACCTACAGGCTAGGCAGGATAATCTCCTTGATAGATGTAAGCGGATCTACATTCCATTCCTCACTACCCAAATTTGGCATTGAATATACCCTAGCACTAGCCTACATGCTAGGAATAAATGAAATCAAAATAATAGAATGGGATAGGGAAGTTACAAATGTCATAGATATAAATAGAAAGCTGAAACTAGGAGAGATATTACACATGCAAATAATAGGTGGTGGAGGTACAGTTATAGATCCTGCTCTAGCATATGCTATCAAAATAGCAGAAAAAAGTGATCTAATACTTATATTCACAGATGGAGGAGTAGCTACTACACCTGATACTTATGTTCTAGCCAAGATATTAAGGGATAAGGTATGCAGTGCTTTTCTGTATACAGTAAATGTAGAAATAGCTGAGTATTTTGATGGCTGGACGTTAATTAGAGCATAAGTATGTTTATTTTATTCTTGATGCGTATTCTTTTGTTATTGCTATTGATTCTGCTATTCTTATGAATTCCTGTGGTGTTATTGTTTTTGGTGTTTGTATGTTTGCTGGTCTATCTACTGTGCTGTCTATCTTTACGAAGAACGATGTGTTGGGGTTCTCCATCCCCTCCTTAGACACCCATTGTGTTCTTACCAAGCACCAGCCCCTCTCAAGGTTTAGTATCTGCTTGGCGGTCTTCTCGGGGACGCCTGCTTTCTTGGCATACTCAACAACCTTTGGGTCGTTTGGGTTGAATATGAATAGAGTTCCCACTAGGCTTAATATAGATTCGCTGAGATCCTCAAACTTCTGCGTGGCAACACCGACCATGAAGCCGAATTTCCTTGCCTGTCTAACGAGCTTCTCAAGCGGGGATTCTCCCTTTGAGGTTTTCTTCAGGAGGATCCACCCCTCATCAACTATGAATACAAGTCTTATGGTGTTTCTCACGGGGAGCATTCTATACATGAGCTGGTAGAGGACATTGAATATATATAGTATCACTAGGTTTCTAGGCTCATCACTCCCCAGATACTTAACATTAACAACAACTACAGGTGTTTTCAGCAGGCTGGCTATGTTTATTGTTGATGCTCTTGCGAAGTAGTCAGTTCCAATGCCATATACATATTTGCCAAGCCTATCCCTTATAGATGCTAGGCTTCTGATGAGATCCCCTGTCCCCTTCTCCCTATTGGTTGTGAGCCTCTCTATCTCGCTCAGAACCTGCTCCATAACATCTAGGAGTGTTGGATCGTCCCTCCAAGTAGATGGATCTGCTGGGACAAAGCCCTTCCTCTCATAAACCTGCATAATAATCCTCTGAAAAACAGACTCCATCCTCGGACCCCTCTCCGAGGTTATCTTGAGTGCCTCTAGGATCGAGGGTACTACTGCGTCTGCCACCCACCTCTGGTAGCTAACACCCTCAGGTCTATCGAATATGTTTATAAACGTGTCCACACCAACCCTAAGCTCAACACCATATATACCCCTAGATGCTAGGGCGCTCAAGACCCTCTTATACTCCCCCTGAGGATCTATTATTATGACTACTGGGTCTATGGGGTTTTTGAGTTTTAGCCTGAATATGAAGTTCTGGAGAAACTCACTCTTCCCATATCCAGGCGCCCCGAGTATGGCGAACATCGGGTTCACGGGTGCGAATGGGTTGTAGTAGTATGGAGCCTTCTTGATCTTCGTAGTCCCTATGTATATGTTATACCTACTAGTATCCTCTGGAGCAATACCACCTGCTGTTGGTATCAACAAGCCTGTGTCAGGCTCTGGAATGCTCATAACCCTAGGGCTTCTGACAGCAAGATCCTTGACATAGTATGGGCTGTGAAGCCTCTTCCTACCAATATTCGAGTAGAACCAAGACATGACAATCCCAAGAACATCCCATCTATCAAAAAGCATTTGCTTTTACATCCAAGCTATTTGAGAGGAGATGGTATGTCCCGGCTATTCATGGCTAGGAAGGAGCATGAATCCCTTACCGAGGAGCTTAGCAGGCGTGAGGCATATAGAGAGCTTGCAAGGATATTCACGGTAGATATTGGTGATCTTGAGAGGGCTGCAAACAGATCATCAGCAAACCTAGCCCACATGGGTCTATACGCATCATCACCAGCAACCCTAGTAGTAACAGAAGACACGAGATTCGCAGCAGAGGTGATATACAACCTAGAGGAATTCAAGAAAAAAGTAAATAACCTGAAAAATAACCTGAAACAAGCGTTAGATAATTACCACAGCATACTAACAGAGCTGGGATTTGAAGCTGTGTTCAACCCCAACAACACCACAGCAATAAATAACCTAGCCAACCAGCTAAACAATCTAAAGACACAGATGCAAAATCTATACAGTAGTGTGAAGGACGATCTTAACGCTAGGTTCTTTAGCGATAGCTCTCCATTCAATGCAAGCATAGGCTATACCAAGGAGCAGGAATACAGAGAACTCGGGTTCCACCTAGCAGAGATACAGAACGCCATTTATGAAATTGGTAATGAGCTTAGGGCTTCTAGCCCCAACCCTGACAAGATCTATAAGCTTCTGAATAACATTGGAAACCATGTTAATAATGGTGTTAATATATATGCTGATAAATGGAAGGATCTCTCTACTAAGCTGAAGCTAAGCGATGTATATGCCCTCGATGGGATGGCATCTGGTCTTCCCAAGAAGTATAACCCATATGTCTATGAACCCATCCACAATCCCAGAGACGCAGTTGAGGATCTATCTATAGGCGATATAGCCTCCCACCTAAAGGTTGATAGCGGCATATCAACCCAGAATCTGATACAAAAGGCATATATACTCATGGACATGGGTGTTGTCAGGGACTATGCATCTGGGTATTCTGCTATGGGTGGTCTTCTGGATCGTCTTGAGGGTTATAGGGTGATGTACTATGATTCTAAGCATAGTGGGGTTAATACCAATGATATCCTATCGAAGATCCGAAACATGGAGGAGGATCTCATACTAGGTGCTGTGGATACCATGAGAGAGGAGAATAGGGATAAGGCTAGCAGGTTCCTCAACACATTGGAGGAGCTCATAAACCTCCAGAGATTCAGCTACCTCCCTGGAGATGCTAAGCAAACTGCTGATGTGTTTAGCCACGTATATAGCCTTAGAAGAGGAGCTATATCCCATAATCAGGATCCGAATAGTCTTAACATAACAACCCCTGGAACAGCTATTGAGAGGGCTGTCAGGGTTTCATCCCTTGGAGTCCTTGCATCTATCATTGCTAGGTATAACGATGGTGCTGTGGATAGCGTGAGATATGTAAAGGTGGAGGTTGATCAGAAAGGCAAGAAAGTCCCTGTGGAGATACCAGCCCTCCTATACAGGGTTAATCAGGGCTATACCGTGAATGGTGTTGATAGCGATATCAATGACTATATCAACAGGGTGTCTGACAAGGTTGGGGATATACTATCTGGTTTGGGGCACCAGCCGCAGCAGCTATCACAGACTATTGAGAGTAGCCTTGCGGATGAGATCGGCTATGAGGGTATCCACCTTCTAAGCGATGTGTCATCCTCATACAGGTTTAAAGACCCTATGGAGGTGTCTAAGGATAGGGATAACATGTGGGTCTCTATAAGGGGTGTTGTTATAGAGATTGACAGGGGTAGCGGTAATGTTAGCATCACAGGGCTCTCTAAGTACATCAATGATGCTAGGGGTGGAGGGGCTACGAGCATTGCTGATGACTGGCTCAGGGTTGTTGGTATTAGCAGGGCTGGGAATGAGTGGAGGGTATATGCTAGGAGTAGTGTTGTTGGTGAGAGCCTTGTCAATGGCTACTCTGTTAGGGAGACAAAGGACAAGGTATATGTTATAGTCGCTATGCCCACCAACCAATCCATAAGATACTCAGATCCATCCAAGGCGGGGGAGCTCTCATCTGCTGAGGGTTTGAAGGTTGTTGTGTTTGGGCAGAACCCCTCGATCCAGGATATGCCTGAGGAGAAGATTATAAGGGTTAGGAGGTATATAGAGACCAGCGAATCGGTCAAGTCGAACGCAGCAATACTTGGGGTATGGCTATCTGGTGTGAATATTGAGAGGTATGTGATGCATGAGGTCAGCAGGAAGAACGCCTCTGTATTCCACGGGGCGCCCCCGCTTCCACAGGGTGTTGATAGCCCTCCAGTAAATATGGATGCTGCAACAGCTATCATCCAGGAGGCTCAGAGGATAAGGGAGATGGAGAAGATACCATTTGACATGGCGATTGCAAAGGCTCTGAGCAATGAGGAGGTTGTTAGCAGGATATATAGCAATGCATACTACGCTATGAACCTCAATCACCTCGTAGCGGTTATGGGTAGGACTGAGCTTCTTGAGGTTATCAGGAACGAGGCTATAATGGCTAGAAGGCTTACACAGGCTCACAGAACATGGGGCGATGTCGGGGAGGCATTCAAAAACACAGTCCTCCTCGTAGCACCAGCAATAGGCATAACTGGCGGGGTGCTCGGGATGCACATGGCGGCAGCAGTTTTAACATTTGTGGAGCATCTGATACCCCTAGCAGGTGTGGGGACAGCGATAGCATCCGCTGGTCTCAAGATAATACCCCCAGAGAGGGCGTTCGCAATATCATCAGCATTGATAAGGTCAAGCCTAGGATTCACACCACAGGGCAAGGTATCAATGTATGTAGATAGACAGCTAGAAGCTAGAAAGAGCTAGGTTTCAATAAAAACTGTTTTTTTCAGTAGAATATTTCGGAGGCTAGGTTGAGCGGAGAAGCCAGTCCCATTAACACAAAGCTACATAGATATCTCATGACCTTTCTACGTGGCTTCGAAAGCGGACTTGGAAAGAAATATACTAGGATAAGTAGCGATGATATACCCATTTTATCCCCCGACCTCTATTACTATGAATATAACATTGCAGAGCCGATACATGGTGCTGTGGACAACACCTTATCAGTCCATATGCGGGTATATGACTTTGAAGATGATTATGAGATCGAGATATTCATAGATCTGAAGCTAGCAACTAAGATTGAATCATCGTATGAGGTTCTAGTTGCCAGCAAGTATAGATATATATGTGTTGAGGATTTCTGTAGTAAAATTGCTAAAGCCACTTCTGATGATGATCCCTTCAATCTTGGATATAAGCTTGGCTCCGAGTTTAGAGAGATGATTCAGGATCTTAGAAGGGCTAGTAGCAACAAGGATGAGCGGTTGAAGTGGGTTCTTGGCATAGAGGTTCTCAGAATCCTCATGATCAATGATATTGCATTGGATAGAAACAGCCCGCTAGTGAAGAAAGCTGAATATATAGATAAGCTCTACGATCAGATCAGCGATAAGGATAGAGCCATATTCGAGGACTACATGGCAAAGCTCGGAAGCTACGGTGTATATCACACCATAGCTCACTATGATGCTATCTTCGACATGCCAGATCCGTCTAAGTATGGTACAAGTCTTTTGAAACACCTAATAGAGAAGGGAGAGATAAGGCTTAGGAGAGACGGTCTATACGTTAAGGGCAAGAAGATAGAGCCCCTCGACTTCGGTAAAATTGGCGTTTTCATTAGCAGGGATTATTGGATGAGGATCTACGCTAGATATGTTTGGCTCCACATCAAATATAGATACTACAGGAAGATATTGGACGAGCTAGCTGAGTATGGCTATGACCCAGTAGATGCTGGAGAGCTAATACTGCTGACCATCCTCCACAGCAAAGCGGACAGGGATTGGAACCCAGCGGATGAGCTGCTGATATTCTCGTTCATGAAGATAAGGGGGAGAGATGGGAAACAGGTTGATTTGATAGAGGAGGTAGTTAGGAGGAGACCAAACTTAGCTAGCATGATCATTGGTAAGATTGTTGAGAGCGAATTCATAATACCGCAAGCTATGGAGACCCTTATGAAGAAGATCGGTGATTATATACCAGATAAAGAGAAGATAGACATGCTTAACAGGCTGTTGCAGGTTTAGCGATAAATTTAAATACTTTTAAACACTTCTGATTACT
>JAWBYA010000018.1:0-454 GCA_038867615.1 Sulfolobales archaeon | reverse complement strand
AAGGTCGTCCTGAGAAGCGGAAAGATAGTCGAGGTCGAGAGGGCTGGGAAGAGACCAAGCGATAAGATAAAGTTGAACATCAAAGGGGATTAAAAAAGATATTTAATTGCTATCTGTGGTGGAGGACTAGGCTGTTGCAGGTTTAGCGATAAATTTAAATACTTTTAAACACTTCTGATTACTTGGTTGGTGTTGGAGAAGCTCTTAAAGACGCTTAGGAGAACTGTTGTTCTTGAGGGTTGGACTAATAGGTTTGGTAGGGAAGCACTTAGAGAGATTAATGAAGCTTATAGAACCATGCTCCAGGAAATGCTAGACTACGCTCTAAAACATAGTGCTTCTCAAGAGACACTGCATAGGATCTTCTACAATAGGTTTAGGGAGAAGTATCCATGGATTCCTACGAGGGTTATCAAGGGATGCTATAGAGACGCTTCTAGAAGGACGAAATCAT
>JAWBYA010000017.1:0-11110 GCA_038867615.1 Sulfolobales archaeon | reverse complement strand
CAGCAACCCAAGCCTCATCGAAGAATCTATGAAGAAAAGGGCGGAGATAGAGATGAAGAGAGAGAAAGAACTAGAAGAGCTGCTTAGGGAACAAAACACCCCCTTGGCATGGATACCGAGCGATAGATCAAGAACCCTGAGGAGAGCATTGAGAGACCTTAGACGGGGCAAAGACCCAGAATATATACTCAGGAATAAGATGCAGGGGTTTAATTTTGGAATACCAATCGCAATAAACACAGAGGAGAGGAGGTATAAACCATATAGGATGGGCAAAAAAGAAGAGACAGAAGATCAGAGGAAACGTGTATTCGACCGAATAGTGCTCAGTTACCAAGGAATCGAACTAGTCTATGGAGACAACTACCTAACCTATAAAGACATCTTAAAAAACCCAGTTGTTATTTGGCATAGGGAGATAACGGTCGAAGATATGCTAAATATCCTGGCAAACATCACAGAAAAAGATCTTGAGAAAGGCATTGCAACTATGAAGAATATAGCGAGAAAGGCAGAGATAATAGCTGAATACATAGAGAAGCTAAGGAAC
This sequence comes from Sulfolobales archaeon, assembly GCA_038867615.1. Lineage (GTDB taxonomy): Archaea > Thermoproteota > Thermoprotei_A > Sulfolobales > AG1 > AG1. The sequence goes on along the minus strand of JAWBYA010000017.1, from coordinate 10,560 downwards.
TACGCATCAGAAATACTCAACCTATATAGGTACCACAGGGAAAAACTTGAAAAGCAGATAGAGAAAACATCAAGGGCTATAACAGCATAGCCCGCTGGAAGCCCCTTTTTCGGGGATATAGTTGGTGGGGGCATGGTTCTAGTTGCGAAGGCATCGGATATCGCTAAGAGGATAGCCTCTCCCCCTCAGGGAACACTTGTGGGGATGATATTTGGGAAGATATTCGAGCAGCTCTACGTATCCAAGAACCACGTAACACCCAGAGATCTCGACCCATTCATATTGAGGATATTCACATATGATCTGAAATCTCTGCTTGAGCTCCACAAAATATACAGCGAAGATCTGCTCAGGAAAGGCATTAAAATGTACATCGCACTCCACGAAGCAAAGGTAGTAGGGGTCGGTATTCCACCCACGTTTAGGAGATATGAGAACGGGATATACATTGCTGCGCAGCCAGATCTCTATAGCCCTTATCTCGACAAATACTTTGAGTTTAAGACATACCCGATAGATGAGTATGCCAAGAAGCAGGCGGAGATCTTTGCGTGGGTGCTTCAGCATCCCATAACACTTGTAGGGCTTAGAGAGGCTAGCGATGGCTATGAGGTCGAAACCATGGTAATTGAGCCGAAGCCCCTCAACATAGACCCAGAGATTGTGAGGAGCGTGGCTAGGGAGCAGTATATAGATCCTATAAGGTATATACCGCCCCACAGGCTGTTTAGACGCAATGAACCTGATGAGGATGAGAAGAGGGTTGAGAGAGAGATAGCCCTGGAGGCGTGATTATGGAGCAGGGCTTGCTAAGGGCAAGGTACGGTCTCCTAGTCTCAGATGTGATAACTAGACTCTTAGAGCCAGTCCCCCCATATCGTGATGAGAAGGAGGCTAAGAAATTCTTGGAGGATATTATGAAGAAAGTTATAGAGAACATTGAGATCGCATACGATAACCAGAAGAGGATGGGCAGGGATAACCATCTCATGTATATCTAGTATGTGCGCCTAGGGTGGGTTATATGGGTGATAATGTCCATGTTGGAGGTGCTGTGATACCCATAACTGTGTTTAGCTGGGATGAGGATGAGCTCAGCAAGATCTACAAGCCGAGGATCGAACCCATTGATGCTTGGAGACTTGGTGAAGCGATCAACAGCTTCTACAGCTTCTCAAAGATCTTTAGACCTCCAATCATCAACCTCACTCTCTACCCAGCCACGCAGTTCATCGAGAAGCCTAGAGAGTTATCAAGGTTGTTTGTTAATTCAAGTGCATCGGCATATACTGTTTATCTTGCTAAGCTTGGCTTCAACCTCGATGAGATAGAAAAGATACTGGGTAGCAGAAAGAGATTCGATGCCCTGCTGGGAGACCTGCCTTTCCTGGTTATCGGGCATGACTATGGGGTTTTGAAGAGCAATGTCGAGTCCATGCCCGAAGATCTTAGATTCCCCCTCCCAGATCTAAGTGCTAAGAGTATCCTGATTGAGAGAGCTGGAGAGAATGGCAGAAGGGTTATAAATGCTACTGGTGCCAAGAGGATAGACCTTGTATTCATGGTCATCTCTGGAGCTATCTTGCTGGAGAACGTGCCTAGGTGGTTTGAATCGGCTAGACATATAGATACAGGTGGAGTAGATATTATAAGAAGCATTTTAGAGCGCACATATGGTGTTAAGCGCACATTTCTACTGCCCAGCGTAGCCGTGTTAGTTCCTCACTTTAGCGATGAGAGGGAGGCTAGAGATTTTCTAGAACTCATCACAGGGCATGCTGTTAAAGCACTTGAAGAGACTGGAGATAAAATGCTGAGGGAGCCCGATAGGTGGCTCATATATATATGATCTATTACTCAAATATATATACCCCTTTAGCAATATTATATGTGTGGATGAGAGCCCAGGGAAAATAATGATCTGCTATAGAATTGAAAGAATCTGGGCTATATCTGTATATACAAAAACAAATGATCTGCTATAGAATTGAAAGGTATATACAAAAACAAAAATCAAAAACCCTGGGCTTGAGATCTTCTATAGAATGTTTTTGATGCATTAAGGCTGGGTAGGGTTTTAAACCTCTAGCTATGGGCTTGTGTTGGCTGGCTGGACGGGGCAATATACCTATATATAATATATTAGTGGTTTTTCTGGTGCCCGCCGATCGAGGGGGTTGTGCGGGGCATTTCCTAGCCAATATCCCTTGATTACTATTCTAGTTGTTTTTTGCAAAGGGGTTTCTTCTCTGGGACATCTCGATCTGGGGATCTATTTACTCGTAAAAGATCTGCGGTCAATGTGTAGCACTCAAATCTCTCCCGCATATCCCTCGATATACATCCACCCCTTGATTCGGGTTCGTTTTATGCATGAACGAAATGCCGCAAGGGCTGGATGGATCTTTTTTTATCTGGGACTATGATTTGAGTGCTACATATTTTTATATATACACCGAACTCCAAAGCCAGGGATTATCGAGGTTGAAAAAGATCCCAGAGAAGGCAGATCAAAAGCAAAAAAGTTCATGGGATCAAAAATTTAGCCAAGGCTAAAACCACTCGGTTAAGCGTGGAAAAACAGGTGTGCTATAAAACAGATCGATCTGGCATTTAAAAGATCCAAAGATCCGATCAGAAGATCCCGAGCGAAAAAGAAAACAAAAACAGACCAGATCAAAAAGAAAATGAAGATCCTCGGAGAAAAAAAGATCTGGAGGAGATCAAACACACCTAGAAAACCCCCAAAGATCCAGAAAAGATCCAGAGAAGACAGATCAAAAAAGATCAGGCGAAAAACTTATAAAAGGTAATACCAAAACACATGAAAAACATATAAGGCTACTAGCAAAGATCGCTGTGATAAAAAACAATCAGTTAAACATGGAAAGCATCGAAAGAAATGCAGAAGAGAAAAAGAAGATCCCGAGGAACAAGATCCCGAAGATCAAGAGATCGAAATAGACACAGCTAAAAATATACAGAGTTATACATAGAAAGTATGGGCTTGTGATATATATACCCCAAAAGATATAGACTATGATGAATAAAAAACACATATCTATGGGCATCTAAACAAAGTCTATAGAAATATCTGGGGATTCAATAGATAATATTCAACAAATCTAGGAGAGGGCAAGAATAATATTCTGTAAAAATCTGGATCATCTGGATCTGGATCTTTCACAGATCTTTTTCTCGGATCTTTTTTGATCCACGATCTATGGGGTCTTAAAGATCTAGGCGATCTTTCGGAGTCATATATGTTCATACTGCACTTTGCAAAGGAGCAGCGGAGTGGAAAGCACTCGGGATCGGGGGGTCGGTTCTCGATCTAGATCTGATCAGATCTAATTTTGATCAGGGTTTGGGCATGTTTTTTAGCATATATTATTAGGGGGGCTGCTGCTGCGCGGCAGAGCAGAGCTAGCATTCCTAGCATCCCTGGTGCTTGCAAGCGGTAGGAGAGCTAGGGCTGGGAATAGAGAAGCCCTGTATATAGATAGAAAACACGGATTCCACATAGCAAAGAAGAAGATAGACAAAGTCCCACGATACATCGTATCTCCAAACGCATCATCAATAAAAATATGGGCATGTCTAGAGCCGCAGGAGCTGAGATACAGAGAAGACGGGGCTGAGAAGACCGTGAGACTCACACCATCCATAAAGATAGAGAGGATCATCAAGCTAAGGCTCCCAGAGAAGCTCCCCAAGCCAACAGAGCTGGGGCTTAAAGACATAGCACAGGCTGTTGAGGGATACATAGAGCTAGGGGAATACCTAGAGTCGGAGGACTTCAAAAAACTACTGCCAGAGGGGGTCGAGTATAGGGCTGAGAGGGGCAGAATACCTATTATAATAAAATATTATAAAACCAGGCGGAGGTGGAAGCCGAAGACAGGCTACGACCCAGAATTCCAGGAGCCGCCAGAGCATGAGGGGGAGTATGAGAGATGCTATGTAGAGATAGGGGATGCAGAGCTTGTCAGAGAGCTGTCGAGGATACTGAGCGATGGGGATAAGCTTAGGAGACTGCTTAGAAGATATGTCCACGTAGCCATCATAGCGATGTTCATGCTGAGAAGCCAGAAGGGCTGGTGGAGAATACTTGAGTACCTGCCAGAGAAGGCTGTGAGGGAGTTCATGGGGATGTATAGCCTGGATAGGAAGAGGGGTAGGAGATACTGGAGCAGAGAGGCTAGAAAGATATTCTATATAAGAAAGGTTCAGTACCTAGCAAGCTTCGTGAGATACTTCGTAATGGAGCATAGAAGGGTATTAAGACATCTCGAACCACTTGTAGATGCAGCAACAGCTCTGCGCAGGAGGAGAATAGATCCAAGGAAAGGAGTTAGTGATTTGTTGAAGGAGATGGAGTGGATCGAGGAAAGGGTTAAGGATGAGAACCGTGATTACCGCCTAGCAGAGGCGCTTGACAAGATGAGGAAGATAATAGAGAGCTACGGAATATATGTGGATGACATCGAGGATGACTATAATAAGTATCTTGGGGAGTTCGACCCAATAGACTATCTAAAGATGTTCAAACCCTTCAACATGCTCCCACTAGATGAATACGCTAAGGAGTTGGAGAACCCAGAATATTGGCGTAGAAGCTTGTATAGGATTAGGAGGAGATGGGCGGGCTCTAAAATACCAGATGTCTCCAGAGCTAGGACGCTGATATATAGGAGGATCTGGAGGCACTTCTCTAAGATGGATAACGATAAATATATAGAGAGGCTTGTAGATGCAATGGTAAAGCACGAGATCGAGATCCTCAGGGAGCGTGAGCTGAGGGTGATCAAGAGGGAGAACATGAGGAGATACAGAACAGGGGCTGTTGTAACAAAGTGGGATGAGATGCAGCTTGAGAGGATGCTGAAGAAGAGGGAGAAAGAGCTCAGAGAGATGATCGAGGCTGAAGTGAGGAGGAGGATGAAGCCGTCTAGGATGAGGGCAAGGGCATGGATCAAATATCTCTACGCCCTAGCATCGAAGATAATAATCCACGCATTCCACCCATATATAAACAGATATATGTACACACCTGGAGAGACAACATATGATAAAGAGGGCAACAAAATACGTATAAGACCTAGGAAGGGATGGTTCTTCCACGTGCTAGGGGTTGATCAGGTGAACATAGATCTGCAGACCATATATGCATTCAAAACGCTAAATATGAGATCGCTTCCTCAGCTCGGAGCACTAGGGTATCGTCGCTTTAAATGGAGATACCCAACCCTTATAAAATTTGATGAATGCCTCTCAGAGAGAACACCTAAGGAATGCTTGGAGGAGGTTAATTGGGAGATAAGGGATATAGTGCCAGAAGGCATAACCAGCCTAGGTGAGGTTCCAAAAGTTCGGAGAGAGGTTATTATGATGCATCTCCGAGACCCAGCCTTCTGGACAGACCCGATCATGGCTGAGGTCTTCGGAGATAGGATCTTCTATGGGATGCGGGAGATGATGGAGCCTCCGTGGAGTAGGACTACGTCGAAGCGTGTCCCAGAGCCGCTATGGATCGAGCCAGATATGCCAGACTATAAGGAGGACTTTAGAAAGAGATTCCTCAACTACATACCACTACTAACAGAGGAGAGAAAAGCCGATGGCATGCCCATAGGGCTGACCAGCTACTCAAACCTAGGGAGGTTCTTCGAGAAATACGAGAGACCTCCCAGGGATATACCTGTGAGGGTCTTCATGGTGAACCCAGACTTCGACTGGCAAAAGGTGTTCGAGGTATCTGCATTGCTGACTATGAAGATTGTGGAGAAGGCTGTTGAGAAGGGAGATCTGAAGCTACCCGATGATGAAACCATTAAAGAGGCTATGAAGAAAGCACACATGGCACCATTTGAAGAGGATATATTGCTAGGCGAAATAGGCAAGTTCCTAGACGAGTTCGATAGATACTCACCCTCAGATAAGCCAGTACTGAAGAACCTCTACGCATATGTGATTGGAAAGGCTCTGGATAAGATCTTAGAGTATAGAGTGGCAAGCAAAGCGGTTGGGAAGGATACCAGGACACGGATCATCACCATCTACGAACCAGAGCGTAAGCAGGCAGCAAGGGAGGGCTACATAATGCTGGAATTCGACCCGAGGATTGGTAGCAAGATGAGCAGGAGGTTCAGGAGCTTCATGTTCCTAGAGACAAAGATAGATGCCCTGCTAGGTGTGTCGCCATTCTACTTCCTCCTACAGCACCGCAATGTATATTGGGACAAGACAACCAGAAGGGCTAGGGAGAGGCTAGCATATCTAGCCATAAAGACCAAGGGAGCTATACTAGGCAACTACGACTTCATAGGGGAGAGACACGAGTTCCACAGGGCTTCTAGCGATGAGTGGGAGAAGAAGATCGATGAGCGTATTAAGAGGAGGATAGATGCCAAGATCTACGCCACAGCCAGGGAGTTTGTAAAGGCAGTACACTCGAAGTTCATAAGGCTGATGAATATGCCACATAAGAAGCTCATAAACCTATTGAAGAAATACGGCGATAAATCGCTAAAAGAGATATGGTTTAGAAGAGAGCTTGAGCTTGAGCTTGTGAGAAAGGGACAGCAACTAGCACCTGAGGAGATGCTTGAAAAGATCAGACACAAGGAGAGGCTCGACCTGAGGAGCATAGAAACCCTGAAAAAGATACATAGAGAGATACTGGAGGAAATAAAGGATAGCGAGGAGAGGAGGAAGCTAAGGAAAGAGCTAGCAAAGATCGAGAAGGAGATGGAGAGGAAGGCTAGGCGGGAGATGGAGAGAGAGATAGAAGAGCTTTCAATCAACCGCCTTGCCTCTCTGGCACAGGAAGAGCTCACAAAGCGTGATAAACCTAGATATGAAACCAAAGCGGATATGCTGCTCGAGAAGCAGAGAGAGGCTGAGGAGAGGGAGAAGAGCGAAGAGCAGGAAGAGAGAGAACAGAGAAAAAGAAGAGGCTGAATATGCGGATTTTGCTATATTTACTGGATGTGTGGCTTGGTTAGGAGCTCCGCTTGGCTGGATTTGCTTAGAAGGGCTCTCCCAGTAGTTGCTTCGGGGGATCCCAATTCAGACCTCTCAGATCTTAGAGACTCGCTAGTAGCCTATCTCGTTTCAAAGTGGCTCAACAGAAGCCTATATAGCTTCGCCCCACACAGATTCGACTATGGAGTAGATGGCATAACAGGCTATGTAGCAAACTGGATGTATAGGGTTAATGGCTGGGGTGGGGAGATACATATATTCATCACACACAAGGGAGGAGTATTGGATGAGGAGACACTCAAAGCCCTTGAGAGGTGCTACCCCTGGTGGGGGTCGTATTTCGAGGGCACATGCCTAGCTATGAGATCATTCTATTCTGTTGTGTCAGATGATGCTGTAGATCTTGGCTGGGTGTTTAAACATGGGAATAAGCTGATAATGGATCTCAACAATGTAATCAACTACTACGAAAGGGGAGAGATAACCGCAAAGATAGATGGGCAGGAGATAGAGCTTCCAATAGCTGAGATGATGGCATTAACAGAGTATATAGTTGATTGCAGAACACATATACCAACACCGATAAAGCCAATAGCAGTCTATATCCCTAGACAGCTGATGAAATACCATGCGAAGGGTAGAATGCTGACCAACATAAGGTATATCTTGAATAGAGGTATATATGACATATTCTTTGGAGAGGTTGATGATATAGAGTATCTACCTAGCTGGGTTGATATTGCTAGCGATCCGAGGCTTAGATCTTCACAGGATCTGAGGCGGGCTGTGAAAGAAATATTCCCTGTAATGCCAAACATAGCCATAGAGGCTACTTCTTACGAGAAGATCAAGAAGATAGCCTGTGCATTTATAGATAGCACCCTCAAACATGGAGAGGATATCGAGACAGCTATCAAGGCGATACAGAGATACATACCAGAGGAGATCTACATAGTTGTTGATGATAAGGAGTACCAAGTAAAGCCAGACGGAGAGCCAACAAGCACTAAACAGCTAATCAACTCTATTGCACAGCTAGACCCTATGGTGAATAACTACTATAGGGAGTTATTCAGAGGGATCTCAATAAACCTGGTGAAAGTCCTTAGAGAAGGTGGTGGGGGGCAGACGGAGGAGAGGGGGTTGGAGACTGATCCAGAGCTTGAGGAGATTTTGAGGAGGAAGGCTCAGAGCATGGTGAAGAGCATGGTTGAGGAGGAGGGCTGGGAGGATGTGGATGAGGAGTATTTGGAGGAGCTGAAGAGAAGAACTAGGAAGTCGAGGAGAAAGAGAAGGACAGAGGATGAGTGGAGAGAATACGATATATATGGAGATCCCCACTCAATACTAGATACCTAGGGCTATGGTGGAATTATGAAGAGAACAAGGAGGGTGGGGAGGAGAACCTCTAGAAGGCTTCTCTATTCATTGCTAATACCAGTTATAGCTGCTGCTATTATATCCATAGCTCTCCATATCTCGATATCCAGCATATCCAGCGATGCTAGGATTAGGCATGATGGAGTCGAAATATCTCTTATAAAGCCCAGGCTATGTGAATGTTGCTCACAATATGCTAGATATCTCTCCAACTTGGGTGCTAGGGTTGAGATAGCTATTGTAGATGATATAGATTCTGTTATGGATCGCCTTGGTATCCCGATGGAGCTGAGATCATGCCACGTATCAATTGTAGAGGGCTATATAGTGGTTGGGCATGTGCCTGCGGAGGCTATTAAGAAGCTCCTTAACGAGAGACCAGATATCAAGGGGATATCGCTCCCAGGAATGCCCCCAGGCTCTCCAGGAATGCCAGGAACTAAGGAGAAGCCATTCGTAATATATAGTATTGAAGATAGGATTAACATATACATGGTTATAAATAAGGGGGGTTAGGGAAGCGAAAACCCCGTCCTTAAGGGCGGGGTAGCTCACACTAAGTACTTGGGGTTGATATTATGCCTTCTCATGGTGCTCATATGGCTATTGGTAGGCTGATCTGTAAGTATTATAATAGAGAGATCGATAAAACTATAGACGAACATTCTAATATAACTCCTAGTGGGTCGATCACCTATAACCCTATAAAAAAGGATATCATACGCTTTTATCTTTCTCCCTTTACAGTTAGCTCTGACATTGATGATAAGAAAATGCATGATAAAGCTAGGGTGAGTTGTGATACATTGTTCTCACAGGCTAGGGATGTGCTAAACAAGTATGGAGAGAAGGGTCTCTGTTACTATGTGCTACACCATTACTTGGATAAGATTGAAAATATAGTTTTGGGGCAGATCTTAAGCCAATGGTCGAAAAAGTATAAGAATGAGGATAATGAGTGCATAGCAATCACCGAGAATAACATAGGATCTCAAAGATCCTCTATTGATGATAAGGATAATGAAGAATATTCAGAATACACTATAGAGAGTATCGAAAGGAGAAATAATGAGATCGATGAGTGCATAAGGCAGAGAAAGCTTAGTGGATATGAAGACGGCTTCGACAAAGCTGTTAAAGATGTTATGAATAGCCTCAGAGACTTCATAAGGATAGGTTTTGAGAGTGAGATCAGCACCTTTAAAGCTATCGAGATCATAGTGCTAGAGAATGTTAAGAATCCTTGGGATCTTATTAGATATGGATTTGATATGACTAATCACTATACTTCTAGAACAAGGAGTAGGAAGGTAGATAATCTTATGTATCTATGGGTGGACTGCCTTCAAGTAATAGAAGGACAGGGTGGAGTGGATATAGCAGAGACCATAGCATCTATGTCCCGTTACGTTAGGGAGAAAATGGTGGAGAATGCAGAGAAAATATGGTGTACAATATTAAGGTATGACTATAACAGGTTAGCCCGTGGAAAGAAATTCGGATCTGATACAACGCTACTCATGATGAAAACCCTCAGATGTGATAAGATCTGAGAACAATATTAATTAACTAGACTTCATAGCCTCCAGGATCTCTTTCATCGGTTGCGGAAGTCCCCTTAAGCAACTCTGTTGCCTAAGCCCTGCTTATGATTATAATCTCTAATCATAAGTCCATAGCGGATAACGCAACATGATCTAGAGATCAATATTTGCCTAAGGTTCTGCTACTCAATATCGAATCTATCTTCAAAGAACCCCCTTTCTACTAGGTAGTCAGCCAGTATATCTCTGTGGCAGTAATGCTTCTGCTCTCCCCTTGGCTTGCATCTTCCCACTCTCCTCTGTTCTTTTCGACCCACCAGAGATACCATTGTTTAAAGCAGTCGAAAGATATCCTTCCATTTATGTAGGGCTCTCTGATAATCCTCGGAACACCTAGGAATGGCATGGAGGTATAGACTATGCTATGCTCCTCCAGCCTCTTCATAAGATCTGCGGGTGAAAAACCCTTTCTAGCTCTTTTTCCGTGTCTCACATCCACGAGAACCCTGATCCCATGCCTCTTCAGCAGCTCAATGAGCTCCTCAGGGCTTCTCCCGCTCTGACCTCCTCCCCGCCCTGAAGGGCGAGGGTTCCCTTAGAGCGGGGAGGAGGTCAGATTGCATCTTTGTCTTCATTGTTGGGAGAGTTT
>JAWBYA010000016.1:7351-11374 GCA_038867615.1 Sulfolobales archaeon | reverse complement strand
CTGGCTCATATTGTCTCCCAAAGATGTATTGGAAAAGATATTTCATTGGTATCATCATCATCTGGATGAATAGTGGTTTCATGAGCAGCAATGCGAGGATGAAGATGGACATGATGAGGGGTATCCTTGCTGCCCGGAGCGTCCCGTAGATCGATTTCGAGGCTGCGAGCGATAGGACAATCCCGATCTCGACTATGAGGAAGTCCACGAGGCCCGCCACAGATGTGTCAATACCCTTACCGGTTACAAGGGATAGCACGCTCTTCGGCACGGGTATGTTCCTAGCCTGGCTGAGAAGTGCCTCCACATCGATGTTTGCCTTTGCAACAACTGATGAGGCACTGCTCACAATACCCATCGCCGCCGACAACACTATGACGAGAACAGCTGGAACCATCATCATGATCCCGACCGCCATGAATAGCCTGGATCTCGTTGTCCTCACGATCACGATGTAGTCGGAGAAGAACCAGCCTAGCATCTTGATAACCTCCTTCGATCTCTGCCCAGCTGTCTCAACCTGCGAGAGAACAACCTGGACAAACCTCATCAGCCATGATCCTGAGAACCAGCTTGCCTTCGCAACCGGATCTCCCTTTTGGAGATATGACGCCATCCTCTCAATGATCTCCATGAAGCTCCTACCAAACCTAGAGCCGCCTGCCCTCCTGGTCTCGACTATGAGATACTCCAATGCCTTGCCCACGCTCCTGACCTCCACGAGATCCGCTATTGAGTTGAGGAACACAACTATGTTTCTCTCAACCTCAGCGGCCTCTCTATACGCGTTTCTAAAGTCGATCGCAAGCCCTGCTAGGAAGGATATGAAGAGGACTGTAGATGCTATCGAGACAGGCTGTCCGAGGTAGTATATCAGTGCGAGTGCCAAAGCCGTCCCAATGATCAGCCCTGCCGATGGGTAGAACAGTTCCATCCTCGGAAGCTTGTTCGGGAAGGACACGGATATCTTGCTCGCCGCCATGTTGAAGAGGATATATGCCAGCGGCCCTCCCATAAGCATCATAGCGATTATCATCGGGACAACGCTCTCTGGGTTTAGAAGCACACCCATGATCAGGGGGAGTACTGGGAATGAGAGGGCTGTTATGAAGATCGTAAGCATCGTGTTGAGAATAGCACCGAGACCCTCCAACCTCCTCTTCATAAGCTCCAGAGCCTCCATAACCATCCTCACAGCGAAATCCTTCAGAGGAGTTCCGATTGCTAGTTGATTGACATAACCCCTCATATAGCTTCTGAAGCTCTCACTGGGGCAGTAGGAGATATATCTATCGATCGCCTGCACAGGGGTCAGACCCATGATCCTTACGTATCTGAGGAGGATAGACGCCTCTGTAGACATCTGTGGAAGCAACTCAGAGGCCTTGGATCCCGGTATGAACATCTCGAATATCTTCTCAAGATCCCTCACACCGTTTATAATCGCCACTGCTGAGAGGACTGTGAAGAACGGGTATGCCTTTTCAAGCCTAGCTTTCCTCGAGGAGATAGCCATCTGGATAGCCAGCCTCATAGCTAGGAAGGGGATGGCCGGGGCGGCCAACGCGGCTAACGCTATATATGGTGCTTGTGGCATGAGGATCACCATAGCCGTGTATATTGATGGGGATATGGATAGAAGGATCAGGGAGTAGCTCAGATACTTGGCAGCGTAGAGCATAGGATCCACAGACATGCCTGCCCTCTCAAGATCATCAGCTATTGTCCTGCCAACCCTCTCAGCAAGGCTTCGAAGACCTCTATACCTTGCGAAGCTCCTGTAGACCCTGAAGATACCCTTTCCAGAGATGAACCTAACATCTATCTGTGCTGGAGACATGAAGATGCCGAAAACCAGCACGAACAGCAGTAGCATAGACAGGATGAGAGATAGAGACATAACAGGGTTCCTCGTAGCCATGAAGGCTACAAACGACACTATAAAAGATGCGACGGTGAGGATGTTATCAAGCAGCCTGGCCCTCAGCTCGGACAGGGTTAGGGGGATGGCACTCCTCCTAATGCTAGACCTGAGGATCGAGAACCCTCTCGCAATCGCCCTCTCAACAACTGGGGAGTCAAACGTGAATCTAAGCCTCGGCGAGATGGCTGCTAGAGATGCTGCTATTGCAAAGCCATGTACTGGGAGGCTCTGTGTGAGCCCTGCGTAGTACGAGGCTAGGGAGGATGCTATGTAGAGCGAGAAGTTGAACAGGTTGGCATGTGGAGCCATATATATGAGGATCAGCGGTGAGGCTGCCATGGCGGAGAGCCCGATCTCGAGGTAGAGGGGATCCACAGATCTGTATAGGTGGTATATGCTGATAACCTCTATAACCAATATAAATGAGAGCTGTATGAGTATAGCGATCCTCTGATAGATGTAGGACTGGTGGAAGAAAGCCTTAGCAGCCCTTACCATGGTTCGAAGAGCTATTGACACAGCCCTAGAAGGCGGGATCCTCCTATGCCGGGCAGGCATGGCTATCCAAAGCATTTCCAGGCACGGATAAGCATATAGCTACACCGGCAAACAAAACCCTTTTCCACGGTCACATCTATTGGGGGTCTATATGTCTGCTGAGGATGCTGAGAAGCAGCAGATGAAAAAAGATCAGAATACTAGGAGGGTTAAGAGCCTGGAGTCCAGGTTGAACCGGGTTAATGATCTCGCTATCTCGCTGAGCGACCCAGGCCCTGCGAGGGTCGAGCTTGGGCTCATAATGAGTGATCCACACGCATACGCAGCGGTTATGATCAACCACCACCTCTATAACCTAGCCATAGAGGCACAGAATGCAATCCTTAGAAAGATGCAGGAGAGACATGCTATGATGGAGGAGATGGAGAAGAGAAAAAGAGCTGTTGTTCGCTAGCCCTTTTCTTTTTTCCTGCCCACAGCTACTAGCTTGATCATGTATATTTCTTCTCCACACTCTATATAGCCGATCCTCCTCCCCCTAGCCGTTGCAACACCCCTCGCTATCTCTGCAACAGCATATCTAGATCCGCACTCTGCGTATGCAACAACCCTTCCATCTATCCTCTCAACGGATATTGCTGATGATGGGCATGAGAGAACCTCCTCGAACTCTGCTGGGAATGTGTATGTGCATCTAGATCCTTTGATCCCTAGGATGGATGCGATCTCCATGAATAGATCTGCGAGTGCCGCGAACACCTGCGGACTAGTCATATATATCCAGAGCCCCCACAAGTGTTGCAGGTACCGGATCCCCAGCATCTGTAGCACTGCTCATACACGTATCCAGAGCCTCCGCAATATCTACATCTCCTCCATGCCCCTGTGCTGCCGCTCCCAACTACACCGCTTCCGAGGCATTCAGAGCAGGTAGTCCTGATCCTGCCCCTGCCAAAGCACTCCCTACAGTACCCCCTCCCACCGCATGATGGGCATATCGTGTTTCTATAGCCGGATCCAAATGGGCTCCATCTCCACATACTATCCCCAAAAAGATATTATTGGGTTAGAAGGCTTATATACGGATCTAGAAGATCTTCTCGACTGTCTTCACAGCATCCTCCACGCTGTCTACTTCGATGAGCTCTGTGTAGATCCTGTTGCTCCTCATCTCATCGGCGTAGAATGATGAGAACGCCTCCCTATATCTGGTATCGAGGAAGACCATCACATGCCTCTTACCACCGCTCCTATTACACCGATACGACGCCTGTAGATTGGCTGCCATCGAGAGCTCATATGCGTATCTCCAGTCAAGGCTGTTAGCAGATATAGCCGATAACACTGGGTGCTCGGGGTCTTGGTAGTGCCTCTGGAAGAGGGATACAACAACATCAGCCTCTGGGAGGCTGACACCCCTGTAGAACCTGCCACCAACAGTTATGATCACTGCTCCTGAGTATCCACTAGGTATCCTCACAACCTGATCCTGATCCGATATAGCTGGTATCCCAAGCCTCCTCAGCCCATCAGCTATGAGAGACGTGGATCTCTTGTTCTTAGAGATAACAGCACATAGCCCGCCACCATCCACAGCCGGC
>JAWBYA010000016.1:0-7341 GCA_038867615.1 Sulfolobales archaeon | reverse complement strand
GATGATGATATGACATCCCTGTGGAATATGAATATATCATCCCTGCTCGGCGGGACTATCCTGTCAATATCATCGTAGCCAGCTACCTGCTCGAAGACAATCCTCAGGGTGCCTGGTATCGTTGCTGATAGGAGCATATACCTCATGGATGTCATGACATAACCTGGTTTTAGATAATACTTGCCGCCGATCTTCTCGTATATACGTGTTATCCTCCTCCATACAGTGGGATCCATCCTAAGCGGCTCGACCTCAGCAGGGTCTCTGGGCTCGAGAGCTTTGAGTACGAAGTCCTCAGCCTCATCCACAACGAGATACGATGGCGATCCAACCACAGCATCAACAACGATCTTCGCTATGGTTGATAGTCTATGCGTCGTCACAAGAATACCCTCTGAATAGGCTGATGATGCCACAGCCCTAACATGATCTGGATATATGCATCTGCCGCTCGCGAGGTGCTTCGATAGTGCCTCGAAATATCCGAGGCCCGATGAGATCATCTGTGCGAGATCCTGGCATACCTCGTCATGAGCCCTCAGAACAGGAGGTTGCCTACCGCTGAGAGATCTATATCTAGACGCAACATCATCCCTGAGAACCCTCAGAGGCTCTGAAACAATGACAACAGGGCCGGGCTTCATAGACACAGCCTCTAGGACAGACCTGGTCTTCCCAACACCGAAGAAACCCTGCATAGCTGCTGGCCTTAGCTCAGAGACATAGTCCCTGATCTGAGATGCTATCGAAGAAACCAGGGATAACCCCGAAAAGATATGGTTAAAAAAGGTTCTCGGGTTAGGCGAAGCCTAGCTCAGTGTGAACCTAGTGCTCTGATCATTTGTTAGAGCTTGGTTTGTAGCATCAACAGCATATACCGTTACCATCAGCGGTGTACCCCTGTAGAAGCCAGTTCCTGTAAGCACTATTGTTATTGTAGCACTTGTTCCAGGCTGAACCACTAGGCTCCCAGCAGGTCTAGTGGCAGGTGGTGTAGTACCATATGTAACAGCTGATGTAGGTATGCTGGTAGGCTGTACACTCGAAACCGTAGCGGTTGTTGGTGCACCAGAGCCTCCAGGGGATATCCATACCCCCTGCACCTGTATAGGCTTTGAACCTGAGTTCTGTATTGATATGGATATCACTACCCTTGAGCCGTCTGTAGATCCTGTTCCACTAACTCCAAGTCCATAGGTTACACCGCTGCCGCCGCTGAGGGTTGGCATTACGAAGAACCACACCAGGATCGCCGCCACCATCGCCATTACTAGGATCACTATTATGATCACTACCTCTGCTATACCCTTTACCCTTCTAGTCTTGGTGGCTGGCAACATCATATATCTATCCTCATAAACATAGCTGTCACGGGTTAAGCTTTCCGATCAAAGCTCTGAATTGGAGATAGATCTTCTACAGATCTATTCCTAGAGTCTGAATGTGGCTGATGCTGTGAAATAACCAGATCCATAGCCGAATCTCAGTACAACGGTGCCCTCACCACCAGGCTGGATCTGCGATGGTGCTGCGAGTGCCACGCTGAATATCTGTGTCGATCCTGCTAGTGGGCCGCTGCATATCTCCTGCGTGAGGCTCCCACACCCGGATAGCGGTGTGAGCTGCTGCACAGACCCGGAGACAACATATGATCCATATACGGTATCTAAATAGACCCTGCCATGTGCATATGACTGTAGCTGGACAACGAGTGTGAGGACAATGACATTACCGCTATACGACGCGGATACAACGCTGACAGAGACCCGGGGCTCGTAGGGTGCAAGCCATGGGATCATGGGTAGGAAGGTGGATGCAAAGACAGCTGCGAGGACACCAGCGGCGGCTGCAATCAAAATAGTCGCTACAAGCTGCGAAACACCCTTGGACACAGATCTATAAACTACTCTGCGGTGCAAAGCAGGCACTCCAAAAAAGATATGTGGATAGGGAAAAGCGTTCATGTAAAATCTACTGTGGCCAGAGCCCCAATGGTTTGAGGAACCATCCGAGGAGTCTGAAGGCTATCGGCCCCTGATCCAGGTTCACATTTATCTGGCAGATACCAGCTGTGCCAGTCTGCTGCGGGGGCTGAACATTTATCGCCCTGTCGAGGCCGAATAGGAAGAAGGCCCAGAATATAAGCGGCGTGATCATTACTGAGAAGGCCTGGAGAGCGAAGATCTCTCTCAGGAACGGCGATAGCCCTGAGAAGAACAGGCCTAGCATCCCGAAGAGGGCTAGGATGACGTATATGAATATGCCAAGCAGGCTCGCAAATGACAAGATGGTATTGAGAGTATTCACGGTGTTCTGGTCACATGTGAATGCTATCTGTGCATGGGCGGACGCGAGCATCAGATATGCAAATGATACTGCTGCTGTGAGGAGGGCTGCAACAACCTCTGAGCCTCCTGCATAGCCAGCTTCTCTTATCCCCCTCACAACCCTTCTACCAAGCCACATTATTATCAGGGCTATGACTACTGTGCCGCCGAGCACTATAGATCCTACCAGCCCCCCAACCCCCGGTATCTGGAACAGCATAGCAGATATCGCTATCCCCGCCACGAGGAATGCGGCTGAGACGATGTTGAACAGCATCTTAGCCCGTCTAGCAGCAGCCTCTGGATCCATACCCACTATATCACACCATATAAATGCTTTAGATGGTTAAGCTTATGGGACTTCAAATATTGGTGCGGCGGAGTGGATAACAGATCTTGTGCCCGCATCGACAACCCCCACGAGCCACACAGATGGGTCTGAATATGTGTAGCCAGATCTAACCGGTATGAATACTGTGAAGTCAGTACTCGCACTACCAGCAGATGATGGGATTGATCTGCACCAGCCGCCGGAGCTGATATCCACCGGGTTATAGATGAGGACGGGGTTGTTCCCCTGGAAAGCAGGTATCAGGGGGCATACCATGAGTGGCCCTGGATAATCTGTTGGGAGGACAACCGTTGCTATGACCCTCACGATATACCCCTGCTGCCCGCCCTGATACGCATTTCGAACAAGCAGGATCAGCTTCGACGACGCTATCTCTGGTGGTGAGAACCTAGCTGTTGAGGATACCATGGAGGCTATGATCGAGGATGCTATTGATGCCATGATAACTGCTATGAAGACTAGTGCCAGGGCAGCCACTATGTTTGACACGGCCCTCATAGAACCACCCTAGCACTCTGGCTCACAGGTGCCCCTGCTGGGTTACATGCTACGAAAACGACTATGACCTGCGTCCCCCTGACCCATCCAGAGCCTATGATCTCTATTGTTGCCTCGAGAAACTGCCCGGGGCTGAGAAGCCTGGATCCACACTGTGGACTGGATCCAGGCTGCCCTATATATACGGATACACTGTTATCACTAGATCTATACCAGGACATCGAGATGCTCTGCGATGTTGAGGCTGGCATTATATATAGAGACCCGATGTAGACGGGTGTGTCCCCAACGTTCCTGACCTTGATCGAGAATGTTGCCGCAGATCCAGATGGTGTCCCGGATGCCACTACCTCTAGATAGAAGATAGATCCTGAGGATGCGTATATAGATCCAGTTATCAATAGATATGCTATCGTGAAAGCAACCGCTGCCAAGACAACGAGTACGATGGCTATGATCGCCTCTGCAACCCCTAGTCTCGCATTTAATAGTCTCTGTATGCACATCTGCTTATCACCTCTCGAACCCTCTCCCTGCTGAGGATACCTATCGCTGTGCTGCATCTGCTACTGCTCACACCGGATTTGCATGCCTCCGCCTCTATCACCTTGTATATCATCTCCTCAGCCTTTGCCCTCTCCTCCTCCGAGGAGCTTGCTTTGATCCTATCCACCTCCTCCTTGAAAGGAAGATAGATATATATATCGCAGCCAGCATATACTACTACCTTGTCTATCTCCTCAAGCTGTCTCAGTATATCCTTAGCCATCTTAACAGAAGCACCGAAGCCCCTTGCTATCTTTATAGCTGTGTGAACACTTATCGCCTTATTCTCCCTGAGATACTCGAATATCGCGTTATAAGCAGCTGCTCTGGGGCTTGACATATATCCATCCTCATATATAATTACAGATATGT
Source organism: Sulfolobales archaeon (assembly GCA_038867615.1). Lineage (GTDB taxonomy): Archaea > Thermoproteota > Thermoprotei_A > Sulfolobales > AG1 > AG1. The sequence continues at coordinate 3,246 of JAWBYA010000016.1, read as the reverse complement.
ATTAGGATATACCATCTACATGGACTACGGCGATGCCTCCGAAGATAGATAGATTATTATGGGTAGCTTTACTGACATTGTGACCTTCTTCTCCTGCCCCCTGGTAGGTGTTTGGTCTATGTAGAGCTGCCCTACAAGTATGATTCCTGAGAAGCCCTGGAAAATCGTTTTCTTCCCCTGGAGCTTCAGCAGGAACTCTGGTGTGAACATCCATGCGATGGGAGGCACAGGGTCTCCCTGCCAGTTTGCCCTGAGATACGCTGTATATGTCTCCACAACACCTGGCTCCGCTGGCGGTATGCTTAGCCCAGTATCTATCCTCTCGATCCTGAGCCCTGGACCCAGAGACTCGGATACAATCGCGACGCCGAGGAAGACGCCTGAGTAGAGGTACCACGGGGCGTTTCTCTGCCCCTGCACAACATATTTGATCTCCTGGTGATCGCCCTTGATCTTTGCGTTTGTGCATCTAGCAGATATATATGAGTCCCACTGAGATATGGTAAGCCTTATATTCGATGGCCATCTACCGCCGAGGAATGGCATATCGACGAGGTTCCCCCTGGAGTCTCCGAAGTATATGTCTACTGAGATCGGTGCCTCCTGTGATGATGGGTAGTAGCTGTAGTAGGGATAGCCCGATGGGGATGCGAAGCATGCTAGAACCATCCTCGTGTAGATGGTTATCTGCCTCCCATTGGGAAGAACCTTGGTTGTGACACCAGCGTCAAGATCCTCGGCTGTTATTGCTATAGCCATGCCGGCCTTCTCAATCGGGAATCTATATGTTGCACCTGACTCGCTGATAACAACGAATGCCCCATCGATCTGCATGGCTCTGCCAAGCGATGCACATGTATTCTCAACGGTTTTTATAGCATTCAAATCGTATCCAGAGAACCTTATTGTTCTATATAGCCTCTCCCCGCTTGCGAGAGACCATGAACCGAGATCCACTTTTGTCCTATAATACCCGGATCCTCCCTGGCATCCGAAGCTTATCTCGAAGAAAGATGATCTAGCCTTCAGAGGCTCAGCTCCGCTGTTAGCTATGTAGATAGCATAGCTATACAGGTCTAGCTGGTACACGGATCCGCTCAGCTGCTCCCTGGAGAGCCTAGACATATAATACGCTGCTGCAAGAACACTTGAGCCAGATGCTATGAGGAAGCTGACCATGGATATAGCAAACACAGCCAGCACCACGGCAGATGCAGCCGCAACCATGGTCTGGCTCAAGGCACCACCAAATGGTAATCACACCATGTAAAAGCTGTTGGAAAGCTTATCCACCTCTAACAGATAGCATGGGTCGGAGCATGACGAGGCTGATCAAACTTGCAGCATCATCTATAATTATAGCCATAGCTGTTGCCGGGATAGCTACTGCGATCGCCCTATCGATCTACTATCTCTCCGCATACACAGCACAGTACACAGCTATAGAGAGATTCCCCGGGCCAGACGCTATATCAGTTCAAATGCTCGGAGCCGCTGGAGACATAGTCGTGGATAACAGAGCCGGATACTCATTCAAAGCTGTTTTCATGGTATATGCATACAATGGATCATCCTCGCCAGGAGCCTACTTCGGAAGATCTATCTCGATAGCCCCGGGCACAAACATAGTGAGGATCACCGACATAGTGCCACCAGGGTTCACACCTGATTTCAAGAGGAGCTACATGGTGATCGGGAGGCTCGCAATACCAATAGCAGGTGGTCTCAGCTCATCACAGCCACCACAGGATCAGGGTGTGAGCGAGAGTAGATATGTGGCGAACTCATACTCATTCGGATCAAAGACGATCGGAGATGTAAGGATATCGCAGTACTGGAGCAGCCTCTCAATATCATCTCCAAACTACAAAGTAGAGGGATCGTATCCGAGGAGGACAAGCTTCTGCGACCTGCTCACAAGAGAGATAACAAGGAGGGAGGGGACAAGGGCAACAGGAGATCTATATTCGGCGTACTGTGGCTGGTGCTGCTTGCAGTGGGGAACATGCTGCTATGTATATAAAGGCGTAACATATTGTTATACATGCTGCACATGGTGGGGAAACACACCATATTCATATTCAACTGGCCAGCGCCCATACACAACACCTGCTGTAAGTGATTATAGGGGTTACTTCTGCACAAACTACTACTTCGGATACTACAATGATGTACTTGCATCCGTGTCAGGGTCGTATTCATCACAGGATATATCGATAGCCGTTATAAGGGGTGCGGAGTGGGGGCAGGGGGATGAGAGGAGGGGGTATCAATATCCCTCAACATATAGCAATTCCTACTTGGTCGTCACAGGAGATATAATACCAGTAGAAAACACTAGATATACCTGGGAGTGGTGGAACTACTGGGTAAAGACCAAAACAGTTACATATACAGTAGCTTTTGGGGGATGTCCAAACTGCGTCTCAGTAGATAGAACTGCTACCATATATGAGGAGTATTCGACGAAAATAGCGTCGGAGATCAGGTATGGATGTGAAGGCTATAACTATGGCGCAACTGACTGTAAGAGGGTGATGAGGATCGATGATATGGGGTCTAACATATCATACTCGTTCTACCCAACACCAGATGGGAGAGCAGAGGGGGTGGTGAACATCTCGATCAAAGCTCGGGTCACACTTGAAAACGACCCAAAAGCATTTGGTGACAGTATAAGGATACCTGTATCGCTAGCATTTGATATCATAGGTGGAAGAGCCATCTATGAAGTATCACTTCCAAAGCTTCCGAGACCACCACTGCTATATGGCGGTGGCTCGATAGCGATATACCCAACATCAATCACAGCATATATAAACAATGAGAGGATGGACATCTATTTCAGCATATGGAGCAGCGATCTCAACAAGGGCTATGTATCGCTGAACCCGGTCTCCCTGACGCAGGGGAACATAGAGACATACACAGGATCAATAAACCTGGGAACAGCATCTCTAAGGATGAACACAGTTATTGATGTACCACGTAGTAAGATAACCACATGCTGGCAGACACTTATTTGTTGGTGCTGGTGGTGTTGGTGGTGCTGGACAACGACATGCGCATCTGCAGCTAATATTGAGATCAACATCACCCTCAAAATAACCATAACCCCGATTGCGGAGCTGAGATCACAGTAGAATTTTCATCCCTGATTTTTTAATATATTTAGTGGGGGATGTGGTTGAGTGTGTTAGATGCTTTATCCCAGGTCTATGCAGCTCAATGCAAGGTTATGAAGGG
>JAWBYA010000015.1:0-14937 GCA_038867615.1 Sulfolobales archaeon | reverse complement strand
CAGGGGATATAAACTAGCTGTTTAGATCGTCTGGAGGGTGTTTAGAGCCTCATCCAGCTCCTCCTTACTCCCTATATTGATCACCAATGGCCTGTCGCTGACATAGAATATATATACCCTCACGTTGTTCTCGACTGCGTATCTGTATAGCAGCTCTACAAGGGTCTTCAGATGCTCTGTATCATATGCAGCTGGTATGTCGATGATCAGGGGTATTGATTCGCCAAAGCCCCAGCGGATCCTTATATAGTCTGATAGGAAGCGGTTCAGGAGATAGTTGAACGCAACCGACACAGATACTAGGTACGATATATATGTGCTCGTGCTCATGATCCTCGGGCTGAGAACCCTTTCCCTGTTGCTCTCAATATATCTTGCCAGAAGCGTCTCATAGAACCTCTCGAATATAGCTTTACAGCCGTCCACATATGATTTGATGCTCCCGAGATCCTCATCTGTTATTGCCTCCTCATCCTTCGGTGACCTCATAGCCTCGATCTTCGCTATCTGGCTCTCGATCTCTTTAAGCCTCCTCTCGATCGACTCTATCTCATTCACAATCCTCGTCCTCCTGTCATCGCTAGCACTAGCTAGGGCTTTCCTATATTCCTCCTCGAGACGCTTTACCTCCTCCTCAACCCTGCTGATCTCCGTTGTCAGCGTGCTATATCTATCCACCAGTGAGGAGACATCAACATCGATCTTGTTGCTCTCAAGCTTCCCCTTCTCATTCCTCAGCGAATACAGCACGGTCTCGATGCTAGATAGCACAATCTGGGCTTCCTTCTTGATTGCAATGACATCCCTGTAGATCTTTGTGTACAGCTCTCTCCCAAGCCTCTCAGCAGCCTTCTCAAGATCATCAACAGCTGACCTCAGCCTGATCACAGCATTGTCAAGATCTCTGGTATTTATCTCAGCTCTACCCAGCATATCGGCAACAACTGTTAATAACGTTGCAAGTGAATCAAGACCTCTGCATGCATCCCCATATTTTGTGCACATAGATGCAGCGTCATCAATGCTTTTCTTAACATCGCTAATCGTTTCAGCATCACCACCGTATAGCTTTATGTTCGATATCTCGTTGATCTTACTCTTGATCACAGCAATCGTTGTCTCGAGCTGCGGTATTTTTACCCTCTTCTCCTTATCATCTATAACAACATTTCCAACCATGTTTGATACCGTGTCCGAGGCATTTTTCACCCTCGCCATTATAGACTCTACTGTTGTGATCTCCTCCTCTATCTCCCTCCGCTTCTTTTCAATGCTAGATCTATACACAGATACTGTGTCTGCGAATGCCCCCAGATTGTTATAATCTACGCTGATCCCGAGCTTCGATGCCACGCTATTCAGCTCCTCCTCAATCCTTCTCTTCTCATTCCTCAGCTCGTTAAGTTTCATCTTCCTCCTCTCAAGCTCCCTCGATATAGTGTTTATATCGATCTCGGATATCGCTGCGAGCTCAGACCTAAGCTCATCCAACCTATTGCTCAGCTCATCAGCCTCTTCCTTCAGCTCCTCAAGCAATCTCTGTGCAGCAACCTCATCCGCGTCCCGTGGCTTTATCCTCCTCTTCCCTGGCTCTGTTGCAAATGCATCTAATATCCTCTTCTTTCTCTCAAGCAGTTTCTTAATCCTAGCACTTGCTTCCTTATCGAATCCAAGAATATCGAAGGTCTTCAACGCACCATCGATCATCCTATCAAGGAACGTGCTCGGTGTCTCCGGAAACATTGTAAGGGCTGGTTTGTTTCTAGCAACATATCTCATCGCATCCTCAGATACGAAGATCCCGAGACCGCTGTACTGGTTATCCTGGTCGAAGTTGAAGAGCATGTACCTCTTGAAGAGATCCAGGATCTCGCCTGGGTTGTGAACCCTGACCCTCGCCACCGTAACCTCTTTACCCTTCTCAACCTCTACCCTGTGCTCCTCGACCAGGACGTTGCTCTGTAGATTCCCTGTATATGCGAAGATCTCGTGGATGATCCTCGCGGCAAAGGACTTACCATAGCTATTCCCCGCAAGCACAAGAGTGACCCCGGGGTCTATTCTGAATGGAACACATAGTGGCTGTCGATTCTCAGCGGCGGATCCGGAGAGGCTCTCAACACATATAGTTGGGCCCTTCAACCAACCACCCCTAAAGATTAAGCCGAATTATTGTTGAAGTCCAAAGCTTATCCCAGCTGTGTTGCTAGTTTCAATATATATGTATGTGCATATAATCTTCTTTTGTTTTCGTCTTTAAACCTGATTTCGAATGTATAGTGCCTGAATAGATCCCTAACCCTTGGTGTCGGGCTATTGACTAGGCTATTCAATAGCTCGAGTGCAAGCACACCGAGATCCATGCTGAGTTTCTCCCAAAGTGTCTCTTTTAACATGTTCGCGAGTACAAGTGATCTGATTGCTATGCCGAGTCTCAGCATATTGAGACTATCCCTGGCATCCCTCCCCTTCTTCGAAAGAATAGGTACAACAAATCCCGTCCTGCGATCGAATATATACCTATAGTCCCCGAGTGCATCGTAGATCGACAGAACCTCCTTCAAAAGCTCGTCAGCCCTGACCACGGATTTTGCAACGCCGAGGTTCATCAGGCAATATACCGCTGCCATGGCGAGCCCGGCTGTCTTTGTTATCGATGTGTCCTTTAACGTTGATATCAGATCATCTCCCACACCCTCCACCATACCTAGTTTATACCTGTGTAGGTGTAGAGATGTTTCGAAGAAGAGATCCCTGACCACTGCGGAATATATATCGGTCGGTGCTGTGTAGAAGATCTTGTCCTTCGCTGTTATGCTAAATATATCTGTATCATCAACAAATCTTATCCACGAATACCTGAGTATATCATGTATCTTCAGCTCGATCATCTCCTCACCCCCATGTCAATAATATATAGCCTTAGCACTACATCTGACTTCACAAGCCTAACACTAACTATCTCTGGGATCGTCTTTGTAAGTGGCTCTCCCAGGGCGTACGAGAACAAAATAGCTATATCTGGTGGCAAGCATGAACCCCCGCTCCCCATGTAATTGCTGATCTTCTCGTATATATCGCATATCGCTACAGACTTTAAAAAGGATCCGACCACGAACGCGTTGTAGACATCCATACTCCTGATATCGTCAGGGCCTATTTTCCCATCTGCCAGCATATCAAGTAGATTTATAACACGCATTAGTGAGAACCTCAGGAACACACTAACATGTGTCGCAGCATGTTGCTGCTTTTCATATGTACCATATAGCCACTCATAAACATCCGTAGCTCTCCTCGCAAACCTTTTTATGTTATCTTTATCTATTTTCACGAGCCGTAGTGGTAGGGCAGCTGTAAGTGCAATATATGAGAAGACAGATGATACCTTCTCGACATCGCTCTCGAGGAATTCGCCGAGCAATGTAAATCCGTGCTCGAAGAGGTATGCTTTTAGCTCGTTATAATGATCAGCGAGTATCCCCTGCACAAACAGCTCAGCCCTCCGTGGTGAAGCAGATAGGTATTGAGAATCGATTAACCTGTACCCGAGGAGATCTTTAATCATCTACCCACCAAAACATACATTGCTAACGTGGTATATAAATAAAATGCCACATTAATCACATAGCGTATCAGTAATTACCGCAGTATCAGTAATTACCGCAGTATCAGTAATTACCGCAGTATCAGTAATTACCGCAGCCTCGCTAACCGGTTCTATTGTTTCTTTCTTGTTCTGATCATTGATGCTGTTATTATTGCGATTGCTGTGATTGCTGTGGCTATTATTAGTCCTGTGTCTGTTATTCCTCCCTCGCTCCGGATCTGCTGTGTTATCAGCCTCGATATGGTTATTGTTGTTGTTGATAACGCCTCTGTGTATCTCTTCTCAACGGTTATGTACTGTGTCTTTGTCTCAGCCGCTGTAGCGGTGACCGTCGCCATCGGTATTGACTGGGGCATTGGTGTGTATGGATATGATGCTGTGATATATACTGGGGTTGGCACGGTTATATAGACCCTCTCTGTAACAGTCACAGTATAGATCTGCGGTGGCGTCCACGTCCACGTTGGCTGCTGCGTGTTAGTCGTTGTCGCTGGTGGGGGCGGGTAGTACTCTGTGGTGGTCTGGGTATATCCTAGCAGTGCCTCCTCCGAGAACCACCCCTTTCCGTAGAAGAGGCCGAAGTCATCGATCCTGATGGTTGTGTTCCCCGCGAGATATGGGACTACATTGGACATTTCAAACCCTATCCCGGCAATTGGATCCGAGGCTAGGAGGTCTAGGAACCTCTGGTCTAAGGGGTTGAGCAGCACAGCCTGTACAGTCTTTCCATCGGCCTCGACAGCCACCAGGATTCTCCCGGTAGAAGCGTTGTAGATCATCAATAGCCTGAGGTTCAGCCAGGAGCCGACGGTTGTGTTATACTCTTTCCTAAACATATACTGGATATTTACATAGGGCTCATATTGATATTTTGTGTTGATTAGTGCCGGAAAGACCTGGAGTACATAGCCACTACCATTATATATAGCAATAATATAGATATCCGAGTATACTATGCAGGCAGACATGTTCATGGTAACAGAGCTTAGGGGGCAGATCGAGAGGGTTAGGCGGAGCGTCTTAGAAACACCACTCGGATCGATGTATTGCGGGTCTACATAGAGATCCGAGATCTTTATGTAGAACTCAGCACCATATACAATCCCGTTGGAGAGGTTGGGTGCACTCCCGCTACGCAGCCCGAGATATAATGAGAAGTCCTCGGAGACCCCGCTGCCGAATCTAAGCTCTAGGGAGTTGGGTGGAGATATATAGTCGCTGCTGGCCTCTATGCTGAAGTTAGAGAACCTAGGATCGGCCGCCCTCAATGCGAAGACCCTGAATGGAGATACATCGATATAGTTATAAACCATTGTGGATCCATTCGGATATGTATATGTACCAGTTCTCAATGTGAACTGGGATACCCACGAGCCCTCCTCGGAATAGAAATACAGACCCTGGATCCCTCCCTGCATAAGCCCCTGCCTATGAGGAGCCTGTATAGCGGAGAGTATGACCAGGGATACGATGAGGATGGGAGCAATCCTAGCACCCACATTTCTAATCAACATATCCATCCCCATTATCAATTGTTATTTCTTAACAGCCTTATAAATCGATCTAATATCCAGAATCTAACCCTTATGCTAGACTGTATTTTGAGAGGTGTGGGTAGATGGGAGATGTTGAGGAGGCTATTAGGAGGATTGTGAGGAGGTGTGAGGATGAGGCTCGAACGGTCTATGAGCTTGTTGTGTCATCTGGCTTCGACCCCGGGGACTGGATTGATAGGGAGGAGATATACAGGGCCCTGGAGAACATGGTGGCATCTGGTGAGATCAGTAGGTGGGATGCTATGCAGCTGATGAGGGTCAGAGGCATAGAGTACGTTGTTGGGAGGGAGGTGAGGGAGCTATCGAGGGGGAGAAGGCTGGCGGTGTAGACCCGGATGTAGAGGCAATAGTATCCCTAGCATGCGATGTCAGGGGAGGAGTACCAGTGATCCTGCTCCTAGCTAGGAGGGGGTATGTGAGGAAGATATCGATTTCTAGGGAGCTTGGGATGAGTATAGGGGCTAAATACTTTAGAAAAATAGGTGAGAGGCTGGAGAAGCTGGGGCTAGCGATATACGTCGATGGGCAAGACCCACTAATAGTGGTTACAGAGGCTGGGCTACCACTGATAAGGAGGGCTGCACAGAGGCTTGAGAAGGAGCTTTTAGAGAAGGGTGCAGAGACCATAGCAGATAGATCCCCGTGGAGAAGCCCGAGAAAGATCCTCCTCGATACCAAGATGGCCGAGGCAGTGATCCAGAAGATAGAGAGATAGCTTTTTCAGGGCATCGAAAGCATTAGGAGGTAGTGGGTTGAGCCACAGGGTAAGGAGGGTTGAGAGGGAGGAGTACGAGGAGAGGGAGGATATCTGGAGAGACATATCGATAAGCGATGAGGAGGCGATGAACTACATAGCAACACTAGCAAGGATAGCAGCTGCATCTAAATCCCCAATAGTCGTTATCAAAATACAAGACCCAGCCTCCCTATCGTTAACATGGAATATCCTGAGGCTCTTCAGCGGCTACATCATAGATGATAAGATATATGTTACTGTGAGGAGCTATAGCGAGGCACATACACTCACAGCTGAGGAGGAGCTCCACTCCGAGATCTCCATGTACCATGGCAGAGCCCCGGGTAACCTCCACGTGGTGGCGTTCATAACAGATGTAGATATAGCGTTGGAGCAGGAGTCAGCACAGCCCGGGCAGTCAGGCATACAGAGATTCATATCTGCTGTGGCAAGGTTCTACGGGTTCTCAGCGATAAGGGGTTATAGATATAAGATGGCGATCCTCACGTCGATGCCCGAGAGGCTTGCGAACACATCTATATTCTTCACACTAGCAGATCTCGTCGTCGCACCCCAGATCAGCTCCTCCATACGTAGCCTCAAGAAGCCTGAGATATCCTCGCAAGCACTGCTCCCACAGGGGCTCTCGCCGATCAGGAGGACGAAGAGGTTCTCGGAGCTTGTTCTCAGCCAGAGCATAGCAGATATAATATCGAGGGCTATTCTGAAGCCCCTCTCCAGGAACCCCCACTTCTTCAAATCAATCATGATCTTCGGCCCTCCCGGGGGTGGGAAGACAACGCTAGCATCATCAATAGCCTATGAGCTCGGTGTGAGGGCCGCCAAGCTGAATATAGAGGGTATGCTGAGCAAGTGGTTCGGAGAGACCGAGAGGAACATGGGTGCAGCCCTAGATGGGTTTTCGAGGAGCGGCGGCGGTTTCCTCATCATAAGGAATATAGAGTCTATATTTGTACAGCACAATACAGGTACTGGTGGTGAGGACAGCACCATGGCGAGAACCAGGGAGATCCTTGTGAACAAGATCATGGAGGGTGCTGAGAACGTCGTGATGGTCATAACAGTTTCATCGATATCTAAGCTCCCCGAGTACCTGGTCAAAGACCCTATATTCGGCAACATAAAGATCCCGATCCCGCCGCCCCCGAGCAAGGAGCATGTCAAAGCACTATTAACATCTTTTATAGAGAGATATACCGCCGAGGTCGGTGTCTCGGTGAACAGGGATCAGAAGATGGAGAACGCTATAAACTATATATCAGAGGCCATAGTTGGATACACACCGAGGGAGATCGAGGCTATAGCTAAGCACGCGGTGATAGCCGCTGTGGCTAGCGGGAGAGATACCCTGAGCATAACAGATCTATATACTGCTGTGGAGAGCTTCACGGTAGACCTTGTTACAAGGGCATCGGATCTGGAATCCATGCACAGGACATCCAAGATGCTCGGAGCACCCACGATGGTTCTGAACGAGATAGAGAGGCTCATGCAGATCGTGAATAGTAAGAAGAATAAGAGAAGCATCCTCTCGTAGCCATATCTCACCCCTGTGTAGTAGTTATACCTCTTCTCCTTCTAACCTCGAACTTCTCGGTTGTATCCGCTGTGAATACCTCGTAGATAACAGCTGTTTTCCCGGGCTTTGGCCTGAGGAGCCTGCCTATCCTCTGTATATACTGCCTCCTACTCCCAGTCCCACTAGCTATTATCCCCACATTCGCATCCGGAATATCTATACCCTCATCACCCACCCTCGTTATTACTAGCACACCGCTCTGCATCTCCCTGAATCTGTTGAAGACCTCGGCCCTCTTTCTGGCGGGTGTATCGCCTGTTATCAGGAGTGCTCCGAGCTCCTCAGCAAGCCTCTTGGCCTGATCAACATACTCTGTGAACACTATCACCTTATCGCCTAGCATCAGGTGTCTCGATACGATCCTCTTTATAGCCGATATCTTCGACTCGCTCATGAGTGCTATCTGCCTTGCTATTGACTTCATCCTCAGAGCCTCTCTAGCTGTCTCATCCCATTTGGCGTCTTCCACGAGCTCCTCGAAGCTTCGATCACCCTTCAACTCTTCATACATCTTGACAGCCTCCTCATACTCCCTCCTCTCGCTCGGGTGCAATTTCACGGGGACGCTGTAGACTCTATACATTGCTAGGTATCCCTTCGAGGCGAGCTCCTCAGCAGATCTATGATATATGACACCGCCTATCATCGGGAATAGCTCCTCGTGCTTCCCATCCTCCCTATGCGGTGTAGCTGATAGCCCTAGAACAATGCTAGCAGGGCTTGCCTGCACAATCCTCCTGAAATACGGTGCCGGCAGGTGGTGAACCTCGTCTATCACCAGGGCCCTCCTCGTAGCAGGTATCTCGATCCTCTTTGCACATGTGGCGTATGTGGTTACCACGACATCGGCGGAGAGAATCTCCTCCAGGCTAGGCTGTCTCTTGACCTTCGAGTGAACCACGACAGGGGATATAGATGCTAGCCTCGAGAGATGCTCGCTCCACTGCCTAACCTGCTCGACCGTCGATGCAACTACGAGGGCTGGCAGCTCTATAGATGCTATTGCAGCAACACCTACAACGGTTTTCCCAGAGCCTGTTGGTAGGGAGATGATGCCTCTATAACCCCTCGATATCCATGTTGAGAGAGCCTCCTCCTGGTAATCCCTGAGAGATCCTCTGAAGACCCTTTTAACTGTTGAGTGAAGCGATGGTGCGTTTGTGAACACAACACCGGCCATGATCATTCTCTTGATAACCTCACCCTCCCTCCTAGACGATGCTATGAACACACCATGCCTGCTCCAGAGGAGAAGCCTATCCCTGATCAGGGATGGCATGTACGTGGATACGCTGAAAAAAGCCCTTATCCCGAGAAGCCTTCTTTTCCCACCTTCTATCGGCACTATCTCCGCTCTAAGCAGAACACCACACCAAAAACACAGCGGATATTTGCAATGAACAAAATGCATGGAAAAAAGGGAAAGAGATCTGATATGCTGTTTAGCTTCTAGATCCTTCTCCTATGCAGCCTATATACGATCACACCCATCGCTGATGCAATGGTTATGATCAGTATTATTAGTGCTAGGTTCTGCTGGCTACCTATGATCGGTATGCCTCCGGGCCGCTGTGTCTGCGTAATAGTTGGGGTTGGCGGGGGTGGGGTGACTATGTTCACAGATATGTTCTCCCCGGAGGCACAGGCTATCGGCTGATCCTGCGATACCGGGCTTTTAACAACATACCTGCCATATGGTATTGTGAAGTTCCCTGTGAAGGCAACTGTTGATGATAATAGCTGTGTCCCGTTCTCACTCATTATAAACACTGTTGCAGATGATGGCATGCCATTAGCATCTGTGACTGTTATGGTGAGCTGGCATGTTATCCTCCTGAGGATCTCCCTGTATATAGCCATATCAGATACTGGTATCTGCTTCTCGGATGTGTAGAACCCTGGGGCACCGATGCTCACATTGACGAGGGAGCCCAGAGGAATCATCTGGATCGATGCCCTGCCCCTGGCATCCGTAACAGCGGATCCGAAGCCCTCCACAGCGATCTTGGCACCCCGGATCGGGTTGTTAGCCTCGTCCAGAACCTCGAAGAATATGTCGGTATATAGCTTCGACGTGTTGATCGATATAGATCTTGGGGAGTCTATTACATAGTAGTCTGTGTAGTTCGCATAGTAGCTCGATATGAATGAAATGCTGTAGTTACCATATCTGAGCATTAGCACGCCACCGGGTGCGTCTAGCCTGTATCTCCCGCCAGGCCCAGCCACCTCTATATAGCCAGAGGCGTTCGGTGCCAGCTCAGTCATATTGTTGGCCTTCACAACGTAGACAGATATGTTCACCGGGTATAGCGTCCACCTCATATTGATCGGGATCGCAGGGTATCTGTTCCTGTCAGATATCTCCACAGATGCTCTGAAAACCTCCATATATGGGGCTGTGGCTATTACTGTGAGGTTAGTCCTGTATGCCAGATATATCGTAGCCGACTCGCCCGGTCTCAGCACTCGTTCATAGGATATCTCCGGTATTGACACGTTCGCTGGCATTCCATCGCTTGGCGATGCATATAGAATCGAGAGGCTATATATAGCCTCTCCTATATCTGGTGCATAGTATGCAGATCCCCCTATGGCTGATAGGCTCCTCCCAATGATGATCGCCTTGGATGGTTGGAACGGCATTAATATAGATGCTCTGAGTGATCCGCTGAAGTCATAGAGCTGAACAATGGATGAGTTAGCAGATCCAACGGCTATGCCGCTCCTGCTAACACCGAGAACCTGCCTGCCCTGTAGAGGCATTATAGGAGTTATCTCCCCAGTAGCCTTGACAGCCCATACCCAGCTCTGACCAACAACAACAGCTACAACGCCTCCCACGGAGTATCCGTTGAGCCAGTAGAAACCAGTCACTGGATCGCTTATGTTTGATGTGATAAGCCCTGTATAGGGTGTATATACTATCATGGATCTCTGGGTTGAGATGGCAACCCCGCCTGGGCTCGATGCATATGATACAACCGATTCGTTCGGGGGTACAAGCCTGGCTGCAGAGGATGGTGTGATAACATATGCGGCAGACCCCGCAACAACGATCGCAGTCCCCTTGGTCACTGGGTATGCGAATATAATGCTATCAGGTGACTGTAGCACCGAGTATACCTCGCCCGTGGACATGCTTAGGATCTTCACGAGGGTTCCGCCCCACGATGCTAGCAGGAGATCTGGTGGTGAGACGGATGCTGGCCCCATATACGATGCCATGATCGTGCATGTCGATGCGTCGATGAGCGAGACTCCCCAGAAGCCGTATATAGCTGCTACGCTTCTACCGATCATCTCTACCCTGGTTGGCTGCTGCTCACCAGTAGCCACCCTGCACACCATATCACCAGACCTGTTGAATATAGATGCCCAGCCCCTCTCCGCAACGGCTATGTAGAAGTCGTTCATAGCAAGATCAAGACCCTCCTGCGAGAGCCTCTTAAGAGTAACTGAGCTTAGATTTACAAATAGGAATAGCCCCTTCTCAATACCGATCTCCTGGGCTGGTCTCGGCACATAGAGCTCCGGGGGTATCTGCTGAACAACCCTGGTCTCGTTAGATGCTGTTGCGAAGGGCATCAGATCTACTACGAGGTTCTTAGTCACAACACCTGTGAAAACCTGCTTGCCAGATATGAATAGCTTTACAGAGGCTCCAAGGGGTAGCTGGATAGATGTGTTTGGCTGCATCTGGAAAGACCTTGAGAATCCGTTCCACTCGAAGAGAACACTAACGGGCGAGGCGGACACGATGGATAGTGTTCCAAGCTCCACCTGTAACGCAAACGAAGCTATGGTTGTGTTTATCATCGAAGGATCTGTGGATGCTACGAAGAAGAAGGTAGTATTGCCAGAGACATATCTAGATGCTGAGACTATGAATGCATTTGTAACTGCAGCACCAACAATTCTCGTGCTAACAGCCGATGATCTGAAGACATATCCGATCTCAACAACCCCGCCACCCCCTGTGGCGGCTGTGAAGAGGAAGCTACCATCGGAACTAGGGTAGAGCTCAAGAGCATCGGCTTTAACAGCGTATATGAGGCTTAGATATGTTGGCTTAGATGTGTCATATATGGCGAAGTGGCTCTGACCGGGCATAAGTACATGCTTCCAGAGGGCAACAGATGACCAGCTGGAGCCCACCACACGATATTCAAATGGGTCTAGCGGGGGCGTTACTGATCCTATGACCCCGTTCTCCGTGTATGTTGCAAGGGTTGGCAGCCCACCGTATGGCTGGTATATTGCTGCGAAGCTGTCGAACCCACCTGCTGATCCTGCCCTCACAACAGCTATCCTCATGATCGTGTTAATGCTGACACTTGTTATCATCCGCATCTCGACAACACCTATCAGGATCCTAGCTGTCGATAGCACACCGCCGCCACCAGCTGTGGCTGTTATGTTCAGTGCTGTGAATATATCTGTTCCATTTACGAGTATCTGTGTACCGTCATCCCTGGCTATATAGTCTACGAGGAGTGTCAGTGTCTCGCCGGATGAGCTGTTGATCACATGGGCTGTGGCTGTGAAGGATATCGTGAACGGCGATAGAACGTTATAAGATGCAGCTACATATGTCTTCAGCTCCGATACTCTGCACCATGCACCGTTCACCTCAGTAGATATTATACTGTATATATCCCTGAAATCGAGGGAACCAGATCTATATGGTATGTATATAGACTCCCCACTAACATCGCTGAGCACGAGGCCAGATGTTGAGAGTGTCTTGTTCAGCCAA
The DNA here is from genome assembly GCA_038867615.1 of Sulfolobales archaeon. GTDB lineage: Archaea > Thermoproteota > Thermoprotei_A > Sulfolobales > AG1 > AG1. The sequence goes on along the minus strand of JAWBYA010000015.1, from coordinate 2,676 downwards.
TCAACAATCATTCTGAAATAGTTAGAAGCGGTGGTGGTTGCTGAGGGAGGTGATGAGGGATCTGTGCCAGCTCCCCGCGAATACCTCACCAGGGATGACCATGGGTCTATGCCATAGGCCTGTGGATTCATAATCACGGATGCGGCTCCGAGCTTCACCGGCATGGTTCCAACGGGCTTCAGGCTCTTCATATCGAGGCACACAACAGCCTCGGGGTTATATAGATATACCGCGTTGTCGCTGAAACCAACTATGCTCCCCGGTAGCCCGAACCTGGCATATATATACCCGCTCCTAGGGTCTACAATGGCTGCTGAAGATCTTGAGAGGACTAGGAAGCCGCTCCACTCTCTATTCACAGCGGAGAGATCTATCACCCTAGATACATTATCCATCAGGAGTATGCTTACAGGGAACTCATAGATCTTATCCATTGTCATCGCATCTATGAAGTAGAGCTTCTTATCAGCATCGGAGTATATAGCTATGAGGTTGCCACTCGCACCAACAACGGTACCGTTTACACTATCAACCCATATCTTCCTCGAATTCAGTGGCTGGGATATCCACTGCTGCGGGTTCTGGGCATAGATCTGCTCTGCAGGTGATGCGATGGATATCAGAGCGAGGATCAGGGCTATATATATCGCAGCCCTCACCTTTTTACACCATATATTATACTCTAAATCCTTTTGCTCTGGATGCAGAGACTAGATGGAGCCTCCATGCCAAGCATTGCTAGAGCAGTTTCGAAGGGGATCTCGGATATAGTTGTTACTGCATTGCTGATAACAGCAACGGTTGTCCTAGCAGTCATAGCAGCGTCTATAATATACCCTGGTCTGGGGCTGTTCACAGAATCGACAATCTCTATAAGGGTGGCTGGGTATAGCAACTACTACCTCAAAACAAACCCAGTCTATATCTATGGCAAGTTCATATCAGCACCATCAAACCCCGTCTATCTGAATACCGTGTCCATCATTGTTACAAACAAATATAGGTCACCCATAGATGTTTCAATAGATAGAACGCTATACGGCATTAGCTCATCATATGCATCATGGTCGAACATAATAACGGGATCGGGGCTCGTATACATATATAATGATGCCGGTATATGCTCGCCAACACCACCTAACAAGATAACAGTAGATCCAGATAGATCTGTTGTCATAGTTGTATGCATAGTCACAGCAGGGTCAGAGCTGCCCAAGGGCATTGCCGCCCTAAGAATCATCTGTACCGGATGCGATAAAAACGAATACTTCATAAAGATATAGATGTTCCAAGATATTTTTCAGGGCAGGCGATGATTAGGATATGTAGGTTATTTGCAACCACCTTCATCGTAGCATTGATAGCATTGATCCTTCTAATGTTGCTGTGGAGATTCATAGAGATACCCGTGTTCATAGCACCTGTTGTAGGATATAGCATGGTTCCAACCATATACCCAGGAGATCTTCTGATCATATCGAGGGCAGAGCCCAGGGTAGGCGATGTTGTTATCTGGTGCTCCTCCGCCCTCTTCTGCGTTGTCCACAGGATCATAGAGATCAACGGGTCATCGGTTGTTACCAAGGGAGATGCAAATCTAGTGCCGGATGAGCCGATATCAGCACAGGCAATAAAAGGAAAGGCAATTGCGGTGATCCCGTTTGGATCTTTCATCCTTATCTTCATCATAGCCGCTGCATGTATAGCTGTTATCAGGTGTATGGGGAGATCTCGATGATCTTCTGTGCCAGGTTCTTCAGAACACACTATTACATCATATTCGACTATCTATCAAACCCATCCGAGATCCAGCTTGAGGTCAGGAAAGACAGAGGCGAGATCTCATTCTGCAAGCAGGATGTGCCAGACCCAGCCCTAATCCTCGCATGCGATGAGGATACATGCATATTGGTTGTTATCTCTGGCGGAGCAGCCGTGGATATATCATCAGCAGGTGCCCCAGCATCCCACGAGGAGCTGGAGGAGGAGGAGAGGGCAAACGCATCGAAGATCCACAGGTGGTGGCTTACGAGAAAAGATGAATTGCTCAAGAAATAAGCATAGCTATGCTTTTACTATGTAGATATCCCTGTGGGTCTCAGGATGAGAGCTATATCACAGATAGTTGCTGCACTAGCACTCATGATAGTAGCTGCTGGAGCCGCAGCGATCTATTTCTCAGTTGTGAGTCCCCTCATCTCCAGACCCTCTGGAGGTATAGCGATATCGCTAGCAAGCGATTTGGAGCTCGAACTATCTGGTTCAATATACACAATAACTGTATATCTGAGGGTTGCGAACCCACTCACATACAGTGTAACGATAAACAAGGCAGATGCACTCATCATCTTCAACGGGCCAAACACCGCGTCGGTAGCACTATTTCAATGCTATGCATCGAGAGATACGATTGTAAGACCCGGCTCTATTAATTATATAAAGTTCTCATGTGCATCAATATCTTCGACAAATTATGACAAATACATATGCGTTGCATATACTGGTTCGGAATCATGCACCCTGACATCGAAGATGGTCTCTGATGTTATGAAGATGGCTTCAATAGCATCAATGGTAATCTACTATATCATACAATATCCTGGTGGTGGCGGCCCTGTACCGTGCATATTGTTAGAGCCCGGTGGACGTTGCCTCATGTAGCTGCTGTTTTGGATT
>JAWBYA010000014.1:0-17931 GCA_038867615.1 Sulfolobales archaeon | reverse complement strand
AAGTGCGGGGTGGGAGCCACCCTTAGAGCCTGTGGAGCTCCGCCCTCTACCCGTAGCTTTTGGCTACGGGCAAGGCGGGGCAATGAAGCAGGAAGCTCCGCCCTTAAGGGCGGGGTAGCTCACTTGATAGAGAATGAATTGCAATCCTTAGCTACCTTTTTCCTTTTTCCACGCTTTTCTCTGTTGTTGTTTAGGGGTGGAATGCGGATGAGCAAGGGTGTGGATAGAAGGTTTGTTGAGGAGGCTATATTGGATGTTGTGAGGGAGTGTGAGGAGAAGGCATTAACCGTGCCAGAGCTTGTTGTAATGAGTGGATATAGCCCTGACGAAGCTGTTGATAGAAGGGAGCTTGAGGATGCTGTCGAGGCTCTCATAGCTAGTGGCAGGCTAAGCGAATGGAATGCATATCAGCTGCTAAGAACTAGGGGTATTGAGTGGGTTGTTGGCAGAAGGGCTAGAGATATAATGAGGGCTAGAAGGGTCTGAAATGTATCCCCATCCAGAGGCTCTACTAACACAGACAATAAAGATGACGAGGGGCATAGAGATACTCTATCTGCTCTCGAAACGCTGTGCAATAAGCCTCTCAGAGATCAACAGGTTTTTGAGGGGCATCAATAGCAGGAGAATCAGCTATGTAACCTTCAAGAGATATGCAGGTTTCCTGAGCAGAATCGGTGTAGCGATCTACATAGAGGATGGGAACATACTACTATGCACAGAAGCTGGAGCAGATATAATTAGAAAAGCTATTGAGATACTTAATAACGAGATCAACAGCAAAGGCTATAGAGCAATCACAGAAAGAGCAAAGTATAGAAGAGCTATAAGCCTTATGAGAGATATAGAGAGATTCGACCTCATACTAACAGCAGAAAAAATTATAGCCTGAAAGCCTCAAGAAACAATTTTTGGTTTCATAGATATTTATGAGATTGGTAAGACCTGAAAGAGGTTTCTAGCCGAGATCTTCTGTCTATATCCTTCAGAGCCTTCTCTATAGTCCTCTCTATAATCTCCTCCTCCAGATACCTGAACTCTGGGTGATCATGATCAATGCCGAAGACCAGGTGAACCATCTCATGAGCCATTAGTGTACACCATAGCAGGGTGATCTTGGCGGGGTTCTTCAGTCTCTTGGTCTCCTCGATCATCTTGGCGATCCTCTCATTTCTGACCTCCTCCCCGCCCTTAAGGGCGGGGTAGCTCACTTGTTGCATCTAGGGATTTTCTATTCGCACGCCCTCCCAAGGATGGGTGGTTCATGAGGTTCATGAGACTGGGAGGGAGATAGATCCTTGGCTGAGATCTACTATTGCTCTGCATTCTACTGATGATGTGAACCACCAGGGTCTGGAGAATACATAGATATTGACGCCATTGTTTATTGTGATCTGCTGTGATGTCCAGCTATTGCCTGGGCATACAAACCTGATAACGCTATTTATAGATCCTGGGTATGAGCTATGGATAAATATATATACATTACTACCGCTTATAATAGCATTGCCAGATATCGCTACTGGGGATGGCATTGATATACCAGCCGACTGTGAGACAAAGGATGCTGCATATACCCCCACTAGGAAGCCTAGGAGCGCTGCTACTGTTATCATTGCCACGATAGATAGTGTGCCAATAACCTCTTCAGCCATTTCAGCACCACTATAGTATGCTCCTAGGAAAAAACAATGTGCTGCTTTTTTGTTATTAATTAGGGATTAAGATGCTCAGTAGATTATTTGTTATTAAAGGCGATGAGGATCTCTTCAGGTATCTGTTTGATGTAGAACCTAACGAGCTTCAGAGAACAGCCCTGGATACGATGAACCCTAATGGTAACTATGTGATTCCAGCCCCTACTGGTAGTGGGAAAACCTTCATAGCGCTTTTCTTCATGATCAAAAAGGGTAGAGGTGTCTATCTAACCAGAACTAGAGCTAATTGTTGGGAGAAATATAAATATATTAAAGATAATATAGTCCCGAAAACAGGGATAAGAGCTTTAATAGCTAACAAGGATTTCTCAGCTCCTCCTAAAGCAATTGTTGAGAGTGATCTTGTTGTTACCACGCCATATAAGTTGTCTCAATACATAGGTAATAGATCTGTTGTTAATTGGATCAAGGATGCACTTATTGTTGTTGATGAGGCTCATAACATGGATCCTATAACAGAGTTTGTTGTATCATGGGCTTTGAGCAAGGGTGCAAATGTGATCCTACTATCAGCCACGATAAACGATGAAGATGCTAACGCAATGGCTAAGTGGATCGGTGGCACGGTTATAAAGCCGAAAATGGAGAGACCAGTACCTCTATTCTATCACGAGGTCAGGGTAAAAACAGCGATCAATGATTATTCCATGATGCCAGTATTCAGGATAGAGGTTAATGGCAAGGTTATCGGAGGCGATACGATAGATGAGGTTGCTGCTAAATACATAGTTGATCTCTATCTCAAAGAGAGGAGTGGTGTGCTCTACTGGGCACCTACGAGGGGAGCTGTTGAGGAGCTGGCTAAGCTGATCGCATATACACTACATAAAGAAGCCCCTGAGATCATCAAACAATGGGATCAAGAGAAGAATGCGGTAATCTCCAAGCTCGGCTCTGGTACAGGGAACGATAAGACGCTAAGGGATATTCTTAGTGAGGCACCTGTTGCGTTTCACCATGGCGGTCTAAGCACGATGTCTAGAAATGCTGTTCAGGAGTTCTTTGTGAAGAGGAAGATACATATTGTTGGGACTGCATATACCCTTGTCGAGGGGGTTAATCTCCCAGCACGACACCTTGTGATCACGAGGCTAACTGATTTCGAGGGTAACTTGTTAGATGCTACGCTCTTCCACCAACTATCTGGGAGAGCTGGGCGACCTGGTCTAGATAATGAAGGTCATGTACATATAATCATCACAACCGATACCGAATCAGCCTATCTGAATCAATATCTTTTGAAAGTGAAGGCTGAACCTGTAGCATCAAGGATCTACGATGAGGATTTCCTAGAAAGAACCATTCTAAGGATAGTCGCCTACGGTCTAAGAGACCCAGCTAGCCTGAGAGAGCCATTCAAGAGAACATACTTCGCAGCCCTGCATGGGGATGCTGGGTTAGATGCTGTACTAAGAAGTGTTGAAAATATCCTGAGGAAGCTACTAGATCAAGGATATCTGGTTATAAACAATGGCAGGCTGGACTTCCCAGAGCCTAAGAGGGAGTATGAGATTGCTGCTCTGATGGGTTTGAAGCTAGATGAGAAGGCTATAGCAGACAAGGCAGCTTCTGATAGCGTCTCGGTAGAGGCTCTTCTGAACATGCTTGCTGATAAGACTATTGAGATCCTCTCATCAAGCGATCCAGATCTTAGGGAGAAATATGAGGAGGCGAAAAACGATGCAATACTCTACGGGCTTGAGGCTAGCGTAAATAGCAAGCATAGAAGGTGGGCTCAGGAGGTTGCAGAGAAGATGTTCGAGCTTGCAGGGGCAATGTTACTATACAGGCTTTGGAGCCAGTACTATAGAGACCCCACACCAGCCTCCCAAAAGCTTAAGGAGGTTATGAACATACTTGCCACAGGCATTAACGAGGTGGCTAAAGAGCTGAGACAGCTAGGCGTGCCAACAAGTGTGCTGAAAAGGATAACAAGGAACTACGCACTAGAGCTCAGAAGCCCATGCATTGAGAAGGAGAAGGCATCAGAAATATATAGATATGCTCTAGAGGGCTACAAAACAAAACCAGAATGGGCTAAAAAACTGTGGGAGAAACTAAACGCAATAACCTGCAAATAATATCCCTACCCACCTCATCTCCCTAGATCATGTTGCGTTATCAGCTATGGACTTTTGATTACATGTTATAATCATAAAAAGAACATAGGCAACATAATTGCTTAAGTCCACTTCCGCAACAAGATCTTGGTGGGATGGGTAGGAGATATGCCCCCCTATATAAGCTTTCTAATTTGTTATTATGTTATTGGTGGTGGTGTGTTGAGGGATCTGGGTTCTGTCCTTGGTGTTCTTGCTGTCCTGCTTGTTGCTATGGCGCCGATGCTATCTATTCCGAGGATTGAGACCCAGAATATTGGATCTGGGCATGGATATAGCTATACCATTGAAAACAGCTATATATCTAGATTCACGGGTATTCCAAGAACAACTACACGCCCAGATGGATCTACAGATGTTCTATATAGGATCGACCACTCCCCGCTATCTAGATATTTCTCCTATATACGAACTTATTCCGCAGTAGATCTGAGGAACTATATCTCCCCACCTAACTCTTACATAGTCTATGGCTATAGCTCTAACATAAGCTACCAGATCGAGGCTCACTTGATGCTTGGTCTCAATGGATCTACATTGCCACAGCCATTCGATGGTGTTGTGTATGGCTTCGAGGCGTGGTTCAGAATATGGCATAACCTTACAAAGTGGGGGGCTTTCTTCATAAGCATAGGGCTGCTGCCAAAGAACTACCAGGATAAAAGTGGATGCCCCGATTTGCCCGACTGTCCAGATGTTGGGCTAAATATAAGGTTTGATGCTACACCTGGTAACAATACCATGCTTGCCGCTGGGCTGAAGATGTTTGCCAATAACTGGAGCAAGTTCGGGGTGGGGCTTGGAGATATTGTTGAGCCTAAACCATTCTATGTGGATGTTGGGAGCTGGTTCAGCCTCAGAGGGGTTGTGATACTGAACTACACAGCTAAAAAGGGTCTCCTCATAGCCGAGTTCAATAGAACTGTTGCCAGCATAGCCATGACAGAGATAGTACCAGAGTACTCGTTATCAACACTATCTAGCGACCCCCCAATCGGCATCTATATCTTTATACTTGGGGATTCATATCGAACCACTTGGGATGAGCCTGTGTCAGCGCTATCCATCAACATAGATGATGCTGGTGTTTTCAGCGGGAGGGGATTCTTCGATCCAACAGTATATACTGTAACCCCAACCACCACTATACCCCCTCCCCCACAACCTCCACAGCCACCAACACCTACGTGGACACCTACTGTGATAACTATCACAGTAACAACTACAAGTGTTATAGGGGGCACCACAGTTATCGAGCCTAGATATGTAACCGTTACAAAGGAGCTTTACTACCCCTCCCCACTCCCACCGATAACGATAACGGAGAGCAGGGTTGTTACAAGCCCTATGATCCTCACATATGAGAAGAGGGTTACGGAGGCTTTGGCAACACTAACAGTAACACAGATAGTAACGAGGATCATACAGCAGGGAGCACAGCAGGGCGGAACAACTGGAATAACAGATCAGGGGCTGATAATAGCATCGGCAATAACAGCCATAGCAATAATAGCAGCAACACTAATAAGAAGGAGAAGATAGCAGGTTATCTCATAGCATAATGATCCAAAGTATTTCCTCTACTAACAATCTTTTTCTGCATAGACCTAGCCCGTTCAGATTTTTGCCCCAGCAAACCCTTATCCTCTACTTTGCCACCCTCTTCCTCACTCACAGACCTCCTCCCAACCCCATGATATTTACCGCCACATTTGCAGTCGCACTTCTCCTCACGCTCCGCATAGAAACATTGTGGATGGCAAACGCTCCATAGATATGGTTTCCACCTCTGAACCCTTCTAGGTCTGGGTTCCTCATCCTCATCCTCAACATACCCAGCCCACCTAATCAGAGACATCCTTGCCCCACAGAGTAGGGATAAAAAGCAGAGAACACCCTGAAAACAAAGATAGCTCGGGGTTTCATTTCTAAGGAAAAGATCTAGATCCCTCCTCCCATGTTGATGTTATCACATAGTAATATACTATCGAGATTATCTCTAGGCTCTTCATGGCGGATGCAAGCAGCTGTGGGGTTAGCTGGCAGCTTGTGCTCCCACACGCTGCCACCAGCAGATGGTTATATCCTGGAGAGCCCGAATTGAAATAGCACGCTATATATGTGTGGGTAACAGAGCCAGCAGGCACTAGAACATCGCCAGTTAGACCAACCCTACAGCTCTGCCCGTAGAGGGTGGGGATGTTGGGACCTCTGAATAGGAATGTAACATCTGCGTCTGTAACCCTTATGCTTTCTGTGAGTGGGTTGTAGATCTTAACCTCAACCCTTATAGCTATTTGGTTACTGCTGACAACACTAAGCTCTGGATCCCTTGTAATGGATAGGGCTACAGCGCCCCTCGGAGCCCTTACCATCGGCTGGATCAGAGAGAAATATATCGAGACAGCACCAACAGCAACAAGGGCAAGCATCAAAGCAGCAACAACCTGACTAACACCCCTCAACCCAAGCCCTGACAATTTCTCATAGAAACAAAAGCTATTTTTCTTCATTAAACTGTTATAGCATTCACATTCGACTCTCTAAAGTCCTCTGCTATTGTCTTTGTAAGTTCTCTTAGGAATTTTGCTATTTCTTCTTCTCCTCTTTGCTTTGCTATTCTATCTGCTATAGATGCTGCCTCTGCCAGCAGCTCCTCAGATGTCTTTGTATTTCTCAGCTTTGCAAACCACGAGGCATATCGCCTTGGGAAGATCCTCTCAGCCATGGCAATGAATTTCTCAACATCACTTCTGCTAATGGGTTTCAGCTTGATCCTGACACCAGCATGTTTGGCAGCGATCTCCATTGCATATTCAGCCGCCCTTTTCATGATCTCGATCTCATCAGCTCTGTGCATCGTTTTGTAGAACTCAGTAGCAATCGGGATAGGGATCCCGTTAATGATCAGGGCATCATAGACCCTTACAGCATCTCTAGATGTGTTAGCATTCGAAACAGCCACAGCATAGCTACTTTTCGCAATAGGTATATATGCTACTGTGCGCACTTTATATCTCCTAACGATTCTTTGCCCTCCTAGAAGCCCTGCCCTAGCTAGCTCAGTTTCGACGAAGTCGAAGAGAGGTCTGTGTGGGATTGGTTTGAATTCCTTCGTGGCAACAGCATATGCTATCAAGATCTGTCTGCCACTATCGTCTAGCTTATCTATCTTTCTTGCGTGGATCAAAAAGTCTCCATTCCCAAGGATAGATCTTGCAGCTTCGACAGCAGCATCTACACCAGCCCTCCTCCCACCTCTGACTTCTAGCAATGATAGCAGCTTCGAGAGATCATCTTGCCTTATAACGATCCTCTTATCGCTGCAAACAATATGAACTGATTTAGCCATCTTCCTGCCATAGCCCTCGACTTCGCAGCTATCAAGCTTCGAGCAATCTATCTCAACAAATGGGCTAGATACCTGAGACAAAGGTATCCTACCCATACGGGAAGGAGAAAAAGAGCGGAGGGCTGCTATAGCGGGGTAGCTTATTTTTTTAGTTCTGGTAGTGCTTTTGTTAGCCAGAATTTATGGATCTTTTTGAGGTTCTCTATCTCCTCATTCTCAAGAAGATCTAGGGATGGTGGCGGAGCACTCGATACTATGACATCTACAAGAGATCCATCAGCATGTATTCCTAGCAAACACTTACTTTCCGAGCATGTTACGATGAAGCTGGGGTCTGGTATGTCATCTACGCAGTAGCGTATCTCATCGCCGAACACCTCAAGATCTATCTCTCTCGGATCCGAGAGGTAATCAAAAACAAGGACATAGTGTGTGAGGAGAAACCTGGCACAGTATATCATGGCACCCCCACTTTTTTAGACAAAAACTATGGGTATCCCTATGCTCTCCAAAGCAATATATCTCTATACACACCTCAAAAGAGTTGGAAGCGTCTATGAAGCAACACTATGTAGAGATGATAATGGGAACTGTGAAAACCTCCTGCTACACGGGGTTCTCCTGGAGTATGAACAAATATCGAAGGCGGAGCTTGGGGAGGAGGTCTCGATAAACGCAAGATCAACTATATTCACAGAGTGGTCTCCCTGCAGAACCAGAAGATATCTACTTATATTACTAGATCAGTAGTTTTTTAAGTGTTGCTTTTACTCCTATATCTTTATTCTTGGTGTGTGTAGTGACTCTCAAAGCTAAAGCTAATTCCAGGGCTGGTTCGAGGTTTATTAGGAGGAGGGTTAGGTTTGATGCTAGGAGGGTTAGAAGGCTAGCTATAGATCTTGCTAAGGGATTCTTCTCCAAGAGATATATGTTTGTTAGAGCAGCTATCCTGATCCAGCTAGCTATAATAGCTACCATATTGCTGATCCCCAACACACCTGCCATCAGGGCTAGCCCTCTCTTAGTTGATATAGGGTTGTCAGCATCAATAGCCTCTCCCCTCATCTTCTTCTTCCTATCCCACTCAAACATAATACATCTGATCCTCTATGTGGTCATTGTCGCTCTGAGCAACAACCTAGGGTTACTACAGTATCTACCAGCGCATGGAATAGTAGCCGCCGCTGTTATAGCTATCTCTGGCATGAGGTTCGAGCTAACACTAGATTCTCCACTTGTCGAGAGAGCTGTTGCCAAGGGATTCGGACTACTAAGCAGAGTTGCTAGGAGGAGTACCCTGCCTGCAACTGTTAGCGAGCTTAAGATCAGGATCATGGATAACATCCTCGTTATATCATCGCTTATCGTCTCTACAGCAGCCCTTCTACTAACTAGATCTCCTGTCCTTGCTGTGTCATTCATAATATCCTCCGCCCTTCTCATAACGCTTGTATTTGGCATTATGATGCCTCCAGGGAGGACTGATATTAGATTCAGCGGAAAAGGACTTCTAAGAGTGTATAGGAACCTATCTAGGTATAGAAGTCTGCAGAACGTAGCTATCAGATTGGGTAGGATGATTGAGAGGGATATAGAGGTCTCGGGGCTAGCGGCGGATCCGATGCTCTACGCAGCTAGATATCTTGTCCAAAGCGTTATACTTCTATCAATATCCCCGACAATATATACCTTGATTGTGAGCATAGCACCCTCATACTCGTTTATAGCCCCCATAGCCTTTGCAACCCCTCTAATCCCTATAGCCCTTATGAAGCTCTCCCTCTCTATGGCTATCTCTTCTAGGAGATCCAGCCTTGAGAAGATCTATCCATTCTTCACAATAGTATCTGCGATAAACATCATAAATGGTGTGAGGGATATAGAGAAGATATTCGAGAGCTTCATACCAAGGGAGAAGAAGAGATCTAGGTTTGCAGAGTTGCTCCCAGCCCTTGAGAGGGAGGCTCAGATCCTGCTGAGATATATAAGGATCCTTGGTTTAACCCCTATGCAGGCAATAGATCGTTACATCTCATACTGCCCATCCGAGAGCTTCAAAAGCTATATGAGAGGCTATGTAAACCAGCTAGCTGTGGGCACGCCGCTGAAGGACTTCGCTGTGAAGATGGTTCTTGAGAGCCTTGATCTACTTAAGAGGAGGCTTGAGAGCCTTGGTATGATGCTCAACACCCTTGTAACAATGTTCATAACAGTCCTGACATTCCCGATCCTACCCCTCATCATAGGGATCATACTCAACCCAGGAGCGTCATCAGCAATGATATTCTCAATGCTAGCAATAGGAGGTCCGCTATCATATGTGTTCTTCAACATGGCAGCGTCAAAGGTTAGTGTGTCATTCCCAAACAAGCTGCCTAGGGCAGCGCTCAGCTATCCAGCGGCTGGGCTTATAATAGGGACTATAGCTGCTATAATACTAACCCTATATGTGAAAGCTCCCATATCTATAGCCTTCATAGGGATCTTGATCCCGTTCTTCGCAGGGTTATTCATAGACTTCAGATCAGCCTATAAGGAGATCTCTGAGGTTGAGAAGAACATTGTTGTGTTCCTAAACACCCTGGCAGATCTTGTTGAGCTGAGACCTGTTGGGAAGGCTCTTGAGTACCTTGTGGTTGAGACCGAGAGATCTGGTGCCTCTAGGTTCTCTCAGGAGTTCATGAAGATCGTTAAGAGGATGGCTAGCTATGCGCAAAAAGGAGATCCCCTTGCAAAGGCTGATTGGTTCTCGGGATCTTGGATCATGAGGCTTACACAGCTCGTCATGGCTCAGGTAGAGGCTGCTGGGGAGAGGGCTAAGGAGGTGATGAAGATCTTGGCATGGTTCCTATCAGACTACCTCGTGATTGTGAAGAGCACGAGGAGCAGGCTAACCCTGGCAGTAGGGGTTATGATGGCTGTCCCAGTTATCCTTGTCCTTGTCTTAACAGCAACACTAGGGATCATAGGTACAGCATCATCAATCATAGCTAAAAGCAATGTGGATATAGAGCTCCTCGCATCCCAAGCCAAGAATATACCGATACCACAGCAGGTTCTCCAGACGATAACAGGGAAGGGTGTGGATCCATTCCTGGTAACCCTCATAGACTTCCTCATAGTGGAGGTAGGTATAGTGCTAGCTATAGCAGCGGCTAAGAGCCTCTATGGAACCGTGAGGGCTGCTAAGATACCCCTGCTAATGTCCATAGTTATATTGATCCTCCTACTGCTGAAGCCCTATATGGCATCAATACTTATCCCAGCCCCCAAGTAGCTTTTCACAAGATATACTCTTCTTAGATGTGCCATGTCCAAGAAAAGGGAGAGGAGAAAATCTGAGGCGAAGAGGGAAGCCCCAGCTATATATGTTCCTAGGGATACTGAGCTAAAGAGACTATCTAGCATGGTTTTTGAGCCTCATGAGGAGAGGATATACGAGCACGAACTTCAGAGGGATGTTGCTATAGCCAATGCTCAGATGCCATTACAGCTTCTATCAATGCGGGATATAGATGTTAGGGAGTATCTAGCCTATATTGTCAATACCATACTATCAGCAAAGACGCCCATAGCTATTATGAGGTATAGTTCATACCACCAGTTAATGCTCTCATCATATATACTTGAGATCAGTAATGGTTTTGTCCTTGATGATGTAGCTCTTAAGATTCTATCGTATAGCGATATAACTAAGATCCTCGATGAGGTCTCTTCAGTCCCTCCAGATGGTATGAGGGCTATAATAGCTGTCATAACTGATATGGACACAATATCGGATCAGGAATCCGCACAGCCTGGAGCCATCCCCACACACAAGATAGTCGGGTCTCTAGCTAAGTTCTATGGATACTCGATCCTCAACAACATGGTCTATAGAGCGGCTATAGCCACAGCATCTCCAGATAGGATTGTGAGTATTCTGGGCTATGTAGCTCCATATGTATCAATGGTAGATGCTCCAGAGCTTGGTATTGAGGAGCCTGAGAGGGATTACAGGGCACAGCCACTCCCGCAGGGTCTCTCAAAGCCTTCGAGCTTCAAGAGATACAATGAGATCTATCTTGACAAGCCTGTGCACGATCTGGTGCTGAACACAGTAATCAGAACTCTTAGAAACAAGCCCTTCTTCATAAAGAGCATACTTCTCTTCGGACTACCAGGTAGTGGGAAGACCACACTAGCGACATCCATAGGTGTTGAGCTTGGTCTCAGAGTGGCTAAGCTGAATGTTGAGAGCTTTGTGAGCAAGTGGTATGGAGAGACCGAGAGGAGGCTTGCAAACACCCTGGATCTATTCTCAACAACTGGCGGAGGGGTGATGATAATAAGGAATATAGAGAACATATTCACACAACAGGAGAACGCTGTGGGGAGGGAGGATAGTGTGATGGCAAGAGCTAGGGAGATACTAATAAACAGGATAAGGGAGAGTGCCGATAACATCCTTCTGGTAATAACATCGTCAGAGATCTCGAAGATCCCTGAGTATCTAGTCAGAGACCCTCTATTCGGAACCCTCAAGATACCCGTGCCCCCGCCAGCTACTCAGGAGACTATAGAGAGGATTCTTGATCATATGCTAACAACCTACGGAAAAGAGGCTGGAGTCTCTGTAGATACCAATAGGCTTTCAAGGGCTTTCAAGGTTGTCTCCGAGGCTGTGAAGGGATACACGGTGAAGGAGATAGAGGCTATTGCGAAGCACGCAATCATATCTGCCCTCAATGATAATAGAGCAATATCTGAGGAGGATCTCTACAGAGCCCTAGAGATCTTCAGGGTTGATTTCGCCAAGAGATCCTCCGATCTCGATGCCATGCTCAGGACAGCCAAGATGCTGGGATCTCCAGTAGCCATAACAGATCTAATTGACAGCCTGAGGAGAGAGGTTAGCAAGAAAACCGTAGTAAGATCTCCCCTTTCAATAAGGATATAAACAAAGATCTATATTAGCTTTCTAAGGATAGATATACTGATTTGGGGGTAGGTATGAGCGGTCTTGGATGGACAAACCCAGATTACAAGCCATTCTGGACATGGGGTACCCAGAGGAGGACATGCTGGACATGCTATGGAACTGGGAGATGCCAGAGATGCAGGGGGAGCGGGATAAGGGTATGTCCTGAGTGCAATGGGCTGGGAAGAACTTTATTCGGGGAGAGATGCCACAACTGTAGAGGGATGGGGCAGAAGCTCTGTAGCTCGTGCGGAGGATCAGGGAGATGCTGGAGGTGCAATGGATCTGGAGAGATCTGATGCAGAGATAGATATAGAGAACCCACTAACACCTCAGCAGATGCTAAGCATAGCATCCATCTACGCAGAGCTTGAGATCATAGCAATACTAAGAGAGAAGCTAAATATAGATGCTAAAGAATGCAGAGCATCCCTGCCACACATCTTCTCAGACCTCATGAAGTGCCCATCAACAAACAGATCAATAGCCCTGGATGTACTCAATGGACATATACTTGGATATGGTGAATGCGGAGACAGATACGTGCTTATGGAGTTCATACCAGATGATAAGGTTATAAGAGCATCGAGCATGGACTTCGGATATGTTGATTGCATAGAGAGAAAATTCAGAGTAAAAGTTATTAAATTCGATATAAAACCAGAGGATAAACACACCTAGGCATAGGAATAGTTAGGTGCTAATGAGAATCTTCTTTTTCTGATGAACATATCATGCATATACTCCTCGTGCTTCATCATCTCTATCCTGCTTCTTATAATCATTGCTGTGTCGAACACCCTGTGGTTTTTAAGAGCTTCTGAGTAGAACCTTGGATCGCTCATAATCATTCCAAGTCTGAACTCGATCTCACGTGGATTAGCATAGGAAGAGAAAGAGATATCGAGCAACTTCTTCAACTCCCGCTCAACCCTACCAGGTGTTCTCAACTCCATAGCATCCCCACCACCAACATATTTACTGCAAAAGCCTCGCTCCCTGACCTCCTCCCCGCCCTGAAGGGAAGCGGATCTCAGATTGTGACGTAATAGGTGCTTGTGTCGCAGTTTGTACAGCTTATTCCCACTCCTACTAAGCCTTTTGGGAGTGGTGATGGTGTTGTTAGGATACATATTGTTATGGCTAGACTCTTACCAGGTTCGATGGTGAAGAAGTAGTTACCACCACATGGTATGCCCTGGTATATATATATTGAGCCGCTCTGGGTGTTCACCATTGCCCATTGCCCTCCTGAAGGAGGTAGCCCTACCAATGATGATACACTCACATATATTTGGTTAGGCATCTTGTTAGTAACTATGAGTGTGAACGTATTTACATAGATGGGTGATGATGGTGCTGTGTAATATCTACCATATATATAGATTATGTTGCTGTTCACAGATACTGGGTAAATGCTTCCAACCCTAATATTAACACCGCTCTCCCTCCATATCCCAAGAGCTGGATACACTACCGAGGCAACAACCACGCTAGCTACAACAGCAGCCCCTATAAGCAACAATGCACCAGCGATCTCAGATATAGCCCTCATAGCAATCCAAACTAAATGCTTAGAAGAAAAAGCGAACAACTAAACATTTGAAGGTATATATATGGTGATTCGAGGGTGAATAGATTTAGATCTGCTATGAAAGCCGTATTTATAGCCATCATAATATCGATCATAATGCTATCAGTATCATCAGGCATAGTGTTAGTTGCACAGAATCAGCAATGGATCTCCCAGCCAGTCCCCCTGACAAAGATCTGGGAGGATAGGCTGAACGGAATACCTGTTGGTAGTAGTGGATCGCTATTAGCTATATATAACCCCAACTCCTCATCAATAACGTTCTTCGACACCAAAACTATGAAGCCTTTGAGGGAATATCCATTAGCATCTCTCCTGATGGAGAATGTATCAAGGGTCTATGATCTGAGTAGGATAAACCCAGAATGGAGAGGCTTCCTAGTGCTTGGAGGCTCAGCAGCTGCGGTAGTAGATCCTCTATCTGGCTCTATAAACTCCAGGTTCTCCCTACCAGGTGCTAGGGTGGGGCTTAGCGATAATGCTGTATATGTATATAGAAATGATGCAATAATATGCCTCTCACTACCAGATCTAGAACCTGTTACGGCATATGAGTTCAAGGCAGATGCTGTGAGTATAATCACAAACCCAGAGGGATTTGGCATTGATAGGTGGAATATGCTTGTAAGGTTCTCAAGGACAGAGGGTCTAACAGATCCATCAATGCCTAGAATGGCATCAGCACCAGCTATTGAATTTAGCGATATATTGATCCAGTCTCTTAACAGAACCCTCATGGGCTTGCAATATGTAATCACAGGTATAGGGGATAGGAGGCTATATATACCATATAGATATGGCTCCCTCGACTATACGGACATCTACAACTCTGTGAATGTTGAGATCGGCGGCGGGTGGTGTAGAATGGTATCTAGCTTCCCAAAGGTATCAGCCCTCGGGGTATCCTTCACATCGTTATCCCCATTCACAATATCATTTATAGCAAATGTAAATGATACTCTGCTGAACAATAGCTTCACAGTCGTCATGGACTATATATTCAGGGATGATGGAATATTCGTATATGCCAATGGAACCGATCCCAGAAATATCTTTGGAACACCTACAGAGGTTAATGGGACGATCACAAGGCAGTTCCCAGGCAGTATATCAATTGCCCAGGGGTTTGCCAGGATAAGCTTGGGCACAGTAGCCATGTATATCTCAACAACAACAACTTTCCAGAAGCTGCTTACAATGCCTGTTGTGAGGGCTGGAGCAGCAGGGGGGTTTGACACATTCTCAGTAATATACCAGCCCTATGGAGGTCTCCCAACTATTGCAACATATAGTGCTGATTCATTTGTCGGGACACTCTTAGGGGCTACAAGGGTTCTTTCTGAACAGCTACTCACACCATCAGCAATGGTTCTAGGCTCTTCAAGAACTTCCGTAGCTGTCTCACTATCAAACCCATCTGGGACATACTTCATGGTTATAGATACCTCTAAGCCCTTCCACTCATCAATAATATATAGCGTATCTGCGTCCGCCTTCGAGCTATATCCCAGCCACGATGGAGGGTTCTACTTCACGGCTGCCTTAGCGACTGGTGGTGATGTTGAGATAGGCTATGTATTTGGATCATCTGCGATATCTAAGAGAATAATTGGTGCTGCAACAACAGCTCAGTATGTAACATCATCTCTATATAGCCTGCTGGATAGAAGGGCTTTCTACATAGCTTCAGCCCCGCAGAATGAGCTGGTAACCAGGGTATCCACATATGTTGAGAACATATCCCTTGTGACAGTATCTATTAGAGCTCCTAACACAAGTCTAGTCCTTGAGTTCGACTACCAGGGGTTCACAAGATCGACCTCGATTAGCCCTAACACATCTATATCGCTTCCCCAGGGCGCAGATATAAGGATCATAGCTAATGGTAAGCCTGTCTTCAAGGGTGTTGTTACTAAATCCCTTGACATAGATCTTATGTTCCTTGCAAGAGTGGAGAAGGAGGAGCAGGTCTTGGCATCAGCCCCGCCAGAGATCTATGCACCTAAGCCAGCCCCATCTATCGAAGCGCCATCGCAGAGGCTGGTGATAGCAAATCTAAGCAGCACCTATCTAAAGAAGATCTCTGAGCTGGCTCAGCATGTTACGGCAAGCGATAGCTATATAGCTGCTCTTGAGAGCGGTAGTGCAGTTATAATGAGCCCCAATGGTGATGAGGTATGCAAGATAGAGATCCCTGAGCTAGATGTTAGCCGTGCTGAGTTCATAGGGAGAAACCTTCTATATGTTGAGGGTGTGATGGGTAAGCATCTAGTGGATGCCTCGACATGCTCCATAGTTGCTAGCTATCCCCAGCGATCGATAATCTCCACAGAGCTCTTGACAGCCCTCTGGAGCGGATCAACAGTTAAGGTTCAGTCAGTAGCTGGAGAGACATACTCACAGATCCAGTTGCCAAGCAATGTTATCGCAGCATACCCAGTTAGCAGGGGGAGCATAATAGCTGTTGTTGATAACGCTCTATATGCTGCAACACCTCTTCAATATGTAAGACTAACCAGCGGTAACGAGACCGTGATATCCCACGTGATAACCCCTCTAGGTATCGCTGCATCTACACAGGATAGGCTCTACATATACACGCCATATACAGGGCTTGTGATTGCCAACATATCTGACAGGGTCTCCGATATCAGGGGGTTCCAAGGCTTCTCAGTAGATGGTCTGGTCGCTATACTCAGGGGGGTTGATTGGATATGGGGTCTAAGAGGAGATGGCAAGATAGTCCCGATACTGCCCCTAGCAGGCAAACAACTCATAGGGGTTACCAGATATGGGTTATCGCTATCACAGCCCAACTCGACAGCAGTACAGATATTCAGCCTCTCAGGCAAGATTGTGGCACATATAATTCTTCCAATAGCTCCGAGGGAGGTCTATATAGTTGGGAGAGCCATTGCCATTGCATCAGCATCAGCATATATAGTCCCCGACCTAGGGTCTGGCAGATATATATTGACTGTGCTGTATAGAAGCCCTGAGGATGGTCTAGAGGCTAGGGTATCCCTTGAGGAGATTGGATATGAGAGGATGCTGAAGCCTGGGGAGAGCTTTAGTGTGGAGCTAGCTTTCCAGGCAAATATAACTGTATCCGCAATAGCCCCCCACATGAACCCATTCAAAGCAACTGTAGCCATCTCAGATGCCAATAAGTTCCCAGTAGTGCCTATTGATATGAGCTGGAAGCTATATAACGTAAATATCTCAGTAATCCTTGGCAATGAAAGCAAAGTAGCACCAACTGGAAGCGGATATATAGTTATAAGTGGTTCTATGAGGGATACTATAAATAGTACTAACGCTGTTACAAGGCTTAGATATGGTAACTACAGCATCTCATTCGTGTCGAAGTACTATGCAAACAACTCTGTTGATATAGTAGTGGATAGGGATATGAGTATAACTATCAACACAACAAAGATCTACACAGACATAGCTATAAAGGTCTTGGACGAGGCTGGAAGGGGTGTCCAAGGAGCTTTAGTAAGTGTTGAAGGTTTTGGCAGGGTATCAACAAACGCCAATGGCTCTGCAGAGATCAGGATGCTCCCCATAGGCGCTGCCCTAAACATATCAATATCCGCTACAGGCTTCTACCCAGTCCAGAAAGAGATCAATGTGTTTGACAATGCCATATATACAGAGTATCTTAGAAGGATAACATGCAATATCATCATAAATGTTGAGGATACGAATGGAATGCCAGCAGCTACAATAGTAACTATATATGATGAGGCTGGGAAAGAGGTGATGACATCCTCGATAGCGGCATCGAGTAACATGACCCTCTCATTCGGTAGGTATGTTGTTAGGGCACCCAATACACAGGATCAATCCATAGCATGCACATCGGGGGAGAACCTAAGCGTTAAAGTAATAGTGCCACCACCCTTACAGCCCACGCCACAGCAACAGCAGCAGAGACCAGCAAGCCCACTACCAATACCAGTACCCGTGCCAGGAGGGCTACCAACACTAATTATGATAATAGCTATGGCAGCAGCCATAGGGATAATAGTATTCAGGGTAATGAGGAGAAGAGTCTAAAAAACTTGGATCTCGAAAACTAAGCTTTTATAGCCGATGCTTTTGCTTCGAGGAGCTCGTGGAAGCTCTCGCTTCAAGCGAGATGGAGCGCGCAGGGGTAGCGGCACGAGCGGCGCGCGCTG
>JAWBYA010000013.1:0-18038 GCA_038867615.1 Sulfolobales archaeon | reverse complement strand
GCTTGATAGGGTGGCTGGTGATCTTAGGGGTGGTGTGTCTGGTCTTAATAGCTCTATAGCTGGTGTTATGTCGAGTGTGAGCGATCTGAGGACGAGGCTTGCTGTTCTTGAGGATCTCAGGGCTGCTATGGCTGGTATTAGGGCTGATCTAGGTGGTGTGAGAACGGATATAGGTGGTTTATTGACTGGGCAGAGGGATCTTTCTGGTAGGTTTGATGCTCTATCTAGCAGGCTTGATTCTGTGTCTTCGGATCTTAGGGGTTTGGTGGGTTTGGTTAGGGATGGGTTGTCATCATCGATAGCTGGTTTTGGCTCTAGGCTTGATACCCTTGGCAGGGATCTTGGTGTTAGGGTTGATAGTGTTTCTGCAGGTGTTGGGGGGCTTATGGCACCGATAGCTATTGCTATAGTGCTAGCACTGCTAGCATTCATATTCACACTACTAACCCTCCTCCAGGTAAGGAGAATTATGACAACAAAGTAGGGGCTAAGATAATCTCTTTTTTAGTCTCTAAGCTTGAGCACTACTTCCTGTCAGCGTTTACTACTGCTTATACTTACTTCATGCTATAAACTTATGTTCTCGCAAAACGACGAATTTAATATTAGCTCTTATAAACTTTATGAAGTCTGAAGCGGTTGGTTATGACGTGCTCCAAGAGTTGTACATGTCTATTAAGGATCACAGTTGCTCAGGATCCATAGACACATTTCAGCATTCTTATAATCTCTTTATAGTGCATCTGTCCCGAGGCTGTTGGTGTTTCTATATATCCATAGATGAGTTTTGATCCCATGAGGGTTAGTGCTATTCTTTCCAGAGGATCTGAGCCCATCGGCATCACAGCTATGTTATCATACCCAACCTCTAGGAGAGATGCTAGAAGCTCTTTATAGCCCTTCATATTATTGACAGCTATTTTTATAGCGAATGCTTTCTCTGCATAAGCGTTTATTCTCGATATAACTTCCTCTTTTGTTGGTAGCCTGGATATGTAATGGATCGAGAGGATCTTCCCACTATACGGGATTCCGTGTTTCTCAACGAAAGATATCTCGACGTCGTATAGTAGGCCGAGTTTATCAAGTCTGCTAAGATATTCAGCTTTGAGGCGTTCGTTAACCTCTCTTAAACCCCCTTCTGATCTATCTCTTATAGTGACTATAATTCTATCCCTAAATCTTGCCAGAAGATCTGGTTCTATCGATAGAGGGTTATCCATGTAGTCAAGCCTAGCCTCTACAAGATCCGCGTCATCGGCAGTCCCGATCTTCAAAAGGTCTTGAGGCGATCTTATTGGCAGTGATGCGATAACAATCGGTTTTCTATTCCTCAATCCTAACCCTGCCACCGATGCTCACCAGATCCTCCCAGAATCTCGGGTTACTCTTATTAACACATTCCGCCCCATATATAACCCCGCCGGCCCTTAGGGCTAGCGGTGCAGCCATCATAGCAACCCTATGATCATTCATACAGTTTATCTCTGCAGGTTTGGCATTATCGTTAGACCTTCCCTCGATAAAGATCTCGCTATCATTGTTAGTCCATGCTCTGACACCAAAGCTGTCTAGAACGTTTATTATAGATGCTATTCTATCGCTCTCCTTGATCTTAAGCCTACCGGCTCCTTTGATTCTTGTCACTCCATTTGATATCGCAGCTAGCGGTGCTATGGATAAGCCTAGATCTGGTATATCCTCTATATCAACATCGACAGCTCTGTATAGGCTGCTGGCTGAGACTATCCATGTTTTATCTACATAGATACTCTCGGCACCCATGTTCCTATATATCTCAACTATCAAGTGATCCCCTATATATTGCTTTGGCTCAGGGAGATCCAGGATCTCAAGCTGACCCCCAGTGGTTAGGGCTGAGGCGGCATAGAAAGATGCTAGTGCGTAGTCGCCCTCGACCTTTGCCCTTACAAACCTGGGTTTCTCTCTCCTCTCAACCTCAATGATACTGCCCGAGATCTCTGAATAGCATCCAAAATCCATGAGCACCTCTCTTGTGAGGTATATATAGCTTCTCGACACTATAGGGGGTTCTATGTATATCTTACCACTGCCTGAGAGGCAGAAGGCTATCATGAAGCCTGATATGTATTGACTACTCTCCCACCCAGCTATCCTTACCCATGTATCATCTAATCTCCCCTCCACAGTTACTGGAAGGTGGTTTGATGATATCTTGACGCCTCTACCACTCAGAGCCTGTGCGATCGCGTTGAGAGGCCTTCTCCTAAGGCTATGATCACCATCTATGTTCACCTTACCTCCTATCACCGCTATCACCGGGATCAAGATCCTCAGGCTTGTTGCAGAGCCTCCCAGGTATATATTTTCATTCTTTATCGATGCCTTTCCCTCTAGCCTATAGATATTGTTATCTACATTGACTCCGAGGGTCTTGACGGCTCTTACAGCTGCATCTACATCATCAGAGCGAGGAAGATCTATTATCTCTACTGGGGATAGTAGGGATGCGAATATAAGTCTTATGGCATGGCTTTTAGATCTTGGTGCTCTGACTGCTCCAGTGATAATTGATCTCTCTATACGAACCTTCATATCCTATGACCTCGTTATACTAGCAGGCTCTGTTACCAAAACCCTGCCAAACCTGCTAAATAGATCTATAACAGGTCCTTCTTCCCCTTTCTTGGTGATCGCGAAGATCGAGGGCCCGTTCCCGCTAACCCCGGCTGCTAGGGCTCCTAGTCTCAGGGCTTCTCTGATGGGCTCGGTCTCATAGCCCAGTATCTCGGCTACAGCTATTCCGTTAAGCCTCATTGCTGTTAATATATCTCCCCTCATAGCTATATTGAAGATCTCTCTGAAGAGGTCTTCAAACCTCCTCAAAGCACTAGGATCTATTCTGGCTCTTCCCCCCCTAGCCAGTATGATCACCGATAGGTCTTTAGGGGGTTCTCGGAGATCTAGCAGTTTATTTTCTTTATTATTGGTGAATGATACCCCTCCATGGTATGAGGCTGTTGAGTCATCATAAGCGCCTGTTATAGAGACACCAGCCTTTATTGATAGCTCTGACGCCAGCTTTGGTGTGTCTATGTGGCTCAAGCCATATCTATTCTTTATAGCCTCTATGAGGGCTACTGCAACAGCACTACTGCTCTTAAGCCCGCTTCCAGCTGGTATCGGGGATCTGACCGAAACTCTCAGTCCAGGTATTCCTATGCTTTGTCTGAAATGCTCAATAATAGTGCCTATTAATCCCTCATGATACTCAGAGCCTTCTTCTAACGAAACCTCGATCCTCAGATTCACAGCCATGGTGGATCCGAGCCACGCGGGGATCGCGTTTACTACTGAGACCCCTGCATATGCCCACATGCCTCTATATACCTCCTCCAATTACTCTCTATCCTATCGATGTCTTCTTTGGAGAGTCTGACGGGATTTATAACCCCGGATCTTATCATGTGATCAGCTATTACAAGAGCAACCATAGCCTCAACAACCGAAACCCCTCTTATAGCTACTGCAGGGTCATGCCTGCCGGTGACAGATATTGTTGTCTCTTCCATGGTTCTCAGGTCTATCGTTCTCTGAGGCTTTCTGATAGAGCTGGTTGGTTTAAAGGCGCATCTAATAACTATATCCTCACCAGTCGTTATCCCGCCGAGGATCCCGCCGCTATAGTTATATCTCCACCTAGGCTTTCCATCCTTAACAATGATCTCATCGTTAGCCTCACTACCCTTCATCCTAGCTGCTTTAAAGCCGAGCCCGTACTCGAAACCAACTACGGCTGGTATTGAGAGGATAGCCTTAGCCAGATCTGCTTTGATCTTATCGAAGACAGGTTCGCCAAGCCCTGCTGGGGGGTTTCTCACGATAATCTCAGCAACCCCTCCGTAGCTATCTCCCTCCTTCACAGCCCTCATTATAAGATCTTGGTATGCCTCTTCCAAATCCTTCCTACATGCTCTCACGGGGCTGTTTCTAGAACACAGTATCTCTTCAAAACTTGGCTCTGTGTTTAACTCAAGCGGGCCGAGGCTTTTTAGATGTCCCGCCACCCATGTATCTGTGGTCATTAACAGCTTTTTGGCGATAGCCCCACCTATTACTCTAGCCACGGTTTCCCTAGCGCTAGCCCTCCCGCCTCCTCTATGATCCCAGTTTTCATACCCATATCTAATTATGTATGGGAGATCCGCATGCCCTGGTCTGGGTTTATATCTGATCTCGTCATATGGTTTGGATATAACGTCTATGTTTCTCACAACTACAGCTATTGGTGCGCCTGTTGTTCTTCCGTTAAATACTCCTGAGAGGATCTCTGGTTTATCCTCTTCTCTCCTCCCAGAAACATAGATCCTTCCGGGCCTTCTGAATGATAACTCGAACTCTATATCACTCTCGCTAAGTGGGAGGCCGGCTGGGACACCATCGATTACAACCCCTACCGCGGGTCCGTGGCTTTCTCCGAAGGTGGTTATCCTCAGAGCCCTACCAAACGTATTTCCCGGCATATAGGTAATCCACCACCTTATCCTCTAGGTGTGTTAGGTCTCTCTGTTGCCATATGCTTTGGGAGTGGAGGGCTCCCCTTACTAGTATTTGAAGACCGTCTATCGTGGTCATGTTTCTCTTCTCTGCAGCATCTATTAGATATGTTTTTACAGGTCTATATACGAGATCTATTGCTGCTATACCTTCTATACAGCTTCTTGGTATCGATGATGGTTCCGGGGTTGCATTAACTATGATCTCTTGTTTAATATTGCTGCATTCCTGGATCACTTCAGCTTGGTAGCCGTGGCTTTTCATTCTCTGGGCGAGCTCTTCGGCTCTGGTTCTGGTTCTGTTGATAATATATATCTCGCACCCTAGATCTCCGAGTGCGTATGAGGCTGCTTTAGCAGCACCCCCGGCTCCGAAGACTAGGCATTTAGCACCGCTAAGCCTGCCGATCTTCTCCTCAACTAGTTGTTTGATTGCTAGGTAATCGGTGTTATAGCCAACCTTGTTATATATAGTGTTAACAGCGCCTATCTTGGATGCTATGGAGTCGGATCTCTCTATATATCTCAGGATCTTCTCTTTATATGGTATTGTTACGTTAAGGCCAAGGGCGATCTCCACAAGCCCGGCTGCAGCATTATCAAATATATCTTCA
This sequence comes from Sulfolobales archaeon, assembly GCA_038867615.1. Lineage (GTDB taxonomy): Archaea > Thermoproteota > Thermoprotei_A > Sulfolobales > AG1 > AG1. Next base: position 12,886 of record JAWBYA010000013.1, on the reverse strand, counting down.
GATAGGTCGAAGGCTAGATATACCGCATTAAACCCCGTTAGATCGAATACATAGTTATGTATTGCTGGGGATAGTGTATACCTTATCCCCCTGCCTATAAGTCCGCTGAGCCTTGTTGTACTATCTATTCTAGGCATTTTCTCAATAACCCCTCAAGGATCTCTATGTCAAGCTCTACCCTTTCCCACTCACCTATTTTCCTTGGCAGGGGCATCAGGATCTTTCCTCTTCTTCTCTTCTTATCCATATTCAATGCCTTAATCGCCATGTCTAGATCTATTTCGACTCCAAGCTCTCTAGAAGATCTTGGGAGGCTATAGAGAGAGAGCAATTCCTCAAGATATCTAACCACATCTTTTCCCGCGACTCCGAGCTCTTCTGCTAGTGCTGCCTCACAGACCATGCCTATCGACACAGCTTTCCCATGACTTATCTTAAAACCGCTGCTAGCCTCTATGGCATGTCCTATTGTGTGCCCATAGTTAAGCACGATCCTTATGCCCATGTTGTCTCTCTCATCAGCCTCAACGATCCTCATCTTATTAACGGCGGATCTAAATATTATCTCCTCAAAAGCCCCAGGATCCTTATTATATATATCTCTATATCTAGCCTCTAGGAGCCCGCATAACTCCCTATCGAGGGTTATGCAGTATTTTATAACCTCTGCCATGCCGTTGGCGAGATCATCTCTGGAAAGGCTTTTGAGGAACGAGATATCCGATATTACTAGGGCTGGTTGGTAGAATGTTCCAAGCATGTTCTTAACACCATCCATGTTAACACCATTCTTACCACCCATTGCGGCATCCACCATTGCGAGTAGCGTTGTTGGTATGTTGATCAGCTTGATCCCTCTCTTATATATAGATGCAGCGAAACCTGCTACATCCATTATAGTTCCGCCTCCGAGTGCTGCTATCCACTCCAGATCTGGTGATGATCCCGTATGGATCTTTCTCACAGTATCGAGAACCACCGATATGTCTTTCGCCTTCTCACCATCATCTATAGCTATTATGCTTGATACCCTCCTAAGCCTCTTAACAACAGGCTCGGGATCTATCCTCGAGCTATGTATTACAGAGACCTCTCCCTCAATCTCGCTCAGAACATCTAGAGAGTTGCTGCCAACAACTACTACGCTTTTTGCGCTGCATAGGTTTGATACATATCTCCTCATAGATCTCTCCCAAGGATCCTTGCAACGGATCTTAGCCTCTCCATAAGAGAGGCGAAACCAGCTATATCTAACTGTTGCTCGGAATCGCTCAGAGCCCTCTCCGGGCTGTGGTGCACCTCTATCAGAAGCATATCAGCCCCAGAAGCTATAGCTGCTAAGGCTAGGGGTGCAACCAGATCTCTTTTACCTGCTGGATGGCTTGGATCCGCGCATACTGGGAGGTGTGTTAGTCTCTTCGCAAGCGCTATGCCTCCCACATCTAGTGTGAATCTTGTCCCTGTTTCAAAGCTTCTTATACCTCTCTCACATATAACGACGGAGCCATTACCCTCTAGCAATATGTATTCAGCACTGCTGAGCCACTCATCAACAGTGTTTCCGAAGCCTCTCTTGAGCAGAACGGGTTTTCCTATTCTCCCAACTTCTTTTAATAATGAGAAGTTCTGGGAGTTCCTAGCACCTATTTGAACCATATCCACATATTCCTTAAATAGAGCTGCATCTCTGGGATCCATTATCTCGCTAACCACCGGTAAACCGGTTTCCTCAGACACCCTCCTCAGGATCTTTAATCCCTTCTCGCCAAGACCCTGGAATGAGTAGGGGCTGGTTCGGGGCTTGAAGGCACCGCCCCTTATCATCGAGACCCCTAGACTCTTAAGTGTTCGAGAGATCGAGATCATCTGCTCCTCATCCTCAACAGAGCATGGCCCGGCTGCAATTACTATCCTCTTACCCCCTATCTCGACTCCATTTACGTTTACTATTGTATCTTCTTTCTTCCACTCTCTGCTTGCTAGGGGATAAGGCTTTTTGGTTTTTATCGTTGCCTCGATACTAGGATCTGTTAAGCCTTCTGCTATGTTATCAGGCCATGCTAGAACCAGTTTTCTGCCATATAGCTCTACTATTCTGAGGGATGCTCCCATGCTACTTAGCTTATCTACTAGGTTATCAATACTTGATCCTTTCTTAATCACATATAGGATCATCTATCACCACCAAACTTTTTAACTGTGGAAAAAAGAGCATCGAGCCCTATCTTTCTAGCTTCAGGAGCGTGTGCGTTATGCTCCTGGATCTCAAGTACGGCTTTCATGTTGCTTTTAACACGATCTATGGCGTCCTGTATCTTTTTGAAGTTATAGGTCATATATACCCTGTAATCTATGCCGAAGTCTTTGGAGAGTCTCTCTACAGCTTCTGAGAGGGCTAGCATATATATGTGTGGGAGGACCTGGACTATGGCCATCGCTTTCTCATGCTCTTCATAACTTGTTATGATGGGTATGAGTCCTACCGATGACCAGAATGAGGCTACCTCGTTAACAACGTCGAGCCCTGTTGAAGATGGTATGATCACTATGGTTTCTCCGTATGGTATGGATAGAGGGCCGAATAATGGGTGTGTTGATATATATTTAAACCCATACCTCATAGATCCACGTTCTATCAAGTGATAGATCTCTCTCTTTGCTGAGAGTATATCCATAACAACTTTACCTTTCATGAATGCTGCAATTACATCGAAATATCCTTTTGCAAAGGCCTCTCTGGAGAGGGTTAATAGCACGTAATCACTCTCCGTGATCACATCGTCTGGCTCGCCATAGCTGCAGTTAAGCTCTTTTGCAAGGTTCCCTGCTTTCTCGAGATCCCTTCCGCTTATGCTGACTCTATATCCAGCTCTGGATATGATCTTCCCCAAGGTTCTAGCCATACCTCCATAGCCTATTATAGCCACCCTCAAGCCGCTAGCCCTGTTGGTCGATTGGGCTGCTATTGAGTACTGTATAAGTAGCTTTACAATATTCTGGGCAAGATCCTCTGGCAGTCCTTTTTCTTTCGAAAGGGCGATCCATTTTTTCACCACCTCCTGCTCTCTGCCAGGGTCTCGTGTGGGGAGCCCCATTGCTCTCTTTATATATCCTATTTTTCTCGATATCTCTATCCTTCTCGAGATCATCTCGATCAATGCTTCATCAACTCTATCTATCTCAGCCCTAAGAGACTCTAGATCTCCTACCACTCCCCATAACCTCCGCCACGGCCTTTATGATGGAATTTTTCCCAAGCCCGAAGTGCTCTATCAACTCTTCCTGGGATTTTGCTGTTCTTCCAAAGGTTATTGTTCCAAGGATCTTCATTGGAACGGGGTATCTCTTCACCACAACCTCTGCTACAGCAGATCCCAATCCCCCGTGTATGCTATGCTCCTCAACCGTTACTATAGCTCCTGTTTTTCTTGCATATTTCTCTATTACATCCTCATCTATTGGTTTTATACTAGCCATGTCTATAACAGCGGCTCTTATACCTATTCTGCTGAGCTCTTTTGACGCTTCTAACGCGTTCCAGAGAACGGGTCCGGCGCCTATTATGGTTACATCTTCTCCATCCCTTAGAACTGTTGCTCTACCAAGCCTGAACTCATCGCTTATATCAATTGTTATTGGGGGTGAGTAGTCCCTACCTATTCTATAATACACAGGTCCTCTCTCCTCAGCGATTATCCTTGGAAGGCTTCTCATGATCTCTGAGGAGTCTGCTGGGACAACCACCTTCATGTTCGGGATCACCCTCATCAACGCTATATCTTCTAGTGCTTGGTGGCTTGAGCCATCAATACTATCACTCAGCCCGGCATGTGTTGCTATGAACTTCACATTTAGGTTCATCCTAGCTGTTGTGTTTCTTATCTGTTCCCAGGCTCTCATGAGGAACATTGCGAAGCATGTTACAAGGGGTCTCATGCCGGTCGCTGCTAGCCCTGCTGCGAAGTTCACCATATGTTGTTCCGAGATTCCTATGTTGAAGAACCTTGCTGGGAAGCGGTCTCTGAAGTAGGATGCTCTTGTTGAGTCTCCGACATCTGCTGTGATCACGACAAGATCCCTGTGGATCTCTCCCAGCGATACGAGGAGTTTTCCGAAGGTCTCACGCATTGATGAGAGCTCTCTTAACAACCTCAACACCTGGTTTCTGGCTCTTTGTGTTCTCTATCTCGACGACTCCTTTTCCTCTGACTGTTTTTGCGAATATTATTGTTGGTGCCTTGCTATTTATAGCATCGCTTATAGATCTATCTATGCTTGCTATGCTGTGACCATCACATATATGAACCTTCCAGCCAACAGCTCTCCATACATGGGGTAGATAGTGCTTTGGCTTGATATCATCTATAAATCCGTCGAGTTGGAAGCCGTTGTTATCAACCACTACTACAAGGTTATCTAGCTTTCTAGCTGCTGCATGTGTCATTGCCTCCCATACCTCGCCCTCGTCCTGTTCACCATCTCCCATGATCACATAGACTCTCCCAGACCCTCCGTGGATCTTTATAGCTGTAGCGACACCCACGCCAAAACTTAGCCCTTGTCCAAGGCTTCCTGTAGACATATCGACACCCGGTATAGAGATCTCCGGGTGCCCCTGTAGAATGCTATTTATGCTGTGTATCTTTTCAAGCTCTTCAAGAGGTATGAGTCCTGCTTCTGCAAGTGCTGCGTAGAGGGCTGGTGCTGCATGCCCCTTGCTTAGTATGAGCCAATCCCTGTTAATGGGATCTCCGGTTCTTCTTAGGTATTTAAACACAACTGTTGTTAGTATCTCTACCGAGCTTAGCGATGAGCCGAGGTGGAGTGATTGGTCGTTGAGATACATTCTTAGTATATGCTTCCTTATTCTAATAGCTAGGAGTTCGAGATCTTCTATGCTTTTGCCATTACCCATTGGTATTGGAATTCCATCGCCCCACCAACCTCGCCTTGAGTAAATTCAAAAAGGGTATATAAGCATTACTATTCGTGTGGGCAGGTGTGATAGGCTTTGGTTTAAGGTAGGTTGTTACTGATAGCAATCGCTACCTTAGTTGAAAAATTCTCTGATTGTTATCGAAGCGTTGCTTGTTAAAAAGCCCTATATAGTTATAGCGTCACGTTAGAGGCAGGTTTAGCTTTAACGCCTTTACTATCTCTTTATACCTATTCCTAACAGTCACTTCGGTAACACCTGCTATCATGGCTATCTCTTTCTGCGTCTTTTTCTCGTTATTGAGTAAGCATGCTATATAGACAGCAGCAGCCGCTATACCAGCTGGGTCTTTGCCAGCACCTATTCCGGTATCCCTTATCTTCTTAAGTATCTCTTTAGCTGTCGCCTCTATGCTTCCGCTAAGGCCGAGGGTGCTTATGATCTTTGGAACGTGGTGGAACGGATCGGGCTTTGGCATCTCGAGCCCGAGATCCTTCCAGTCGAGCTCTTTGTATAATAGTCTGAAGCATCTTGCAAGCTCCTTTCTCCCGCTCTTCGTATACTGGGCTATCTCATCAAGACTCCTGGGTACGTTCATGATCCTGCAGGCTGCATAGAGTGCTGCTGCAACAACACTCTCGATAGCTCTCCCCCTGACTAGCCCTGTCTCAACAGCCTTTCTATATATAATTGCAGCCTGTTCTTGAACCTCCTTTGGGAGGCCGAGGGAGTTTGCTAGTCTCTGGAGCTCGGAGCTGGCCTGTGTGAGGTTCCTATCTATGGCGTTCTGAACCTTTGTTCTTATCTGCCATTTCCTCATCCTTGCGTACTCCATCTTCTTTTTCAGATCAAGTTTCTTGCCGGTTGCGTCTCTATCCTTGTAGTCAATTATCGTAACTAAACCTATACCCTCCATTGCTGGGGCTAGGGGTGACCCGGATCTTGTTCTCCTCTCCCTCTCCTCAGGCGTAAATGCCCTCCACTCAGGCCCTTGATCGACGATCCTTTCCTCTAGAACCTCTCCCGTCTCCTCGCATATATATGCTCCTCTGGCTATGTCGATCACGATCTTATCTGGAGGGCATTTGGTATCCTGATTACCGCTACCCTTCCCAGTCTTTGCCTCAACCTCGTTAACTCCTGAAACCATGTTCAAAAAACCATCACCCCCACTAATAACTAGGCATGCATAAATAATATGCGTTTCAGAGCTTATAAATACAAGCCCCAGATCGTCTATTTAGTTTGTAATCATCTCGAGAACCTTTTTAGCTAGAGCTTCTGGCTCCCACCTAGTTCCGACAGCTATTTTCTTTCCATTAACAGCAATAATCGGTAATCTCCCACCTCTATACATGATCATTTTGAAAAGCCCTCTTAGCGTGAGTGCTTCTATTATTACTACCCTAGCAAAAACCCTACGTGTAATCATGTTTATAAATATTGTGAGCTTTTTAGATAGCTCTAGCAAATCCTCCGGGTACTCACTAACCTGTCGGGGTTTATAGTCGACTCCAAAGCCCTTCATGAGGATCTCACAGTGTTCGCAGTGGCCAAGCATTATTGGGTTGATTGTTATTATCTCTACAACAGTTGCAGACGATCTGTGGGGTTTAGTTCTAAACATGACACATACTACCTCCTATACTATTTAGCACGGCATCAACCCAGTCTTCACCTCCTATAAATTCGATCAGCATGGTTCTGTCAGTGATTCCGCAGTATAGATGGATCCCCAGGGTTCTGGTTGTTCTTAATCCGTGTTTCTTCCTATATATATAGGCTTTCGCTCCATGTCCAGAGATCACTAGGTCGTATATCTTCTCAACCCTCCTCAGATCCTTGATCCTCATCTGCTCTTTAAAGCCGGGCCATATCTTGATTCTAAGCATGATCTCACCCTTAGGTGTTGCTAGCCCGTGCTCTACTTCCCCTTCTTTTACCCATTTTACGCTTCCTTGTTTTGTGCTTGTAAAAACATCCGAGTTCATCGGTATGACCACTATCCTCCAATCAACCGGAATCGATATTACAAGGTAATTATAGACCCCTGTTATTATGTTGCCTACTGCTATCGCTACGTTCTTTGACTCAGTGCGCATCAAGCTCACTCACAACCTCCAATAGATCTTTCTCTCTGAGGCTTCTCCTCTTAAAAGCCTCAAGCTCGCCCACTAGGTATGGGAGTAGTCTTAATGCATAGTAGTTAGAGATAAAAGGTATTCCTAGGAATTCACCTAGTAGTAGAAGATATACCGAATCCTTGTAACTCCTAGCTATATGGAGCGTTTCCCTATATATCTCATAGGTGCTCATACCGAATATAAAGTCACTCACTATCCTCTTAACCCTATCAGCTGTTGTTGAAAGCCTACCGGTGATCCCTTTCATTATCGTGCCTCGAGATCCTTTATGAGCCTTTTGAGCCTATCTATACCAACGATATCCTCAGGGTATAGGGGTATGTATCCTAGGAGCTGGTTTCCGAACAGCTTTCTAATATATTCAACATTTCTCTCCTGCTCCTCGAACTTGGATTTGAGGAAGCCTGTAGCGTCTTTATCAGCCTCCTCCTTGGGTATAAGCATATTTACTACAACACCTCCGGAGGGTATTTCATAGGCCTTCACCATATCCATGAACCTTCTCACAACAGATATGGATAGCATTGTCGGTATTGTAACGAATATAAAGCTGGTTTTCGAGGGATCTGTGAGTACGCTCTTCACACTGGTATATCTCTTATACAGCTCGAGGAGTTCTATCAATACCGGGTCGCTCTTCATCTCTTCCAACACTTTATCTTTCCTAAAGCTTAGCTGGGCTCTGAGCGATAATGCCTCCTGTCTCGATTTTATAACCCTCTGGAGCCAGAGACCATAGATCTTTGATAGACCTATTAACCTTATAGCATTAGCAACAGCAGCTGTGTCAAAGACGATTCTATCGAACCTCTCTGACTCGTTGAGTATAAGATCCATCATTTTATCAAAGGAGGCTGCTTCCTGGAATGCTGGGTTTGTTGTCGCTATCTCTATAAACCCCTTTGGGTCTATCGGGATCTCGGCCCATTTGAGGAAATCCCTTATAAGTTTTGTTATCCTCTCTTTATACCTAGCAACAACATCCTCGATCTCTACTTCTACGGCGTATAGATTACTTACGCCTTTAACCTCAACTATAGATCCTCCCGACAGGTTTTGCTCAAACACCGAAGATAGTGAGTGGACAGGGTTGAAGCTGGCTATGAGCGTCTTATACCCCTGCTCTGCGAGGTTAAGTCCTATCGCGGATGCTAGCACCGTTTTTCCAACGCCCCCCTTACCCCCTACGAATATGAATTTCTGCTCTCCTCTAATTATCGGCATTGTGATCACCTCTTGGATATAGCCTCAAGATCATCGAGGGTTATGGTAGACTCCCAGAGCTCTTTGGCTACAGCCTCTATCATCTCAAGTCCTCTAGGCTCTCTTCTGAGCATTGGTATTATGGCTAGTATGAGGTTCTCGAACTTCTCGTATATCTCTCTCAAGAATGGTTTCTGAGCCTCAACCCTTTTCTTGAGATATTCGGGAGCCCTGGGGTCTTCGAGGATCGCTGGTGGATAGACTTGGTTGACAACAACGCCAGACATTCTCAGCCCCAGCTCTTCGAACATTTTTAGGGCCTTCTCAGTATCAACTATAGCCATCTTCTCAGGGATCAGGACCATTGTGAATGCAGTCCCCTTGGGATCTGTTATTAATCTGCTGAAACCAACGATCCTATCTCTTATGCTCTCGAGCTCTTTTAACAACTGATCCTCTCTCTCCGTATACTTCTCCCTCTTAAGTCTAGAGGCCACCTTCTCATACTCGTACGCCTGCCTCCTAGCCTCTGTTATTTTGTCGACCCACTTGCTCAGAATATCTGCCATAGCAACCATCCTTATCCCGTGTCCGAAGGGAGGCATGTCGAAGACATAGAAGTCATACTTATTCTGCGAAACCACGTCGAGCATTGCATCGTATACAGCTGATTCATACATAGCAGGCTCGGCCACAGCTGATTCAATATAATCCTCAACTTCTCTGGGGATCTCCTCTATCTTATACATATCCTTGATCTTCTGTCTTATAGAGTCGACATACTCCTTAATCCTTTTATCAGCATCTATCTCTAGGACATAGAGGTTCTTAGAGATCTCTATCTCGCCTTTACCAAATAGATCCTTCTCAAATATATCGCTCAGCGAGGCCTGAGGATCTGTTGAGAAGCAGAGAACCCTCTTACCCATACTGGAAAGTTTATAGGAGAGCGCAGCGCTAGATGTCGTCTTGCCAAGCCCTCCCTTACCAGCGAATATAGCTATCTTGAGCTCAGGTCTTTTCTCAAATAGGTACTTAAATCCAACGCTCCTCGGCATAGGATCACCCGGTTACAATGTCGGTGAAGTCCCTCTCTCGAAGCATCCTTAGCTTCCAACCCTTGATGTTAGGAACCATGTATGGCAAGAGCCTGAGCGTGTAGTATGGTGGAAGCAGGGGGATCCCCATCATATCCCCTATAGTCATGAGCATGAAGAGATACTCTATATACATCTTCTCCTTCATTATTGCTGTGACCTGCCCATGGAGGGAGATTCCATATACAGCTTCGCTTAATCGTGATAATAGGCCTCTAATACCTTTCTTACTACTAGTATCGCTTGGATTACCACTGCTCAGTATTTACCACCGAAATAATACTGCCACTAGGGTTAATATAAGTTCAACAAGGATCTATCTAATCTATAAATTAGAAAATCGGATTTATATTAAAAAATTATTATAATTGATTATATCTAGGCTTTAGCGGCTGCTCTGTACCTGAAATAGCCTCTAAAGAGATAGTATGTCATTAAGGCGCCCATGATAGCGAGAATAATACCAAGCGCTGCTGAAACCATGTTTGAAACCGTAACCACACCTGCTCCGAATTTTGCTTGAACCGCTGCCTGGACACCGATTGGCCTGTTGGCTAGTAGATATGCTGTATACGTATATGCCTCCCAGAGTAGGGCTGCGACGGTGGTTATTGCCATGAACATTCCGGGGTATATAACATACCACGTTGGTCTCTTTACCTTGGCAAGGTATACGGCAACTAGTAGGAGTGCTAATCCTGCGAGCAGCTGGTTTGTTCCTCCGAAGAGGAGCCATAGGTTGACCCAGCTTCCAGTGAATGCTAGGAAGATCATTATTATTATGAGAACCAGTGGGGAGACCCATCTATTGCCAAGTATGTTTCTCTCAAACAATTCCGCAGAAACGGTTCTCCATACTCTTACAAACAGCATGCTTGTTATCATTCCCATAACTGCTACGAACATCGCATAGAATAGGTTCATAGCATCCCTCGAAATACCTGTTAGGGCTGATGTAAGTGTCGACGCGCCAGTTACATATGCTCCTGCTGCTAGTGGGTATGTTGCCAGGATCATTACTGAGGCTACTGAGGATAGCCCAACGATGCCTTCTGTGATCATAGCCCCTCCACCAACGGGTCTGGCATCTGTCTCAAACTCAAGCTGCTTTGACGTAAGCCCGCTTGAGACTAGGCTATGCCACCCAGATATAGCTCCACATGCTATTGTGACAAAAAGTATTGGCCATAATGGGCCTGTTTGTGGGTTTTCAAGTGGGTTTGTTGGCCATAAATTCTTTACCGGGGCTTGTGCTATCTTTAACCCTGTAAATGGGGTTGCAAGCGCAGCTATGATCACTAGGATTAGGGCTATGATTGCTGGTAGGTATCCAACATATACTGTTGGTAATAGAAACCTAGGCATCGGTGTCACCGCGCCTATATAGTATATAATAGCCAGGACTATGAGCCAGAAGAGTACTGTAAATGTTCCAGGCTGCGTTGGGAATGTTCTCACATCGAGCGGCAATGTTCTTGGGTCGTCGAGGAAGTTGGTTCCCGGGGCTCTCAGCTGTGGGAATGTTACTGTGAGAACGATCCCTGCGAATACAAGCACTAAGGCCACGATTGTTGCTATAAGGACATCGATCTTTAGTCGAAATACTAGGTGTCCGAAGATCACGCCTGTGAATAGTATGAATAGTATTGGTATGAATGTGCCTGGGATCTGGTTAAACACCGTGGTTATAACCCATGCGAATACAGAGGTTATTATTATTAGATAGGCTATCAGGTATCCTAAGAGTAGCTGTCTCGCTCTATTACCCAGAAGCTCGTATGTTATAGGCCCCATGGATCTCCCATCATTTCTTACTGACATCATCATAGCTGAGTAATCCTGAACCCAGCCTATGAAGAAGTTACCAACGATCAGCCATATCAGTGCAGGAAGCCACCCGTAGAACCCCACCGCTACTAGAGGACCTACTATTGGTCCCAGAGCTGCTACGCTTTTGAACTGGTATCCGTAGAGGACATATTTGCTTATGGGGAAGTACTCAACACCGTCGAAATACTGCTTAGCTGGTGTTGGTCTGCTTGGATCCGACTGCCATATCCTCTTATCAATATACTTTGAATATATAGCATATGCTATCGCGTATATTACAAGTCCTATTAATATATAAGGCATTGGTGTGTCCAGCAATTTGTACACCTTCAGTATTACTTAATACTAAGGCGTAATATAAATATTACATTACAATATATGAGACAAAACACGAACAGTAATATATAGAATATAGAATAGAGTTATTTTGAATACATATGATGATCTGTAGTATCATCACCGAGATCCATGGCTGCTATCACACGGCACGGCCTTGCCCATAATTCCCTTTTTATGTTCTGTCTCTGGCCTGTTATTGCGGAAAACTTTTAACCAAACCAGCTCGTTATATGCAACACATATATTGTGGGTGGCATTCCTGTAGTACGTATTTTCAGAATATAGGTATATATAGGATAACGGAGATCTAGCATGTGGGGTGGTAATAACTACTACAAACTATGTGGAACTGGATCAACTTGCCACGGTGTTACGGAGTCTTGGTGTAAGGTTTTCCTAGCGTGTTTGTTTCTCTTTGGGTAGATTTGCGCATATTTTCTCGAACATGATGAGGGTTTTAAATAGTAGAGATGTTCTGCATAGATTAATATTGATGGTGTGTTGTTTATCTGATCTCCATGCTGTTTTTCTCGCTGCTTCTTTTCACCTGGGGGAATGTTTCTCTCAATCTTTTCTCGGCAACCGCATATGCTTCCTCCAATATCTTTTTAGCCTCATTTGTGCTTTGTGGGCTATACCATGTTGTTGGTGGTATGTATTCCCCTGTACTGCTTATAAGATCTCTTAGGCTGTTTTCTATTAGCTGGGCCTCCATCTCTATGCTTGGGATCAGGCCCTTAAAAACCCCTCTTATCTCTCTCAGGGCTGATAATGCGGGACCTATAGAACCCATGGCTTCTCCTATCGCTATATAGTTCTCTATCTTCAATACTATGCCTTCCATAATGTATCTCAATGCAGTGAGGTGTCTAAGCACACTCCTTATCTGCTGAATCTCTCCAGCAACGATCATAGCTCTAGCATCATCTCCCATCGTTGTTAGATCTACTACTTTCTCGAAGAGTTGTTTCTCCCTCTCCTCAAGCCTATGTATATAGTTATCTATCCTTGATACGAAGCTTCTGAGCATTATCAGGGTACTTTCAACTCTCTCCTTTTTCTTTTTAAACTTGTTATTGTCTCCGAAGCCCAGCATATTGGAACCAAGTATGTTTATCATAATCACGTCATCCAAGCTATCTCTTGCTTCATCACTCCCTTATATAGTTAGGGGTTCTTAGCGGGAGTTCGGATTTCAATGTGGTTTGGTATTTTGTACCAACTGCTCAGTCCTTGGCTTCACCGGCCCCAGGGATCCTTTCATCGAAGCCCATACCCTCGACCCCAACCCAATGCCGCAGAGAAACCCCCACACCCCGGCTTTTATTTAACCCACC
>JAWBYA010000012.1:0-24071 GCA_038867615.1 Sulfolobales archaeon | reverse complement strand
AAATGGAAAATTTCATATATATATATATTATTGGGGAGGCGTGTGGTGTGAGAATAAAGAAAGGAATTACCGAGACTTTCGTAATGATAATTGCAGCTATAGTTCTTTTTCTATTTATTTATACTCTTGTTGCAATTGTTATACCAGATTTAATTAAAGAAATCAAGGGAGAAAAAACAACAGTTCCTTCAGTTAATGCGACTACATATTCTGTCAGAAGACTTATTATTCCCCTTCCGCTTCCATTGGGTGGTGTACTCCCATTAGTTGTTACAATCCCAACACCTGCTGCCGATCATATACCTATAAGGGTTGATACTAAGCTCTATAACCCGCTCAGAGAGACTATGAAGATAATAAGTGCAGATGTTAATTTCCTGTTTAAGGGATCTAGCGTCTTCACCTTCTATGTTCAGAGCTGCAGTATAGCCGAAGGTTCGGGCGTCTCTGTGCCAGCAGCTTCAAATGTTACAACATATATAACATGCAGGATCAAATCCGACAACCCAGCATATAACAATCTGTTGGTAGAGGTATGTGGAAGCACCAGTTGTCAGCTAAGCCCAGAGTTACTAGCATCCCTTGTGAAAAACATAGAGGTAGTGTCAATAACATATTATTTCGAAGCTGCAAGCGGATCTGGCGCATGTATCCTCAATAGCGATGGCGGAAGGTGCTACATAAGATAAGCCCAAATAGATGGAGGGTACCAAGGATCTGCTCGAAAGGGTTGATAATCAAGGTGATGATCTGAAGGCATGAGAGAAGGTTGGTTTCACCAATTATGTTTTTCTTGGTTAGATGATATCTTGGGTAGGGTTGAGCTCTAAGGACTTTGTTAAGGAATACGAGATTACCGAGGCTAAGAGGAAGATTGTTAATCTTGAGTCTCTCCTAGCTATGCTTAATCATCTAGCTGGTATAGTTCCCGATGAGTGGAGGGATAACCCGCAGAAGTATAGAGATAGGATAAGGGAGATTAAGAAGAATGTTGAGAAGAAGGCTAATGAGGAGATAGACTTCACATCACTAGTAGCCGAACTACTATGCCTAGGAGTGAGTTATACCGAGCTGCTGAACATATCGCTGAAGGTGATGCCAGATGAATACGATACCCTCGTAGCTGCAATGAGGGAGGCAAGGAGAGAATGTCTTGAGAGAATGGAATCCCTCCTCTAGATGCTATTTTTGCAAATATTATAGGGACTTAGATGGAGGTTGAGGGTATCGTATTTGATATATCAGAGCCTGGGTTTACATCGAGAAGACTATACATGGTTATTGGTAGATATGCTAAGGAGCTCACTATAGTCGAAACACGCTTCGGAGACATAACATCTGCAATATCTGAGATCATTGAGAGCGGTAAGGGTGCTAGAATCCAGCTATCATATCAGGGGACAACTGTAAAGGATGTTATATCGGAGCCTGAGGAAGTGGATATGGATACGGTGCTTGAGAGCCTAAGGGATATAAATTATCTGTGGAAGATAGTTGTGTTACTAAGGCATAGAATCACTCCCACCACTCCTAGAAGATCGCTATATGTGAATCTTGAGGGATCTTGCATGCAGGTAGAGGTTTCGAGGTTCAGGACGATAAATCTATCGAAGTTGCTAACCCTGATCGACCAAGTATTCCCTAATATCACCATAAATAAACAATCGAAGTGGTATGAATGGTATGCCTATGCAACAAGAAATTCGCAGGCTATGACGCCCTCGGGGAAAACATCGAATAGCAGGCGGGGATGTCCAGAGAATGGAGTAAGGATCTTAGGGTTTTTGAAGCAGTCAAGCTCTATGGCTGGCTGGTATGAATTAAGCGCTCTATTCATAGACTGGCTATCGCTCTATAGAGAGGCATCTACTATATGCTCCTGTGGTGATGAGCTACTAGATGATCTAGAAAATACCGACCTGAGCAGAATAGCCAGCTCTATAAGGGAGGTTCTAAAAGAGGTCTATGGAACACCTGAAAAGCTCACTATTGCACCTGGTACATCTCCAGAGCTCCAGCCCCAAGTAGGTGGTGATGTTCAGAAGCCCAGGAAAATCAAGATTGATGTTGATTAGGTGGTTATATGCTTGGAAGCGGCAGGGTCTATATATTTGACGGTAAGAGGTCTATAAAATATAATCGGAAGCTATGTACAGTATATGGCATCTATATTGATGAGGAGAACGCAGTATCAAGCCCTATAGTGCTGGGTAACGATTCAAGTAGCATTTCTTTCCCCACATATGATGAGATCTATGAAAGGATGCGGGAGGGAATAGTTGCTGTTATAGATGCCAGCGATATCCAGATCTTGGAGCTGTTTGAAGACTTGATACGGGCGGAGATTAACGGCTATAGTGAGGCTAGTGAGGATGAGATAGTATCTATGATCAATGCTGCAGCAGATACTAAGGGCATTGTTATGAGCATGGATCACAGCTATATGGATATGGTAGATCATGGTGGCTCTGCTGATTATTCAGTTACCGTTATCACGATTAAGAGGGGGAGGGAGTGGAGGAAATACAAGTTTCTGGGTAAGTTTGATTCATCACTATCTGCTAGGACTTATGCATATAGCAAGATAGGTTCTCAACTGGCGACTATCATGTATAGGGCTAGGAATCTTAGGGATCGTGAGGCTGAGGACTATGTGAAGAGAATAGTGGAGACACCCATACCGATAATAGTTATGCCCAACAAAAAGGGTGGTGTTAAAACGCTACCTAGATTTGAGGAGCATGCTGATGCCATGTGGTTCTATGCGAAGCATCTGGAGCCGATGATAACAGATCTATATAATGCATCCGAAAACCTGAGCAAGGAGCTGAGAGACGACATAGATATCCTCATCGAAATGTATCAGAAATACATGGGATCCCAGCTAAAGGTCGAGTGGATAGAGGATCAGATAAAGCTGATAGAAGAGGAGAAGAAAAAGAAGAAAGAAAAAGAGAGAAGGATGAAGATCGAGGAGGAGGTGGAGGAAAGAAAGGAGAACCAGGAGAAAGAGGAGAAGAAAGATGAGAAGAAAAAGCTCAATATAGATTAGGGATAGCTTTTGCATTTAGCTATAGTTGTATAGGTGGGAGGAGATGGCAGCAAGAACTAAGAAGAAGAAGAATGTCTATGTTGTTAGTGTGTGTGGGGATGGCGAAAGACCTTCCATATGTGTTTGGAAGGCGATAAGTGCTATATCTATGTTTATTGAGAGATACCTAAACCATGAGTTTGAAGAGAACAGAAGTGTCAAGATAACTATTGAGAGCTTCGATATAGATGGCGACCCCGCTGGATACATAGAATTCAATGCCTATGCAAATAGGTTTGAGACAGACAACTATAAACTTGGCAGATTATTGGAGGAGGCTGCAAAGCGTGCCACATCTGATATGAAGGGCACACACATAGTGATAATGTGATCATATTATTTTCTGGGATGGGATGTTGATTCTCTCGGATTTTGATCTCAGGAACTATATTGCTAGTGGTAGGCTCTATATAGAGCCTTTCGACCCCTCTGTTGTTAGGGAGAACGGTCTCGATCTAAGGCTTGGATCTGGATACTGTGAGCTCCTGGAGGTTGAGGAGGTTCTAGATCCGTATGGTTTTGATGAGGAGGCTCTGGGGAGGTTCTATAGATGTGGTGAGGGCTCTGAGATCCTTTTGAAGCCCTGGGGTAGGTATCTCCTACACACCCTTGAATATATAAGGCTCCCTCCAGAGCTTGTGGGCTTCGTGGAGCTGAGATCAACACTTGCAAGACTAGGACTCATGATACCCCCGACAATAATAGACGGAGGCTTCGAGGGAGAGCTAACGATAGAGGTTCAGGCACCACCATTCCCAGTAAAGCTGAGACCAGGCACGAGATTCCTACACCTAATACTCTCAAAAGTATCAACACCAATCGAAAAACCATATAGAGGAGAATACCAGGGGCAGAGAGGCGTGAGACTCCCCAAGAAACTAGAGAAACCATAGATATATCTATGTTGCTGGACCCGGGCTTCTCGGTTGTCCCGGCTTCTTTATAAGCTCCTTTGGGATCTTAACTAGCTGGATCACCCCCTGTGTCTGTATAGAATATATGGGTATACCTGTATTCGGATCATGCCCGACCTTCATAACCCCTGTGACAATAACTTTGAACCTCAATATAGTGCCATCTTTAAGCTTAATCGTTATCCATGGGAACTCCTCAGCCTCGAACTCAACAACCTCAACCTCGCCCAAGGGCTGTGGGAATGGGAGCATATATCCCCCAACAAATATGTTTGAAATAAAAGTATGGTATATGACTTAAGCAAAACCCACCCAATAGGGTGGGAAGGAGTCGTGCTAATATAGTTAGATAAGAAAATATGTTTTTCCTATCTCGGGCTGATTGCACGGAAGAAAAGCTTTTTCGCGTGCCTCTCATCTATGTGTCTGACCTCCTCCCCGCCCTAAAGGACGAGGAGTTCAGGTAAAAATATAGATCTTCTAAGTAGTTATTAATTCCTTATTTCGTTCTAGGAATTTCTCTATTATGGTCTGTAGATCTGCTGGTCTCTCTATATCGTTTCTTGTTTCGTTTAGGAATTTCGAGAACCTCGGGCTACTGCTACTGGCTCCGCTATAGATTATGATCTCTGGTGATGATGAGAACCCCTTCTTATCTCCGATGTTTATGTCTCCAAATAGCTTGACAAGATCTAGTGATGCTTGATCTCTGCATGTTGCATTGAATATGCTTGTGCACGAGACTATGTAGAACTTCGATATGTTGTGTTTCATAAATGCTGATATAACCATATCTCTATATCTATTACTCTTGGATATGGGACAGTCGAGACCTACGAAGAGCAATATATCCCCCCTTTTCAACTCAAATCCATTTACAACTATGCTAGATCCAATAACACCTGCTGATACTCTCATAATGGTAACACTATCTCTATCTATATGTGCTATATATACTCCGTCATCAAGGGCTAACCCACTAACAGCTATAGATCTAGGATAGCTATTGCTTAGAATTACACTACTAATTGAGCTTGAGAGAGTGATTGAAATCACCAGAGGGAACAAGATATAGAGAGATATACTACCTATTTTCATAGGATCACCTTTGTTTTATCTTCCTCGAAAAAGCATCTAGCTAGAGATACCCTGTTATGACTCTTTCTATTCCTTGGTATAAGATCTTTATTGTTATTGCTGTTGGTTCTCTGAAGCCAAATGGATATGGGATCACTATTGCTCCTGTCGATGTTCCCTGCACAACTCTTACAGACGTTAGCCTGATATCTCCTGGGTTTATAGAGATCCTATCTAGAGATGATGCTGGAACATACCATATCTCGCTTACGGTTGCCGTTCCCCCACACCCACCAGAGCATGTTATAGCCACTACACACATAACAACTCCTGGGAACTGTGCTCCAAATGGCTGTTTCACTCTAGAGCATGTCATAGAGGCGTCAATGCTTGTGGACATCATGCCAGAGACAAGGGAGGATATATATGGGAGGAGTATAATTGATGCAATAGCAATAACAGCTACAGCTACGGCTACAAGGAGCAGGGAGGAGACGGGCTCAGATATCGCTCTAAGCTTGATGGCTAATCCCTAGAGCAAATATCTAGAGGTAAAAAGCTTAGCCATCAATGTGATCGTGATGCTCTCCCCGCTCTAGTTAGTGGGCAGTTTTTCTAACCCTGCCTGAATCTTTTTTCCTATCCTTCTCCTCTTTTTCACTCTTATCCTGGCTGTCCATCTTAAGATCTGGATGATCTATCCCAATCTTCAGAGCTATGTCTGCCGATCTTATTCTGATCGAGGTATTTGTTATTCCACAGGTTTTTGCAATACTATTCTTAGAGATCTCATAGTTAGCAATCCTAGATGCTATATATATACATGCAGCGGCAATAACTCTGGGGCTTTTCCCACTAGTTATGCCTATCTCTGATGCTCTTCTATAGATCTCTTTCGCCTTGTTCTCGATATACAATGGTAGTGATAGCCTCGATGATATTAGGCTGATCATCTTCTCGGTATTGATACCTCTTGGCACTCCGAGGAACATGGCTATCCTCTTATACACCCCATAGATCTCCTTGGCTGGGAACCTTGATCTCTCGTCTCTCAGGGTGTTTGCAACATCCCTAAGATCTGCGATACCATCCCTCTTAGCCATATACGCTACTATGCTTGCTGCAATTGTCTTTATCGCAATCCCTTTTGGCAGCACATCTGCTTTCTTGAGATCTAGATATAGCTTTCTAGCCTCATCAACATACCTAGCTGGAAGCCCAAGCCTGGTAACTATGTTTCTAACCTCTCCGAGGAATGTTCTGAGATTCCTTATATCAGATGCTATGCTGATCATCGAATGCCTGCGCTGAAGATTCCTATACCTCTGGATCTGAGATGCTGTTATCTTAGCAATTGATGTGGTATTGCTTCTGGTTATATCGCCAGCACCTCTAACCACCATCATAGATCCGATGACATTGTCTGTTACAACATATTCAGCAGATCCGTGATGCCTCCTCTCAATAACCTCATCAGGGCTATATACTCTCTCCCAATGGCTCGTATCAACAAGCCTCTCCTCAAGCACCACCCCGTTATCGGCACAGATCACAGTACCACTTCTATAATCATAGATTATCTCCTCACACTTAGCACTATCGCTATCAGTATCTCTGCTGGACATATCTCCATCCAATTAATATATCCAATAAGCTGAAACTTCTCATCCTCTGCACACGGCTGTGGTTCCTTCTAGGGATGATGCTACTACCTTTGCTATTGATGAGCCTATTGCGTATGTTGCTGGTATTGTTATAGAGAGATTCCCGATCCCTCCTGGGGGTACTGCGCTCTCAATACTCTCAAACACATAGCTACCCCTGGGAGTGTTTACTATTGCTACGGCTTTCACAGTCGCTACTGATTTGCCAGTATTGCCAACCTTAATCATTATCCCTATAGATCCATCTACATATGGGTATATAGTATATAGGCAGACAATAGAGGATGGTGGTGTAAATACTGTGTATGACTGTATGTAGATGAAGTAGTATGAGAGCACAGCAGTAATAGTGAGTATCACAACAACTGTAGATATTAACGCTGCGGGAACCTCCACAGCTCTACCCACATAGATAGAGCCAGTTAAAAAGCTTAGCAAATAAGGGATCTAGTGGGTTCTTGGAAGTGCTCTAGATTTGATTACATTTCTATATTCATTGACAACCTTCTCCAGGTTTTCTCTGATGAGGTTTCTATGATGTTTCTTTATATGATCCTCTGGGAATATATTACGCATGGTTAGGTTCTCCCCGCAGATTTTGCATATGTTACATCTGTTATCATTACTTATTATGATAGGCACTTTCTCCTTAATAATTGGGGCTACTCCCGTAATAATTGCTCTTAGTTTCCCTCTGTTAGTCTCCATCCCATAGAGCCTTTGTAGTGTGGCTCTTAATATGGTTCTAGGTATTCCAAAGTTCTCTGCATCTGAAGGTCTGATTTTATCCTCAAGATACATGGCGACCAGGTCTATGAGCTTCTCCTTATCAGCCATTTTCTTAACCACTAGAAACTCTATAACATCTATAGCTCCCATAGTCTCGTAATATATTGTTGAAAAGCTGTGATGCTTGGGAAGCTTTTACTATACCAGTATGTATTTGGATATCTATGATATTCAGTATTTTCAAACGTGGCGGTAAGAAAGAGGATAGGGAGGGTAGTGGGGAGAAGCAGGGGTCTCATGTAAGGGCAGGTGTTGTTGAGGAAAAACCTTCCCCTAGCTATGCTAAGACAACCACTATTGTTGCCTTCACATCTAGTAAGGGTGGTGCTGGTAAGAGCCTGCTATGCACAGGTGCCTCCTTCATAGCGTCTGCCGCTGGTGAGAGGGTCATGGTTGTTGATATGGATGTAACTAATATGAGCACAACAACTATCATGCTCTGGAGCCTTGGCATGAGGAATGTCAGGCTTAGGGAGGAGCTTTATAGATATCTATCGGATGCCAATGTATTCTCTTTTGTGAAGCTGTTGAGAGATGCGTCTAAGATATTGACATCTATAGAGGAGAACCCGAGGCTTAGGATTACAAGGGATCTCAGGGATTATAGCCCTCTGCTGATTAGGAGAGATCATCACAGGCTATACATACCAGCACCTGGTAAGGAGGCTGCCGATGAGCCTCTGATATATATAGGCGATATATTGCTTGTCCCAGCATCCCCGCTCTCTATAATGGTTGTTGAGAGGGAGAGGTTCTATGAGAACATCCCAGAGGAGCTTATGGATAGTGCTAAGGCTTCTGTGAATGTCCTTAGGAGGATTGCTGATGAGCTGGGGGTTACAAGAGTATTCATAGATCTTCCACCAACCGATAGACTTAAACAGTATAAGGGGCAGTTCAAGTGGGTCAATACAGTTGCTGTGATTAGTGATGCATCTTTCCTGGTAACTGAGTATATCGGTAGCCATCAGGGCGGGATAGACTATAGTGGGGAGCTTGTGGGTTTCTACAGCACTTTCAAGGGCTTCGACTCGATCATCTCTAGAAAAGGTGTTGGAGGGATTATAGTTAATAAGGTCAGTCTGTCTGATATAGAGAACTTCAGCTCAACATGGTTCTACCAGACCCTTTCAAGGGTTTTCCCCTCGATATCAAAGCTTGGCAAGATCTACCCAGTTGTTTCAGACCCTGTGTGGGCTAGGTATAAGCAGACAGAGAAGCTACAGATCCACCCAATCCTAATAACGATAAGGGGTGCTGGCGCATCACTAGCAAATATACTCTATTCCGAGGGGCTGATAAATGATCTCTCCTGGCTCTCGTAAGGGTGTTAGCATTTGGATGGCTCGGTTTCCAGAGAGAGGATAGCCTCTATTGTGGCTTTCGTAGTCGTGTTTGGGTTCATGGTATATGTAGCCTTGATATTCACCAGCCCTCCCCCACCAGCTATAGCTGTTGATAATGCCTATGTATATCTTACAGAGAATGGATACACGGTATATCTAACACTATCTGGGGATCCATCTAGCGATATATACATATCTGGAATAGAGTATGACGGCAATTTAGAGCCTGTTGGACTGTGGGCATCACCTGGGAAGCCTATCCAGATACCCATATCCTCTCAATCCCCTCCGCAGAGGGTCAAGATATACTCTATAGGATCTACGAGTGGGGAGGTGAAGACACTAGTAGATATCCCTGACAAGGCTTCCCTGGATAATATCTATAGCGTTATACTAAACAACAAGCTTTACATAGCCCTCAATGCAACATTGCCAAGTAGGGCGTATATGGTGTTCAAACCCGTGTCATGGGGTGTTACATGCTATGTAGTCCCCACATCCGATAGGGGTGTTGGTATTGAGAGATATGTTCCAGAGATTGTGAGGATAGATATATCTAAGACCTCTAATCTCTCTCTGCTTATGAACTGCTCAAGAATGGCTTTCCTAGACTCCTACCCAAGTCAATACCTGCTCTCGTATATGAGGAACATGGGGTTCTCTGGAAGCATATATATAGGTTTCACATCATCTGAGTATGTTTCAAGACCATATGAGATCTCCATATCCAATAACAGCATAGTTGTTACTGGTCGTGGAAATCTTGACACCCTTTTCGGGGGTTTCCAATGTGTCAGGGCTTTCCAAGGCGATGAAATCCCTATAACAGGTGCTAGGGATCTTAGGCTTGCCCATATCCTGGGACTCGGAGGTGTCTTTCGAAGCTATGCCTTCTACCAGTCCGTTCCATCATGTATGGCTCTTGTCGATCATATATTCTTCAGATATCAATCGGGCTTCCCAGCAGTTGTATATACCAAGAACAAGATCGCAGTACTTGGAGCTGGATCCCCTCTCGGTCTTGCATTCGCATCCTATTTAGATCTTGTATCGCTACCCCCAGAGCGCATCGGGATAATGAGCATACCACCATTCAAGGGTATTAGATTCCTAGACCCGCTACCGCCTTTGGAGAGCATAGGTGTTGTGCTCACGACCGACAGGGAAATCCTTGGTGTGAGGATAATCCAGCCTATGAGGGTTGAGGCTAGCTGTGGCAAGGATATATGCACAGCACTCTTCACCGCATATAGGCATGCAACTGAGAAGCCAGATAATATTTCTATTATATCTATAAGGATTTTTGAGGCTAGCTATAACGGCTCTGTGTTCCGTGAGGTGGTGAATAGATCTGGCGTGGCTCCTATATCGCTGGATCTTCCGAGGGTTGATGGTCTCTACATAGCCGAAGCTATATACAGGGATAGGGTATATAGATTTGCCCTCGGCTATATGGAGAAGCCATCTGTGGATTACAATATTAACGAGGTCATAGAGTTCTTTAGTGCAAGGGTTACCGTGGATAGCCCTATCAGCTTCAGCAGGATAAAGATGCTTATGATGGGCTCTCCAGTTGATGGGAGCAGCATACCTACACCACCTAGCTGGGCATCTATCTACATTGTCAGCGGGGGACTGGTTCTAGATAGAGTTCCTATAAAGGCTGTGCATTTCTACGAGGATCAGAGGATACTCCTCACTATAGGAATGATAGTTCTGATGACCATCGTCTCCCTAGCATATATGAGGGGTTCCAAGCCTAAGACCGAGCAGAAAGTTACCCTGGTTCTCAGGTATAGGGAGAAGCAGCTGCCCATCTCAGGTAGGGAGGTTATAGAGGCTATACTATCCTCTAGAGGTGGATGTGCAACCGATAGAGAGATAACCGCAGTAGCATCCATGCCAGAGGAGACAGCAGCATTGATGGATGCAGCCGCAGATATGGTAGCCAGGGGGGAGGTATCTGCGGAGGGCTTCAACTACCCATATCCAATGATAGCCATATCAGTTGGCAACCCATATACATGCCTCCTATACAAGGTTCTAAAGGCATGTGGGGACTTAGTAGGTGTCCCAGTATCTAGAGTTGTTAGGACTGTGAATCTGAGAGAGGTCTCATGGATATCTCTGGCAGATGCCGCAGCATCAATAGGTGTGCCTCCCAAGGCAACAATGAACCTCTATTTCTTCCAGAGAATGCCAGGTATAGATGGCATTGCAGAGGTTATATCGAGGTTTCTTGAGGCGATCTACAGGATATCCGAATCCTTCCCAAACTATAACATAAACCTCGGAGTAGGCAGGATCTCGGGTCTATATATAGTGCCTCTTCCACAGGACTACAAAAAGGTGTGCAGAATTCTCTACGGATTGATACCCCTGCGGTATAGGAGAAACCCGAATGAATATAAGAGAATCTCTGAGGAGACAAGGAACAAGGTTAGAGATATATTGCTAACCCCAGATGCTGTCAGCGGTGCAACACATCTGGAGGACTTGACAAGGGTTGATCAGATGCTCAGTAACTTCGCAATAGCCGTAGCACTCCCATGGGATCTCTCCCTATCGTTTATATCCCTCTACTCCGAGGAGAAGGATTCAAGAAAATACATAGAGGATTCAATTAACATGCACTATGAGATAGCGATTAAAGATCTCAACCTCTAGACTCCATTATAACCACGCTTTTGCTTGCTCTGCTGCAGGGGTCTTTGACTGTGGATGGCTGTGGCAACATTGTCTTCGATCCATTTACAGGCACATTGATTTGTGAGGATAGTGGTCTCGTTATCGAAGAAAGGATCCCATCAATGGATATCCCAGTAGTTAGAAGGGAGGATGGAAAACCAGTATCTAGCCACAGCCCTATGGATAGGTATTTCGGACTGCTTCAAAGGGAGGTTTTCAGGGCTTCTAGCAGGCTTGGGCTCCCCAGCTATGTTAGGGAGACTGCTATGGCTATTGCTGGTAGGCTTGAGAATACAAATGCTATAAGGAGGTCGAGGATCCCTGTCTATGTTGCAGCATCTATAAGGGTTGCTTGTGAGATACACGGGTTTGATATCCCTATCAGGAGGATTTTGCTTGCCTCTAACTCTGATGGGAAGAGGGCTAGGCACATGCTGAGGTGTATGGAGGCTGCTTGGTGGGCTGCAGAGAAGATCTACCCAGGTGCTAGGAAAAGGGCTAAGAAGCATATGAGGAGGATGGAGCTGGAGGATAGAGAATCTATTCCGAGGTCTCTGCCACTCTCAGCATGAGGTGATCGTATGAGGGGTATTACTCTGGAAAAACTCTGCCTAGGTTCTTACTGTTACCACGAAACAATGGTACATGTTATCTGGAATGTTCAAAAGGACTATATACCAGCAACAATATTATCACTAATAGATGAGGCTGTTAGGAGGATCTCGATATCCTCATATATAATGACGATATCCAAGAGCAGTTACTCTGCCAAGATAAGAGAGGCTCTGAGGAGAGCCTATGCCAAGGGTGTAGATATAGCGATTATCCTTGATGCATATTCAAACCATGTTAAGGATCATAACTGCAGGACAGCCTCTATACTTAGCAAGGACGGTATAGATGTCTGGCTCACAGGTAAAAAGAGGAATCACATGAAGGTCTATATAGCCGATAACAAAGCATTCATAGGATCTGCAAACCTAACATCACATGAGAATAGCCTTGAGCTGGGGCTGCTGCTGATAGACAATACTGTTGCGGAGACCCTGCACACAATAATAATGAATACAATAGAGAGATATGGAGTGCTATGGAAACAAATATGTCTGACCCCTCCCCAGCCTAAGGAGTTCAGTTCTTAGCATCCAATTAACATTTTTGTAGTTATTAGTGGTGGGTATGTTGAGTGTTAAAGTATATTCAACCCCTGAAAGGGTTGAGGAGAAGAAGGAGAAGGAGAAAGGTTTCGATATTGAGAGGATAAAGATAGATATCCCCATGCTATCGGAAGACCTTGAGGGCGGGATACCAAAGAGAGAGCTAATACTGCTAACAGGCCCACCAGGTGCTGGGAAGACCATAACTGCTATAAAGATTTTGAGTGATGCCATTTCTCAGGGTATGCGGGCATGCTATATATCGAGTGAGATGACATCATACCACGTTAGAATGCAGGCTAGGAAGCTAGGTATAGACCTCCCCAAATTCCAGGACTTCAGACCAGAGGAGGGTGAGAAGCTAAGTATATCACAGCCCATATTTGTAGATGCCTACTCATTCTCACAGCTATCCGATATGATTAGGAGTGAGATGAGTGAAAAGGGCAAGGAGAGCAAATACGTAAGCCCTCTCAGCCCAGCAACCCTTTACAGAATGTTTAACGAGCTGCTATCCGCTGTAGGGGAGTCTGCTGCATCAGAGGGTAAGGATAGGGTTGAGATGCTCATAGTGTTTGACAGCACATCCCCATTCATAGCGAGAGCTCCATCGCTTGCTAGGAACATGGGGGTAACACTACTATCTATCTTGAGGATCTATTCCCGCCCATCTAAGAAGGATAAGGAGAGCAGGGCAGCGGTATATACAACTGTTGTTGCGACAGCACAGGTTTCATCAACAACAGGTATAACCTATGGCTTCCCGCTGGAGCACATTGCAAGCGGGATAATAGCATTCGAAGTGATAGTCCCTAAGAAGAGGGGAGATGTTATAGAGAGGATAGCGTATGTTAAGAAGATGAGATACACCAAACACTATATGGGAACCTACGATGTCCTCATAGACTATGAGGCTAATGGCAGGAGATATCCGATCTATTTTAAGAGATAGAGAGAAGGCGGGACTATGACACTAACCTCGATAACCCCTCCATTAATTCTATGCAGGATCTGCGGTTCCAGGACTATCA
This sequence comes from Sulfolobales archaeon, assembly GCA_038867615.1. Classification (GTDB taxonomy): domain Archaea; phylum Thermoproteota; class Thermoprotei_A; order Sulfolobales; family AG1; genus AG1. The sequence continues at coordinate 10,314 of JAWBYA010000012.1, read as the reverse complement.
CGGATAATGCTACTGGCTATGTTGTATGCCCAGGATGTGGCACCGTGTATGAGGAGTATAGGACATATTCATTATCATATATAGATAGCCAATATACTAGACCAATGGCTAGTGGGAAGGATATAGGTGTGGAGACTGTGAGAGGAGGATATAGGGAGTATATGGGCTTTATCGAGAGCCTTAGAAGCCTTATATCGAACCTAGCGGCTAGCATGGGTGTCCCCAGCGATGGTGTGTGGAACCTTGCTAGCAAATATACGGAGATATGGAGTGGGAGGACGGACACAACAATAGCAGAGATCTTCGTCCTAGCCTACTGTACCATAACAAATAACGAGAAGTGTGTAGAGAGAATAAGGATGTCTAGACCACAGAGGTTTAGAAGACTTAGTAAGCTAGCACAGTATGTTGTTAGGAAGGAGCTGGGCGATGATTATGGCAAGGTGTTGGTGCCATAGCCACCACTCTGTAGTATTGCTAGAGGCTTTTCTAAGGGAGGTTAGAAGGATACATAGTCTCTACAAGATTGTGAAGATCATAGAAGATGCTAGATCAGAGAATACCCCTATCAAAACAAATATCGGGATAAGCACACCAGATATCCCCGATGGCTCCCTGCAAAAGCTATATATAGAGATAGCCTCCAGAGAAGGTCTTGAAAAGGCGTTCAAGGAGATCATGTTAATTGCTAGGACAAAATCCTCTCTAAAACTGCTAGGACTCGAACCAATTAATAAGGTGGATAACGAGGTAGAGCTTGGAGGAGATCAGAACTAAAGATGGTTTAGGTTTTTAGCTAGCTTTGCTATTGCTCTCTCTACCTTCTCTAGATCTCTTAGGTTTAGCACAGATGCTACTGCTATCAGCTTATCTCTATCCAGCTCCTCTATCACCATAGGTGCTGGGTTGTTTATCGAGATTATGAGGATAGGGCTTCTCCTCAGCTTTGAAGTCATCATCCTCCTTATCTCAACCGCCTGATTAATGTTTATAAGCATATCTGTTATCAACACAAAGTAGTTCTTAGGACTATCAATATGGTTCTCCAGAGCATCTGCAACAGCCTTCTCTATATTTGTGTCACCCATCATCAGCTCCTGCCTCCTCTCAACAATTGTTGCAAGCCACTCATATACATCTCTAGCTGTACTTTTCATGATATCAACATTGTTTGAGAATCTATAGAGGGCTGTCTTCACACTAGATCCTCCAAGCCTTATCACATTGTATAGGAGAGCCATTGCTATGGTTCTCTCAACATCATAGACCTTTGTTACCCTTCCCGCTATCGGCGATAATATATCTGTATTTTCAATAGTAGATCCACTCTCATCTATTATTACTGTTATGTGGGATGGTAGATCGTAGTTAGCATCCCCCCTCTTCCACCTAACTCCCTGCTCGAAGCTTATCATATGTATCTTGCTAGGATCATCATACATTAGAGTTCTAGGATCTGGTATCCCGTATGGCTTTCTATCTATCGGATCTGATGATCTATATATATAGTTCTCAGCAAGGATCCTGCTCCCAGCAACCCTGAGAGCTTCCATCAAGAGCCTGGATGAGACTCTCTTAATCTCCTTAGAGGATAATAGATCCAGATATATCTCTCTGTCTGAATCTCTATCCTTATCAACACCTCTACCTGCATCCTTAGCCTTGTTCCTTAGCTCGTTCATTATATCATCCAACTCGTCTGGCGATAATCTGATCTGATCACATGCACACCCTATGTTCAACACCTCCCTCTTACCCACTATGTAGAGGGGTACTAGATAGTGGTAGTATGTCCATATGAGCTTATTCTCGATCGGACATGATGACAGAGCGCTTATAAAAACCTTCTTAGCGTTACTGGCATCTATATCCCCGCTAACATATTTCTTTGTTGCATCAACAACAACATCGAGACTCTTATATAGAACATCATCAACTAAAAGAGAGGGCAGAGTTCTACTTATAAAAGCAGTTGAGTTCAATTCCAAGATATAATCATATATATCGAGACTTCTCGATATCTTTGCCACCAGCCTAACAAGCCCCTGTGAAAGCTTCTTAGACTCATCGCTATCTCTCTGCTCTGTGAGTGTCTGTGGCTTCATAGCTATTGCGTATTTGGCTGTTATGAAGAAAGAGGTTAAGAGATCCTTTTCACTTGCTAGCTTAGCAATATCTTCTGGATTGTTGTTGAGCACATAGTATATGTTGAGGGGTTTGAGGTCATCGCTATTAGGTAGGTTATTAACAGTTGCAATGATCTCGTTTATTGCATCACTAACAGCATTATCCACATGGTTGAGCTTATCCCAGTCCAGCTTGTAGCCCCTACTTCTCAGATAGTCAGCAGCTATTGCAAGTACATATTTACTCTGCTTCATAAATGGAAGCAGAATTATATGCAGGGCTTCGTGGGTAACCCCACCTCTATATATATGTTGGAACATCTCCTGCGGTATGTTCATGCTCACAAGCTTCTTTATACTTGCTATCCTGATCCTCAGCATCCTATCTACATAGAAACCAGCATCGCTTGTCCCAGCGATATCGGCTCTTATGCCATTGAAATAGGAAGACTTTTTAGCAAGAACTGCAAGAGTTTCCTTTGAAAACTCAACAGCATCAACATCACTCTCAATGAGGTTCATCTCTCTTCTGAGAAGGGAAATATATCATCCCCTATATAAACTATGAAAAGCTGGAATTATCAATAACCTGTCTTTTGCTTTTAGCCATTTAACATGTGGGGTTAATATGTGCAATATAGAGGAGCTAAGTAAAATCTTCAGTAAGTATCTCGATGTAGCTATGAGCACCTCCCTTGCAAAGGATATCATATTATATAGCTATGATTGTATTGTACAGCCTGATGATGATGAGAAGGCAAGAGCTGTCCTGGATATGTGGAGGAATATCCCTAGAAATAGCAGGTTAAAGATATATTCAAAAGCATTGCTCCTCGATACAAACAGGATCATAGTAGATCTTGAAATGGTTGGAGCCGTTACTGGAGTAGTGTTATCAGTAGATCCAGACCTTCTATATAATGATAGCAAGAAGATCGGCAAATTATGTACCAAGGGTACAGATAATGATGGATGCTTTATAACAGTAACACTTGATGACAAAACATATAGACTCGTGATATTCAGAGTAGAGGAGGGTAGGTTTGAGTTCCTCGTGTGGCGTCCAAACGAAGCAGCCATAGTTGTCAGCGGCTATAATGCTCTAGAAGCTGTATCAAAATATAGGGTGATATATAGCTATATAGATAGTCTCAAAGATATCATAAAGCTGGACAGGATTACCTATAGTACCGCTGGGATACCAATGGATATACTGGTTATAAAAAAGAAGAAAAAGAGCGAAATAATAGCGATGGGAGAATACCTGCTAGAAGATACAAGCATAACAGAAAACCTCATGAAGATGCATCCCATCCATGCCTAGCAAACTGAGTACTCCACTATTAAAGGTTGCGGATGAGATTTTCCATCTCCTCCTAAGCACTAGCTTTTTAGCAACTGGAAATGGGGTGTAGATAATGAGTATCTCAAAGACTATGTTTGAGAAGCTTTGGAATGCCTGTGAATACTTTATGTCCCAATGGAAATATGTAGATCTGCTTAAGGAAGCTAGCGATGAGGTAGAACTAATCCTGAAGATCTCTGGATTAACAGATCTAGAGCTGCAGGAGCTCATCAAAAAACTCGAAGAAAGGGCTAGATATAAGAAGGATAAAGAGAAGCTCTCAGATTACCTATATATCCTGAGAGAGGTCTCTCATGAATTCGTAAACAGGATCAGAAGTGGTGAAATGAAGGAGATGATCAGGGAACTAGCTAACGAGATATTCAAGGTAACCCCCAGATGGGGAATAGATGTTGGTATATTGGAGAATATACCTAGCGATGTAGTTATAAATATTATGAGGTATCACCCGAAGTATGTGTTCTACCCACGTGAAAAGCTCGAAGAAGCAGTAAAAGATGAGATATTCGATTTAGCCGATAGACTATCGGGCTTTGTTTATAGCTTGCTAGCTAAGTTTGGTAGTGTTAAGAACTTCAGGATCTACTTCGCTGGAGAACCACTAGGATTATCACCAGATGCAGAGGCATCTATATTATCGTATGCCTTCAAAGACAAAGGTCTTTGGTATATCCTGAACAAGGACGAGGTAGTAAGCCTTGTTAGCAGTTTTCTGCAGAAAACAGGCTTAAAGATCCAGAGGGAAGGCTTATCAAAAGAAACTAGCGAATATATAGCAGTTCTAGATATCCAAGACCCCGAATACCTGTTCATCCTAAGGATAATACCAGCAGCAGAGGTTGGGAAGGTAAACCTATTTGGATATCGCATAACAATAGCTGAACCAGCATATCTAAAAAAGCTACTAGATGGGAGTGCCACACCTTATCTCAGTTATTTTAATGAAGATATCGTTAAAGGTTTCTACAGCTTTGACGACCCCGCTGGCTTTGGGAGGCACATAGAGGATATGGCTAGTAAAGCAAAGAAGATGGTTGAGTTCGTTAGAGGTATGGAGGAGGTATTCACCTCGGAGTTCGGTAAAGCAGGCTATTCACCAACATACGGTGAATATAGCATTTTAGAACCAGAGCAGGGGAAATATGTAGTAGGTCTTAGTAAAACCCTAGCAAAATATGACGTATCCCTTGTGGCATATATCAAGCCAGATGAGGTAAAGATCAATTTCCACAAATATGAGCATATGGATATGAAGATTTTCCATGATCAGGAGAAGAATATTGTTGAAAGCCTTGGTTATAGATATAGGAATAAATCAAAAGGTAATGTTGAGTTCTCCAAGAGCTTCAGGTATCCATTCCCTGCGAATGACCCTGCAAAGGGTGCGGAGGAAATCATAAAGAATATTTTGAACGAATATAGGCATATGATCAATATGGTGATAGATGCTAGGAAGAGTATCAAGAAGGGGAAAGCCAAGAAAAACAGATCAAACCCTGTAACCTTTGAGAGAGAAGATGTTGCAAGGGTATTCTGGCTAGAGGTTATAAGGATTCTGCTGATAAAGAGCTATTTATTCACTTATCTCAGATATCCAAACGAACTTATTATTGATAAAATCTATGAACAAATGAATGCCAAGGACAAACAGTATATCTATATATTGTCTAAGAAGCTCGGTGTTGAACACAAGGTCAATGAGATGTCATATATAATTGGTCTTGAGATGATTAAATATGGAGAGAAGCTTCTGGATAAACTGATCAGCGAATCAGTCCTCACACTAGATAGAGTAAACAATAAGGTGAATATATATGTGTTTGGAAAGGCATACGATCTACAAAGCATTCTTTCAAAGGCAGGTGTTGATGTAGATATTCGAGAGATACTAAGCAGCATTCTCTCAGCCTATATAGATATCCACATAGCTAGGGGTAGGATTGACAAGCTCTTCTGGGATCTGGTTAGGGCAGGGATGCCAGAGAAGAAAGCCGCCTCAACTATAGCAGATAAAGTGGTTGCCTTCATGGACAGTACTTCATTTAGGGAATACTCCAAGATATACGAAGATATTGATATTGATGGTACTTATGAACTTACTGAGAGGATATTATTGAGTATGTTGAACACCTTTATAGGTGATAAGCCTATCTTGGTATTTGTTAAAAAAGATATAGATACTATGATCAAGCTAACCAGATATAGTGCAAGGATCAACAAAATAGATGATATCTATAGCACAATGTGGCGTTTCATGGATACCGAGGAAAAAGCTAGGATGCTTAGGAATATCATTAGATGTGATGTAGAGAACCTCGATACAAGCTGTAGCTTTATCCTTCAACACTTATTTAAAGTGATTATTGATACAGAGCCAGAGGCTTTCCTCGGTAAATTGGAGGGTGGGGCAGTATATATCGTAGATTTTCAGTCAGACCCAAGAATGCCATCACTACCGTTTATAAAGATACCAAGCAATGAAGGTAACATGCTAGCGATGATTCTCGATATCGAGCCATCAGGATCTATACAGGAATCCCCCAAGATATTCGGTATCCTATATGGCTCATATCTAGTGCCTGTCAAGGCTAGGAATCTTGAGGAGATATCTAGGATTGGTTGGAGGGGTGTTATAAACATATGGAATAGGGTAAAAAAGGTGTTGGATGATGAGGAGTTAGGAAACCTAGTATCTCTACTCAAGTATAATTCCCTCGAAATACCTGTGGTCTCAATAGGCACAGAGGATAGATTGGTATTCCTTACAGAAGATATGATTGACTACGTCAAGAAGCTAAAGATACTTGGCAGATATACTATATACACCTAAGAATGGAGATTTATAAGCCTTCTAGGGTTTTGATTTTTAGGTCAGACCTAAGGAATCAATAATAGCTTCATAGGCAGATATATATTATAAGGGGTATGGATTGGCTATTTTAGCACAGAAAGATCTGAAAGATCTATTTATCCCCTCGTTCCCCATTATGTTTAGTTTTAGTGAAAGGCTCTATATAGTTTTGTTTACCCTCAAGACACTCTACCAGTATATACTAGCCGATGGTGTTTGTTTCATAACCAATGACTATTATATGAGATGCTACGATAAAGAGGGTAACACCACTATTGCTCCAAGCATATCGCCAGCCCATGCTAGGTATCTCTACTCCGCATCCGAGTATCTATTTGGTAGCGGATATGCACATAGGGTTTGGAAGGCTCTTCTGAGGACTGCCTATAAGAGGTGTGATAACAGCAGGTGCAGATCTATCTATGATTTCCTCAGAATAAGCTCCGATATAGGGTTTGAATATGGATATGATGCTATGGTGGAGTTCTGGAGGAAGAACGGTGTCATTGACTCTCTTGCTAGGGAGAAAGAGCCTAACCCTATGAGAAGAGATTTCCTAGTCCAGCTAGTGCTCAGAATGATGAACACCGATTACTCCGAGCCAGGCACTAGGCTGAGGAATAGGTTTTTGAAGCACCTCTATATGAGGCTTCTAGAGATACCCCTTATAAGGGCTAGCCATAGCGCTGAGAGATATGTCCTTAGCCATCTCCATATCTATCTCTCCAACAAGATCTACGTACCAGTCTGTGGTCATATTTTCACCTGCTCTGGCTGGGATACTGTGAAGTCCTTCTCCTGCGCCTATATAGATATGGAGCTGGGCGGAGGGGATCATCTGCCCCTTCTCATAGACCTTGAAAACAGAGAATGTGTTGATGCTGGAGAACTCCTATATACCTATGTATCTAGAAACGTCTTTAACGAGTTCACGCTTCCAAGACACAGCAGCAGGATCTACAAGATCTACTTTGAAAAGAGATTCGATGAGTGCTTCAACAGAATAGCCCTTGGCTTCTATGGCACCCCACTATCAAAGATATCTTTTGACCAGGTTATGAAGGCATCAATATGGTGGGATGAGGGCAGGTATAGAGTATGGTGGGAGCTAGTAATACCAGCAACACATGTAATTCTAAGCGGTCTTATTCGACATAGGGAGGATATTGGGATAGGGGGTTTGATTGAGGAGTTGCTTATGAGGGCTTCTGGGAAGAGAAAACCGCCCAAGGAGATCTCAGAAAGGGTTTTGGCGGATATGATGTTCTTCATAAGCTATAACCAGAAATACTACATACCATGATCAAGCACCTGCCCGCTTTTTAACAGTTATATTGGGTGTTAATATGGAGAATATCAGGGTAAAGCGTTATGATAACAAGCTTGTGTCAATCGCTAGCATAGATGATCTTGCTGATTCCTTGGAAAAGCCACATGTTTTAGAGCCTGAGTCCTATAGAATTCCACTAGCTATTCCAAACAGAATCTTCCCATTGTTTAAGAAAGTTACGGAGCCTGGGTCTGGTATTCTTGATAGTGAAATATTTGAAATACTGACACAGGGTGATTTGATAAACGACTACAAAGTAGAGATACCGAAGATATACATGGTATCTGCAGGCGCCATGACTGGCGGCGTAGCTGTTCTTATTGAAAATAGCAGGGGTGGGCTGGATATCTATGGCACATACAGCAGCATATTCGATAATGATAAGAAAGATAGCAAAGCCTTCTTCTATGTATCGTTCGATGGGGAGAAAGCAAGATTTGCATGCTCATGTGGTTCTATGCTCAGGGGAGGTCTTCCATGCAATCATATAGTATCTATACTAACAAGCATAGCTATTGCTCCAGAGGTTATAAAGAGGATCTACAGGCTATCTAGTGGCGAGGAGATCGATGATGCTGTAGTGAGTAACATCATCTCTCTAGATATGGAGAGAATCAACAAAGGTGGCGTAGGCATCTACACCCTAGCATTATTAACAAGCCTTCTGAAAAACGCTAGCAATAAGATAGAGGTCTATAGGCTGAAGCCCCAGTCTGTTGATGTGATAAACGATATAATTAACAGCAGGACTATCAATCATCTAGGAAGATATATAGCACCAACAGGTGTTGAGAAGCCTATTGAGCAGGTTACAAGCATCAAGAATGTCATTGATTTCAGGGATAAGGTGGTTTCCAACCTAGATGAATATGGCGATATGCTTGCCTATGCCCTTATAACAGGTCTCAACCACGGGAGACCCCCAGTATCTGTCTGGGTTGTTGGCAACCCAGGATCTTTCAAAACCTATGGAGCTGCGTTACTATCCTCCTTGGTTGATTATGAAGAGATTGTGGCTGAGTTCAGAGGCTCTAAAGAGGATATATGGTCGAAGTATAGAATGTTCCTCGACTATCTAAGGAGATATGGGATAGAATACGATGAGGGTGTCGAGGGAGGTGTTGTAAGGAGGCTGCAGACAACCGAGGGCAGCATCACGATCTCAATACCCCTGCATAGGTTGATAGAATATCTCAGGCAGGCAAATGCTATCCAGGCTAATGCCATTGATCACCAGGCTATTGAGGCTATTGTGTCGAGGATATCCGAGGATCTTAAGAGGATGGGCTTCACAACACGGATTATGAGATATGTTGAGACACCATATATGCTGGATCTAACAAGGGTATCATCAATAGACATGATCCTATATAGATATAAGAAAGACCCACTCTTCCAATTCGTAAAAAGCTCCGAGGCTTTCTCAACACAGGTCGTCCTGGTTGATGAGTCTCTGAGAAACCCCGACACAATAAATAGGCTCCTCACAGTAACCAGCGTACGCATGAGCCCAGATATAGGGGCTAGGGTCTTCATATTCACAGACAACCCAGCTCCAGCTGCTAGAGCACTCACAGATGAGGGACAGGCGTTCAGGGACAGGGTTATCATGGTGTACTCCTCAGATGCCGAGAAGGACAGGGATTCATTCGAGGGGATGCTATCCATGCCCAGGATTGGGTGGAGGGATCTCTATGTGGTTTCAAGGCATATCGAGAGGTTTGTCAAGAACTTCCCAGATGATTTATGGGTTCTGGGTCTGGTATCATACTACGCACTAACATATAGATATAGGGTAACCATTGTAAGGGATAGAAGCTCCTCTAAGGATATATCCTTCCTATCACCAATCCCAAGGATTTATGGAGAGAGGGAGATGGATAGCTCGGTAGTGATAGATCCCCTGCCTGTATATTCAACATCATCGTTTGGAACGATCATGGCGTCCCCCAACAGGTTCATGGATCATGTTGTCTGGCTAGCATCATACTACTCTGTTGTTAAGGGTAAGAGCGCCCCAGATATAGATGACCTTGCGGATGCCATTAGAATAGCTGTTCGGAGCCATGTAACTGCCGATATATCAAACATAGATCAGTTCTACGTCTTAACAGGGGAGATAGCCAGCTCAATCGCAAGGGAGATACTAGGCAAAGCTGAAGAGGTCATAGAGAGGTTCAATGGAGTAGCTAACGAGAATTGGGTCAATGCATCTATAAACTACGAGGTTGCCCTGAAGGAGGTCTCGTCCAAGAGATATCTAGCCCCAGCAATAACTGCAGCGGTTGCGATGAGGATAGCAAAGAGAAATATTGATAAGAGTGTGGAGAACTCCCTGCTATACGCCTCTGTAGAGCTTATGAAGCAGAAGAAGATATCAGATGTCTTCAGAGACCCAGATCTGAGCAAGATACTCAGCAGATTAACAAGGCATACTATTGAGGCTTAGCGCTAGTGCTTTTTAGATATTTGTGTAGGGGTATGCTTGGCTGGAGGTAGCAGGGTGTATGATCTGCTTATTAGATATGGGATGAATAAGATATATTTAGATGCTGTTGATGCTATGAAGAGGATCATAGGGTTTGAGGATCACAAAGGCTTCTACACAATATGGTTCAAGGCTTCAAAGGAGAGCATAAAG
>JAWBYA010000011.1:0-24327 GCA_038867615.1 Sulfolobales archaeon | reverse complement strand
GATTGCTCTTAGAATTCTTCGTATTCATTGGTATCCACCTATAGCTTTTAGAGGTATGCAGATGCCATATGCCTATCCAGCCCATGCTTTCCACTATCCCATCATGTTCTCCAGAAAACTTATAAGCTTTTGTATGTGTTTTTGTTGGTTGTGGTGTTAGCTGTATTTCTCCTAGTCCTATTCCTCTGCTTCTTCCTATTCCTAGGTGTTGTGCTAGTGCTAGTGTTTTCGATGCTATTTCTTCTATCTCTTCACATGCTATTTTGAATCTGATTTTGCCTTCGAATGCTGTGTCTGTTTTTGCCCCTCCATCTCTTCTCCTCCCTGTCTCAACAACCACCGATCTTATCTCTGCCATTTCGACACCTGTGCATGCCTCCGCTCTGACTGAGAATATAGCTTCATATCTCCTAGCGGTTTCATCATCGCATGGTCTTGGCAGCCTATACTGTGGAGGCGATATCGAGTTCCACAGCTTCAGAGAATATGCTATGATCGCCCCTGGAGATGGGATCCTGAATAGCTCAGCCCTCACCCCGTTTCCACCGCTATACATGATGATCTTAGATGATAGCAGGACAGGGGATAAGAACTCGACATAAAGCCTCCCATCCAGTCTAAGTGATAGGCTTGATAGCCTGTGGATCTCTATAGACTCTACATAGTATATGATCCTTCCGAATGGTGTTTCTACAAAGCCCTCTAGCTCTGGATCTATCAATGCACCACCCCTTGGGGAGATACATATTCTTCCACGGTATACCATGCCTTCCACTAAGATCTGTGGCTTTGAATTGTACAGCGAATACAGCCTCCTACCATTGCCATCCGAGAGCATGGATATGAATAGGGGCTTGTATTTATCCCTAGAGAGTATGAGATCCCTGTGGCTCCTCAAAATCTTCTGAATAGCTATGCTCTTGAGCACCCTAGATGTGAATGGATATATCTTGATAGTCTCCTCCGGCATAATTGACACATTTAAGCAGTAGATCTCCCTATCCCCTCCTAACACGTGCAACCCACCCATCACATTCATTCAGAATCGCTGTCACAGCTATGGCACTGTGTTTCTGGAGTAGGTTTGTATATGACTGCAGATCATTCAGAAGATCTGGTACACTGGCGAAACGATATACCGGGACAAGCCTTACCCTACCATCTGTGATAAGCCCTAACACAGTGGACACTAGGTTCTCCACATATTCGTTTTTAAATAGCTCTGTTCTTAGTTCGAGCACCATGTGGAGATCCTCTATGCATTGTGGGTGTACATCTATCTCATCGATTATATCCAGATCATTCCTCAGATTATCTATACCCCTCTGGAAGTAGTGATGCATGAGGATCGGGATTAGCAGTGCTATATTCAGGACATCAGCCATCCCGGTATTGACAGCAATCCTAGACGAATCCTCAAGCCTTTTAAGGGCTGTTGCAGCCAGCTTATAGCCCCTCACATCGTGTCCAGAAAATTCCTCACACCCACTGGATAGACATAGATCCTGGTATTTCCTATCAGCCTTTCCGATGTCGTGGAGCAGACATGCAGCTACAATCATATCCTCCACATAATCCTTGGACAACCCATAGTTCCTAGCTATCTTCGATGCAACAGGTGCTAGGAGCTTGTGCTCTCTGCAGCATCGGGCAACACCAGCTAGATGTTCAGCCAGATTCTCAGCCCTCTCCCCCTTCTTGTATGCATAGCAGCCCGGCTTCTTTGTCATAACCTTCACCCCTGATCAGAATGCCTCCTGCAACCACATATCTCGATCCACTCGTCCTTGCATGGAACAGGCTTCTATATAGTCTCAACAGGTGCTCAAGGTTCATCCTTATCCTCTCCCAAGCCTCCTTGTTCTCTCTAACCACTAGTTCTCCATTCTCCTCAGCGATCTCTAGATAGCTATCGGCATATTCTCTGCATCTCTTCACATCCCACGCATCCACCGTGATCATTTTGCCCAGGACATCCCTCAGTTCTATCCCATCCCTGCCAGGATCTATGAATACCTGGATCAGCAGGCTCCTCCTAGCCGGGGATCCCATATTCTCTAGGAGGTATTTCGTGATATCTTTCTGCGATACATAGAATGGGTAGAAGAGGCCGAAGAGATCTAGGATCTCACGCCCAACTCCCTTTATATCTGTGTTGCTAGCATCTATTTCTAGGAGTACTGCATACCCCTTTCTATCTTTTATATCGAACGGTATCCTCAGGTCTATATTTTTGAGTTTATCGATCTCATCCAAAACATATTTGCTCGATCTCTGTGCCACTATGAATACCTCCGCATCTCCACATAGCTCAGATCTACAGACTCTCCCGCATATCTGGATTATAGATGTGAAGTCAGCAGCCTCGACTATGGCTGCGTCGAAGCTCATATCAACACCTGCGTTGATCACAGGCGTTGCTACCAGGGCGAATCCTCTCTTCGTCTCCAGCATAGATCTGACATCGGAAAGCACCTCCCCCCTATCTCTGAGGGTTAGCCCTGCATGCAGTAGTCGAGACTCGACACCCCTCTCCCTCAGCCTCCTATATATCTCTGCAGATCTTTTGACGCTTCTAACCAGTATCAGAACCCTTTTGCCTATCCCGACAAGCTCGGCAGCCTTATCCACAACCATATCCTCATCTATCATCCGTATCCTCCAGCTGATAGACGATGCCTTTTCGATGAACTCCTTACCATCTATTTCTACATCGCATCTACCCCCGATCCTGTCCCCCTCCAGGCATGCTGTGATTGCTTTCAGATGGTTCCCAACGATCTTCTCTATGTGGTTTCTGCCTATTGTTGCACTCATAAGTATTAGGGGTACTCTAGCATTCTGGGCATATTCTGCCAGTAGTTTTGTGGATGCAATAGATCTTGGGTCACCTGATACATAGTGTGCCTCATCCAGGAAGACAGCCGATACAAATATCCTGGCTAGTGGGGATGCATAGTGCCTCTTCGCCTTGAAGACCTCTGCCACTGGGATCTTCATAAGATTCATCATGAACGAGTCTAGTGTTGTTATAACAGCTCTCGAATCAAACAGAGGATCCTTCTTAGCACTATAGCTCTCCCCCTCCCTACATTCGATGGTGCTGTGTTTAAGCAGAAGATCACCTGATTGGAATGCTATATCACCCCTCCCAATACCTGCCCCTATAAGTGCTTCATACACGCCTCTGAGGTCTTCTCTGGCTTCGCTGCATAAAAACCTAACATATAGATCCTCCACGATGGCTCTGAGCGGCAGCACATGGATCATTCTATCAGCCAGCCCAAGCCCGTGGAGTCTGTTGAAGATAATCGGGGATGATGTTGATTTGCCAAAGCCTGTTGGTAGTCTCAGCACAGCTATCCATGCATTCTTTTCAACCATCTTCCCAGCGATTCTATCTGCATCTCCAGGATCTATTCCCCTGCCCACCATCCCGCAATCCCCAGCATCTTATTCGCTATGTCTCCCCAGCCAGCTATGACCTCTTGGAACCTCTCGTCAATGCCTTTGGACATCAGAGGTCTCAGGGCTTGATACATATATTGAGGGTCTCTATAGAGTGAGTATAGATATATGTTTCTAGCTATATGATCTGCCAGCTTTTTAACACTCTTATCCCTCCCATATCTATTCACAAGCTCTAGGAACCCCTCTGCGAATTCCCTGCTAATCACCGATGCCAGTGTTGATATATGTGATACTCTATAGCTTGCAATGTTGATTTTACTGGTGCCTCTATATGCCTCCACAACCTCAAACGTATCCCACTCAGCTGGCTTCAGGTCGTCTCTAACCAGTATTGATGCAACCGCAAGCTCAACAGTCTCCCATGGCGCTTCATTCATAGCTAATATCCTTATCACGTTGCTGCTTTTTCTCAACGCTCGATATCTATTCAACGCCTCTCCTTTAATCATTGACACCCCTGTATAGCCTATATAGCCATGCACATTCACCCCTCCCCTAGATACTGTGTATGAGTATGCCATCGCCGCTCCAACGAGTGCTAGTGATATGACGATGTTGCTTATGAATATCTTATCACGTTTATAGATATCAGTGTTTAGAAAGCCCTCTAGAAACTCGCCATACTCTATGAAGAGGTGTGATGGTGCATAGAAGAACTCCTCCCTGGGGCTTGTCGATGTTAGAATCGATATTGCGTCCCCAACACTGATCCTATATTTGTTGGTGACTTTGATCTCCTGGAATACGTGTTCAGCCTTTATACCTAGGAGCTCGTCTTTTATAGCCTCTAGCCTCGATGCGATTGTCGGTAGAAAATCATACGCTTCCCCAGCCACATCACATTCCCTCTGACCTAGGAGGATCTGGCATGCTGTGTTTGCAAACCAGTATGCCAGTGTGCCCCTGATATCGTTTATATTGCTATATGATACTCGTATCACCCTAACCATCCTCCCACCCACTATGATATAGCTATATCAGGTGCTGGCACACAGTAATCCCCAACCCAGAAAATCGCTCCGTTGCTTGCCGGGGCTATATCTATCTTTGCATCCGTGCCATACGAGATCGGGATCACATATCTCTTACCCATATCGCTGAACTCGATATAGCCTGCCGAAAATGCGGCGATGCCCTTTGGATGGTAGAACGGGTAGCATCTAGCTATATCCTTTGTCTTTGTGGGCTTGCCTATGATGACCTTATCCACAGATGCTATTGTCTCCTTCCTCCCCACCCTCGCAATACAATATAGATATCTAACAAGTTCTTCGTCCCTGAGCAGGATGAAGATCAATAGCTTTGAAAAAACAATATAGCCCTCGTGGAAATACACGCCCCACCTAAACCTGGGGAGCTCTCTTCGATCTGGTTTCTGATATATTGCTTGGTAGAACCTCTCAAGCTGCTTGCTTGAAGCAAGAATAGATGTATATGCTGCCGAGGCATACAGAACCTTCTTAGCAACATCTTTAATCACCTTTCTACTCATCCTCTCCGGCAACCCCTTATCCCTGGCATATGGATACGCTATAGCCCCCATAATAGTTGATGGGGGTGGGAGTGGGTATGAGCCGCTGTGGTATACAGCGTATGGTATTCTGATTGTGAGCGGTGAGAAGAGTTCTAGAGAGATGATCGCACCGATCATCAGGCTTTCCCAAAGATCTTGTTGCGTATCCAGTCGATCATTTGGTCGAAGTCTCTGACCCTTTCAAGACATATACTTCCAGCCTCTACTTTTTCGCAGTATCTATCTCCTTCAGCTTTTGCACCCTGGCCCACCACAGATTCTACGATGCTCTTCAGATCGCCTGCTATACCATCTCCATCGAAGTATGCCATATTTATCTCTTGTGCTATCGAGGTTCTTGAGAGCCCAGCGACCATGGATCTAGCCCTTCTATATGATTTCGCGACATAGCTTTCATCGCCTCGGATGGGTGGGGATAGTGTGAATGGCAGCGGATTTGATATCGATGCAGCACCGCCAACAATCTCGAATCTGAAGAGGTTTCTGGACTTCTTAGCCCCGAAGAGCTGTCCATGGAAGACTGCTCTCAGAGCCTCAAGAGCTAGAGCTACCCTTCTATCCCTATCCCCCACCTCGCGTATCACTCCATTCCTATCTGCTGCCCTACCGATCGCCTTCACATCGATCGCGATGGCTAGAGTGTAGATGGCAGCTGCATTCTCAACTGTGAATGGGTTGTTACCCTCCTTCACATTGAACCTAACGTGGAACTGTGGCTCGAATTTGAAGCTTGTGAGATGCGGTTCTGGAAGCAGGTAGCTGAACCATACTGGTGATGTTCTTCTAAGCCCTGCAGCCTCTTCCCCCTCTTCCTCCTCACCGCCTTTCCGCCTCTCCCTCCTACTACCCCTCCTACCCTTACCAACGATCATGAAACCAGATAGATCCTCTACCACACATGTTTCTATGACGCTGAACTCCCCGTCTTTAAAGCTGTCGGGATCTGCTGTCGCCCTCTTCACAAACCCTCCGAGTGTCTTGTAGTTTCTGCAGTCATCGCAGAGGGGCATATTTGTGTTTGCTTTTGATGCAAGTTCGACCAGGGCTTTCTGGTATGCATATGCCATCATCTGTCCAGACGCCGCTGGAGCTCTTACAACTCTTAGCCCGTCCCCTATCCTAACAACGATTGGTGCTGATCTATGTGGTGTGAAGGCACCGATAGCCTCTACCATGTTCATGGCTTCCGAATCTATCGCTAGCCTCAGCACAATCGATACAAAGGAATCTTTAGCCTTTTCAGCCACCTTCGCTCACCTCCTCAGCCTTCTCCTTCTCCTTCTTCTGCTGTTCTGATTCTCTCCTATATGCTACTGCTGCAGCCCTAACAGCCAGTCTCTTAAGTACCCTTGGTCTCTTCATCACTTCCTCTATCTCCTCCTCAGATATCTCTATATTCTTCTCTATGCTCTTCGCCATCCTAAGTGCCTCATAGAACGTTGCGATCAGATCATCAGGGTCTTCCGACTTCATAATTCGATCCAGAAGCGTTATCCTCCCCTCTCCAGCCACGACGAAGAACACCCTGTATATCCCCTCCAACTCTGTAGAACCCCTCCCACGCGTAGTTTTTTCCAACCTCTTCTCCTCTAAATCCCTATCCAACCAAACCCCCCTCCAATAATGAGCTCCGCAATATATAAAAACAATAGTTTATAAAACTGTAAACATAGTTGAAACAAATATATTAGCTTCCATGTAAAATAAATAGTGGTTTAGAGAAATGTCAATATTGATTGCCGCTCTTGGCTTCGACATAGGACATATAGTCAGGATCGTTTCTAGGATGTATGAGAGGGATATGGTTAGGATAGCATATCTCCTAGTCTCAAGCATTAGGGGTAACGTGGATCAGAGGTCTAGCGCCGCTATTGCAGATCTATCGAAGATATTGCAGGTTCTCAAAATCCGTGTAGAGCCTATTGTAATAGAGATCCTAGATCCCGGCGATGCTGTGAAGAAGATACTGGATCTGGTTGAGAGGGCTTCGAAAGAGCTCAGAGAGAACGAGGAGTTGATAATATCGCTGGCAGGCGGTACGAGGGCTCTGGTCTCATACACAGCCATGGCTATAGTGCATATAATACCAAAGCTTGCGAGGGTCTCATTGGTGTGGGAGGTCGAGGGAGGAGGACCAGAGATCACAGCCAGGGGAGAGATCGTTGGAGAACTAGTAACACATATATATGGTAGAGAGGCTGTGAAGCCAGAGATAGTGGTTCTCGAAACACTCAAAGAGCTGGGGAAGGCAAAGCTATCAGAGATACATAGAAAACTTGAGGAGAAAGGCTATAGATGGACGAAGCAATATACATATAAAATATTGAAGAATTTAGAGGAAAAAGGACAGGTAACAAGAATATCGAGAGGAAGATACATGGCAACACAGCAAGCACATAAATAAAAAGCAATAGATACAGATGAAAAGATAAAAAACTATGATGAAACACAAAAGAATAGATCATGTGACAAAAAACAAAACAACGCACAAACATAGATCATCCCGGAATCAACCGGGAAAGAATAGAGAAAAAGATCCAAAGAGATCAAAAAGATCATATGATCAGAGATCAAAAAGAGATCCGAGAGAAAAAAGATCTCGAGGGATCATCCCGGAAGATCCCAAGATGATCTAGATCAAAAACTTTTGAAGCTAATAAGCATTGTGGTCATCAAAAACAAAGAATAAAAAACTAGATCTTCGCTTATAAGCTGGATAAGAAATAAAATATTAGAGTAAATTGATCGGTAATTCTACTATAGAATGGAAGGTATCTTCCTTTGAGGAACACCACGACCACCTCTTTCTTCTGTCTCTGTAATTCTACTATAGAATGGAAGGAGATGGCTGTGATAAGGTTCTTCACACCACCCGAGAGCAGTAATTCTACTATAGAATGGAAGGGATACTGGTAGGGCTATTATTCTTTTTAGCTGTAGCGGGTAATTCTACTATAGAATGGAAGGTGGTGTCCTTACCCAATATGAATATTTTGTTGGTGCTAGCAATGTAATTCTACTATAGAATGGAAGGTCTCCCCAGCTCTAACTAGTAGAAAACCTGGGATATAATCAGTAATTCTACTATAGAATGGAAGGTTCACAATCCTCTCTCTTCTAATATCCTCCCTATATTCCTGTAATTCTACTATAGAATGGAAGGATATATGCAGGTGTGGAGGTGATGGATGTGAAGAGCAGGATCAGTAATTCTACTATAGAATGGAAGGTGTGTATAGGGGTTTCGGGGTTTAAAAGGCTGATGTGCGTAATTCTACTATAGAATGGAAGGAACTATGTTGACGGGGTAGAAGATGCTTATCAACTGCTCCAAGGTAATTCTACTATAGAATGGAAGGAGAATATATGAGAAGGAAATACGGGGTATGCTCAAGCGAGCGTAATTCTACTATAGAATGGAAGGTCTGTATAACCCAATATTGCTTCCACGATTTCCCTTCCTATACCCAGCCCTTGTAATTCTACTATAGAATGGAAGGGCCGCTGAAGCCGCCCAACAAACCCAACCAAGAGAAATAGTGTAATTCTACTATAGAATGGAAGGAACAGTCGAGAATAGAACTTCCGTGCAGCCTGGTAATTCTACTATAGAATGGAAGGTATTATAGCCTCTGCCCTCTCCCCCCAATAAAGTCTCTTATCGTAATTCTACTATAGAATGGAAGGAGCTAGATGGCTCAATAATAGTGATAACGGGCTACGAGCTGCTGAGTAATTCTACTATAGAATGGAAGGTTCCCCAAACCCCGTTCTCCACCGTTACACGATATATAGTAATTCTACTATAGAATGGAAGGAGCCATACCCACCAAAAACAATCCAGGAAAAAGCAGGGAGAGACAGATCAATATACCATAGCACCTACCGCTCGGATCTCCTGTTGGTAGAGGACTTCAACAACATGAAGGATCTTAGCACCAATACAATGACAACAGGGCAAGCCTCGCTCTTTAGGGCGGGGAGGAGGTCAGTAGCCCATAGGTTTTTCTCTAAACACCGCTTTTACACGCCTCAACATCGGGGCCTCGGTGCAGGCGTTTAGAAAGGGTCTTGCTGAGGATCTGGGGGAGGAGTCGCTGAGGCTAACAGTATCACCCAGGGCGATCAAGGAGCTAGGGCTAGTATATAGAAGACCTCTTGACGCCCTCAGAGAGCTGATCCAGAACGCTATAGACGCCGGGGCATCAAGGATAGACATAGGATATGACCCGAGCAGCAAGACACTAACGTTTGAGCACAATGGAAAACCAATAGAGGGCGAATATCTAGATGCTTTTCTAGTTGTTGGGACGGATTTCAAGGCTAGGGATAGGGATAGGTATATAGGTATGTTCGGCATTGGTAGGCTCAGCTGGTTGATGCTCGGACACACAGCCGAGATCATAACTGCCAATCACAAGCTTATATGGAGGGAGGATGAGATCGAGAGGATAGCAAAGAAAGAGCTGGACACCTATTACAACTGAAAGCCTCGTCCTTTAGGGTGGGGATGTTGTTAATGCTTATAAGCTTTTGTTTCATAATTCCTTGGAGCCTCGGCGGGCTAACATATCCCCGAGTCCCCAGGATCCGGGGGCAGAGGGAAACCCCCGGCGAGGGATAGGGGTAATGGGCTGAAGACCCAGCCCGCGGTCTACCGCTGGACGAATGGAGCGGGGTGGGTGTCCAAACCCACCAGCTATGAAGTGATGAGAATGAAGGCGGTAAACCGCAAACCAATGAACCGCCCTGAGGGAACCCTCGCCCTTCAGGGCGGGGAGGAGGTCAGTCTATCCTAGATGTCTCTATATCTTCCTCAGGGCTTGGTCTAATATGGATGGTATCCATAGCACTCCAAACTATATATTGAAAAGGGATATAGATATGGCAATAAAAAAGTCCTGCTCTCCAGCTATGTCTTTATATATGCTATGAAGGGTTTGTTCACATAGTATGTTGCGTTCCCAGCATCTATCTTTAGAAAGTATGTTGAGAAGTTCACAACCCTCCCCCTGATTATCTGAGAGCCCTGGTTAGGGATGATAACAACTATCTCCACAGATCTCCCAACAAGCTCCTCATCAAGATCTGGTTTTCTCTTGGGTTTCTGAGGCTGCTGCTGAACAGGCTGTTGTTGGGCACCTCTGGATTGCAAACCCTTCTGAGACATAATGCCACCACAATATATGCTGAAAATCTTATCGTGTAGAAAAAAGCTTAGCTATCCAATGACCTTGGATAGACCTGGGGCTACGAAGACCACTATGTAGTCATAGTTCTTGGGGGTATAGGTGGGGAAATCAACAACCCTCATATCGTCCATCAGAAGAGCTGGGTGGTGATACCTAACAACACCAACAATCCACTTGCCAGAGGATGACGCATTATGCGCAATCTCTACAAGGGACTCCCAAACAGGGTTCATTTCAAATTCGACAATAGGATTCTCTTCAGACGTATTTGTGAAAAGTACCAACAGGAACTTGGATGTGTCGAGGTTCTCCCAGAAATCCTTGTACACATTAGGAGCGCTAAGATCAAGCACCATAAGAACACCCTTATAGAGCGCTAAAGCACTAAATCCCAAGCCCTCATCATTATTTACATCGGGGTCTGGGCATCCTATGTCATATAGGCATGCTATGTAGCTTATCCTTGCATTGTTGATCCACTCGATAGCCTTGGGATTAGCAACAGGCTCAAAAACAACCTTAGTGAACTCCCTAAGAAAATCAGGAGAACCAAAGATAACTACATTTATATCATCAATGATATAAGCATCTATATAAACATCCATACATAAACCACCTACTATGGAGCCAACATTATAATCTGTTCTGTTGAGATAGTCGTTATATACTGCATAGTATTCGTAGCACTTTAGTCCATGCTTTATTGCTAGTTGTCCCAGCACCTCATCCTTTATAGGCGCTCCTATGAATACTCCTATGCTTGTCGCCATCCCATAGCTAAAGTAGGGGTGGACAAATCTGTTGAATGTTGTTGAGATGTTTTTGAGAACCTCATATGCTAGCTCTGCCCCTGCCCTTGGGTCTCCCTCTATGCTTGCTATGAATATGTTTATCCATCCCTTTCCATCGGGTTCTGCCCATATTAGCAGTCCAGTCCTGCTCTCAGCTAGCTGTGATGCTCTTATCAGAAGGGCTAGCGATGGGCTTGTTCTCCTCATGGTGAAGAGCTCCCAAACCATCTTACAAGCCTCTAGATAGCCATCAACATCCAGCCTAGAAAGGTTCTTCCTAGCATATTCCAACATTCTATACAGTAGCCCTCCCATTGCTATCCCACCCCTATCAAGTGATCTCTCACACATCTCAAGCCTCATCTTCCTGTAGTCCTCCCATGTTAGGCTCTCATTCAAAGCCCTTGCCCAGTTATACCCCCACTCCTCATCTGGTGTTGTGTATGGCAGGTATCTGAAGATCATCTGCCTAAACCCTAGCGAGTCTGTTAGTGGCATAACTGTGTGGGGAGCCTCCCCATGGATCCATAGCATATAGTAGTGGGCTAGGGTCAATCCATAGCCCTCCCCGTTCTTCAGCATCTCAACAGTCATCTTGGCACCTCCCCTCTGGAAAACAGCTACTGTCTCGAAGCTCCTCTTAACCATCTCCCTAGCCTCCATCAAGAGGAGCCTAGATATCTCGTCTGGATGCCCTGTCTTCACATTCCATATGGCATGTGCCCACCAAGGAGCACGGTCGGGTGGAGCTAAATCGGGTCTAGACGCTAATGCTGTGTAGTATTTAACACTAGTATTTCCACGTGGAACCTCTATAACTATGATCCCCATCTTCTTCAGCTCATCCTCGAACCTCTTAGCCCTAGCATATTCACCGATCAGGGGGACATCAACAATATCGTAGTAGCCAAGGATATACGAGACACCAACAGAACCAGTAATAACAAGGATTGCTAGGGCTAACCCCTTGATAACAGGGCTTACCACTATATCACCTCCAAATAATAATAGCTGTGTGTTAAAAAGCTTATATAGATCGTGTGGTTGCTATTTAACTGGGATCAGGGCTACTGCGAATGCTGGACTTGGTAGTGTTAGCAGTTTCATCCCCGTATATGGGTCTCTAGAGCGCATCATGATGTAGTTGTTGATAAACTCATTGGATCTCCTAACATCCTCTGGGACGTTCTCGAATGAGAACATCACCTGCCTCCAGTCATAGACCACCTGGTTGAGGAGGTTATAGCAGCTGCTGCGATTTGGATTAGGCAGGGGTGGGAAGATCCAGAATTTCTGGTCTAGCCTGCAGTAATAGCCATTAAACCCTGTTACTGCTGGGGCATATACAACCTTCATCTCTATGCTCTCTATAGGTCTGCTGCTATCCCCAAATACTAGGAATTTGGGTGCTCTGGGGTTTACCATGTAGCTGTCCCAGTAGAGGGTGAAATACCCAGACCTAGGAGCACCTATCGGTGGATCATTATTCTGGGTGGGATCATTAAGATCAACAGAATCGAAGTAATGAAGATTCTCATACCAAGGAATTATTTTCTCCCACTTATATATTGATCCTCCGATTGCTCTTATATCCTGCCATTTTACGTTTACTCCTGCTAGTATTGTTGTTGCTCCGTATAGTGCTTTCTCTCCTTTGCCTGGTATGTTTGCTATGATCACGGGTATTGTTGTTGATACGAAGTATTTGAAGATCCCTTTGTATGCTCCTTTCACATCGTGGGTCGCCTCTATCATATATCCTATCCCCCTCCACCTAGGATGCTCTGCCCATGTATTCACGCTTGTCTTTTCCATTGGGAAGTCTCCTGTGGATCCCTGTATGGTTATCAATGGCTTTATCCTCCGCCCCTGTAGTGTTTGTGGGTCGCTGTAGTCTGGGATCACGAATGCACTCTGTATAGTGTCGCATCTCGGGGGCACGTAGTTCCCTGGGTATGGCTGGCATATCCTGTGCCCAGCCTGCCCGCCAACATTGACATCTGTGCCTATGCTTGCTATCAGAACTGGTGCCTTGGGGTCTCTGTTTGGGAAGCTAGCCACCCCATCCATGATGCCCTGGTCTAGGGAGATTCTATATGGGTTTGAAGCACCCCTAGATATATCAGGCATCGTATATTCGTTAGGCTCCCAGTATTTTGTTTCGACAGCATAGGGGGATGGATAGTCATTGATCCAGTTTGTCTTGTAGCCCCATATGCTCCTCAGGCTCAGGCTTCCGAAGGAATAGAGGCTATCCCTTGTATAGACAAAGCTGTAGAACTGGTAATTAGTCTTGTTATATAGACCCATATCTAGATCCCACCCCCCCCGGTAATTGTAGAGAAGGGCTGCGTATGGGTAGCCCATAGCCTCAAGGATCTTCATACCTGTTGCAGATACATAGTTCATGGGCATGTTAGGTTGGAAGCCAGAGGTCTCCACATCCCCTCCCCTAGCCTGCGGAGCATAGGGCGGTATGTTATAAGCATATCTAGTCTCAACAGCTAGATACCCTGGTGGTGCTGGGTTTGGGAGGACGCGCATGAAGAGGAGAAACGCTGGAGGTGGATATAGCACCTCGGATCTACATATCCCTCCAACCTCTCTTGAACATGTTATCGTAGCCCTTATAGGTGGGTCTGTGTAGCTGAAGACCATAGATACTGGGGAGTGCTCGAAATACATACCCCTGACATCCTCAACATACTGAGGAGGAGGAGTCAAAGACCTTCCAGCAGGGCTGCTAGCCCTGTTCTCGCAGATGATCACGTCTGCTGCGTCATCGCTATCTATTGCGAACCCCCATAGACCCTCATACCCCTGCCTAACCTCTATATTGATAACAGTCATTGTTGCGAAGAGATCCTTCCTATCGAATGGAAACGGGCTCACAGGGCTGCACCACCAGCACCCATCATACTCATAGAAATAGATCTTGTTCACAAAACCGCTCCAGAATAGCTGTGGGTTTGAGTTGAAGAAGTTATCGAAATCCTGCCTTGAGTTTGCATAGCCACCCCACCAGATATATGCACTCATCTCTATACCCCCGATTATGTTTGCGAATCTCGGTAGTGCTTGCATCCCATTCTCATCAAGCCAGAACCAGCTAGAACCTGGGGGTAGGACTCCTAGGGCAACAGCCTCCCATCCATTTGTCTCCTGCTGCCTAACGATAATGGTGTAGTAGATGTTATCATTACCCCTAGTCCTGACAAGGTTTATGAAACCAGCATGTCTAAAAGACCGATCAGGGCCATGAGAGCCGTACCAGGAGGTTACTAGCTGGCATTGTGATGTGTCCTTTGTCCAGGGTGGCTGTGCTGGGATCCTATAGAGGGGCGATATCACACTCGTCTCGAAACCCTGGTATTTACACCTCTCGGATGTGCATACGAAAACCCCTATGGGTGTGTTCATCGTGTCGAAGGTGCCTACCGTGTATATCCCCAGATGTATAGATCCTCCTGGGGGGATCACCAAGTAGCACGGAGCCCACGAGATAGATACCGTGCTTATCTCAAGAACCCTGTGCCATTGCTCGGAGCCGTAGATGTTGGAGCATATCGTGGGGCTGAGGGTCGAGGCATCCCATGAAGGCTTTATCTCGGATATAACCATAGTTGGCGGGCTATATCCAGGTGTGTTTGTTGTAACAGCACCCATTGCTGGGACTATCGCCTGTCCATATGGGGTGTTATATAGCACTAGCACTACGAATCTCTTGAGCTCCTCGTAGCCAGATGCTATGTCTATGGATAGGAAGTATTTATAGCCTGTCAAAGCCTCCGCTGGGTAGATCATTGCTGTGAAGCTATACGGAGAGCTCTCAGGCGGGGCGCTAGCCTCAAGACCCAGCATTGAGAGCCTATTAACCATGATCATATATGCCGATAGACTCGCAATAAGGACAATAGCCATGAGCAGGAGGGAGACAGCAACACTAGATATACCCCTAAGCCTAGCCATATACCCACCAAAGCAATAAACAAACAGGAAAAAGCTATCTAGGCAAAGAATATAGATCCAGCACTATATTAGCTTTCTAAGGCTATCTATACTATTTATGGGGTATTCGATGGGGTGGGCTAGAATTGTTATCGGCTGTGCAGGTGCCCTACTCTTCCTAGACATCCTCATCAGGGGGCTCCTAGGATATCTCCCTGTCTCTTCCCTCTACCTAGCCATATCGGTCATGGGTATCGCCATATCTCTCCTCATAGCATTCCTCCCCATGAGATGGATCTACAGCCGTATTCCTTGGAGGTGGAGGGCGTGGATTATCGAGAGGAGTGAGAGGGAAAGGCTGCTGAGGGAGATAGAAGAGGCTAGGAAGAGGAGAAGAGGCATTCCTAGACGGTATATAGCACAGCCCATATGGACAGCATATAGAGCACCCTATAGACATGTTGGTTCTGACATATATGCCAGCAGGGCTAGGAAGATGAGGATTAGAAAGATCATAGGAGGTGTCTCACTACTCCTCTTCATCCTAGCCATAGGATACTATGCCCTGCATACAATTATGACCCGCCCCGCCACCCCGCTCCGTGATATGGTTCCAGAGATGCTGGCACTCTTTGTTTTGAGTATTGTTGTCCCTCTCATAATATTGCGGGCTAGCGGGCTGTGGAATCCAGAGGGTGTGGAGATCTTTAAAGAAGAATTCCTGCTGCCTATACTACCTCTGTTTCTATTCCTCATACTCCTGATCCTCATACTCCCTCCAATCCCATCCCAATCCACGAGCACAATCGAGACCAGAACTATATCTGGTGCTGGGGGCACAGCAAGCTTCGGGGGTTTGGTGTTCACGGTTGTCAATGCTACTGAGACTAGGTATGTTTTGAAGGATAGAAACCTATATATAGATTCTGGTGATTCTGCTAGATATGTTGTTGTCAGGCTTAGGATAGAGAACAGGGGATCAAATATATTTGTATTCTGGAAGAGCCCATATGTCCACTATAGCCTGCAGCTGATAGACCCATCGGGTAGATATGCCAACCAATCATCTGGATATATAACTGGTTTTCTGAGCATTGGGGAGGCGAACGAGACTATAAAGAGGCTTGGCGTGGCTGTGAAGCTAAACCCAAGCAGTCCAGCACTATATCCTGGAGAGGCTGTCGAGTGGGATCTCCTCTTCGACAACCCGAGCATCAGAACCTACAGAGTGTATAAACTTATAATAAAGATAACCGAGAACCCCAGCAACCCAGTAGTTATAGAAATACCGCTAGATGTTAGAAGGCTAAGCTAGATGCATTCGGAATATGATCCAGATACCTCTATGATGCTGATCATCTTCTTAACCACTTCCTCCAGATCCGATAGCTTAGATGCCCCCTTAGCCTGGAACCTTCCAGTCCTGAACAGCTCTACAGTTACCCTGTAGGATGGTGTCTCACAGTATATCAGGAGTGCTGGCGGTATCAACCCCCTACCCCTGCTACTCCTATACCTTGCAGAGAAGCAGGCGGGTCTAGCCCCCTCGATATATATGTAGAGCTTATCGAGATCCACACATCTTGGGAGCATAGCCTGGGTAACGATATTCTGTATATTTAACTTGGTGGCTATCTCTCTATGTGTTACGATCTCAATATATCTCCTATAACCCAGCCTATCAGCGATCAGCATTAACAGCTCTTTCCCTACCTCATTAACCAGCTCTATTATATCTTTATCGCTCTCAACATCTATATAGCCTCCACCCTCTTGCTCTTCCTGTGGCACTATCCTGATCAGGATCGAGTTTGTCCTCCACATGTTAATAACAGCCCTGTAGTACTTACCACGCCAAGATATGTTGATAACCTTTTTCTTGGACAACCCACCCATATCATCATAGACACCCTCGATCAGATCATATATATCAACACCCTCAACAAAGCCACTAACAACTATGTTAGTAACAACAAGCCTAGGAACTGCAGTCTCCATCCTTTGCCTGTCCCCAATATTTTTGATGAAAATTATGGTGGGGCATATAAAGAGGGATTCTGACTGTGAATCCCTTGTCATCAGATCTATCCCGATTGCTGTGAGGGCTTACGCTCTTGATATCGCTAAGAGGGCTGCTAGGTCTAGGCTTGAGAATGTCTTCAGAGGTGTTATGATGCTTGGGAGGGCTGAGGTCTTCTCGTTAGAGGTTGGTGGGAGGCTTATCCATGTAAGACCTAGAGATCCTTGGAAGCTCTATGTCTCAGACCTTGTCTCTCTAGCGGCATATGGGAGACCTCCTAGAATTGTTATTGAGGAGAGGGAGACTAGAACCCTTTACAGAGGTCTTGTGTTCCACAACATTGTTGAGAGCTCGGTGGATCATGGATCTTTCTTCAGGGAGCTACACCTGTGGATACCGCTCAATGTTGGGGGCGCCCTCTACGAGCTACATGGAACCCCAGACATAGTACTTATAGACGATGATGGAGATGCTGTAGTAGTTGAGCTGAAGAGTAGTGAGAGGGAGAGCACTATGGCTGCTGGGATTCTACAGGCTATGATCTATAGGAGACTTCTTGAGGATAACATGTTCACCACAAAATGCTCATGCCTAGCAACACCATCAAAAACCATATGCATCACAAAGAAGATACCAATAGCAGTAATAGAGCATCTAGCATCAGAATACCTAAGAACCACCATAGAAAGGGATTCGCTTATCAAATCCAGCCGTTAATAATGAGGTGTTCCCCGTGGGACTCTCCAGCCTTGTCAAGGGTATTAGGGTTGCGATCCACTCAATGCTATATGGAATAGAGAGGATAGCAGTAGCAGAGGAAATAGCTATTAGGGAGATTGCTAGAGGAGCATATATAGTGATCAGAGAAGGGGTTGCAAAGGTAAGGATAGCATGCTATGGAAAGCCACATAGAATCGTGATCACGGGGATAAGGATAGCCATTCTGGATAGAGATGGCAGGAGACTCAGAGAGATAAACATAGAATATCCAGGGATACCTAGCAGAGCTAGAATGGTTGGTGAACATGTGGAGATAGATCTCAAAGATCAACAAGCATTAGGAATCGATCATAGTGGGGCTGATGGATCATGAGACACCTTATATCCCTCTTGGTAGTGTTTATGCTTATCAGCATAGCATCTGCAATCAACATCTCCCCACAGAATAACAGCTACACAGTTAATCCAGAGACCCTGGTCTTCCTACTAGCCCCAAATAACAGAACCAACAATCTCCAGAGGGGAGAGTACTTCGTGGTCGAGCAGAGCTTCTCCTCACAGGACTATATATATGTATCAACTGTTAAGAGCATGTTCGCACCCCCGCCAACACCCTCTCTACAGGCTGTAGGCTCATACGCCCAGACAGGCTCTGGGCTTGCAGTCTCTATAGATAGCTACTCACTATCACCTAGAGATGCTAAATGTTATGAGCAGTACACGGATTACAGCACTAACCTCACATACTATAGATGCCAATCATCAGCCGATGGCAATATAAGATATAGAGCCTACCCGATTGGGATGCCAAGTCCAGGGAGGTGGGAGATCCCAGCAAATATAAGGGTTGTAGGTGTCCTCACAGCAGATGGCTCCTCAGGCTCTGGAGAATTCAGGATTCCAAACCCACAGGTAAATGTTCTGGTTATAAATATCAATGTCTCGGATCTCAGGGCTAGCGGTAGATATATTGTTGATAAGCAGGACAACATGTACACGGTATCTTCAAGGGAGTACAGAGCTGTTGTTGATATCCTATCCCAGGGATATGGCTCCACATCTATATGGGTCAGGGTAACGTTCTACGCATATAATGGAACATCTAACGCCACAGCAAGCGGTCAGGACTGGGTAACGAAGGTTCAGAGCCTAGTTGATACAGCAGTTGGCAATCCAGATCTAGTGAATCTAGGTAGCTTCGAGAGTAGCTTCTCGATAAGGGATGCTCAAAGCCTGAAGTGGACTATAACATTCCAGGGTGATAGGGCTTACAGCAGGATAGCCTATGTAGCAGAGGCTGGGATCGATGGTGGCGGGTCTATCACGTGGGATGGTGCATTCAACATAGATACGAGGGCTCTGGTGGTCTCTGTTGGGACGCCACATGGTGTTATGACAAGCACAGGCGCTACCGTGATTATGCCATTCGCTGTAACAGCTACTCAGGGGGTCAGCTACTCCTTAGAGGCTGAGGCTATCTTCAACACAGACCCAAAGATCCCTGGTATAGATGGTTCCAAATGCTCTGTATATATCTCAAGCCCGCAGAGTATCGGGGACTGCAGGCTCTCTGTGGGGTGGACTTCAAAGCCACCAGACAGATCCACGATCTCTGCAAGCTATAGCGGGAGGGTAAGGCTTGAGGGATTCGAATTCCAGATAAGCGGATCCTCAAGCGGTAATGCATCATCAGTAAAGAACTATATGCTGACTGGGCTTGGACTAGGCAGATATCTATATGCAACCCTGTTGGCGCCTGTGATAGTGATAGCGTTCGGCGCTATATTGTATGGTCTCTCCTACTTCACAGATCTCGGGGCTGGGGTGGAGAGACTCGGTTTTGAAGCTAAATCCACAATAATGTCTGGGATAGCATTGCTGGTTATCCTCTACGCACTACCAATGGTGGCATATAACATAGTGGCATCTATACTAACAAATGCTGGCAGCAGCCTTGTAGGGGGCTTCTACGTACCGACTATAAATGGTTTAACACCTCTAAGCTATGAAACGGTCATCCTCCAGTATCAAGAAGCAATTGACACAGCCAATAAGTTCCTTGATAGGATGAACATGGAGATACGGGACTTTACATTCTCTCTAGTTGCTCTAGGTGCCGCCCTCCTAGCATTGCTAGCTGTGCCAGTCCTCATAAGCGCCTTAGGATTAGCAATCTCAATGATTATAGGGCCGCTCATAGGTGGTTTGGTCGTGGCTTTCGCAGGTGCCGTGATAACTGGCTATACCCTCTATATAGGTATAGGTGCTCTCGTAGCCATAGCTGTTATAGCGATAGCAGTAATAGTTATAGGTGTTGTCATAGGCACAGCACTAGCTGTGTTCCCAGCAACTTCTGGTCTCGGGTTCAACTTCCTCGGAGGGGCTGCAGCAGCCATGATCATATTCACGGCTGGAGCGCCGCTGGCTAAGTTCATGGCAAGGCTTGTTGAGGATGCAGTCCTAACCTATGTGCCTGGAGCCAACCTGGATATTCTATCCTCTATCCTGAAGGTGATACCGATCTCAGGTCAGATTACGTTAATAATAAATGCGATTGTAGATGTAACAGCAGCAAGCCTGATAATATTCTTCACATCATCAATCATAATAGCATCAATAGCAGCAATACCGATATTAGGAGGGATGATATCATCAATAGCAGCAGCAATAACAAGATTAGGTAGATAAACTCAAAAAACATAGAAGATCATCAGAGTGCTTAGCGACTATAATGCAGAGCATAGATAACATATATATTGTTTATTGTTGCACATGCTAGTGTAAGGGCTGCTGCTATTATAGCATATATTGTTGCCTTTCTAACCGTTTCACCATATCTAGGTATTCTCCTCGATATCCTTGAAACCGCTATCCCCCAGAGAGAGATGATCAAACCGCCTACTATCTTTGCAACAACCAGCCCCTCAACACCTCCTGGGAATACCCTGTATGCGAATCCTACCTCCTCAGCTCCTAAGCCTATGCCATAGATGCTGATAGCAAGGTCTAGCATGTTGAATATCCATAGCAGGGCTATAGCTACTGCTAACAGGGCAGCCCTTAAATAACAGCAAAGGAGGTTAAGCTATTGAACTAGGAGATCTTGATCCAGGATGGCATTAGATATCTAACACCCTCGAACCTTTTATCTATAAGTATAGCCCTAGCCCCTTTTCTAAACCTGAGCCTCCCCACAGCCTGGACAACCCTTAGGAGTGCTGTGTATGTATATGTGGAGTCGAACCCATAGATCTTTGCCAGCAGGTTCATCCCACCTGTGGGAGGTGGATATGGAAGCCCAGCCACGATAACCCTCCCGAGATATGGGCTTGGATTGACACCCTCGGTGCTCCTCCCACCAGCTACATCTAGCACAATATCCCCAGCCACTAGATCCCTCACAGCCTCTGGAGGCTTGATTCTATCGAGCAGGGTGGTTGGAAGCCTCTTCCTAACCTCCTCAAGGAAGTCGTAGGATGGCAGCATTACGAGAGTAGCTGTGTCCCTGTCATAGTATTCCACAATCTTCTCAGCATATCCCCTGTAGATCTCCTCCCCCCTCTCCTCAAACCTGCTTGTAAGGCTTGTATCTATCTCCGCCTCAACAACCCTCTCAGGATCCTCTACCTTTATAACCTTGTGCCTAGGTATCATGCTAATTATATATGGAGGTAGATAGGCTGTCATGAATATAAGACCCTTCTCCCTGAAGCTTGGCATCCTCCTCAGTATCCACCCCTTCTTTCCCTGCCAATAGCTCCTTCCCCTTCTATGGGCATTGATAATCCCTTCTATCTCATCCCCTCCACCCTCGAACCTCTCAAGGCATTCGACAAAGCTTGGGAAGTTCGTGGCTCTTCTCCAGCATCCCCTGACCATATATGCTGCCTGCCTAGCCTCTAGATCTTTCTTGAGGGTTCTGAAGACAAGCTCTATGTAGCTGTCATCTATAACCTCCACATTCTGTAGCACAGCCTCTAAGAGTTCGTGGGACTCATCGAATATTACAAGGTCTCTATCAAGGATCTCTGGGTGTGTGAAGGCATATCCATATGTTGTTACTATCTTCTTGCTCTTGGAGAGGACTTGCACGCTTGGGTATGGGCATAGACCAGCCTTCTTACCCCTATCCCTTATCTCCTCGGGCTTTCTGGGTGCTCCAGCAACCCATCTCACGAGATCGTTTGTCGCTCTATACTCATAGCTACACATGTTGAGTATCCTCTTGCCCCAGCAGAACCTATACACATCCCCAGATCCTCCCCATATTAGGCAGAGCTTCTCCTTACCATAGAGGGGTATTATCTTTGCCTGTGAGAATCTGATCACCTCGAACATCTCCTCAACAGTCCTTGTGATCACAGCTGCGGATGATGCGTTAGAGGCTATCTCAGACGCAATCATAGTTTTTCCAAACCCTGGATATGCCTCTAGAACAGCGTTACCGCTCTCCGCAATAGATGCTAGATCCCTTGCTATGTCTCTCCTAGCCTCGGGCGATGCCTTTGCTCTTACCAGCTCCATGTTCCCAGAAATCTAGGGTGAAAAGCAATGCTCAGGAGAAGAGGATCATCTCTATAATTGCCTGGGGAGGTATGTAGCTGATCGATATGGTGGGGTATGGAGCGACAAGCTGGGGGTTTCCTGAGAAGCCCCAGATATCCTGTGTCATTATAACCCCCAGCCCGAAGCCTAGGTAGTTGGGACTGTACACCCTGTAGCTATCGTAGAAGTCCCCTACACGGATGCTTAGATATCTTGGGCTTGGATATTCATACCATATCTTCATACACCTAGCCTGTACAGCATAGACAACACCTCCCTTGGAGACATCAATGCTTGTCTGTGCTGGGTAGCCGCTTAGGATCTCTTGGAACATCAGCCTAGGATCTATGCTCCTCGTTAGAAAGACAACATCGAATGCACTAACATTTATTGAGGAACCTCTGACCTCATAGACAGAGCCAGTTCTCCCCCACACAGAAAGTGTTGTTGGGAATGATGGCTGTGTCTCAAAGGCTATCCCAGCACATGCAGCAACATATAGATATGAATATGTGCCCGAGACCCCTAGAGATATGCCAGAGCCATATGCCTTGTAATAGCTGGTGGATATCCTTACAGAACCCTCATGCCTAGCCCACGAGCTAGATGAAAGAGTATATACAGCTATCAAATCGCCCCGACCCCTTGAAACAGATGATATGGGTTGGATCGATGAGAAAACATCAGATGTATATGGGTTTCTAGTGCTGTATGTGGCGAATGCAACTAGATAACCAGTAGTGCTTATAACAACATCCCCGAATCCCACATCTATGTAGAACGTCTCCCCCCAAGGACTTGTAGGTGTTACAGAGCCTATCGAACCCCCACTACTGCTTAGATAGATAACCTTTGCAGGTGTGAAAACCCCTCTAGCACTCTGAACCACAACCCTATCTGGGACGATGGTGTAGAAAGGACTGAGTATGTAGTGGCTTCCTGGGGGCAGGGTTATAGATCCGCTCCAGAACCTGCTATACCACCAGGGGTAGATGTTATAGATATTCGTTATAGTTACATCCTTAGCCCCAGTATTTCTAAAGCCTATATATAGCTTCCCATCAATAACAGCAGCGGCAACCCTGATCCTCTCATTAGACTTCTCAAGAGAATCTTGAGAAACAACCACAGTTGTGTAGAAGTTTGCGAAGCCAGCAGATACAGCACCAGCTATCGTGGCTATAACCATGACAAATGCGGCGACACTAAGCAAGGACTCGATCACAGTACTAACCATACACCCACCAAAACAAAACCAGACACGAAAAAGCAACCGCTTATTCAAAAAAGAAGAAGGGATAGGATGAGAAACCCTATAAGAGATCAGAGAAACAAGTTCCTAGACAATCTGATGGAATGGATAGCTAGACTAGCGTCTCAAACCATAGAAGACCCCAGCTACAAACCATCGAGCTATTGGTTGGCAAAGAGCTATCCAAGAGAGGAGCCAGGGGTGCTTGCTAAGGCGATAAACCTGATTGATAGGGTTAGAATTGTTGAGAAAGGGCTGGGATATGTAGAGGCGATAGTCCCATCTGAATCAAAGGAAGGAGAAAACTATAAAGTTAAGATCGAGGCAAGTCCATTAACATTCGACTATTCATGCACATGCACACACGGAGAACATAGATTCAATCCATGCAAGCATGTAGTGGCATCTGTCCTGAGGATCGTGGCTGATGGATATAGGATCAAAAACCCAAAGGATTTCTTCACAAAAAACATAGATGGCAGAACGGTGGCTGTGGCAATCCACACAGCACTCAATAACCACGCATACATTAAATCTAGGATCAAGAACATCTATGCATAATATGCTAATCACCTCCCGCCTTGAAAGGGCGAGGGTTCCCCTTAGGGTGGGGAGGTTTGGGCTACATCCCCGGCTTCCGCCGGGTTTAGCCTCACGCCCGGTCTTAGGCGTGTTACCCCTACCCCGTATAGTGCGGGGCTCGGGGTTATAGCAGATAGGAGTTAGCCCGCCGAGGCCCAAAAAGATTATGGAGCAAAGCTTATAAGCATTAACAACATCCCCGCCCTAAAGGACGAGGCTTTCAGTTGTAATAGGTATCCAGCTCTTTCTTTGCTATCCTCTCGATCTCATCC
>JAWBYA010000010.1:0-41246 GCA_038867615.1 Sulfolobales archaeon | reverse complement strand
TAGCCTGGTCTAGGACGCCGGCCTGCCACGCCGGAAATCCCGGGTTCAAATCCCGGCCGCCGCACCAAGATCTTCACACCTAAAGATCCTCATTTATAAATAAAAGATCCTCGGGATCCTCTTTGATCCTCGGGATCTTCTTAAAGATCCGATCCCTTTGATCCAGATTCCATATCGGTTTTCATATCAGCATTCATATCAAATTTTCATATCGGCTTTCATATCGGCTTATAAACCTGCTTGTATATTATTTCTGGTGGTTTGTTTGGTAGATCCGAACCTTGTCGATCTCAGGGGTGTTGGCGACGATGCTAGGTATAGGATCTTTGACTATCTCTGGGAGAGGGGTGTTAGGAGCTCTGACCTGGGTATAGATCCTACATATGCTAATAAGGTTAGGAATAGGAGGGCGAGGGTATCTGATGCCCTGCTTGAGAGGATGCTCAGAATGCTCTCCCTGGATGAGTTCGCATCGCTTGTAAGCGGTTCACAGGCTTTGGATCGGTCTATCCAGAGGCTTTCCTGGGAGCCTAGGGATCTTTCTGAGGCTCTCTCCATGCTTGACCAGCTTTTGATGGGTTTGGAGGCCCTTGTCAATAGATATCCACAGCTGTCTGGCGTGGCTATTCAGAGGGTGTTGGGTCTCCTCGGTAGGAGGGGATATAGCGTGGCAATCACCAAGGATCATTTGGATGCCTTCGATAAGATCCTGATGTCAAGGGCTCCGAAGACGAGGAATGATAGGAATAGATATCTTAGAAAGGCTCTCAACGACCTCGGTTGGGAGCTATCCCCAGAGAGGCTCGGGGAATATATAGAAGAGCTTGGGGATGAGAGCCCCAACGTCGCCAGGCACGTCGCATCAACTCTAAAGCTTTTCATAAAGCACGTGCTGAGGGATCCAAATCTATATTCAGCCTTCAAAATCCCTAGAAGCGGGCATGAAATGGCCTCCGAGCCCCTGACCCTGGAAACGGTTAGAGCTGTTGCAAAGGCTATAGATTGGATCCCTGCAAAGGCTTACTACGCACTCCTAGCAGAGACGGGGCTCAGGCCTGGGGAGGTTTTGAATGCAAGGCTAGGGGATCTCGATCTTGGTGAGAGGATGCTGAGGATAATGAGGATAGGCAACACAAAGAGATCCTATATAGCCTTCTTCTCAGAGGGGCTGAAAAGCTATCTCGAAAAGCATTACCTCCCATATAGAGAGGAATTCGTTAAAAGTGTTGAGCCCAGGGTTAGGAACCTGCTTAGGGATGTCTCTGAGTGGAGATCCCTTCTATTCCCATTCAAGGACTCTGCCCTGAGGGCATCTATATACGATGCTATGGAGAAGACCCTTGGCAAGAGATTCAGGCTATACGATCTCAGGGCTTTCTTCGCAAGCTATCTAAGCATCAAGGGAGTTCCAGGACAGATAATAGATCTCCTCCAGGGCAGGGTTCCCCCCAGGGAGTTCCAGATACTAGCTAGGCACTACCTAGCGATAGGCGTTAAAGAGCTTAGAGATATATATGACAGGGCTGGGCTATCGGTGCTGGGCTAGTGCTGGTGTGGAGCAGAGAAAAGAGGTTATAGGGTATGCCTTAGAGGGGGCTATGATTTAGTAAACCATTAGCTTCTCTTCCAGCGACCTTTGATATCCCTTAGGATCCCACTTCTCCAGCATATATGATATCTCCTCTGGCTCTCGGTTCTCCAGCCAATTGATTAGGCTCTCTATTGAGTGTGATAGCTCTTGGTCTATCCCTCCCCCGCAGATTCTGCACCAGCCTTTAGTGTGCCCCGTAGCCATCGCATCTATGTAGAAACTCCTCATCCCACCCACCAGCACTCTGTAGAACCTGCCCAGAACGCCAGCTATCTCCTCAAGCTCTTTCTCTATCCTGTCCCTCTCCACGGCTAGCTGTTCTAATTTCACCATATCTGAGAGTTTTGGGGCTATTTCATCTAGCTTATCTATCTTGTCGCAGAGTCGCTTGAGGATCTCCCTGTCCTCGAAGCGCTCGACCTCCCTGTAACATTCCTCCTTGACCCTACTCTTCCCGCCGACACTCTTTATCAGTTTTTTCACCATCTCATAGTAGCGACGGGCATCCGCCTCTTCCTCTAGTTCGAGGATCTTCGCTGCCTCATCTATAAATTCGCCTAGGAAAAAGTGCTCATCTTCCGAAACACTTCTTCCAAGATCCTCTACCTCGCTCAGGAGTTTCCTCCACCTCTTGAGGAGATCCTCATACTTCTCCAGGAGCCCGAGCCTGGCTATCTCTTTCAACTCCTTAGCAAGATCCTCTCTGCTGGTTGCGATGTGAAGCAGGGCGTTTCCCATGAGCTCTTTCACAGCGAGGATCGGTATTCTCTCACCATAGTAATCCTTCAAGCTCTTCTTCTTTGCATTGATGTTGAAATCCATGTCCCAAGCCATGTCCAGAAGCATTGCTAGGGTCTGCATGATTAACCTATCGTGACCACTCTCCTCCTCTGAGGGGACGGTATATCCATAGCCTGGGGCGTGTTTCAGGATGCCTTTCTTCTCAAGCCTCTTGATTAGCTTGTACGCACCGCTCACATCCCTGTATCCGCAGCGCTTAACCAGCTCCTTGACAAGCTCGTCCTTAGTTATGGTCCTGCCCTCTCTAAGGGATCTCCTCAGAACCTCTAACACATCCTCCTCACGGCACTTGATCACAGGCATACCCTCAACCCCAACACTATTGCTGCTAGGAAGTTTATATGTTTGAACACTTGCTCAACCTATGTCCAGAACAGATCTCCTTTCCCCATAACAGATCTAAGAAAAAATTGGAAAAAAATAGAAGAAAGTAGAGCTTAAATTCCAGCAAACGCAGTATTATAGTGAATATAGAGGAGGGATAGGATGGTGTCTACGTTCTCAGCAATTCTATCCGCAATCTATCTTGGAAAATATAAGGTTAGAAACAGTGGTTTGGAATTCTACTTCCATGTTCCAAAGAAGCTCGTGGATCCTGGCCTTCGCAGGGTCAGGGTTGTGATTAGGGTTGATGCTAGTGGCTGTGTCGACAAGAATTACCATGGTTCGACAGCGGTGTTCAGAGCAACACTCACGAGGATCGGTGGGAGCAGCTACAGGATCAAGATCCCGACTAGATTCAGATCTATGGCTTGGAGTATTAAAGACTGCGGATCTTTGGATGTATGGATAGCCCCTCTGCTAGATCAAGATCGGGAAAGGAACTAGAGGCGATCAAAAATGGCGGGCACCGCTGGGATCAGATCTTCGAATAATGATAACGCTAGGGGATTTATAAGCTTTAACAACATCTCGAAGATCATCTATAAATATGTATATCTAAAGAGAATCGGCTCTGTTTATAATGCCTTACTATGCAGGGGTGAGAACGACTGCGATTCCCTGGTTATCCATGGTGTATCTGTTGAGCATGAATCTTTGTCAAGGTCGGAGATCGGGGACGAGGTGGTGATAAACTGCAGATCTGCTATATACTATTACTGGGATCCGTGTAGATCGAGGAGATATCTTGTACTTCTGATCGATCAAGAGCGCGGGGGTGATCTAGATGGGTGACGAGGTTAAGAAGGGCTCTGTGGAGGAGAATAAAGCGGATGAAATACCTAAGCCTGCTTCGATAAAGATCTCGCCGAGGATCAGCGGTGATGGGAAGAGAATCTATTTCGAGATATCGAGGGGTGGGGAGACGTTGGCTGAGATTTGGGTGTCGAGGGAAAGGAAAGAGGGGAAGAACGGAGAGGAGATAACGGTTGTAAAGGCCAAGCTCATCCCAGGCTTTGCGCTCAAGGATCTAATAGAGGAGACTGCAAAACCCGTGATATGCTTGGTGAAGAAGGATGAGGATCTATCCAAGAAGATCGAAAAGTGTTTCGAGGGGATGGGCAGTGTTTTCGAAGGGATCGTTGGGAAGGACGTATATATCGATGGAAAATTTGTGAGTGGGAGAGAGGTTTTCACCACGCTTATCGTTAATGCGGCTGCGAACTGGGATCGATATGTCGATGATCTTAATGAGAAGATGAGGGAGAGGAACAGGGAGGAGCAGGAGGAGAAGACCGAGGAGGGGAGGAGAAGAATATGTCTTACCGCAGTGTGGAGCGGGGAGGAGGAGAGGTGTGTGAAAGAGGCGGTGATAGAGGATGAAGGAGATCTTCTGAGGATATATATGTTCAGCTATGCCAAGGGGGTGAAGTTAGGGGGTGAGATCGCGGTGCTGCCCCACATAAAAAAGGTTCGAGACCCCTCGGGATATTTATTTGCTGCTTTTGATGGTGGGAAGGTGATAGAGGTCTCTTTAACTCTCCGAGGACTTCTTGAGCTCTTGGCGGATCGAGAAGCTGTTCGATATGTAGTGCCCCTCAACATGTACTCAACCTCGTATTTTCAGAAAATCCTCAGCAGGATCGTCGAGGTTGAAGATGGATATGTAGATGCTGGTATAACGCCAGAAGGTATAGTAGATCCGAGGGGGGTAGGTCTAGACCTTGGGGAGCATCCGGAGCGTGTTAATACCCTTGTGGATATCGCCAGGTGGATTGAAAAGGCATATCAATCAGAGCATAACAGGAGATTAGCCCTAGCTAATGTCGCATTCGCTATGGCCAAGGTTCTGAGCCCAAGCGTGAGGATGACCAACAAAACGTTCGTTGATAACTTTATCTGGAATGTTGGGCGGGGCGGGGAAGGAAAAAGCTCACTAGTTGTATATATATTGCTACCGTTACTGGGGATCAACGATGATATCAACAACAAACTCTTCGTCTATATCAGAGGGGCTGTGAGGACACCGGAGCAAGCACGTAACTTGATATCGCTAAACAGAATGCCATTGATCCTTGACGAGCAAACGAAAAGTGCTCTTATTAGCAATATTGATATTATCATGAGCGCTGCTGTGGGGAGCGGTATAATAGGTGTTCACGCAGCTAGGTACGGCGGCGGTATAGGCTACACGTTTAGGAGTTATCGGGGTGTGATAATATTTACAAATGTTCATTTCTCAAGGTTTATGAGGGAAGTTGATAAAGAGGTAAGCGACTACGCAATAGCTCGTAGGGTTATCGAGCTCGAATGGATCTGGGAGAAGATAAACCCAGCGGCTTTCGAGGATCTGCCAAGGATAAAGTCGATACTGGGTATTCTCGATGCTGTGTGGAAGAGACATAAAGAAGAACTGCTTAAAACAAGCAATATTATTGAGCTCACGCTAAAGCTATTGGATCTGCTTGAGAAGGACTATAATGTAGATCTAAAGGTATATAGAGAAGCTGTGAAGTATGTGTGGGAGATTTGGAGGAGCGGGGAAAAAACATTTTTGAAAACAGACGAGGATCTTCTAGTTGAGAGGGCTCTGGAAGTCTCAAGAAGGTTGTTAGGAGACACGAACATAACAGCTCTAAGACTGCTTGAATCGATCATTGAAAACCCGAATGTATATGGGATCAAATTCACATATAGCAAGAGCGATGGTGAGGAGCTCAACGAGATCCTGAGGCTTAGGGGAATAATGTGCAAGGCTGTTGGAAACCCGGATCCACAGGATTACCACCCACTATGCGGATCTACACGGAATGTTAAAAATGAGCTATATTCTCTGGACAAAAAGCTTAGGGACTACTATGAAGCAGGCTATACACATGTTGTTATAAGGGCAAGGGGACCCCTATGTCCTGGAGCGCCTAGGCGGTTCCTTGACTCCCCCGAGGGAGGCTACAGCGATGGGGGCACGAAATTCAAAGGCTATAAAATACCTCTATCAAAATTAATCGAGATATTTATAGGTAGGGCATCAGCGAAAGAAGAAACCGAGGACCAGAGCAGCAGCATCAACACTAATATAGGGGAAACCGGTGGAGAACGCGGAGAAAGCGGAGAAGCAATAGATACAGCTGGGGCTTCTAAAGATCTTCAACAATCGC
Source organism: Sulfolobales archaeon (assembly GCA_038867615.1). Classification (GTDB taxonomy): domain Archaea; phylum Thermoproteota; class Thermoprotei_A; order Sulfolobales; family AG1; genus AG1. Next base: position 35,315 of record JAWBYA010000010.1, on the reverse strand, counting down.
AGAGTAACGATCTGGATGATCATTCAAAATCTTTGAAAAGCGATACAGCGATCAATGTTTCTCCGCTTTCTCCGCGTTCCCCGCCGCCCGGGCCTATAAAGGCGGCTGGGCAGCAGCTGCAGATAACGCCTAGCAATAGTGGGGGTGGGGTTAGCGGTTTCGAGGCTCTGAAAGGGGTTGTTGAGAAGATAGAGCCCGGCTGCTATTCTGAGGATGAGCTGAGGCAAAAACTCGGAGAGCTCTACGATGTTGTTGTTGGTAAACTCGGGGTCGCTAAGGATAAAAAGATATGTTTAGGTGTTGAGGGGTGAGCGCAAAGGCAAAGGTGATTGTCTTTAGGATGTTGAGAGAGCTATCCCCAGTCGAGCTGAGGGTATTGCTATACATCCTCAGAGAGGTCAGCGTGGGGGAGATAGTAGCCTTCAAAGAGCTGATGAAACACGGAATAGAATATGGCGATGCAGCCAAGGTATTCAAATCCCTCGTTGAAAAGGGCTATGTAGAGCATGTCCCAGGCAGATGCTATAACCTCTCCAAAGAGCTCAGGGGGAGAATTGTTAGGGAGCAGATCCTGGATATCATGGATAGGCTGGCCAGGGGGTGATCTATTTTGCCCTACGATGATTTTCTAGAGTTTGTCGAGGTCTGGTTTGCCGGGCCCACGAGGATAGATTTATCTTCTGCGAGGGAGTGGGCTCTGCATATAGGCGATATGGATGTCTGTCAAGAGACGCAGGGGATGCCCAGGTGGGGATGCAAATTCATAAGGGAGCAGGCCAGCTTCCTAGGCTTTGAGGAGCTTATCTGGAGGAGATATCTCAGGGGTGGGAGGTTCTTCAGAGAGGCTAATCTTTTCATGGGGAACGGCTTCTGGGGGGATGTTGCTTTGAAGCCCGCCGAGGATGTCATGCTCTACGACCGCATCTTCATAGACTTTGACTGCGAGGATGACTGGAGCGTTGCTTGCCAGGGAGCATACAGGCTCGCGAGGATCTTAAAGGACTTATATGGGTGCGACGCAGCCATTGTGAGATCAGGTAGAAAGGGCTGCCACGTCTTCACCCCATTGAAACGGAGGATAGGTTATGACTATTATCAGCCCCTTCACAGCCACGTAGCCTCTCACGTGCCGGAGGGGTACAGGGGAATGGTTGATATGAGCCCGACTAGGTTCAACTCACTCCACAGGATCCCGACTAGCTATTACAACAAAAGAGGTGTTAGAAGGGAGACATTGTTTCTGGAGCCCAGGATCAAGCTTAGAAATGAGTTCACATGGGATCGCCTAGAGCCTCTCGACCCCCTGAAGATAGAGATCACAGTAGTCAGGATCGAAATGCCCAGGCCGAGGATCAGGGTTAGAAGGGGCCCTGGGACTATCACATGGATAGAGGCTATCATTAGCATCGGGCTTCCCGATGGAAGGAAACGATTCATCCTCTCCGCTCTCAACCCCTACTGCATCAACGTCAGGAAACTGGATGTAGAAGCCTGCCTAGAGCTCGCCAGAACCTTCCTCGAAAACTCCTGTAGAAACTATAAGAGGTGTGATAAGATCGGGGAGGGATGGGTTAGGAACGACCTTGCAAGGCTAGCTAGAAAGGCGGAGAGGGTTGATGAAGATGGAGAGCCAGCGGTCATCCTCCCAAAGAGCATTGGAAAAATGGATAGGGAGATCCTCGACATAATATGCAGGACATACAGGGAGAAAAACCCTGAAATGTTCGAGAGGTTTTGTATGGATCGTGGGTGAGGTTCACTATGATGAGCAGGGGTAAGGTTTACATATTTGACTCTAGAGTCAAGATCACGAGATATAATCGGAAGATGTATTGTTTGTATGGCATCATTGTTGATGATAATAGATCTTTTTCGAGCCCTGTAATGCTTATCAACAACCCCCGCGGAGACCCCACCTCGATAAGACCCTTTGACGAGATCTACAAAAAGATCGAGAGAGGCTCTGTCATCATAATAGATGCTTGGGATCTCAGGGTTTTGGATGTCCGTGGCAACATCTTCATCACAGAGATTAGAAGCTATGGAGAGGCTTCAGAGGGTGATATCGCCTCTATGGTTGATATCGCTACGAGGACTCATGATCTTGTTGTGAGCATGGATCACAGCTATATGGATATGGTAGATCATAGAGACTCTTTTGATTATTCAGTTACAGTTATCACGATTAAGAGGGGGAGGGAGTGGAGGAAATACAAGTTTCTGGGTAAGTTTGATTCATCACTATCTGCTAGGGCTTATGCATATAGCAAGATAGGTTCGAGGCTAGCAAGCATCATGCATAGGGCTAGGAATCTTAGGGATCGTGAGGCTGAGGACTATGCAAGGAGAATAGCGAAGACACCCATACCGATAATAGTTATGCCCAACAAAAAGGGTGGTGTTAAAACGCTACCTAAATTTGAGGAGCATGCTGATGCCATGTGGTTCTATGCGAAGCATCTGGAGCCGATGATAACAGATCTATATAATGCATCCAAGAACCTGAGCAAAGAGCTGAGAGACGACATAGATATCCTCATCGAAATGTATCAGAAATACATGGGATCCCAACTAAAGGTCAAATGGATAGAGGATCAGATGATGGGGCGGGCCTCACCCTGAGGGGTGAAGCTTTCAGCTATGATCTATGCTGATCTGCTTCTAAGTTCTCACAGCTCGCTCAGCCTGTGTAGCATCTCTCGATATCCCCGCTGGAGACGCATACCCCCTCCCCGCCAGCGGTTGTAAAGTAATATACTATCGAGGCTATCTCTAGGTTCTTCATGGCGGATGCAAGCAGCTGTGGGGTTAGCTGGCAGTATGTGCTCCCACATGCTGCCACCAGCAGATGGTTGTATGGTGGAGTGCCCGAATTGAAATAGCACGCTATATATGTGTGGGTGATAGAGCCTGCAGGCACTAGAACACCTCCTAGCCCAACATTACAGTTCTGCCCGTAGAGGGTGGGGGTGCTGGGGCCTCTGAATAGGAATGTAACCTCTGCGGCTGTAACCCTTATGCTTTCTGTGAGTGGGTTGTAGATCTTAACCTCAACCCTTATAGCTATTTGGTTACTGCTGACATCAGCAAGCTCTGGATCCCTTGTAATGGATAGGGCTACAGCACCCCTCGGAGCCCTTACCATCGGCTGGATCAGAGAGAAATATATCGAAACAGCACCAACAGCAACAAGGGCAAGCATCAAAGCAGCAACAATCTGGCTAGATGCCTTCATAGCTCTGCATCCAGAGCCTCTAGATCCTTCTTGGATATGTATCCGAGGGAGAGGGCTATCCCGATCAGATCCTCTGAAGCCCCTGAAACAGCTCTGGCTATGGGTACTGTTGTTGTTGACGACCAGTCAGGATCATATCTGATGAAGTATATCCTCTCAACCCCGTTTCTCCTAGCCGTTTCTATGATCTTCTCCTTCTCCTCGTCGTCGAATGCTTTGTTTATTATCAGGGCATCTATCTTCCTCATCATAGCCCTATATCTCTTTCTGACGAGCCTTAGCACATCATCCAAGCCCCGGGCCCCGGTGTCGAAGCTAGATGCTAGGAGCGCCCTATCAACGGATTCTATCGCTGCTGAGATCATTTCTCTATGCCCGCAGAAATACTCCTCGCCCCTGGGCATCGGAATCGAATCTATTACTATGTATCTAACCCCCTCCCTCAACGCAGCCTCCCTCGCCCCCATCACAGCTAGCCTGACAGCCTCTCCATAGACCCTCTCGCTGAATGCCCTATCCACGTCGACCACAGATCTCAGGAGGATCTTGTGGGTCTCACTATCACATCTATCCGGTGGGGTGAAGAGCCTAAGATCCTCTGTTAGGAGCCTGCCTGGGAGGACATAGAGCCTCTGCGACGGCAAAGTTCTCCCGCCCCTCAGCGATACCCCGCTAACACCTGGATCTAGGAGGGAGACTGCTTTCCCACCCCTGGCTATTATATGTAATAGCGATGCGTTGTTCCTAGCAGCATCCTCAGCATATAGGGAATCTGCCTTGCTTGCCAAACCCCTGTGGAAGATCATCCTTGAAGAGACAGCCCCGAAGACATCCATGTCGATGAACACACACCCATAGCCCAGACACGAGAAGAGAAGGCAGAGGCTGGAGGCTATGCTAGAAACGCCTGCCCCTATCTCGCTACTGAAAACCCCAATTATTATTGGATCCTCGCCAAGATACCTCGGCCGGGCCTTAGCAACATCCTTCTCCCTATCACCCTTCCTCCTGAAGAATATCATGGTCTCCACAGAAAAGGGCCGGGGTTTAAAAATAACTCTAGCTATTTGGCACAAGTGCGATATATTATAATGAAGAAGCCCTGCTAGTAATGACACAGGTTCTGGTAGACATCTATGGAAATATCCAGAAATTATGTGTTATTGATGCGATGCAACCTGAATCGATCAACTCCAAGTATGTTAGAAATGTGTATAGCAATATTCTTAAGGACATCATAAGGGTATGTTATCGAATAATACATAGTTAACCAGTTATTTAGTTATTTGGATTAGCTTAGAGCCCACTAAAGCGTATATAGCTCAGAGGAGACATAGCTAAGCTTTTAACACCCTTGCAGATAATTAATATATTGGTGATATAGTATGAACCTAATTAAATTTCGAAAAGAATGCCTCGAAATAGTTGAGAGGGAGTATTATGGAAAATATGGTGAAGATTCTAAAGAATTATGCGAACTAGAGGAGAAAAGCTTCAAAATAATATATATGATGCCGGTAATGGCGTGGTTAATCGTACGCTACGGGGATCAGTTTGAAGCATATCCCCTAATTATTAATCCAGACGATCCTAGAAATTACAAATTTGGCATGATGTCTAAGGCTATTAAGGCTACGATTGACTTAGGATACTATGTAGATAGTGAAACATTAACGCTAAAATATATCGATCGATTAGATAATTTTTACGATATAGTAGGGCTTTTACCCGCTCGACCTGATACATATTATATCATAGGCGAGGTTTCGAATTCGGTTTTAAGTATTAAGTTCGTTTTAGGCATCCAAAACCTAGATGATGTGGATATAGATGAAGAAAAAGAGGCTGAGATGACTGAGGCTAAGAGAAGAGCTGAGAAACTTAAGAAACTCAGAGAAAAAAAGAAGGAGTTATTGATAGAAGCATATCTCGAATGGCTCCGAGACGATACGGCAAAGAAGTATATTGATTTACATGTAGCTTATAAATGGAGACAAAGAAGGAGCTCCCAATCTCCTCAACCTTAAGAAGCAGAATCATGATCAGACTTCTGTTGCAAGCGGTTAGATATTTTAAATCGAGATTAAAATCAAGGTCGAACCCTATCTTCTCGGGCAGTTTGACTATAATAAATAAAAAGATCTCAAATTTCAAGCCCACATCTCACATATCCTCTATCGCTGAAGCCCCCTCTACCTTGAGCAGGATTATTCTGAACCTCTTCTCTCTACAGCTTTGGGGCTTTGAAAAGCCATTAATCCGCGCTGTTAAACATCCTCTACATAGCCTCCTAAGCCTGGTAGTCCTGTTATTATGATACACCTTGGCCATAACCCCGCCCTTTCTAGATCTATAGTTCCTCTTGATAGTGATGCGCTTTGCTCCTAAGAACACTTGCTTGACCGTTTCTGGGTACTCAGAGATCTTGGCTATGTCTTTATATATGCTATGAATGGTTTGTTCACGTAGTATGTTGCGTTTCCAGCGTCTATCTTTAGGAAGTATGTTGAGAAGTTGATCACCCTACCCCTTATAATCTGAGAACCTTGGTTAGGGATGACAACAACTATCTCAACAGATCTGCCAACGAGCTCCTCATCAAGATCAGGCTTCCTCCTAGGCTTCTGAGGCTGCTGCTGGATCTGTTTCAGAGCCATCGAACCCCCGAAATATATGCCCAGCCCCTTATAAGGGTTGGAAGGCTGGCATTCTGCCCTTTTAACGGGTTGCCCTTTGCTTGGAGAACTGGCTAGCATCGCTATACCCTTTTAACGGCGCTCGATATCCCCAAGATATATTGTCTAGAGCCTCTAACGCGGAGCCCATTGCTTGGAAAGGGTGTCCTTGCTCGAAAGCCTTGCTAGATCTTCTAGGTGGCAGAGGCGCGGTTGCTTTGAAAGGGCTGCCATTTAACGGCTGTGCTTTGCTTGGAAACACTGATCATCATTGCCCTTTCAACGAGAGCCCTTGATTGAAAAGGGGCGGCTCTGCCACGCTGTAGATGCAAGAACATGGACTTAGCCAATCTAGCCGATGACCTCCGCTGAAAAGGCCTCTCCTTTTAACAGCTGTGCCCCAATACTCCTTTAAATCAATAGAAATATGATGAATTGATAAAAAAGATAGGGCTTGCAAGTCCACAGCCTCTTCGAATCCCTTCCAAGCAGTTTCAGCTGGGTTGAAGGGGGGTTATGCATCGGGATAGCCCGAAAGCCACGGCGTTTTCCAGACATTGAAAAGGGCTCTGGATGCTTTCAACGCCGGCAATACTCCTTAGGAATCCTACACAACACACAGCCAGCACAGCGGTTTGCGGTCATTGAAATGGCTTTGCCAGAATCCAGCGTTATCCCTTCTAGACTAGATTCTAAGGGATTCTGGCCAATTCATAGCCAGCGGACACCAACAGCCTCGGCTGGAGATGCCTGCCTACAGACATTGAAAGGGGCGTTGGATTTCCACGCAGAGCCAGGGTAGAGATGGTTTATGGATAGTCAATATAGCCACGGCGTTATCCCTTTTAGAATCTTAGGGATTCTGCCAAAATCCACGGCGTTTTTTAACCAGTAACACCTCTTCTAGAAAAAGAATCCTGCACGCTGAAAAGGGGGGCTTTGGATTTCTGCCCATGCATAGTCGGAGAGCAGGTTTGCAGATATTTACAAGCCTCTGAATAGCTTTGAAAGCTCCTCCTCGAGGTCCTCCTGCGTCATGTCTAGATATGTCTTTATCGTTGTGTAGTCCCTATGCCCCAACAGCCTTCTAACAGCCTCCAGGTTCTTTGTTGTCTTTAGAACCGCTATTGCATAGCTATGCCTAATAGCGTGGGGCCTTATCCTCATCCCCAGATATCTCTCCGAGAAGCCATATACTATGTTCCTCCCATGTCTGATGGTGATCTTGAATAGCCTCTCACCAGCTATCCTCTCCGTGTAGCCCCTGACAATATCCCAAAACAGGTTGCTTGGGACTGGAACAACCCTTGTAAATGATTCTCTCTTCTTGAGCTGGTTTATCCTAACAGCCCTCCCCTTGAAATCGAGATCTGATTTGGAGATCCTCATAGCCTCTCCAATCCTGCACCCCGTGAAGACAAGGATAGAAACCAGGGCTAGATCCCTTAGCATGTATCTGCCCCTCTGAACATCCCTCCAACACCTCGAAACAGCATCTAAAAGGGCTTGGTATGGAGGGACATCTAGGAGTTTGAGGCTTCCCCTTTTCATAGCCATCTATGTATATTGGGAAAAAGGATCCCTATAAAGCCAACGGCTTTTCCCGAAAGATGGGAAAGAGGAAACATATATAGTTTTAATAATGTTTGGTGATGCTTCTATAGCTTGTTTTGAGAGGGGTTCCCGATATTCTTATGAGGATCCTTGAGGGCTCTTCCCAGAGTATATGGGTTGCAACAGCGTTCTTAGACAGCTGCGGTTCTGAACTTCTTGTAAGGGCATGTAAGAGGGACGTCTCATTAAGGCCCTGGTTTCTGACAAAGTCTCTGCAGATACCTTCGAGGGGCTCCTAAGATGCCCAGATGCAGAGGTAAGGGCCTTTGATGAGGGTTTCTATATGCAAAGATCTACATAGCTGATGGCAGGGCATACATAGGCTTCCCAAACCTAACATACCCAACCCTCATAGGGAGGATGTTGAGAGCCTCTGCAAAACAGATCTTCGTCCAGGCTCGGTCTATTAGTTTTAACTCATAATATTTTTATTTTGCATAGATAGAGTTTCATTTTAGGGGCATCTCTATATCTGCCCTCATATTCATACTCTCTTAGCGTGGGCTTCAAATTCATTGATTTAAGCTCATTTTCTAGGAGCATCTTCAGGGCCTGTGCAGCCACTACATTCTTCTTCCCAGCTGCAAGGATATAGATACTATTAATTCCTTGGTACTTTCTTAATACGTGTTTTACATAGCGCACATGGGGTTCCAGCTTAGCCTTGATCTTCTCTGGACGCGCCACAAGGACAAATAGTATCCTAATATATTTACCATAGACCATGGGTTCATCGATCACTTCTCCTCTCGCAAGTGGATAGAGCACGTTAATTAGCTCGAGAACCTCCTCATCTATTGATGAATCTCGATGCGGGTGTCTTTGCTTAGCTATCTCAATCATTTCTGGAATTAATACTCTAGAAAGCAGCGATCTATCGTCTATCTCAACCAATTTCGATGCTAATTTGCGGAGATTTTCGTCATCCCTTGTCAAGGAATCTATAGCCTCGTTTATAGCTGTAACAACAGGCTGGTTTTCCTTAGCAATGCTCCTAGCCACATGGGCTGATAGACATGTTATGAGCTTATCATCATACACAACCTTCATCTCAGATGCCAAGAGATCTGGTATAGATGTTATCAAGGCTCTAGCAATGTTTTCATAGCGGCTTCTACTACCACTTTTCAGCACTATGACTAGTTTACCCGCTTTAGCATCTCTATAGGCTCTATCCTCATCTCCCCATTCAACAACTATTTCTGGAATCTCCTCTACAGGAAAGTTTCTGATGAATTCACTTGCTATTAAATATTTGACCTCCCTTCTAATGGCGCTCTTCTCAAAATGTCTACTAGCCCGCGATAATGCCCACGATATATGTATAGCTATTCTGTCAAATTCTTCAGGATCTCGAATATAAAGTATAAGGATTATCAATAAGACTGCAGCGATTGGCCCTAGAAAACTCCATATAGATCTCCAAAGCTCCGTTATCCAATCAATAACTTCACCCATTCCCCATGCATCCTCGCGTCAGAGACTTACAGCTGAAAGCCTCGAGCTTCAGTGTGGAGAGGCCTACCCATCCTCATCAGATCCAGCTACATGCTACCTCTCCTTAGATAGAACTGCTGCTCTGGCTATACAGCCGGGATTATCGCATACCAAGACAGTCTTCCCACTAACCACTGATATTCCGCCTATGTTTTTCAGCGTTACTCTTATTCTACAGAAGCGACATGTGATCTTCCCTTTGACTACATCATCATATAGATCTAGCCTACGCAGCAACCCAACCACATCGTCAGAGCTGATAGCAGTAACCGGAATCCTTCTTCTAACAATATCTTTTTTCATCATAACCCACCTAAGAAATATACATAAATAATAATATAAATATATGACAACACGGCTCTGACCTTCTCCCCTTTAAATTCCCACCCTTCCCGCTGTGGCAGGCGGGTCTATGGTCTTACTATTATATTGCTTTCAGCCTACCCCCATCTATTTGGGGCTATATCTATCATCTGTGAGCAGTATGGGGCCAGAACCCACTCAGGAGCCCATCATCCTTGGCTCAAAACCAATATTAGAAAGCTTATAAGCCATAACCATCCCCGCCCTTTTAGAGCGGGCTTTCAGTTATAAATACCCCACAGGCTGAGGGCACGCCCTAGGGATAAGCTCTGAGAAGCCCTAAGAGGATCCCATAGCCGCCCCAAACCCCACGCATAAGGCTTATCGGGGACAAGCTCCGGAGATATTCCTTTAAAGGGTATTCATTGCCCTAGCACGGCCACACCCTTTTAACGAGGTTGAAAGGGATGCTTGGCTAGCTGGGTGTGCCGAGACACCCTTCTAAGATGTTCATCCAGCCAAAGCCCAGGCACTCCGGAACCTGCTGTCCTGATGTTTGAGTACCGTCCTCTTCTCCACAACTCTGTTGTAGTAGGAGCTCCGCTATGCTAGTGGCTAGGTCTCCTCTCTTAGAGAAGCTGAACACATACTACGATGACCTGATAAAGGAGGCTTTGGAGCTGTACAGGAGGGCTAAGGGTGTCTAATTAGTCCTCTAGAGTTCCCAGCTATGCTAAGGTAACAATAACGTTACCAAATCTAGGGAGGAAGAGTGTTAAGGAATTAGAAGCCACCCTCTATTATCCAGCCTAGAGGAACTCGTCGAGCCTCCTTACAACCCTAGAACCCCCCTCTCCTCCAGCCCTCCTTCTAGCCCTTCTCCCTCTAGGCTCCACCTCCCTCTCCTCGCCTACGATAGCCTCCCTCCTAGCCTCCTGTGCTCTCGCCAGCCTCCTCCCAGCCAGGGTTAGGACTAGGGCTCTGATAGGCTCGATTAAGTGTTCCAGCCCTAGTATCCTTGCAACCTCGTAGTCAATCTCCCTTATCACGGTGTTGAAGAGCCCCTGGATACCGGGCCTAACATCGGTTCTACCCGTAAGCTCCCCGGCAAGCTCAGAGCCGTAGACGTTCTCGGCCGAGTCGGCACCACCAAGCCTCCTAGCCTCAGACTCAAGTTTATCGAAGAGCTGTGCTAGCCTCTCAACATCCCCTCTAGGCAACCTCCTAACATCCAGTATTAAGAGTGAGCTGAGGGGCCTCACATCAAGCTCTATCATACCCCCGCCAGTACTTCTACCCATAGCCTCAGCCTGAAGCTGTGCAAACGAGGAGTTTAGATATGCTAGTAGAGCCTTAAGCTCAATCTCATCAAATTGAATGCCTTGCCTAGGTATCAGAGCGAGAATCCGATCATCTAAAGCGCTTTGGAACTTAGCTAATATAAATCTAATCCAGTACTGTGTACCACGTGCTACATATATCGGTGCTTCCACTACACCTCCAAGGTCATACCAGTCTACGAATATGTTCCTATGCTCAGCTCTCGTCCTAGATGCCTGGGATTCGCTTACAGGCCTACCCTCAGGCTCTCCAGGCCTCCTCCTAAGCCTAATCTGAGCGTCCGGCCCCTCACCAAGCTGTATATACCTTAAGACTTGTGAAGGTAACACGTTTCGAGGTCTATGACATAGAAAGAGATAGCATTCAACCTCTCTTCCCTTAAGCTCCTCCCAATCTTGTTGTGTGAATGTAAAGAATCTTAAGTGCTTAGAGGATGGCAACAGCGGATATAAGAACTCTCTAGGAATACCAAGTTGTCGGATTCTATCCTCGTTGAGGTAGAAGAACTCCTCACCACCAACGTTTCTTACTCCTCTAATCCTTCCAATAGATGTTAAGTATAAATAGAGTATATTACCGTAGCTAGGCTCAAAGTATCTTGAGAGCTCAACAATTAATGGACTTTGTTTTAGGCTGTTAAGTACATCATTAATGCTGAAAATCAGATTGACGATTTTTCCTTCATGCTTCACGAGTTCGCTTTGAGTATATACCTTAATCAATACTTTAGCTCCTGATGGTAGTTCCTTTGCTATTGCTTGTCCTGATGATGTCTTGATCTTTACCTCATCTATGAGCTTGAGTATTTCATCAACATCTATACCTCCTTTGGATACGTCTAAATACATAAATACAGTTTTATTACCTCCCCTTTCATTTTCGCTGGAGCTCCTCTCTAAAAGAACTATGCACGCCCCAATGAGCGGTATGGGGAAGACCCTTGCTGATATATCTATTACAGCGTGGACTTTATAATGATCTAACAAGAACTTGAAGAAATTCACACCGTAATCTGTCTGTAGCCATGAGTCACTTATAATCATGCCAAGCCTACCACCCTCCTTTAGGAACTCTGTTGAGTGCATTATCCAGTAGACGTAGATACCGGGCTCGACACCCCTCTCAACCTGAGGTGTGAGGTTGTAGGCTGAGATGAGATCCCCTAGCCTAGCCCTAATCTGGCTTCGTGTACCCTCAGGTATCTCAGTCCACCTAGTGTAAGGTGGGTTACCTACAATTGCGTCGAAATCCGCAAACACCACCCTGGCGGGCTTCTCACCTCCAGGTGTTCTAACAATGTATGGTGCTAGCAATTCCTGCCTAGGTACTGTCGTGAAGTAATCTCTAACGAATATGTTGGTCTCAGGACTTGGAACCCTAACATTCTTCATAGCGAGGTTCATTGTTGTTAGGTGCGCTGGGAACTCGTTTATATCGATGGCGTAGAGCTGTCTTAGAATCTGCCTGTGAACATCACCTGGCACATGCTTGACCTCGCTGAAGGGCTTCCTAAGCTTGAGCTCAGCCAGCCTCTTGTAAGCCTCTACGAGGAATGTCCCCGAACCACAGCCTGGATCCAGCACTTTATCGTCGGGGCTCCTGACAGCCCACTTTACTATGAGCTCCGCTACGGGCCTAGGGGTGTAGAACTGTCCGAGCCTGTGCCTCTCCTCGCCCGGTATTAGATCCTCGTATATGAACCCTATGATATCCCCAAGCCTCTCTATCTCGTAGTGGTCTATGAGCCTTACAAGCCAATCTAGGGTTTTGAGGACCTCCTCGCCTTCAGTAACATCAACTGCATCGTATATACCTGTTCTGAATATGGTTTCGAAATCCCTTGAAACCTCCACAGCCTTATCGAAGAGCTCCCTCAGCCCGGTTAGGTAGGCGTGGCACGACTGGGCTTTTTCACTCTCGTATAGGGGTTCCAGCTTGGGTAGCTTGTAGTAGCGCTCAAGAACCTTGTAGAACACGATCTTGTTCAACAGCACATACGCCATCTCTCTAGCCAGCCCTTCGGGCGTCGGGGTGTAGCCCGTCCTCATAGAGTGCTCTTCGACAAGCCTAGCAATATCATCCCTAAACCTGCCTCTAGGGGCTATAGCATCTTGGATGAAGGGTGCTAGGAAGTCCACGAAGCCCCTGAAATCCTCTATTAGAGCCCAGTGTAGCTCCTGCCTCCTCTCCTCAACTCCAAACCTCTTAGCATATACTCCTGTTACTGTTTCCAGGAGCTCTTTGAAGAAATCCTCAGAGAACCTATGGGGTCTGTGGAAGACTAGGTATTTGTGTCTGAACTCGTAGAAGTTCTTTAGAACCTTGCCGTAGTCTCTCTCCTCTACGGCTCTCCAGTCTACGAGTTGTTCTATGTTCTCCGGGATCGTGAATAGGGCTAGTTGTGACTCGTTAGCTGTGGCAACGAAGGGCACGTAGATGCCCCTATGCTTCAGTATGGTTGCGTAGGCTACAGCCTGGCCTACAACATCCTCGGATGTGGGTATGAAGCGTCTCTCAACCCTCCACCCGCCCCTCTCATACTTCTTCTTAGTCTCTATCAGGAGTATGGGCAGGCCGTCGTCCTTGAGTACAGCTATGTCAGCCCGCCTACCGTCAACATCATACTGCCTCTTCACAGCCGTTATTGTAATACCATTGAACCTCTGACCAACAAACCTCTCCAGAACCTCCTTAATCCTATCCTCAACATCAACCTCTCCAGCAATACGGTGAGCCATCGCACTACCCCTTATACACTCCTCCTAACGATTATCTTCCCATCCTCGTAGACCCACTCCACTATGTCACCCTCGGTTATGCCTAGTAGCTTTCTAACCTCTCTTGGGACTGTTGTTCTCAGGTCCCTGCCAATCTTTGTTCTTGATAGCAGTGGCATTAGGGCACCCTATAGAGTTTCCCCAAGGATTTCTATAAATATATGGCTAGTTTTCTACGAGGGGAGAGGCTTCTTGAGGTGTTACAACTGGAAGTCTCGTCATTTATGGCGAGGATGGAGATTTATAAGCTATGTATCCTCCATCTCTACATGAAGGGCGAGGGTTTCCTTTGGGTGGTTCATTGGTTCCCCCATCTATTCGGGGAAAGCTAATAAAACCATCCAGCATTAAAAGGGAGAGGCTTTTAGTTGTAAAAAGTGATATACTAAAGGTATGGGTAGTATTACGATTCCTACCCTTTAACAATGAACGCTTTATCAAGCTTCATGATACCATGGCCCCATCCGCAGACATAGCTGCAGTAAATATCAAACTCGCCAACCCTATCAGCTGTAAATGTGATGATGATGGGCTTTCCCTCTGAGACCACATTAGCCTTATCCTCATAACCCCTAATGGCTAGGCCGTGGGGTATGTATTTTATGCCATAAGCCTCCTTGGCAAGGGTCTCCTTAGCCTGCTCCTCATACTTCTCAAACTCATCCTTACTACTAAGTAGCCCTGCCTTGATAGCCTTCTCTATAAATTCGTGCTCCAACTCCTCGTAAAGCTCCTTAGGCATGAACGTCATTGGTATAAATATTAGTTGAACTATATCGCCTCTATTAACCACGATCTTATCTATCCTCTTAAACCCACTATCATATAGAGCGAAAGCCCACTCAGTTTCAAGAACATAGAAAGTCTTCACAGAACCAGCTGGAGGCGGGGGCTGTGCTATGGAAGGCGCTACAAGCAGCCCCACTATACCACCAACAATTAAACCCACCACTAGCATGGCTATGGTCTCTAGCCTAAATATCGATCTAGATATCGAGGTCATAGCCTATCACCCCAAACATTATTAAAAGAAAAAAATATATAAGTTTATCTATGCAAGTATATATTTTTTATAGATATATATGTATATATATAAAGTCTTATACATGTATCTAGGTAGAAGCGATATTTAATCTAGCTTATATTGAATCTTCATAGAATGGAATAACTAGCTTTAATAAATCTAGGGAAAGAATGCAAAGAAGCTAAATAGAGTAGCACCAGTAGCAGATCTACTAGTTAGGGGCTTCGGCATAGCTGCAGATCCGCAGGATACAATGATATTACTCAGCTAGCCCCTTCCAAGCCCAGCACGAAGCTTCTCCAAATATTTCGAATAGTGTTTATCAACTTCGCTAAGAAGATCCTCATACCAAGCCTTAGAGACCCTCAGCTCCTCAGCCTCGACTATATAGATGACCTCATCCCCCCGTAATGCGGGTTCTCTGTGCTGGCGGGTTGCTTGTGTTCGGGGGCTTGGTGTTTGGCTCTTCTCTCTTTCTCAGCGGGCCGTGTCTCCACGCCTCTGGCGGCGGGACTATGCGGCGCCTCTTGCTTCTCCACGCCTCTGGTCTCGGCACTATCCGTTTCACCTGATCCCCGCTCATAGCGTCTCCCAACATATTTCCCCTGTCTTTAAATATCTACGCCCTGCTGGGATGCTGTTTTAAGCCCTTGCCAGATCTATGTGGGTATATGGATGTCAATAGTTTCTAGCGATGGTGCCAGGGTGGTTGGGGAGATACTGGTGAGGATCGTTGCGTGGGTCTACGAGGCTCTCAGGGCATCGATTGCCAGGGCACTAGCTTTTCTAGGATCTCTCGGCTTGCCTGCCTCCGAGGGGCTGTCGATGATCATAGTGTTTTCCCTTGGATTCATCCTCGGAGCCCTTTTCCCAGGGCTTAGAAGGCTTGTAATAGCATCCATAGCTATTCTGGCAGGCATATGGATCCTCGGCGTCGCCCTATACAGCTACGCCAATGCGAGGTAGCCTGGCATGGCCAGGGCTAGGTGGTTCCAGCTTGGTGGGAGCCCCTTCGCAGTGCTATCCCCAGATGAGAGGGATCAGATCCTCTCGGAGTTCTCATCCCTCCTATCCCTCGTGCCTAGGGGGGCGATCATAGCTAGATCTTCTGTTTCTGTGGAGAGCTTCTCGGGATTCTCTCTAGAGGTTAGGAGGAGGATATTCATCCTAAGGGCGGAGGGGCTTAGAGGGGATCTAGGGCTGTTCAACGCGAGGGAGATAGGCGAGGGGGATGTGGAGGCTCTGAGGCCGAGGGCAGTAGCTGAGAAGCCAGACCACGTCGTGCTAGAGGATGGAAGCCTTGCAAGGGTTTTGATGGTATACGAGCTACCCCCAGAGATCCCAGAGGCCCTCCCATCAGCATCCCTAGACATCGCAGATGAGTTCATACTCCTATGGGATGTTATCCCAAGGCACAGGGCCGTAGGGATTGTGCAGAGGGCCAGGGCTAGGAAGGCTGGGGCAGCTGCTAGGGGATCTATAGAGGGGGCTAGATGGCTTGAGGATCTCGATGAGATCTCAAGGAGCCTCGGCGCTGGCAGGGAGCTACTCAGAGCAGTGATACTATTCACGGTTGTGGCAAGAGATAGAGAGGCCCTCGGGGATAGGGAGAGGAGCCTTGTTACATGGCTCGCCAGCTATGGTGTGAGGGCCAGGGCCCCCAGGCTCATGCAATTGCCTCTATACCAGCTCAGGCCATGCAGATCATCGCCCCTCTTCTTCGAAGCCTGCGTCGATAGGATCTACATGGATAGCTGGGGGGCTAGGCTGCTATATCCACTGGCATCTGAGGAGCTCGTCGAGAGTCCAGGGATATTCCTGGGGATGTCGAGCTCCGGATCCCCCGTTGTCATCAACCCATATGCTAGGCATAACTACAACATAGTGATCCTCGGGGAGAGCGGTTCTGGGAAGAGCATGACGGCGAAGGTCTTTGTGAGGAGGTTCAGAGACCTATTCCCAGGATCCCTCGTCGTCGGGATAGACCCTGAGAACGAGTATGTGGATCCCAAGGCCCTCAGGCTCCTCGGAGGAGAGCCTGTGATCATATCCGATGGAACGAGGCTTGGTCTAGACCCTATAAAGATGATCCAGAGGGGGTTTCTAGATGTTTCGCAGGCTAGCGACATATTATGCGACATATACAGCGTGCCCAGAGAGCTCTCAGGATCTCTGAGGCACGAGCTATTCATGCACAGCGACGATGCGGGGGATATGAGGGGCTTCGTCGAGATGCTCGGGAGGAGGAGGCCGGAGCTGGCCAGATATCTGGAGGGGGCTATAGCTCCACCCGATATAAACCTCTTCGAGGGAGAACCCCCGGATCTGGGTGGGAGTGTTTTCTTCGGGCTGAAGGGTGTTAGGAGCAAGAGGCTCAAGATCCTCGCATCCGCGTTGATAGCATCATATATCTACAACACATTGATAGCCAAGACACCTGGGAGGGCATTGATGCTCGTGGACGAGGCATGGCTCTTCAACGAGACCCCAAGCATAATGGATCTCCTTGAAAACATAGCTAGGAGGGGTAGGAAGAGGGGCCTAGTGCTTCTATATATATCCCAGAGGCCGCAGGACATAGCCTCAAGCCCGCAGGGGAGGGCGCTGCTGGAGCAGAGCGCAACAACAATTCTCATGAGGCAGGAGAGAACCGCGTGGGATGTTATGAGGAGCATATACAGGCTAGACGACACAGAGATCGAGGGGCTTGTAAACGCGGAGACGGGTGAGGCTATTCTCAGGGCTGGGAGGCACAGGCTAGCGATGAGGATCTACGCATCGCCGGAGGAGCTAGAGGCATTCTCAACAAAGCCTGTTGTAGCTATATAGCTACGCAGCAAAGACACTATAATGCTATGACACTGTGAAACTATATAAGCATTCTAGGATATAGATTATCGGTGGTGATATGGGATACACGGTTAGGGATACTATAAGGCAGTTCCTAGAGATCCTTGTGAAGATCTTGGATATGAATGAGAGGGGCTCCGCACCAACAATAGGGGATATATCTGGCATGGTCAAAACCCATAGAAGCGTTGTGAGCAGATATATAAGGGCTATGCAGGATCTGGGGGTTGTGGAGGCGGAGGCTCTCCCAGGCATCCCGAGGAGAGTCGGCTATAGACTGAAGCAGGAGGCAATCGAGATGGCAAGGGCAGCGAGGAAGATCCTCGGGGGCGGTGGCAGTGATTAATCTAGATGCACTGAGAAGGGCAATGCTCAGGAGATCCTTGTTCGAGGGGATGCTAAAAATCGTGGACAAGATAGTGATGGGCATGGGAGTGAGAACCATCAGGAATGCGAGGCCTCTTCTGAATAGGAGAGCTATAGATATATATAGTAAGGCTCATAGTCACCGGGGTGGGTAGAGTGATATTCTTTAGGAGGAAGAGGGGTAGGGAGGAGATAGAGAGTAGGATCGTTGAGATCAGGAGAGAGACCCGGAGAGCCATTGATCTCGGCGGGAGGGAGTGGGAGGTAGCCCTCGAGGCAGAGGCTATAAGGCTGACCAAGAGGTATCTCCCTGATATGCCGTATACGTGGCCTTGGTGGTTCATACCGCAGGTGGAGTTCTTCGAGTGGGCAGCGGTAATACCAACTATAGATGGTAGGGGGCCGTGGAGCCTTGAGGAGGTCCAGGCTGTTAGAAGGGTTATGGATGATCTGAGGGCGAGGGGTTTGAAGCCATACTACGACCCAGAGAACATCGAAGAGATATTCAGCAGAAACCCCAGGATAGTCCCGAGCATGGATCTTATCAGGGTTGTTGGCACCTACACGCATGACGGCTTCCACACACTATATAGAAGAAGGGGTGGCGAGGGCAGGTTTGCAGTAGCTATCTACGAGCCTCTCCTAGTCGAGTACATAGATGCTGTGGCTAGCGGGGAGCTCGATGGATATGTCAGTGACTTAGTAGGCTATATCTATGGGAGCCTTGTAACCCTGAACCTAGTGCCCAGGGATATGGGGGTTTTAGAGGCGCTTGAGAAGAACCGATATCTAGGGGCAGCGATCCCAATCATATGGTGGATGATCTGCCTGCTGTGGAACTGGGGCTTCCTCGAAATCAAATAGCAAACAATCTAGTTTCCAGTTTCCTCTCTGTGGGGGCTTCAAAGGCTCTATACAGATCATTCTCCCCTGCTCTCAGCCTTTTAAATCTGGGCGCATAGATGTTGGGATCGTTATGGAGGATGATGGCGGGGAGATCGATTTGGTGCTCGACGAAGCTGGGGAGCCCCTGCCGAGGATAGTTGTTAGGAGGAGGAGATACCCTGCCAGGCTCTCCATAAGGCTCCAACCATCGCAGCTGCTTTGGCTCAGAGATGTGGCCTCCAAGAGGAGGAGATCTGTTTCCTCGGTTGTGAGGGATCTCATAGATGCTGCTATGAAGAGGGGGTTGAAGGCCCTGGCAACAGCCCTATCGCTAGCCCTGATTGCGAGGGCAGAGGCCCAGATAACAGTTACCCCACAGCCTCCTCCAAAGGTTTCCCAGGCTGTTATGACGCTTCTAGGCTGGATCTACTGGGGATTGTTGGTGGCTGTGGCAGCAGCCTTCATAGTGGGTGGGATCAAATATGCTACTGGAGATGTTGAGGGGGCTAAGAAGTGGATTGGCGGGGGGATAGTGGGGGCGATAATATTCGCCGCCTGGCCAGCGATTGTCTCAGCCCTTACAGGGGGTTAGCTGGATCGCTTCCAAGCCAAGCCTGTTCACCAGAACAGCTTTTTTGAGGTATCTCATATATCTATAGATCTGCTTTGTTGAGAGCCTCCCCCTCCTAACACCGGGCCTCGAGCCAAGCATCTCAAGGACTCTCCCCGGTATCTCTGCACCTGCCCTGGGCCCCCCGGATCTCCTTCTCCTTTTCCTCTCAGCCTCGGCCATTACGAGGGCTTTTGCGAATAGCATCGCCCACCCCCTGTCCCTCACAAATGGTGGGAGGGATGATGCCTTGAACACCCTTCCACACTCCTTGCACCTATACCTCAGGCACCCCCATCTATTCAGCCTATGGCTAAGGCATCTCGGGCATAGAACTGTGCTTGATGCTCTGATCGCTTCTCTGCATAGCCTCAGCATCTCGAGGGCGTTGTTGAACTCCCTCGTAGTTACAAGCCCCTCCCCCATATGCTCGAAACCAGTTCTCCTTAGCAGGCCCCTTTCAAACAGATCCTCCTTCCCAACCATTCCGAGGAGAACAGCAGCGGCGAGAACCTCCGCCCTTCCAACTCCCAGGCCGCATGCCCTTAGCTCGGCAACAACCATCCTCCCGATATCCCAGCTGTTTATCCCGATCAACGCCAGAACCCTCATGGCATCGTCTAGACCCTCGACAGGCTTTGGAGAGTGATCCCTCCAGGGGAAGACCTTGTCAGATGTGTAGGCTATCCCCATGATACCCCACCATATGGATCGATTCAGGGGGTTAAAAAGATTCGGCTTCCTGTCATACTTTTCCAAGGATGTTGAGAGCACTCTTTTTTAGATCTTTTTTCGGTCAGCCATTAACACTATGCCTGGAGAAGCTGATCCACGTCTCCCAGCTTCCCCCCATTTTTTCAGCCCGGGCCCCTTTTCTACGGGGTCTGGTTGGGGGAGCTGAGGCTCAGGGTTATGAGGATAGCCTCTATAGCCAGCCCAGGGGTTCTGGGCGAGAGGGTTTTCGGCCCTTTCGCGTTGAAGCACCTCCTAACAGCCCTCCCAGCTTCCTTCGCAACTTTCCACGCCTGGAGAACCGGTTCTCCCGGGGCTGTTATCATCGCAACAGCTCTTTGGCTTGCATCTCTGCTTGCTTTGATACCTCCAAGGGGCTTCCCACCGGAGGCGCAGATCCTGGCATCGATATCATATCTAGTGGACAAGATCTTCCCAAGCACGAGGGGTAGGAGGGTTGGCAGGCCCTAGATCAGTTGCCTATATGGGGTTGCTGCTTATAGCACTATATATCCTCGCAGCCTTGACACCGATTCTCTCTCCCCTTCAGCCTCTGAGCATACCTGGATCCTTCTCCATAGCCTTTCCCAAGGGCACCGAGATCTCCAAGATTGTTCTCAACATGTCCGTTGAAGATATAATCGATATAGTTGAGAACGCCGAGGTGGCTTTGAACTACTCATCCCTTCTAGACCCGTCGCCGGATACCCCTGTGCTCTTCGAGGATAGAGGGGGCAGGCTGTTATCATCAATCCTGGAGGGTCTCTCGATGAACGCATCTATTGTCAGGCCTGAGGCGTATGCGAAGCTTCTCAACATAGCCGGCTCCCTAGAGCCCTCGGAGGGGAGCTGCTCTAGGAGCTATCGCCTCCACCCACTGCCCCCGGACAGGTTTGACAGGCTAAACATATCCTCTAGGGAGCTTGTGCTATCGATAAGATGCCTATACGCATCTCCCCACAGCCATAGCTACCCGCCAAGCATGTCCCTAGCCCATGGAGACCCATATATAGCGTCTATAGCTGGTGAGGCTTCTGTTGAGGGTTTTGCGGAGGATATAGATGCGGGGCTTGTTGAGACGGGCTCGGAGCATGTTGATCTGGGGTGCGATGGCTATTACGTGGTTACATGCACATCGATAACAATCCACAGCTATGTTCTATATATAGGAGCTGTGGCTGGGTATAGATCGGTGTTCGGGGGCTCCTCCGAGAGGGTCTCAGCATCATACGGGATCGCAGGGGGCTCGGGAGGTATATACGCCGTTGAGGGAGGCTATTTCATGGGCTGGGGGCCTCTTGGAAGGGCTGAGGCCCATGTAGAGGGCTATGAGGATTGCACAAGCAGCTCAGAGGTTAGGGGGAACATAACATATATATACATACACTGCGACAGGGGATCCAGGTTATCTCTTGTCAGGGGGCTTGGGAGGACATTGATATTCACAAGAGCCCTTTTCCAGATTCCTATAGAGGCTGGGATATATAACGGCACTGAGAACACATTGATGTTTTTTGGGGACGATGTTGAGGTGCTCGCCACGGGGCTTAGAAGCGGCGATATATTCAGGGGATCCATAGCTGTTGAGAGCGGTTGGAGCTACATATCGGGCGAGAAGAGCATATCCCTAGTGCTTTGGGACAGCATAGCCCTTGGCAGGAGGATGCATGTTGCCAACAGATCGTGGGTTGTGGTTGGAAAGCTCTTCTGGGAGCCTTCTAGCAGGGAGCTGCCTGGATGGGGATCCACAGCCAAGATCCTCCCGAGGGGCTTTATAACCCTCACACCCCTGGAGCCCCCTGAATGGGTCTCGATAGACCCTGGGGTTCTCAACGGGATATACTCTGTGAACGCAGCCCAGGAGATGATCCAGTACTCCGTCTACAGATGGATCCACGATAGGATAGTTGGTTTTGTTAAAGACCTGGGGATATCCTCGGAATACCTTGCGTGGGAGATCCACGCCATCGCCTCCCAGATACCCCTCCCAGGCAACATGGCCCTTAACTCCTCGGCGGATTATAGCTATAGCCGGGCCCCCGCCCTCGAAGCTCTCTACATGGGCTCGGGGAACTCATCGCTGCTATCGATCCAGGCGATCATGATCCTGTCCTTCAGCCTCTTCCAAAACCACAGCCCGGGGCTAGTGTATTTCACATCAAGGGCAGGCTCTGGATATCCAGATCCTTGGAGGGCTATGTGGAGGGAAACCATAGTGGGCTTAATAGCTATAGGCTCATCCCCATATGAAATCCCATCGCTGGTTCTCCAGAGGCTCGGGATAGCCGTTGTCTCCGAGGCCGCCCACCAACAATCAATATACGCAATATACTCCGCGCCTGGGGAGGGGGAGGCTGTCAGGCCCTTCCCAAGGGGCTATATAGAGATGGTTAGGGGCTGGATCTGGGGGCCTAGGTGGATAGCCTTCCACGTCGAGAGGGTCTTCGACAATGTGATAGGCTATAGATGCCCAGGATGCCCCAGCGGATCACTGTTTATCCTCCCGGGCAACCCTTTCCATGTCTCCTCCTAATCTCATTTCTAGACTGTCATTGCCACCACTAAGCACCAGGCAACCACATAGTTCTTGCTCCTCGCAATCCTCACAATCTCTTTGAGCGTGCATCCTGTAGTTATCACATCATCAATCACGGTCAGCCTCCTGATCTTGTCGATATTTACCTCAGTCCCCGGGGGCGAATATATGATCTCAACCATATCAGCGGGTTTATACATCTCCTCAACCTTGGCGCATCTCTTCCACTTATCCATTCCAATTAGATCCTCGTGTTTTATCTTCTCCGCAACCCTAATCACAGGTTTGCCAACATATCCTGCAAGGGCTTTTGCAATCTCCTCAACATGGCATATCTTGGAGCCGTCAGGAGTGATCCTCATGTTACTCTCATGGCACGGGATATATGTGATCGCATCCACCTCCCCCTCAATCTGCTCCACAACCTGGAACACATGGGCTAATAGATAGCCGGCGAGCCCAATAGACTCGGGATCAACAATTCTATTACTAGGATCCCCCTTAATGGAATCAACTAGGGATCTCAGATCAAATGAACTAAGTATGGTTTCTAACTGATACCCGGTTACAGAAGGTTTAGAACGAGGTACATAGATGCCCGGGGCATATACTTTCACACCGCTGATCTGTCGCAGCTTCGGAGCCCTTAGAATGCCTTTAGATAAAGGGATGACCAGTTCCGATGCCTTTCTAGGGCTTTGATAAACCCCCCATCGCCATAATAGCCTTCGAGGTATATTATACTCCTTAGGATTCTGCTCCCATATAACTCTGAACCCTATCTTCCTCCTACTACTCAGGGGGAGTGTGTATGGTATGACATATTGATCTCCTATTTTATATGCTATAGCATTGTTATTCAGGAGTAACCAGTATAGCTCCTCGAAGTCGCTGAATTCGACAGCCCCGTTCTCTAGATATAGCTTGTAGCCCCTCAGGATCTCCTCGTCCCTGGATTTTGTCCTCCATATATACACACTCTTACCTCTCCTAAGCCCCAGCTCAACCATAGATGTGGAACCGCATATGTCCAGCTCGTCATCCTCCCCAGCCCTCGCCTCAACCACTACTATGGCATCCGCTAGCGAGGAGATCAGTCTGTTCCTGAGGCAAAGCTGCGACTTAACCCACCCACCCTCATTGTATATCGAGGCGTTCTCAGAAATTACGATCCAGTTGGGGATACCCTCGTTTCTAAACCTATCTATAACCTGCCTAGCCATCTGTGGCAGCGAGTCTGGGAAGGGCTCTAGATATGGTCTAACACCTATGAGCACCGAGCCCTGTCCATATTTTTGTTGTTCAGGTTTGAACCTTATAGGTTTGTACTTTAGAAGCCTCTCTAGATAGCCCTCCGCAGCACAGGCATCAATCCCATTAGCAAGCCCCGTTACCATTGAGAAGCCATGCCCAGCCATGTACTTAGCAATCTCCCTCGCAGCCTCACACCCACCCTCAGAAGGATCCCTGGTGCCCACCACAGCTATTAGGGGTCTTGCGCTGAGCATCCACCTTATATAATTGGCATTATCTAGAGGCGCACCACCTCTATGCTGAGTCCTAGCAAATATGATTGGGGCTGGGGGATCTACATGCCTCAGCCTCCTGGGATAGCCTGGCTCAAGCATATGTACCATCGCAAGCACATTGCCCCCCTCAACGCTACCTCTTCTAAACTTGTCAATCTCATCCAGCTGCTTTATAGCATCTACGCCTAGGTTCTTCAAGACATGTACTATGCGGTTCCGAAGCTCTTGGCACTTAGACGGATCTATGCATATATCCCCCACAGCATTGATCGCATCTGAGAGTCTCTCAACCCTAGCGCCGCCCGAGACCTCTTCAACAACTCTGTAGAGCTCCTCCCTAATCTTCCTCTTACTATAGGAGTTCCTGTGAAGAAGGTATAGAAGATCTACAGAAAACCTCTGCTCCTGACTCGCCATCCCATTAATTTTTTAATCAAAACCTATAAATCCGCTGACCTCCTCCCCGCCTAGAGAGCGGGGTCTCCAGCTATAGTAGATCACGAGCTATCTCTCCGACTTTTCCCGCCGTATAGCCTCTCCATGTACTCCTTCATCATCTTTATGATATCCGTTTTGATCGATGACACCTCGTTATATACTAGCTCAACCCTCCTCTCTAGGGATTCGAGCCTTTTATCTACGTAGCCTTTGAGGTCTTCTATCCTCTTCTCAAGCGTCTCCATCCATGTTTTAGGCTCTCCTCGAGGCTTGCCATTCTCTTCTCTATAGAATCCATTCTAGCCTCTATAGTCCTTCTAGCAGCCTCCATCAATAGAAACCCCATATTCCATGGTGGGGTCTTGTTATCTCTAGAAAGGGCTGGGGATCCTGTGTTTAAACCCCCAGCTCTTTCTATTGGATGGGCTTGTTCTGGGCCGAGATAGTCCCTAGGATAGGCTCTAAACCCCCTGTCGATGTGCTGGGCCTCGGATTCACATACTGCATAGCAAACACAGATGGCGGGCTGAGGGTTTTCATCAGGAGCAGCGTTAGCCCCGAAACCCTCTCAAGGTTCTTCGGAGTCTCCATAGCATCTCCAAACGATATTCTAAAGGTTTTCGGGGGAGAGGTCTATGTTGCCGAGGCTAGGCTGAAGAGATCTAGGGACTTCTGGTGGTCTAGCTTCTCCCTCTCAGACCTCCCGGGGATAGCTGGTTATCTCCCGGGCAGGGCTGCTATATGCATATCGTTCTCAAGGGATCCGGGGCTATCAGCTATATTCAGATCCAGGGCAGGCTCTCTAGCCAGGAGGGCCCTGAGATATGGGAGGCAGGATATGAGGATGGAGGCTAGGGAGATGCTCAGCAGGGCTGGGAAGGCTCTGCTAGCATGCCTCTGGATCCTCGCAGGGGATAGAGATGCTCTGAAAAGAGCTGTGGAGATTGTGGAGTCGGGATCCTCTGTCGAGCTTTCCTGGAGCGTTAGGAGGGTTAGAAGGGCAGGGGATCTCGAGGAGATCCTTGTGCCTAGGGGGATAGGGCTTTGGGAGAGGCTTTTCGGGGATAGGAGGAGGCTTGTGAGTGACGAGCAGGGCTATAGATCCTCGATGAGCTTTCCAGACCCAAGCATACACAGAATAGGCTTTGTCAGGGGATACCCACTGCCAATGCTAGCCCCCAACAGGGCTGGGGAGAGGAGTTTCAGAATAGGTGTTCTAGACGATGGCAGGGAGTACAGGCTATCGGTAGAGGATCTCTATAGGCACGTCTATATCATAGGCCAGACTGGGAGTGGGAAGACAAGCCTTCTAAAGCTTCTCGTCCACATGCTCAGAAGAGCCGGGGGGTCGGCGATAATAGTTATAGATCCCCATGGCGATATGTCCAAGGAGCTTGCGGAGGAGATCCCAGAGTCGATCTATCTACACCCGTTCAGAAGCCCCTTCGGACTCAACCCGCTGGATCTCCCGAGGCATGTTGATAGGGATTTCGCTGTGACGGTCGCCATCGACATCCTCATAGAGATCTTCAGGGAGGTTCTGAGGCTCATGGAGACGGCTGTCAACGTCAAGTACCTGCTCCAGGTCCTTCTAAGGGCTTTCTACAGCAGGACAGATAGCCCGACGCTCTCGATGCTCTACAGAGCAATCCTAGCCCTGTACAGGGGGGAGCTAGATCTAGAGGTTGATGACCCGGAATGGGATGCCCAGCTGGAGGCTCTGAGGAGGATGCAGGATCAGACCTTCATATCGGCTTTGTCTAGGCTCGAGCCATATGCCCATGACAGGCTCCTGGCAAGGCTTACGAGCAGGACAACCATCGAGCTTGGGAAGATGCTATCACCGGGATCCATAGCCATTTTCGCAGTGCCGAAGGCAGATCTCGGCGAGGCCATGGCCAGGCTGATAGCATCAACGATAGTCATGAAAATATGGTTCGAGGTCCTTGCAAGGGCTAGGATGGGGGTTGAGAGGACACCTGTCTTCCTCGTGATAGACGAGTTCCACTTCGTCTCAGACCTGCCCATAATAGATACAATCCTCTCCGAGGCAAGGAAATATGGTTTGCACCTCATAGTTGCGCACCAGCATACAGACCAGATACCTGGGAGGCTTCTCCAGAGCGTTATGAGCAACTGCGCTGTGAAGATAGCCTTCCAGGTTGGGGGAGGGGATGTTAAGAGGCTCTCAACGATGGACGCCGGCTTCGCGGAATCCCTTGCAAAGGCTTTGACAGGGCTTACCATCGGGAGGGCTGTTGTGAAGCTCACAGCGAGGCCTGGGGAGCAGCAGCCTCCCCCAGTTGTTGTCAGCCTAGACCATGTTGTGCATGAGGAGAGGAGGAGGGAGATATATACCATGCAATACGATCCTGGAGAGCCTGCTAAGGAGGATCTCAGGGTGCTTCTAAACCCCGTGCTCAAATACATAGACCCTATCAAGCCATTGGAGTTCATGGCCCTATACACACTCTACAGGGAGAAGAGCCTCGGGATAGGAGATCTAGCTGCCAGGCTCGGGGCTAGGAGGGAGGAGCTTGAGAAAGCCCTGAACACCCTGGCTGGGAGGGGGTCTATAGAGATCCAGAGGGATGGGAATAGAAGGGTTGCTAGATATGTTAGGGGGCTCTTCAAGGATCTCAGGAGGGTGGCTCCGAGCGATGATGGCTATAGGCTTGCCAGGAGGGTTCTGATCAAGTATGCTGGGAGGGGATATGTTGTCTCCCCGGCTAGGCAGGATCCCAGTCTACCGTCGAGGCCCGATCTCGTTGCCATCCCAGTAGATAGATCTACCTGGAGGCCTATATACTCGAAAGCAGTTGCCATAGAAATTGAGAGCTGCAGCGAGGTAGAGACACACCCAGACCAGGTTTCTAGAAACTGGGTTAAGGAGAGCACAAGGGATTTCGCAGAGATCCATTCATGGACGTGGGGTAGGTGCTTCAAAAGGCTTGAGGAGATCTATGGGATTGCTTCGATAGACAGGGGCAGGGTGAGGATATTCAGCGCCGGCGAGCCTGTGAAGAGGGGGAAAGCGGTGCAGGCATTTCTTGGATCTGCTGGTGAGAGGGTCTTCACAGCCGTTGATGGGAGGAGGTACAGGGCTTCCTTCGAATCGCAGAGGGATCTTGAGCTCTTCGACAGAATCTGCTCCGAAGGCTCTGCAAGGGTTTCCAACGGCTCTGTTGAGTGCAGGCCTAGGGGATACACCACATGGATCCCTGTCAGGGTCTCCTCCCTCGATGCCCTTGACTAGATCTCCTCCATGTTCTTAGAAAGCCCCTGCTGAGGGTTAGGAAAACGTTTCTCCCGAATATATGTCTCTCCACCACGCCGTATCTCTCCAGCTGGGCTATCCTGTGCCTCGCACCCCCTATGCTTGAGACTGCTCCCCTGGATAGCATGCATCTAATCACCTCCGCCCATGTAGCCCCATCCTCGCCTATGCATTCGATCACAGCCATGTAGTCGGGTCTCCTCCTTATGAAGATCAGGGCTGCCTCGTGCTCCGAGCCCATATCCCCACCAACAGATGGTGGGGATATGCTTATAAACAGCCTATGCCATTGCTGTGCTATCACAGTGCCATAGAGATATATATCTCTGGCGCCCTGTTGCCCGGATATTGCTTGGATATTGCCACACCACAAGAACACCACACCCACCGTCTTTGTTCTTTGTTTTTCTCTTATTGTTTTGTTTTTGTTTGTTTCTTTATCTCCTCCGCTATTTTTGTTGCCATTGTCTTTGTGTTTGTTGCTAGCTGTTTCGCTGCTTCTCTCGCTATGTCTATGGCTTCTCTGGCCCCTGTTTTTATCAGCACTGCTCTCCCCTTTTCAAGGGTTCTTAGCTTTTCGCCGAGGTATTCTGCCTCTCTCGATAGGGCTATCTCTGCCACTGGGTCTCCCCCTCTCCTTGCTCTTTCAAGGGCTTCCAGGGTTTTTCTCCTCCTCTCCTCGATATCCCTTATCTCCTCGGCTTTCACAAGGATCTCCTTTCTCTCTCCCGGAATCCTCTCAACCCCCCTGACCCCTAGGATCTCCTCATCGGCTTTTCCAAGCACCTCGGCATCCACCTTCACCCCCTCAACCCTATAGCCGAGGGGCTTTCCAGAGGCTGCGGGGATCTCGATCCTCTCAGGGGATCTCCTCCTCCCCCTCTCAAAAACCTCCCTAGATATCACAGGAGCCGCCCTAACCACGGCGATGCGGGCACCGCTTGGAGAGCCCTGCTGCGCAGTGCTAGAAGTGCTTGTAGCAGTAGCCTGCCCAGAACCCCTGGCGCTCGGTATGAGAGAAGCTATCCTGGAGACAAACCCCGCGCCTGGGAGGGATAGGCCGAGAGAGCCTAGGATCTGCGGTAGGAGGGCAAGTATTATGGGGGATGCTAGATATGCAGCAACAGCACCAGCCTCCCCACCAGCGCTCCCAGCCCCTGAGAAGAGGGCTGAGAGGGCTATAGAGGCTATCGGCCCCATAAGCATCAGGGCTGCCAAAACCCCCAGCAAAGCCTGGACAGCACCTCTCAGCCCTGGGTGTAGCCAGGCTATGATGAGCAGTGGCGATCCAACGACAAGCGCTGCTATCAAGTAATATCTCACAAGGGCTATGGCTATTAGGAATATGCTTGAGAGCGCCAGGAAAGCCCCTAGACTAGCCAACGCGGGTATGAAGTAACCCGTTACAAGGCTGAGGGCGAAGAGCCCAGCAACAAGGGCGAAGCCGGAGCCTATGCTCGCCATGTGGGGCTCAATGATCATCCATGCCACCGAGTTGAGGAGGGAGGCTGTGGCGTTGTAGAGGGGGATAGCTATCAATATGAGCACGGCTGCGAAAACACCCTCCTTCAGAGACTCCGCAAGGGATCCACCGATATCCTCAGCCCTGAAAGCCCTGTAAGCCGTGTTGAAAGCCAGGAACAATCCGAAGCCAGCTAGGCTTGCTGTGGCGATAAGGCTCCAAGCCCTGAAAAGAGGGTCGCTATCATCCACAGGTATCAAGGGGCTCGTTATCAACAACCCTATCGGAGCCCCTATAAAGCCCACGAAAACCCTTGAAACGCCTAGAAACATATCAGCTATGAATGAGAAGGGCCATGGGATGGCGGGTGCAGCTGCAACTGCAACGCTAGCGACAGAAGATCCATATGCTCCCCTCCCATCCCAAGCCCTAACATATATCCTGTAGCCCTTGTCAGCACCTGAATAGCTGTGGAGGGCCTCTGAATAGCCGTTGGAGGATATCCTATCCACCGAGCCGTCTCCCCAGTCGATCTCAACGCTATACGGGGGAGAACCCCCTGAGACTCCTATCGAGAGCCTCACAGAACCCCCTGGCTGGATAACCTGCGGATCCACTGAGAGCCTTATATCAAGACCCTGGGAAAAACCTGTTGATGAGATCTGGAAGAGGGCTGGGATCCCCATCGCCAGTATAGCCATTAACAGCGAGCCCCCAAGCAGCTGGACACCCCTGCCCCAGCTGCCCAGAGCAATATATATCCCCCCGGCAACTATGGCTGAAAACCCTAGAATATAGATCGCTGTGCTCGAAGCAGACAGAAGATCTTTTGTGCTAGATAAAAGGCCAGAGGCTATTGCATCGTAGAGCCCCGGGAAATAGGCATATACAAGGATAGATGCGAGGCCAGAGACTATCAAGATCCTTGCAAGCCCGGGCCTTGCAAGGGCATATGCTATCCCCCCAGCGATCATAACAGCTATCCCGAGGCCCCATCCAAGCCATAGGAAGAAGCCGAGAAGCCTAGAAGCAAGATCCAAGACCTCCATGCCAACCCCCACAGAAACATGGAAGAGCTTAAAACCAGGGAGCCAGCGGTATTTAAGCAGTAACCCTAGCTAAACCCGATCTGGAAGTTTGGACTAGAATTCAAGAGCGGGCTGCTTGGTTCAACCTTCAATTCTATAGTAGATCATCCTGCTGGCCATCGCTCCTTTTATTCTATAGAAGGGTTATCGCTTGCGTTTGTTCAAGAAGCCAAGCGTTAGTGCTTGGAAGAAATGAGATGAACCAAAACCCCAAGATCTAGATATTTCTAACCATAGGTAAAAATTTGGAGATAAGGTTATATAAAAACCTCAGGATCGAGGTAACCTTATGGATTTTGGGTTAGAACTGAATATTGGGAGCTGTTTCAGTTTTCATAATCATTTATAGCAAATTTATAAACCTAGAGGCCTATATATTCTATGGTATCCTTCTGGCTCCAAAGATCCGTAGGGCAATAAGCCCTAGGCGACTAGCGGTGAGATTGATGAGCATAGTTATTCAAGAGGAGTGGAGGGGTAGTAGAGGAGGTAGATATTACTACGTTAGAGAGGGGGTAATTCTTAAGAGGATCGATAAGTATGCGATCTCTAAAAATGAGGTGTATAAGAGCAGGCGAGGGCCGACGTATGAATACTTAGTGCCAGTTCAGAGTATTAGGGGGAAGGAGATCTATGAGTTCAGGTTCACCAATAATGGATATCTGCTCTTCCATAAGTGCTCTGTTGAGGCTTTTCTCAGATCGAAGTATCCAGGGATCCCTGATCACACACTATTGCAGACTGTGAGGTCTGAAGAGCTCATGAACCTAGAATTTGAGATCGAAGATCCCAAGTTGTTGAAGTTTGTGAGGAATATTAAGGAGTTCTATACTTCAATCGTCAATGAGATCAAGAGCTACAGTAGTGTAATGGACTTTAAGATCTTCTTCCCTGGACATGCCGAGACAACATCAACATTCTTAGGTAGTGTAGATGAGGGGATAATTAGGTGTATGGTTCTTCAAAGCGATCAGGCGAGGATGAGATGTTTAGGGAAGCTGGTTTCCTGGATCTACCAGTTATGGGTAATAGTGCTAATTTCTAAGGCTTTAATGGTCGAAGGGTTCTTGAAACACGAGCACAGGACTAAGCCAACATGGTGGATAGAGCAGGGCAAGCCCAGCCCAGCCTTTGTAGCCAGATCTAGAAATAACAACTATTACACATTCTTTTTCGAACCCCAAATACATGAAATGGTTCACCTAGCAGGTGCATTCACGAAGACGAGAATCCACGTGAGACCGGATATCATTGTGGCTAGGGGGAATTACAGCTCCCTAAATGATATAGCTGAAGCAGACCTCCTAGTTGAGTGCAAGGTTGCTCCCCAAGAGATGCGGGAAAAGAAGATCCTACAACAAATGAAGGATTATGTGGAGAACTATAAGCCCAAGACGAATGTGCTCGTCTCACCCTATAACATTGATCCCCTCTTGAAGAGGGATCTTGAGCACATAGGGGTAATAGTTGTTGAGGGGGTTAGACCAGGAAGCCCTGGGCTTGAGGAGTTCAAGAGGATTGTTCAAAGGGCTTTAACATCCTAGCCATTAGTTTATTGGAACCAGAACCCTTTATTTATAGGAACTATCTTTTATACCGATCTTTTATTTATACTCTTTTAACAGCTTTTTCTATATCTATTGAGCTTAGTTAGATAGAGTCTCTTACATTCTCTCTCCTATTCCAGGTTATCTAGCATCGTCTCTATGCCTCGGATCATTACTCTCCTCTCTACTCTATACTTTAAAGACGAGGCTTGTCCTTACTATTTAATATTACAACAGTATTGGGCCTAATCTAGGCTGAACGCTAAGTCTTGCAGCTTAGAAGAGATGCGATAACATAGACTAGGTGATTCAAACTCTTCGGAGCTGCTAGGCCTATCTTGTATACAAGATGGTTACAAGGCACATATCAATTAAACCCCAGATCTGGGGTTCAGAGCAAGGCCCACCCCCATAAGCGACCTAAAGCATGCAGTGCAACCCTGTCTCGACCCCAAGACAAAGGTCCGTTTTGCTCACAAGACATCTCCCCACATATACCCAGATCCTGATACTCACTCAAGCTGTTACTATAAAATCAAATTATAAAATCTGAGTATAAAATCAGTTCATCAACGTTTTTACACTTCTGCCTTTCACTTACGCTTTATACTTTACACTATAACATTAAAAGTGGTGTGATGGTGCAGCCGCCTCCACTCTCCCAAGAGCCCAAATTTGGGATCCTAAGGGCGCTTTAAGCCCTTGCCAATACTTTGCTCACAACCATCGATAAGGTCTTTATAGCTATAACATGTACTATATAGACCTCTACGTTCATCTGCAAGCGTTGGTTGCGA
The DNA here is from genome assembly GCA_038867615.1 of Sulfolobales archaeon. Lineage (GTDB taxonomy): Archaea > Thermoproteota > Thermoprotei_A > Sulfolobales > AG1 > AG1. The sequence goes on along the minus strand of JAWBYA010000010.1, from coordinate 2,732 downwards.
AACTCGTTTAATCAGCCCTCCAAGCCCTGAAGTCCATTATGTTAATGGTAGTGAATGTGAGGAAAGAAATTGCTGCTCTTAAAACTTAAGAAGTTTCTCGAAACCTATCGCTTATATCTATTTTAATCCCTTTGTTTTGAAGATATGGAGAGCTCGGGCGAGCCAGCCTCTATGGACGGCATATATATAAGTCCAAGCTGTATTTTGTACGGTCTTACTGGGAGTGGAATCTTTGCGACGTACATTAATGGCTCTAACTGTTCGTTTAAGGCATCGAAAAGCCTCTTCAACGTTTGATATATATTGTATACAGCCTTCAATTTATCACCAGTGAGAATCTCGATTTCGAGCCCTACCTTTTTAGCCTCTTCTACGTGTATAGCCTTGCCATGGTATACATAGCCTTTTGTTAGCTTTACCGCTATTTCTGAAACCTCTTTTCTGTCTTTCTTCATTCTTCTGCTTAAGATATCTTCTAAGAGGCTCTTCACATGGTTTAGAAGACTTTCATAGTGCCCCATTTCCGCTATAGGTATGCCGGAAAACACCGCCCCCACTATCTGCTCTTCTGAAGTTCCCGTCTCTTTGATTGTCTCAATTGCCTGTTTAAGAGAGTCTCTAATGGTCTTAGCTGAAACGTAGCGCCCTGTGCCTGGCAACTGTACTTGTGGATCTACAGGACCCAGCTCTGTAATTGGCGTCGCTAATATTTTATTACCAGAACATGCCAAGAGCGTCCCTGCGGATTTTGCTAGCCTTGGTACAACCATAATTAGTTGCTGGTTAGTTAGGTTCTGCATTCTTATGCCTAGATGATATGCTGCATCAGCATCTCCTCCTAATGTATGAAGCAATATACACACATCTGACTCAGTATTTAAGTTCCTTTCCATTACGTAAAACTCAAAATCGTCAACAACATTTCTCTCAATACCTGCAGAATCGTGGAACGCTAAGACTATGAGCTGGCATCCAAGAACTTTCTCAACATTCTTAGCTTCCTCATCTATTTCACTAAGTAGTTCACTAAATGGCGACACTGCTTCAGATGCTTGAGATCTCTCTTCTTCAGCTTTGCTTGCTAAGTCTAAGTCCATAGACATTCCTCCACTCTTCAACTTTGTCTCGTATAGTGCTTTTTATAATCATTTCTGGATACCTTGAGTAGATATATGCTAGTAGGTATGTTAGAGGCACGCTTAGAGCTGATAGAACAAGTTTTTTCAGGTACAAGGCTTTAATAGGATCGGTATCTGCTAGCTTTTTATACGCCTCTTCACCAGCGGCAATGAGTTCTGCAGAAGCTTTGCAAACTTTTACAGGAGCCTCACCAAGAAGTTTGCTGGCGATGTCGGGAGCCTCAGTATATATTCTCAGCAACCCCTTCTTCTCTAAGTTCTTAAGCGATTCTTCAAGCTCTCGTGACCACGGGCCGAACTTCCATGGCTCAAACCTGAAAACATTGATTCCCAGGATCTTTTCAACTAGAAACACAACCTTATGAATCCTCGTCAAGCCCTTTATCCTACCACCAGCCAAATAAAAGAGAATTGAGATAAACTCCTCTTCACCGAGCACAGCTTATCACCATATACTTATTATCGTCGCACATAATAAGCTTAACAGCTTAATAAAACTTCACTATTTATCTCTCTCGCTAACAACCCTAATCTCAGCCTCGTAACTTAAAAAGCTTTCACCATTTAACTTTTCCCTTCACAAAGCATAAAGTTTTTATCTAGTGTATCCAGCAAAGCGTTGATAGCTTCATCCCCATTAGTTTCACATGGTTCTCCGAGAGAATTGTCAAAGTATAGCTTCTCACCTTTATCGCTGAGCTCATAAACAGCATTAAAGGCGATCACCTCAGATCTTGAGGCATGCCCAGGTACAAAGACGAAGCCCCTAAACTAATCCTAACACTATTGCCGCCAACCTTTGCAGAAGCCTTGACCAAGCCGCTTAAGTAGCTAAGCTCACAACCATTAAAGCTACAAATAATGCTCCTAGCCTCATCATCAAATATGGCTAGGGATTAGATGCTTATATGCTTGCCACACCAAGCATTCACATATATTTAAACTTACCATCAGTCCTGCAACAGCCTAGAATAGCGAGGGCGTGTTCCTGCAACACCTAGCCCAGCCAACCGATTTCAGGATATTTAGGATCTTCTCCCTGACCCGCTCATCCCCGATGGTTATCGATGTTCTTTTACCTGTGATGCTTTGTTTTGAAAAGGGCTCTTGGGCATAGCATCATCACAAGCCTATATATTCCTAAAAGTGGTATATATGATTACAACTGAAAGCCTCGCTTTTTAATGCTTATCAGCTTTTTAGTTATGTTTTTTTTTAGATGGGGGATCTCTGGCCACCCCGACTGCCCCCCAGATGACAGATGTAAACCCGAATAGATGGGGGGGGGGGAACAATGAACCATCCGAAAGGAATGACGATCAATGACGACCTGAGGATGGGGAGAGGTCAGCAATAGCGATGCCAAGGGTTTTTCATATCAGCCTGCCATGATATAGAAGCCAGTATGGAGATGGATATGGATTCTGGATCCCATTCATATCAGATATTCATCAACCATTCATATCAATGTGGCCTGCCACGCCGGAAATCCCGGGTTCAAATCCCGGCCGCCGCACCAAGATCTTCACACCTAAAGATCCTCATTTATAAATAAAAGATCCTCGGGATCCTCTTTGATCCTCGGGATCTTCT
>JAWBYA010000009.1:0-48317 GCA_038867615.1 Sulfolobales archaeon | reverse complement strand
TCTCAGCGAGTCAGGCAAGGTCGTTAGCCTGGCCATCATCCCGCTGTCGCCCCCGGTGAGATTCCCGGCGTTGACTCCAATTAAGCCGCAGGCTCCACCCCTTGTGGTGCTCCCCCGCCAATTCCTTTAAGTTTCAGCCTTGCGGCCGTACTCCCCAGGCGGCGGGCTTAACGGCTTCCCTGCGGCACTGGGCGGACTCTAAGTCCGCCCAACACCTAGCCCGCATCGTTTACAGCCGGGACTACCCGGGTATCTAATCCGGTTCGCTCCCCCGGCTTTCGGCCCTCACCGTCAGGCGCGTTCCAGCCGGGCGCCTTCGCCACTGGTGGTCCTCCCGGGATTATCGGATTTCGCCCCTACCCCGGGACTACCCCCGGCCTCTCCCGCCCTCTAGCCCGGCAGTATCCCCGCCCGCCCTCGGGTTGAGCCCGAGGATTTCAGCGGGGACTTACCGGGCCGGCTACGGCCGCTTTAGGCCCAATAATCGTCCCGACCACTCGCGGGGCTGGTATTACCGCGGCGGCTGACACCAGACTTGCCCCCCGCTTATTCCCCCGCCTTCTTACAGCGGGGAAAAGCCCCTCTTCGGGGCACTCGGGGTGACCCCGTCACGGTTTCCCGCATTCCGCTAGAGCGTACAGAGGCTCAAGATCCTCTGTACGCTCTATTTGCGGAGGTTTCGCGCCTGGTGCGCCCCATAGGGCCTGGGCCCTTGTCTCAGGGCCCATCTGGGGGCTCCCGCTCTCACGGCCCCTACCCGTTATAGGCTTGGCGGGCCGTTACCCCGCCAACTACCATGATGGGCCGCAGCCCCATCCTCGGGCGCCCACACCAACATCTAGGTGTGGGCCTTTAGGTGGAGAACCATTCCAGGCCTCTCCACCTATCGGGGATTAGTCCCAGTTTCCCGGGACTATCCCCGTCCCGAGGGTAGGTTAGCCACGTGTTACTCAGCCGTCCGCCACGCCCCTTTCTGGGGCGTACGACTCCCATGGCTTAGCCTCACCCCGATAGCGGTCGGGTCCGCCAGGATCAAGCGGAGTCGCGGCCGCAAGGCCGCGGGGGTTGTGGCTTGGGGTGGTGCGTGGTGTTTCTGGAGCGCCTATGTCGGATCCGAGCCTCCCGGGGATAGGATCCCCGGGGCTTCGGACCCCCACTTGTTATCGTGCCTGTCCCCGCGATTGGAGGCCGGTGCTTCATCCCAGGGATGTTGCATCCCAGTCAGCCCGAGCCGCCGCCGGAGATCGCGGGGAGGGCAGAGCCCAATATAATTAGTGGTTTCTGGAGCTTAAAACCCTTTCTATGGGGATCGATGGATATATACAGTTAGCACCCCTGTATTTCCATCCACCCCCTGGATATTTGTTGATATTTTTTGTTTTTCTTCTATGAAGCCGGCATTCCACCCACACAGGGGTAGAGATTTCTGTGGGGTCGTGTATCCCTGTTAGGTCTAAATCAGGAATAATATCTACCCACGCTCATTGCTGTAGGTAAGGCAAGCCTGAAGATACTAAGCCGTAGTCAACTGCTTCGAACCTCATGATGGTCTATATGGATTGGTATTAAGTTCGTAATTCTGTGGTAACATAGAATAAGCCCTGTTATTCTTATGGGAATACCCACCCAACAGCTAGAGCAGAGATAGAGACCCGAGGTGCGGGTTAAACAAAGCCAGGATGTAGAAGTTTCCCTACGGCATTGAGCTGAGGCTGAGTACATGAGTTCAAATGAAAAGAGCCTCAGGACCCATGAAGCCGTGGAAAATTAGTTGATAAAACAACAACGAAGAAGTCCTGAATCACATTGAGCAGGGATCGTTGGTAATAATCCTAGCCAGGTATATTATTTGGTGCCTTTATTGTATGTGCTCAATAGGGAGGAGCTGATCCACAGTGAGTTACACAGCGATGTGATCGAGATCCTTGAGGAAGGGTTAAAAGCAATCGACCCGGAGAATGCTATCCCCGAGAAACTGAAGCTCGATGGAAAAACAATAGAGATTCATGGTAAGAGAATAGAGCTCGGAGAAAGGGTAATAATAGCGGGTTTTGGAAAAGCATCTATAAAAATGCTTCGCAGCATAAAAAGCATACTCGGAGATCTTGTAAGCCAGAGCGCCGTAATAGCCCCTAGAGAGCACGGCAAGGAGGAGAAACCCTCTGAAATAATGTTTGGAGAGCACCCGATCCCGGGAAGAGGTACCCTAGAGTCCTCGAAAAAATTACTAGAGATCCTTAGCCAAGCAGGCGAAGGAGACACGGTATTATTATTAATATCCGGCGGCGGATCAGCCCTTTTCGAAATACCTTTAGAAGGGGTTGAGATAGAGGATATAGCTAGGGTAACACAGCTATTACTAAGATCAGGAGCAACAATAGAAGAGCTAAACATAGTAAGGAAACACCTATCAGCAGTAAAAGGCGGGCGGCTGGGCAGGATGCTTAGGGAGAGAGGGGCTAGGGTGATCACACTAATAGCCAGCGACGTAATAGGAGATCAGCTAGACACAATAGCCTCAGGCCCCACAGTACCAGATAGATCTACCTACTGCGATGCACAGAAAATACTAGCCAGAAGACTAGGCAGACACAATATCCCGGAAAACATAGCCAGAATCATTGAGAAAGGATGTAGAGGCGAGATCGAAGAAACGCCGAAACCAAGAGATCCATTGCTAGAGAGCATAGAGAACATAATAATAATATCCAGCATCGATGGTTTAAAGGCGATGAGAAGAGCATGCATAGCCAAAGGCTATAGATCGCTGATACTAAGCAACATGATAGAGGGAGAGGCGAGAGAAGCGGGAAAAGCACTAGCAGGGATAGCCAAAACAATACTAAGCCATGGAGAGCCAGTAGAACCACCAGCAATAATACTAGCATCAGGAGAAACAACAGTCAAGGTCACGGGAAAAGGTGTTGGTGGAAGAAACCACGAACTAGCCCTCTCAGCATCACTAAAACTAAGAGGCTGGGAAGAGAGTATAGTAGCATCGATGGGGAGTGACGGGATAGACGGGAATAGCCCGGGAGCAGGCGGCATAGGTGACTGGAAACTCCTCGAAGAAGCCGAACAGAGGGGAGTGGATCTCACTGAATATCTTGATAACAACGACAGCTACACAGCATTATCAAGGCTCGGGAGAAGTATATACACAGGATATACAGGCACAAATGTGGGGGATTTTATAGTCATAGCTGCCAAGAGAAAAGCGAAATAAATATATACGCCGAAACGATAGTGAATGGAAAGAGGTGGAGCGGGGGTGGGGGTATGTGGAGAGGAAGGGGATTGGTACAAGACTAATACACTCGGGAGAAGATATAATAGTACCCGAAAAACCCCTAGAAGTACCGATATACCTCACAGCAGGCTTCATAACACCCTCGCTAGCCAGAATGTATCTATACTCCAGAGAAGCAAACCCAACAGTAACAGCGCTTGAAGAAAAGATAGCAGAGATCGAGGGCTACCCATCAGCAGCAGCGTTCTCTTCAGGAATGTCAGCAATATCAACAACCTTCCTAACCCTTCTAAAACCAGGCTCTAAAATGCTGATCCAGAGGGATATCTTCTCGAGAATAGTCGTCCTAGCAAGAGAACTCTCGGAGAAAATGAACTTCAGATTAATAGAATCATCAGCAGAAGAGATCGTAGATAATATCGAGAGATTAAAACCAGACGTGGTTTTCGTAGAGTCAGAGTCAAACCCTCTATTAAAAGTAGTGGATCTAGAGGAAATAGGGAAGATCTGTAAAAGCCAGGGATCGATACTCATAGTTGATAACACGATACCAACACCAGTAAACCTCAGACCATCAGAAATGGGGGCAAGCATAGTGATCCATAGTGCCTCAAAATACCTAGGAGGGCATAACGACATAATAGGCGGTATAGTCGCAGGAGAGGCAGATCTTGTGGAACAGATAAGGGATAAGAGATCGGATCTCGGAACAATAATGGATCCCTTCACATCCTTCCTAGTAATAAGAGGGTTAAAAACCCTCCATATAAGAATGCATCATCATAACAAAAACGCAGAGATCCTGGCAAAAACCCTCCAGGATAATAAGAAAATAGCGAGGATCTATTACCCAGGTCTAGAGAGCCATCCAAGCCACAGAATAGCAAAAAAGATCCTCAAGGGGTATGGAGGGATAGTAAGCATAGAGCTCAAAACAGATCTAGATGGTACACTGAAGTTCATGAGAGAGCTGAGACTAGCAAAACCAGCAGGAACATTCGGAGGACCAGAAACCCTGGTAAGCCACCCAGCATCAATGAGCCATAGACACCATTCAAAAGAAGAGAGAGAAGCCATGGGGATTAGTGACAGCCTTATAAGGATCTCGGTGGGGCTTGAGGATATAGAGGATATAATAAACGATATAGAACGCGCCCTAGAAAACCTCTAGAAACCCTTTATACTGATAATACCCATAAGCTCTGCGGCCTCTATACACCACTTAGCAACCAGCTCAGAGATCATCTCAACAGCTCTATCCTCACCGACATCGACACCGAGGTACCTCTTATAAACCTCCCTAGCAACAGAAGGATCTATTCTCGTCTTAACGAGGGGTGCGAGCATGGACACCAGACTCATAACATCCCTAACGCTGCTAGAAACAACCAGGTTTCTGAGATACCCAAGATCCTCGGATGAAATAACAACAGAACCCGGATCCCTCCCCATCTCCCTAGCAACCTCCTGATAAATCTTTATAGGCGTATAATCCCCAACAAGCCTGCCCGAAGCCAGGAAGGGCTTCCATTCACTCAAAGAACCCGTCCCCGGTAAAAACTACCTAGGAAAAGATAACAATTAAACACTAACCACGAGCCCTGGCTAGCCTCTCATGAGCCCTAGCAAGCTCTCCCGAAGCTATAGCGGCTATGAGGTTCACCTCCCCAGCAAGGACTGCAGAGGCTATGATCTCGGCCAGCTTAACAGCATTAGCCCCAGGCGGGTTACCAGGTCCATAGACACCAAGCAGTGCTAGAGCCTCCCTCTGGGTGGGGAGCCATGTACCTCCACCAACAGTGCCTATCTCAAGACTAGGGAGCGTGACTGAAGCGTAGAGATCACCATCCTGCGTCTCCTCAAGCCATGTATATGCAGTGCTGCTCTCAACAACCTGAGCCACATCCTGGCCAGTGGCTATAAAGATAGCGGCTACAATGTTAGCGGCATGTGCATTCAAACCAATGCCTCCCGCCATTGATGTTCCAAGAAGATTCTTCCTATTGTTAACCTCAACCATATCCACAACGCTTGTCTTCAACACGCTCGAAACAACATCCTTCTTAATAATAGCTTCTGCAACAACACCCTTACCCCTGCCAAGAATAGAGTTCATATACGATGGCTTCTTATCAACACACATGTTACCACTAAGGGCTACTAGCTCTGCCCCACCAAACTTCTCTGCAATAAACCTCACAGCCTTATCAACAGCTATTGTAACCATATTCATACCCATAGCATCCCCTGTAGCGAACTTGAATCTAAGCCATACATTATTACCAGCTATGTACGGATCTATAGATACGAGCTTACCATGCCTAGTAGTACTCTCAGCAACCCTCTTAATCTCTTCGAAATTATCTGAAACCCATTTCACAAGCTCGAGGGCCTTCTTAACGCTAGAAACCTTGAAGAGAGGAGCTCTAGTCATACCATCCCTATATACTATAGCATATGCACCGCCACTCATCGTGATAGCCTTACTCCCTCTAGAGACACTGGCAACCAAAGCCCCCTCGGTTGTGGCTAGAGGTATATAGAAATCACCCGAAACATGCTCCCCAACAATCCTCAGAGGGCCTGCAACACCCAAAGGGATCTGGACAGCACCAATCGGGTTCTCTATATTCCTACCAACAACCTCCTCGAAATCTATTATAGTAGAGCCTATAGAGGATAGCGAGACCCCCTTCACCTCCTCTAGGAAGAGCCTTCTGACAAGCGTACCGAGATTCTTATTACCAACAATACTGTCAACATCGCTTAGCCTGACCTCGCCCTTCTTAAGCTTATCAATAACCTCTCTAAGCTTATCCTCGCCCAGAACCCTCCCCATGAGCAGCACCGATCACAGGTCTGAACTTAATACCATATGTTATCAAACCCGAGGAACCGTCAACCCTGAGCCTTCTAAGTGCAGCCTCAACCCTCATCCCCTTCCTAAGATCCTTAATATCAGCATCGACAATAACCCCATAGAGCTCGAAGCCCTCGTCAAGCCTCACAACACCTATAACCATGGGAGCATTATCCTGCATCCTGGCGGGAACTTGATATAGCACTGTATACTCAACCAGAGTCCCGAGGCCTGATGAAACCCTAACCTCAACATCCCTCGAAGAACACCTGATGCAGGAAGCCCTGGCGGGGTAGAAGCTGGCTCCACAGGCTTTGCACCTAGAATACCTAATCCTGTATAGGTTATCCCTCATCCTCCATATCCTTGGAGCAGAGTCTTTCAACATGCTACCTCACCCTCCTCATAATAACTGAATAGCTCTGAGAACCAGGGCCATTCATACTCTGGACAGCCCCATAGCTATCGCTAAGCTCGGCTTCTCCGAGTAATGATCGGAAAACCTCGTATGTCTGGTAAACGCCAGTAGCCCCCCACGGATGCCCCCTAGCTTTAAGACCGCCGCTAATATTCACGTATGTTGTGTCTATCGATGAGGATTCCATTGAAATCTTTCTAGGAGCATCGCCTCTTTCAACAAGGCCTAGGGATTCTAGAACTATATATGCATAAGGAGTATAGCTATCATGTATCTCTATATACTTCACACGATCCCTAGCGATCCCAGCCATTCTCAGGGCGTCGTCAAAACTCTCCCGCACAGATCTGAAGAAAAGAGGATCTTCTCTCGAGACGGCATCGCAAGAATCGTTAGAAGAACCAACACCAGAGATCTCAACAGCAGTATCACCAGGTGCACCAGATATATAGAGGGCGGAGGCGCCATCCCCAAAGGGGTAAGCGTCGAGAAGCCTTAACGGCTCTGAGATGATAGGAGAGTCCTTGTAAGAATCGCTCTTAAGCATGAACCTGAGCTGGGCATGGGGGTTTTTCACAGCATTTTTATGCATAAGAACAGGCCATTTGAATAGATCTTCGTATGAGTATCCATATCTATCCATATAGATCTTAGCTAAAATAGCAGCCTCAGATGCTGGCGAAATACCATATAGCCCTGTATAATCAGAATCACCGATCATAGAATAAACCTTAGCTATGAGCGACACAGGATATTCAGAGACCTTCTCAACGCCAATCACAAGAACACCTCTGGACAAGCCCGAAGAGACAAGAGAATAGGCTGTAAGAATGGCCGCTAACCCGCTAGCCTCCCCCATCTCAACCCTAAATACTTTAAGCCTCCTCAAGGCAAGATGATCAGCAATAACCCCTGCAATCCCTATCTGCTCAGACATACTCTCCGGAGCCATTGAAGAGATCACAAGAGTATCAGGCTCAACAGAGCCATAGCCGCTCTCAAGCCTCCTAAAAGCCTCGAGAGCTAGAGCCTTAAAGCCCTTATCGAAATGCCTATCAACCTCAACAGCGCCCCCTGCATTTATAAACACACTCCTTGCCATCTCTCGACACCACTACGCCTTCACGATCTTCCTCCTAACCTTAACATACTCTCCATATGGTATGTAGCTTTTCCTTTTAATCATATCATCAACCGTGGGTGCGAGGGCTCTCCTCTCCTCAATCCTATCTAGAACACGGATCGAGAATGCATCGGAACCAGCGCCACTCCCAAATGGTGCTAGCAAGATCCTCGAGCCAGGCTTAGCCATATCAAGAACCCTTGCTAACCCTAATAAGGCTGAGCCATTGTATGTATTACCAACATAAGGAGTCACTATCCCTGGGAGTATTTTTTCCTTAGGTACACCGAGCTTCGAACCAACCTGTAGAGGGAACTTCCCGTTGGGTTGGTGGAATATAACGTAGTCGAAATCAGAGATCCTCAGTCCACTCTTATCTAGAAGCCCTTTAACAGCATTCATAATGTGGTTGAAATAAGCCGGCTCTCCGGTGAAGGACTCACCATGTTCGGGGTATGGGAAACCCTCTCTTCTCCAGAAATCGGGGGTATCTGTGATATAGCTATAACTATCCTCTATAATAGCCACAGAATTAGAAGGATCGCCGATAACAAATGCCGCACCACCGCTGCTAGCAGTGAACTCAAGCACATCACCAGGCGAAGCCTGAGCTGTGTCAGCACCTATCACAAGCGAGGCCTTAATCATACCGCTTGCTATAAGCCCTACGCTGATCCTCATAGCCTCAGATGCTGCCCTACATGCGAATTCGAGATCTGATGCAAGTTTTTGAGGAGGTATACCGAGAGCCTCAGCAACTATGGTGGCACTCGGCTTAACAGCATATGGTTTAGATTCTGTACCAACAAAAACAGCACCAACCTCCCCAGGATCGATCTTTGCTCTTATGAGAGCATATCTAGAAGCCTCCCAACCGATGGTGATGGTATCTTCATCCGCACCACCTACTGCTTTTTCCTCGATCCATAGGCTTTTAACAACAGAATCATCATAACCCCAGATCCTGGCGATCTCAGACGCTCTGAGCCTATACAAGGGGATATATGCCCCCCAACCCATTATACCGGCCTGCGGCTTGGCAGACAAAACACTTACACCTCGATATCTTGGGCTATGGGGTATATATATTATCGTCAGATGACTTTACTCAAGTCGACAATTGTCGAAAGCTAGGATGTTTTCCTAAGAACAACAACTATAGAGACTGATGTGATATATGAGAACGGCAAGATCCTTCCAAATCTCTCAAGCATGTGGAGCGCGTTAAAGACTCTGCTAACAATAGACCCTCCTTTCTCAGATATCCTAGAAGGTATAAGGGATGTGAAGGTGTGGAGAGGGACGATATCGACAACCTTAAACCCAGATGATCTCGCAGCCTCAATAACCTCTGGGAGAGAGTATAGCCTAATATAATACCCCCCTAAATCCCAGTAGAACCTATAACCCTTTCTAAAGACACCTATAAGAGAGCCCAGATACTCCTTAACAGAGTTTCTGAAAACAAGCGCCTCATACATATTATCAATACTACTAGCACTATCAAAATCAAAGACAACGATACCCCTGCTTCTAAGGATCCTATTAATACCCATTAAGAAGAGATCTAGTTCCTCTATATGGTTAACAACCGAACCAAGAGCAACAACAAGATCAAAAGCACACCCCCTAAGAGGAGGTAATCTTGCATCAGCCACTATACCCTCCAACCCTCTGGATCTGAGAATACCGATAGATCTAGACGATATATCTACACCGATAACATTGTATCCAAGACCTCTTAGATAACTACTCCAATAACCAGTACCACAACCAATATCAGCAATAAAGGACCCTTTTGGAATACCACTAACAGTACGGTCTAGGATCTGTTTCAATACCAAGTAATGCTCTCTATAGAAGGGGGAGTAGTTAGCAAAGAAAGTATCATACAGATCAGCCACAGAGTCGTAGAACTCTATTAACCTAGCAACAGAGGATCTAGCCTTACTTTTCGCACTAGATTTAGAACTATCAACCACAGCCTCGCTAGAGGATGTTGTCAGAGGCACACTCGCCTCCTTCGTTTAACTAATAGATAGGGGTAAATTAAATCTTTAGCCCATATGGTACATAGAGAGACCAAATAACTGGCAAGAGCAACGACAGCATATAAAATACATTTCAAGAGAACCAGGAGGCACCATTACCGAGGTAATAAGCAGCACTAACGCTATATCAATCTAGCACGAATATTTTGAATACTATTATTACCTGTAAGGCTTTACAAAGCCTAGAGCCGAGAACATAGGAGAATTAACCGGTATATGAGTCAAAGCAAAGGGTCAAAGACTGTAATTGTTGAAAACATTCCTCACACATTGATAGATTACTAAGACTCGGCTTATTATTCTCACAAATAATAAATCTGCAACTAGGTAAACATCTCCGAACTAAGATATCACAGATAGCAATAACCATATGACACTTCCTTATTATAGTAAAGGGGCATCAGAGATAGATACTAAACGCCATAGCCAACTGTTCCAGATTTCATGATGGTTTGTAGTGGTTGGTATTGGATTTTTCTCTGCGGAACATTATGTAGGCTCTATTATCTTATGGGGATGCCGCACAACAATGTGACTAGTCATAGATAGAGATCAATAAAACTCCAAACAGCCTATCTATAGCGAGTAGATATTAAGGATCGTGAATTTTTAGATGTACCGCATGTTACGCGTGGCGATCATTAGTAACTTATTAGTAACTTACTAGGTGTTAAGAATCACTGCAGCTGATAATGTTACCTCCGGATGCTTTTCTCAATCTATTCATAATAGCAAGACCGATACCTTTCTCATCGATCCCCACAGCTATGCAGAGGTCGGCATCGGTCTTATCAACGCTTCTTAGCGCTTTGAAAAGATTCTTAGCTATCTCAAACTTATTACCTTTTGAACCCATCGATATATACTCAACACCCAATAGATCCCTCAGATAGGATAACTCATCATAGCCAACTATGCATAGTCTATAACCTTTTCCGATAAGATCCTTAACTAGATTCTCAACACATTTAGCTATCCCGGGCGCGTCCTCGATCAGGATTAGTTTTTTATCAGGAGCATAGTGTCTATACCTCATACCCGGGGCAAGAGCTTTTTCCACCTCCCCAAGACCTCTGGCAAAATCCGGGATTGATATTTTAACACCAGCAACTCTCTCCAGATACTCAGGATCAACAGGCCCCGGGCGAAGAAGTATCGGCGGTTTTCTGGTCAGATCCACTATTGTAGATTCAACACCTAAGAAGGTCTCTCCACCATCTATCACAAGATCCACCGAATCCCCTAGATCCTCGATCACGTGCTCAGCGGTAGTGGGGCTAGGTTTACCAGACCTATTGGCGCTCGGTGCAGCAATAGGCCTTCCAAGCTTCTCTATGAGGGCTAAAGCAACTGGGTGTGCAGGCATCCTCACAGCAACCAATGGCAGCTTGGCGGTAGCCTCGTCAGGAATACTTGGTCTCTTCTTTAGAACCACTGTAAATGGGCCCGGCCATAGAACCCTTAGAATATCGATAATATCGCTGCCGACATCCTCAGCAACATCAAACAACATGTTAAATGAACTTACATGGAGTATCACCGGGTTATCCATGGGCCTCCCCTTAACCTCAAAGATCCTCCTTATAGCTCTTGGATTATAGGCATCGGCTCCAAGTCCGTAAACAGTCTCCGTGGGAAAAGCAACTATCCCCCCTTTTCTAAGCACCTCTACCGCTTCAGCTATTCTCTCTGGATCCGGTGCTAGGGGATCTACACGTATAGTCCTAGGCAAAAACCAACCCTGAAAAGTTGAAGGATCAAGTCACTCGCGATATCTATACGATCCTAGGTGCTATTATCCTCTCAACACTGAGAGTAGGCCTACCTCCAACCTCTACCGGAATCTTGGCTGGCGGGAGCTTGAAATACCCAGGTATCCTCTCAGCTATTCTCTCCTCATATGTTGGTACAAGCTGGTTCTGGTAGAAGATCCCTATATATATTTTATCTCCCCACCCGGCGTATTCCCATGCTCTCTTAACCTTTTCATCAGCCTCTTCAGGACTCTTAACAACAGGATCCCAGCCTGGGATCGATTCGAGTTTTGCAACCCTCTGTGAATAGACCTCTTTGGTATATACATCGTTATATGTCGGACACGGCTGCACAACCTCTACCAATGCGAGCCCCTTATGCTGTATAGCTTTTTTAATCAGCTCTTTAAGATGGGGAACATCGTAGGCATAACCCCTAGCTATGAATGTAAATCCAGAGGCGAGAGCCAGCCTTACAGGGTTAACAGCATCCTGTATATTAGCTCTGGGCAGCGACTTTGTCTTAATGCCTCTTGGAAGTGTTGGAGAAGCCTGACCCTTTGTGAGCCCATAAACCTGGTTATTATGAACAATGACAGTTATATCGGGGTTCCTCCTACCGACAGATACAAAGTGCCCAACACCAATGCCAAGCTGATCTCCATCACCACCAAAAACCAAAACCTCGAGCTCCGGGTTAGCCAGTTTAATCCCAAAAGCAAATGGAATAGCCCTCCCATGGAGCGAGTGAACACCGTTAGCATTTATATAATGCGGGATCTTACCGGAGCACCCTATACCGCCTACCACAGCCACCTTCGACGGATCGAGCTTAAGCTCGCCAAGAGCCATTATTGCAGCATTAAGTATACCATAGTCACCACAACCAGGACACCAGTCAGGGTTGAGCCCAGACTTGAATAGCTGCTGAAGCTGAGCCATAGCCCATACACCTTTATACCACATAAACCACCACTACGGAGCTAAAAAGGAAGAGCCTCATGCAAGATAGAAATATAGCTGGATATAAGGGAGAGAGGAATCTAAAAAGATGGGCCGGGGTGCCCGAGCGGCCCAAGGGGGTGGGCTCGAGACCTCCAGCATAGAAAACGTGGGAGACCCACTGGGGCTCCCACCCCGCGCGGGTTCGAATCCCGCCCCCGGCGCTAGATCAGATATCATCAAAAATCACATCATTTAAAGAGTTTATATTAGATCGCTCTTACGCGGCGCAGCATCACCCGCGATGAAATCAAAACCACACAGCAAGGAAGCCCAACACGTTTAAATAAAACTCAGTAGGTGCTGGAGATGCTTGAAACGTTGCTCCACCCTGTTCTGTGGTTAGCAGCTAAGAACCTTCCACAGATCTTTTTATCGCCTTGCGTGAAAATATATCATGGCTACAATGTTTTTAGCTTCTAATTAATGGTGGATAGCTACGATCCAGTAGGGATAAACACAATGCGTAATGACAAACTAGATCGAGACCTAGGCGGATTAGGACTTGTCTCGGAGAACCGGCGGAGAGATCCTATACTTTTTTACTCCACATAGCGTATCTGAATGTGGATACAAGGCTAATGATAATGAGGGGCGTAGGTTACATATATATCGACGAGGTAAAAAATATCAGATCTTTGTTTCTATACGACGAAAAAGTCATAGAATCCATCGTCAAAGCCCTGGGGGGAGATATTGATAGCATACTCACCTCTATAACGAAGCCCCCTGCTGGGCTTTATATGAGGGTTAACCTCCTGAGAGCCTCCAGAGAGATGGTTATTGATATGATCGAGAGGCAGGGGTATAGGGCTTATAGCGATACCGTGCTTGATGAGGCTATCTACATCCCTGTAGAAGGGCCTTATAAAGTAACGTTAAGAGGCAAGGTGGTGGTTGCCGATAAGAGAGCATCCGAGTCTGTTATGATGGGTTCTAACCTCTACGCACCAGGGGTTATTTCGTGCGGAGATGTTAGGAAAGGGGACGAAGTCACAGTCGTATCTGAGAACGGGATTATTTTAGCCAATGGAAATGCTCTCGCGGATTGTAAGGATGTTATGAGAATCAAAAGAGGGATCTTTATCGAGGTCTTAGAAAGCCTATATAGAGCTGCACCGTTAAGAGAGCTGAGTATATGGAGAGAAGGGCTGGTCTATCCACAATCACTCCCATCAATGGTAGCTTCAAAGCTCCTCAACCCCAACGCCCACGAGGTTATTATAGATATGTGCGCAGCACCAGGAGGTAAGACGGGACATCTAATAGAGCTATCGAAGGGTATGGCAACCATATATGCTATAGACCACTCAGCCAGCAGGATCCAGGAGATGATGGAGCACCTAGAGAGGCTTGGACATATAGGAAAAGCTGAGATCTTGAGGCTTGATGCAAGGTATCTAAGCAAAGATCTCGCTCATGTCAGACCAGACAAGATCATACTAGATCCGCCATGCAGCTCCACAGGAGTAAGACCTAAGATATGGCATAAATTCACATGGAGAGATCTTGAAAGCATTGTTAAATATCAAAGGCAACTACTTGAAGAAGCATCCAGGATCCTCAAGAACGGGGGTCTCCTGGTTTACTCAACATGCTCAATAACATACAATGAGAACCAAGGATTGGTGGAGGAGATGGTAAATAGAGGGATCTTTAAGGTAATCGAACCCCCTTCATGGGTTAAAAAGATAGCAAAGATCTCCAGCCTAGGTACGATCACTTTTGACCCTAGGGATAAGCACCCAGGGTTCTTCATAGCACTTTTGAAGAAAACCAGCTAACCTAGGATTCCATGCCTATGTTTATGAAGAGCAGCTGTAAAAACATAGATAGTGATATAATCAATATGAAACGCTATAACAAGCACTATCCCCCTCTATGCTAGATCCTCTACCCATTTTATGGAGAGGCCCTCGAGATGAACAGCCAAGCTCTATATACCTGGTAACTTGGAACCATTGATCAATAACTAACGAAATAACACCCTAATACTAGAATAAAACTTTTACTAATCTAGTATTAATAGAAACTGGAGAAGCCGCGAACTATCTGGATCAGGTATAGCTCTGAAAGCCCAATATATTCTCAATATATCTTAGAACCACATTGGGGACATGCCTCTATCCTCTTCATAGTCTTATAACCACATACTCTGCATATATATAGCTTCGGTTTGAAAAACCTGGGAACAGGTCTTCTCACACCCTTGGTTTTTATTCCCAGCTTCTTGGCGAGTCTGTGGAGATAACTATCGTCTGTGATTAGCAAAACTTCGTAGCCCTTATCAACAAGATCTAGAGCTAGGGCTAGGAGTTTCTTATCAGCCTCAGAGAGAGCATCGATAATACCCTCCTCTGTAGCAGCATCTATGGCTTTTCTAATACCGCTAACGCTTGGCTCGAGAACACTTACCTTACCAGCGCTAGCTGCATTCTCATAGATAGCCCTGCTCATGGGATCCTTTATCTCTTCCACAACCTCCTTTACAGTAAAGACCCTTTCATGTGGCAATAGCAGTACATGGCCTGAGAAAAAGCCGGCTGCATCGATAACTATCGCACGGGTCATCAATAAAACCACACGTCCGGGCTATTAAATCACCCTTGGAAAGATCCTCTCGTACAGTGTATCGATATCATGAAACCTTATTATCCTGGCAGGCTCGTGGTGAACCTCGACTAGAACAGCCCCACCAGGCGGGATCTCCATGCTTGTCTGTCCATCCACTATAACGTAACCTTCTATAGAGTTCTCAACAAGTACTACGCGGATCTTAGTATTGAGATCGAATACTACGGGTCTAAGCCACGCCTGTACAGGGGCTAATGGTGTCACTACAAAACCCCTCAAGCTATGATCAAGTATAGGTCCCCCGGCAGACATAGAATACGCCGTAGACCCTAGCGGTGTTGCCACTATCACGCCGTCTCCCTCCATGTAGTAAACAAACTTATCATCTCTATACACCTTCAACCTAATCACTTTGGATCTAGTGCTGGCAACAACAGAAACCTCGTTTAACGCTGGCGGCATCCTCTCGTTCCCAATCCTGGCTGAAAGTCTGGTATAGCTAACAACATTATACTTACCCCTCAACAGATCGCTTATCCTCTCAGGGATCTCGAGGGGCGTTACATCTAGAAGAAAACCCCTCCTACCCATCCTTATTGTCATTACCGGGATCCTATGATCCCCCAGCATGTGAAGAGCTCTAAGAAGGGTTCCATCACCACCGACAACCGCGACCACATCAACCTCAGGCTTTTCAAAGCTGAAAGTCCTAACCCTCTTACTAGAGATAATGGTCGAGGCTCTTGGTTCTTTTAATAGAGATTCCTCGATATACATCTCAGCACCGTTTTTAACACCCTCATCAATAACTCTCGAAGCGATCTCTGCGGCTAGCTCGGATGAGGGTCTAAAGTAAACACCTATCCTCATAACCTGCCCCTGAGAGACATATTCGTAGGAACTATATCAATTCACCAATACAACCAGATTCGTGGATCATTTCGTATGTGTCAAGCTAATAGGATAGGCCTTATATAATATCTAATTGGTGGATGCTATGTCAGAAATGATCAAGGAGATAAAGACAACAGCATTCAAAAGAAAAGGGATGCATAGCCACATAAGAGGACTTGGACTTGATAGCGATGGGAAGCCAAAGCCCGTTGGAGACGGGCTGGTTGGACAGCTTGAGGCTAGAGAGGCTGCCGGAATAGTTGTCCAGATGATCAGAGAGGGTAAGATGGCTGGGAGAGGAATACTTTTTGTAGGCCCGCCGGGGACGGGCAAGACAGCTATAGCCCTTGCCATAGCGAAAGAACTTGGTGAGGACACGCCCTTCGTAGCTATGGATGCATCTGAGATCTACTCGTCAGAGGTTAAGAAAACAGAGGTTCTAATGCAAGCGCTTAGAAAGGCTATTGGTGTGAGGATAAGGGAGTTCAGGCTTGTATACGAGGGCTATGTCAAGGAGATCAAATACAGAGTACCCAAATCACCATACGGACCCCAAATGTTTATTCCTAGAGAAGCAACCATAGTGCTCGCCACAAAGGATGACCAGGTGACGCTGAACGTTGGACAGGAGGTCGCATCACAGCTGAGAGAGATGGGCATAAGGAGAGGTGATGTTATATGGATAGACGCGCAGACGGGAGCGGTAAACCTGGTTGGGAGAACCGAGGTCGAGGGTGCCAGACTATATGATATCGATGTTGTCAAAAAGGTGGAGATACCCAAGGGCCCTGTTAAAAAAGAGAAGGAGATTGTAAGGACACTCACACTAAACGATCTCGACTTCAGCCTCGCCCTCAGGAAGGCGTCCTTTTTCTCACTCTTTGGGTTTATGAGCGAGAGGGAGATAGATCCAGAGCTGAGGAGACAGGTTGACGAGAGCGTTAAGAAGCTGATAGAGGAGGGTAAGGCTGAACTAGTACCAGGGGTCCTGTTCATAGATGATGTCCATATGCTTGACATAGAGGCCTTCAGCTTCCTTACAAGAGCCATGGAGAGCGAGTTCGCGCCGATAATAATAATGGCGACAAATAGAGGAATTACAAAGATAAGGGGCACAGATCTCGAATCACCCCATGGAATACCACTAGATCTCCTAGACAGGCTCCTCATAATACCAACAAGACCATACACGCCCGATGAGATAAGACAAATACTGAGAATAAGGGCTGCTGAGGAAGAAGTCGAGCTAGCAGACAGCGCCCTAGAAGAACTGGTAAAGATAGGCAGCGAGACAAGCCTAAGACACGCCGTCCAGCTTATAGAGCCAGCAAGGGTCCTGGCTGAAAGGAAGGGCAGGAAGCAAATCACACAAGACGATGTGAGAGAGGCTCTCAGACTATTCATGGACATTAAACAGAGCGTGAACCATGTTAGAAAGTACGAGGAAATATTCCTAAAATAACCAGCCTACACCTAGCTAGACATAATGATGGATGCATAATAGCCCTGCCATCCCTTAGACTACTCCCAACCAATGCTTCAAAGATTCGTAACTTTATAGATCCTCACATCTATAGAGTCTGCCGTAGTGGGAACTATGATCCAAATACCTTGGAAAAAGATCCCATGGATAGGACGTACGGTTAGACCCAACACCCATGAGCCTATATGGTGAAAAACAACAGGCAAGAAAATATTAAGAGAAAAATATTAAGAGATAGTCAGAGACGAGCTCCTCCTAGTTTTTATAATGATTATGAGGGCTACAGCTACTATAGCTATCATGAGGGGTATCGCTATAAATAGTAAGGATCTTAGAGCTTTGAGCTCTTCAACACCCCTAACAGTTGCTGCCAGATCTTCTTTAGTTCCTAGCAGCTCTTTTTTAGTCTCATTAAGTTCTTTACTAAGCATGCTAACACTCCTATAGAGATCAGCATACCTATTAGCAAGATCTATATATGAGTCTCTGAGGCCTGTCACAATACCTATTATATCCCCTAAAGAACTGTTAAGGCCCATGACCTGGGCTGATAATAAGGATAGATTCCTCAGTATCGATTCAATCCTGGCTGCCTCCTCATAAGGAACAACCCTGAAGGAGTACATAGCTTCCCCGACGAGAACCTGTTGGGAATGTGCCGCAACCCATATAATATACAACCCCGTGTTATTCGGCCTCACACTTATACCTAGATTCTCCGATATCTTCTGGACTTTCATGATTAGAGAAGGTGTAATGTTGCCATCACCCATATAATATACATATACCGTTATATTGCTCGTGATACTTTCACCCTCTCTGAGCGGGTAGATATTGATACTAACAGTCTCGCCTAAATAAGCCACCTGGGGGCCGCTTATCAATAGCTGCAACTGTTCAGAAGCTTGGAGTACTGTCACTACTTGTTGGGGTTGTGGAGGCTCTATGGTTATGCCTATCGAAGCACTAACCAGGCCTACGATGTCGGAGGCCATTATATATGTTCTCTGTGGATCACCCACATATGGGAGCCTCGTAGATATATCTATTCTTCCTCTAAGATTGGGGAAATCTATTGCAATGATACTCCCCCTCGTATCCGGGATCTGTGTGCTTAGATATCTAATGATTATCAGCTCAACTGCTGGGAAGCCATCCAGCCTTAAGAAGATCTCGTTACCAGAGCGAGAACCTCCATAGACCGATATGCTTGGCACTATCTTTATCCGCTTATAGCTATATATACCTCGGTCTAGCGAGAATGCATGTACATAATGATCACCATAGTCGGAGGGCGGTACTGTAAAGATCGCCGTCCCTCTAGATCCTTGAAACATCTGATCGTCTAGGTATAGGGTAAAGGATCCTTGAAAATCCTTCAGGCTGAAAGAACCTCTAGACCCTACTCTATAGCTCTCTGCATCACTCGATCCATTAATAGATGACAATCTATAGCCCAAGATGCTTGCTGTCAATGTAAATGCATTAACAACCCCATTACCATACCTAATCTTAGACATATTATCAACTCTATAAGAGGTTGCCGAGAGGAGATCATAGAGAATATCGGGAGAAACATTGACCCCTCTGGATCTCATGGCCTGGATCGCCAAGGCCAAGATCCCTGAAAGTGCCGGTGCCGCAGCACTAGTTCCACTCCCAATAGCTATTAGATCTTCCGATAGATATGCGCCCGGGATCATAACTGCTGGTAGAACAAAATCTGGTTTATAGTACTCCTTCGGATAGCCGCCTTTGAAGGGCCACAAAGAGGGAGGTTCAGGCCACTCAACACGCTCACCGGAGCTGAAGAGCGATACTGTATCGTCCCTCTCCACAGAGCCAACACCAAAAACCCCCCATATGTTGCCCGGGTTAGAACTAGTATATATACCCCCGTTACCAATGGCTGCCACCGGTATTATTCCAAGCTCCAGAAGTCTTCTAATCGCTGGGAGTAGGTAATTAGAGTAGTTACCCTCGGAGCCGAAGCTCATGGAGACGATATTTGGTCTGAAGAGCTTGCCGAGAATAGATGATACCCTTACACCGTTGCATAGATAGGGGTCGGCTGCCCAGTCTATCCCTGCGAGAACCTGTGCAAAAGTACCAGACCCTGTTGGGAGGACTAGGGCGTGGATATACATTGCTCGTGGGGCATAGCCTATCAGGAGCTCGTTAGTATCGCCCCCAACAGCTATCGAGGTTGTCCACGAGCCATGACCGTCTGTATCGTGAGGCGTACTGCAAACAGGCCTGCCTTTTGAGTCGAACTCTATCCACCCACCCGGGTAGCCGGGATCACTGTTATTTATAGTATACATTTTACCCCGTATCAGAGGGTGGTTTATATTAACCCCCGTATCAAGCACAGCTATTATAACCCCCTCACCAGTCATGTTAAACTCCCTCCACACAGCTATGGTGCCTGTTCTAAAGAGACCCCAGTTGACTAGAGCAGGAATTCCGATCGATGACTGCAGCTTTTCATAATTAAAGAGAGACACTCTATCCATTGGTATCTTTCTAAATACAACGTTAGGTGCAACCCACACCACATCGCCAGACATTACCAAGCCTGGGATCGCGTTGAGGCTTATCTTGGCATATATGTAGGGGATATTCATATAGCGATTAATAATATTATCTCTACCAATGATACTGGCTATCCTGTCTATTGCAGACTCATCATATCTATCGAGAATAACTATAGCCTCAGAGTAGCCTTTATCCATGAGTTCCCTAGCAACCGCTGGATCTATCTTAGGGTTTTTAACATAAGCCGAAGGATCCTGGGCAGATACTACCACGGTGAATATTGCTATGAAGAACATTGTTAATAACGCCAGAGAGATGATCTTATAAATCATAACAACTATCTACCCAGCTCTATAAATGCATAAAGGAAAATAAAGACACAGATCGCCTCAAACACCTCTAGGAATATCGGGCTCTGTGAGAATCCCTATGAGCATGAATCGCCCATCAGCTCCTTGACACGTATTCTTAGCTCTAGCCTCTTAAGAATTGTTAGATGCCTAGTAGATTTTGGTGGAAAAGGCTTTCCACTAAGACCTGCTTTCACCACATCCTCTTTACCGAGAGGGGGAGGGATTATTGCTATCGAGGGGGTTCTCCTGAGCGTTAGATAGTTGATCCTCGAACGAAACACAACGCGATCAACGCTATGCATGAAAGCCGAGTTTTTCTCTAGAAAAGCTATCTCCCTATAGATCTTCTGAGGATCGCCTGCATCGATAGACACAACAAAGGCCCTACCTATCCTATTCACATCGACCCCACGCATCCCAGCTAATAGGTCTGCGATGCTACGGCTATCCACATCCAGGTTCTTTTTCAAAACATAGACTCTAACCCAGCTAGCAATCATAACCTCATCTTCTGATAGATAGTCAACACCAACTACTGGCACTCTACAGACACCGATGCTCTTCAGAGCCTCATATCTATGAGTCCCATCAATTATAACCCCTGTCTTCTCATCAATTATCAAAGGTCTTCTTAGAACTCCTGTCTTAAGTAGTGAGAGCCTTACCTGCTGGATCCTATCATATATACTCTCCTCATGAGGCTTCAGATCCCCCGGATCGGCATAAAAAATCCTTAAACCAACCCCGGCTTGGGCTATTCGCTGAGTTTTGGCAGGTATGATAGGTCTATCACCTCCGGCTCGTAATCCTGCAGTCTTCCCTCCAGATATTCCTTGTAGCCCTGAAGGTCTAGGAGACCGTGGCCGCTCAGGTTAAAGAGAATAACAACCTTCTCTCCCCTCCTCTTAGCCTCAAGAGCTATATCTATAACAGCCTTCACAGCATGCGCACTCTCGGGCGCTGGCACCACGCCCTCGCTCATAGCGAAGATCCTGCCCGCCTCGAAAACCTCCGTTTGGTAGTACGCAACAGCATCTATTACCTTCTCATCAACAAGGAGGCAGAGGGTTGGGGCATCGCCATGGTATCTTAGACCGCCTGCATGGATAGGCGGGACTCTATACCTATGCCCAACAGTATACATCTTAAGCAACGGCGTCAACCCCGCTGTATCACCATAGTCATATGTATATACACCTCTAGTAAGAGAAGGACAAGCCTTCGGCTCAACAGCTATAAACCTTGTCTTCGATCTACCCTTTAGCTTGTCATGAACAAATGGGTAGGATAACCCAGCGAAATTAGAACCTCCCCCCACACAGCCAACTATATAGTCGGGCTCCTCCTCTCCTATCTCTTCTAGCTGTTTCTTAGCCTCTAAACCTATGACCGTTTGGTGAAGAAGCACGTGGTTAAGAACACTCCCAAGACTATATCTAGCCCTCTCATCAGAAAGAACATCCTCTATGGCCTCCGATATGGCTATGCCGAGACTCCCAGGACTATCGGGATCCTTTTCAAGAACAGATCTCCCGAACCTTGTCAATGTCGATGGGCTCGGGATTACCTCAGCACCATAGAGCTCCATAAGAACCCTTCTATAGGGCTTCTGATTATAGCTAGATCTAACCATGAAAACCCTGACCTTAACACCAAACAAAGCCCCTGCTAGAGCAAGTGCAGACCCCCATTGCCCAGCACCTGTTTCTGTAGAAACTCTCTCTATGCCCTCAGCCCTGTTATAGTAGATCTGGGCTACCGCTGTATTGATCTTATGGCTACCGGCTGGGAGAACGCCCTCGTATTTATAATAAATCCTAGCCGGTGTTCTGAGAAACCTCTCCAACCCGACAGCCCTTATTAGCGGTGTTGGTCTTCCAAGCCTTATCAGAGTCTCTCTAACCTCGTAGGGGATCTTGATATACCTCTCAGAGCTTATCTCCTGATCAACGAGTGCCTTGGGAAATAGCCTCTCAAACATGGATCTCGGCGGTATTGAGCCGTCTGGTAGACGGGGTGGTGGTAGGGGTTTGGGAAGATCTGGAAGTATATTATACCAATATTCAGGTACAAGATCTTCTCTCTGTGAGGCCCTTATAGTGGGCCTTACCCCTAGATCCATTGGCGCATAGAAACACCTCACATGGTATTTGATTACAATGCTTATAAACCTTCCTTATATATCAAAAATAAAACAGCTTGGAGGATAATATAGAGGGAGCTGATGAATACCCTCGGTACTGAGATGGTGATGTAAAGGCATTTGCCTGAACTATGTTGTTTTTCCTTTGATACTCGTAGGAGGTATATGATTTGGTCTCTATATTGACTCTTGATAGAGATGAAAGGATTCGGGCTCCATAGCAACTGTTTCTTTTTAATCAGCTGGTTTTCCTTGGCTTCACCGGCCCCAGGGATCCTTTCATCGAAGCCCATACCCTCGACCCCAACCCAATGCCGCAGAGAAACCCCCACACCCCGGCTTTTATTTAACCCACCCCTAGGATCTCTATCTCCACCCCCATTGCTGGGCGGGATAGAATAACAAAACCACACCATGTCCCCCTATAAACCACCATGAAACCAGAAACAGCTGGCTACGGCAACGCTTAAGCCATCCAGATGGTGAGTCACAGTAGACGAGAGCCTCATGTCGTTGGGCTCAACAACAGTCCATGAACCAACAGGAAACTCTGGATCCATGTGAACGATGTTGAAGTCCCTGGATATAAATGAACATTAAACAATACCCAGAGACAAACGGCTTGTGCTCTATAGCTAATTGTGTACTTATTTATATGAAGCATATTTTCAGCTTAAGAAGAAACTAAATCTGAGGGTCTATGAGCAGCCATATATGCCGTGACCTTGTGGGTGAGCTGGCATATATAGAGAGATCGGGGTGCTTAAGATATATAAAGATAGACTATGTCCTGACATCAAACGTGTGCTCTAAAAGCCGTATTGGTGGTGATAATATATATAAAGAACTCGAAAGCCTTGTGACGAATCTAAGGGCACTGAGAGATGTCTGTACCAGGATTCAGGAAACACCCGAAAGCATGAGGGAAGAGCTATACGGGGTTATATATGACGTTGTAAGGAGAACCATGGAGAGGTTGAGGGAGATCTATGAGGAGCTGGTGAGAATGCATAGGATCCATATCGCTTCTCTAACAGGGCTGACAATAGCCATGACGCTCCTAGCAATATCGATCATCATGGTAGCCATTGATAATTTCTATATATTCACGGCAGCAATAACAGCCGGCTTTTTATCCGCTGCAAGTATTGCTATAGCTAATAGTAGCATGCGCATGTCAATAGCTACTCTCATAATAAGTGGTGTGATCTTGCTGATATGTGGAATGCAGATAGGAGATGGTATAAAGGCGGCAGCATCTATAATAGTAATAGCTATATCTATAATCACATCTCACCGCGTTTTACAAGGCAGCCGATCATTATAGCTAAGAAAAATATTATCTCCTACGCTTAATCGCCATGTTATATCGCTATACATAGAAAAGCCATTCCCTGTATCTTTCCACCTTACCCCTCACTATATCATCATATAATGCCTGGATCTTTCTGGTCAGAGGCCCCGGCTTACCGCCCCCTATCTTGACACCGTCAATCTCAACAATAGGAGTTATCTCAGCAGCTGTCCCTGTGAAGAAAGCCTCATCAGCTGCTAACAGCTCTCCCAAAGCTATATCTCTCTCAATGGTCCTTATCTCAAGCTCTTCCTCGAGGATCTTTATAACAGTCTCTCTAGTAACTCCTGGAAGCACTGATGCATAGAGCGGAGGTGTATAGACAGTCCCGTTCTTAACCATAAATATATTCTCCCCAGGTCCTTCGCTAACAAAACCCCTTGTATCGAGGAGGAGCGCCTCGTCGTATCCCTTTATATCGGCATCAAGAGCTGCTAGATAGCTGTTTAGATACTGACCAGTAGCTTTGGCGTTAAGTGGTAGTGAGTTGGGAGGTATCCTGCGCCATGGGCTCACAGTAACCCTTGCACCTTCATAGTAAGCCTTACCCAGATACTTATCCCACTTAATAAGTCCAATAGCTATAGAAGCCCTCCTAGTGGTGGGCTTCACACCAAGCTTTGTGATATTTATAAAAGCTATGGGTCTGATATAACACTCGCTAAATCCGCTTTTCCTCACAAGCTCCCTTATAGCATATATAATATCCTCTTCCGAAAAAGGTATCTCGAGTTTATATATCTTGGTTGAGTCAAAAAACCTTCTCACATGCTCCCTAAGCTTAAATATAGCTGTCCTCCCATCATAGGTTCTATAAGCTCTTATGCCCTCAAAAACCCCAACACCATAGTGGAGAGAGTATGTCATAACATGTATCTTTGCCTCTTCGAAGGGAAGAAACTCACCATCAAACCATATTACTGGGGACCATTCGGACAATACATTCCCTTATATTATAGACGTAGGGGTTAAAAAGCACAAGAACCGATCCTAGCGTCAGAATGTTTATATAACCACTAAAATCTATCGCTAGGTTTCAACGATTCGCTAACCCCCAGGAGCCCTGTTCCAAGTGCTGAGCGTATTCAAAGCTATCCAGCCTTTCTCTACCTTTGCTCTTTAATAATCCCCACAATAACCCTCAATAATCTACGCATACCGATAGACCTGTCTAAACCAATCTATCTGGAACATTACTAGCCTCTGCTGGAGAAAAACCTTATACCCTGAAAAACAATACTATCAATAGAGGGCCCGTCGTCTAGCCTGGTTAGGACGCCGCCCTGACGCGGCGGAGGTCCTGGGTTCAAATCCCAGCGGGCCCACCAAATCTAAAGATAATATCAAAACCTCAAGTGAATATACGCGGATTAGGCCTTCTAACTTATTCTTATTTTCTACCAACTCTATTTGAATGGACTGCACTGTATAACGTAGAGAGGCTGTTCTCACCACCTATTAATATAATGATCCTAAGAAATAATTGAGAACGCTCTTTCTACTATGCTAATGTCAAGCCATAGGCATATATAGATCCCAACCTCTATAGCTATGTTGAAATCCTGAGGATATAGGAAAGAGCATTGCGTGCCAAAAACAAACAGTTAGGGTATTCGGTACATAGTATCTTTATCACTAACACGGCCAGTCTAAAGTATAAGCGTCACAGCTATTGCAACAACGGCTATTGAGAGCGCAAGAGTTATGATCCATAGTTTTGACGTTAAAGGTCCTAATGCCTCTAAGGCCTTGAGATAGCTCTGAACAGCCCCGCCCATGAAAGGTATATCCCCCCAGCTGTACTCGGAACACGCTATCCTGGCCGGTTTGAGATCCTTTAGCGCCTCGTTGACGGCTGTTACAACTGCTCCTACCAATTCCTGGCATGGGTGTATTGCTGTATATGCTGATCCGAGAGATTCCGCCGCACAGCTATGATCGTCCGGCGTAACAACCTCCACATCGGCGAAGCCCATGCTTTTCACAGCCCTGATTATAGACTCCCTTGCGTTCTTCAACATATTGTTACCATACAGATAAATAATCGCACTATCCCCCCTACTGTTTCTAATGACAATAGCCTTCACTCTCCCGCTGCACAGCCCCCTACAGAGCCTACCCTTCATATGGTATTCGCCATAACCAACCATTGCAGAACCTCTTGAGTCCCTCAGCCTATCTATAGCTTCAACAACCATCTCTGCTATAACATCCTCATTAACCCTGTTTCTTCCATAGTTGCTATGGGAATCCGCGACGGAGATCATAACACCCTTGGCCTTCTCAACACCGAGAAGTACTTTCTCCACAGACTCCGGGAGATCATCAGCACCATCGGTATTAGATATATAAACAGCAGCACATCTATCACCACCCATAGCTAAACAGCTCCAAGAATCCCTGGATATTCTTACAGGACCCGCAATACCGTCTTGAGAACTGCTTTCCAAAGTGGTTGAGAGCCTCCTAGCAAGATCCCCTGCTATCCTCTCAACAGATCTCCTCAGCACTATATTCCTCTCATGACTCCCTATCGTGTGGAATACAAGGGACACTGCCCCAAGGCTCTCTATATGCTTATCAATTATATAGACAGCATCAGCCGAGCCAACCCTCTTGAATGGGCCATAGTGAAAACCAGGGTAAATGAGATGGATAGGCTTGCCATTATCTCTATAAATGCTTAAAACCCTGATCCTCATGCTATCTCTCACAGCATTTCTATAGAAAGCCCTCTCTAAAGTCTCGTTCTCGCCAAAAAGCCATGACCTTAGGAAACCCCTAGCAATCTCAAATGTCCTAAGACCACTCGCCCTGCCTCCAAGCTCGAGGATCGCTATGAAGATCGCGAAAACCGCGATCGATGAAAGCGATGATATGATAAACACCTGAGCCTCCGAGGCCAGTGAAATAACCCTCCCCATACTCTGACCTAGTAGCTGTGAGAAGATATAGATGGAAGCTATGGAAGCCGTCAGAGATGTGACGATAGCCACGGCAAATGATCTAAACAACATCCCCTTGAATATGTAGTGTATAAGGAAAACCATACCAGAGCTTGCCGAGAATGAGAGAAACAGCCTCTCCTTACCAGCAGCTATGAAATCAACCAATATATATGGGGCCAGGGAAAAAACAGCTATTCCTAGCGATTTCTTAGCGGTATCTACAACACCACCGACTACGAAGAATAGATATATGAGGAATAAATACACGGCGAGACCAAACAATGCTGATACAAAGATCTGTGGAGAGATTCTGTAGGAACTAGAACCAGATAATGCTATAACAAATCCTTCTAAAATATATATTATCGAGAGAAACGTTATCTTTGGAAGATAAAACAGTTTCCTATACATCCTATTAACAAGATCCTCGGCAAAACCTTGTTCCAACACCTATTCCCAAATATAGATATGAGAAGCCATAATAATCTATTAAACCAGGCTTAACAGTTATAGATCCCTCGCCAACAAAAATAGACATCTTTAGATCCCCGTCAAGCTATGATACATATAATAAAGGCTCATATGCTGTATAGACTCTGAGGCTCTAACTTGAGTAGAAAGAGAGTGGCTCTGATAGCAAGCTTCACCATAGATATTATAAAAATAGATAATAACATCTATGAGAAGATAGGTGGACCAGCATACTACTCAGGCCTAACGCTAAAGATACTGGGACTCGATCCCATAGTGATCACCGCACTAGGAAACGATAACAAGAAAAAGATCACCGAGCTTCTCGGCACTAGTAACGAGACCCAAGATCTGGAAATACTCGACACGAACCCTAACTGTGACTCGATCTATACGTTTCATCATACATACACAAGCGCTGGTAGATCCTCAATGATTCTCAAGACAGGATGTAGGATCAAAATAGATAACATCTCAAACGACATTCCTAAAGATGTTCAATGGATCCTGATCTCCCCAGTATTCAAAGAAGTAATGCCCGAGGATATCAGAAAAATACCCCGTACAAAAAACATAGCACTAGATCTTCAGGGATATGGGAGAGAGATCAACGATCAAAGAGTGATAAGCAGCCTAGATAATATAAAGAAAAACATAGACACGCTACCAAGAATAGGAATTATGCATCTCAGCAGTGATGACATACGCGGTGATACCAGCGATCCCAAAAAAGATCTCGAGAGAATCTCATTCCTAGCCAGCAAGGCCGATATAATAACATACACTATAGGGAGTGGAGGCGGCTATCTAGGCCTCGTGCTCAGGGAACATGGAAGAGAATATGACAAGCATGGTGAGACCAAGATTGAGTGGTACTACATACCACCATACATAGAGACCGATGGAGGAGATCCAACAGGATGTGGGGATATTTTTCTAGCATCTATCGTTAGTGGTATGATGATGAACCACAGCATTATAGAAGCCACAGCAAGAGCCACCGTGATCTCTGGAATGAGGGTTTCCAGAGGGTTCCCGATAAAGACAAGCATGCCAGAGATCGATAATATAGCTGAAACTCTTGGAAGAAGAATACATAGGGTGGTAACTATATAGCTTGTATAACGGATCTCGATCTATCGTTACATGTCAATAGTCTTTGGCCACTACTACATATAGCCATATACAACAATGCAAAATCTGAGCCGGTTCATGGAAATATGCCTCGACCCCCAAAAGTCTGATAGAGGTATGCAGGCAGGTCTTGAGCGGGCTAATATAAAACTACCCTAACGATTAGCACTCTCGATCCTTTCTATGGTCTTTATGGCCACACACAGCCCTGCTGCTGTAGCTACGATATCTGCTATAGATCCTGGGTTGATCTGTGAGGCTTTGAGTTCCTTATCGAGGATTTCCGCATATACTTTCCAAAAGCACGACCCTTGTTTTATTAGTGATAATATTTTCCCCATCTCCTTCTTGACCTTCATAGCCACTTTGTATCCTTTTTTCCTAGCTATAAGCGTATCTATGGTCTGGCTACCTATTGTTATGAACGCTATAACCACTCCTTCATAGAGGTTATAGGGATAGTTGCTACATATGATATTATAAGCCCTATACACCCTCTTATATCCACTCCAGATCTCATTTAGAATAAGATCATGCCTTCTGAAGTCCTCAACAAACCCCCAGAAGCTCCTACTCCTATTACGATCGCCCAAGATATCGTATCCCTGACCCCTATATCTAAATATATATGATGGCGAGGCTTCCAGAATAGCTCTCGAGATCCATGCCGAATCTTCGGAATTCTCACAAATCCTAGCAAGACCCACGGATCTTTTCAACACCTCTTCAGCACTAATGATCCCGAGGTCATTATGTCTAATAAGATCGCCAATACCAATAGCTATAGGTACCACAAGCATGGTGAAGCCAAGGCTCACATTACCCCCTCCATGGGGCTTCGACGATGCAGAGTATACTTTATATATCTTCTCCCCCAAACCTCTTTCCAAACACCCCTTGGTCTCCACTACCTCCTGTAAAATCTTATACAGCTCTATAGCGATCGATGTTGACGATGATAGGAAGAACCAGTGTTCAAGACCCTTAGCACCCCCTAGAGGGGACACATTACCCGGCTTGGGGTATGATGATGCTTCGATGGATAGGCCGGAGGCTAGTGAGGATGCTACGATCTCTATAAGACTATTTGCTAACAAGAACCACCGTCCTTATATTGAGATCCTTTATAACTTCTCTCCACTCGTTGCCTATAGATACTAAAGAGAAGATCCCCGCGAGATCCGCTTTGGCGTTCCTAACAATGTTGATCAATGCCCTAAGTGTTCTCCCACTTCTCAAAAGATCGTCAACTATAAGTACCCTGGATCCCTTTTTCAGACCCTCCTTAGGCACGTAGAGAGTAACCAAGCTTGGCGGGTCTCTTGAGAAATACGTCTCCTCATAGAATTCACTGAAACCAAGCTCTTTCCTCCTCTTGGCAACAACAAGATCTAGATCCAGGGTTGATGCTATGGCAAGAGCTACCGGTATGCCGTCAACCTCTGTTGTTAGGGCGACATCTATCTGCTCGTCTTTGAAGCGATAATAAGCCTCGATAGATGCCAGCCATAGGATGTCTGTTCTATATACGAGGCTATACATATCAACAACGTTGCCGTCGACAAACCTTAGCTCCCTAGCTATAACATCTCTCACAACACCCCTCTCTATAAGTGTTCTAAGTATCTCCGAAGCCCTCTCTCTAGTGGGTCTAACGATCCCTGCTATATATCTCCACAAAACCGGGGCAGGTATCTTGAGAACCTCTTGTAGATAGCTATATTTAACGCTCCTCTTTATAAGCCTAAGCGCAGCTATGCATATATACCTCTCATCCTTCACGATCATTCTAATACATCCATCAATAATTCATTACTGTGGGATTTATAACTATTAACCAATCTATGTAAATAACGATCCCATATATAGAGGCTATAACAACTAGACCCTTTCGCCTCTTCTCTTCCTAGCCCTCTCAACCATCGCGCTCTCAAATATCTCGAGAACCTGGAAGATCTCAGGGCCTAGGGCTATAATATCATATTCAGCTATGATCCCAACCAATCTATCCCCCTTCATGACAGGCATATGCCTCTTACCCGTCCTGATCATTGTCTCTATAACCTTATCGATAGGGGTTGAAGCATCAACATATATGAGAGGACTTGACATGATCCTACCAACACTCACCTCATTAGGATTAAGCCCTCTAGCAACAACCTTTTCAAGAATATCATGACTAGTAACAATCCCCACAGGCTTTCCACCACTATCAACTATTATCACAGAACCTATCCTATTCTCAGACATTATCTTAGCAGCCTTAGCGACACTCTCCTCAAGCTTTAAGGTGATAGGGTTTGGAGTCATTATGTCCTCAGCCTTAATCACCACAATCCCCAAGGAGAGTGTTTTCAAAGGTTAATAGGGATTTCACTCCAGAAAATGCCTCACCAACATAAGCAGTACATCGATACATCGATGAACAAGGCTAATGATCCTAGATCGGGTTCACGGGCTATGACAAGACATATCTCAATACCCATAGTCATCAGAGGTAGTAACAAAACCATAGCAAATACCACAAGCTTTCCGCTGCTCTATACGGATATTAATAAACAATACAGAACCCCTCAAGGAAAGTTATAACGCTTAAAATCCCTGATGTGAGGATATGGTGGAGGGCGGCTCGCCCCTGAGAATCGGCATATATGAGTACAAAGCGCCCAAGGGGTTGATAAGAGTTACCGTCAAGGTTGTTGATGGGGTAATAGAGGATATAAGAATAGCCGGGGATTTCTTCATATACCCAGAGGACTTCGTATACGAGCTCGAGCAGAAGATCCGAGGGTTAAAGGCGGAACCAGCTGCTATAGGTAGAGTTGTTGAGGATCTCTTCCGATCGGGGCATGTAGAAAGCGTGGGATCTAGCGTTGATGACTTTAAAACAGCTATAATTAGTGCAGTTAAAGAGGCTGGTGAGGTTTGCTAGAGCAGAGGGAGCTCAGGGTTCTCATATATGAGAGCCCTGATGATCCGTATAAGAGTCTGGCTTTTGAGGAGGCGATGTGGAGATCCCTAAGATCAAACCTAATCCCAGATACCCTGAGGATCTGGAGGCATAGAAATGCTGTGATCCTAGGATACTTCCAGCTAGCTGAGGAGGAAGTGAATTTCGAGAGGGCTAAGGAGAAGGGTATCGATATTGTGAGGAGATTCACCGGAGGCGGGGCTGTCTACCACGACCTCGGATGCCTTGTATGGTCAATAGCAGTTAAAGGCCCTACTGGCGGTGGGACTAAGTTTCTCTATGGGGATCTGCTTAGCGGCTTCGTAGAAGCCCTGAGGATCTTGGGCGTTAATGCATATATAGAGAACGTTAATGACGTAGTGATAGACACGCCATCAGGTAGGAGAAAGGTATCGGGTACGGCAGCCACTCTTACCGAAAACTACTATCTTCTCCACGGAACCCTCTTGGTAGAAACAGATCTAGAGATCCTTAGCAGCGTTTTGAAAGTATCAAGAGCAAAGCTTGCAGATAAAAAGATATCCGAGGTAAAGTACAGGGTAGCCAATCTAAACGATGCTCTTGGAAAGAGATTCCATATGAGCGATATAATCGACGCCATTATAAAGGCATACTCAAAGATCCTTGGCAAGAAAGCTGTTATAGACCTACCATCTAAGGAGGAGTTAAACCTAGCCCGAAAGCTATATAATGCCAAGTACTCCAAACCCGAGTGGAATCTCCTCAGATTCCCCTCAAAATACTTCGAAGAAGATATTAACCGTGATAGCAGATGAAAGCCCAAGGTAATGAAAAGCGATGCCCAAAACATCTGCTCTCAAGCGGGTTGAAGGAAGTAATCGCCAGAGTCAGTAACTCGCAACTAGTAGCTATCTTTCTCGACTACGATGGAACACTAAGCCCGATACCGAGGAGAGTAACTAAGCTAGAGAGACCCCTTAGCGAGACTTCTAGGAATATAATCTACGAGCTATCCAAACAAAACAAAATAAGGATCTTCATCATAAGCGGAAGAACCGTGGAATCCTTAAAAAGGCTTGTAGGCATAGATAACATCCACTACATAGGAGTCCACGGCCATATAATAAGAGGACCGGACATCGAGTATATACATAGCGCCTTAGAAGGGTTTAAAAACGTCATTAAAGATATAAGGGACAGGATCATTGAGACGCTCTCCAAAGTTGAGGGCGTAGTAGTTGAGGATAAAGGCGTAGCTTTATCGATACACTACCGAGGGGTTGATAGAGATAGATCCAGAGAGATCCTCGAACAAGTATCGAGAATATCCTCAGAATACTATGGGGTAAAACTCTCAAAAGGCAAAAAAATATTAGAGGTACTTCCAAACACAGGCTGGGATAAGGGCAAAGCTATAGACTATGTGTTAGCGGTACTATCAACAAAAACTGGTTTAAGTACAAACAACATGGTTCCCATATATTTCGGTGACGATAAAAGTGATGAAAACGGTTTCAAGCTATTGAGAGGGAAAGGTATGGGTGTAAGGGTCGGCTATAGGTGCAGCACTAACGCTGAATACTATGTAGATAGCACAGATGATGTGGTTAGATTTCTAAACGATCTGAGACGCTGGGTTTCATCGAATCCTGATCAAAAACCCTAGCTAAACATAATCACGCCATGTAGCTTTAGCATAGCCTAACACCTATTGCTTCTCTAACATGAGGCCATATTAACATTCTCTAGCGCTCGATACTGCAGAGCCGCTAAACCAGGCATCACACCCGCAGATGTTGAGATAAACTAATTCAAAACACTATTAATACATTAGTTAAATAGTAGATACTATATAATAGAAATTATAGTTATAATATTGATTGTAATATACCGACCTTTCGACAAGGAGAAAAAGCCTATATCAGAACCCGCCAGTTATGTGAATATATTTTTGCCTAAACCATACTTATACTGGTGGGGCGTCTTGTCCAGCTCTAAACCCCAGATAATCAAGGGTTTAGAAGGCGTATATGTGTCTGAAACCAGGTTAAGCTATATAGATGGTCTTAATTCCAGGCTATACTATGTCGGGTATAGGATTGAGGATCTGGTTGCATTCTCAAACTATGAAGAGGTAGCCTTCCTCCTCTACTTCTACAGACTTCCTAAGAAAGAGGAATTCGAACTGTTCAGAGCATTCATGCGCGAAGCAAGAGAAGTTCCCCAAGAGGTTGCCGATATTGTTAAGAAAATGGCGTTGAGAAACGCTCACCCAATGGATATCCTTAGAACATGTGTGTCCTATATATCCATTCATGATCCCGAATTATATGTAGGTACTCGGGAGGCTAACATAAGAAAGGCTGTGAGGCTTGTATCGAAGATGCCAACACTAGTGGCCCTCATCTACCGGGTTTCCAGGGGTCTGGAACCTATAGAGCCTAGAAAAGATCTTGGTCACGCCGAGAACTTCCTCTACATGTTACACGGAAAAGTCCCCTCCGAGTTCGAGGCTAAGGTGATGGACACGATATTCATCCTCCACGCAGAGCACGGGATGAACGCATCCTCATTCGCCTCACTAGTAACAGCATCAACACTCGCAGACATATACTCCGCAGTAGTAACTGGGATCTCGACACTCAAAGGACCACTACATGGAGGAGCCGCCGAAGCTGCATACTACCAGTTCAAAGAGATAGGAGAGCCTGAGAGGGTTGAGGCATGGGTTCAAGAGGCTCTCAAGGCTAGGAGAAGGATCATGGGGATGGGTCATAGGGTTTACAAGTCATACGACCCGAGGGCAAAGATCATGAAGGAGCTTGACGGAGAGATAGCCAATAAATACGGCGGAGAGCCTGAGAAGCTTTACAAGATCGCGATAAAGCTAGAAGAGATCGCTCTCAAGGAATTCGAAGCAAGGGGGAGAACAGATATACAGCCCAACATCGATTACTACACACCGATAGCCTATACAGCACTAAAGATACCCCCAGAGCTATTCACCTTAACATTCGCAGCATCCAGAACCGTTGGATGGACAGCAAAAGTGATAGAATATGTGCAGGATAACAGACTGATAAGGCCTCTCGACTACTACGTAGGCGAGCTAGATAAGAAATACATACCAATAACCGAGAGATAGTCCCAGGAAGCTGGTGACAAACAACATCTCGATGTTTAAGCCCTGGTTTGGTTTTTACAGTTTTACAAACCCTCTATTATTTTTTCTAGCTAACCAATAGTATCATGGGGAGTAGAATGGGTTCTAAAGGGAAGAAACCGCTCTCTGTGATGGAGAAGAGGCAAAAACGCTTGTTAGAGGAGAAGGAGAAGAAGCCTAAGGAAGAGAAAAAGCCCAAAAAAGCTGAAAGCTATGTCGCCGTATCCTCAACCCTCAACATAGACGCCTCGCTATACGCAAAAATAGGAAAAGAACTCCAGGAGCTAAGCGTGGTAACCCCAGCCGTTATAGCCCAGAAATACTCCATACAAGTATCATTAGCAAAAGCCGTCCTAAGATCCCTTGAGAGAGAGGGGCTCGTATCGCTTATCGCTAAGAGCAG
This sequence comes from Sulfolobales archaeon, assembly GCA_038867615.1. Classification (GTDB taxonomy): domain Archaea; phylum Thermoproteota; class Thermoprotei_A; order Sulfolobales; family AG1; genus AG1. Next base: position 13,469 of record JAWBYA010000009.1, on the reverse strand, counting down.
GAGAACCCATATATACATACCTGTGAAGGCTCCTCAACAACCCTCCGCATCCTAGTTCCAGAAATAGCGGGTGATGAAGGCAGGTATTTCTGATACGATGAGGAGTGACACCAGAACTGATCTTTATTTACCAATAACCCGCTAACCCGTTCTTTGGTGGTGATGTCAAAGGTATGGTTGAAGAAATAGCAGAGGGTTCGTGGATCCTACTCTATATAGATAGGAAAAGGAGAAAGATCCTGAGGGTTAGTAATAAGGCAAAATACTCAAGCGACAAGGGAACAATAGATCTCGGCGGACTCATGGGCTCTACATATGGCGTTAGAGTAACAACAAGTATCGGGGCTATGGCTTATATCTATAAACCCACCACCTGCGACCTAGTATACTCAGTCTTCTCAAGACCATCCCAAGTGATATATCCAAAAGATGCTGGCTATGCTATACTTATGCTCGATATATCGCCTGGAAAAAAGATCCTGGAGATAGGTGTGGGTTCAGGTGTAATGACAGCCCTCATAGCAAACCTAGTAAGGCCTGAGGGAAGGGTATATGCCTACGAGATTAGAGAGGATATGGCTAGGATAGCTCTAGAAAACCTAAGAAGGATCGGTATGGATAGATACGTCGAACTAAAGATCAGAGACGCTACTCAGGGAGTTGATGAAAAGGATCTAGACGCCGCGTTCATAGATATAGGGGATCCATGGAGGGTTGTTGATGTAGTATATAACGCACTTAAGCCAGGATCGCCAGCTGCTTTCTTCACACCAACCTTTAACCAGCTCCTAAAGCTACACGCAACCTTAATGGAACATAAGGGGTGGGGGTATATAGAGTGCGTAGAGATCCTCGAGAGACCTATCGAGCTTAAGGAAAATGCCGTCAGGCCCTCTACTAGAATGATAGCCCATACAGGTTTCATAGTTACTGCTAAAAAGCACTTAAAAGACTCATCGGATAAATCAATTGGTGGTTAGCGATAAAAATCGACAAGATCCTCGGGATCCTTGCTGAACTAGAGAAAGAACTTGAGGAGATCCTAAACCGTCGAGAAATCGATAGAGAGGAGATAACCAAAAACATATCGTCAGTATTAGAAAGAACACTAAGAAGCATGGAAGAAAATGCAGAGATAATTATAAAAAGTTTAGAAGAAAAACTTGAGAAAGAACTAAAACAGCTTGAAAAATATAGAGAGGAAGAGATCACTAAGATCCTTGCAGAAATAGACAGAACAGCAGAAAATAACTATTCAAAAGCTGTTGAGGAAGGCCTTAAAACCCTCTCAGAAATAGTGCGCGGAAAGAGAACCTTATAACCAAATCCAGCCCTCCCAAAACTTAACGATATAATACATAACGAATCGCCCCACCCTTAGTTCTGAATATGATTGGCTAGCTATACACACCATCTACCCAATTTTTAAGACTAGAGGTTCTATTGTCTAGCGGGGCTTTAAATGGACTGGGATATCTATGCAGCTGTAAGGGCAAGACTCATCTATGCAGGGAGGCTTAGCAGAGATATTATAGAAGATGCAGCAAATGCTGGTAGCGTTACCGATGCTATAAACTATCTCAGGGAGAGCAGCTACTACGCATATATAAGAAATGTACCGGTTGAACAAATAGATCTACTCGAGCTCTCACTCTATCTGGGCCTCTACAAATCTCTGGCCCCTCTTTTAGGGCTGGTCGATAAAAGCTATAGATCTATCGCTGAGCATGGGTTATTAATGATCGAAAACAGGATCTTCTCATCGATCTTCCAGTCGATCGTATCTGGTACATCGCTAAACATAGACCTAAAACTCTTCGAAGACACAAGACTAGGAGAAGCATATAGGATAGCTGTTGAAGAGAGATCAATTACTAAGCTGCTGGAGTATATGTCACGCATAGGTATGAAGGATTTTGTCACAACATACAATACCCTAACTAAGGCTGTTGATGCGAGAAAAGCCATCCCCATAGCTACAGACTTGGGGTTGGTAAAAAGCCTATCAAGGATCGTAGAAGATTTCCCCTCACTGGCAGAAATGGTATGTCCTGAGAACGATTACATAGTGATCAACACTGCTATACGGCTCTCTAGAGAAAGATTAAAGGACTATATAGGCGCTGAAGAGCTCTCACAACTAGCTTGCTCCGTAAGCAAATCCGAGATCGAGGATCTATATAGCTATGTTAACGAGGAAGCAATCCTCAACACCTTGAAAAAGATATATGGATCTACACTTGTCCAGAAAGATCTTGAGAACTCCCTTATCAACATAAGGAAACATATTAGAAGAACCGTGAGAGATAAGTGCTATAATGCAATGATCTCCTACCCATTCGACCCCAAGGTTATATGGGCATCGATAAGGATAAGAATGCTTGATATAGAAGATATAATCACCATTATAAATGGGAAAAAAGCCGGATTTTCAAGCGATCTGATCAAAAAAATGCTTTCCATATAACGAGATAGCTTTTTAAATTATTTTATAAAAACACCAATATTCTATATACTAGCACTAACCTATGGTACTCCTAAGATCAATACCAGGATCGCTATCGCTATTCCATATATGGCTATTCCTTCACCTAGAACCACTATAAGGAATGATCTTCCAAATACCTCGGGCTTCTCCGTAAAGGCGCTTATAGCTGCTGCACCAGCTAGGCCGACAGCTATACCAGCACCTACGCCAGCTAAGCCAAGCGCTAGACCAGCACCAATGAACCTACCCATCCTCTCTCCAAACTCCTTAGCATTAAATGCTTGGAGCTGCTGCATCTCAAGCTGTTGCAACAACAGAGATGACTGGCTAGCTATCAGGGCTAAAATTACCGCCACAATTGAAAACCCGGCGGCTGTTGCCAGTGCTGCTCCATATGCTAGCCAGGGGTTCCCAAAAGATCCCTTTGCCATTAAGTCCCCGATTTAAGTAATTGCATAATCTGCTTTAAAGCTTTATCCTTTATTTTAAGGATCTCTTCTCTTCTTCTAGACCTAACGCTATCTATGATCCTGGCTATTTCCTCGTCAACAGCTTTCCTTTTCTCCTCCACTATTTTATCGAAGCTTCTCAGGATGTCCTCAACCACGCGCGGCACCCCTAGCTATAAGCTTTTTCTTCATAACCTTTAACCTTATGAAATCCTCTCTCATTCTCTCATCGAGGAACATCCTGATTCTCTTGATCGCGCTTGTATAGCTTGGTATTATTATATAATCGATAGCATTCATAAGCTTCTGGGTTCTTCTAAGCTCCTCCAATAGTCTCCTAAGCGTCGCCTCTGCCTCAGCCAGCTTCACTATCTCTTCCAGAGCTTCTTTGAGGAGAGAAACCGCTAGGTCAAGACTATACGGTGTGGTTCCCGGCGGATATTCAGGTTCTTTGAGCGTGCTCTTGTCGAGGGTTAGAACCGGGATCTTGATTCCGAAAGCAGCCCTCTCACCAACATGTAGGGATACCGCCTTAGGTATTGGGAGCTCTATACTCCTCACCCCCATATAGCCTATCTGAGCCACCGCTAGGAAGTAAGCATCATATGCTTTTTTAAGCTTCTCCCTCACCGAGCTCTGGAGCCTTGTAAACTCATCGATGGCTAGCCTTATGTTTAGGAGGAGAACCTCTCTCTTATCCTCAAGAACTCTCCTAATCCTCCTTATAGTGCTATAGCTTCTTCTAAGATTGATTAGATTGATTTTTGTGGGAAGAATAGCCCTAGGATCTATAGCCACCTAGCTACCCCCGCTGGATCTCCTTCTCGGATGATACTTCTGTATAAAGACATCCTTTATATTGGTCAACTCGCTCTCAGGCAGTATTGAGAGCACCTCCCAGCCTATGTCTAGGGTCTCCTCAATAGATCTGTTCTCGTAGAAGCCTTGGGAGAGGAATCGCCTTTCAAACGCCTCGCCAAACCTCAGATACCTCCTATCTGTATCTGTGAGGCTCTCCTCACCAACAATCACAGCAAGACCCCTTAGCTCCTGTGCTCTTGAGTATGCCGCATAAAGCTGGTTGCTCACATCACCATGATCCTCTCTGGTCTTCCCAGGACCTATCCCCTCCTTCATAAGCCTTGAGAGACTCATGAGGACGTTTATCGGTGGGTATATACCTCTATTATACAGACCTCTATCCAGCACCACCTGTCCTTCTGTTATATACCCGGTTAGATCTGGTATTGGGTGCGTTATATCATCAGCAGGCATTGTGAGTATTGGCATCTGGGTTATAGATCCCTTCTTACCTATAGCCCTTCCAGCACGCTCATATATAGAGGCTAGATCGGAATACATATAGCCAGGATACCCCTGTCTCCCGGGAACCTCCTCCCTAGCAGAGCTTATCTCCCTCAAAGCCTCAGCATAGCTCGTCATATCAGTAAGTATGACCAGGACATGCATATCCCTCTCAAAGGCTAGATACTCGGCAAGCGTGAGCGCCATCCTGGGCGTTATAAGCCTAACCATAGCGGGCTCGTCAGCTAGGTTTATAAACATGGCTACTCTTTTTATAGCGCCAGTCTCTTCGAAGAACTTCCTGAAGAACAATGCCTCATCATACTTAATACCCATAGCAGCGAAAACCACAGCGAACTCTTCCCTCTCACCCCTCACAGTAGCCTGCCTAGCTATTTGGGCTGCAAGCATGTTGTGGGGAAGACCGCTACCGCTGAAGAGGGGGAGCTTCTGACCTCTCACAAGCGTGTTCATACCATCTATAGCCGATACTCCTGTCTGTATAAAGTCCTCTGGATATGCCCTTGAGGCGGGGTTTATGGGGAACCCGTTTATATCTCTCCTTTCCTCAGCAATCACCGGAGGTCCTCCATCAAGAGGCCTCCCAAGACCGTCAAAGATCCTTCCTAACATTGCCTCCGAGACAGGAACCTCTAGCGTTTTGCCCAGAAACTTTACCTTCGTACCCTTGGTGCTCACACCACTAGTTCCCTCAAAGATCTGGACAACAGCATAGCCCAACCCAACCTCAAGCACCCTCCCACTTCTCTTCTCCCCATTGCTTAGCTCCAGCTCAACCATCTCATCGAAAGCTACACTACCAATCTTCTCAACTATTACCAGCGGTCCCCTAATCTCCTTTATAGTCTCATACTCGACATACTGAGAAGACTGCATCCCTATCACCCCCCTATCTGGCTCAATCTCTCAGCGATCCTCTTCTCAAGCTCGCCCAGCTTATCAAGCTCCTCGTTGGGTATAGTGAATCTCGCCTTGATCAGTTCTGTTATGAGATCCTGTGTCTTCTCCCTGATAATCTTAACAGGTACTCCAGAGTCAACTAGCTTCTTGGCATTTCTATAGAAGTTGACCATAGCCCTCATCAGCTTAACCTGCTTCTGGGGCGATGCGAATGCATCTATTTTATCATAGGCGTTCTGCTTCAGGAACCCCTCCCTAATGATCCTAGCAGTCTCCATGATGAGCTTATCAGGCTCTGACAGGTTCTCAGGCCCGATCAGCCTCACGATCTCTCTAAGCTCGTTCTCCCTCAAGAGGATGGAGTATAGGCTATCCCTCAGATCCCTCCATTCCTTATCAACATTCCTAGCCCACCACCCACTCACAGTATCCACATATGCTGAGTAGCTTGTTATCCAATTTATAGCGGGATAGTGCCTGGAATACGCGAGAGCCGTATCCAGAGCCCAGAAAACCCTTATAAACCTCCTGGTATGGGTTGTAACAGGCTCTGTAAAATCAGCACCAGGAGGTGAGACAGCCCCCACCAGGGTTACCGAGCCTATCCTCTTAGGCTCTCCAACAGCCACAACCCTACCAGCCCTCTCATAGAACTCGGCTAACCTGCTCTGTAGATAGCTTGGGTAACCCTCCTCGGCAGGCATCTCCTCAAGCCTGCCAGCAATCTCCCTGAGAGCCTCAGCCCATCTGCTAGTGGAGTCAGCTACTAGAAGCACATCATAACCCATATCTCTATAATACTCAGCCATGGTCACACCAACATATATGCTAGCCTCTCTAGCCGACACTGGCATATTACTCGTATTAGCGATCAATATCGTCCTTTCCATCAGCGGCCTACCACTCCACGGATCCTTATATGTTGGGAACTTCTCAAGAACCTCAGTCATCTCATTACCCCTCTCCCCACACCCAATATAGATCACAACCTTAGCATCGCTCCACATAGCCAGGCTATGGAGAGTAACAGTCTTTCCAGTGCCGAAACCTCCTGGTATAGCCCCTGTACCTCCCTTCGCCATAGGGAACAAAGTATCCAAGATCCTCATTCCAGTAAGCATTGGTAATTCTGGCTCTAGCTTCTCCTTAAAAGGCCTCGGCCTCCTAGCAGGCCATTTCTGCAACATTCTTACAGCTATCTTCTCACCATCGGCCTCAACATATGCTATGGGATCCTCCACACCATAATCTCCCTCGGAAGAGATCTCAATAAGCCTACCACTAACCCCATGTGGGATCATAACCCAGTGCCTTATAAGCGGGGTCTCGTCAACATAGCCTATGATATCGCCAGGCCCAACCTTATCACCAGGCTTTAACTCCTTCGACGGGGTGAATACATACCTCCTATCCCTCGGAACAGCATCAAGCTTAACTCCCCTCAACACGAAAATACTCTTGCTAGACTCAGCTATTCTTTTGAGTGGTCTCTGGATCCCGTCGAAGATCTGGCCTATTAGGCCTGGACCCAGTTCTACAGATAGCGGAGAGCCTGTTCCATATACAGGCTCGCCTGGTCTCAAGCCGGATGTGGATTCATAGACCTGTATATAGGATCTATCACCATCTATTCTCACAATCTCTCCCACGAGTCTTTGCTCCCCAACCTCGGCTACCTCGTACATCTGGGGCATTGGTAATCCTTCAGCTACTACGAGGCTTCCACTAATCCTTATTACCCTCCCCTTCCTCTCCTGCAAACACCCTCACCCAAAGAGAATTTTTGCCACCCTGACTTTAAGCTCGTACATGTTACTCTCTATCACATGTTCCAGAGAGTAATTATATCTCACAGCCTTATCGCTGGATATCGCTATAAAGCCTCCACTTATCCTAAGATCCCTGCTTATAATATTAACCCTATCGCTTACTTTCAGCTCGTTCACGATCTCCTCGATGATGCCTGCAGTATTCCTATCAGTCTCTATGTTGATCTTGCTCTCAACTGATAAAACCCACTCTAGCGATTTCTCCAAAAACTCCTTATAGAGACTCTTATCACTAACAAATCCTTTCACAAATCTTCCTTTTAGATCCTCAATAACTTTGTCTATCCACTCTTCCTTTCTCCTCTCAGCAATCTTCCTAAGATCAACTTCGATCTTAGACCTAGAACTCTCAATAGCACTCCTATACCTCTTAATAGCATCATCTATCTTTGCCCTAAGCTCGTTAGCCTTTCTATTTATCGCATCATTGACCAGCTGCCTTACATTTTTCTCAACTTCTTCTAAATCCTTCTCCAGCTTTACATCGATCTCCGAGACTATCTCTTCAACGAGCTTAAGTGGATCACCATATACCCTATGCTGGAGCGACACGACCAATCACCCCACGCCCAAGGCTTTCTTAAGAAGAGATGCTGCATCTATCGGCTTCACATCACTCCACCTACTGGGAATCACTGTTATAACCGGCATCCCAACCCTCATTGATATGTTTTCCACAACATCGGGCACAAGATCTGCTACATCCTTGGTGATTATAACTAAAGAGACATCACCGGATCTCGAGAGGGTTTTGAGGCTCTTCTCAGCCTCCTCAGCACTCTCAACAACTATACCATCAACCCCTATCAGACCAAAGGCACTGACCGTATATCTGTCACCGAGAACCACAACTCTTCCCCTATTCAAAAGCTGCCCCGTATTATTCTGCTTCAAATTAAATAAGCTTGATTTATACAGAATATACGGAGATTTGGAGAGGTGCTTTAGGTGCTTCTGCCGGAGAGAATGGTTAGGATCTCTATGCTGATCTCTAAAAAGGATCTTGATATAGCGGTTCAAGCATTGCTAGACACAGGGGCTTTCCAACCTGTATCAAGGATCGGTGAGGGTAAGGATGTTGAGAGAGCAAGAATAATGATCCCTAGCGTTAATGAGGCCATAAACAGGTTAGAACAATACATGCAGCTTTCAGGCTATCCCAGCAATGTTATTTCCACATCTCCATCAGATCATTCAGTGGAGGGGAGCGGATGGTTTGAAATAACGGTGAAACTTCTTGAGAGGGTAAAGGATCTTGATAAAAGATTCGATGATATCTATAGAAAAGCAAGGGATCTGCAGGATAAGATCTCGAGGTTAGAGCCTCTAGGTATGGCTATGAATGTGTTAAGAGAGTTTGACGTAGATCTCAACGGGATCCTTGATGGAGATATTTTGAAGGCCTATCTAATCATCTCTCCAAAGGATAGGGTACCGAGAATCCTGGGGGCTGTAGAGAAAAGGAACAAGCTATACCTAGCAGTCGAAAAGGAACTGGATCAGGATAACTCTGTTCTACTTATAGTGACCAAGAGAATTGATGAGGAGATGGGAGATATACTAAGGGTAGAGAGAGCCAGGGAGCTGGAGATCCCGAAAGGCTATCCAACTAATCCTAGGGTTCTTGCTGATCAGATAGCTAAAGAGCTTAGCGAAGCTAGATCGGAGCTAAATGCGATAAGAGAAACAGCCAGAAAGATCTTCCAAGAAGTCTCCAAAGAGTTTATAACTACATACGCAGGGCTAAAAACGGCTAGAGAAGCCCTCCACCTAATCTCGAGGACAAAGGATAAAGGGAGATACTCCGTTATAGAGGGCTATATACCCAAAAGCAGGCTTGAGCCATCACTAAAGCTGCTAAGGGAAAGACTCGGCGATAATGCCACAATAGAGGTAAGGGAGATAGGCAGGCTTGAAAAGAACCTCGACGAAGAACCCCCATCGAAATACTCAATACCAAAGAGGCTTGAGGTGTTTAAAATGGTCTCAGAACTCTACGGTCCTCCAAGCTATAGAGAGGTGATCCCCATATATATAACCACAATAACATTTCCCCTGATCTTTGGCCTCATGTTCCCAGACCTCGGACATGGAATCGTACTACTAATAGCTGGGCTCTTATTCTATAAAGTAATTGGGAGAACAAATAGTTCCTACAAGAGTTTGGGAGAAATCGTGATATACATATCGATAGCCGCTATAATAACCGGATTGCTATCAGCCGAGTTTTTCGGACCAGCCACGCCCGTCGCCAAAGCTCTTGAGCACTGGTACGAAGAAGCACTCCACATGAAACCCCCGCTGGCTATCCCAATAGGTGGTGAAGCCTCTCAAGACGCTGCCAGAAATGCCGTTATACTCCTGATCTTCATATCGCTAAGAATAGGGGGAGCAACCCTCACCGCTTCAACACTGCTAGGGCTTATTAATTCAATGATCGAGAGGGATATCGAGAAGATGCTTGTTAGAGACATACCAAGGCTATTGTTATTCCTCTCAATAACAATACCGCTGTTCGCTTACCAGAATATAGAGGCCGTGGGTGCAACATACTACTACATAGCCTCGCTGCCAGGCGCCTCCCCACCTGGATATATAGCAGAAGTAGCGAGAATAATGCTATTCATAGGGCTAATATGGATATTGCTGGGAGAAGTAGTAATTAAATCTATAGAGCATGGCGTGAGAGAGGGGTTGAGAAGCATATCCAACAGCTTTATGGAATTCTTTGACGGTATCCTCATACTGATTGGAAATACGATAAGCTATCTAAGGATCATGGGTATAGCTCTCGCACACATAGCAGTAATCATAGCCTTCTACCACCCCGTCGCCGCCTTGATAGAAAGCGGTGGGGTGGTAGCAATACCAGCATGGATCCTCTACGCATTAGGGAACCTACTGGATCTAGGGCTAGAGTCTATAGTCGCATTTGCCCACACACTAAGGCTCCACCTCTATGAAATGTTCAGCAAATTCTACCAGGGAGTGGGCAGACCCTATGAGCCCCTACCACAACCCCTGGTCAGAGTGATCATAAAGAGATAAGCACATTGGTTGCTTTAAAGAAAGAGCCATAAGATCCCCTACCCATACATTCATATCAACCTTTTATAAACCGCTTGTCCCTTGATAGAAGAATTAAAAGCATATTAGCAATAGTCAAAAGAGTTCTACCTAGCCCTCAGGGATTTGTATTTTATGGGATCGTGAGTTGCTTTGAGCCAAAGAGCATGGAGCATCACACTCACTAGGGGATCATTCTCTAGGTAGTGGTAAGAATATTGATCCATGCCGTCTAGAGACGATATGGAGACCATATCATTGGTCAAACTGTCCTATTCAAAACAAACCCTCTACCATAAATATCACCAAGAAACAGCATAGATTAGAGCACGGGGGCGGCGCAGCCTGGCCAAAGCCCCGCATCCTTGTCCGCTAGACTACCCGGCTCCAAGTAATGTATTATCAAAAGGGGTTATATTTGGTTAGCTTTTAGCTCAGGATCATATCAATAGCCAAAGAACCTTTTGAGAAACGCCATGGCTAAAAATAAATAGAACGTCTATGGGAAACTATAAACATATCTTCAAACCTATCAATAATGTGGGTGTACCAAAGAGGCACAAGCACTGAATATCCATCGTGCATGATATGCCACTCCGAATTCGATAAACAGGAGTATAATTCATCAAACACGATGCTCAGAATAAACATGGTATTACTGTTTCCCCATTATTCTGGCAAAGAAAAGGCTACGAAGCTGGAGACAGAGCAACCAAATATTTATTATAGTAATACTCATCGCTATTAAGTATGAATCATACGGCTAGTAACTAGATGCCAGAGAACCATGCCTTCATAAATTCCTCCCAGCAAGTTTCTCTGATATCTTTCTGGCAAATTCTGCTATCTCTTCCAGTTCACCTAGATCCTGCTCTATATCTATCTGCAAACCCCTTTCGCCTAGGATCTTTTTAGCTATAGTCAAATATCTTTTCTCATCCTTAGTCGCGCTCATCTCAATATAGACCATCATGGCCGAAACCTCTAATGCCAGTTCGCTATCCAGATGCTCAGCAAGCCTCTCCATGGCTTTTAGATTTAGAAGCACTTTACCCCTAATACTTCTAGCCCTCTGTATTCTTCTTTCAATAAGATCCGTTGATCCCGAGCCTTTCTTAACCTTGATACACGCAGCCCTCAGAGACTTAAGCATACTATCGTGATGCCCCATTATCTCTCCAAGCTCCTCCATAAGCCTATATGCGGCATAGGGTTCTGGGGCCTCTTTTGTCATCTCCTGGAAGCCCTCCTTATGGTCGCTATGGTGTTGTCAGCTATACCGTATAGTTTAAGGAGATTCTCGTTAACCCAGACCTCATTCTCAGGAACACTTTCATCAATAATAGGGGCTAGCTGGAGGCTCTTCCTTCCGGCAACAACTATTTCCACTGCATCCCCACTCAGCCCAAGCTCCTTAGCCAGGGAGGGGCTTATTCTAGCCTTATTCTCCTCAGTGCTGGGAGATCTTCTAATCTTTATCCTCTTCTCAACAACCCCCCTCCTCCTATCCTCCTTAAGCATAGATGGAGGGGGTATCACCTTTAGCGTATCGATCACGCTTATCTTTAGATCGCCCTCTTTTTCCTCCTCCAACACAGAGACCTCTACCAGAATTAATCAAGGCATGGGCAGGATAAAAATACATCTTCTAGGAAAACATATAGCCCCAGAACCTTGCCTTATTATACCTTATTATGATAGACTAGGACGTTTCCAAATAAAGGATCACGCCTAACGACTGGTAGGTGATCATTGTAAAACATTTCACCCCCCATAGTTATATCTGGAAGGGACTAGCAGGTGGAGAAGCCGCCATCAAAGAAGGGAGAGAGTTTTGGAAGATGGTTTGACTGGGTATTATCAGAGGCTGAGATCTACGACTATGGTAGATATCCTGTAAAGGGTGTCGGTGTCTGGATGCCATATGGGTTCAAGATAAGGGAGAAGGTTCTCAACATACTCAGAAACCTGCTTAATTCAAGCGGACATGAAGAGGTGTTGTTCCCACTCCTAATCACGGAGGATATGATAAAGAAGGAGGGTGAGCATATAAAGGGCTTCGAGGATGAAGTGTTCTGGGTAACACACGGAGGGCTAGATCCTCTTGATATAAAGCTAGCCTTAAGACCCACCAGCGAGGTTGCTATAACACATATGGAGACCCTCTGGTATAAGAGCTATAGGCAGCTTCCAAAGAAGCTATACCAGGTAGTCAGCATATTTAGGTATGAGACAAAAGCCACACGCCCAATGATAAGGCTGAGGGAGGTGACGACATTTAAAGAGGCACACACGCTTCACGACAGCTTCGAGGATGCTGATAGACAGGTGAGAGAAGCCATAGAGATCTATTCAAAATTCTTCGACGAACTCGGAATACCATATATAGTATCAAAAAGGCCTGAGTGGGATAAGTTCCCCGGAGCTGTATATACAGTGGCTTTCGATACAGTACTACCAGATGGAAGAGTCCTCCAGATAGGGACAGTACACCACCTGGGCCAAACATTCACACGGGTTTTCGAAACAATAATACATAAAAAAGACGGTAGCCAGGATTACGGGTGGCAGACAAGCTATGGTGTTTCAGACAGGGTTATAGCATCCCTCATATCGATCCATGGCGATGATAGAGGTGCAGTACTCCTACCAAGTGTGGCACCAATACAGGTAGTGATTATACCGATACCAGGGCAGAGCGAGGATGAAACAGATCTCGTATGGAGATACGCTTCCGATATAGATAATGAACTGAAGAAATCGGGGTTAGCATCGATCGTAGATCTAGATAAAGAGAGGAAGCCGGTTGAGAAATACTATTACTATGAAATAAAGGGAATACCTCTAAGGATAGAAGTAGGACCCAGAGAGCTGAGAGAGAATAGTATTACTATCTTCAGGAGAGATACTTTCAGCAGGTTTAAGGCCGGCAGAGAAGAGCTCATAGGTGTCGTGAAGGAGACGCTGAGCGATATAGAGAAAAACATGAAGAAAAAAGCATTGGATGAGTTTAGATCATATATAAGGCAAGTTAGAACGATAGAAGAGGCAGCTAATATAATAGCAACTAGATCAGGCATCGTCGAGATCCCATGGTGCGGGAAAGAAAGATGCGCCACTGAAATAACCGAGAAGACTGGAGCGAGTAAAATGCTAGGAACGCCTTTAGAGGTGAGGGAACTGGGAGATCTAAGGTGCCCTATATGTGGTGAGAAAGCAGTAACAATCGCTAGGATTGCTAAAACATACTAGCCAAACACAAAGCGATCCAATAGACATAACATGGGTTTGGATCTCATAGCGGGTGATTTTGTACCAACTGCTCAGTCCTTGGCTTCACCGGCCCCAGGGATCCTTTCATCGAAGCCCATACCCTCGACCCCAACCCAATGCCGCAGAGAAACCCCCACA
>JAWBYA010000008.1:0-50912 GCA_038867615.1 Sulfolobales archaeon | reverse complement strand
GGCCTCTACCCATTCGGGGTGATCCCGAGCCACAGCTCTCCTTCATAGCATGCTCTGATCAATGATGTGGGAAACCCCCGTATCCATACAGCAAAACTCACTATGAACTTTCATGAAACACGAAACAGTTAACTACGGTATCTTACATAGGCTTTGTAATAGGCCTGCTCCTTAGTAGGATTCTACAATCTAGAGATCTTTTTACGCTGTGATTCGATAGTGGTTCTTTATTAATACTTTATTAATAGATAGGGCTAGCATAGAAGTGGTGGGGAGGCTTTTGAGTTCTGGATTCGATGTGGTATCTATATTATATAGAGTGAGGAGGGATATGCGTGAAGAGAGGAAGAGGGAGCCTCATATCTATTGGATCACGGATCTTGTTAGATGCCCGCTTAAAAGAGAGTACGAGGAGATCTACCCGGAGATCTCTCTGAGCTCTCTTTTCTCCCCAAGCGCTATAATGGGTGATCTAATACATATAGGGATCGAGGAGATCTTTAGGAGGGAGCTTAGCAACGCTGTCGTATTGACGGAAGTAGAAGGCTCGAGAAGGCTTTCAGTACCTGAAAAAGGGGATGTCGAGGTGAGGGGTAGGAGTGATGTCATCATAGAGATCGGGGGGGCCAGGTTTGGGGTTGAGATAAAGAGTGCCCGGAGCGATACTAAGATCCCGCTGGAGCACCATATAGACCAGGTGCGTCTCTATAACTGGCTTTTCAATCTTAACCTAACATATCTAGTGTATATCACCCATGAGAGGATAACACAATACTCTATAGATCAAAAAGCAACGGAGGAGGAGGTTATATCAAGGATAATGTCCAAAACCTATCCTAGATACCAGTGGGAGTGTAAGTACTGTGACTACGCTGTACTATGTCCCTTCAAAAAGACATGGTAGATAGATACGCGAAGATAAGAGAACCCTCTACTGGGCACCCTTAGCCCTTTCCTCAGCAAGCCTTTCTTCATAGTACTTTTGTAGCTCCTCATCGCTCATACTTCTATATGGCTCGTCAAGCAATCCTCTGGCTTCCTTGTTCTTGACGAAATAATACGTCGCATAGGAGCATATGGGCACTATCTTTAACCCCCTATCTCTAGCAACTTCTACAGCCTTCTCAACAAGCTTTCTAGCAGCACCCTTACCCCTATGCTGTGGTGGTGTGTATGTTGATATAAGAAACATCTTATTTTGATCCACTTTATATGTTAGGTAGGCCTTCGAGCCATCGCTGAACCTTATATAGAATACCTCAGAAGTGTATTTAACCTCTTCTTCGCTCAACTACACCACCGGTTTACTAGTACATTGGAGGCTAAAAACCACAGAACATGGTGAATTATTAATCTCTATATAGATATGATCTTGGTGGAGACTCTATAGCCGAGAGCGAGAGAAAAATAATAGAGATCCTAGAGGGCGCAGGACCTAAGGGGGTTATCCAGGCAGAGATCTACAAGGCCCTAGGTCTCTCGAAAAGCTGGGTCTCAGAGATATTATCATCGATGGAGAGGAGAGGCCTTATAGTGAGAACAAGAGGCCCTGGGAAAACACTGGTGGTTAAGCTTTCAAAATACGCTGACCCGGCTAGCGGGAGAACTATAGTGGTGGGGCTTGTCCCCTCAATAGAATATCTCCCTCTACCCATCATGGTGAAAAAACTAGGGGAGCGGGGATATAGGATTGAACCCTCTCTTAGGAGGAGTGTTGTCGACGTTGCGATCGGGTTTATGAGGGGGGAGTTCCACATAGCATACATCCCCATATACACGCTGGCCGTGATGAGACAGCTTGGAGCCGAGTTCAAGATCCTTGGTGCTGTTGCCTTGGGAGGCGCTTCAATTGTTGGATATCGCGCCCCTGAGGTTGATAAGATCTTCACCAGCATGCTATCAACCATGGAAGTATTGGCCATGGCCTATCTGAGAACCCATGGGCTTGACCATGCATATACAAAGTATTATAGAGATCCTAGGGATGTTGTGGAAACAATATCTAAGGATCATAGATCCATGGCGGTTTTGTGGGAGCCATACTCGCTTATAGCTGAGGCTGAGGGGTTGAGAAGAACCCCTCTATCAAGCATTATTGGTGATTACCACTGCTGTCTCCTCATAGCCAGAGGAAATATGCATCCAGATATTATCGAGCTTATTGCAAATGCGCATAGAGAATCCATAGAAACGCTGGGGAGAAACATAGAATTAGCATCCCAACTATTCTCAAGAATCGTTGGGATCGAACCACACATAATAGTGAAAGCCTCCAACGAGTATAAAT
This sequence comes from Sulfolobales archaeon, assembly GCA_038867615.1. GTDB lineage: Archaea > Thermoproteota > Thermoprotei_A > Sulfolobales > AG1 > AG1. Next base: position 48,625 of record JAWBYA010000008.1, on the reverse strand, counting down.
ACACATATCACATAGATAAAGGGCTCTTGAGAAACATAGCGAGCCATGCGAAAGGTCCTCTAACAAACATAGAGATCTTAGAGAACCTCGTCTCGCAAAATGCTATCAACACATAACAGACAGTAGTTCTGAGAAACATCTATCTATAGCTATACCATACATACTAGAAAATAGCCTGGCTATCAGGTCTCTAACAAACTATTCCTGACAAGACGTTGCTTCCTATGGAAACCAGGAACAGAGAACCGGTTGCTTCAAACCTAACAATGCACTATAACCTCAAAGCAAATCTATGAGTAGTGCCAGCCTAGCTAATGGGATAGATATGTTGAGGGTACAAGATACAAAGGATCTAAAGATCCGTTGCGATCGATCTAGAAGATTAAAAAGCCAACAAAGCCCAGAATCTAATAGCTAAGGAATGTACATATCTGCCAAATGCTATACGGATCAAAACCCTAGCCGGCTAGCCAACTATGTAAGGAAGCCCGTTTATAATCACATATGCTCCTATAGAGACCAGGATAACGCCCTGCAGGTATTTAAAGATCTTAGCGCTCTTTCCTGTAGATAAGGCTCTAATGGTTCTTGAGGCCTTTCCTGAAGACATACTTGCCACTATATATGGGGATGAATAGCCTATCGAGAATACCAATGCCTGTATGAATGCATCAACGGGGTTCTTGGGGATCATTGATAGCAGTGCTAGGAGGAATGGGAACGAGCATTGCATGCCAAGGATTGGGAGTAGTAGTGAGACCCTCCCACCGGCGCTGATCATGGGTTCTCTATCAATAAACGTTAGAGCGCCCCAAAGCAGCGTCACAACCCCTATGTATGTTATAAGTGAGTAATAGAGGCTTACCCCAAGAAGCCTTCCAGAAGTGAATAAGAGCCCAAGGCCTAGCGATATGGGTACAAGAACCACGATCATAGATACAAGGGTCTTCACAATATTGATAATACTCCTCCCAGGGTTCCTTGACACTACCATGAACAGCGCAAGCATTGGTAGAGAGCATGGGGATATTGCTGCCAAGAATCCAAGGCTCAGTGGGAGTAGTGGTGAGAGGATAGTGCCCCCAGTACTGCTCCTTGAACTCAGGCCATCTTCTATAAATTTCTTTAAACCCTCGTATTGATCACCTCTAAAAACACCTATCTGCCTCGAAACCTCGGCGCCGTTGTGGAACAGTATAAGGGTTGGTGTACCAAGAACATTGTATCTTGATATGAGCTTGAATGCTGCATCCTGATTCGAGTTAAATATATCGTCTATATGTATCCGCACTAAAGCGACCCCGGCGTTATTATTCGAAAAATACCTCTCTATGGCTGGAGATACTTCTTTACACCCGGGGCAGTCTTTCTGTTCGAAATAGAGTAAATAGTACCCAGACATACTATCGAGTATACCGAGCTCTCTATAGTCACTTATATCTATAACACGGGCTGTAATATTCGTACTGCTAGGAGTTCCTGCCTGTTGCTGGGGTGCTGTGGCAACCGTCGATCCTGGTTTATCTATATATATAACTACTGCTACTAGGATCGCCCATACTGCTAGTGATACGATAAGCATGTTTGTAAAGCTAAGCCTATGTCGTCTGGGCGTTTTAATCCTGATAGCCGACATTGTCTCCTTCCTCTATTATTAATCAGTAGTGGTATTTAACTACTAATATGCTACTATATACATCTATATAGGGATGTATACACACCTACACGTGGCCTTATATTTCTCCCAGGGCTATCATGGTAGGGCTACATATGAAGCATCTCTATATATACGTTGGAGTAATCCTCGTGGTAATAATATCACTCCTAGCATCATCATTAATAACAGGGTTCCCTCTAAGGCTGGGAGGCCCCATAAGTTCTAGCGAGACTGGCTATAGCACATCAACAATATCACCCAATACGCTGATAATAACATACGGGGGGATCAATCTAGCCTATGTACTAAAGCCCGACTTCTCTATAAAAACCATGGCTGTTAATTCCACCGCCGGTGGTGTAACGGTACCACTACCTGGCAAGATCTCGGTTATGACGTTCCAGTATATAAGATGCCCAGATATATGCCATTGGGAGACATACGTCTTTGTCTATCTCATGAACAAGACAGCATCCCACGGACTCTCAGAAGACATAGTGTTTATAACACTCGATGTTGATCCTTGGAGAACCACGTTCGAGGATGTAACGGCTTATCAAAAGAGCAGGGCTAGAGAGCTTCTCAACAAAGTAGACTGGATATGGGTTCTCGAGAACGTTGATAACATGACAAAGATATGGGAGAACTTCAGAGTCTTTGTTGCAAGAGACCCAAATACTGGACTAATAACCCACTCAGTAGGCTTCTACATATTCAATAGAAACGGGGAGATCGTATATATAGTGCAGCCTACAGAAGATGGATGGAAGAATCTAGATAAACTCGCACCAAGCATCTGGGAATTGCTCTATAAGGTTGCTAAAATGGGTGCATAGATATTTAAATAGCACCGCACATATATAAAATGGGACCCTGGGCCTGCGCAACACTCCCGCGTCCTCGGGGTTGGAATGAGCGCGGGACGGGTCACCCCCGGCACCAACACTATCTATCAATAAGATCGATTGTAGCTATCCTTCGAACAGATCTCATATCAACTCCAGCCTTTTATTCATGATGAAAGGTAATGCTTCAGATTATCCAGGTGATCTTATATAAAAGCCTTTACTATTTGGCTTAGCAATCTGAATAGATTATCTTATGTCTAATAAAGGTTTAATCGCGATAACGGTTTTCCCATAGATCAGATCCTTTCAATTTATAATATATAAACCATTAGTCTCTGGAATATTATTGCTAAGCATATCAGCCCACAATGTAAGTATACTATAAATTATCGAGCAAGCTTATAGAAAGAACCCGGAATAGTTGTTTTTCTCATCGATAGAGAAAGATAGCTGTGAGCTAGAGCTTTTGCGGATCATTATCATATGTACCATATTATTTGTGCTTATAAGAATTGTTGTTTATTATATCTGAGGTATATAAATTGATGTCAAAAAAGCTTAGGGTAGTGGCTTTGAGTGTAGTGCTATTAATAGCCCTGGCATCGGCATCGTTTGCATTAACCCAGATCCTCAAGGCTCAGAGTCCTGAAGCATCAACGATCGTGCAGTTCTATTCACCTCTACCTAGATCCTCTGTTGGTGTTGGAGGCCGGTTCTACTTAGTAGTGATAAATGTGATAACATCAGATCCGGGTGTTATCGCCTACCCAGAGGTATCTATAAACCCAACCGTGAGGATCAATGCAACAACCCTTGTAGCCTTCACCGCCAACTATACAGCCAGAGGGCCTGTTGACGGTGTATCTATAGGTGCTGGGCCGCCAGTCTTTAGCCCGGGTAGAAATGAGGCTCTCCCAGGGCTCGTAGTTATATTTAATAACACACCCGCAGCTCTTGGCGGGCCTGGAAGGAATCTTGCCAATCTATTCCAGTTCACCGGTTTCCAGGATAGACTCGATCTTGGTGGAAAGACTGTATATAGATTCATACAGACCGTCTGGATAGTTGGTGCACCTACATGGTGCGGATGGACCAAGGCGCTTGCCGCCATGGTTAGTGGTAACAACGCGCCAGACGCTGTGCCTGATGCTAACGGTGATGGTGTGATTGATGAGAGGGATCTAGCAGCACTGAGGCTAACGTCGAACGTAGCTAGTGTTACCTTCTACGTTGCATGCCCTTGATCCTTGTCTACCTTGATCTAACGATCTTTTTTCCTTAAAGACGCTTTTACAGCTATATAGCCTATGAGCCCCTTTATAGCTAGATACATACCCGCTAGAGTTACTCCTAAACCGATGATCGAGACCACAGCTCTAACTATATCTGAAGACTCGGCTAGAAACGATATGATAGACAACACTAAGCCAATAAGCATGGTTACGATGCCAACTATTATAGCCCTCAACCAGATACTAGTATCCCCCACTGTTATCCCTATCACAATCTATACAGTTAGGCATTATTATTAAAGCTAATCCAACCAACCCTATGAGTAATCTGGGGATTTATATGTGGCACGGTTGTTTCTAGCTTTTGTTACTGAGAATACCAATGTAGCCGATCAGCAAATCATTCACAGGATTACACGGGCTAGAGGGCTTAAAATATTATCCAGCCCGGCCATATAATCAAGAGGGTTGTATAGATTGGTGATAAGGATCTCGATAGCTGCCAGTAGCAATGAACCGTCGGAAGAGGTTATAAAAGCCTCGAAGATCTTTATAGATTCTCTAAAAGAATGTCTGGGTAGCTTTATAATCTATCTCGGCGGCTATTGGGGTCTGATGAAACATATCGCGGAATACTCCTGCAGCCTTGGAATACCGTGTGTCTTCATACTCCCAGAGAACCCGAGGGAAGATCCTCCTAGGAAGGAGTGCTTCTACCCCGTATATACAGGGCTCTCCATGAGACAGAGGTCCGAGACCCTTGTTCTCTCAGGAGACGTCTTAGCATCGCTGGGAGGGGGTGTTGGGACGGAAATAGAGATTCTCATGGCATACGCTAACTCGATCCCGGTTTATGTTCTCACGGGATTTGGGATGGATAGCGATGTGTTTGAGAGAGCATTATCGCCCTATGCCGATTCAAGAAAGCTATCTGTGATCAGGGTTTTTAGAAGAGATCCGTCAGGCATGGCTAAAGAGATATGCCTCGACACATTGAAAAGGAACAAAGGCGAAGATCGAACCGCCACACGTAAAGTAGGTTAATACAAAGCCTTATCTAATAATAACCAGCCCAGTAGGGTTTATCGATAGAGGCCATTGTTATTGGCTATATTACTGGGAGGCTTTTTACAAAATCCTCTATCTCCTTCTCATCCATGTATCCTTCTGCTCTCTTGATCTCCTTACCATCCTTGAACGCTATGGTGGTTGGAACAGCTATTATAACATAGTCGCTAGAGACCCCCTGGACATCCTTGGTGCTTATTCTTGCAAATCTAATACCTCTATAGCTGGATGACTTCTTTTTAACAAACTCCTCGTAGACGGGTAGATATCTCTTACATGCAGGGCAGTTGGGGTTATAGAACACAACAACAGATAACCCCTTAGATATTAGATCCTCGAGCTCCTTCTTACTCTTAATCTCAACAGGCTTAGCCTCTCTTTCTCTAGCAGTTCTCTCATATATATCCTTAGCCATTTGCTCGATAACACTCCTCACATCAGGATCTATATTGCTAGCCATAACCACCCTGGTAATTCATATTTAAAACGCTTAAAAGTGTTGTAAAGAAGCCTCCTATGACTATGTCTATACCGCTACTCATTCTATTGAAGGTGAATCGTATAAAGATACACAGGCTATGTAGCTCGAAAACCTAGATCTAATTGATTTCAATGAGCTCCGATAATATTGTGCTAGGCTCCTCAACATCTACCCCTGCTTTGGAGAAAAACCTCGTTATATTATATATGTCTTGTTTAAGGAACTCCCTAGAGTTTGGATGATCTATGGATACTGCTTGTGAAACATCTATAATTACCGGGCTCTCCTCAAAGATCATTATATTATACTCACTAAGATCTCCGTGAACAAGTTCTGCGTCTTTCACCATTTTTCTAATAGCCTCAATAACCTGCCAGTAGATCTTCTCGAGATCGTCTATACTCAGCTCTCCCATTTCATAAGCCTCCTTAAGCAGAGGAGCCCTTTTACCATCATAGCCTATAAACTCCATAACAAGGACATTCTTCTCGAGGCATAGGGGCTCTGGCACCCTTATCCCTGCCGAGAACATTCTATTCAGGTTGGAGAATTCTTTTCGAGCCCATATGTATATCAGCTTCTTAGGTGACAAGCCTCTATATTCGTCAAACCTAGGGTCGCCTGCGAGATATTTTATCATGGATCTCCTGAACTCTGATGTTAGTGTGAGGTATATCTTAACAGCCAGATCCCTGTTATCCTTACCCTTACCCCAATAGACCCTCGCCTCCTTGCCTGACGATACAACGCCCTTTAATGATTTCAGACATCCTCTGGAGCTTAGCTCAATTACACTCATAACCGTGGATCTATCGAACACCTCTTCAACTATCTCGAAAAGATCGCTGTCCTTGATCCTTTCCTCTCTATCTCTTCTCGAGATCTTGTCAACAAGCCTGTCTATATCAAAATCCCTGCTTATTAGATAATCACCAAATAGTTATCCGCTCTAGAGCTTTTGAGGCTTTCGATCATAGATAGTGTTGTTATAGATAATAAGCGCCACGGTATATATGAATGGCAATAGCAATATTGAGAGCCATAGCAGTGATAACACATACCCTCTGAGAATAGATATAGCGACGCCCAGCAGTAACACCAATATAGCAAGGATCTCGGGCGCCTCCGACCTTGTAATACCGCTTGTCGTCAATTCTCTAGCACCTTTAGGGGTTATTGGGTATAGATATCTATCGATCACTAGAGCCCCTAACTGGTTGATAGCTATGTGAGGCGCCAGAGAAGCTGTAACAGCAGAAGAAGCTCCCAACCGCTTGAGAGCCTCTATCACAGATAACCCCTGCCTCTTAGAGATCATGGCTATATATACTGCTATATAAGCCATAGATACAGCGATCCATAGTAAGAATATGAGTAGCACCCCTAATAGGGGATCCCTCCCACTATGGAGGGTTAAGAGGATTGGATATGAATATATGGAAAAAGCTATAGCTATTGTTGGTGTGTACTGAAGCCCATAGAGTGCTAGCTCCACCTTCTGTGCAAAAGATATACTGGATCGCACTATATGGGCAAGCCCCCTCCTCACAGCCTGAACGGCTCCAAAGCTCCACCTCATCTGCTGGATCTTAAAAGCCCTATATGTGGATGTCACCAAGACTTCTACATACTCGTCGTCACAGTAGCAAACGTTAGCCCCGACTCGTGAGAGCTTTATACCCATCCAATAATCATCCTGAATAATATTATTATCCCAATAACCAGCTCTAGCTATGACCTCTTTCCTATACATAGTGCCACTACCCAGTGGAATTATGCGAAAACCATGACCGGCTCGCCCCCTATACAGGGATCCCACTATAAACTCCATAGCTGTTGAGAGAGCCTTGGCTAGTCTAGTGTTGTAGTAATAATATCCTTTCCACCTAAAAACCACAGCATCACAGCCGCTGTTAATAAGCTCTACAGCCCTTCTTACAAGCCCTGGTGATGGTTTTGTATCAACATCGAGAAAAAGGATCGCATCGCCCCTAGCAACCTTTGATGCCAAGTTAAGGGCACCGATTCTTCCATCAATTGGGGAATCCCTATAGATCACCCTCACATCCAAGCCTGTGAGGGACGATACTCTATCAACCACCCTCTGGATCCCTGGCCTAGCGCTCTCCGGATCGTCTGATATTACAAGTACTTCTAGCTTCTTTTTATCCCACTCTATTAAGGCGCATGCCATGAGCGTCCTCTCAAGTATCTCTGGATCCTCGTTCTTTATAGGAATAGCTATGGAGATATAAGGATCGCTTATACTGAGGGTGTTCGTGGAATTGCTGAAAATCTTTCGAGCGTACCTGCCATAACCAGCTGCGTAGAATACATGCAGAGCCTGGATAAAGATCGATGCCACCATCGAGATCACAGCAATAGACTCTATCAACCTTGTCCCATTTCACATTATTCAAGGCCCTATTAATAAACCATCCTATTGAGGGTATAGCTACAATCCATTTTTAAAAGATCCATAAGCCTGTGGTTGGTTCTTTAATATCGAGAAAAATCCCTTATCACTATAGGCTGGGTAAAACCACCAGTTAATAACATCTTAATAACATCAAAAGAAAACCAACTAACATCTTGACAGATAGCCGGGAAAAGCTACCTCTTAGAAAGTCCTAAAGAGATATAGGTCTCGGCATTGAGTACCGTGTTCCCAGCAGCACCCCTTATAGTGTTATGCCCAAGTGCGACCAGTTTAACAACACTGCCCCCGCGCTTGGTGGCTATTCTTATTCTTCCTATAGATACCGACATCCCGTTCCCAAGATCCCGATCTAGTCTTGGTTGAGGTCTATCCACAGCCTTGTGGAGTATCAATGGCTTCTCAGGCGCTGTAGGTAATCTCAGCTCTTGTGGGCAGGATCTAAAGTTCTCATATGCCTTCAATACCTCGTTAATATCAACAGGCCAGCCATAGTGGGCATGGACCACAACTGTATGTCCATCTAACACAGGTACCCTGGTGGTTGTTGCATCTATATATAGGGATTCGTTTGGCTCGATCGTCATGTTAGATATCCTCCCATAGATCTTCCTCGGCTCTTCAAGCATCTTTTCCTCCTCATTCTTTATATACGGTATAACGTTATCCTGAATAGCCATCGATGGTAAGCCGGAATACCCAGCACCTGATATTGCTTGGAGCGAGACTGCGTCTATATGCTCGGGGATTCCCAGGAGATCTATCAGGGGTTTTATTGCTAGTGAGAGGACATTCGAAGTGCAATTGGGGGTTTTTACAAGAACACCCCCTAGGACGCTTTTCTGGAACGCTGTTATGCTCAAATGGTTAGCATTGATCTCTGGGATCACCAGAGGGACTCTGGGATCAAGCCTCATAGGGCTTGAATCGGAGAAGACCGTTAACCCTGCTGAGACGAACTTTGGCTCGATCTCTCTGGAAATGTCTGTGGGCAGTGCCGAGAACACTATATCGATATCCTTAAACTCTGAGGGCTCTGGTCTCGAGAGTCTTATCTCGGCAGCCTCCTCTGGAATGGTACCACCGATCACCCATGATACAACGTCACCATACCTAGCGCCAGCCCTCTGGGGCGACGCGCTAAGGGCTACCAGATTGAACCACGGGTGTCTGCTCAGGATCTTAACATACCTCTGCCCAACCATCCCAGTAGCTCCTAGAACTGCTACATCGTATCTCATCTACCGAACACCTCCCTGTGTATTATTCTAACAAGCTCTACGGGATCTACCTTTGATAGTACTAGGGTCTCTACATCGTCTCTAAGCTCTATGCTGCTACCATTCATCTGGTTCTTACCAACCGCTGTCTTGACAACCTTACCGGAGCCCCAGCCTATCACAGAAACGCCCCCAGCAAATGGTGCGATCACCTTGGCTCCTTCCCTTCTACACTCCCTACATATCTTGGTACCCCTCATACTCAGATCTAGTATATGTATCTCACCATCATAGTCCCAGACGTGCTCGAACATCTTATAGTTAAGCCCTTTAACACTATATCTAGACGCTCTCTCACCCTCAACGAAATCCATAACCTCTACCGTATATGCCCCAGACACTATCTTCGGATCCGTTGTCATGATCCCTGGAGTTTCTGTAAGGAGGATAGCCTTATTAAACATAGCAGCCCTTGCTATAAGCACTGCTGTCAGATCTGAGCTGCCCCTGCCCATAGTTGTTATATAACCATCCCCTGTAACCCCTATAAACCCTGGGATAACCGGGATATACCCGCTATCTATGATCTTTCTAACAGATGCCCCGACACCAGCATATATATCTGGAACCTTGGGAGACGCGTCGCCAAACCTATCGTCAGTTATGATCCCTATATCCCATGGCCATGCTACCTTAACCCTCAGCCCCATATCGCTTAATGTCTTTGCAAGGGCTATGGCTGAGAACCTCTCACCTATTGAGAGAACCCTGTCTCTATGGATCATTGATTCTCTGCACATAACACTATATCTCACAACTTCCTCTTCAAGCTCCTCCACGTGATCGCCGTATGGACCTGCTATGCCGAGTTCTTTCGAGAATCTCCTGTGGGTTTCGATTACTTTATCAAGGGCTTCCCTATCACCATTGCATGTTGATATCAATAGATCTGTTATCCCCTTAATTGCTGAGACAACTATGGCTGCCCTGGATTTTTCGAGGATATTTCTAACCAGGATCTCTGAGACCTTCACGTAGTCCTTCGGAGATCTTACTAGAGATCCTCCGACCTTAACTACCACAAGATTTTGTTTTTCCTCCACCCCTGATTTTACCAGCACCTCCCACGTTCCCACCCCCATCTCTTTTGTTAACGGTAATCCATGGATGCTTATAAGCTTTACACAGATCACATAGAGCTTGAATGGTCTCGACGATAGAGATATAGATCTTAACAATACCAAAGATCCTTTTGACCGTTCTAAATAGACCCACATATCCCCAGTTCTGTATAAAGATAAAAACAAGACTTAGCAAGTAAGTGTAGGGGCACTTAGAAGTGGGTTCCGACACGAGACCGTATGTGATCGTTTTTGTCACTGCAACCATAGATGGTAAGATAGCTTCTCGAACCAGGTTTAGCAACATAAGCTGCCCAGAGGATCTTAGAAGGCTTCACATGACAAGAAAAGAGGCCGGAGCCGTAATGATCGGTGCTAATACTGCTAATATCGATGATCCCTCTCTAAGGCTCAAGTACGTTGAGGGACAGAACCCCGTTAGAATAGTCATAGATGGTAGACTGAGTATTAGAGAGGATCTAAGGCTAGTCAGGGATAGACTTTCAAGAACAATAATCTTAACCTCAAGAGCTGCAGATCTCGATAAGATGGAGAGGTTGAAGAAACAAGGCGTCGAGGTCTACGTAATAGATTCCGAGAAGCCTCCAAAAATAGATATGGAACAAGCCCTGAAACTCCTCTACAGGCTCGGAATAGAAAAGATCCTTGTGGAGGGAGGTGGAGAGCTTATATGGAGCCTTGCCGAGAAAAAACTGATCGACGAGATACGAGTAACATATGCAGGCTATATACTAGGAGGGCGGGAATCAGTATCTATAGCAGGTGGCGTTGGGTTTGAAACAACCTCAGAATCTCCCCTCTATAAGCCTGTAAGCGTACTCCTATGCAAATGTGGAAGAGAGGTGCATGTGATCTTTAAGAAGTCCGTGTAACAACTATACCTAAATGCCGGCCCATACCCCTTGTTTTCTTCCACACTGGTTTCCCACGCTTATAACTACGATAAAGGATCATTGCCACAATGATTCCTAGGGATTGTTGCTAGAAAACAACCCCCATCTTTAGAGCTTCTATGTGTTGAAAGTACTAGAGGAGGTGGTGTTTTGGTTTGGTAAGAATGCCCCAGACAATGATCACGGAGAAGCTTGTTGGTAGAAGCATATACATCGAGCTAGTAGATGGAGAGATCGTTGAAGGGATCCTGGATCACGTGTCCAACTACGAGCTCGGTGTGAGAAGACGTGATGAAGCTCTAATAATATTCCGCCACGCGATCAGGAGCGTCAGGGTTAGGGAGAACGAGGTGGCGGGAATTGTTAAAGAGTGTTGCGAGGATCAGCACATCCTTGATGGCAGCTATGCTGGCTATGATGTTACGGTGAGATTCATAGGGGGGAAAGAGCTTTCTGGAAAACTTCTCTCTGTCTCCAGGTATGAGATTGCAGTAGCCTCAGGCGGGTATGCATATGTTGCTAACAAGGGCTCTATCTCATATATAAAGCTGATCGGATAGGTGTTTATATGGATAAGTATTTATAGCTTCATAATTATATTCTATTCTGGGACATCGTTGCCTCGTGTGCCTACTAAGCTGGTGACTTGGGAAGAGATCGTTGATTGGAGCAGGGGCCTGGCTAACATTATTAAGAAGAGCGGATGGAGACCGGACGTAATAGTAGCTGTGGCAAGGGGAGGATACGTTCCTGCAAGACTTCTATGCGATTTTCTCGGTGTAGAGAACCTGCTCTCAATACAGAGCCAGCACTGGACAGAGGCTGCAAAGGCTGAGGAGAGAGCTATTCTTAGATTCCCGTATGTTGTTAATATGAGGGATAAGAGGGTCCTTATTGTTGACGATATAGTAGATACAGGTGATACTCTAATAACTGCTGAGAAGTTCATTAGAGAGAACTGGTACCCCCTAGATGTGAAAAAAGCAGCTCTCCAGTGGATAAGTAGTGTTGCAAAGATCAAGCCTGATTATTACTATATAGAGGTTAAGGAGTGGGTCTGGTTCCAATACCCATGGACAAGGCTTGAGGATGTTACATCCTTTATAAAGAGAATGATCTCTGAGGAGGCTAAGAACGGAAGGATCGCGTGGACTTTCAACGACATAGTAAGTAGTTTCAGAGAGTGGTATGGTATCGATGTAGATAAAATCTATTACGAAGACGCCCTAGAGAACCTAATCGAGATGGGATTTCTTGATAGAAAAGATAACCTCTATATTATAAAATTATAGAGAACAGGATCCGTATATATAAACATTGAATATAGATACCATTAGGTGGTGTTTTGGGAGAAGAACCAACGCCCATGATGGTTATCGAGACATCTCTGTATTCAATATACAGAGTAATAAAGCTCAGGCCATTGAAGAGCTTTAGTTTTAACCCAGGTCAGAATGTTGAGCTCGAGCTGGGTCAAAAGATCTGTAGCGATTGTGGTACAAAGACATTATCAATAGCGTCAAGCCCGACAGAGGATTACATCATGCTTGCAACAATAGACAGGGATTCTCGGTTCAAAAAAGCCCTCGGGATGCTCAAACCAGGTGACGAGATCAATGTGTGGGGGCCTTATGGACATTTCACGCTTGATGAAAAGGCTGAGGAGATCGTGATGATTTTTCACAGCATAGGTGTGACGCCAATCAGATCCATGATCATATACTCGGTCGATAAAAACATAAGATCAAGGGTTCTGGCGATCCATATCGATGAGAGAGAAGAATACCTATTCAAAGAAGACCTAGCAAGAGCCTCTAGGATCAATAACAATATAATGGTAATGTGGAGAAAAAGCCTTCCAAGCGCCAATGAGCTCAGAAGCCTTATAAGTAATATGAAGAGCCCCATATTCTACGCATCAGGACCTCCAGAGAGGGTTAGGGAAATAATAACTCTCCTCAAGGACCTGGGCGTAAAAGTGCGTAGAGAGACACTAAGGATCGAATCCTTCTCAGGCTATTAGGACCTTCACCGCATGGCCCGTGTTTTAACTGTCTCTAAAATCCCAGTTTTGGATCAAAGACTTTACCATAGATACAAACATGTTAGGACTTATCAATAGTTCCTAGACAGCCAGACTTTTAATGCTCCTTGATTCGTTATCGAACGCGGTGTGGAAATAATGATTTATCTATACCGCAGCGTATCTGCTAATGTTAAATCCTTTAACCTCTCTAGAGGTTTCTAGAGTAGATAGGTAATGCCTCTAGTAGATGAGATGAAAAGCTCTCAGCACGAATGCGACTGGTCATCGCCCTACTCCTCTCTAGAGGCTATAGATATCGAGGATCTTGTTAAGGATTATAATGTTGTGCAAATAGTAGCATCCAAGAGGATCCTTAGGATAAGGGTTGGTGGCTTCACATTCTATCTAATAGGCTCTGGCTCCTATGTGCATATTGTGATACCGAGGATCTTTTGCAGCTGTACCGATTTCTCGATAAATGTTGCCTTGAGATGCTCTAAGCGTTACTGCATCCACATGGCTGCTGTTGAGCTGGCTGAGAGGAAGGGGCTATATAGAGAGGCCCAGCTAGATCCGGGCGAGGCCTCTGAGCTAATAACTACAGTGCTTGAGGCAGAAACCACATACAGGCCTATTGTTTAGCCTCTGTGATCCTGATCACAGCAAGCACTAGGAGGCTTATTGCTAGTAGTGTAGCGCTCACCGGGAGGGCTTTTCCAAGCCCACCGCTCTCGAAAAGATCCCATATTAAAACGGAAGCCTGCTTCGTTCCCTGGAAAGGAGGGTTTATTATATAATATGCAACGATCGATACAGAGCCGAACTCACTCACAGCCCTTGCAAAGGTTATAGCGTATGAGTTAAGGATAGCCCTTATACTCATTGGAAGTGTGATTAAAAAGAACACCCTGACCCTGCTTACCCCCAGGCTTAGTGCTGCTATCTCTGGCTCGGGATCCATTGCCTTGAAGTTATTCACCATGGTTCTTATCATGATCGGTGATGAGACTATTAGAAGGGCCAGAACTAAAGCATAGAATGTATAGCTAATGCTCTCAACACCTAATAATTGGAGGGCTGGTGAGAGGGGTTCTGAGAAAAGCAATAGGATCGCTACTCCTATAAGTGGGTGAGGAACAGATGCCGGGAGATCTACTAGTGCCTCAACAACCCCCTTGCCTTTAAAATCGTATCTAGCTAAATAATACGCTACCGGGATTCCCAGCACTAGGGCTATTAGGGTGGCTATCGCCGATGATACTAGGGTTAGCACTATAGATCTTATCACATCCTGGCTCAGCGAGAGTTGGGGGTTTGAATACCTACCTATAGATCCCTCGTAACCCACATACAGGATCGGGACTGCCACTATTATTAAAACAAGAGCTATGAAGAGCCAGAAGAACACCTTATAGTTCATAGAATCACCCCAAGAGATCTTGATACACACCCCTTATCTCAGGCTTCTCAAGCGGTATAATCCCTGCTTTTATCATGATCTCTCTACCCTGGCTGGTTAGGAGATATGATATGAGCGAGAGAGCCGCTTCTCTATTAACCGCTGTCCTTGGTATCGTGATTGGTATTTCTATCACGCTCCCCCTTAGCACTACGCCCTGGCTGGTTGTGTAATTGACTCTCGCATAGAGATCCTTCTTAGCGGGGTTCGATAGATCCAGATCGTCTGGAAGTCTAGCGTATTTGAGATTAAATAGCCTCGCCTCGTGGATATATGTGAAAGACACGTCGATCTGTCCCGTCTGGAGGAGCGATACAAGGGCTGCCGCATCCCTCGTATAGACAGCTTTTCCTGATTTTATTAACTCATTGAATCTCGCTACGTAGTAGTTCTCATCACCCATTATAAGAAGCCCTGCTAGCTTCAGAATCATTATAGTCCTATAGCCCTGAGGTACATTATCGGGATTGCCCAAACCTATTCTATACTGTCCTGATAATAACTCGTTGAAGAAAGAACCTAGATCACCTTTGCTAAGAAGATCCAGAAGCCCCCTAACCTTATCTTCACTAG
Organism: Sulfolobales archaeon; assembly: GCA_038867615.1. Classification (GTDB taxonomy): domain Archaea; phylum Thermoproteota; class Thermoprotei_A; order Sulfolobales; family AG1; genus AG1. Next base: position 33,589 of record JAWBYA010000008.1, on the reverse strand, counting down.
AGTTTCTATACACGAGAACCATCGATGATGTAGCTATAACTATATACCACGTGGCAGCCCTGCTTGGGAACAGTATTTTCTCTATAACCTCTGTATCTATCGGTATAAATAGATCAGCCCTCTTACCCAGATCGTTTATCTCTCTAGCCAGCTGGGTAGAGCCCTTAGCCTCATCGTAAATTATATATCCCTTCTGGCTAGCGATCTCTTTAAGCATATCAACCATGGGCTTCAGCGATGCAGCCTCTAGTATATAGATCTCTTTCTTATAGGATCCTGAACCCTGGTTTATGGCTGTAACACCTGCTGTGCCAGCCCCAGCTGAGGCAAGGGGTCCTAGTATATATGGTGATGAGATCAAACCCAGAAGAAATGCTACGAGGATCACTATAATATTTAATATGACATTTCTTTTCACATTACCACCGTTACTCCTATGGACAAAAGCTAATATATTTGCACAATTAATGATATATAGGTCAACAATGACGATGTTAGTGCTCAAAGATATTGTGAAAACATTCGGCAGCTTCACACTCAGGGCCGACTTTCTAGAGATCCCTAGTGGGAGGATGGTATGTGTTAAGGGACCAAACGGGTCTGGAAAATCCACCCTTCTAAACATAATAGCAGGGATCGTTCTCCCTGACTCTGGGAAGATATTGTATAACGGTGTGGATATAACCTATCTGGAGCCGGAGAAAAGAAGATTCCCAATCATAAGGAGCGAAAAAGGGGTCTTTCCCCACATGAGTGTGGAGAGAAATATAAAGATAGCAAAGAGGGTTGACGATAGTGAGCTAAATAGAATACTAGACCTGCTAAAAATAAACCGCGACGACTTGGAAAAAAAGGCAGGCAGCCTAAGCACGGGGTGGAAGATAAGAGTATTGCTGGCAAGGGGTCTCGCATCAGCTCCAGGTGTGATGCTAATAGACGAGGGGCTTGACCACCTGGATCCCTCGTATATCGAGTGCTGCCTGGAAAACCTAATGAACTATATGAGAGAGAAAGGAATAATAGCATTCATAGTAACACATAGAGGCATTATTGGCTGTGACGAAACATTATTAATGAACAACGGCTCGGCATCGCTAGAAACTAAGAGAAACACCTAGCCAGACTTCCGCCAGTCCTAGAATATTCTTCTATATTCTTTATTTCCTTACTATATTAAAGAGCCTTCACCCATATGTATGTGGATAGTCATTCCTAGCTTGTAAGGTATCTCTAGCGATACTTATACCCTCCCTATATATTATTTTATTTGGCGGGGGTGCCCGAGCGGGTCAAAGGGGGCGGACTCAAGATCCGCTGGCGTAGGCCTGCGTGGGTTCAAATCCCACCCCCCGCACCAGGATTTTAGGATTGTTCTGGCTAGAGCTGGTCTCTATCACTATATCAGCTCTTGATAGCGACTGGAGAAAAACTCCAAGCCACCTAGTAGATGATACCCAAGCAGATAGGAGCCCTATTCTGTTGGGCTAGCAACATATCGCGAACCCGCAGGTGCAGAGATCCCTGTGGGTGTGCGAAAGCCCCGATACGTGAAGAAAAATCAAGGATAAACGGGTAATAATAGATATTGTGGCATCTATATATGGTATCACTCAAGTCGCTCGCGGATCTTTCGGGTTAGTATAGAAATTCCAATTAGCAGTAATATGTCTATAGGGTAGCTAAATATATGAGGGATCCTTGTGTTGTGTGGTTTATAGCTTACAAACTGAACCCTAATGTTTCGCTTAATAGGTTAGAGGATAGGTTATTACTCCAGAAGATAGGCTATGTGGTTCAAGAGATCCTTGGATATAACCTAGGGTATAAGTTTAGCTGGTACAGCTATGGACCATATTCGAGAACCCTGTCTAGGGATCTCCATGCCTATGAGACTGCATGTATTGCTCGTGGAAATATGCTTGACGATAGATCCTTATCACAGCTCGTAGACAGATTTACCAGTATATATGTTAAGGCCCAGAGCCTATGTAAGGATGAACCTATGGCAAGGACGCTCGAGATAATTGCATCCATACATATGCTTGCTAAGAACACATACCCACCATCAACAGACCCTGTAGCGGATCTTATAAGGATCAAGCCCTATATAAGAAAAACATGTGCTGAGGAGATAGAGAGGATGCTCAGAGAAGAGGGTATTATAGAGAAACTTAGTAGTGATCAGGTTAAATAGCTTTGAACCTAGGTACTCTTAGTAGGTGCTGTAATGAGTACGCAGAAGTATAGAAAGAAGGTTTATGACGAGGTCCACGGATATATAGAGCTTGATGAAACAGCACTAAAGATCGTTGAACTCGACGTCTTCCAGAGGCTCAGAAGGATCAAACAGCTAGGTGTTACATTCTATGTATATCCTGGCGCTGTGCATACCAGGTTCAGCCACAGCCTCGGTGTTTATCACATAATGAGAAAACTTTCTGAGAGACTAAGCAGGGAGGGCTATATAAAGAGAGACGATATACCGCTTCTAGAGGCTGCAGCACTTCTCCACGATATAGGTCATCTCCCATATAGCCATGCCCTAGAGATGTTTTACCTCAGGAGTGAGAGATCAGGCTTTGGACATGAGGATCTAAGCAGAGAGGTTATCGTGAATGATGGTGATGTAAAGGAGGTGTTATCAAGCGTCGGAATCGATAGGCATGAGGTGGCATCGATAATAGAGGGTAGGCATAGGGAGCCCCTCTATAACCAGCTAATGTCATCGGATCTCGACGTTGATAGAATGGACTATCTAGTCCGCGACTCTCTCCATACAGGGGTTACATACGGCTCAATAGATCTCGACAGGCTTTTGGAAACCATATCAGTTGATCCTGAGGGAAACATAGCTGTGAAGGATAAGGGGCTTATAGCTGCAGAGAACTTCTACATAGCAAGGCTCCACATGTATAGGGGAGTTTATTACCACAAAACAAGCCTTGGATACGAGTTACTCTTAACGCTCATATGGGGAGAGCTTATAAACATGTACAACGAGCTCAAGCCCTTTAGAAGCATTAGTGGTATCGCAGGGCTTATCAGGAGCGGTGTTTTTAAATACCTAGACGACTATTGGATCAACGGGCTTTTCTACAGAATCCTTGGAGAACAGGGAGGGTTAGCTGATGAAGAGATCAAGGATCTCATAACAAGGTTTCTCTATAGAAAAGGCTATAAGGCATGCTACGATCAAACAGTGCTAATATATAAAGAGGCTCCCAATAAATCCGATATCGAGAGAGAGGTAGAGGGTATCCTGAGGGGTATGAAGAAGAAGGTCGGCGATGTGGATGAGAGATACATGTTGGTATTTGCCGACACAATCCCGGTATATAAGGAGGAAGAAGCGGTAAGCATAGTAACGAGGAAAGGAGACTCGCTAAAGATCCATGAATATCCTGGGAGCTTTATAGGAAGGCTGCCAAAGTACATATTGATCAAGAGGATATATATCCATCCATTTCTGTATCAATTAGTGGGATGTATCTAGATAGTTTCTACAAACACTAGATACTACAGCATATAACAAAACAGAAGCGGTAGGGTTATTTAGGCAACTTGCCATATAGTCTTTAGGTGCGTAGAGTGAAAAAGATTGCCTCGTACATAGTCCCCCAGTTGCTTGCAGCGATATATGCGCTTGCCCTAACACTTCTTCCAGGGGATCTATACTGGATCGTGATGACTCTTTTCTTTATGTCATACATGGCTATAATGATAGCGATCAATGTAAGGAGAATGAGAAGCTCGACAACCAGCCCAGATGCCCAGTTCGTGAGCTCAGGTAGACAGATAGTGAGAATGGATTCCAAGAAAGCGTTAGAAATAATGCAGAGCGACACAGATCTCAACTATGAGCTTAGGGAGCAAGCTAAAGTAATGCTCATGCCTATGCTCTCACTACCTATAGTGTTTACAATTTATTACATATACACCGCGCATATTACACCACTATATATTACCCATGGCGACGTGCTAATCAGATTCCTCGGAAACCTGGTAATGTTTGAGATCTTCTTCCTAATACCCATGGCTATTAATAAGCTAATGAGGAAAGGCAAGCCAGTGATTTTTGTCCAGCCCGTTATGAACTATCTTATAACAGACAGAGGGATCCAGGGAGCAGGTATCCTGATCAAATTCCCAATAGAGGATCATAACATAAACATCAGATGTAATAGAAGCAGGAAATTCCTAGAACTTGTTAGAGAGCAGAATAACCCAATGTCAGGGAGAATGATAATGATCCAGAGGCTCTATATGGACTCCAGAGAGCTTGAAAAAGCAATAGACGCCTTAAAAAAATACGGAAAGATCGATATCAAGTGCACATAACCTTGGAACAATAACAAAAATAGAATCACTGCTGAGACTGGATATTTAGACTCTCATCCATATGTTTGTTATAAAACAAGCATGATGTGTTATATCGCGGTTATAGCTAATGAAACAGCCCCTAACAAGCCCACAAACAAAGGACGACCCCAGAGGTATGACAAAACAGCCATATATTCTGGGTAATCTTCCTAATCGTATGTCCATCACACTACATGGAATCTCGGTGCGAAAAGCCTAAAGTTCAGTTAAGAATATAAGGATTGAAGTGCATAGCATATGATGTGGTCGGATTGGCGCTGAGCATGCTTGTTGACCACACATTTATAAATACAAACAGTTATCCGGGTGTTTGCAATGAGTGTTGAGAAGAAATACGATGTAGTAATAGTTGGAGCCGGAGTTGCTGGTGCAACTGCGGCTAGTCTTATAAGTAGAATGGGCTTCTCAGTAGCCCTAATAGATGCCAAGCCCAACTATAGGGCTGGTGATAAACCCTGCGGAGATGCCATAGGTAAGCATCACTTCGAAGAGGTTGGAATAAAGCCCCCTAGCGGTGAGGAGCTCGACGGTCTTGTTAAGGGCATCCTACTCTATAGCCCCTCGGAAGAGGTCGTCCTAACCATAGAGGGTGAGGGTTACGAGATAAACAGGGTTAAGTTCACACAGAGGCTGATTAGAGAGAGCATTGATAATGGTGCCGAGTATTATGATGAGACAAACGCCTCAGCACCGATAATAGAGAACGGCTTTGTAAGAGGCGTTATAGCTACTAGGATGGGTGAGAAACTCGTCTTCAGATCTAATGTTGTTATAGACGCTTCAGGATCTGCCAGAAGCATAGTTAGGAGACTACCACCAGAATGGCCCGTCGTCGACCCCATAAAGCCTGAGGATACACAGATAGCCTATAGAGAGATAAGGATCCTTGAGGAGTGGATAGATAAACCAGAATACATAAGGATCTATGTGAACCAAAAGATAGCCCCCGGAGGCTATTGGTGGAACTTCCCAAAGAGTGTAGCGAGAACCGTTAACGTTGGCCTCGGCGTACAGAACGGGAAGGGGTATGAGCATCCGAGAACCTATCTATACAAATATATCCTAACAAGACCCGAGTTCAAGAACTCAAAGATCGTGGAGACAAGCGGTGCACTAGTACCAACAAGAAGACCCCCATACTCTATGGTATGGAATGGCATAATGGTTATAGGCGATGCCGCATACACCGTAAACCCGGTGCATGGGGGTGGTAAGGGATCAGGGATGCTTGCAGCCAAGGCCGCATCAATAGCATTAGCAAAAGCATCAGAGATCGGTGACTATAGCGCTAAGGGTCTCTGGACAATGAACAAACTCTATATAGACTACTATGGGGCTAAACAGGCGTCGCTAGATATATTCAGGATCTTTCTCCAAAAGCTCAGCGATGACGATATAGAGTATGGGCTTAGAAAAAGGATCTTGAAGGAGAGCGATCTATACGAGACAAGCATAACAGGTGTTATAAAGAACAAGAGGAGCGTGTTCGACAAGCTCGGCAGAGTCATAGCAGGGCTTGGGAGACCGAGCCTGCTTGCAAAACTCATAGTTGCTGCCGAGTATATGGATAAGATGAAAAAGCTATATGAAGAATACCCAGATACTCCTGAAAAGCTGGGCGAGTGGATGTACAGAGTCAACTCTCTCTACGAATCCTTTGAAAGGGCTTTGAAGGAATAGCTAAGAATAGCTATGTCCCAGCCAGCTCCAAAAGCTCTTTCGGTACTATACCTTTATCTATCAAGTACTTTTTCTCATGCTTCTCATACCTATATATAACATCAGCCCTATCAGCCCTAAAATCCCACGGAACACAGAGAACAATATCCCCGGGAGCTATCCAAACCCTCTTCCTAAACTTACCCGGTATCCTTGCAACCCTCTCAACGCTATCCGTACATAGAACCCTGATCCACTCAGCCCCCATAGCCCCCGTCACAACACATATAACCTGGCCTTCCGACGGAAGCGGTATCTCCTTCGGCGCCTCTTCCTGCTTCTTCTTAACCAACTATAGCACCTAATATGGTGTGCGTTCAAAGACTTATAACATGCCATAACATACTCTTCCCACCAAGCTTCTGGCCTTTCTTAAGTAATATCAGCTATGTTGTTTTAATAGCCTTGGTTATGTCCTGAGAAGATAGAGCCACTAACGATCATGAGCTATAGCGAACCACCAAGATACATATATCGAATAACCGTATCTAGAGAAGCTCTATACTATAGAATAGGTTTCATAAACACGTGTGTCGTATCATCTAGAGCTAGAGGCCGTGCCCATTGTAAACATCAATAACGTGTAGTTTAGCTATCATATCCACCACTACAAATATGCTGCGATCTAAGTCTTGTTAACAAGTAGCTAGAGAAATATAGATCCAGATGAACAGATGCAGGGATCAAATCCCCTCCTAATTTTTCCTTTGAATTGTTTCCGAAACATATGAGAAACTCGTAACTAAAGATTTATCTCTAACTGATAGCATGTTTATTTTCAGTCCGTATTTTTTGCTACGTCTTTCCAACGATAACAGTGTTCAGCTGGACGGTATCTTCGTTAACAGTGTTACCTCTTACGAATTTTCTTCTTCTCATGCCATCCTCTGTTGGGTGAAAGCCTGGAGGACCACTCAGTAGTACGTACTTCTTAACAGGCCCCTGGATTGTTGGCAGCATCGGTGCTCCGGCTTTATCGCTCCCCCCGGTTATCTGTAAGCTATAGCCTGGGAGGCCTATGAGGGATCCGTCGAACTTATCACCTATCTTCAGCCCAAGTAGCTTTGAGCTCTTCTCACGGGATAGTGTTATCTGGAAGCTAGGAGCCCTCATGACCTCAGCCAGAGCTTTATCGCTTCCGAGCTTCTCTCGCATAAATGCCTCTGGGAGCTTTATCATCCCCTCCGACACTGTGTCGTCCGAAACAGCCTGGGCTGTGAGTTTTACTATGCCTCCATCTTGTTTCTTAATCCTAATGCTCACTACACCTAGCTGTGGGTCTAATATCTTCCTAAGAATAGGCGAGATCTTTACCTTTACAAGGGTCTTTTGGGATTTCTCATCCTCGCCATAGCTTAGGCTTGGATCTGCTATAGCTATCACCTTAACCCTTCTAGGTTTCTTTACACCCGGATCCGAGACCACGACCTTGATCTCAGACAACTTTACCCACTATATGCATTAGGTTGGAGGAGACTTATATTTGTTTATACCCACCAACGATCCTCAATGCTAGGGATAGGATCTCGCTGTAAAGCCTATCCCTATTAACAGGATCAACCGTGTAGAGCTTATAGTTAGTACCAGAACTTTTGAGCTTCGACGTAATTTCACCCGCAAGCCTATAGTGAACAACAAAGATCCCGGGCTTATCCATAGAGATAGCCAGGTCTATAATTTCCTTAGAGCTCTTGATATTAAGCTCCATAGGGCCTATCTCGTCTATAGCTATGATGCTAGCCGTGGGGAGAGATGCTCTTGTTCTAGCCATAACCCTCCCAACCTCATCCTCAAGAACACAGTATCTCCCAATCCTTGGACCTCTACAGCTACCCAGCCTGTCGATGCTCATGGCAAGCCAGCCCTCATAACCGCTCATGAGATCTATAACCTTAAACCCGATCCTAGTCCCCGATTCCCTCACCTCTGGGCATACGAAACCAGCAGTACTATAGGATCTCCTTAACTCCGAGACCACCCTTGAGAAAAGCGTGGTTTTACCAACACCAGGTCTACCTGTGATGAGGATTTTAATACTACCACCAAAGAGAAATACTCTAGAGAGATATTACTGATGCTCGGTATAGTGCCAAGAGATCTATGGCAATGCTATTAGGTAATTTGATTATCTAGATAAAGGGTGATAGTCGCGTGGATGGGGCTACTCTCGCACTCCTATATAGTCTGTTATTATCCCTTTCATATAGAGCCATTGTAAGGGTTATTGCAAACAAGCTCTCTAGCGTGGAGGGATTTATGTTGGTCTATTTAATAGCCATATATGCCCCGATATACATATCACTGGCAAAGGCATCGCCTCTAGCATTATTGATCCCGCTCTCTCTCCATATCTTCTCTATTATCTATGTTATCAATAGTAGATGTGATACGGACTTTATTATAAGAACCAATGTATATGCATCTATGGCATTCATACTACCTTTACTCATCATAGGGTTGTCTGGAAAGCCATAGTAGACATTATTCGTTCCTGGATATTCTCTATCGAAAACCTCCTATAATAAAACCATCCAGATCAAAGTATCTAACATCATATGAATACCAATGAGAAAATCCTGAGAAAAATTATAGATGGTTTGGCGGTCTTCCATACCTATCAACATATGCCGAGCTTTCCACTTACCGCCTGTCCATGGATACCCATTAATATTCTCCATATCCAAGGACTAACGATAGAGGTTCCTGGACGGAACACCGGTATCTATGACATGCCTCGGTATGAATGGTTAGTAGAAACCTACTTTAGAATAATTATAGAATAATTAAGATATAGCTATATCGAGCCTATCGATCAGTTAGATTGCGTAGATATCTATACCGCAAGATATATAAGCCCGTAATCCCTTAGTATCGAGGTGTATCACCTGACGCGAAATTCCCCAATTGATGGTGCAAAAAGCATAGTAAAAGATCTTAAGGGCGAGCTTGGTTTCGCATACATAGCTAGGGCGAGGGCTCTTAGGGAAAGGGGGCATAGGGTTATAAGCTTCGGGGTCGGGCAGCCTGATATACCTACATTTGATCATATAGTTGAGAGTGCTAAGAAAGCCCTTGACAAAAGGATCACAGGCTATACCGAGACGCAGGGGATCCCGAGGCTTAGGAGAGCATTTGCCGATTATCTTAACGAGAGATACAGTGCTGATGTAAAGGAAGATGAAGTTATAGTCACCACAGGCGCAAAGACAGCTATCTTTCTCGCAATGGCGTCATATATATCGCCTGGAGACGAGGTTATAATACCTGAGCCAAGCTATCCCGCATATGGAGAGGTAGCAAGATTCCTAGGAGGGGTTCCTAAATATGTTCCACTCAGGTTTAAGGGATCCTCTGGAGGGTTTGAGCTCGATGTCAACTCCATCGCCTCTATGGTGACAGAGAAAACCAAGATGATCGTGATCAATAACCCCCACAACCCGACGGGCTATGTGTTCCCGCCAAAAACACTCGAGGAGATCTATAGGATTGCTCAAGAGAACGGGTTATTGATACTTGCCGACGAGATCTATGATAACTTTGTCTATGGAGAGACACCGTTTAGAAGCATGACCAGCATGCCAGGCTGGAAGGACTATGTCCTTTACGTGAACGGGGTTAGCAAGACCTTCTCAATGACTGGGTGGAGGATAGGATTCCTGGTTGTTAGGGGCGATATAGCCAGAAAGCTGTCCAAGCTTGCTGTGAATATATATAGCTGTGCTCCGAGCTTTGCCCAAGAAGCCGCTGTGGATGCCTTCAAGGGTGACTGGGAGCCTGTCAGAAGAATGGTCGAGATCTTTAGGAGGCGGAGGGATATAATCTATGAGGAGCTATCAAGGATCAAGGAGTTCGAAGTATGGAAACCCCACGGTGCGTTCTACATATTCCCAAGAGTATCTACGGTGCTTGCCAAAGGCGGGCTAAGCGATATAGAGTTTGTAGACCTCCTGCTTGATAAATACTATGTGGTTACCATACCAGGAAGCGGCTTCCCCGACACAGCTGGTAGGGATTATATAAGGCTCAGCTACTCGGTTTCTGAAGATGATATAAGGGAAGGCGTTAGAAGGATCGCAGACGCTGTCAAGGAGATCATGAGCTCATAACCCGCGAATAGCTACAAAAGGGTAACACACTTATAATCTTTAGAGTTAAAACTCCATTAGGTGCGTGAGGCTGGTAAAGGCTCCAAAGGGTTACAGGCATAGAACACGAAAACTCCTCAGAAAAAGCCCCAGAGAGAGGGGACAGGTTCCCAGCCTCAGCTATCTTCTAATAGACTACAAGCCGGGAGATAGAGTCCATATAGTAATAAACCCATCGATACATAATGGGATGCCCCATAGGAGATACCATGGAAAAACAGGCGTTATAATTGGTAGGAGGGGCGATGCATATGAGGTTAAGGTAAGCCTCGGAGGCAAAGTGAAAATACTGTATATAAGGCCAGAGCATCTCAGACCCACACCAGAAGTATGGGAAAGAGTTGTTAATGAGACAAAGAAGCTTATAGATAGTGTTAAAACCAGGATTTCAGAAGTTAGGGGTCTGATAGCTAAAGCCCTCTCCGCATGAATGGGGGATATACTTGAAGATCTTATCAGTAAAAGAGATCCCACTACCTATAGTTAAGAAGATGCTCTTAGAAGCAGAGGCCAGGGGATCCAAGCTACAGGATCTCCAGAGAAGGGTTTTGGAACACGCATCTATCTTCTCGAAGTGCGATGAGGAGGCTGTTAACGAACTTTTCAATAAGCTTGGAGAGATTGGTTTGAGGGAAATAACACGCGTGCAGATAATAAACATATGTCCCAAGAGAAAAGACGAACTACTCACTCTAATGAATTTCGAGAGCAAAGGCTATGGAGAAGAGGAGTTGGAGACGGTGCTAAGACTCTTGAGGGAATATTGTAAGTGCTAGAAAGCGGTGCATATTATGTATAGAGGTGCTAGGGATCGTGAGACGAGATACCCCAGGATCAGGGATATCTATGTAATAGTTCTTGACTATATGCCCAACGGTAACCCGTTTGATAAGCACCCCCACCATAGAAACTCCCCAATAGCACAGGTCATAGGAACCAAATACCTCACACTAGCCGAACTGATCCCAACCCCCGGGCAGCATCCAAGCATAGGTGAGAGGATCTATGTGGAACCTGGCCCAAAAGGAGCTCCAGGGCCTCGGTTTGGGGATAAACTATTATGGCAAGAGCTAACAGGCATTGCTAGGGATAATCTTACCAAGGCCCTGAGGGATATAGTTATCGAGAAGGAGGCTGTATATACAGAGTTTTTTAACATAGCATCCTCCATAAATATCAGGCTCCATATGTTCGAACTCCTCCCTGGTATTGGTAAAAAGAGCCTAGAGATATTATTATCCGAGAGGAAGAAAAAACCATTCGAATCTTTCAAAGATATCTCACAGAGAGCCAAGCTCCAGGATCCTGTGAAGATTCTTGTTGATAGAATGATTCTAGAATTTATGGGGGGTGAGAAGTACTATCTCTTCATAGAACCCCCCAGAGGATCTCCAGACGCTGTCTTCTTCAAAATGCTTGACTATCTATACGCCAGGACTAACTATAGGGAGCCTTGGTGATCCTTTATAACGTACCCATGGATAAGGGATCCCTCCTAAAACTCACTAGAAATCTTATTAGAGAAGCAGGTATAAAGCCCAGCAAGAGGTTTGGCCAGCACTTCACAATAGATCCCAAGCTTATAGAGGAGCTGGGAAGACTTGCTAAGAGCTTTGGATGTCTCTCAGAAGAACCTGTGATCGAGATTGGCACAGGTTTTGGCATCGTCACGAGGTATCTAGCCACACTATGCTCCAGGATTATAACCATAGAAATAGATGAGAGGATCTATAACATTGCCAAGAAGATGCTTGAAGGATTAAATAACGTCGAAATGATCCTTGGAGACGCTCTCGATGTTCTTGAAAGTATTAATTTCACAGGAGTGGTGGGAACCATACCCTACTCAATAACAGGACCACTGCTAGGCACAATAGCGAGGAGCAATGCGGAATGGGCTGTGCTGGTTTTGCAAAAAGACGTTGTGGATAGGATAAAATCGCCCCCTGGAACCAAGAGCTACGGGTCTATAGGGGTTATGCTAAACATAGCTTTCAACATAGATAGTGGTAACATATATGCGCCCCAGAGCTTCTACCCAGAACCCGCTGTGTTCTCTCAAACACTGATACTCCGCAGGAAAGAACCAAAGGTGGAAGTAGAGAAAGGGCTCGAAGAGTTTATCAAGTGTATATTCAGCCAGAGAAAAAGACTAGCCCACAAGGCTATAGAGAACTGCACCGGTGTAGAGATCCAGAGGACAGACACAAGGGTTTTCCAAATGACACCGGAGGAAATATACAGGATCTATAATAAGATCAAAAAAGAAAAACAGAACAGAGCCGGAATACAGAGCTAGATGCAGATACTCAAAAAACCTAAAAGACCCCATGTAAATGCTAAAAATGGGCCGCGGTAGTATAGCCCGGACAAGTATGCGGGCCTTTCGAGCCCGTGACCCGGGTTCAAATCCCGGCCGCGGCATATATTACGGCTACAGATCCTTGATCCTTTATAACCGGTTTAGCCAGACCTTGCTTTGATATATGTTAGCTTTTCTCTAAGCTTCGGATTGTAGAATTCGTATAACCTGTCACCGATTATATTAAGTGAAAGTATTGTTAGGAATAGAAATAGTCCTGGAAAGAGACCCATCCACCAGGCCTTTTCGATATATGTCTGTGCTATACTCAGCATCCTACCCCAGCTTATAACAGTAGGATCCCCGAGTCCTAGGAAGCTGAGACCTGCTTCTATAATCACTGCTGACCCCATCTGCAAGATGCCTATTGAAACTATCACACCCACCACCTGTGGTAATATATGCCTCGATATGATCCACGAGCTACTGGCTCCTAAGGCTCTAGCTGCTTCTACGAAATCATGGCTTCTTATACTATGTACAGCCGCTCTCACCACTCTAGCTATGGGTGGCCAGATTGTTATACCTATAACTAGGATCATGTTGGTTATGGTTCCACCAAATATAGCTATTACCACAAGTACCAGGAAGAATGTTGGTATTGAGAGCTTAGCATCTATTGCCATGCTAACAGCTATATCAGTCCTACCCCCATAATAACCCGCTATTAAGCCAAGGAACGTCCCGAGGATCGTTGAGACGAGGACAGCCATAGCAGCTATAATCATCGACGTCCTCGCCCCATGGATCACCTGGCTCATCACATCCCTACCGAGGTCATCAGTACCGAATAGGTGTGCCATGGATGGAGGTTTAAATACGTTGTCAGCATCTATCTTGTAAGGATCGTAAGGAGATATATGTGAAGGAAACACAGCCATCAGAATCACCATAGAGAAGAACAAAAGCGAAATAGCGCCTAAGGGGGTTTTTGCTACATATGATAATGGCTCTGAAATTAGCCGTAATACCCATAGGATCCCTACACCTGCACGCCCCATAGGATCACCCCTAATATCTGATCCTAGGGTCTAGTATGGCGTTGATCATATCAACCACAAGGTTTGCAACGATCACAGAGACTGAGACAAAGATGAAAATCCCTAGGATAACCGGGTAGTCTCTCGCTATTGCAGACTCGTAGATGAGCCTGCCCATCCCAGGCCAGGCAAACACTGTCTCTGTTAATGTTGCTCCTGCAAGCATTGTACCTATATTAAGCCCTATAATGGCCATTATCGATGGGCTTGCTGCTCTGAATGCGTATCTCCATACTATGTAAGAGTTTCTGAGACCCTTAGCAATGGCTAATAACACGTAATCCTTACCAAGTTCGTCGACCAAGAGGGATCTTACAGTCCTTATGTAGATCCCCAAATACGCTGTACCAAGAGTTATACTTGGCAACACTAAATGCCACATGATATCCAGCACAAGCTCCTGACTCAGCTCTTTATAACCTATATTGCTTGGGGACACCATACCCTGTGTTGGAAATATTTTCAACGATCCTCCTAGAAATATTATTAGGAGGAGGCCTAACCAGAAGGTCGGGATCGAGACACTCACAGTAGCTAAAGTCGTTGCCAACCTATCCATACCCCCACCTGAGCTGAGAGCAGCTCTAACGCCGATCGCTATGCCAGCCAGGGTTGCCCATGTTATTGCTGTTAACATTAGAATCAATGTAGCTGGTAACCTCTCGATAATCACATTGATAACAGGCTCTCTATATCTGTACGAGTACCCAAGGTCAAAGGATAGAACTTTGGCCATATAGATCCAGTATTGCTCCCACAGAGGCCTGTTGAGTCCGTATTCAGCCCTCAGTCTCTCTATATATTCAGGCGACGCATATTCCGTACCCACTATATAGGCTATAGGATCTCCTGGAGCTAGGTGAACAAGCATGAAATTTATTGTTATAATAACAATAATGAGGGGAAACGCAAAAAGAGCTCTTCTAACAAAATATCTACTGAGCCCCATAGCTATCTTCTCCTTCTGATCGCTATGAATGCAAGCACCGCCGCAACCACAACAATAACTATGGCTATGATGGCTAACGTATAGTCCTGACGCTCCTGCGGCTGCTGCTGAGCAGGCTTTTGTATCGTCTGGGTTTGCGTCTGGGTCGCTGTTACCTGTGGCGTTGGAGTCTCTGTTGCCTTCATAGCCTGACTTAGGGCCTGTGATGCTAGCTCGTATGCTTTATCGTAGTTACCAGCCTTATAGCTTTCGTTCGCCTGGTTTATGAGCGACCTTATCCTTGAGGCCTCGTCCTGAGAAAGCCTTGTAAGAACAACAGATAGCATTGCAGAGGCATTTAATATCGCTTGCTTAGCCTCCCACGGAGATCTTATGCTCCCTTTTGTCCACCATATTCTCTCCATATGATTAGCATACCAGTAGGGGCCTGGCGGGAAGCCTTGGAACTCCTCTCTATGTGCTGCATATAACACCCTCTCCTGTATCGGGATTACTGGTGCGTCTTCCATCACTATCTTCTCGATCTCTCTGAAAAGCCTAGCCCTCTCGTTGGGATCTATTGCGACTCTTGATAGATCCCAGAGTCTATTAACCTCACTGTTGTTATATCTAATGTAGTTCCAGTTACCGGGTCGTATAGCGCTCCCGTGATAGTATACATAGAGTCTATCTGGATCAGGGCCTGTTGCATGGCCGAACCACGTGAGATCGAAATCATATTTCACGGTTAACAACTCCCTAAGTGTTGGCGAGTCATATGATTGGGGTATTATCTCAACCCCGATCTTCTTGAGCTGTTCCTTCACTATCTCTGACGCCCTCATCCTCGCGAGATCCCCTGCTGTGAAGTAAAGCCTGAAGCTAAGCTTAGTACCGTTGGGGGTTACTCTAATCCCGTCGGGACCTCTCTTAAACCCGAGAGAGTCTAGGATCTGGTTGGCTTTATCAGGGTCATAGTCATAGCCAACATCGGGGTTGTGGAAAGGCCCTAGCTCTGACGAGAATATCCCTTTCTGAACCCTTCCCACACCGCCCAGGGCTAGCTTTATCAACTCCTCCCTATTTATTGCATAGTTGAGAGCCTGCCTAACCTCTTTTATGCTGAGCGGATACTTCTGTGTGTTAATACCTATATATATTACAAGCCCTAGTCCAGTGAATATTGGGAATGTCTTCACACCCTGCATAGACATAACCTGGTCTAGGTTCGTCTCTGGTACGAATGTCACAGCACTTATCTCGCCCGTGGAGAGTGCTGTTAGCATGGCCTCGGTGTTTGGTAACTGCTTAATTATGATCCTGTCTAGGCATGGGAGCCCTGCTTTGAAGTAGTTCTCATTCCTCTCAAGCAGTATATAATCACCTTTCTTCCACTCGACAAATCTAAAGGGTCCCGAGCCTATAGGCTTGAGGTTATACGGGTTTGTGGTTATATTGGTACCCTCATAAAGATGCTTCGGTATTATCATGTGATTCCTCCAGAACGCTAGGGCAAGAGGTATGAATGTTGGGGATGGCTGCTTAAGCCTAATGATTACGGTGTAATTATCCGGTGTATCAACACTCTCTATAACTCTGAAGAAGGAGGACTGGGGCAAGGGTTCTTTCAGATAGAGCTCAAGTGTAAACTTGACATCTTGAGCCGTTAGTGGTGTACCATCATGCCATGTTGCGTTCCTAACTATCCTGAAGAAAAGGGTCTTGCCATCGGCCGAGATATTCCACTCCTCAGCTAGATCGCCTTTATAGCCCAGCTGACCGTCTACAAAGGCTCTCTCTATAAGTGAGCTAAAGATCTGGTTGGCAACCATGAATGAGTCATCATCTATAGTTAATAGAGGGTTAAGGGTAGATGAATCACCTGTTCTCCCGATCACCAGCGTACCCCCGTATCTAGGACAGGGTCCTCGTTCCTGGGCATATACTGTATATATATTTGATATGAAAACGAGAATCTGGGTTATGAAGACTATTACCATAGCTATAGCTATAACCGATGTGATTATATGCCTCTCATTTTTTGTACTCCTCATAATAACCCCAGGAAAAACTCAATATAAAAGGCTAATAAACCTAAATTAGCTAGTAGTGGATATGTGTTACTGTGAGATCAAACACCACCCCTATGATCTCCTCTTACACTCCTGCACAACATTGCTCAATGTGGGCCTCTATCTGCTAACCTCCTTATAATTCTTAAATGAAAAGGTGTAATCATACGATCTAGATTAGGAAATATTAGAACTCCGAAACACGGGTTTGAATAATACTTATGAAAACAGGTCTGTAATAATGATTCGGGATCCTATTATCGTTGACCGTATTTGTAGATCCTATGCCCCTATGCTCTCTGTGTAGATATCCCACACCACACATCTGTTGTCCTATCGTACGGAAATAAATAATCCTCCAAGGTATTCTATGTGATGAGTAAGGAAAACAATAGAGCCAGGCATGCTGCTAGCTTGAGAAGAGTTAAAGATCTTATTGACATCGCAGAGGAACTCGATATCATAAAAAGTAAACCCTATGCTCTCTATAGCAGCTTCTTCTCACATATGCACAGGGGACTTAGCGAGCATGAGCTTCTTAGTCTATTCTCGATCCATACGATTATCCAGATGTATGTGAACTCGCTTGTTGCCCTAAGCCTTAACAAAGTCGGGGATCCCGTTAGAATATGCTCAGGCGACTCGATTAAGGGCTACGGTGTATCCATACCCCAACTCCTATGGTGGAAGGATCATGTCACGGGGAGTAATGGTAAAAAGATCTTAGGAGCTTGTCTAGAGGCGATATCTTATGCTAATTCGCTTGACCGTGAAGACCTCTTGGAAGGGGATCCTATAAGCAGACTATATGAGGAACTGGTTGGCAGAGTATTGAGGTACAGCTCCGGTGAATATTATACCCCGCGATGGGTTGTTGAGCTCGTATTTGAGAGGCTCGAAGCCATCGAGGCACGTTTGGCTTATGAATCAATCCTGGATCCCTCGTGCGGGAGCGGCAGGTTTTTAGTACAAGCATTGCGCAAAAAGATCGCTTTAGGCATCGATTCTTCAAAAGCTTACTATGAGATCCTAGGGCTAGATATAAATCCACTAGCAGTAGCCATTGCTAGAGCTAGACTCTTAATAGCTTATAAGCTTCTAGCAGGTAGGGATCCGCCCGGCACGCCAGCAATACTTTGGGGGGATTTCATCGGTTTCAGTCTTGCCGATCGTTATCCAGAGATCCCTAGTGATCTATACAGAGGCTTCCTTAATGCAGTAGTCAAAAGCGTTACGAAAATCGTGGGAAATAGGGGGAGCAAGTACAATCTGGTAAAAAATATTTCAAGTATACACAATGCTATCATAGATCTACTAAATAATCTACAATACCAAGATTCTGGTGGAGATTCGATCACATGTGACTCTACAGATCTAGTTGCAACCAAAATCTGTGATGAAATACGTAAATCCCTATCTAAGGAGCTGTATAACGATCTCATATATACTATTAAAAAACATGGCAAGAGCTTGGGAATCCTGATCTTGTCGTCAGCAATCTTAGGAGGCGTTCTAAAAGCCTTAAACATACATAAGCTTGGAATCGCAGTCACGAATCCTCCATGGCTTGAGATAAACGAGCTTCCTAGGAATGTGTGGGGCAATGCTGTTAGGAAATATGTTAGATCGGAATATATTGGAAAATACGGATTACCAAGGCAAGCCATCCAGAAGGGGGATCTCTCAGCTGTTTTTCTCGACCTCATGCTAGGGTTTGTCAAGGATCAAGGCTATGTGGGTATAGTGCTACCGGCTGGGCAGAGCTATAGTGGTTCTATGACACCCCATGGGGCTGGCAAGCTGCTAACATACACGGTTCTTGAGAAATGGGGCTGTGAGGGTGAAATACTATATCTAGGCGATGTATTTAGGCATGGTGTTCATGCATCTATAGCTATTGTGAGAAGGGGTGGGGCTTTTGAGTAAAATTCTATGTGGGGTTGTGAGGCTTCTTAGAAAACTAGATGATGATTCATCGCTAGAACCAGGTTCTGTTGAGGTGAGGCTTCTACCCATAACTCTTAAGGATCATGTTAGCAGTATTATGGAGTACTTCTCCCTGGGTACAATAACGCTTGAAGGAATCGATCTGATCAGGTTGGAAGGATCCGAGGTCTCCCCCATATTCACGGGCGGCAGGATCTCTACGAACAGACCCATAATCCCCCTAGCTTTCACCATAACAAGCTATGAGAGTAACAATAATAGCTATATTGCAAGACCCCTTAGTTTGAGAAAGTTAATAAAAGACACAAACACCCACACGTTCTCCATGGTAGAGATCAGGGTAAGAAATATAAGGGATCACATGGCCTGGTATTTAGCCAGAGGATCCCTATACCCATTCACAATAGTAAGACTATTCAAGATCTTCTACAGCCCAGGCGGTACCAAGACATCTAGAGATCTCTTGGAAAAGCTCTACACATCAAATAGAGAAGCCCTAGCGAACACTCTATCAATCCTTAAAGTACCACCTAAGCCTGACATACCCTGCGATAGGGATCATAAAACCTATCTAGTACTCTATAGAGGTTCAAGAACATTCGCATCATCAGTCCTAGAACCACAGGTCATAAGGGGTGCGTGTGAAAGTGGGGGCGGGATAGTAATAGACCACCATGTATCATATATGATCACGCATAACATGGATGCCGCCTACTACTACTCAGCCTTACTCAACTACATGGTCTATAAAACAAGAAAGCTCGGACTCGGAGCATTCATACGAGATCAATTCGGAAGACCCTTAAAAGCCGTTAAAGAGGCCGGGCTAGAATGGAAAGGAGAACAATGGCAGCTCGATGTAGCAAGAGTCTCAATAAAGATTCACGAATGTGCAAGGAAAGCTGCTCTAGAAGTGCTCGGACTACCAGACAATACATCACTATACGAGCTTGTTGATGAGGGTAGAGATGAGCTTGTTAAGAGATCTCTTGGTGTGCGGGTTGACAGAGTACTCAGAGCCCTGGAGGAGAGGTGCGGCTTCAACAACATAGCAAGATCGATAGACGATAGGATGGATGCTCAAAAGCTTGCTCAAATCCTTAGAAGAAATATCGCCTCATACAGATCATTAGAAAGCATGCTCAAGTAGTCATCTTAAAGCATGCGAAAGACTCCTAACAGATCGTTTCCGCCCCCCGGTTACTCCCCTTTACTATGTCTAAGCTAATGCCTTTCTCATTTGAAATATAGCTGGAGATCTCTTCACATTCGTCTTCACGACATGGTATGTATATCGTTGGACCCATGCTGCTGAGCCCGTGCTCTATGCCCTTAAATAATAGCTTTTTCCTTATGCTCCACACGCTCTCATCTTGGTAGAGCCACTCGATTTTCTTAAACCCCACCTCCTGGATCATTCCAATAGATCTCTTGAATAACTCGATATCCCCTATCTTTACAGAAGGGATCAGCCCCATTAGGAGTATGTGGGATACCATCCACACATCCTCCACAGGCATCTTCCTTCCCTCCTCAAAGATCCTTTTCTCAAGATCCCCATAGATCTTCCTAGCCCCTAAGTGTCTCACCAAAACAAAGCGCCAGTTCTCAGGGATCTCAATCCTAGTGATCAGAGGCGGGGGCGGTGCCTCAACATGGTCAGAAGAGCCTATAAGCTGTTTCTCAGCTGGATAGCTATGACCAGCGTCGACGATAAAGCCTCCCAGCTTGAAGCCATAGGTACCTATTCCTGAAGTGCCTCCACGCCCAACGATCCTTGCCAGCTCTACGGGATCCTCATCAAAACCCATAGAGGCTGAGAGAGATTTAGCAATAGATAGACATAGCTGTGTCACTCCGCCCAAGCCTATGTGGAGTTCGTAACCCTTTATAACCTCTATCCTTGCACCACAGGATCTGCAGGCTCTTGAGAGATATCTATTGGCACATGTAATAGCTATATCTCTATACTCAATACTACCTGAAAACTCTATACCACCACGATCTAGGATCTGTGCGCTAACAACAAAGCTAGGCTCGCTTAACGTGACTCCTGCACCACCATCAATCCTTCCCAGCCTTCCGATGATATCTATTAATGTTATATGCAGCCTCGAAACGCTCTTTGTCACGCACTTAGCCAATATAATCGCCTCATTGAGCGGGTCTTGCGAGGTATATGTTATCCTTATCACTTATTATCTTGACCAGAATCTCTGCTCCCTCGTTGATATCATCGAGGCCAACGATCGTTACTACTCTGCCCTTAGCATAGCCTATAACCTCTCCTTTGAGCCATCCTTTCGAATAGATCTTCACTGCAACCTTATTGCCAACCCTTATCGGTTTTGGGATACTTATATCAGGTCTAACCCCGAGGTCCTCGGGTGAGAGTCTGAGCTTAACCCCTGTCCTCTTCTCGAGGGTTTCTAGGAAGTTGTAGAAACTATCCCAGCTTGGTTCAGCGACTCCGGGGATCTTTCTCCCCCTTCTGTGGATAACGTACTTCTGGATACCGAGGATCGGTGAAGATCTATTCTTTATATTACTCTTAGCCCAGAGAACTATCTCCTCGATATCCCTATCATTAACACCCGGGATCCATACGGGGGTTATCATCACATCAATACCCATGGAGTTTGCGTAGAGAGCCATCTCAGCAACCCTTTCAATGTTATACCACTCAGCACCAGCCAGCACAGAGGCTTTCTCAGGATCGAGGCTATCTATAGATATATTTAGCCTCGAGATCCCGGCCTCGTATAGCCTTCTAACCATGTTCTCATTTAACACAGATCCATGGGTCTCGGCAGCTATTACACCGATCCTCTCACTCTCCCTCAGATCTGCTATAAGCTTATCTATCTCTGGGTGTAGAAGGGGTTCTCCAACACCATCTATAAGTATATGGATCTTCCTCGAGATCTTGTGGGAAACAACATACCATACCCACTCAACCATATAGTCAACATCAACTATAAAATCAGAGATCCTTGTCCTGGTATTGGGGCCAGCATCAACAGAGCAGAATATACATGATAGATGACACGCACTATAGGGCCTGACCTGTAACAGATTAGTCCCCCTATCTATTATGCCGAACGCTATATGCCCGATCAATGGTAGGGGCTTATCAACCCTGACAATACCATATGCATCACCGCCTATACTATTAATAACACGGCTCCCTCCACCTGGCCTCTCCATCATCATTTATCTATACACACTACCTCAGATCATAGTCACGCGACAATATATAAATATATTAATTGGGATCCTATAAAGCTGAGAGGTATAGCTTTAGACTGCTGAGAATACAGTTCCTGATCCCCTCCCTTGGTATTAGTTCTCTACACCTATCTATAGAGACAGTAGTTCTACCTTCAACAACATCTTCAAGAGATAAAGGTTCCTTCGAGACCAGATTATTATCCAGGAGGCAGTATGGACCGGCGTATTTGAAGAGCCTAGGATGTATTCTCACCAGCTCGTTCCTAAGCTTCCACGCAACAATCCTTATCTCTGTCTGTGCATGTGTACACATCCTCAGCCCTAGGAAGTGAAGGATCTCTCTTGCATTCATCGTCACAATTATTTTTGTTGCTACAGCCTGTGGGAGTATATATCTAGCATCTTCCCTAGAGAGGCCTTTTTCCCTAAGCTCCCAATACTTTGCAACAGATCTTGCATATTCGGAGGCCATCCTGATCCTCAGATCCTCTGGCCAGTCAGGATCCCCCAGATAGAAAGCCCTTCCAACCTCTGCAAAAGCCTCTTTATCACCGCTCAACACCCTTTCCGAGATCTCTAACCAATATTTAGTTTCCCTGGGCTCGAGCAGTCTCTCATTATACCTCTGGCTAAGCTGTGTGTAGCTCGCTATCCTGTGCCTCACCAGCTGGTGGGAACATACCCTTGAGCATATAACCTCAAATGTATAGATGCAATGCTCCCAGGGGCTTAGATGTCCTCTCTTAAGCGTCTCCCTGATCCATACCTCTACTTCCTCATCATCCATCCTCTCAAAGATCTCCGAGACATCTTTAGACGAGAGAGACCTCTTAGAAGAGGCTGCTACGAGCTTTTCACCATCCTGTGTGTAGGAGATTATCCTTACAGTAGGTATCATGGCGTCTTTATTCCTCATATCTATCCTCTAGTATTCATACGGTTTAAAAGAGGTTAGCATTATCCTGCTGGTTAACAGTCTCCAAAACCCATTTCCTAAGAGATCATCAGAAGACCCATAATATATAGCATTCACCACCCAACAGGCATACCGTGAGCCGTATAGGCAAATGGCGTTAATGATTGTTTTATAAATAGCTAGGGCAGAACTACTAGATAAGGTTTATATACCCTGATAACCAATTAGATGTGACAAATCTCCGAGGTGGTGGGCTAGGCTTCGAGAAGAGTATATATATTCGATACAACCCTCCGTGATGGTGAGCAAACCCCAGGCGTAGCTCTCACAGTTAATGAGAAGATCGAGATAGCCAGGGCTCTCGACGAACTTGGTGTTGATGTAATAGAAGCTGGATTCCCGATCACTAGCAAGGGTGAGTTTGAGGCGGTAAAGAAGATCTCTGGCCTTGGCTTGAGTGCAAAGATCTGTGCCCTTGCTAGGACTAATAATAAGGATATAGAGCTAGCCCTTGATGCGGATGTTGACAGGGTTCATGTATTTATAGCTACATCGGATCTCCATCTAAAGTACAAGCTTGGAATCACCCGCGAAGAGGCTCTTAGAAGGGCTGTGGAATCTGTTGATTATCTAAAATCCCACGGTGTTGAGATCGAATTCTCCGCCGAGGATGCTACGAGAAGCGATCCTGAGTTTCTGAAACAGATATACTCAGCTGTTGCTGAGGCAGGCGCGCATTACCTAGATATCCCCGATACTGTTGGTACAGCTACTCCTGAGTATATTGCTAGGCTTGTTAGAGAGATCGTTAGTGTTTCGAGGGGAAAGATAGTTAGTGTCCACTGCCACGACGACTTCGGCTTGGCGACAGCAAACAGCATAGCAGGGATCCTGGCCGGTGCTAGACAGGCCCACGTAACAATCAACGGGATTGGCGAGAGGGCTGGTAATGCAAGCCTAGAGGAGGTGGTAATGGCTCTAAAGATCCTCTATGGCTATGAGCTCGGCATAAGGACAGAGAAGCTTGTTGAGGTCTCAAGACTTGTCTCGAAACTAACCAGGGTTCCGGTTCAGCCTAACAAGGCTATTGTTGGTAGAAACGCGTTTGGGCATGAGAGCGGTATACATACCCACGGGATATTGAGGAACCCCGCGACATACGAGCCCTTCCCGCCCGAGCTTGTTGGTGCGAGGAGATGGCTTGCTGTTGGCAAGCACGCCGGATCCCATGGGATCAGGGCTAGGCTTGAGGAGCTAGGCTTCAAGGTTTCTGATGAGCAGCTAAAGCTTGTCGTTGAGAGGATCAAGAATCTCGGCGATATGGGTAGAAGGGTTACTGATAAGGATCTTGTAGAGGTGGTTAAAGAAATCCTCGGGCAAAGATCCGGTGATAATCGCGTTGCAGAGCTCTTGGAGGTGAGTGTAACGAGCAATAGAATGGGTGTAGGAGCCATTATTAGGATATCTATAGGAGGCAATATATATGAGTTGTATGGTAAGGGTATGGGGGGTGTTGATTCCATAGTTAATGCTATGGAGAAGATCACCTCTCTAGAGAACATGAAGATCAAGGATTACTCTCTTGGAATCGTACAGATCGATGGAAAGATAGGAGTTGAGGCGACAGTAACCCTAGAGACACGGAACGGCGTCCAGGCCGCTGCAAGCTCTATAAAGCCAGATCCACACTGGGCTGTTGCGGAAGCTATCGTAGAGGCTATAAATCTGATCATGACACATAGGGGTGGTTAAGACGTATAGAATAGCGTGGATCAAGGGTGATGGCATAGGTACAGAGATCTCTGAAGCCTCTCTAGAAGTCATACATGCTGTTGAGAACACCTATGGTGTATCATTCGATATAAGGTTCTATGACGCTGGTGATGAGTGTCTAAAAAGAAGGGGAGAAGCCCTCCCAAGAGAAACTATAGAGGGTGTGAAAACCGCCGATGCATCTATAAAAGGCCCTGTTGGTGATACAGCTATGGATGTTATTGTTAGACTGAGACAGATGTTTGATCTCTATGCAAACATAAGGCCTGTGAAGAGTTATAGAGGCGTTCCAAGTGTGAAGCCTGTGGATCTCGTGATCGTTAGAGAGAATACCGAGGATCTCTATAAGGGGTACGAGTTCGAGGTTGGAGACACAGTTATCGCTCTCAGAATCATTAGCGAGAAGGCTAGCAGGAGGATCGCTAGAGTTGCTGGGGAGATAGCCTCTAGGAGAAGAGGGATTGTAACTATAGTCCATAAAGCTAACGTGCTGAGAAAAAGCTGTGGATTATTCCTCAGAGTAGCTAGAGAGGAGCTCTCCAAATATAATGTTACTGTGAGGGATATCCTGGTCGATGCCGCAAGCATGGCTCTTATAAGGAATCCAGAATCCTTTGACGTGATACTCACAACAAACATGTTTGGAGATATATTGAGCGACGAGGCCGCCCAAGTTGCTGGAAGTATTGGGCTAGCACCGTCTGGAAACATAGGTGATGAGATAGGGCTTTTCGAACCTGTCCATGGCGCTGCCCCAGATATAGCTGGGAAGGGTATTGCGAACCCGTATGCAATGATCCTCTCGATCTCGATGATGTTTGAATGGCTCGGGGCCAAGAAGAATGATAAGAGACTATTGAACGCCTCCAAGAGCATTGAGAGGGCTGTTGAGGAGGCTATAGCTAGGGGATGTAAAACGCCAGATATAGGTGGTTCTATGAAAACCCACGATGCTAGTGGATGTGTGGCTAAGATTATTAAGGAGGCGGTGTAGATGGGGAGAACAATTTTTGAGAAGATCTGGGACCTCCATGTAATAGCCAGCGAGGGTGATAGATACCTAGTATATATAGATAGGCACTATATACACGAAGTAACATCCCCAGTAGCCTTTGAGAGGCTCAGAATCTCTGGGAGAAGAGTTAGGAGACCGGATCTCACAGTAGCTGTCATGGATCATAACGTCCCAACCAGCGATAGAACACTCCCCATAATGGACAAGCTCTCACTAGAGCAGATGGAACTCCTCAAGAGAAACGCCTATGAGAATGGAATAATGCTTCTCGACTATTACAGCCCATACCAAGGGATAGTCCATGTAATAGGCCCTGAACTCGGATTAACACTACCCGGGATGACTATAGCCTGCGGCGATAGCCACACAGCAACCCACGGAGCCCTCGGGGCTCTCGCATTCGGTGTGGGGACTAGCGAGGTTGAGCATATCCTGGCAACCCAAACCCTCTGGCTTAAAAAGCCGAAAACAATGGAGGTTAGGCTTGTGGGGAGGACAGAGCCTGGTGTTATGTCAAAGGATGTTGTTCTCGCTATGATAGGCTCTATAGGGGCTGGAGGGGCTATAGGCCATGCGATCGAGTATACTGGCGAGTACATAGGCTATATAAATGTCGAGGAGAGGATGACTCTAACCAACATGGCTATAGAGGCTGGTGCCAGAACCGCTATAATATCGCCTGACGATAAGACCATAGATTATCTTAAGAATAGACCCTTCGCACCAAAGGATAGTGATTGGAATGAGGCTACCAAGTTCTGGAGATCCCTAGCAACAGACCCAGGAGCCAGGTTTGATAGGGTTATTGAGATCAATGTCTCGTCAATAGAGCCCCAGGTTACCTGGGGAACTACACCTGCTATGGTCTCCAGTGTTAATGGTACAGTACCAGATCCCAGCGAGTACGAGGATAAGACTGTGAGGGCTTCTGTTGAGAGGGCTTTGAAATACATGGGGCTTAAACCTGGTATGAGGATAGTGGATATAACGATCGATAGGGTTTTCATAGGATCTTGTACAAATGCTAGACTATATGATCTAATACAGGCTGCAAGGGTTGTTAAGGGTAAGAAGGTTAAGAGTGGTGTGAGGGCTATGGTTGTACCCGGCTCCCAGCTTGTTAAGAGGAATGCTGAGAGGCTGGGGCTCCACAGGATCTTCATAGATGCTGGCTTTGAGTGGAGGAACTCCGGGTGTAGCCTGTGCATAGGTATGAATGAAGATAAACTATCGCCTGGCGAGAGGTGTGCAAGCACATCTAACAGGAATTTCGAGAATAGACAAGGCCCTGGTGGCAGAACCCACCTAGTAAGCCCGATGATGGCTGCTGCAGCAGCGATAGAGGGTCATTTCGTCGATGTTAGAGATCTCGAGATCTCTCCTGTTGAGGATATCGTCGATATAGATCTTCTTGAGAGGCTTGGATATTCATGGATGCTGAGGTGATCCTATGCCAGGGCTTAAAATAATAGAGGGTAAGGCTGCACCCCTACCAATCGATAACATAGATACGGACCAGATAATCCCAGCCCAGTTCCTCAAGATAAGCAAGAGGGAGGGGCTTGGAAGATATCTCTTCTATAGATGGAGATACGACGATGAGGGGAGACCTAAAGAGGGTTTCGTGCTAGATGATGATCGCTTTAGAGGAGCTCCAATACTGATCACGGGAAGGAACTTCGGGATAGGCTCTTCGAGGGAGCATGCCGTGTGGGCTTTGGTTGACTTCGGTATAAGGGCTGTGATCTCAACATCCTTCGGAGATATATTCTACGAGAACGCTGCCAGAAACGGGCTTGCATGTATAAAGCTCAGCGAGAATATCGTGAAAGAGCTTCTAGAAAGAGCCTCACGAGGAGATCTAATCCTCAGAATAGATCTCGAGAAAAAAGTGGTTGAATACGAGGATAAAGTAGTGCCGTTCGAAATAGATGAGAGCGTTAGGAAAATGCTGGTACTAGGTCTCGACGAGATCGGTGTAACGTTACAGAACTACAGAGAGGCTATTAATGCTTATGAGGAGAGGCTTGGGAGGCGCTTCTCAATAAATAGAGGTGTATTCACAACCCTATAACATGCTTAAAACTCCATATACCCGTGGCTTCAAGATCCATGTTCTTGATAGTTAAAAAGCTGTTGATAGATTGATAACGATTTACCATGCTCTTCTAAGAACCCTTCCAGCCCTCACACTACTAAGAAGCCTGCCCCTCTCAACAGCTATTTCTCCGTTCACAACCACATACTCTATACCCTTTGGATATGAATGTGGATTCTCATAAGTTGCTGTATCCTCTATGGTGTAGTAGTTGAACACCACTAGATCTGCTTTGAAGCCAGGCCTAATAATACCT
Organism: Sulfolobales archaeon; assembly: GCA_038867615.1. Lineage (GTDB taxonomy): Archaea > Thermoproteota > Thermoprotei_A > Sulfolobales > AG1 > AG1. The sequence continues at coordinate 5,707 of JAWBYA010000008.1, read as the reverse complement.
CTATCCCATAGCCTTAGCTTCCTGGCTGGTAGTGATGTCATCTTTCTTATCGCTTCTTGTAGTGAGAGGATCTTGCTCTCCCTAACATATCTAGCTATCACTTTCGGGAATGTCCCATAGCTTCTTGGATGGGGCTTCCCAACCCCGGGTCTTGTTACAGAACCATCGCTTCCTATAGCGACTAGAGGGTGCTTTATAGCTGTCTCAACATCCTCTCCCCTCATACCAAAAATTATCATTCTTGTGGCCAGCCCATCGTCTAAAAGCATTCTAACCACAGCCTCAATAGGGTCGAGACCCATTTTCTCAGCAATCTTATCGACCCTCATACCCTCAAGCTCCTTATGGCTTGGCGAGTATGAGATCATTATATCGTGCCAAGAGATATACCTATCCTCAAGCACCACCCCGCCTAAGCCCTGCCTAAGCCTCTCTATAACTGCTGGGTCTGAGAGCTTCTTCATAACCTCATCCCTGGACCCTTCCCTAATATCTTTTGGGAGTAGGGCTGTGAGTGTTGTTGATGATGCCTCGTAGGGGTATGCGTCTGCCGATACATCATACCCCCTGGATGCGTATTCCGATATCAGGTCTAGTGCTACCGAGACCTTACCCCAGCTGGGTCTCCCGCTAGCCTTTATATGGGAGATCTCTACGGGGGCTCCGGATTCGAGGCCGATCGTTATCGCCTCGATCACTGAGTCTATGAGCCCGACACCCTCGTTCCTCATGTGTGTGGAATATATACCCCCATATCTAGCTACAACCTTGCTAAGCTCTATAAGCTCTCTCGTGTCTGCAAACATGCTTGGTATATATATAAGACCACTACTCATCCCAAAGGCTCCTGATTTCATAGCCTCCTCCACGTGTCTCTTCATCTCCTCAAGCTCCTTCTCAGAAGCCCTCTTATCGATATAACCAATTACCGACGATCTGATCATCCCATGCCCTACAAGGGGAGCTATATTTATAGAGGGTCTAGCCTTCTCAAGAGCCCCTAGATATTCCCCAAAACTGCTCCACTGGACATCGATCCCGGGCCATTGCTTCCTAGCAAAATCCCTATAATCCTTATTAACATCTGTTATCGGTGCTGGTGAGGAGCCACAGTTACCTGTAACGATCGTGGTGACACCCTGGAGTATATAGTTATCAGCCGTTGGTATCTCGAGGATCGATAGATCGCTGTGGTTATGTATATCTATAAACCCAGGTGCAACATATAATCCCCGGGCATCTATATACCTCTCAGCCTGAGCATCAGAGAGATCGCCAATAGTGCTTATCGTATCACCAATAACCCCCACATCGCCTCTAAATGGAGGAGAGCCTGTTCCATCTATAATTACACCGCCCCTAATAATCAGATCGTATCTAGTCAAAACTACCCCTGTGGTAGATAAACATAGAGATTAATAACAGAAGCATACCGAACACACCGCCCATAAGGATCATCTACCCCAATCCTCATCACACCTCAGGGGGCATGACTCAAATCATCTATGATAGATTCTCCTCGATAACTTATAAGCCGATCAAATACTATCTATTATTGGCGGCGGTCGTCTAGCCTGGTCTAGGACGCCGGCCTTCCGAGCCGGAAATCCCGGGTTCAAATCCCGGCCGCCGCACCAAGATCTTTACTCCTAATGATCCTCATTTATAAATAAGCGATCCTCGGGATCTATTTCCGATCCGTTTGGATCGATCTGTTGTTTCTCGTGTCCTTCCGATCTCTCGTGCAGATCGGAAGGATTTTCTGTGTGAATATGTGTATAAATACCCCTATGAGGATATCCCCATGATGTGGCTCGATAATATAGATATCAAATCCCTTGGTGATAGGACAAGGATTTTGATCCTCCAGAGGCTGAGGGAGAGGCTTGGGTATGTGGGTGCCTACAGGGCTCTTGGGATCTCGGACTCATCCCTATCAAGGTATCTGAGGGGGGAGAGGAAGATCCCTGACGAGGTGGTTAGAAGAGCCCTCCAACACCTTGGGGAGGAGGAGTTTGGACAGGTTGTGCAGGGGGAGGAGAGGCTGAGGGCTGTTGGCATAGTGAGGAAAGACGGATCCATAGACTATGGATTAGCACTACAGTTGATAGCCCTAGCATCGGGGGATGAGTATCTAAAGCAGGCTATCCTGAGGTTCACAGTAGAGCATTTCAGGGAGGATCTCAGGAGGATGCTCGGGCTAGTGCCAACAACCATCAAGCTAACATGGGATCAGGGTTTTGAGGAGTTCCTCAGGGAGAGGAAGAAGAGGATGAAGATCAGGAGTGAGGGCACAATGAAATACTATAGAAACCTATTCAAGAAACATCTAGAGGGCAGGACACTTAGCCAGGATCTAATAGACTATGTGATCAACCACCCAGTTAAATGGCTTAGAAACGTTTTTAGACACTACGTCCAATACCTCTACTATACTAGGAAGATCTCTCCAGAGACATATGGCTGGGTCATGGAGGTTGTGCCCAGCAGGAGCTATAAAATGGATGTTAGACCATACCCAATCAACATCGAGGATCTGATAAAGACTATGGATTTTCTGAGAAAGAATCATATGAGGTACTACATAGTGTATAGGGCTATGCTTGAGGGGGGACTAAGGCTTAGCCACATACTCCACATGATCGAGAACTTCAGCCCAGAAGAGGTTATAGAGATACCAGGCACAGCGATAGTTACTAAGAGGCTTGTATGCTTCGATGAAGAGGGCTTCTGCAGATACTATGTTGGCATTAGAGAGACCATGAAGCCATGTGAATGGGCATACCTATCCAAAGAAACCATAGATATGATAAGGGAGATAGCGGGGGCTAGGATGAGGAGGCAGGTGATCCAGAAATATGCTAGGGAGCACGGGCTACTACCGCCAAAAACAATGAGGAAGATAGCGTGGAGAACAATGATCAAGGCAATGCCCGAGAAAATAGCCAGATTCATACAGAGCAGATTCGGAGAGCTGAGAGTCTCAGAAGCAAGATACGAGGATCTACTCAGCGAAGCAGACCAGCACTACCCGAAATACTTGGAAGAGCTGAAAAAACTTGAGAATTAACATAAAAAAGATAACAGCAAGAACAGCTCAAGAGAAACACAGCAAGAAGGATTTAAATAAAATATATAATAAAGTATTACATGGGCATGTTTCATACACCCACGATCCCATCGCTTTCATCTCATATAGTCATATATATTAATATTAGCACGGTGAAAGCCATAACTACTGAGGAAAAAGTAGAAGAGAAGAAAGATAGACTAGATAAGCTTCTGAGGGAAATCTGCGAACCTGGGTGCGACACCTCAGGCGAGAACATGGAATTTGACTTTGAAATTGAAGCGATCAAGCGTGAAAAGGCTGCTGAAACACCACAGGGATGGGAATGGAAGGGAAGAAGAAGCAGTTACTCACAAATAATAAAGAAAGCAGTTCAAAGGGTTGAGGAATATGAGAGATCTCTAAGGGAAAAAAATATAGGCGAAACATTAGGGAAAGCAGGGTCAAGGATGATGTTAAAAATGATGAAATTGATAAATATCTATAATCAGGTCAAGGAAAAATATAAAATACCTGATCTAAGAGAGCTTCTGACTGTTGAAGATATCAAGCGATCTATGCTTGATATGGTCAAAGTTAAACGTGGTAGCATAGGGAAGACTGTATATTTTAAAACGATTGTGAGAAGAATTATCATGTATAGCTGTGTTAAGGGTCTCTTCCCAGTATTCACTATAAGCAGGTCTGGGAACGAGATTATATCTATTCGATATATATTATCTGAGCTTGAGGGGTTGTCAAGATCTGGCAAGGATCGAAGGATCACTAATATATGTGTGAGAGGTCGATCGTGCATTAAAAGAATACTTAGAGAGGTTGGGGTTGAGCTAAACGATGATCTGTTGAAGAAGATAGCACTAATATCATCTGAATATTCTGGTGTTGATTTCAATCTAGTGATGGAGGCTCTGAAGATTTCTTTCACTAATGATCGTGATGAGATCGATGTACTTAATGATCTGTCATCAAGGCGTATCACCTGATTATACCCAGATATGCTTTTCAATCTTTCTCCTTATAGCCATCCTTATTTCTTCATAGAACATGTTCTTCACCTCGGAGTATGTATCATTTTTTCTAGATCCTTTCTCCATGTAAAATACTGTGGTTGCGGCTAGCGATGGTATAGATAGGGATATGGATCTATGTATGAGGCTTGCCAGCCTTAGTTCCTCGGTTATCCATGCGGTGTGGGGATCCCATGCCCACCATAGGTGTAGTGGGTAGCCCTCGACATAGATCTCGTCCCACGTGCCAGGGCTCATAACATGTCTTACAAGCTCTCCCTCGATAACGACTCTCACCCACCTGCTAGGATCTTCCTTCGCATCGTAGGGCACAACAATCAGCTCAACAACAGTTATGAGCGACTCCTCATCCTTTATTGTGAACAGCTCCTCACTCTTCACAATCTCCAGGGATAGATCTCTTGGGATCGGCGATAGGAAGTCTGGGAATCCCATGAACCCGCACTTAGGGCATCTAATTATGCTCAGAGGCGGTGGGTTAGGCAGCGCCGATAGATATGGGGATGGGATATATGTGATCTCCTCGAAGGTATTGCCACATTTAGGGCATTCAACGATGGATCTTGAAGGTGCATTATATACTTTAGATGCATATACAATCCCGCCTATGTTTGCTGGTAGCTCGTATGGGTCTCCGCTCCATCTATATGTTGTGTCTGCTAGCGCTGGTACTGCGTTCTCGTTATTGCTTGCCAGCTTCACAGCCTCCTCGACTATGATGTGGGCTACTATGTTTGATGCCCTCATGGGTGTGAGGGTCTCCGAGTCTATGCACCTCCTTGTCTCTCTATAGATCGCTGGCGATCTTAAGAGGAACAGATCCTCTGGAGCGTCCTCAACAAAAACCCTCTGTTTATCGGCAAGGCTGACGGCTTTCTCAAGGCATTTACCTCTATATGCTGCCTCTGCAGCCTCGTTGATCAGGTTCTCAGCATATTCTATTACTTTGGCGTGTGTGGTGGTTAGCATTTCTACCTACCACAGTCATATTGCGTGGTTGGTATATAGATAGAGATTCCCTAAAAGTTGGGTTAGATACAGCTTTGGATCAATAATACTCTGTTGTTACCCCGTGCAGGTGTTCTATCCATTCTGGGGGTGGGGTTTGTGTTTATTTGTTGTTTCTCCTTTTCTCCATATGTCTCCCTATGTTTGTTTATGCTGTTTTTGTTTCTCCATGCTGCTTTATTGTTTTTCTTATGATCTGTTATTGATCATATGCTGGTCGTGTCATGGAACGCTTTTCAAAAGATCCATTGATCTGGTTTGATCAACCCCGCCAAACCCCCCGCCCCGCCTCGTGGCACGGCGAGCGAGAGCGAGGGCGAGGGAGGGGTTCTGGGGGGTGGGCTATTCTGTATGTGGGGCGTGTTTTTTATAGGATAGAGATAGGGGGTGGGCTATAAGGTGGAAGAGCAGATAGACGAGCAGGAAATGCTAGAAAAACTAGAAATGCTAGAAGAAATAGAACGACTAGATCAGATAACCATAGAAACAGTTAAGAGGATATATAACATACCACAGAAAGAAGAAACAATCCCACAAACACTCATATTCGAAGCCCTAATATCGCTACCGTGGATCATAAAAAGACACAAAAAAGAGATCC
>JAWBYA010000007.1:0-69045 GCA_038867615.1 Sulfolobales archaeon | reverse complement strand
CCACAAGGACATTACTCTCATAGACCTCACCGCCCGGTATGATCACATCAACCACCTGGCGGAGTCTCAGAGCCCTTTCCCTAAACATCTCGAGAGCCCTCCTCAGAAGCCCTGGATCCTCCTCATCCTCCCCAGCCTCTTGGAATGCTCTAATGACATCCCTCTCATCTTCACCAGCTATGTATGGGTTTATCAACACCCTATCCCCAAACTCCCTCTCAACATCCATCTTAACCCTCACCACCTCCTGCACAGTCTCCAGATCCTTGCTCCTCACAACCACAAGGACATTACTCTCATAGACCTCACCGCCCAAGAGATCGATCAAACCTACGAAGTTTTCTCCCAAACGTCTTTCCAGGGATACGAAGAACCTCGCTATAGCCAGATCCCAGAGACTGTTGATGAGAGATCTAGCGGTACCTTTCCTGTAAAGGGTTATAGCATGGATACCCATACCCCTACACCAGATCCTCTCTAGATTAAGCGTTTAGGCCCTAAAAATCTTAGAAGGATCACACCAAGTACTCAGCGCCCCTGTCCCCGGGCATGGGTGTATTTCCGCCCACGATCCCTGTTACTCTATAGATAGACCCATAGACCAAGACCACTCTACATCAGTGCCCCCACCTGGTCTTCTATCTACTAACCTCACTGCTGTAAACCATGTCTCGTATAAGCACTGTGTTACCGCAGAGCAACAGTCTCAGTACCAGTCCTTATAAATACATATAAAACCGGGAACAGCTGGTTACAGCTTCCCAGGGGTTTTTAAAGGCCCAGGGGGACGCTACCACGGGCTATGATTGCAGCGGTTCCCGCCTGAGGGGGAGGACCCCGGGATCGTCTTAGAGAGACTATCCAGATTCTCAAGGGGAGAGCCCGAGCCTAGTAGTGGGAGAATGTTCACCCACTCCTACGAGACCGGGGATCCCGTGCTCAGAGAGCTGGTGAGAAAAGCCTACGAGCTCTACATGGATAAGACCATGCTCGATTTCACCGTATATCCAAGTGTCCTGAGATTAGAACGTGAGGTCGTCAGAGCAGTAGCCTATCTAATGGATGGTGATGAGGAGACCAAGGGCAGCTTCACCTATGGGGGTACTGAGAGCATATTGCTAGCAGTCAAAGCCGCTAGGGATTATTTCAGAGCCCTGGGCAGGACAGAAACCCCCGAGATCATACTCCCATACACAGCCCACCCAGCCTTTCTCAAGGCGGCATCCTATCTAAACCTAAAACCCGTGTTTATCCCTATAGATCCCGGCACAGGTAAGATTGATATCAATGCTGTTAACGAGAGGATTAGCAGGAACACAGCCCTCATAGTGGGCTGTTTTCTTTTTGATATGAATAGGGAGGATTGATAGGTTTTGGAATTTTCATGGGTATTGGGGCATGCCCGAAAGCGCTTTCTCGCCAACACCTAAGGTATTTATAAGCCTTGAAAGACATTATCCCCGGTGTGGGTTCCCCCGCACAAGCCCCGGACGGCGATGGGAGCAGTGCTCCAAGCCATCCGGGGCAGAGCTAGATGGGAGCCGCGTGCCGTTCGGCTCGACGGCCGCCCATGACCTCGTAGGGCTAAAGGCCCTGCGGGTAGAGGTGGAAGTCCCCGGATGTGACCATGAATATAAATGAATGGAATGAACATCCAGGGACAAACGGTCTGCTCCAAACTACCCTTACGGATCTGTTGACGATATCAAGGACCTGAGCGAAATAGCCCTTGAGAGCAAAACACTACTACATGTCGACGCCATAGCCAACTGTTTCTGGTTTTATATGGATTTATAAGGACTGGTAGTGATTTTTTCTCTGTGGAACATTATATAAGCTCTATTATTCTATGGGATGCCAGCTCAGCAATGAGGGTGGGGATAGAGACCCGATGGGCGGGTTAAATAAAACCAGGATGTGGGGGTCTCCCCACAGCTATGAGCCGGAGCAAAGCTATGAGGGGGAGCTGTGGGTTGGGGTCACCCCGAACGGGTGGGGGCCAAGGATAAGGGCTCCGATGAAAGGAGCCCTGAGGTCGAGGAAGCCAAGGGAAGAGCGGTTGATGCAAAAACCAACCGCAATGAAGCCCGAACCCCTGCATGGGCTTCATACTACCCTTCCTAAGAGATCTAGAAGAAGCCCTAAGAGAGCATAAACCCCCAGCTATAGAAAAGCCCTAGAAGCCCTCGGAATAAGGGAAGGCTATATATCGGAGGATAAAATACTACTAATAAACGAGCTCATAAGGATAATGCCACCAGATATACTGGAAGAGACGCTTGTAGAGGCGATCAATATCCTAATATAGATCTAGATGCTCTTAACCAGCCCACCATATTCTTCTCTCAACCCACCTAGCCTGTGGAAAATATTCCTCAATCTACCATAGGTCCTTGTGTATTCCTTGAAGAGCTTACTATAGATATAGATCTCGGACTGCTTCTCATCAGGCCTGAACCCCTTATCTATAGCTATCCTCGAAGCAGCGCTCCTGAAATCCTTTCAATTCTATAGTAGATCGACCCTGCGGGTTTATGCGTGACTGCCGGATCCAATGGTATGAGACTCTATCCACTGTGAGATCATCCCCTGGATGGCTTAAAGTGTTGCTTCCATTGCCATCCAGAGTCAATATGGAAACCATATCATCACCGAAAACAATCCCATTCAAGGCTTATAAATACCTCCTGCAAGTATTAGCAGGCGAACAGCGTATACCTATCAACAGGGATTATACCGGCCATGTGACCGCTGACAACGACACATCTAATAAGACTATAGTGGGGACCAGCAACCTCCGAAACAAGCCTAGACACGCTGGCCCACAGATCCTCAGGATCTATCTCAGCCCACCCAGGCTTTGGGGCCTTGAAAGAAGCCCTCTCAGAAACACTAAACCTAACACTAAGATTAGCGGTATCGACCAAACCCACCTTTATAGATGAGGTACCTATATCAACAGCTAAAACATAACCCTCCCCACCCACCGGAACACCATAACCATAATGGTATGGTGAGAAAAATACCCCCAGGTTTTCTGACACGTTACCCAAGATCCCTATATCTATATCAGGGCCGCCAAACCCGTTAGCGGTAAATATAGGGTCTCTGAGAGCGAGGCCAGAGGATCCTGAGAACAAGGCGGGGGAGGTAAGATCCGTCGTATACGCTAGGGTCTCATCCCATGATCAGCGGAGAGGATCTCGAGAAACAGGTTAAATATCTATATCTATAGGAGTACTACGCTTCTAAAGGTTATAGAGTAACCGACATAGCTTCAGGGCTGAATACAAATAGGGGAGGGTTAAATAAAATTAAAATAATTATAAATATTAAGGGCATTATGATGTTATAAGCTTGTGCTAACATAAAAATGGGAGGGGCTTGTCATTGAAAATAATGGTCTTAGGAGGAGCCGGTGATATAGGCTCCGGGGTTGTAGAGGCTCTGTGCTCCATGAATATAGACACCATAGTGGTTGGGGATCTTAGATACGATGCCGCTAAAACTGTCTCCGAGAGTATGAAGAGCTCTGGGTGTAATTGTGAAGCAGCTAAGGTCAATGCTATTGATATAGAGTCTCTCAGAGAATCATCTAGAGGGGTAGACGTTGTTGTTAACACCATAGGCCCCTTCTACAAGCTAGGATTCCCCGTGGCCAGGAACCTCGTGCGCCTAGGCCTGAACTTCGTAGACGTTTGTGACGATTATGACGCTGCAGAAAAGATCCTAGGTCTAGGTAGCGAGGCCGAGGGCTCCAGAGTCACGGGGATAAATGGTCTGGGATGGACGCCAGGGCTCTCTAACCTGCTCGCCCTACACGGCTCCAAATCGTTTGGAGAGGTTAGCGCTATAGATATATGCTGGGTGGGCTCTGCGGCTGATTCCAAAGGCCTTGCAGTTGTTATGCATCTCTTCCACGCCCTCATAGGGAGAGCGCCAATGTATCTCGGGGGCTCGTTATCCCTGGTAGAGGCTGGTAGTGGTGGCATCGAGGTTCAGTTCCCACAGCCCGTGGGGAGGCTAACACTATTCTACACGGGACATCCAGAGCCCTTGACACTGCCAAGGTATATCAAGGTTAGGGATAGGGTTACTGTTAGGGGCGGGCTGATCCCTCCATGGCAAAACTCATTCGCAAAATTCCTGCTAAAAGCCCTGAATATTAATAACGATGACAAGGCAGAGAAACTAGCCAGGGCGATCCATAGGATCGAGGGTATATTCAGAGCAGGGGGTCTGAGTATAAGCGCGCTGAGAGTCGATATCTATGGAGATAGTGGTAAGCTATCCTATATAGCTATTGATAGGATGAGAAGGCTCACAGGAATCCCAGCAGCCCTAGGGGCTGTAAAAATAGCTAGGGGTAGGATAGCAGGGCCAGGCATATATCCCCCAGAAGCCTTGATAAGAGATACAGGGGAATTTCTAGAAGAACTAGGGAGGATGGGGATCAGAGTGACCGAGGTGCGAGAGCCTTAAAGCTACACGATCATGTCAAAATACTCTCACAAAAACACAGAGGAGCCGGAACCAGGGAGGAGAGAGAGGCTAGAGATTATATTGTAAGGGAGCTTGAGAGCTATGGCTATAAACCCTCGATCAGTGTTTTCCCCACACCCCCGACATTCTCCCACACATATATAACCATATATTTAGCACTAGCACTCTCACCACTAATAGCCCTCGCAGGGTTTAGAGGCATAGGGGTTGTTCTAGCATTAGCCGGACTAGCCCTCCTTATCCTGGAGGAGGAGCTCTATATTCCTCTCTTAACAAGGCTCTACGGACACCTATGGGGGAGGGAGACAGCCAACATAGTGGTTGAGATAGGCACTGGATCCGAGACCATAGTGCTGACAGCCCATTATGATAGCACCAAAGCAGCATACTCATTTAACCCCACAAGGGTTCACAGGCTAGGGCTTACTATAAAGCTTAACTTCGCCTCATCCATAATAGTGGTTTTCCTAACAATAGCGGGATCCCTTTTAAACAGCCCCTCAATCCTCATAGCCTCGTTCATAGCCTCAGCCCCTCTGCTAATATCAACCATAATTCTGATCCATAGGGAGTTGTTCCACAACTATGTCCCCGGGGCTAACGATAACGCCTCAGGAGTCGCAGTCCTACTCGGAGTCGCGGAATCCCTAGCAAAAGGCTTTGAGGATGATAAGAACAAGGCAAGGATAATAATCGCCTTCACCGGAGCTGAAGAGGTAGGCCTTCTAGGCTCCCACCACCTCTATAGAGAGAAACAAGAGGTCTTGAGAAACTCCATAGTTATTAATATAGATAACCCAGGCATCGGAGACCTCGCTTTTACAGAGTGCGAAGGAACTATCTTAACATGGTGCTCCCACGAGGAGTTCAGAAAAATCGTCAGAGAATTCTCCACATTAAAAGGGATCCGAACAGTAACCTATAAACTGCTACCCACAGACGCAACACCCCTAATGAGAATGGGTTTGAGGGCAACAAGCCTAATGGCCTTTATCAACGGCATGATAGGCAATTATCACTGGTATAGCGATACAACGGATAAAGTGAACCCGGAGAATCTTGAGAAGGCTAAAACCCTGGTGCTAGATCTTTTAACGATCCTAACCAAAGATAGGCGCTCTCTTTATACTGAACAATGACACAACCCGGGTGTGTTACTATTTTTTGGTAACTCAGACCCCTTGCAGAGGTATAGGAGGCCTGTTATAACCAGCTTATCCTAAGCATGCATATAAATCCTCTACATAGAGGCGCATTGACAGCATAGCTATGCAGCCCAGTGCACGGTACATGCTGCTTACTGAGACATGCTATCTAAAAGGCTATATGGAGATATGATCCTCTGAGGGTCGAGATAGGAGGCTTCACAGCTAAAAACCTGGGCATAGAGGATCTCCCTAAAGCAATGCTGGACAATCGGTACACGGATGAAAACAGATCACAACTATCAAGACGAGGATCGTTGAGAAGATAAGGATCGGATCATCGTTCTATAGCATATCATAACCAATAGCCCGCGGGTTAAATATAGAGCCCGAGGAAACCCAGCTAATGCTCAACACACGATCTAACATGCTGTTTTATTCCATGAAGCGTCATAGCATATTATGCCCGGTATCTCTAGCGTTGTTTTTAACCTTATATCCCTCGAGGATGCTCCAACCCTGATCTCATAGACCCCTCCCTCCACAACCCATTTACCCCCGCTAAACATTGCCAGCATCTCTAGAGGTATTTTCACCTCGATATCCTCCCCCTCTCCTGATTCTAGTAATTTTGTTTTATAAAACCCCTTGAGCTCTTGGAGTGGTCTATAGACCCCGCTTCCCGGGGCTTTCACATAGATCTGCACAACCTCTTTACCCGGGTATGGGCCTTTATTAACCACTCTGAGTCTCGCGATCACCGATTCCCCGTCTAGCTTTACCTCTAGATCTCGGTACTCGAATGCTGTGTAGCTCAAACCATAGCCGAACTCGTAGGCTGGTTCGAGTGCGAAGGTATCGTAGTATCTATATCCTAGATAGATATCCTCACTATAAACAACCCCCACAGGGTTCTCGCGGGGCGTGCCTGGATATGTTCTCATAGCAGGTGTTTCGTAAAGATCCTTGGGCCATGTTAGGGGCAGCTTACCGCTCGGCGATACCTTTCCGAGGAGAATATCGGCCAAAGCCCTCCCAGCCTCCTGCCCGGGAAGCCAGAGAACGAGGATGGCGTCTACAAGATCCCTCCAGCTAGTTATATCGATAGGGCTTGGGATATTAAGCACAACGATAACCCTCTTACCATGCTTGTGGAAAGCCCCGGAAACCCTGGAGATCAGGCTGAGCTCATCGTCCCTTAAATAGTAATCACCCTTAACCGGGAATCTGTCGAAACCCTCCGTAGAGATCCTCGAGATCGTTATCACAGCAGCGTTGCATCTCTCAGCCACCTTCTCAAGGAGATCATCTGTAAAGGGATCCTCCTGCAGGTGCATAACACGCATATACTCAACAATAGCATCGAAATATTGCGTCAGCAACGCCCCTAAAAGCCTAGCATCAGTCTCGGCAAGAGCCTTCTCCCTAAGCCTTCTATAGACAGAAACAGACTCGCCAAGCTCGTAGAACCTGTGGGTCAGACTCCTATAGATCCTCTCAACCTCCTCATCAACCAAAACACCTCTCTCTTTCAAACCATCCGCTATAGATACAACATAGCGTGGATACGAATCCCCACTCCCAAGACCCCCCTTAACAGTCCAGTAAGACCCCCTGCCGAAAAGAGCTAAACAGGGCTTCCCAGATAGTGGTAAAGCACCATCGTTCTTCAGCAAAACAACACCCTCTACAGCAGCCTCATAGGCTATCCTAGCATGCCCCTCAAAATCAAGATCTCTATAACCACCCAGCCCTCTATACCTAGGGCTCTTCAGCACGAGCTCGAGAACCTTTCTAGCCCTTAAGTTAATGATCTCATCGCTTATAACACCCTTTCTATATGCTTCGACAAGCCTTGCAACAGTCTCATCGCTGCCAGGCATTATGAGATCTATGCCTGAGAGTATCTGCTCAACAGAGTTATCGCCCGCAAACCAATCTGTCATAACAAGACCATCATAGCCCCACTCCTCCCTCAAAACCTTGGTTAAAAGCCACGGGTTCTGTGTGCAGTACTTACCATTAAGCTTGTTATAGGCAGCCATAACAGCCCACGGCCTAGCCCTCCTAACAGCTATCTCGAAGGGCTTTAAATAGATCTCCCTCAAAGCCCTCTCAGAAACAACAACATTTATCAACAACCTATTAGCCTCCTGCTCGTGGGCGACAAAATGCTTCAAAGTAGCCCCCACACCGGTTGACTGAACACCCTCGACATACGCAGAGGCCATCTCGCCGGAGAGCAAGGGATCCTCTGAGAAGTATTCAAAAACCCTCCCACCTATAGGCAGCCTATGCATATTCAGCCCAGGAGCCAGCATAACATCGATGCCAAAGAACCTAGCCTCCTCACCAATAGCCCTCCCAACACTCCTAACAAGATCAAGATTCCAGCTAGAAGCCAGCAAGATCTCGTTGGGGAAAGAAATCACATAGTATTTCCTAGCATCACCAAGCCTCAGAGGATGTATCCTAACACCAGCAGGACCATCACAAAGAACAATCCCAGGGATCCCAAGCCTAGCAATAGACCTTGTATCGCCAGCAGCACCAAGCACAATCCTAGAAAGACCAGCACCAACAAGCAGTGATATCTTCTCCTCAACACCAAGCCCAGCTAGGATATCATCCGCGTCAACCAAACAGATCCCCACATACAAGGCTAGCTAGATCTGGATAAAAATCCATGGAGAATCGAGCCACCCGCAACTGCTCCAGGCTATGGCTTGAGAACCCATTCCTTCAGCACTCTATCGGCGTGGAGCTCCATATCGAACTCCATGTAGATGCCTGTGAGGATCTCCTCGACCTTGAGTGTATGCAGGGGATCCGAGATCGTGCCTCGAAGCTTAACCTCGGCAGAACCAACAAGTATTCTAGGATTCCCACCAATAATAGTCTTAGCACGCCATAGAACCAGCTGCGCTATCCCGGGGCTTTCTCTCAAGGGCGGGAGGGTTCTGATAGAGATTAGAGGCACCTCTTCAGGGAGAAGGGCTCTCACACCATCGATATCCCCTTTTCCAGTCGGTGTTAGAGATACCTCGAGGAGCCTGGATCCTCTCCAGAGGATCCCCTTTATAGAATCACCAACCCATCCCAACTTTATCCTCGCAAGCTTCTTAGGAGCTCCCAGAAGCTCCCTCCCCGACGCCAGGGCTTGGTCGTTGGTTACATATATATAGGGGATATAATATGCTAGGGGAAGCCCTTCCATAGAGACCTGGACAGCGATCAATGCCTCTCTATAAACCCCCACATTAGATAAAGGATAATCACCGATCCAGAATGCTGCGAGGGGTTTTTCAGAGACACTGACACCCTCGGGTAGGATTGGATCGATGCTGCTCCCATCAACCGTGGCGACAGCTATCAAGACCCTGCATCCATAGTAGACAATAGGAGTCCCGGTAGGGTATAGAGGAGCGTTTAGAGGAATGCTATAGCCTTTAACACCACCTTTAAGAACCAAGATCACACCCCGCTGATAATTATATCAGATATGGTTAGCCTGTTGATCTCGTTAGTCCCCTCATAGATCTGGGTGAGCTTAGCATCTCTCAAAAGCTTCTCAGCAACAAGATCCCTTGTATAGCCATAGCCCCCCATGATCTGTATAGCCTCTAGAGCAACATGGACAGCAACATCCGAGGCGAAAACCTTAGCAGCACTCGAATCACCCATAGGTGGAGGGAACTCTGACTCGAGCCTAGAGGCAACGGAATAGACGAGAGACTCAGCAGCAGAGATCATGATATACATGTTCGCAAGCTTCTCCCTAATAATCTGGTGCTCTATAATCCTCCTACCTCCCTGGATCCTGGACCCAGCATAGCTTAGAGCCTCCCTAAAAGCCCTCTTAGCTATGCCCAGAGCAATACCGCCAACCGGTGCTCTTGAGTAGGCTAGCGATAGCTGCACAAAATCCCAACCAAGCCCTGGGGGACATATAACATGATCCTCAGGAACCCTCACACCCTCAAAAGCAAGCTCACCCGTAGGGCTACTCCTATGACCCATCTTATCTATAATAGAAACAACCCTGAAACCCTCAGCAGATCTGGGCACCACGAAACAAGCCATCGATGCAACACCCTTCTGCTTATCCGTCAAGGCAAAGACTGTTATGTAGTCAGCTATAGGCCCGTTGGATATAAAGATCTTCCTCCCACTAATAACCCAGTAGCCACCCTCCCTCCTAGCATAGGTGAGAAACACAGACCCAGGCACCCCCGGCTCGATCCTCTCATAATCAGAACCAGCCGTAGGCTCTGTTATAGCGAAAGCCCATACCTGGGGCTCGCCCCGAGCATCAGCCTCGGCGAAAGGCTTAAGCCATCTCTCCCCCACATCTCCCCTGCCCAGCATGCCTGCTATAACTATGGGGAGCAATCCCAGCCACACGGCCCCCACGGTTGTGGCTAAACCGGCGTCGTGAAAGGCTAGGGCTTCGAGAGCCACTGTTGATCCGAGTGTGAAGTAACCAGAACCCCCAAGATCCCTTGGTATAGGAAGACTTAGAAGCCTTATCCTGCTCGAGCTTCTCAGAACCTCCCTGATATCCTTTACAACATCCTCGTGACCAGCCCTATCGAGCTTTAGGAGCAGAGCCTCATATGATGAGGCAAACTCCCTCACAGTATTATATATATAGAGGTATTCCTGTGGAAGAGGGTATGTATGTGTTTTCAAGAGCCTCACCTAAAGATCACGACCTGCCTATACGGAGCCTCACCCCTGGCTAGTTTTTCGAGGGCTTCGTTGATATCGTCGAGCCTTATTTTCGCTGCTATATCCCAGTAGTTCACGAGATCTCTCGATGCTAGGTCGGCTAGGTTTGCTAGATCTCTTATCGAGCCGTAGAGTACTGTTTTTATGCTGAGCTCGTTTAGAACCATCTTGTGTATCGGTATTCTAGGCCCGTATTCAGATCCCAGGCCCACTATGATGTAGACACCCAGGGGTGATAAGAGATCTATATAGGTCTCGATAGTCCTCTCAACCCCCACAAAGTCTATCACAGCCCTTAGAGTCTGGCCCCCCGTAGCCTCCATAACAGCCCTCCTAACATCTGGAACGCTGGAAGCATCTATCAAGACATCACCTTTACGAAGCCTAGCGATTCTAGAGGCCGCCTCAACCTTATCCCTCCTCACATCAACCCCAATTATTTTAGCACCTGTGAGAAGCCTTGCCAGCTGTAGCCCAAATATACCTGTCCCTCCAAGCCCGACTATGAGGATATAGTCGTCATCCTCGACCTCCTCAGCAGCCTTCCTAACAGCCCTATAGGCCGTGACACCAGCATCGGCTAGAGCAGCTGCAGCCTCAAGATCCCTGAGACCCTTTACAGGTACGAGGTATCTATAGTGGGGGACAAGCATATACTCAGCAAAACCACCATTATAGAGAGCAATACCACCCCCAGCCCTCAAACCACAGAGCTGGTATAGACCCCTCTGGGCATATTTATCATCCCTCTCACAGTAAGCCCAGTACACGAGAACCTCCATACCAGGCTCTATATCAGGCGGGACAAGCTCTCCAACCTCCTCAACAACCCCCGAGACCTCGTGACCCATAACCAAGGGAAAGGTGGGGGGTACGAGGGTTCCTAGCTCACCCCTCCAGAGGTGAACATCGCTATGGCAAACACCGCTACCCACAACCCTCACAAGAACAGAAGTCCCGGAAGCCCTGGGCTTGGGGATATCCTCTATTCTTAAAGGCTCTCCATAGTTATGGAGAACCGCAGCCCTCAAACCTGGACACCGCCCACTCTCTGGGCTGCTCTAACCATCTCCATAGCAGCCGAGGCATATCTAAGCACAGCAGCCATATCGCCCTTCTTGAGAACAAGCTTCCTCTTAACAATAGCCGAGACAGGGGATTCCCTACCAGCTATGATATCGAGCCAATCACTATATTTAGCAGACAGTATAAATGGGGCATCGACACCGCTAGCATCATCAAAGAACCTAACGCCTCTACACTCACCATCATAGAGATCAGCGATAAACCCAGGAGATCCCGAGGGATACCGAGCCCTCAACTCCGGGGGGAGTGAGGTAACCACGAAGAGTATAGGCCAAACCCACCCCTTACCAAGCCTCCTATACTCAGGGGACTCGTTGAGAGCCTTGCAATAAGCCTCAGCCCACTCACGGCTTGGAAACACAATAGAGCTCAAAACATATCACCACACACAATAGGTTTTAGGGCTATAAAAACAATAGCATAAAAACCGATTAAGAGAAACATATATAGTTAAAACCCAATAAATAGTCTCGGTGAGCCCTAACCTGTTTTAAAAGGACCGCACATCAGCCTAGGATCTGTTGGAAGGTGAAAAACTCACCAGATCTTTGTAACATTCTATAGATTATTTAGCCTTGCAGCAATAATACTGGTCGGCGATTCTCTTTGAGAATTGTCTACACATATATAGCGATCACGGTCCTCATAGCTATAACACTATCCATAGCATCTATAAACACAGCCATGGGGGCTTATAATAGCTGGGCTGGTTATAGGAATCCATATATAGATGTTTTGGAAAAAATAGAGCCCGTGAGGATCTCTGGAGAGCCTGTCGCAAAACACATAGTTTTCATACTACTCGACGGCTTAAGCACTAGTATCCTCGAGGATCTGGGTAGAGAGAACAAGGATCTAGGGAAACTGATCTCGCTGGGAGCATTCTACCCCAACGGATTAACCAACATGCCATCATACTCCCTCCCCGGGAGGGCATCGATACTCACAGGAGCTCCCCCAGAGATCAATGAGGTCATGTCCAATGACTACAAAGGAGCACTGAGGATCGATAGCATTGTGAAAGCGGCTAAAGAAGCTGGCTTCAAGATCCTATGCTCAGGCGATAGATCTATTGAGACGATGTTCCAAAACTATATAGATGAATGCTCCTCAATAGAGGAGGGAAGCAGTCACGGAGCCCTAGCACTAGTCGAGGGTGCGAGGCTCTTCAAAAAATACTCAGAAGCAGGCTATAGGGTTTTCCTCTGGATAGGTGTGAGCGATATAGATATGATCGGTCACCTAACAGGAAGCAGTGGAAGTCCTGAGTATAACTCCACAGTGATCAATATAGCCAGACTCACTCTAAGCTATATAGAAACCCTGACCAAGGAGAACACGCTCATAGTAATACTCAACGACCATGGATTCAAGAGGGGAGGGCATCACGGAGGCCCAGAACCCGAGGTTAGAAGAGTATTCACATTATTCATAGGACCTGGGGTAAGGCCAGGAATATATAGTGCTAGCTACACACAAAACGATATAGCATCCACAGTAGCAATGCTCATGGGTCTAAGAATACCAGCACAATCTATAGGAAAACCCCTCACCGAGGGCTTCAACCTACCTAGCAGCAAGATCGAGGAGTATAGAAGAGCATCAGAAGAGCAGGGATCGAGAGTAATAGCAGCACTCGAAAAAGCCTTAGGAGTGAAAATCGGTCTAGGCACAAACCCTCAGGATGCATACAGAGAGATCACAGGTCGCCTCTATAGCGAGGGTATGGGCTCGAGACTCGCCATAGCCATCGCACTCTCACTACTAATACCAGCAGGTCTCTACGCATCTATAAAAACAGGGATCCTAAGCTCTAGAAAAACCCTGATCCTCATAATAACAGGGATCCTGGTCTATGAATCTATATACTGGATAGCCTACTACTCCATAAAAGGACCCACAAGCCTCTCAGACATACTATCCCTAGGAGAGCTCCTAGACAAAGTAAGACTCGCAGTAGCAATAGCAGGGCTGGTCACGGGGCTCCTGATAGGCGTGATCGAGCTAACACCCCTCAGAACAGGACTCCCAAAGATCCTTATACCAATACTCACATCAATAACCATAACAATAGTGCTGAGCCTCATATACGCAGCTCCCTTCTACGTAGGCTACGGCGTAACAGTAAGATTCCCCCCACCAGACTGGGGAGGAGGATTCATGCTCTTCCTCTACCTAGTGAAAGCATCGTTCACAGGTTTAATAGGGATACCGCTAGCAATAGCTATTGCTATAATCCTCTCCATAGCAGGACACTATATATATAGATTATCGAGAGGCTCTAGAGAACATGGAGCCTAGGAGATACGATGTAGCAATCATAGGAGCAGGGGTCGCAGGCCTCTTCATAGCCCACGAGCTCTCAAAATTCAACCTATCCATAGCAGTTATAGAGAAGGAAGCAGAGCCAGGCTTCGGCGTATCCAAAGGGCATGCCGGTGTCTTGCACGTGGTCCAGCCTCCATTCAATTCCCTCAAAAGCATGCTAGCAGTTAAGGGAAACAGGCTCTACGATAGGGTTGCAAGAGAGCTTGGGGTCAGCATGCTTAGACTCCCAGCCCTCTTGGTAGCCAGGTCTGGGATAGAGCTGGCAATCCTACCCCTGGTCTATGTGGTGCTGAAAATAATATACCAGATCAGGGGTTTCGATATATCCATAGTTAGTGGGAGGAGGCTAAGGCTTCTCGAACCAAATGTAGAGGGCTACGCTGCCATAATGATCCAGGGCTATGGTGTTATAGACTCCTTCGAACTCATAGACAGGCTATACAGATCCTCTAGAGCTAGGGGTGTTGAGTTCATGTTCAAAACAGAGGCAAGGGATCTCAAGATCGAGGATGACACCATAGTTATAGAGACAACAAGGGGATCTATAAGGGCTAGGTATGTTATCAACGCAGCAGGCCTTGGCTCCGACACACTAGCATCAAGGGTAGGAGGATCAGAGAGGATCGAGCCTCACCTGGGAGTCATGCTAGTCTTCGACAAACCCCAGACTAGAAGCATAGTAGCACCAATACCAACGCTAAAGCCTGCAAGAACAAAGGGCGGGGGCATTATACCCATGCCGTGGGGCAGCACGATCTGGGGGCCTAGCTTTGCACCAACGGGATCACGAGAGGATAGGGGCGTCAGGGCTGAGCATGTTATAGATGTGATCAGGAAGTTCAAAGACCTCGTGAGGATCAAGGGAAGGCTTGTCAAAGCCTACGCAGGCGTTAGACCCTCGACGCCCAAGGGGGATTTCTCGATAAGCTACTCCCCACAGACTAGAAGGATCATAAACCTCGTGGGTATAGAATCACCAGGACTCACAGCAGCACCAGCCATAGCCCTTATGGTGATAGGAATGCTAAAAACAGCCGGGCTAGAACTAACAGTAGCTGGGAAAACGCCTCAAAAGATCGTGTGGAGGATAAGCACCAGAGCAAGACTAGCCATAAACCCCTCAGGGATAGAAGGCCACGAAGGAGTCATAATATGCCCGTGCATGAAGGTAAGCCTAGCAGATATCATAGACGCTATAGAGAATGGAGCATCAACCCTCGACGGCATTATATTTAGGACAAAGCTGGGCATGGGCTCCTGCCAGGGCCAGCACTGCATAGGCAGGGCTATAATAGCCATGCTAAGGCTGACTAGAAAGAAACCCGAGGATCTTGTTAAGAGTGGTGAAGCCTCATGGCTCGTGGAGAGGCTCTAGAAAAAACCGAGAAGGGATCTACGATCCATATAATAGGAGCGGGGTTAGCAGGCCTCTCCCTAGCCAGGGAACTCCTAGACAGAGGCTATAGCGTGAGGGTGGCAGAGACAAGGGATAGGATCGGGGGTATCTCGATCCTAGATCCCGAGGCCTCGGGGCTTATCGAAAAACTAGGCTCGGAGATTAGCGTGAGCCTCCAATCAACAGCAACCAGGCTTGGAGAGCGGGTGGCAATAATATCTAGCACGGGGGTTGAGGGAGTAGCTAAGGGGGTATCTGCAACAGGATTCAGAGTCGCATCCCCAATAGAGCTGGGTATAGTGGGTGACAGACCAGCCGGTGTCTACCCCTTCCACGCAGCCCTAGACCTATTAATAGCAGGCCTCTCCCCGGGGAGGGTTATAGCTATCTATGGTGCTAATAGGTATAGCCTCCTATTGGCTGAGAAGCTAGCCCAGCATGGCAGGAAGATCTATGTTATAAGCTCGAACCCGGTTCGGTCTAAAAAAGATCTAGAGATCCTTGTGGGAAGGGTTAGAGAGCTGAAAGGATCCCAGAGACTCTCAGAGATAAGGCTTGACAATAATACAATCAAAGCAGACACACTGGTAATAGCTATCTTCAAACCCTGGAACCCCTTCCCAGAACTCCCCTCAGTAGGGCACGCCTCGCTCGAGATCTACGACCCCAAAGCCCTGCTCGAGGCTAGCAGGCTCCTAGCAATAAACCTAGGCTGTGAGGAACAAGCCCGCAGGAGGGTTAAGGTGCAAGGCGCTATCCAGGCGTTCCCAGAAACCCTCACACCATGTCTCAGAGAACTCCTCGTAGTAAAACCTGGAGGCGGAGAGGTCTGGATCGGCGATAGATCCTATAGCATTGAGGGAGACTACGCGGTAATCAGGACCCCCGGGGATTCCGAGCCCCTGGTGGTGAGGGGATCTTGAGATACGGTGTAATAGATATAGGAGGCACCGGTGTTAAGGTTAGCGTTTATGACGAGGGCTTTAGGAAAACAGATCATGTTAAGATCAAGATACCCATGAGATCCACGCCCGAGGGTCTTGTAGATCATGATGCCTCAATGATTAGAGACGCTGTTCTCCACGGCTTCAGATGGCTTAGAGAGCGTGGGGTTAGGCTTGCAGGGATCGCTACATATAGGGCATCGATACTAGCCTGGGGGCGCGATGGGAAGCCCTTAACCAATGTGATAACATGGATGGATAGGAGTAGCAGGGCTATAGCCTCGAAACCGATTTACAGGATCCTCGGGCTGGCACCGATCCTTGGTAAGGTATTTAGAGCCGACAGCCCTGCGATGAGGATAAAATGGCTCCTCGAAACAAACCCCGCGCTAAGGGTAGGGGTTGAGAGGGGCGATATCTATATAGGGACTCTGAGCTCCTATATAGCATATATAGCATCCTCGAGATATATGAACGACGCATCTAACGAGGCTCTCACAGGCCTTTTGAATCCTAAGAACTTCAAAAGACTGTGGTTTGTATACGATTTGCTAGGGATCCCAAGATCTATTGATCCAGAGGTTGTTGATAACGTTGGCTATATAGGATCTATAGAGGGTATAGATATAGCAGTCCTCATAGCAGATCAACAGGCATCGATAATAGGGTCATCATGCCTCAGCTCATCATGCCTCAAAATCACTGGAAGCACCGGGGTGTTTGTAGACGCCGTGGTTGAGAAATACATACTGCCTGGGAAAGCCCTCATACCCCTAGTAGTATATAGGATCAAAGGAGATGCTCTCTACGCCATAGAGGGCTTCGCCCCCTCAGGAGGATCTATCATAGAATGGCTGGTCAGAACAGGCATTCTAGAAAGCGTTGAGGAGCTTGACAGAATAGCGTCAGAGGCCAGGGGTAGTGTTATATTCATACCATCGCTCACACACCTAAGCCACCCACTAGAGAGGGAGGAGGCTACAGGACTCCTATACGGACTCTCCCATAGCACATCTAGAAGTGATATAGTTAGAGGAGTCCTCGAAGGCATAGTGCTAACCATAGCAAGCCTCGCCGAAACCGTGGAAAGGGTAGCGGGGAGAAGAGATCTTGTAAGGGTTGACGGGGGCTTGAGTAACAGCACTGTGTATCTAGAGCTCCTAGCCTCGGCATGCAAACGCAGGGTTGAGAGGGTGAGAGGAGTCGATGGCGCTGGGAGGGGAGTAGCCCTCCTCCTAGCAGTCTACGAGGGTAGGATTAAAAAGGAAGAGCTGGGGAAGCTGGGCGACGTGGATCTCTCTGTAGAGCCCGGGGTCCTTGATTTAAAGGTTAACACCAACATGTGGAGGAGGGCTTTGGAATGGGGTTCGAGGACTTCATAAGAGAGATCAAGAGCTCCCTAGGAGAAGATATCCTGCTGGGCGAGGTTGAGAAGTACTCAAGGGATATGTGGCCGCTAGCTATTCTACTCGAAAAGCTCGGGGCGTGGAGGGCTAGGCCAGCAGCGATCCTGGCTCCGAGGAGTGTTGAAGAGATCTCCCTCATCGTTAGAAAGGCTGGTGAGCATGGAGTATGCCTAGTACCACATGGAGGAGGCTCCAGCGTTACAGGCGCCTCAGCCCCCCGGGATGACTGTGTTCTGCTAACACTATCTAGGATGAAAAGGGTTTTGGACTTCAACCCCGAGGATCTCGTGGTAACCGTGGAGGCTGGTATACTTTTATCCGAGCTTGAGGAATGGCTTAACCATAGGGGCTATACCCTTAGGCATGTACCCCAATCCTTCCACCTAGCCTCTGTCGGGGGCTGTATAGCGACGCTATGTTCTGGCCAGTATAGCACTGGCTATGGGGGTATAGAGGATATTGTTGTAAACCTAGAGGTCGTGCTACCATGGGGAGAGGCTGTCTGGGCTCGGAGCATTAATACGCCTAGATCCTCTATGGGGCCTGATATCAAGCAGATCTTCATAGGATCTGAGGGAGCCTTTGGAATAATAACCAAAGCAGCCCTCAGAGTACTACCCATACCCAGACACAGGGTCGAGGCCTCGTTCCAAACCCCTGACTTCGAGAAAGGGCTCTTAGCGGTTAGAGAACTCATGGTCACGGGATTAACACCAGCCCTAGCAAGGCTCTCGGACGAGACGGAATCGCTCCTCAGATTTGGGAGGGAGAAGCCAGTGCTCCTGCTATTATATGAATCCAACTACGAGGATGTTCTCGAAACAATATGGAGAAGGGCTAGAGAGGTTGTCGAGAAAAAAGGCGGGGAATACGTGGGGGAAGAGCCTTATAGGAAATGGATCTCATCGAGATTCAACTACGAGGAAGACATAAAGCTCATAGAATCGATGGGCCTATGGTTCGAAACACTCGACATAGCAGCAACATGGTCAAAACTCCCACAAGTAGATAGAAAGATCAAGAAAGCCCTAGAAAGCCTCGAAGAAAAACCCGTGGTCATGGCACATGCATCCCACTTCTATATTACAGGAGCATCGCTATACTATACAGTACTATATAGAAAAGACCCAGAGCTCTACTGGAACATAGTAGAGACATTCATGAAAACAGCAGAAGAGGTAGGAGCAACACTAAGCCACCACCACGGAGTAGGGATCCTAAAGAGAAAATGGATTCAAAGAGATCCCGGGGCTTCAGCAACAATACTTGAGAAGATAAAGAAAACCCTCGACCCCAAGAACGTGCTGAGCCCGCCGGGTTTATCCAGCCCATAGATCCTTAGTAGCTTGGGAAACACAGTACAGCTCTCTCAGGATACGTTTCTTGCATGTAGAAACGCATAGTTGTTATTCACCACCATTTTATACTATATCTATAACGCTCGATCTTCTCGTCTTTGCCTGGTTTTCTGAATATGAAGAGATGCTCATGTGCTATTAGGTAGAAGTCTGTCCAGCGGCGTTTGTTCTGTGGTTTTTCGACCCAGCATTCTTCTGCTGTTTTTGCTAAACCAGCCCATTTCTCGCCTGTTACTTTGGTGTTCCACTGGATCTTTATTATGTCCTCTTTTAATATAAAGCCTACGTCTAGGAATTGCTGCATTACTCTGAAGGCTATTGGGATGTAGTGTCTGTTCTTCCTGGTATCGCCTATGAGTATTGCTGCGTATCTCCCTGGTTTTAGTACCCTGTAGATCTCGCTCGCTACCTCGCGTATTCCTTCTAGGTATTCTTCTAGGCTTGAGACCCTTGAGAGGTCGCCCTCTATCTTCTCTCTCTTAGAGTATCTTATTATGTTAGCATACGGCGGGTGGGTTGCTACGAGATCTACTGACTCATCCTCTATAAGATCTAGGTTTCTGGCATCGCCATGGTAAACCTTTATAACCGGCTCTCTATAGCCTGGATCCAGGGGTTTGTAGGTGAAGTTAAGCCTGTCGAGGGTTAGTATAACAGCCTCGTAGTTAATATCAACACCAATAGCATTACGCCCTAGAAGCTTGGCCTCAACAAGTGTGGTTCCACCACCACACATAGGGTCTAGAACAAGCTCGCCAGGCCTGCTATACCTTAGAATCAGGTTCCTAGGGATCTGTGGCGCCCAGTTACCCCTATAATCCCCCCTATGGGTGGCCCAGTCACCCCTTTCTGGGAAAGACCACACACTAGTCCTCTCCAAAACAAAATCCCCAGGCTGGTAATACCTGATCTCATGAGGCCTACCAACAGGGATCACCTCATCCTCTATACGCACATAACCATGGCTCTTAACATACTCCAAGTACTCCTCAAAAGAAACAAGCCTCATAGATCTATAACTACTCCTTCTACGAACACCAACACCCATAGAGATCCACCCAGCATAGTATCATAGACAGATCTAGAGAAGCGTCCAAGATATAGAACCCCATGATAGATCTAGGAAACATAACCCTTTAAAGACCCTAGTATCATCAACCCTCTCACCACACTAGTCCCCCTGCAATAGCTACCAATGATAGGAATACGACTTCCGAAGCTATAGCCGTTCGTGCATCAATATCGAGGGTTTTTCCCTGAATAGAGCCTCTAGGCTGAGTGTGCGTCTCGGGCTTCTGGCTATCACAACACCGGAGTGGGATCCTCTTGTAGGGATAAAGTCCACATCGCTGAAGAAGATCCATGTGAACGCTGCTGACGAGGCTAAATCCCAGAAATATACTTTCGTTTCCTCAGCCTCTCTGGATACGAGATTGAGAACCAGGCGCTTTATATAACCAGATCTAAAGTCCTTACCCTTATGTATTGTTAGGATCACCCTATCCCTCTCAACCACCTCAGGCAAAAGATCCCTATACCCCTTTAGATAGAAGATCGTATACACACGGTCAGATTCATTATACAAGAATAACCCATCACCGGTTAGGAGACGCGACACATTCGATAACACCCTAACCCAATCCCACGGACCGAAGTGAGGCGTTGTAAAACCCCAGATAAGCGAAACATCAAACCCTGTCTCTAGCCCCAGCCCTTCTTCTAGAATATCGCGCACCATAATCTGTGGTCTAAAACCAAGCTCCCTCAAACCAAACTCAACAGCCTTGTCAAGAGCATCCCGACGAAGATCAACCAGGGTTAGACTAACAGAAACCCCTAGATCCATTAAAACCCTGGCCAGAGCAACGCCTCCGATACCCGTACCGCTGCACAGATCGATTATCCTGAGCTCCCTCCTCCTATTCACAAGCTCGCTAAACCATCTATGCTTAACAATAACACTAAACTCCGAGATCGTATCCCTGTATCTTTTAAAACCCTCAGCTGTAAATGGATCCTCAACCCAAGGGATCAGCCTATAAAGCCTCTCCATATACTCGCCCCCAGACATAAACCCCTGAGCATCAGTATTCCTAGGGCAATTTATGATAGCATATCCACGATCCTAATCGATGGTACTCAGCACAGTTCTTCTAAAGAGGCTCTGCTAGCCGATATACTATTTATCCCATACATATATGATATAGAGCCTATTGTTTGATATACCGGGCACAGTATTTAACATGGTATCTAATCATATCGTGTAGCATGTCTATGGAGGGCTGTGTGGTTTGGTATTCTATCTGTGGTGCTTTCCTTTTCTGCTATAGATCCTTAGGATATGTGGGGAAAGGCTAGGCGGTGGTTATTGATAAAAAGAAAAAAGAAAAGATAGAAGGGTTTGTTTGGCTTAGCTGTTCTGTTCTCTCATATGCCTCATAATGAGGAATGCTCCAAGTCCTGCTAGGCTCATTATGAGGGGTAGTGTGTAGTATATGCTATTGTCATCGGCTAGATTCTGGTTTCTACTCTGTGTGTTGGGGTCTATCTCAACTTCGTTAACTATCCTTACAGTTACGCTGCTCTTACTAGGCTCTATAGCATACTCGACATCGATTATCCTTACAATTATACGTTCAAGATCCTGTTTGGTTAGGTTGAACTTCGCGGCAAGGAAAGCCTTCACTTTATCCTCTAACACAGCAACATCGCTTGGATCATCTCTAACCTTTATATCCAGGGTTTTGCCTATCAATGACCTTAGCTTCTGGGTCAGGTTATCAGGCATGGTTGGTGTTGCATTAACAGATATTGTGAATATTATTTTATCCCAGTGCGTCGGCCCTGGTGCTGGCGTGCACTCCACATCTAACCTGAAGGCTAGCCCCACATAAGCCATCCCTATATCTACAGCCTTAACTGTGAGGTTGTTAAGCCCCTCCCGCAGGTATTTAGATACATCGATCACATGCACGTTCCCCCAGCTCGATGTAGGCTCGCTTGCCACGAACTGATCGTTTATCGTTAGATCAAACCACTGATCATCAGCATTTATCCATAGCGTGGCATTGTATTTATTATTTGGAGGTAGAATGAAGTACTTCGTGAAAGTAAACGGATTACCAGTATCAAGATCAGCAATACCATCCCCATTAATATCTGCCCATATAGGCATAGCACCCGGAATACCAAGATTGTTACTGCTTATCGGTGATGGCCATGTATAGTTCACCACCACCGTAACACCTCTATCAACAAACGTTGTCGTATCACTAACAACCCTTAAACATAATCCTCCCGACGATGTTGGCGGTGGTCTCGATGTTGTATTAGTTATCGGCGGCGGTGATGTTGCTGTTGTACCTTTACACTCTACATTGAACTTCCACACCGCCACTACTCTTCTATCTCTATCATAGAGTGTTAGAACCCATACGCCTGAGGGATCGTTTGGCGATAACGGTATAGTAACAACAGCATTACCACTAGCATCCGTGATCACGGTATAACTCAGTGTCGTGCCATTAGGCATGGTTACAACCAGGATGTATGTTGTATTCGGACTACCCGTTATCATAACTTTGATCTCCTTATCATTCTCACAGTAATATGCATCCTTATCGGTCTTTATAGTAACAGATGGTGGCTGTGTAGTAGTTGTAGTCGGTGGAGGCGTTGTCGCAGCAGGCTTGCACTTACCCGCAGAGCCTGCTTCGTAGATCATCTTGATCTCGCTCTCACCGAGGGCGCGTTTATAAAGCTCTATCTCGTCGACATATCCCTCGAAGCTCTTACTATTCCCTATCACATTACCATTAGTAATCTGTACAGAAGCATTGTTGTCAAGACTATTCCCCAGCTCATTTGAGCTGCCTTGGTATACAGGGCTACCGTCTACATAGATGATCACCACCTTATTAGTTGCATCGGCTACTACAGCAATATGATGCCATCTATTATCAGAGATATGGGGAGCATTAAACGCTATATGGTTCTCCCAGGAATAAGTGAAGCCTCCCCAGTTTCTAACTATCTGGAACATAGGAACCGCTTTAGATCCTGTGAAGTATAGTGCGAGCGAATATCCCCTATCATTTGAATTAGAAGGTACTTTGGAATAAATACCCGTATTAAAGCCAAGAGACGCGTTCCAGGAGGTATTTATCCAGAGATCGATGGTGAAATTACCTCTACCCACATCCAGCTCCGGATCGTCAGGAACTATAACAGTCCCAGAACCAGAGACTCCTAACGCTCCACCAACTTTACCTGATGAAACAAATACAGCTGTCCCACTCAATGTACCATTATTCAGCGTCGTCCCTGCAATATCATACGCAACACTGCTACCCGGAGGCCCGTCCACCGGCCACCACGCAACCATACCTGGCGGTGGAGGAACACATTCAGGCACCTGCTGGCCCTCAAAGATCCCGACCATCCGCACTGGCTGCATCATCATTCCTACACTGCTTAACAGCAATACCAATAACAACATTGATAACTTTTTAGCCGACACCATATTGACCACATAACCCCAGTTATGTTACAGGGTATTTAAATCTAAGGCCTGACAATAGATCTTAAAGCATCAACAAAAAGCATACAAGCTATACATATAGCCTGGAACCCTGGAACTAAGGATAAATAGCCCATAAACCCATACTATCTCTCCGCACCTGCTCCCCGATCTTTAGCAACCAATCCACCCCTAACACCATAACGCTATTCTAAAAATCCTAAGAAACAGATACCCCCTAAACCACCAATATAGCCTAACCATCTCAGCCCAAGAGATCCAAGACCCCCTAAGAAGATCATAGCCAGAAGCCTGAACCATATAGGCAAACCCCTAACCAATAATCC
This sequence comes from Sulfolobales archaeon, assembly GCA_038867615.1. Classification (GTDB taxonomy): domain Archaea; phylum Thermoproteota; class Thermoprotei_A; order Sulfolobales; family AG1; genus AG1. The sequence goes on along the minus strand of JAWBYA010000007.1, from coordinate 45,282 downwards.
ATACGAACTTCTATGAAATCCAAAATAGCCAGCTACGACGTGGTTTAGCCCTATTGCGATTAAGATGTTCTTGTTATTTGTTTAGTGTTTTTCTGATATATTCTGCTTTTATTCTCTGCATTATGTTTGGTATGTCTATGTGTAGTGGGCATACTTCTCTACAGTTTCCTGCATGTATGCATAGCATGCTCAGGGGTCCAGCCTCCTCTATACCTCTCGTTATATAGAGCCACCCAACACCCATAGGCCCGTTATACGCACCAGAACCCCACGAAGGCCCTATAGTCTGATAAACAGGACACTCTGCCAAACATCTTCCGCATCTTATGCATCTAAGCATATCAGATAACAATGGATCCTTGGAAAAACCGAGTCTGTTATTGTTTATGAAGACAACATGATACTCCCTAGGACCATGGGCTCCATAGACCCTCTCATACTCAATATCAGCAGTAGAGCTTGGACCGGCTATGATGCTCATATATGTTGGTGGGTATAGCCCAGCATATGCAGCCTGAACCATAGCTACCTTTAATGCGTCTTCAAGCGTGGGTACTATTTTATCTACCGAGACAAGGACTATATGGATCTCGGGTAACGCTGACGAGAGCCTTATGTTACTCTCGTTTTCCACTAAAACCGTGGCTCCTGTGTCTGCTGCGAAGGCATTAGCCCCGGTGATCCCTATGTCTGCTTTCACGAACTTCTCTCTGAGAAAGATCCTCACCCTCCTAACGATCTCTCCGACCTCCATTTTCTCATTAACATCAATACCAGCACCCCTCCTGAGATACCCAGCCGCAGACTCTTTCGAGACATGGATAGCCGGTGCGATCGGGTGTGAGGGTCTCTCGCTTCCGGCTTGTAGTATTAGCATTCCCAGATCTGTTTCCCACACCTCGTTTCCAAGCTTCTTTAGATATTCATTTATACCTATCTCCTCAGAGATCATTGATTTACCCTTAATCACAATCTTACCCTTACCAACAATCCCACCAACAATCCTCCTAGCATCCTCAGGAGTTTCAGCATAATAAGCCCTACCACCAACCCTAACAACACTATCCATAGCCTGCTTCAAAAGACCCTCAAGATTCTCAATAGAATACCTCTTAATCCTAGAAACCTCCTCAGCAAGATCCACAAGATACGGATACTTCTCAAGAACGCTATAGACCTTCTCAGAGATTCTCGGAAGCACGGTGTCAAACAATCTCCTGAGATCCTTATTCTCAGAAGCATCCGCAGCAGATCTCAAAACCTCCTCTAAGCTCCCCAAACAGCCACCCGTGATCTATACCACCGAGGGGATAAAACATAAGCCTTCACTTTAAACTCTACATCAATCCTCAGAGGATTAAAACAGAACTTATTTATAACAGGATAAAAACAAAATAGCGGTAAACAGATCCGCTATAGAAACAGGCCCCCAGGGACAATGCTCTCCCTATATAGCTAATGAATCTCAAAAAACCACAACTAGATCATCGATCTGCTATAGAATTGAAGATCAGCATAGCGAAGGAAATCTAGAACTATTAAATGGATTAGATATCCCAAATGGAGATCTGATATAATGTTTATGTTAGATATTTATAATCTGGGTCGATAAAATACGACTGGTATGTTAATATGTCCGCCCAAAGATCCAGGGGTCTTGTTATTAATGAGGAGGTTTTGAAACGATACAGCGATCTCTTTGGAGAGAGGGTTATTAATGGTAGGAGGGTTAGTGTTGAGGGTTTGATCGAGGAGCTTGCAAGGGAATTCATGCCCGAGATAGATGCCGTACTCCGTGCTAGAAGAGAATGGCTCGACACCAAAGCCCCGGTCAGTGTTAAGGGTTCCTTCCCAAGGTGGGATGATGTCTTTGTAGATGCCGATGGTAATAGGAGGAGTTTTCGAGAGATCCTCCAGGGTCTTATAGACAACATCCTCGACAGGGATTCAGAGCTTAGGTGGGGTCTGAACAGAAATGTCCCCGTACCCCGAGATGCGGATGCCCTAGCAAACCCCGGGCTCGAGATCACTGGGCCTTGGTATCCACTAAGCAGGGCTTTTAACCAGGTTAATGCCGATGTTGCTAGTGCTATGGAGGATGAGGAGGATGCCTCGCCAGCCTGGTATATCCCCCACGGCTCAGGCCTCGACGTAGCCCCTGTGTGGGAGGCTAGGAGGAATATCAAGCTTGTCCTCTCTCAAACGGCTCCCCAGCCGTATTATGAGAAGGGTAAGGAGTATAGGTTCTCCAAGCCTAGGGAGAAATGGCCCTCGATCTTCCACAGGATCCCGGGGCTTCACCTCATTGACCACGATATAACTCTCGATGGAAAACCGATCCCTGCGATAATAACATCCATAGTGATCTATGTATTGAATAACTATGAATCGCTTAAAAAAGCAGGCTCGGGGATCTACTTCTACGTCCCTAAAGTCCAGACGCCGCAGGAGGCTTTGGTTATAGAGAAGATACTCAGGAGGGTTGAGGAGAAACTAGGTCTAAGGATAGGTGAGATAAAGATCGCGATGCTCTATGAGGAAGCCAATGCCGGCAGATATTTACCAGTGATCTACTGGATCTGGAGGGAGAGGCTGATAAAGGTTAACAATGGTAGGTGGGACTACCTAGGCAGCCTAATAGAGATGTGGAAAGACGAGAAGGTCTTCCCAGACCCGCAGGATATAACCATGACAGCACCAATAATGATGGCCTATCAGAAGTACAACGCACTACTAACCCTCATGGCTGGCTATAGCAAGGAGGGCTTGAGAGCAGCCCCAGTGGGGGGCATGGCGGCTGTGATGCTCTACCCAGAGACAGACCCCTACGGGAGGAATAGGTATAACGCGAGGGCACTGAGAGGGATCTTCCTCGACAAGCTGAGGGAGAGGCTCATAGGCCTGATATTCATCCCAGACGAAGAGATCCCCGAGGGTAGGAGGATAACGCTCGACGAGATCCTTGAGGGAAAGGTTAGGGGGAGGCTATTCGACCTATTCAGGCAAAGCTGGGTGGCAACAAAAGAGGAATCCTATGTATACTATGGAAACAAACCACTAAGAGCAGATCTGAGAGAACTCCAGGCATTGATAGACGCTGAGGTGAAATACATAGAGGTTGATGATAAAAAGCTCCCAGCACCGGATAGCGGGCTAACAGAGAGCGAGAGGAAGCTCTTCCAAAGACTAGGGCTTATAGATGAGAGGGGCAGGATAACACCGTGGGTTATAACGAGAGATATGATCGATACCCCAGAGAAGTTCCTAACAAACCCGAAGCTATGGGGCGGGAAGGATCTGTGGAGAGCTCTGTACGAACCGCCTGAGGGGAGCATAACGCCTGAGCATATACAGCACGCATTCTACATGGCTGCTAACTATGGATTCCAGCTCCTAAACGGAAACCTAGCAGCAGCTATAGATGATTATGAGCTCAACCAGAGGTTCATGAACGACCTGGCGACCTATAGGATCTTCGTATCATGGCTCTGGACAGTGCTGAGGCATAGGGCTAGGGTGACGAGGAGGGGCTATCTATTAGCACCAGAGCTCACGAGAGACGGGGTGATCCCGGCTAAAAAGGCTTTAGAGATTATGGAGGGTGAGGAGTTCACGGAAGAACACTTCAGAAAACTATGGGAGCTCCACATGGAATGGACAGAGATGTTCTATAGAGAATACGACGAAAGGGTTGCGAAAAGGATCCTGGCCAGGGCTGGAAGATCCCCAGATGATAGGGGAGCACTGGAGAAGGTTAGGGAGATAGTATCGATGGCATACTCCACAGGCCCGTTCAGAATACTATCCCTCGAAGAGGCATCGAAAAATATAGCAGAGATCCTCAGGGCAAATGTAAAGGAGGTAGCACAAGAGCTAGCCCAAGGAGCACCAAGGTTTGATAGAAAATTCGCACCAGTCATAATGGAGATCCTTAGGAGAAAGCTAACCTCGCCTAGATATATACAGCACAGCGGGAGAGTGTTATTCGAGCTAGCACCCCTAAACGATGAGGAGAGGATAAAGGCTATGGAAGCTATATTCAGCCCCTCAAGAGAACATGTAGTCAAAATGGTGGAGAGCGGAGAGCTGGATAGGAAACACCTAGAACTACACGACTATATATATGATTACAGATAACCATAAAAAAGCCAGCTAGACTAAAACATAGATCATGGCTATCTCTTCGACAGAGCAAGAGCCCCAGCTATGATAAGCAGGATAAAGGATATACCGAAGAAGCCGAAGAACACAGGTAGAGAGAGGATCCCGGCTAGAATGAGAAGAGCACCAGCAGCAGTCCTGTCGGAAATAACAGAACCCACGATCCCGAGAACGATAGATGGAAGCCCTATAAAGAGGAAGACCGGGAAGAACCCCATAGGCATCATCATAGGACCCATCATGCCGAAACCAACAGGCATCACCGCCATGCCGAGCATCATCATAGCGAGGGCTAGTACTAGAAGAAGCGAGCCAACAAGGCCCAGGATCTGGTATGTCTCCACAATAACCACCAAAATATTAAACCATGCCCCCTAATATGCTAGATAAAGATCTCCAACTATACAGCGGATCTTTTAATTGATTGTGGTGGGAAGGCTCGCATACCACAGTCTTTCCAAGACTCATAGGCCTGACATGTTATAATTGCTAGTCGCTAGTTATTCCTGTTTAAACCCTTCCATTTTCGTGTACTTACGCTATAAATCTTTCCTTTCGGAAATATAATGGGGAGAGTGTTTCGCTTGTTAAATATCGGAGAAACCATTGAGATTAGATTTCATGGAAGAGGCGGTCAAGGAGCCGTGACAGCATCGATCATACTGGCCGAGGCCGCAGGTATCGAGGGCCTTTACTCCCAAGCCTTCCCCGAGTTTGGCCCTGAGAGGAGGGGTGCTCCTGTTAAGGCTTATACCAGGATCTCTAAGGAGCCTATTAGGACAAGGGCACCCATATCGAGCCCCGATGTGGTTGTTGTTCTCGACCCATCTATACAGCCTTCAATATATCTTCAGGGTTTGAAGAACAAGGGCCTCGTGATCATTAACTCGAAGAGGGATGCTAGAAGCATTGCCCAGGAGCTTGGTGTTGAGAGGGTGGTGGCTATCGATGCCACCGGGATAGCGTTGAGAAACATGGGAGTGCCTATAGTTAATGCTGCAATGCTGGGAGCACTGGTCAGGGTTTTAGAGTATATCTCCCTAGACTCTGTGGCAAAAGCAGCCCTAAAGATCCTTTTCAACATTAAGTGGGAGGATAACCTAGAATCACTACTAAAAACACCCAGTGTTGGGGAGAAGGTTCTGGGTAATATCAGAGCAATGGTGGAGGCTTATAAATCAGCAGAGGTGAGTATGGCTTGAGCTGGAGAGAGCTCCCAATAGGAGGTATAATAATAGAGGCAGGCAACAGCGTGAAGAGAAAGACGGGGGACTGGAGGGTTCTCAGACCAGTAATAGATCAGGAGAGGTGTGTCAGATGCTATATATGCTGGATGTACTGCCCAGACGGGGTCATAGAGATCAGGGATACACCATATAGAACAAAAGCGGGGAGGATCTGGAACATAACTTTCGAGATAGACTATAACTACTGCAAAGGCTGCGGCATATGCGCCCAGGAATGCCCTGTAAAGGCTATAGAGCTCGTTGAGGAGGTGAAGTGAATGGAGACAAGGCTGGAGAGCAGGGTGAGACAGGCAAGGGTTATCCTCAACTCAAACTATGCCGCGGCATATGCTGTTAGAGATGCCGATGTCGATGTAATATCAGCCTACCCCATAACACCACAGACGGGTGTGGTTGAGAAGCTCTCGGAAATGATCGCTGAGGGGGAGCTCGATGCCGAGATGATCCATGTTGAGAGCGAGCACTCAGCACTAAGCGCTATAGTAGGAGCATCGGCGGTAGGTGCAAGGGTATTCACAGCAACGTCATCCCAGGGTTTGGAGTACATGCACGAGGTCCTCCACATAGCATCCGGCATGAGGCTCCCACTGGTAATGGCTATAGCTACAAGAGCCATCTCAGCCCCAATAAGTATTTGGAACGACTACACCGATCTAATGAACGTTAGAGACACATCATGGATAACTTTTGTAGCATCAACAGCACAGGAGGTGTATGACTCCATAATAGAGGCATACATGGTCTCAGAAGATCCAAGGATCCTCCTACCCTCAATAGTAGCCTACGACGGCTTCTGGATGAGCCACACATACGAGCCCCTCTACATCCCAGAAGATAGGGAGTCTGTGTCGAAAATGCTTCCGAGAAGACCCAGATATACCCTGGACCCTGATAACCCCATAACCATGGGCTCTATAGTGAACCCCGACTGGTACTACGAGATCAAGTACCAGCAGGTTGAGGCTATGAAGGAAGCCTATAGTGTTATAAGGGAGGCTGATGCGAAGATAGAGGAGAACCTGGGCCGTGTATACAAGCCTGTGGAATCATATCTAGCCGAGGACTCCGAGATCCTTGTCCTAACATATGGAGGCATATACGGAACACTCCAAACAGCAGTAGATCTACTGAGATCCGAGGGCCTCAGAGTAGGAGCACTAAGGCTAAGGCTATGGAGACCATTCCCAGCAAGAGATCTAAAAACACTGGTCGAGGATGCAAAAACCCTCATAGTGGTTGATAGAGCAATAAGCTATGGCGCCAGCATCGAAGGCCCAGTAGCCCTCGAAACCATAGCAGCACTATATAGAGAAGGACTGTACCCCGCAATAGCTAGCTTCATAGCAGGGATAGGTGGGAGGCCTGTTAGCGAGGATGACTTCAGAGGCATGGTTAAAAAAGCCCTAGAACTCGGGGAGAGGGCTTTGAAGATAGGCTCAATACACTGGGGGGTTAGGGGGGTTGAGTATGAGTAACGTTTATAGGATCAGGGGTGTGAGAGACCTACCAAGGGAAGAGCTCTTCGCCCCGGGCCATGGACTCTGTGCTGGCTGCACAGCAGGCACCGTGATAAGGCATCTCCTAAAGATCTCGGGTAGAGACACGATCGTGGTTAACGCTACAAACTGTGTCGAGGTCTCGACAACAATGTATCCATATACATCCTGGAGAGTCCCGTGGATCCACGTGGCGTTCGAAAACGCAGCGGCGGTGGCAAGCGGTATAGAGACCGCCTTGAGGGTTATGGCTAGGAAGGGCTTGATAGATCCTAACAAGAGGATCAACATCGTAGTGCTAGCCGGAGATGGGGGGACATACGATATAGGTCTCCAAGCCCTCAGCGGCATGCTTGAGAGGGGCCATAGGGTTATGTATGTTCTCTACGATAACGAGGCCTATATGAATACAGGGATACAGAGAAGCGGATCCACACCACTGCATGCATGGACAACAACAACCCCTCTAGGTAAGGTTCTGAGGGGTAAGATGCAGCCAAAGAAACCAATAGCCGAGATAGTGGCGGCACACAGGATACCATATGTAGCGACAGCCAATATAGCCTACCCAATAGACATGGATCAGAAGTTCCTCAAAGGACTCCAGGTAGAGGGACCATCATTCATACACGTCCTACAACCATGCCCCACGGGATGGAGATTCGACCCTAGATACGGCATAGAGGTTGGAAGACTAGCGGTTGAGACAGCCATGTGGATAAACTGGGAGATAACAATGGGGGACTTTAAAGTAACGGTAAGGGTACCAAAGAGGAAGCATGTGAAGCACTACCTCAGAATCCAGGGAAGGTTCAGAGACCTATCCGAGGAAGAGATCGAAGAGATACAGGAGCTCATCAACAAAGAGGTTGAGAGAATAAACAGAATGGCTGGAGAAGAAGTCATAGGCCCTCTAGCCGAGTAACGCTAAATAGCAATCACAAAGATCCCTAGGGCTATGCAGACCAACCCTGGATTCTAGGTCGCATCCCCCTCAACCAGCTTGCTGGGGCTTCAGGGAACCGATCCGTGTGAAAAGGCAGATAATAGATCCCCCTGGCTAGTTAGATATATATGTGAGGATCTATATAGAGTTAGAGGATAAAGATGGAGCCCGCCGGGATCGTGGAGAGGCTCTCGTGGTCCCCCGTAGAGCTTGCCTCGAGGAAGGCTAGAAGCCTCTCAGGGGTTGTTAACTTTGCAAGCGGTTCCCCAGACCCTCTCATGATCCCTGTTAGGGAGATCATGGAGGCTCTGGAACAAACACTGCTAGAATATGGTGCCAGCGCTCTGGGCTACCCAGGCGCTGGGGGTTTGCCTGAGCTTGTTGAGGAGCTAAAGCTATATGTTAGCTCTGATCTGGGTGTTGGTTTAAAGGGCGATGAGGATCTTGTTGTCACATCCGGGGCCCAGCATGGTATTAAGCTGCTAAGCCAGCTCCTCCTAGGCTCTGGCGATGTTGTTGTTACAGAGGATCCTTCTTTCTGGGAGGCCATAGATCCCATGAGGTTCCAGAGAGCAAGGATCGTTGGTGTAGGGCTTGGCGAGAATGGTATGGATACCCATGCACTCGAAAGGATCCTTAGGAGGGGTTTGAGGCCCAAGATGGTATATACAATCCCCACCTGCCATAACCCATGCGGGGTGACAATGGATCTCGAGGGGAGGAAGCACCTAGTCGAGCTAGCCGAGGAGTACGGGTTCCTCGTGCTAGAGGACGATCCCTACAGACCTATAGCCAGAAACCCTCCCCCAAGCATTAAGAGCCTCGACAAAAACGGCAGGGTTATATATGTGGGAACCATGAGCAAAGTCCTAGCCCCAGGGCTTAGAATAGGCTTCGCAATCCTGGGTAGAGAGCTTGCTGAAGAGCTCTCGAAGCTTGAGCAGCATGACTTCTCAACATCAACAATAATACAGCTAGCCGTGGCCAGGATCCTTAGGAGGGGTGTTGTGAAAAGCCTATTACCAAGGCTGAGGAGACACTACGAAGAGAAGCTAAAAACCCTTGTAGAGGCTCTCGACGAGAAATTCCCAGAGAGATATGTCAAGCCTGACTGCGGGTTCTACACACTACTAAGGCTTGGGAGAGATGCGGAGGAGCATCTACCAAGAGCTATAGAGAGCGGCGTGATCTATGTACCAGCAAGGGATTTCTACATAGAGAGCAAACCAATAGATGCTGTCAGAATAAGTATAAGCACGCCGCCTAAGGAAAAAATAGCTGAGGGTGTGGAGAGGCTTAAGAGATCCCTAGAAGCAGTTGGCTAAACAGATCCCGAGACCATGCTAAATGCAACCCTTACCGCGGTTTTAACCATGGGTTTATCGAAGATCTCGTGTATGTGATCAACCCTACTCGATGTAGCGTCTCCATATAAATATTAGGAATCCTAACCAATATCATCCGGGCAGGCTCCTTGAGCTTCGGTATAACCGCAGTTGATTATGAAGCCAGGGTTGATTTTGACAGGCTTAGGAGGGATAGGGTTAGAAGGGCTCTGGAGCAGCTTAGAAAAAGCGGTTTAGGAGCCCTGGTGGTCTTCGACTATAATAACATTAGGTATATAACAAGCACCCACCTGGGGGAGTGGGGTAGGGATAAGATGGAGAGGCTAGCAATACTAACAGCCGATGGGCATACAATCCTCTTCGACCCCGCAGCCCCGTTCAAGAGGAGGTGGGTGACATGGCTCGACGAGATAAACCCCGTTATAACCCATTCGAGAAGCACAATGCCCGACGAGGCTGGATGGGCTGGGAGGGTTGCGGATCTCATAGTAAGTACTCTCAAGAAATACGGTGCCGCAGATCTCCCCGTGGGGTTCGATATACTGGACCCGGCACTCATGCATGCCTTGAACAAGAGGGGTGTTAGGATCGAGGATGGTCAGAGGGTGATGCTCGAGGCAAGGCTTATCAAGACGAGGGATGAGATAGAGCTTCTCGAGATAGCGGCTGCGATGGTTGACGCCACATACTCAGAGCTCTCGAGATATATAAGGCCTGGGGTTAGGGAGAACGATATAGTAGCCTTTGTGCATAAAATACTCTACGAAATGGGGTCAGAGGGTGTTGAGGCTGTCAACGTTGTCTCAGGTCCTCGCGGGGCTCCCCACCCCCATATGTTCTCGGACAGGATGATCAGGCCGAGGGATATGGTCTATATAGATATAATGCACTCATACCTAGGATATAGGACGTGCTATTACAGAACATTCGTGGTCGGCGAGCCCACAAGAGCCCAGATAGAAGCCTATGAGAAGGCTTGGGAGTGGCTCAAATGCTCCGTCGAGAAGACAAGACCTGGTGTGACAACCGCTGAGATAGCTAGCTGCTGGCCCTCCGCACAGGAGCTGGGGTTCAAGAGCGAGGAGGAGGCATTCCTACTCCAATTCGGCCACGGGATAGGGCTTAGCCATAGGGAGAGACCCCTGATCTCTAGGGCTATATCTTTCAACTACCCAGTAAGGATCCAGGAGAACATGGTGCTCGCACTAGAAACATGGGCCCCTGCTAAGGATAACACCGGGGCGGCGAGAATAGAGGTAGAGGTAGTGGTTACAGACACAGGGTCTAGAGTAATAACCCTCTTCCCAGCGGACAGGCTCATCTCGGTCCCGAGCGAGAGACCATACTAGCCCTTACCCAGGTCTGGATAGATGATCACAACGCTGAGATCGCTGAAACCCTTATGCTCATTAGCAAGACCCTCGACGCTATACTCGCTAGAAACCTCGTCAGGGAATGTCAGCTTCTCATAAACCCTCACACGACGATCCTTCTCAAAACCTGCTTTGATTAGAAACCTAGCAATCCTCTGAGGACCATCGGGATAGGGTTCGGGGAATACAACTACAACCCTACCTAGTGCAAGGCCTCTCAGGATCTCGTTATAATCGATAAAACCGCTCCTATGGAGAGATACAAAGATAGTGTTAGCGAGATCCAACCCTTCTCTCGCAAGAGCCACGTTTACAGAAGAAACACCTGGAACTATCTCCATAGGGATCTTTTTAGAGAGACAAAGCCCCCTGATCTTCTCCACAAACTGCCAGTCAGAAACGGAAGGATCTCCGTGGATAAGGATAGAGACATCGTTATTAGCAGCACTATCAACGAGAAAGGATAAGTCACGCTCCTCAGTAGAATAGCTGATCCTAACAACAACCTTGCCTGAAAGGAGATCCGAAAATCTCTCAAGAACACTGCTCCAGCCACCTATAATAACAGATCTCCTAATGATCTCTAAACCTCTGAGGGTAAGAAGCCCAGGATCCCCAGGACCAACACCAACCAGGAAGAGCAAGATCTACACCTAACTATAAAAGCTAAGAGGATTAAAACCATGCATAAAGATGCTAATATATAAAATTATCAATGGTAATACCAGATAAAATAATAATTATATATGCTAGGGGTATTTATAGTAATACCCATGATCATATGGGATCAACGTGGAATTATTGGTACGAAAACATATACCAATCTCCCAACCACTACTTTTTTGGGAGGGGGCGACAGACAGGCGCCTCCTAACCTAAAAACCATACCTCGCAACCCTGGGAAACTCCAGGGCAAACCTAGGGGTAACCCTAGGATTGTCCTGGAGAAGCTCTCTAGGATCCCGGGGATATCACCGCGGGGTATCCTCAGGATCCTAGAGAGAAACCAGGGCCAAGAGGTATGGGAACTAGGTTAGGAATAATATGTCTGCCGCTCCCTCCCGCCTATTTTTACCTAGTTTCTATACCAAATTAGCCAACGTTTTTATTTCTATAATGTATATGGATACCTGTCCTTTTCACCAGTTCTATATTGATGGGATAGAGCTTTAGCTCATCCCGGCAAGATCTGTTAGGTTGAAGAGATCTTGGAGAAGATGTTGGTGCGGGATTTATTGCGATCTATGTGTGGCTGGCGAGGACTGGTATTGGGCAGTACGGGTCGCTGGCGTCTAGCGACCCTTCTAGATAGTATGCTCTGACCCTGTCTCCCCCGCCGCAGTATTGTAGGAATTGGCACTGGGCGCATTTCCCTCTCCTCACATATTTCCAGGGTTCTATGAATACTCTGTAGGGTTCTTTCTCGAGGTTTCTTATTATGCTGCTTAGATGCTCCTTCCTAATATTCCCGAGGTCTATGAAGTCTATGAACTGGCATGGTTTTACACTTCCATCGGGGAAGATCGATATTATTTTTCTCCCACAACCTCCTGATCTTTTGACAAACTCCAGTATTCTTTTCATCTCTTCACCTTCTCTAGCTTTCTTTATAGCTATATAGATCCCGTCGAAGGGGCCTAGTGTTGTCTCGATCTCTATTACCCCGGAGTATTTCTCGGCAAGCTCTATCACCCTATCCATGAAGATCCTGTACTGCTCTGGAAGCGGTATCCAGTCCCTGGGGAGTTTGAGAGCCCTGCCCACGTAGGATAGGTGGTAGAATGTAACCCTCCTAGCCCCTATCGATGATGCGAGCTCGATCACTCTGGGTGCTTCTGAGATATTATACCTTGTTATAGTATATCTAAGCCCTACACTCACACCGAGATCGACTAGGTTTACAGCCCCCTCGACAGCGGCTTTGAAAGACCCCCTAACGCCTCTAAAGCTATCATGCCACTCAGGGTTAACACTATCTATAGAGATGCCAACATACTGGAACCCGGTGTCAAGGATCCTTCTAGCCATCGCCTTATCTATTAACGTACCGTTAGTACTGAGGACAAGCTTGATCCCATGGCTAGCCGCTCTCGATGCAAGTGTGAAGAGATCTCTTCTGAGCAGGGGCTCTCCTCCGGTGAATATTATTAGTGGTGAGCCAACATCCCTGATCTGATCTATAACATTTAGAGCCTCCTCGGTACTCAGCTCATGTGGCGAGGGTGATCCAGCATCTATGTAGCAGTGGAGGCATTTGAGATTACAAGCCCTCGTTATATTCCAAGCTATGATCGGTCTAAACTCGCTACTAAAACTAGGCGGAGTGTTAACGCTATGGGCGCCCTTGATCTTGAATGACACAGTACCCCTACCAGATACAAGGACAGAGACGGGGATCAAGATCCATACCCCCTGGGGATATATGGGCATAGAGGATCCGATCCCAAAGGATCTCCTGAAGAAGCATAAGCCCTAGCCCTGCTCCCGCCGCATATGTATCTAAACTCACAAACACCACACCTACCCCTAAACCCAGCACTCTTGATCATTTTAAGCACAGGGCTCTTCCTATAGATCTCCACAATACTCTCCCTCCTCACATTACCAACCGGGTAGGGTGTGAAACCGCTTGGATAGACCTCGCCTGAATAGCTTATAAAGATCACGCCACTCCCATCCCTCGTAGGCGTTATCTCAAGCGCCGGCTTGCCGAAAGCGTTCTCACCAAGGATCTCTGTGAGATCTGCTAGAAGCCTCTTATAGAGATACCCAGGCCTTGGGAAACGACCCGGCGGTTCTAGACCCCTCTCCATAGCTCTTCTAACTATAGCTATTCTTCTAAAGAAGGGAGCCTCCACAGTCCTCACCCTAATCCCTGTTCTCGAGACATCGTAGAGGAAGTGGAGGAAATCCTCAGCCTCCTCTGGCGATAGCTCCTCAAGCACCGAGGATCTAGCCCTACCAACCATTATCAGGAAAAACACCTCCCACGCAGGCACACCGTGCTTGTGGAGAAGCCCAACAAGCCTTGGCATTGATAGAACATTGCTCCTCATAACCACAGTATTAACCTGAACCCTGACCCCCAGGCTCATTATATACTTAACAGCCCTCCAGCTCTCATCAAAAACGCCTTTAACACCCCGTATAGCGTCATGAATATCCCCATAACCGCTATCAATACTTATCGAAATAGCCCTCAAACCCATATCGACGAGCTTCTCAAGAACACCGCTCCACAGATTCGGAGACACGGCCGGGGCTAGGGCGAATGGGATCCCGAGATCCCTGGCCCTTTCGGCAAGGAGTAACAGATCACCCCTAGCCAGAGGATCTCCTCCGGTGAATACAAGCAAGGGATAGGGCTTCCCAAACCCAGCTATATCCTCAATAAGCCTGAGCCCCTCATCAGTACTCAGCTCCCCAGGAAGAGGCTTAAGTATAGCCTCAGCCCTACAATGAAGACATGCTAGAGGGCATGCTCTCGTAACCTCCCAGAAAACGATCAAGGGTTTATCCCAAAACTCAGCCCTCCTAAACATATAAGCCGCCAAAAGGCAAATACCAGGCTAGATAAAAACTCCACGCTCCCCATATGTAACTATCTCTAGATACTCTCTCAACAGCTCCCCAAACCTATTCTATAGAGGATCAGCACAACGGCTTCTAAAATACCTAACCCTGGGCAGCGATAACCACCAGAACCTGGACAGCATTGAGGCGGGTTAAGCGACCAAACAAACCCTCTCCACAGAGAATCCGGATCCTGAAGATCTATTGAAGCTCATACGCTTTGCACAGCATTTCGTGGACTCCTGCCACTACTCCATAGAGGAGTATATCCTACTCTCCAGTGCAAACAGTCCGGGCTCTTCCTAGAAGGAGGATCCATGGTGTTATGGTATGTGAACACGGTGTAGGTAGATATCTAACCAGAGTCACGGAGGAACTCTACCTAAGCCGCATCCAAATATATACCTTCCAGAACCTCTAAACGTGGCATGGAAGATGCTACGAGATCTGGAAAGGGAAATAACAAGCCTGGTAAAGAAACCTAGAGAAGTTATATTGGAGCTGATGAGTCTCAAAGAGGTGTTGATGGAGGAGCATATGTCGAGGAAGAGACCTAAAGGTCTTGTCGAGATAGAGCCCCATAAATACCGTGAGGCGATAGTTATAGGCGATATACACGGTGATCTAGATACGTTGGTTCAGATATTAAGTTATATAGATGTAGAGAAGATCCTTAAGGACGGCGGGCTCCTAGTATTTCTAGGGGACTATATTGATAGAGGGGATAAGCAGCTCGAAACAATGCTATTCATAGCCCTCCTCAAAAAGAGATATAGAGGGAATGTGATAACTCTTAGAGGTAATCACGAGATAAAGAGCCTTGATTTTCTCCCTGTACATCCTCATGATTATCCAGAGATCCTTAGAGCTATATATGGTGGTGAGGGTGATGAGATATATGGGATTTCCAGAGGGATATTTGATCTGCTTCCATATGCTGCGATATATAGAGATACAGTAGTGTTTCTCCACGGAGGAATACCGGTTCTATCAACCACAAGCTATTGGTCTGATTTTAGATGCATTCTAGATGCCGATCATGACAAGAGGACATTGGAGGAGATCCTGTGTAACGATCCTACAGAGGATCCTGATATAGGCTATGCGTCATCACCAAGGGGCGCAGGATTCCTCTGGGGAGAGGCGATAACAAACGAGTTCATCAAGAAAACCGGTGTGAAAATAATAGTAAGGGGGCATGAAGCTGTGCGGGAAGGGTATAAGCTTAACCATGGAGCACGGGTTCTAACAATATTCTCCAGAAAAGGAGCACCATATTATAACGCATATGCAGCAGCATATAGACTAGATCTCGAGGGCTTTAGCGGTTTCTCAAAAGAACATTTAGTTCTAGTATAGTACTCCTACAGAGACAAATTCAATATCAATATCGATCCTTATAAACCATCATGAAATCCGAAACAGCTGGCTACTGCTTAAGAGTCATGAGCGATCCTATGGGAACATCCTATCCTGGTATCTGAATATTCACACTGCTATTACGATAAACCTACCCTCTTACCAATAGCCTGGGATCGGGAAAACCTTTCTCAACGCGATTTATCTTTTTCTTGTCTTTCTTTTTTCTTTTTCCTCTTCCTTTCTTTTCTTTATCAATGCTTCCCCCACTCTTATTGAAGCTCTATATTAGCCTCTGTGCAGAGCATATATGATGTGGTGCTATGCTCCCCAGAGAGCCCTTCAAAAACATAGAGGAGATCAAGGAGGAGCTTAGGAGCAAAGGATTGAGAGGATGGAGGATCACTAGGGGTAAGGTTAGATCGATAGTAAAGCGCTATAGATTCAAAGACTTCGTAGAAGCCGTGAACTTCATAGAGAGGGTTAAGGATATAGCTGAAGAGATGGAACACCACCCAGATATATGTATATTCAACTATAACAACGTGAAAGTATCCCTAACAACCCACGACGCTGGAGGAATAACACAATGGGATATAGAGCTAGCGCTAAGAATAGAAGAACTATATAGATCGATAAAAACCAGCCCCAAACCCTAACCAAGATCAAGCCCCACAAGGATCAAAAACCCGATAGCCGAACCTCTAACCCCCAAGCCTGGGATCCTAAGCCCGAAATCTCTGGGAGGCTAGAGGTAAAGTATATCTTAAGTTGAGGGGGATCAGATCTCCTCCCAAGGGGCTCCTATACTACCTTATAGGATTGGTGCGCATTGAAAGTTTAAATCCTGAAGGGGTCGTATACCCTGTGGGTGGTTAGAGGCTTGGGTTTAGAGGATTTCATTAGTTTCGAGAGACTTTTGAAGCTTTCCGAGGATCTCTATAGGGAATCCGTTTCATACGGCATACCCGCGGTGTCCTTTACCGATGGCCTCATCATTATGAGTCTGGCTTTCATAGCCTCTAAGAGTAGGAACACTCTAGCTTTGGATGCGGGAGCCGGCATAGGTTACTCAACACTCTGGATAATAGCTGGGGTTTCTGAGAGGTGCTTGGAAAACTGTAAGGTGGTGGCTTTAGAGATTAAGAACGATAGGTTTGAGAAACTCGGTAAGAACTTAAAATGGGTTTTGGAAAGCCTTGGAGTGAAGAATGTAGAAGTAGACGTGGTTAAAGGCGATGCTGTCAAGTACTTAGAAAATTTAGAGGAGGAGAGCGTGGACTACGCTTTTATAGACATTGAAAAGGATAGATACCCAGAGGTCTTAGACGCCTTAAGAAAACCCCTCAGGACTGGAGGGATAACGGCATTTCATAATGCTATACATCCAAAGCCTCCTCCAAGAGAACTCTTTGAAAAAGCCGAGAATAAACCCTGGAAATCAACAATAATACCAACAGAGGCTGGAATATTAATAGCTGTCAAGGAGAACTTGTAACAATAAACCTATTTAGAGGGGGTTTGGCTTTCATTGCGGTTAATATTGTTTGTTATCAACTACTGTCGAGCCTGAACACCATATCCAGCCTATGTAACAAAGGTACAGCTACCATGGAGACACAGAATACATAACCATAACAGATCTCCCTAAACCCTGGGCTCGCCGCCGTAGCCAGCTGCTTCGAGTTTCATGATGGTTTATAAGGATTGATATTGAATCGCAGTTCTGCAATGATGGAACATTATATAAGCCCTGTTATTCTATGGGACGCCCGCCCAACAATGAGGGTGGGGATAAAGACCCGAGGGGTGGGATAAATAAAAACCAGGATGTGGGGTTTCCCCACAGCAATGAACCAGAGAAAATCTATGAAGGGGAGCTGTGGGTAGGGGTCACCCCGAATGGGTGGAGGCCAATGATATGGGCTCCAACGAAAGGGGTTCTGAGGCCTATGAAGCCAAGGGAAGAGCGGTTGATATCAAGCGATATCAACCGCAATGAAGCCCGA
Source organism: Sulfolobales archaeon (assembly GCA_038867615.1). Lineage (GTDB taxonomy): Archaea > Thermoproteota > Thermoprotei_A > Sulfolobales > AG1 > AG1. The sequence goes on along the minus strand of JAWBYA010000007.1, from coordinate 27,772 downwards.
ACCCCCAGCTAGAGGTTATAATGGTTGCGAGATCTAGATATCTAGCTCGACCCACCCATTATTAATCCTAGCATTGAATACCCTCAGGCCCATCTTCTCCTTGGGGAAGTTGGGAGCAACGCTTGGAGGCTCGATCATACTGCCACTCCTAAGATCAAAGACAGCACCATGGCACCAACACCTAACCGTGAGCCTCTCCCTATCAAGGCTCCCTAGAATACATTTCACATGGGTGCACACGGCATCGATAGCGTATAGCTTATCCCCCACCTTTGCTACGAAGATCACCTTATCATCAACCTTAACAGCAACAGATCCCCCAGCAGCTTCGAGGGCTTTTTCGGAGAAAACCCTTCTCCATGCCATGCTGTCCACACTCAAGAGTAGCAATGGCTGGGTTAATAAATATCGGCTAGAGAGCTTGGATCCGGTTTACCTGGCTTGCCTTTGATCTTCTCATATGTTTTTGGGAGCCATGTTTTTATAGTCTCTATATCGCTTCTCACGATCCCATGGTCAGCAGCTATCACTTTGAGCTCTACGGATGCTCCTAGGGCTTTGAGTTTCTCGCCAAGTTCTAGAACCGATCCTAGGGGTGCTATGGGGTCCTTCTCCCCAGCTGTTATGAGGATCTCCTTACCCTTTAGATCAGGCTTTACACCGAGATCTACGGGGAAGTATGGTCTTATGAGGATTGCTCCAGCCATAGATCCTGGTCTCAGCAGCATTGTTGCGATGGCAATGTTAGCCCCGTTTGAATAGCCCAGAGCTATTAGCCTAGATCTATCGAAACCGTGTTGGTGAGAGGCTATCTCTATAAAATCACCAAGCTCTTCAGCCCTGTATCTAAGATCATCAAGATCATATACCCCGGGAGCGAGCCTGCGAAAGAACCTATGCATTCCGTTCTCAACAACCTTACCCCTAGGGCTTAGAATACCCGCATCAGGGTCTATGGCTCTTGCTAGGGGTACGAGATCCTCTTCACTCCCTCCTGTCCCGTGTAGGAGGAGTAATGTATAGCTATTCCTAGAGCCTATGTATATATATTTATAACCAAGGATCTCTCCCCTTATAGGCTCCAACCAAGACCCTCCGCTCAATGTCATAGCTGGTTTATATATAGCGACATGCTATCTACACACACTAGCGTGGATTTCTGTCAACATATCTAGAAGGGATCTTCTTGCCATTGGGCAGCCTTATCTGGGGCAGTATCCTCTCAATCCAGCCCCTCTGGGGCTCGAGCCATTCTGGGAGTACTAGATCGCTGCCAAGCCTTTCCGGAGGCTCGTCAACATCAAACCCAGGGCCTTTGGTTGCTATCTCGTATAGCACGTGGCCAGGTTCTCTGAAGTATATCGATCTGAACCACTTCCTATCAATAACAGGGGTTACCCCAAAGCCCAGTCTTGAGAGCCTTTCTCTATAGAAAACCTGCTCTCGATCCCCATCAACGCTCCAAGCAATATGGTGCACGGTTCCAGCACCAACGTAGCCAGTGCTAAGCCCTGGTGGGCATAGAACATCTATAATAGATCCCGAACCCCCATCCCCAGCAGCATATCTAGCACTATCACTCCCCTCGCGGATCTTTCTAAACCCCAGCACCTCTTCCAAGAACCAGCCGCTATGCTTACAACTTATAACCGTGATCTCGGCCTTATGGAAGCCTCTGAGGAAATGCTCGCTAGGAACAGGGCTATCCCTCCACGGATAGATCTCCTTATCATCAGCCTCCTTATGAGCCACAAGGGCTAGGGGAAAATCATCAGGCCCGTTGAACTCAACCACAACACCATCCTCAGTCCTCCTAGGCTCACTATAATGGATACCAAAACTTCTAAGCCTCTCAAGCCAGTAATCAAGCGAGTCAAGGGGTATCGAGAAATAAACCCTGGTAGAAACGCCATAGCCAAGCACACCTCTATCGATACCAACATAGGGGAAGAAGGTGAGATCAGTTCCGGGAGAGCCCTTCTCATCAGCATAGAAGAAATGATAAACACCAGGATCATCCTGGTTAACACTGATCTTAACAAGCCTCAACCCCAAAACACCCACATAGAAATCAAGATTAACCTGAGGATCGCTAGCAAGAGCAGTTATATGATGCAAACCTCTAATCACACAACCACACCACAAGAATCACCGCACCACACCTAATATGTTTTATAAAGTAAACCGATCAAGAGAGATCTAGGAACAAACACACTAGCTAGCTTTACATATTAAAACATGTTTATCGTTATAAAGACGCCCGTAGAGCGTCTCTAAAATAGATAGAAGAAAGATACAGACTACCCAGTAAAAGATCCCCAGCATAGTTATGATTCTCGAATAACTACAACGGTCAGATCTAATTATCGAGACAAAAAGGGGGTCGCAATGCTTCTTCCTCTCCTGGTCAAGGTGATCACGTTCAGAATCTCCTGGCAGCCGCGATCCCTAGTAATAGTGCTACCACGACAGGGATCCCTAGCATCACCATCCCGGTCTCCGAGCGAAGCACACCGATCAGCCCAGATATGCCTCCAACCACAAAGAGGATCGCGATGAAAATTACGTGGAGAGCAGCGGCATATCCAAAGAATAATCCGAGAACCGCTGATCTCTCACCAATGCTGAGAAGAAATGCTAGGAGAAAGGAGATCAGGCCCAGAATCCATGGTGCTAGAACATAGACTATAATTGCGATAGGAACAAATATAGAGGCAAGCCAGCCAGAACCTGATTGTGGCGAGAACTGCATGAAAAGAGCAAAAACGAACGCGAATGTCAAGAATATACTCCCCATTATGCAAAACGCAAGGGCAGCTCTATAGTACCCCATACAACCCACATATGTAGATCTTGCCCTCACATATTTATAACATCTTTCCTTCAACACGAAGAATCCTTAAAAATAATAGACCCCATGGAGAAAACAAAGATTGATCGCGCATGGATTGCTTCACTGTGACCAGCACGCCTGCTACTGGCTACCCTACCCCTGGCTTCGCACGTCTCTTGGGATCTTCTCATTAGGGGTTCGAGATCTGTTTTAGGGGGATAGGACGTAGACTCAGACCTGCTGGTTTAGGGTTCGAAGGTTATTCCTTCAGTGTTACGCGTTTCTCTAGCTCTGGTATTGTGTATTCTAGCCCTAGTTTTCTCAGTGTTGATTTCCTGGGTATTCCTCTCTCATCCCATCCCCGTTTCTCGTAGTATTTCTGGAGCATCCAGTGGTATTTCTCTAGATCTAGTTTTGCGCCTGCCAGCGGGCCTTTTGTTAGAGGCTCTTTGAACCATCTTGCTGGCGGTGTGTCCATCTGGGGATCCCATGTTCCGTATTCCCTTACCCATAGCGCTCTTATCAATGTATATATTCTATCCGCTACCTCTAAGAACTCCTCCATCGTTATCGTTCTACCTGTTACGGCTTTGAATATCCTTGGATACCATTCTAGCTCGAAGCCCAGCTCGATCCATGGGAATCTACATGCCACAAGGGTCTCGAATATACCTCCCCTTAGTCTCTGGAGCTCTATAAGCTTATCCACCTTAGCCTCGCTATACTCATGCCTCCCTGTCCTAACCTCCCACGATATTATCCATGCATCCTTATGATGAGCCCCTATAGGTGATGTCCCATAAGCCAGAGCCATTGCCGGGGCTGCGTGGCAGTCGTATGCAGAGATCTCGAGGCCCTTGACATGCATAGCCCAATCCCCCGACCCTCCACCGATCTTTTCTGAAGCAATCCTAACCCCCTCTGCTAAGAGGCTTCCCAGAGAACCCCTTCTATACGCTATATCGCTTGCCAGTCTCTCCGCAGCCTTGTGATCGCCCCACTCGATCTTATCCTTAATAAGCTTCTTCTCGGAAGCCTCCATAGCGAAGGCTATAACGGATCCGAGGGATATGGTATCCATACCCGTCTCATCCGCAATCCTGTTAAGCCTAGCCACATGACCAAGGTGGGCTAAACCTATGTTGGAGCCGAGCATCGCGACATTCTCATAGTCAAGCTCAGCCTCCTTACCCCCGGAATCAACAACAACATTACCACAGGGCATTGCGCAGAGGGGGCATGATCTGAGGGCAACCTTGGAAGCCTCCATGGAATAGCCGTCTATCAACCTATAGCCGTCGAAAACCCCCTCTCTGAAGTTATATGCGGGGAGAACAGATGCCGTCTGACCCCACTCTACAGTAGCCATAGTACCCTGCCTAACCCAGAAGTCATAGCCATCCTTACCCTTGATATCCCCTACGGAGTCTACGTATAGCTTCCTAACCTCTCTAGGATCGGCTACCGGGATCTCCTTATCACCCACAGCAGCAACGGCCTTAAGCCTCTTACTACCCATAACAGCACCAATACCAGGCCTACCCCCAGCCCTCCCAGCCTGCGATACAACCACAGAGAATTTGACTAGATTCTCACCCGCAGGCCCTATACAGGCAACACCAACACCCCCGCCATGGACCTCCTTAATCCTCCTCTCACACTCAACAGCGCTAGAGCCCCACAGAGCCTCAGCGCTTAGTATATGGGCCTCGCCATTCTCAATATAGATATACGAGGGCTTCCTAGCCCTCCCAGTAACGATCAGGGCATCGAAACCAGACCTCCTAAGCCCGATCCCAAACTGAGATCCGATATTACCATCACCATAGCCACCTGTGAGAGGACTCTTAGCAGCAACAACAATCTTACCACTATTAACAGCTAGACCCGTGAGGGGACCTGCGGCGAAGATGAGAATATTATCGGGAGACAAGGGATCAGTGCCAGGAGGTAGAAAGTCCCAGAGGATCTTGGCAGCAAAACCCCTCCCACCGATGTAGTTAACAGCATAATCCCCGGGATACTCCCAAACCCTAACCTCCCTCCTAGAAAGATCCACCCATAAAGCCTTACCCCATAAACCCTTCAACCTGGGCACCGAGTAATAATCACAGCAGAGATAAAAATAAACCAACACCTAGCCTGGAGAAGGTCTGTTAAGAGCTAAAGTAGAGCTACACAGCTAGGAGCCGACTCGGAACATGGGTAGAGATAAAGGCTCTCCGGTGAAACCAGAGCAGGAGCATATATAATGGTGAAGTGCATCGTTCAGGTTATAGGCCCCAGCGGCTCTGGCAAAACCAGCGGGATTGTCAAGGCTGTTAGGAAACTAAAAGCAATGGGCTATAGAGTTGCTGTTCTGAAACACACCCACCACCAGATTGATGTGGCGCATAAGGATTCCTGGAGATACATGGAGGAAGGGTTTGCCGACTACTCGATAGTGGTTATGGGGTCTGGGGAGAGGGTTGCTATGTTTATGAGGGATACAAGCCTTGCAGAGGTTCTGAAGAGCATAGAAGATAAGGTAGACATACTACTTATAGAGGGTTTTAAACACCTAGGCATAGGTTATAAGATAGAGCTGAGCAATAGAACAGATCCAGAGGAATTATCAGAGACCATAGTTAAAACCTGCCTCCAGACAAAAAGCACAGAGCCGTAACAGCCGGTGAAGAAAGAAAATATCTAACCAAGGGGTTTATCGTTTACGAATAAGTAAAATCCCTAACAATGCGGAGAATAGTGATAGCCACAGCAAGGATATCATGATATATTAATCTTCACCCTCTATGTAGGGAGGGGGAGTCTACGGGTCTTAGGAAGAAATATTCTGGGTATAGATCCTGGTCGTTCTTAGAGCCGGGGAGGGATTACAAGCCCTTCAAGCTAGCTAAAGAGATAGGTAGGGTTCCTTCAAAAACGATTCCTTTGAGTAAGGCTGAGGAGGAGAGGGTGGAGGAGATTATTGAGAAGAACATAGTGATCTCGTTCCACGATCATGCTGAAGTATTCCCGGAAGATCCCTCAGAGTTTATTGAGTATGAGAGGATCGGTAGGCTCTGGATCGGGTACGAAGGGCTTGCTGCCTCGGGGCTTGATGCTTTCTTCGAGGGTCTCCAGGATGGTATAGCCCTCATGAGATCCATGGATCCGTGGGACTGGGATAACGTGATCCACCAGATAGGCATGGTTCAAGCAGATCTGGATCACCAAGATCTGGTGTTCGTCGCAAGAAGAGCCAGCGATATTGAGAAAGCATATAGGGAGGGTAGGATAGCGATGGTCATACACCTTGAGGGGCCTCCAAACATTAGGGAGGATATCTCTAGAGTAGATATACTCTACGGACTTGGTGTTAGATGCATGGGGATCGCCTATAGCAGGGGTAACGAGTTTGGCTCAGGGTTAGCGGATAAGATTGATAGAGGGTTAACAGACCTTGGATACGAGCTTGTTAGGAGGATGAATAAGCTGGGCATGCTAATAGACCTAGCACACGCGGGTGATAAAACAAGCCTCGACACCATAGAAGCCTCTAAAGACCCTGTAGCAATAACCCACGCCGGTGCGAGAGCCCTATGGCCATCGAGAAGAATGAAGCCAGACGAGGTTATACAGGCATTAGCAGAGAAGGGAGGAGTATTCGGTGTAGAAGCCGCGCCCCACACAACGATAACCAAGAATAATCCTAGACATAGTATTGAGAGCGTTATGGAGCACTTCCAATACATAGAGAAACTCGTGGGGATAGACCATGTAGCATTCGGACCAGACACACTCTTCGGAGACCATGTGGCGCTCCACAGAGCCTTCAGAGAATACCTAGCACTAACAAGCATCGAGGAGAACCTACCACCATTCCCAAGAGTAGAGTATGTCGACGGCCTCGAAAACCCCTCAGAATATAGGAATATAATCAGATGGCTCGTAAAGAACGGATACTCAGACCAAGAGATAGCGAAAGTAATTGGAGGCAATATACTGAGACTAGTCAAGAGAGTGTGGGGAGAGTAAACAGAGATCCTCTATTTCATAAGGAGACCGTGTAGGAGAATGTCACAAGCATAAGGATCCCGACCAGCCCCTATAGGTTTCACCAAACCCACGAGCCCTCTGGAACAGCTTACACAATCCCCAAAGACATTGAGCAGAAAAATCCACCGATTTTTAATCCCAAACTACCATGCTGCTCTCCGGGTTTTAGAGCCTCTTTATCGCCGCGATTCCTAGCAATAATGCCAATACAGCTGGAATTCCTAGCAATAATATCAAGATACCTGGTAGGAATGGGTCTAGAGGTAGCGCGCCCTGTGTAATAATAGCTTGCGTAATAATAGTTATGATGAAGAGTATATGGACAGCAGCACCATATCCGAAGAATAGTCCGAGAACACGTGACCTCACACCAATGCTGAGTAGAAAGGCTATGAGGAGGAAAACCAGGGGTTCGGGCTTCATTGCGGTTGATTTTTATACCAACTGCTCTTCCCTTGGCTTCATGGGCCTCAGGGCTCCTTTCATTGGAGCCCTTATCATTGGCCTCCACCCATTCGGGGTGACCCTAACCCACAGCTCCCCTTCATAGCATTGCTCGGGTTCATTGCTGTGGGGAAAACCTCCACATCCTGGATCTCTTTGCCTTTAACCCGCCCACTCGGGTCTCTATCTCTACCCTCATTGTTGGGCGGGCATTCCAATAAAATACAGAGCTTATACTATGTTCCATTACTGCAGAACTACGGGTTTAATATCAACCCCTATAAACCATCATGAAACCTGAAACAGCTGGCTATGGCTTAGCAGCCAGAGTGCTGTAGGAAAGATAAACGCGATACCAGCAAACGGGCTAGGAGTTTGTTGCACTCTATACAGAACATATATGAAGGCTATAAATGCGAGCGATAGGAATATATTTCCTATATTATACATGTTGCAAGAGCAGCTCTATAATACCCCATATAAACCGCACATGTAGATCTTGCCCTACATGCTTATAATTTCTTCTTCTAATTTAGAACAAGCGTTTTCAAAAGATCCTATAGGGAAAACAAAAGGGCAGTTGCCCGGAGTTTTACTTCTAGCTATTGGTATTATTCGATACCAGCTACCCAGCTTTCGGCTTCGAGACCTCAGAGCATCCCAAACCGTTGATCTTCAATGGCTATCACCGGCACAAGGCTCATATGCAGGATAAGAACAGAGCAGAGATAAATTCGATCTATTATTGAGGATATACTCTTAAGATCTTTGGAGGCGATTCCTAGCTAGCCTGGCTGATCTGCTGTGGGATTGAGGGGGTAGACAGTTATTCTGAGGGCTTCGAAATCCTCATATGTAGCTCCTCTTCCTCCCACAAGGATTCTTGATCCGTTCTGCTCGACTATAAGGGATGTTATCTCGCGGTATCTATCTCTTATCGCGTTTATCGGCTTTCCAACGATTTTACCTGGCTCGCCGCTGGTTCTCCATCTACCCTCGATCTCTACGCCTACCTCGATGCCGTTTTCCTGCATCCTCTGGATCATCTCGATCGCCCGTATCAGGCTTCTAAACCTTCTTCTCCTCACATCCTCGCCTAGCCTGTAGATTATCGGGCTGGATGTCTCTTTGAGGTAGAAGAAATAGTTTATTATGGGTGAGAGTATCTCTAGATCCTCAATGATATAGGCGACAGGCCTCTGTCTATAGGATCGGGGGATGAGCAGTCCTTTCAATAGATCCTTCAATATGATTGTCGGCCCCAACGTGGGTTTAAACCTCACCTCATCGAAGAAAGCTAGATTCTCAGCTATTTTTCCATCCTTATCATAAAGTATAACGCATGTAGAGATCTCTTTATCTTTTACCCCCTCAAGACTCTTCATCATTTTCTCCATAAGGTGCGTGTATGTAGCTATTAAGAGCTCGTCCTCGGCACTCTCCACCAGATCCCTGATAACAACTGTAATGCTATGAACACCACTAACGGTCCATATATAGCTATCCTCAACCACCTCACCACTACGCTCAACACTCCTCACAATATCCTCAGCTATTTTGGCTTTGGCAACCATCTCCTGCTCTATATAGCTCTTCAAAGCAAGCTCGGGGTTGATTATCGAGTACTTAGCAGGCCTGCTCCTACTAACCTTGACAAGGCCTTTAGAGACCAGCCTCTCAATAACATCATAGAGCCTCGCCTGGGGTATCCTAGCTATCTTTAAGAGTTCTGTCGAGGTCAGCGATCCGTGTTTCAATAGAGCATAGTAAACCTTAGCCTCATACTTAGTAAACCCGAACATCAAGAGCTTTAGAATAACCTCCTCCTCATCCACCAAGATCTTCCCAGCTAAATTACCACCCCGCGCCTAATAAAAAACCGCGCCTAATGGATCAACCCAAGGATCACTAAAGCGTTGAGATCCTGATTCTATTACCTCTATAGTTAATATTAACCGCGAGCCTGAGATCCCCAGATCTTCTCGGGTGATAGACAAGCTCACCATTCCTCAACCTGATACCGAGTAGACCAAAGAGTATAGCATACCATATACCACCAGCTGCTGCAACATGGAAGCCATCATGCGTATTTCCATACATATTCCCCAAATCGGTCTCCAGAACCCTGGAGAAGAGCTCCAATCTCTCATCTATTCCCAGCATGATAGCCACGGTGGCAAAGATAGGTAGAGAGAGTGATGACTCGTGGGTAGTCCTCTCTAGATAGTATTCATAGTTCTTCCTAAGAATCTCTGGCTCGACCCCCTCAACGATCTCTTTCAATAATAGTGCTAGCACAACATCAGCCTGCTTCGAAACACCAACTCTCTTTGCCCCTCTCTCCACGACTTTCCCATCGGCTTGGATGTCAAAGAAACCCTCAAACTCCTCTATAACCCCATCCCTCTCTCTACCCAATGATATCTTCTCAGCTATTCTACCCCACTCCATTACTTCTTCAAGGCTGACGCCGAGATGCTCTAGCAGCTTTTCATCATTCTTTAAAGCATTGATAACTAGGTTGAAAGCAGCCTTCAAGTTATATTTAGCGATCAGGTTTGTGAAGAAATTATTATCCACACCAACATGATATTCATCGGGACCGATGACATTCCTTATAACATAGGCGTCTTTACCAGCATCGTATTCCACTCTACTAGCCCAGTATCTCGCCGTCTCAATAAGGATTCTAAACCCACACCTCTTCATAAACTCCTCATCACCCGTAACGTTATAGTAGAAGAGTACAGAGAACGCGATATCGCCTGTAACATGGATCTCTTGCTCCCCAGTAAGGATATCAATACATTTACACCTATCCAGGTCGACTGGATAGTATCTAGGAGTAGACTCATAACCGTCATCAACGCTTTCCCATGGATATCTAGCACCCCTATACCCGGTCTCACGAGCATATTGTATAGCCTTCTCAAGGGTTCTACATCGGAAGCTCAGAACACCACGCATAGCTCTGGGGTATAGGAATGTGAGGAATGGGAGTAGATAGAGATCGGTATCCCAGAATATGTGTCCTCGATAACCAATGCCATGCAATCCTCTAGCCGGTATCATGAGCTCCTCTCCATCATCGTCGATTAGTTGGAGTAGGTGGTATGTGTAAAAAGTTATGCTACCCGCTAGCCTATCGCTTCCATCGATCTCTAAACCGATCTCGTCCCAAAGCCTCGACCATGAATCCATATGCTCCGAGAGCAGAGATGCCCAGTCAGGTATTTCCTCTCTCACTATCTCTTCCAGATCTCCTTTTGCCCCTTCTCTATGGATATAGAACTCCACATATCTTTTCACATCCAGCCCTCTACCCCTGATTATAAAGCCAGCACTGTCTCTGGTAACCAAACGATCTAGCTGGGATGATGCACCAGGATCTACCATCATCCTTACCTCCAGCATTGTGTCAGCATCTCTAAGTCTGTAGAAAACCCTCAGTATGTTGTCACTGAACACCAGCCTCTCCCTCGATAGGTGCTCTGTGTAGGTATAGCCATATAGGAATGGGTTGAGAGGGTTTTCTATAGGTAGGATAACCACATCCTCTGAATCGGAGGTAAGGCGAATACGCTGCATGAAGAGATTCTTACGCCTCCTATGCACAGCATTTTCGCTATAATACTCAATAGATCTCCCAATACCCGCTCTCGTAACCAGCAAGCCCCGTCTCATATCTAATAAACGTTCAACAGAACCACGATCTATGATGTCAAAGTGATATGGTAAATAAACATTACTCACCGTGGGTAACATAACAAGCTCTCTCCTCCATAGCGGGATGTTATTATATAATCCTGAGAGAAAACAGGCATTGCTTCTAGAACCAGCTAGCTCCAGCTCCCCTCTCACGCCCAGCCTACCATTAGCGAGCGTTAACAATGTGCCGATCCAACGTTCCTGGCTTCTATCAAAACCACTAATCCTTAACCTATAAGGCTCAGGCTCTATACTCATCGGCATAGGTTTATCAACACCCCGGGATCAAGATCCCTGAATCTCTCGATAACAAGCCTAGCCCCATAGCCCACAAGATCTTTATTCTGAAAACCTATAGGAATAAGCCCAAGCTCTCTTGCTGCCTCTATCCCCGAAGGGGCGTCATCGATCGCAATGAAGCAATCAGCAGACTCAACAGCATCCCTTCCTGTTGCAAAAACGCCTTTTTTACTCGTAGAAGAGCCGCTTACATCTATATCGAAGAACTCATACAACATCCTCCCCCCTACCTTAATACTCCTGCTAAGCCTCGCAGCATTTTTAGAGGCTGATGCTAATACATGCACAAACTTAGTAGTGGTGAGGATCCGTGTTCTCGCAATGAATTCCAAAGCCTCGTGGTTAACGCTGAATAAGCCTCTTGATATAAGCTCGTTGAAAATTCTGTTTTTCTCCTCAGCGAAGCTCTCGATCAATCTATCCCTGGATATATCATCAAGCTTATCAAGCAATCCGAAATGCTCAAGTATCGCTCTAGCCCCCTCAAATCTAGGACGCCCAGCAACGAATTTATAGTAAAACTCTGAGGTAAAGTTATCTATACCATATTTAGCGGCTGCCAGTCTCCATGCTTCTTCGTGGGGTGTGAGCACTACTACACCATCGAAATCCCACAGCATCGCTATGATCATACCATCCACTAGTAGTATAATAATACGCTCCTATTTATATTTTGACCATAGAGCCGGATCAAAAAGAGTATAGAATTCTTTATATAGATGTATATTAGCTATTACATTAGTATACTAGCTATTGCATTAATTTATATACCACCTATACATAGTATGTACATGAAGGTGGGGCAGATGGCCCTCTCTAAACGTGTTATCCTAGGTATTGTTGTTATCGCTATCATAGCAATCGCGGTGGGGCTTTCACTCAATCTAGTTGGGCAGCAGAAACCCTCTGTAGCAGTTGTTATTAGATTCTCTGGGTGGGGAGCAGGCGAGACCGAGGTAAAAAACTATGAGAAAGCCATAGGCCAGTTTAGCAAACAGTACCCAGGTGTAGTGGTTAAATACGAGCCTATATCACAAATGTACCACGAAAATATACTGGCCTCCTTCCCAGCCGGTGCAGCTCCAGACGTCTTCTACGTAGACTCGTCCTGGGCCTCGATATTCATCAAACAGGGCGTGTTGAAAGCACTAGATGACATAGATCCTGGTATCGCTTCCGTTAAGGCACAATACTACGACTTTCTATTAAAACCATTCATGGGCCCTGACGGGAAGCTCTATGGACTTCCAAAGGATTGGTCAATACTCTTCCTAGCCTATAACAAACAATGCCTAGCACGTGCAGGTCTAACCACTCCTCCTAATGACTGGCCCAGCTTTATTAGCAGCCTCAAAGCGATCACAGACGCTACTGGTAAACCAGCACTCGTAGATCATTATCACTGGAGAACCTTTGTCGCAATGGCACTAGCCTATGGAGCCCCGTACCCAGACTTCACCAGCGCAGATAGCGTGAGAGCGTGGTTTAACAACGATGCTGTGAAAAAAGCACTTAAAGACTACATGGATCTATATCTGGATGGGTATGTGAAAAGAATGGATGCTGGAAAAACCCCCTATGTAGTGCTTCCAAGAGACGTTGATTCTGGTTGGGGCGGAGAAGCATTTGGCAAACAAGCAGCATGCCTCACACTCGAGGGTAGCTGGATGATACCCTTTATCCGCGACCAGTTCCCGAACTTCAAATACGGAGAACAGTGGGATATCGCCCCGCTCCCCGGAGGACCTGGTGGAAGATTCACGCTAGCCTTTACAGTAATACTAGGTATTAATAGCAAATCAAGCCATGCTGAGGATGCATATAGGTTTGCGAAGTATATTGCAGGAAAGGAGGGGCAGGAGTTTCTTGTAATCGGGCTTGGCCATACTCTCCCCACAGTGAAAGAGCTGGCTACAAGCCCTAATATGTGGCCAGAGCATCGCAAGACCCTAGATCAGCTGAATGTTTATAACAATGTATATGTGTGGCCAACAATGAGATCGGATAAAGCAGGTGCTATTATTGGTACTATAGATACTGTGCTCCAGTCACATATTGCCAACATGAAACAGACAAAGACGTATGATCTTAACAGCCTGATAAACGATCTGATAAACAGTATTATAAAGAACCTCTAGAAGGTTTACGAAGATGTCTCTAAAGAATAAATACCATGTTTTTTTCTCCTCCAAGAAACACCGTAGAGAATTCCTAGAAGGAGTGCTCCTCATACTACCTGCCACTATCATGAACTTCGTTTTCGGCTATTTCGCATTTATCTATACCTTCTACCTAAGCTTTTTTAAATGGAACTATATCACACAGCCCCTTTTTATTGGTATGGAGAACTATGTAAGAGCTTTTAACGAACTGATCGGAGGTCTCTTGGGCGCCAGATGGTATGAAGCACCCTTCTTCATAGGACTTAGAAATGTGCTCATCTACACAGCCATCGTCGTCCCAATACAAACCGTACTAGCCATAGTCTTGGCAGCAATAGCATCATCTAGGGTGAGGGGCTCGTCTATCTTCACAACCTCGTACCTCTTACCCGGATTCACAAGCAGCGTCATCATAGCATTGATCTTCATATACTTCTTCAGCCAGAAGGGCTTCATAAACTACATACTAAATCTCATCATTCCTGGCTTCGGATATCCAGACTGGCTATATTTAAAATCACTGATCATACCTGCAATGGCTATAGTAGCGATCTGGGGGACATCTAGCAACCTAGCAATATTATTTATAGCGGCTATGCAATCCATACCACGCGACGTTCTAGAACAGGCGAGGCTTGACGGAGCAGGCCCTGTCAGGAGATTCATACATGTTGTATTCCCTCTAATCAAACCAACAGTGGTATACGCGATCATCGTGGGAACTATAGGTGCGCTCCAGATGTTCGACTTATCATTCGTCATGGCCGGGCCGCAAGGGGGTATAGAGTATTCTGGCATGACGGTAGTGTTAGATATATATAGAACAGCCTTCTTACTACTAGACCCGGGATATGCTTCGGCAAAGGCTATTGTTTTTCTCACCCTAATGTATATCCCTACAGTGCTCTTTCTCCGAAAATACGGGGGTGGGTTTAGATGAAGAAGCGTTTTTACTACGAGCTAATAACGATCCTCATAGGCGCGTTCTTCTTCATAGTATATACAATGCCCTTCATAAGATCGCTGGTCGTCTCTTTCATGACCTGGGAGCAAGCCTCACAGATACCCCCAACATGGATACCAAACCCCTTTATCCTGGAAAACTACATGAGGCTTTTCAGAATAGAGCTGTTCCCAAAATGGGTTATAAACACACTAGTATATGGTAGCATTGTCTCTATATCAAACGTGCTTCTAGGTCTTATGGCTGGGTATTCCTTCGCACTCCTGAGGTACCTTGGCAGGGATCTGATCTTCAACGCCCTCCTAGCCCTCATAATGCTCCCCATGTTTGTCACAATGGTCCCACTATATGTTATACTAGCCCAGCTTAGACTGATCGACAATATATTCGCACTACCCCTTCTAGGATTGGTAGGGGTGAACACCGTCTTCATGGCTAAGCAGTACTTCTTATCACTACCGAGAGAGTTCTTCGAAGCAGCTAAACTGGATGGGGCTTCCTATATCAGAGCATTCTTCGAAATAGCCCTCCCCATGGCTAAACCACTCATCATAACGATCACAGTATATCAATTCCTAGGCGCCTGGAACGCGTTCTTCCTCCCAATCATCGTTCTCAAGAGTCCCGAGAATTTCGTCTATACACAGGGTCTAAACTATGCATTCTCTAGAGCATGGTATGTTGAGTACACACCCATCATAGCAGGAACACTCATAGGCTCGATCCCTACACTCCTCTTTTTCATTATCTTCAGAAGATTCCTCATCGGAAGCATAGTTATAAGGACATATAGGAGGTGAGACCATAGCGTTTCTCGAACTAATAAACATATCGAAGAGATACAAAAACACCGAGGCAGTTAAAAAAGTTAGCCTTTCCGTCGAGAAGGGAGAATTTCTAGTCATCCTAGGCCCTAGCGGGTCGGGAAAATCAACCTTGCTGAGGCTAATCGCTGGCTTAGAAGATCCCGACGAAGGTGATATAGTGCTTGAGGGGATCAGGATCAACGATATAGATCCAAAGGATAGAAACATAGCCATGGTTTTCCAATCCTACGCAGTATATCCACACATGACAGTCTATGGGAACATAGAATTCCCACTAAGAATGAGGAAAATCCCGGAGAACGAGAGGAAGAGAAAGGTTAGAGAAGTAGCCGAGCTATTGGGAATAACACACCTCCTCGAGAAAAAAGCATGGCAATTATCGGGAGGCGAGCAGCAGCGAGTAGCACTAGCTAGGGCACTTGTTAGAGACCCGAAACTCTTCCTTCTAGACGAGCCCCTAAGCAACCTAGACGCTAAACTAAGGACAAGGCTTAGGTTCGAGCTAAGAAGACTCCTACACGATGAGCTAAAGATCACAACCCTCTATGTTACACACGACCAGGTGGAGGCCATGACGATGGCCGATAGAATAGCGATCATGAACCAGGGCTCCTTGGTTCAAGTGGATACTCCTTTCGAGATATTTAACAGACCGCGGAACATCTTCGTCGCAACCTTCGTAGGCACACCATCCATGAACCTGTTAAAAGCTGAAGTGATTAACCAACACACCATATCCCTAAACGGTTTTATAATAAATGTGAAAAAGAAGTTAGAGATCAGACCGGGTAGGATTATCCTCGGGATCAGACCACAGCATCTAACAGTAACAAGCGATGGAACAGGATTCAGATGCAGAGTAACTGGTTTCGAGAACCTCGGCGAGGAAGTAATACTGCGTCTAGACACCTCTAGAGAAGAGATCCAGGTAGTAGCGCCATGGAGAGTACTGAGGAAAATAATCCCAGGCCAGGAGCTAACTGTAAGACCCATCGATAAACTCTACATGTTCAGCGAGGATTCCAGCGAACTACTCGCGGTTATAGAACCAAACGAATATACTATACCCTTATAACAATTCTCTGAGGTGTAAGCCTTATTCCGCTCGGATCAAAATCCTTCTAGAGTCATGCTTAGCGTGCTACTCATCGATCTAGCCTTGCTTCTGGTTCTCTGACCTCAGGATCTTGGAGTATTTTGAGGGTTTTAGCCCGAATACTGTGGCTATTATTTTCGCTATATACTCGTCATCTGGTATTGCTCTCGGGCTGCCTAGTTTTACGGCTACTGCTTGTTTATAGGCTTCCTTGCTTACCCAGTTCTTAACCTCGCCGTTTATAATGGCTTCTGCAACCTTTATTGCTATATAGAATCTGGAGAGTCTTTTGAATGTCGCCTCTTCTTCTGGGAATGCTTTTGATAGGTTCTCTATAAGTCTGGGCATGTCGTCGCTCTTTTTGAAGCCATAGTAGTATTTGAGAAGCTCTACCCTGAAGATCTTTGATAGGATTGCTGAGTCAGGGATCTTGCCAAAGAGCTCGATGATCTTGGATCTAGCGTTCTCAGGATCGCTGTTCAAAGCTATATCAGCAGCCTCGAGATAGGCTCTCTCAGGTGAAAAGAGATCCATGATCTCCTTGGGGATCTCGCTCCCAAGACCAAGCCCCTCAACACCCACTATATAGAGGGCAATGAGATCTCTCTCATAGATATCATCAGGATTCGCAGCGCCCCTCACAGGCTCGACACCCTTATCAGCATATGCCTCTTTAAGAATAGCTACGAGATCCTCTCTACTCAGCTTCCCACCGCGGGAGAGGATCTCACCCCAAGCATCTACAAGAACCCTCAGCCTCTTCCTCCTCACATCCATCAAAAACCCACCAGCTCCTGCTCTATTATTTCCAACACGAGGAGCAATATATTTTACCGGTCTCCCAGCCTTATAATAGATCGACTTTACTGCCGAGCGCTAATGATCCTCGATATAATTATAGGTAAAGCTTATATTACCCTCTATTCTAGAGCGTGTGGAGGGCAAGAGTGCTGGGAAGCTTCCTCCTCCTAATGGATCTAGACGGTACTATGTGGGATCATAAGAACGTCACAGACCTCACACCACCCTTCAAGAGGGTCTCAGAAACCAAGGTTGTTGATTCGAGAGGGGTTGAGGTTAACCTATACCCCGAAGCTCTGAAAATATTGCTCTGGGCAAGATCTTCGGGCGCCTATATCTCAAGCCTCAGCTGGAACGATCCTGAGAAAGCTCTAGGCGTTCTCAAAGCCTTCGGGATAAGCGATCTCTTCCACCAACACATGATAGAGAACCACCCCAACAAGGATATCATGATCTCCAAACTCCTCTCCATGCTGAAGAGCAGAGGCATCCAATACTCCCTCTGCAGGATCGTCTATATAGATGATAGAACAATACATCTAGACTCAATATACAGGAATATAGGCAGGATAGTATTCCTCCAAGCATGGAAGGATTTCAAAACACACCTAGAAGCTATAGAAGCCATAGAGAAAAGGCTTAGAGAATGCCGCGATTAGCATTATTAACATGCAACAGATATAAATCCCTGCCGAGAGGAAAACCATATAGATCCAGAGAAATATATAACGTGGAACCCTGGAAGAGAGGTTCTAGAAAACCCGATCGCTTCCACTAATAAGAAGCATAGGAGATAGATATCTAGGAGAACATGTATCAGTGGAACCCCGAGTGGGAGAGGGTTAGGATAAAGATAGGCGATAGAGAGATAACACTATGCAGAGATAAGGTTACAGGAATGTACGTATGCCCCAGATGCACAGATCCCGATAAACTCTGCCCCGAGGGTCAGAGAACGAGAAGCATCATCCCAGAAGAAACAACCTACCTGTTAACAGAGATCGACGTACTCAACCATCTTAGAGAATGCGAAAAAGGCATAAAGAGCTGGGGCTATGCACCAAAATACGAGGAAGAAGAGGAAGAGGAAGAAGAAGAGGAGCTATGATTAAACACAACACGATGCCTTCACAAAGTTCTATAGCCTTATCCATAGCGATCGTCACCCTCTAGATCCTTATTGTTTTATAACAAGCAACAGGCTAAAAGTAGAGAGGCTAGGAAAGAACAATACTAACTGCTACCGGGCTTGGATCTCATATCTCTTCTTTATAAAGAGTAGGAGGAAAAGGGCATTAGAGGTCGATATAGCGAAAGATGCTAGAAAATGGGCTTCGCCGCCGAAGAGAGATCTGATCATGGATCCTATATAGGGGGCGGGTAGCCCAGCCACCGTGGCTAGCACGTATATCGTTGAGTACAAACCACCCCTAGCATGGCTTGTAACAAGGCTCCCTAGAATCGCGTTATACGAGGGTATCCACGAGGCTATAGAGGCGCCCATGAGTATGAATGATATATAGGGAGCAAGAGCCCCGGGTACAGGGTTTATCGACATAGCTAGAGCCGACAGCCCTGTTAGTGCCTCTGAGAGTGCGAGTACATAGATAGCCCTCGACTCGGCGAGCAGGCCAAAGGCATAGGATCCTAGGAACCATGTTAGGTTCTGAACAGCATAGAGGATCGCGACCTCGCTATCGCTAAACCCTTTCTCAGAGAAATATGCTGATATGAGGGGCATCCATAGGTAGAAAGAAAACCTATCGATACAGCTATAAAGGGTTATTGGCCATAGATTTCTCAGAGAAGCGATGAAGCCAAGGATCTCTTCGGGGGTGGGGATAGAAGCATTAGATCTATTGATCCTGGCGCGGGGTTCATCTATATATAGAAAGGATATCGATGCCATTAACCATAGGATCGAGAGGAGGGTGAAGAGACCCCTATAGCCAAGCCACTCTCTAAAAGTGGAACCAGCTATAGGTCCAACAACCATGAAGATCGATGATGCCGTCATTATATAGCCAAGCCACCTCGCAGTAAGAGGACCCGCTAGGTCGATGACAAGCACATTCCTAGCAACAATAACCAGCGCGAAGGCCGAGTTATAGAGAATAATGCTTAGAGGAAAACCAACCCAGCTGGGGAGGAGTGCTAGAGAGGATGCGGATACAAAGCCTAGGAAATAGGCTAGGAATGTGAAGAACCTCCTCCCAAGCACGTCGGAGAGAAAACCAGCCCCTAGTACGAGGAAGATAGAAACCGCGTAGGAGTAAACCTCATATATGGATTGAACACCATAGTCGAAGCCCTCCTGTGTTGCGTAGAACCTAGCCTGGTATATATAGATAGAGCTTGAGAGGCTTGAAAGAGCAGCCGATATGATCATTATAGCCAGGTTCCTATCCATCTAGCAGGCCACCAAGCCGTTTGAGACAGAGCCGAAGAGTCAGAGGATATGGGAGAATATATATAGCTAGCAATGCTAAACAACCCTCGGCATGTATTTCTCAACAATATACCCAGGATCCTCCCTCAAGATCCTCACGGCTTTCGGCAGATAGTTGAGAATATCATCAGGGGTCACGCCATCCTCGCCAAGATCCTCTGCAGCCAGATCCCCGGCAAGCCCGTGGATCAGGACACCCATCCTGGCAGCAGCACCAGGATCTCTATACCCAGCACCATACATAGCAGCTATAGCTCCTGTGAGAACATCGCCCGAGCCAGCCTTAGCCATCCCAGGGTTTCCAGTCATGTTTATATAGATATAGCCATCGGGGTAACAGATCATTGTGTGGGCTCCTTTAAGCACTATATATGATCCAAGATCCCTGCAAGCACTCCTAAGACTACCAACAGGATCCTCCTGGATCTTCTTAAGATCAACACCAACAAGCCTTGAGAACTCAACAACATGGGGCGTTATTATAGTCGGAGCCTTCCTCCCCTTAACCCTACCAGGATCCTTTGAGATCGCTGTGATCCCATCACCATCTATGATCAAAGGCCTATCGATAGCCTCAACAAGCATTCTAACAAGCTCCTGTGTCTCGCTATTAAGAGACACACCAGGGCCGAGGGCAACTATATCTATCCCAGCCTCCTCTATAAGCCTCAGTATAGCCTCATAGCTATTCATAGCAATACTACCCTCGCTAGTCTCCTCGAGAGGTATGTATACAACCTCACTACACCTAGCAGCAATATACGGGATCACAGATTTAGGTGCTGCAAGCCTCGAATAACCACCGCCAGCCTTTAAGAAGGAGTAGGATGTATAGTAGGGAGCACCATAGTAATACCTAGACCCAGCTATAGCTAGGAACTTTCCAAAAACCCCCTTATGACCCCACCTAACCCTCTCGGGAAGAGGGATCGGTGTGTTAAGCTCTGCAGAAACCCCTTCGAGAAGCTTTCTAGGATAGGAGAGGTGGGATACATAGAGCCTTCCACAGTACTGGTAGCCCGGGTAGAGAATATTGCCGAACTTGGGCAAACCCATGGTAACGGTTGCTGTGGATCTAACAGCAATGCCCCTCACAGCACCACTATCACCATCTATCCCCGAGGGTATGTCAACGCTTATAACAGTCCTCCCAGATCTGTTTATAGTCTCGATAACATCCCTATAGATCCCCCTAACATCCCCCCTAAGCCCAATCCCGATCAAACCAACTATGCAGGCGTCACACCAGCTAAGCATCTTCTCTAGAGAGGATATCTCGCTCTGCTCCCTGACAAAGCTAACCTCGATCCCCATGCTCAAGACCATCTCGAGATTTCTTCTCGTAAGATCAGAAGCCCTCCCAGGATCGCCTATAAACGCAACCCTAACAACAGCCCCAGCAGCATGGAGTCTCCTGGCAGCTACCAGGGCGTCTCCACCATTATTACCGCTCCCAGCGATCACAAGGATCTTCTTATCGATAACGCTGCCAAGGATCTCGAGAGCAACCGAGTATACAGCAGAGCCAGCGTCCTCCATTAGGAGGAGATGATCCAGACCATATTTGGGAGCCTCACTATCTATCCTCCTCATCTCATCAACACTGCAAACCTTCATCCTATACATAGCACTAGAGCTCGAGAACCCCGCCACCCCCGTGTAATCCACAAACCCTATCCAACATATATAGATGGCTAAAGATAATAGCGATTCAGCAGAATCTTAAAACCTTTCAAGGGATCTAGATATCCTATCCATACGCGTTAGAGATCATCTCGGCCGCTGTTCTCCTAACAGCATCTCTACTACTCAGGCTAGGGATCCATCCTATCCTCCTCTCAAGCCTAGATATGTCTAGAAGCATTAGCTTAACATCCCCAGGCCATCCCCTCCCATCAGGTGTTGCTGGCGAGAATCTATACCTAACCCCCCTGAGCCCCATAGCTTTTGTCACTATATCCGCTATCTCTATAACAGTTACCCAGTCCTTGTTACCGATGTTATAGACCTCCTCCGCATCATCGCTATTAAGCATTTTTTCAAAAGCCTTGATCGTTGCATCCACAGCATCGTCTATGTAGAGGTAGCTCTTCCTCTGAGAACCATCGCCAAGGATCTCTAACTCCTCGCTATTACTCCTCAGCTTGTTTATAAAATCATAGATCACTCCATGCTTAAGCCTCGGGCCAATGATATTGGCATACCTAAGAACCAGGCATTTTAACCCATAGAGCCTGGAGTAGGTTTGGCAGAGAATCTCTCCAGCAGCCTTGGTAGCGCCATAAACGCTTATAGGCCTTAGAGGATGATCCTCTGGCGTGGGTATGATCTCGGCATCACCATAAACAGTGCTGCTAGAGGCGAACACGAAGAGCCTAGCACCAAACCTCCTAGCCCTCTCAAGAGCATTCATAGTTGCTGTGAGGTTCTGGTGATAATGATCCAGAGGATCTCTCGTGGAATGCCTAACCTCGGGGTTAGCAGCCATGTGGAAGATAGCATCAACCCTAAAGAGATCCTCATCTAGTGAGGAGGGATCTAGAAGATCAGCCCTAACAAACCTAAACCCAGGCATACCCATAGCCTTGGAGAGATTCTCAAGACTCCCAGAGGATAGGTTATCAAGACCAACAACACTATAACCAAGACCAAGAAGCCTCTCAACCAAAAAGCTCCCAATAAAACCAGCAGCCCCAGTCACAAGCACCCTCAAGCTAAATACCAAACCAAAATATCCAAAAAGAAATAAAAAGAAATATAGATATAGTCTATATATAACTAGATCGCTATGATCACTTATATTTAATAGAGACGAAGTATAATATCCACTGAAACAGCCTTGAATAGCAGAGAAGAGAGCATAGATAAGACACCAGGCTATATCAAGAGAAAAGACACAACAGAGCCTAAAGCAGCTGCGGAAAAGAAGATCAATGCTTCAAGAAACAGTCCAGAAGAATTAAAGAAATACAGAGGAGTGATAGAGGAGTGCATAGAGACCCTAGAAAACTATATAGAGATGGATGATTACTGCAAGACATTGGTGGAGTTTAAGATCTCCATTGAGAGCTCTATTGGGAGAATTGGAAAGAGCGTTGGAAGAGATCTCGAGAAAGTAATCCTGCACCTCTATAGAGATAAACTAGTACAGCTAGGGATAGATCCCAGAGAGGCTAGAAGATTCGAACACGTAGATCTCGAGGGAAAGCTTGGTGTGAAAGGAACCAGATACGAGTTCTATGTAATTTCAGAAGATAGAGGCGCGACCGTAATAGACATTAAATCAAGAGCTGAGAGAGAAGATATAGACTGGTTATACGAGAAAGTTGAAAGAACAAGACAGCTTATTGGTAATGTGAAAAGAATAGTAATCATAGCTGTAAATATAGATAGAGAAGCTCTTGAGAGAGCCAGAGAGCTTGGAATCAATACTATATACGGAAGCGTGATAGACTAGAGAAAAAGGTAATATTAGAAGCAGCTACGCGTTTGGCACTATCTATTTATAAGCACTCGGGGGAATTATTCTCGGTGGTCCCTATTTGTGCTAGATCCCCGCAGGGTCAGGGGGGAGTTCCCCGAGATCCTGGAGCTGGAGAAGAAAGGGTATATCTATTTAGATAATAATGCTACAACGCCTAAGCCTAGATCTGTTATAGAGGCTGTTAAGAACTTCTATGAGAAGAGCTATGCGACAGTTAGGAGAGGTGTGTATAGCCTCTCCCTCGAAGCTACAAGGGTTGTTGAGGAGTCTCTCGAATCGATAGCGAGGCTCATAGGCTCTGATCCTGAGGAGGTTGTACCGACGTTTAATTCTACTGATGCTATGAACATGATAGCCCTAACCCTAGCCCCAAGCCTTGGTGAGGGTGACTATATAGCCCTTACCAGGGCTGAGCATCACAGCACTATAATGCCTTGGAGATATGTGTGCAGGCTCAGGGGGTGCAGGATCGTGTGGATCGATGTTAATAGGTATGGGGAGGTAAGCATAGAGTCTCTTAAAGAGAAATTCGAGAAGATCGGAAGGATCAAAGCTGTTATCGCAGTCCATGTGAGCAACGTGAACGGCGTTATAAACCCCATAAGAGAGATATGTGGCATCGCATCAAAAGAAGGAGCCCTATGCATTGGAGACCTAGCCCAGAGCATATCCCACATGAAGGTCGATGTAAAAGAACTAGGGATAGACGCTGGTGTATTCAGCGGACACAAAATGTTCGGCCCCTCAGGAACCGGGGTTCTATACCTGAGAAAAGATCTTGGAGAGAGGCTCGAACCCGGAAAGGCTGGGAGTGGTATGATAGTGAAAATAGATCCCGAGAGCCTTGAGGTTGTATTCGAAAACATGCCCTGGAGATTCGTTCCAGGAACACCCAATATAGAGGGGATCGTGGGGCTTGGCGAGGCAGCCAGGTTCCTCAGAGAGATAGGGATGGATAACGTGCTAAGCTATCTCAGAAGGCTCCAAGCATATGGGGAGAAGATCTTGAGGGAATATCTAGAGGATAGGATCGAGATCTACAGCCCACCCCCCGAGAAAGGAACAGGCGTTCTGAGCTTCAACATAAAGGGGATAGATCCACACCAACTAGCATTCCAACTAGACCTCGAGGGAATAGCCGTTAGATCTGGGCATCACTGTGCATACCCACTCCACAAGAGCCTCGGGATAGAGAAGAGTGTGAGGGCAAGCCCCCATATATATAACCTGGAGGAGGAGATAGAGAGGCTTGGAGAAACCCTAGCAAGAATAACTCCGAGTGCTAAGAAGCCAGCTACAGGTAACGAGGATTCATGTAGATTCTCCTCATGCTAAGCTAGGGAAGGATCTCTAGGAGACCTCTCCTCATACCCCTAATCTCCTCATCCCCCAGCCCTAGCAGCCATGATACTAGCGAGTCTATCTCATCCCTAACCCTGCTACCCTCACTCAGCTGGGTTGAGAGTGGGGGGAGTTGTTGGGAGCCGTATTTAGATATGATCTCCTCAGCATATCTATAGATATCCCTACCAATAATCCTTGGAGCTGGTAGTGAGAGGAAATCCTCGCTTGAGATCATCCCCCACCTATGATCAAGAATCTTCCCGATCCTCGAGAACATGTAGAGGAAGAAGGTGCTGTTAAACCAGACTGTGAGGAAGCATCTCAAACCCTTCTCACCCCCGATTACGGCGAAGAAGCTATCCCCGGCGAGGGCTGGTTTATCAACCATCAAAGCGTTAGCACCATGCATCTTTGTACTCTTCCACACGGCTCTCGAGACAAAGAGATCTGCTATGGGTCTTCTAGCATTGATCTCTTTATAGGCATAGCTATACCACTTATCACCATAGATCCTCACCACACCCTCGACAACACGGGATCTAAGCCCCCATTCTATATATTTAACAATATCCCTATCGATTCTCCCGAGACTCTTTGGAGGTATTGATAAGATATAATGCTCTGGAGACTCAACAAGCCTTAGACCATAAGGTCCTCTCTTTTTCTTAGACCTCCTGATAATGGGTAAGAGGTTCTCGTTGCTTATCTCAAGCTCGCTGAGATCCTCTTTATTGAAAATCACAGTAGAGGATCTATCCCTATACCTTATACCCCAATACCTGTTGGGGAGTATAAAGAACCTTGGAGCCCTGATAAGAATACCCTTCTTTATAACAATATCTCTCGCAACACTCCTAAGCTCTGCAAGCCTACCGCTATCCATAAGATCCCTGAAGATCTCTACAAACCTCTCATCATATCCGCCGAGCCGGAAGAAATGGATCCAGCTCCTCTGGGCAGAACCCCACAGAGATCTCAGGGCTATCCTGTTCACATAAACCTCCTCGCCACTCCGCCCTCTAAGGGTTTTCACGATATCCTCTATACCGCTTGGAGAATCGATCCTTATCAATACCGTCTCCCAGCCAGGTAGCCTGGCTTTACGGGCAGCGATCACAACCTCCTTCAGAGATCTCTTCCCCGAGAAAGAGGTTACAGGTCCCTCAAGGATCGCGGCAACACTATACCTATCCCTCAGAATAATCCTAACACCGGCACTCGAAATCCTGTAGAGGGTATACGCTGGGGTGAATGCTATTAGAACCCCTCCTGGTTTCAAAACACTATCCGCGAGGAGAATGGATGCTGTTGAGAGCCTTAGCTTCCTCTTAATCACATACTCTCCATATCCTAGGAGGAGAAGCGTTCTATAGATCTCTGGAAGCCTCTCCCTCAAAACCCTATCATCCTCGAGGAAGATCGGGTTTACTAGCACGACATCCGAGCTATATTGCTGCCAATCATTAGAGGAGAAGGATCTATAGATCTCGTCAAAAGGATCACGTACAAGGATAGAAACCCTGCCAGGATCGAGAACATCTATAAGCGAGGCGTAAGCCGCAAGAGATCCTAAGGGGTTAGACCCCAACCCCCATACTCTGGAAACCCTCCCAGAGCCCAAGGAATCAACAATCCTTCTAATAATCAACCCACTACCCACAAATGGATCGCCGAGCACTAGATCCCTGCTACTAACAAGGCTGCTAGCAAGGATCGAAGCAACCCTAGCGGCATATATTAGTGAAGAACCAAGCTGCCTAGTGCCACGCGTTTCTGCAAGGATCTCTGCAACGATCTCCTGGTAGCGCATGATCTCATCAGAACCCAGGATCCTGATCTTATCCTCAACATCCCTAGCAATAATTTTAAGAAGATCCTTGGGCATCGCGATCCCAAGTCTACCGAGGATCTCAGCAATATCTCTCTTATCCCCACCAAGCCTAGCAACCACGTGCCCAAGAAGATCTAGGAAAACCCTATATCCGGTCTCAGCAACCCCCTCGCTAACCCCAATATATCTAGCAACCCTTAACCTCAACCAGCCTTCGTTTCTATAGATCCTAAGGTATTAATAACTAATAACCACGTAAACAAATAGCCATATAGCTATTTAACTATACAGAGCAATCCAGAGATCTTCTTGAAGTATTGCTCATTGCTCTCACATAGAAAGCTATTTGCTACTCAAAGATCTCACAAAAACCTAGTCTACCTATAAAGTCAGGCCCAGCGTTATCTTTAGTACTACATTCAGCAGATCAGCCGTGCCTCTCGCGACCTACTATTAATAGAACTGGCTTATTATACAGCTTTATCTAGCTTGTGATCACTACAAACTTATCAAGGATCTTTTATGAACTCCGTATTCGAAATGTCAGCCACTATAGATGCGTCATTATCGCTTACCTCTAGATTATCGACGTGACCTAGCTACCTGCCTTGTGCTCTATATATCGCTTCTATCTGCTTGTAGAAGCGATCTCTTAATTTCTAGCCTCTTAAGTGTTTTTACAAATCCCCATTCAACCTATCTCTATACGTTATGCCTCAGAAGTCCCTATATAGGGCTGTTTTCTTTTTTATGCTCTCAGGAAATGTTTGTAAGCTTTAGAGGCATCCCTAACTATTGAAGCTTATAATGTTGAGAAGCTATTCACAATCAATACTATAGGGAAAGATTTATAAGGCTCTCACTAAGCATATTCTGGTGGGCTGCTTCTTACAAGCATCCCTAGCGCTTACCGATGGAGAAGATGCTTCGATTGTTACGAGAACGGTTATTGTTAGATCTGAGAGGATACCTAAGAAACTGTTCAGGATTTTCATAGAACTTGAGGATACGTATAGGAATGTGGTTGAGCAGCTAGTAATATGTGCTGCTAAAGAGGGGATAACATCATTCATAAAACTTAAAGCCCTAAAATACCGAGAGATGCGTAACCTCTATCCCCACCTACCATCGCACTATGTTCACACGGCTTGTCAGGATGCATCCACAAGGGTTAAGAGTTTTCTAAAGCTAAAGAAAGAAGGATCAACGAATAAGGAATATCCTAGCGTGAGGAGGATCTCGATATGGCTAGACGACCACCTATGGAGGCTTGAGGGCTTAACAAGGATAGCTATATCGACGCATAGAGGATTGATCAAGGTAGATCTAGTTCCTCACAAGCAATTCTATAAATATATCAACTCCGGCTGGAGGCTAGCATCCGAGGCAAGGATAAAGCTTGATAGAAAGGAAAGAAGGTTGATCATATATCTCATTTTTAGAAAGGATGTTAGGTTATATAAGCCTAGTGGTTATATAGCTGTGGATGTT
>JAWBYA010000006.1:0-97561 GCA_038867615.1 Sulfolobales archaeon | reverse complement strand
ACACGCCGTTATCGTTGCAGGCTATAGGGGTGTCTATACCTGGTGGTGAGACTGTTGGTTTGAGGTTCTCATATACATTCCCAGCACCTGGTAACTATAGTGTTAGTGTTGTTGCTGTTAAGAGTCTTGCGGATCAGAGGCAGCTATCTGACGAGGTTGTTCTTGGGGTTAGTGTTGTTGGTGGTTCTAGAGCCCTGGAGATCGGGGTTGCGTCTATGCTCCCAGGTGTTGCGGCTGGTTCTTCCACGCCGAGTGTTTCTCCTCTGCAGGTTGGGGTGGAGCCTGTAGGGGTTCTTGATGATATATCGTCGAAGCTTGATAGGGTGGCTGGTGATCTTAGGGGTGGTGTGTCTGGTCTTAATAGCTCTATAGCTGGTGTTATGTCGGGTGTGAACGATCTGAGGACGAGGCTTGCTGTTCTTGAGGATCTCAGGGTTGCTATGGCTGGTATTAGGGCTGATCTAGGTGGTGTGAGGACGGATATAGGTGGTTTATCTACTGGTGTTAGGGATCTTTCTGGTAGGTTTGATGCTCTATCTAGCAGGCTTGATTCTGTGTCTTCGGATCTTAGGGGTTTGGTGGGTTTGGTTAGGGATGGGTTGTCGTCATCAATAGCTGGTTTTGGCTCTAGGCTTGATACCCTTGGCAGGGATCTTGGTGTTAGGGTTGATAGTGTTTCTGCAGGTGTTGGGGGGCTTATGGCACCGATAGCTATTGCTATAGTGCTAGCACTGCTAGCATTCATATTCACACTACTAACCCTCCTCCAGGTAAGGAGAATTATGACAACAAAGTAGTTAGGGTAAAAACAAAATAGTTTTTTCTCCAAAGATCCTCACCTACAGGGATCTCTAGATCTCTGTGGGAACACTCTCCAGGCAGTTTGGAGCATTAATCCCATCACTGCCCAGGGCTTTTAAGAATAGGCTATAACAGGCTATGATCATTAAGCTCTTTTGCTTAGAACCAATTTACCCTTATCAACCGTTTTAAAATAGATAGATCCAGATGGTTAAAAGCTGGTTGCTTTGTTAAAAGACTACATTTGAGTTTAATCATCAATCAGTCTTATAAATGATGATGATAAGTAAGCCCAATAAATTGTTACAGATATCTAAGATTAGTCCTCTATTCTTGCTTATTTTATCTTAAACTCTCTACGCGGACTTACCGGCATAGATACTCAAGCCACCGGTCTGAGTGATTCTATGTTCACACTTAAATGTGTTTGTAACAATCTACTTAAGGAGTTGAGGAGTAGTATTTTGACTAAGCGGGGTGAGGCAGAATATCTGCTTGAGCGGTCTAGGAGGTTTTTCGAGACCTCTATTATTCAGATTGATCGTGGATTCTATGATCTCGCAGTCCTCAGTCTTGAGCAGTCTATCCAGCTATACCTAAAAGCATGTCTCCTCAAACTAGGAGCAGATTATCCAAGGACACATAGCGTGAGGAGGCTCCTAGAGCTGATAGGGGTTCGGGCTTCATAGCAGTTGATTTTTATATCAACCGCTCTTCCCTTGGTTTCATAGGCCTCAGGGCTCCTTTCATTGGAGCCCTTATCATTGGCCTCCACCCATTCGGGGTGACCCCAACCCACAGCTCCCCTTCATAGCTTTGCTCTAGTTCATTGCTGTGGGGAAACCCCCACATCCTGGTTTTTATTTAACCCGCCCCTCGGGTCTTTATTTTTACCCTCATTGTTGGGCGGTCATCCCAGTGAAATATAAGAGCTTATATAATGTTCATTACTGCAGAACTACGGGTTTAATATCAATCCTTATAAACCATCATGAAATCCGAAACAGCTGGCTACGGCGATCTCTCTGGGCGAGAAGATGTTAGAGAGCTTTTGTTAAGATATGCTGTGGAGTTAGGCTCGTTGGAAGATGCTTATATCACGTCTAGGTATATTGGTAGGGATTATTCTCGTGAGGAGGTTGAAGGTTGAGAGAAACTGTGGAGGAGATCAGGAATGTCGTGGGAAGAATTTTTGGTGAAAGAGGCTAAACGTAGGGCTGAGATATTCAGTAATCTGGATAAATATTTGGGAAAGATCGTTGAGATAGTTACAAGGCTAGATCCTAATGCAGAGGTTTATCTATTCGGCAGTGTTGCGGAAAATAGGCATCTGCTTTCAAGCGAAGATGTTTTAGTAGTAACCAGGATCAGTCCGGGAGAGGTTCTCGCAAGCCTTTGGAAGGAGGGAATAAAAGATCCGTTCGAGATCCATGTGATAACCGCGGATCTGCTTGATATATATAAGAGAAGAGCAAAACTTATAAAGATAAGCCCCGCTAAAGATCGATAGTATTCATTGTCATATCTCTGTGTCGGATTTGGTTCTTGCTAGTGGGGTTTTCCTGAGGATTATGGTTCATAGGATCTTGGGAGTCCTAGTATGCTATGCCCTATATATGCTAGGATGAGGTTTTGGTTGATAGGGGCTACTTTGTATAGTCTTATCTCTCTGAGTTTTCTCTCTATCCCTGTCTCCCATGCGTATCCATAGCCTCCGAATGTATCCATGGCTGTGTTAGCAGCTTTCCAGGCTACCTCGGTTGCGTAGTATTTTGCTGCGTTTGTGTATAGACCTACTATCCTGCTCTCTGCTCCTTCGTCGTATAGTTTTGCGGCTCTGTGTAGGATTTCGTCTGCTGCTAGGAGTTCTATGTATGTGCTTGATATGGGGAACTGAACGCCCTGGTAACTCCCGATCGGTTTGCCAAATACTATTCTTTTTGAAGCATACTCAACTGCTCTTTTTAAGAGATACCTGGTAGCCCCTACGAGCTCTCCCGCGATTACTATTCTCTCAGCGTTGAGGGCTCCTAGTAGGTGTCTAAAGCCCCTACCCTCCTCTCCTACGAGGTTTTCTGCGGGAACCTCTAGGTTTTCTATTGCTAGCTCGTATACAGGGCCTAGGGCCATGACCTTGATCTTCCTGGCCTCTATACCCCTAGCCTCCCTGAGATCTACTAGGAATAGGCTTATCCCATCATATCTCCTCTCAGGATTATATGGTGAGGTTCTTGCTACGAGGAACATGAGATCCGATTCCCTAACCCTCGATATAAAGATCTTCCTGCCATTGATGATATACTTATCACCCTCTCTCTTAGCATAGGTAGAGATCCTAGCAGTATCTGATCCAGCCTCAGGCTCTGTTACAGCGAAGGCGAAGAGCCTAAGCTCTCCCCTAGCTATCCCTGGGAGATATTTCTCCTTAAGTTGTTTAGAGCCGTGTTTAACAATAATATCTATAGGGTAGTACATAGCCCTTACATGGTATGCGGTTCCTCCACACGCGCTGATCTCCTCCATTACTAGGGCTGCCTCCTGAACCCCATAGCCAGCTCCGCCATACTCCTCGGGGATCATTAGGCCTGCTAAGCCTAGCTCGAGGTATTCTCTAACAAACTCCTCCGGGAACCTCTCGCCAGCATCGACCTCTAGCCAGTATTTATCGTCATACCTCTCCATAAGAGCCCTTATGTTCGAGATCAATAGTCTCTGGTGCTCCTTAAGATCTCTGTGGTGGTAGTCTAGATATAGATCCTGGTTCATGCTATAACACCCTCCCTCCTGAGATCCTCGATCTCCCTGTCAGAGAGTCCTAGAAGCCCTCTCAATACCTCCACGGTATGCTCCCCAAGCCTTGGTGGATCACCTTTAGCGCTATACCTAGCACCATTAACCCTTATAGGGTTCAGAGCAACCCTGAGCTCCTTATCACCCCATTTAATAGTACCCAGAATCCCCCTCGATATCGCATGGGGATCTTTGAGAAGACCGCTAACCCTATACATAGGGGCTATCGGGATTCTCCTTGGAGCTAGGATCTCTAGGAGCTCGCCCACACTATACCCCGAGATCCTCTTTGCAATCTCGCCCTCAAGCTCGCTTTTATGCTCAACACGACCCTTGTTCGTGCTATACCTAGGATCCTGGAGGAGGTCTGTGAAACCAAGAGCCTCGCAGAAGCTCCTCCAATGGGTGTCGCTAACAATAGCCATATATACATAACCATCCCGAACCTTGAAAAGCCCGTATGGTGATGCATATATATGCGTAGCCCCTAGGGGCTGTGGATCGCGGCCATATAGATCGTAATAGGTTGCCCAGTAACCCATATAATAGACAGCGGAATCGAATAGAGAGGCCTCCACATAGCATCCAGAGCCCGTGATACTCCTCCTATAAAGAGCCGCTAAAACCCCTATAACGCAGTGAAAAGCTCCCGTCATATCTATAGGGGAGAACCCAGCCCTCACATAACCCTCTGGGGGAAAGCCTGTAACGGACATTATGCCTGATATGGCTTGGAGCATCGGATCATAGGCTGGTATGTGCTCATAAGGACCCTCCCCAAACCCCGAGATCTTGCAGTAAATAATCCGTGGGTTCTCTTTAGAGAGATCCTCATAACCTATCCCAAGCTTCTTAGAAGCCGCCGAATCTAAATTATCGATCACGACATCAGAAATCCTCACAAGCCTTAAGAAGATCTCACGCCCCCTTGGTTTCCCAAGATCTATCGCAACACTCCTCTTACCCCTATTCAGATCAACAAAGATCGAGGGCCCCAACTCAGGAAGATCTCTGAAATGATCCCCAGAGCCTGGTCTCTCAATCTTTATAACATCAGCACCTAGATCCGCGAGCATTTGCCCAGCAGTGGGGCCTGCAACAGCATGCCCAATCTCGATCACCCTTACCCCGTTGAGAAGCATGCAGAACACCATGAATAAAATATACTTGTTATAATTAAATATCGATTCTAGAAAAAACCATCGATTTTAATACGTCGGTGCGAATCCATAGATGATGGCAAGCTTGAGAGAAGAGCTCCTAAAGCTCTTGAAAGAGGACGAGACGTTCAGGTTAGCTGTGATAGGGTTACTAGGGATCACAGATCTCCGGTCGTCCATGAAAAACCTCATAGACGCTGTGAAAACCGTGGCTGAGAACCAGGCCGTGATCCTAGATCTAATGAAACAGGTCTTGAAGACGATTAAAACACTATACGAGGATCACGTTAAATTGCTACAGGAGGTTAAGTCTATAAGAGAGGATCAAGTCAAGTTATTACAAGAGCTTGTATTCTTACGTGAGGTTCAGGTTAAGCTGTGGCAAGAGATTATTTCTCTACACGAGGGTCAGGAGAAGCTTAGTAGAAAGCTCGATAGCCTTGGTGCTAGATGGGGTGTTTTTAGCGAGAGTGCCTTTAGACTAGGTATTGGGGCGTTTCTTGAGCGGTTTGGCTATAGGGTTGAGAGGTGGGATTATTATGATGGTGAGGGTTATGTCTATGGCTATCCAAGCCAGGTGGATCTCGATGTGATTGTTAGAAACGAAAAGCTCGCAGTCGCTGAGATCAGATCTTCTGTGAGCAGGGGAGATCTAAGTGTGTTTAGGAGGAAGGTTGAGCTCTATGAAAAGGTTACCGGTAGGAAGGTTGATGCTAGGTATATCATAACATACTATATAGGTGATAGAAAGCCTAGGGAGCTCAGAAGGATAGCAAGGAGCTTGGGTATAAGGATTATCGAGCCTGAGAAGCTGGTGAGGCGTTAGTATGGGTAGAGATTTATAGTCCGCCCTCCATCTTTACTACGATCACGATGTAGTTCTCCACTCTATCCATAGAGACTACTTGGAAACCCACCTCCTCGGCGTGGGCTGGTATGACGCTCATGCATGTTTCATCGTCTGTGTATATCTTGATCACCCCCCTCCCCTCAAGCTTCATGAAGGCTTTGACGAGCTCTATGAATGGTTTTGGGCATTGCTGTCCTCTCGTGTCGAGGACGATTTCCCTCTGCTCCATCCTACCCCCTCGGGAGCTCGTATTCTCTATACTCTATCTCGAAATCCTCGAAATCCCCTCTGTATTCCTGCCACTCGATCTCAACCCTCTCAACCCTAGCCAGGGCTGGGCCTTTTTTACACTCCTCTGCTAGCATTGATAAGGCTTCCTCATCCCCCTCTGCTACTATGAGGACACTCCCGTCGGGTTCGTTTCTCACAAAACCCTTTAGACCGAGCCTTCTAGCCCTTCTCAAGGTCCAGCTTCTATAGCCAACGCCCTGGACTTCTCCATAGATTCTTATGACAGCCCTACGCTTCATAGAGGTCGAACTCCTTTAGATATGCTTTTGCAGCGATATATTTTTTCAGTGTTGATGGTGCTGCAACCCTAGTCTCTCCCTTGGCAATAACCCTGCCGATCCTTATGGGCTCCTCGCCCTTCTCTCTAAGCTCTCCCTCGATCTCATCTATAACCCTTGGCTTCGCTATTATCACTATAGCGCCATTCGTTCCTGCGGTTGCGTTGGGTATTATATAGTTTCTTGTTGCGAATTCGCTCAGCTCTGGTGAGAGTAGCGGTATCTTCTCGATTCTGATGGAGGTTTTTGAGAGTTCTGCCAGCTCTTTTATAACATAGATCCCTGGGCCTGTTACATCTGTTGTCGCGGCTATATGTCTCTCGGGGTCGTAGTCCTCGTCTAGGTGGGGGAGTCTCTTCTCAATGATCCTTGCGACCTCTATGTTTGGTCTAGCCATAGCGTCTATGATCCTGTTCTTTATCTCGAGGAGTTTCTCGACATCTATGCCGGATCTTTTCTTAAGCTCCTCAGCTATCTCTCTATCAAGCATGCTCATCATATAAACATTAATAGATGCAAGCTCTCCTATAGGTCTTGTCACAAGGAGCTCCATGCCTGGCGAGACATGGTCGTAGAAGAATGGGGGCTTTCTATCAGTCTCGGCGAAAACAGTAGCCCCCATTAGGAGTGCTCCGGCCTCGGGCTGTGGGGCATCTATTATTCTGGCTCCTACCCTCTCGGCGTAGATCCTCATGCTATCCTCGATCCTCCTCCTAAGCTCCTTCGAGGGTGAGTCTATAACAGGCACTATCATCGCATTCCTCCAAGCACCGAGGGTGTAGAGGTCGTTGAGGGAGTTTCCCAGCGCTACTGCTGCTTGTCTAGGGCTTCCAGGATCCTCTGCAGGATCTATGATCTGGATGGTATCGTTATTACCAACCACTAGCTTTCCATCACCCCTCTCAACCTTTATGTAGTCGAAGAGCATGAACTGAGCCTTCGGATCCGCTGTAACTATTGAGTGCCCCTTACCGATAACGATGCCCGGACTTGCCTGGGCTACTCTGGAGTATATGCTTCTAACAACCTTTGCTAGAGAGTCCGGGTTATCGGCTATCCTTTGATAAACCTGGGCTAGCACTATAGCCCTGCTGGGCGATATCTTTCCAAGCCTCTCAGGATCTACGTCCTCCTCACTCCTATAGATCTCTCTATGCAATCTAAAACCATCAATAGATCCTGGGAAGATATCTGCATCCCTTCTCGGGGCTATGCTCATGCCGAGCTTCTCAAGCTCCCCCTTAATGCTCCTAATAGCTGGATAGAGGACTGTCACGAGATCTACTTTAACGGCACACCCAGTTGCTAGGGAGAAGGGGTTGATCCCGAGGGATCTGTATTCCTCAACCCTTCTTGAGAACTCTTTAAAGAGCTCCTCATACCTCTCCATCTAAGCTCTCCTCTTCCTAATAGAGATTTTATACTCACCCTCACCTATCTTTTCAACCGAGAGGACTTCATGCCCGTTCTTCCTAGCAATAGCCGGTACATTCTCGCAGCTGAGCGGGTTGTCTATCAAAACCTCTAGAACAGCTCCATCCTCTATCCTCTCTATAGCCTTTAGGGTGAAGATCTGTGGGTATGGGCACATATAGCCTCGAGCATCGAGTCTATATAGCTTCTCGCCAAGCTTGTCGACAGAAGCCCCTATTTCCAATCCGTACACCTCTCTAAAAATACATCATTAGAGGGAATATAAGAAAAGAGCCATGTTTTACTTAATATAATAGTAAATAAAACATCCAATGTCTCGGATATAATTATAAAAATAGATATATGGGTTATTTATTAGCCAGATAAGATAATATGTGTGAGGCGATAGCATGGGGGAGACGATCAATGGGATAGATGTTGAGAAACTGAGAGAGCTGTTAAAACAAGCAGGCGAGAACAGAGAGTTCGTCTCGAAGATAAATAGGTGGAGCGCTAGGGTGAGATGGCTTGGCTCCGGCTTTAACTTCAGATCCTATGTTAGGAACCACTCCTTCCTAATCTCAGAACCATCAGAGCTAGGGGGTCCTGATTCAAGCCCTAATGCTGTTGAATATGTCCTCTCAGCCCTCGGTGCTTGCTATGCAACTGGTTTTGTTCTCAACGCTACAAAGAGGGGTGTGAGGATCAGGAACCTGGAGATAGCGCTTGAGGGTGAGATCGACAATATCCTTGTCTTCCTGGGATTATCGAGTGAGGGGCATCCAGGCTATAAGAGGATCTATGCCAAGGCATATGTAGATGCGGAAGCCGATGAGAAGACAGTAAGAGAAATATGGGAGGAGACCGTGAGAACCTCGCCCGTTGGCAACACACTTACTAGGAACGTGGAGGTAATACCAGAGGTAAAGGTTGTGAGGTGAGATCCTTGTCCAGGCTACCCCTATTCCCTGTAACCGTTGTTGGAAGCTGGCCTAGACCCCGCTGGCTTCTCGAGGCTTTGAGGCTTAAGAGGGAGGGTAAGATCTCTCAGGAGGAGTTTGACTCGATAGCTGATGAGGCTGTGCTCTTAGCCGTTAAATACCAAGAGGATGCTGGGGTTGAGATCCTTAGTGATGGTGAGCAGAGGAGGGATAACTTCTACTCCTTCGTTGCCGACAAGATCCGTGGTGTTGAGTTGAAAACCGTGGCGGAGATAGTCGATCTCGTGCCCGATAAGTCTAGGTTTGAGACTGTTTTGAGAAGCCTCGATGTCCCGGCGTTTTCGATAAGAAACCCTGTTGTAACCTCGAGGCTGGAGGTTGGGGCGAGGGGTATTGCTAGGGATGAGGCTTCTTTCCTGAGGAACCATACTAGGGCTTTGATCAAGATCCCGCTTCCAGGGCCATATCTCCTCACAAGATCCAGCTGGGTTCCCGGGATAAGTGATAAGCACTACAGATCTAGAGAGGAGCTTGGGTACGAGTATGCCAGGATCCTGAGGGATGAGATAATAGCGCTGAGAGATCTAGGTGTATTCTTTGTCCAGCTCGATGAGCCCGTGTTGAGTGAGGTGGTTTACGGACCAGATCAATCGCAGCAGACATTCATGTGTGCAGCACTGTTTAGCAGGAGGAACCCGAGGGAGGAGCTCGAGTTCGCTGTAGAGCTTATAAATGAAGCTGTAAAGGGGGTCTCCGGCATAAAGGTAGGGATCCATGTGTGTAGGGGTAATTGGAGTAGGAGGGAGGATGCCCTTCTCAAGGGGGACTATGTACCCCTAATGCCCTACCTGGCTGAAACCAAGGCTGAGCAGCTCGTGCTTGAGTTCGCAACTCCGAGGGCTGGTGATGTTGAGGCTCTGAGGGACTATATAGGGGATAAGGAGCTTGGCTTCGGTGTTGTTAATCCGAGGACT
Organism: Sulfolobales archaeon; assembly: GCA_038867615.1. Taxonomy (GTDB): domain Archaea; phylum Thermoproteota; class Thermoprotei_A; order Sulfolobales; family AG1; genus AG1. The sequence continues at coordinate 88,063 of JAWBYA010000006.1, read as the reverse complement.
GATGAGGTTGAGAAGCCCTCAGAGGTTGTTGCCAGGGTTGAGAAGATCTTGAGGTTCATGGATCCAGGGAAGATCTATCTAAACCCTGACTGCGGTTTCGGCACCTTCGCAGAGGCTCCTGTAAACACTCCAAAGACTGCTTTCAATAAGCTGAGATCTATGAGGATTGCTGCGGAAGAGCTGAGAAGGATCTATGGGGAGAGGTAGTGGTGCAGAGGATCTTCAGAGATGCTGAAGAGACACTTAGAGGGATCCGCGAGGGCTCTCTAGTAGTTGTTGATATAAGACCCTTCTCTAAATACGCCAGAGCCCATATACCAGGCGCCCTGTGGCTCTACTTCTGGGATTTCACGGAGCATGAGAGAGGCATGCCCTCAAAGCCCAAGGATCCTTCCGAGATTGCAAAGATCCTTGGGAGGAATGGTCTCTCAAGAGAGGATCGAGTGGTTATAGCCTATGATAGGACAAGCATAGGGATAGCTTGCTATACGTATTGGTATCTAGAGTATATGGGGCAGGAGGAGATCTATCTCCTCAAGGGAGGGATGGAGGAGTGGGAGGCGAGAAAGCTCCCCCTAGAGAGGGGTGTCACGAAACCCCAGCCTAAGGAGTATAGACCGATCATTAGGAGCGATATAAGATCTTCTCTCGAGGAGGTGGTTAGAATAGCTAGGGGCGAGGATCAAGCGGTTCTCATAGATGTGAGAACATATGAAGAACATATTGGGAGTATGCAGACAACACCAAGGCCAGGAAGAATACCAGGCTCGGTTCTTATAGACCCCATGGTCTTTCTGAGAGCCCTCTTCGGAGATGGAGAGGCTGTTGAGAGGCTATCAAGCATAGCTGGGGCTGCTGGTAATAGGAGGATAATAACCTACTGCTCCTCAGGCGAGAGGGCAGCACTTGCATGGCTTGTTCTGAAGAAGATAAAGGGGCTTAGCGATGTTAGGCTCTACCCAGAGTCTTTCTATGAGTACTCCTCTAGAAAAGATCTTCCAGTCGAGGTAGGGCCTCCAAGGTCTTGATTAGCTGTTTTTCATCCTTATCCTAACCAGATACCTTCCCTCAGGATCTTTAGAGCTCTCTATCAACTCATACCCAAGCTCATCACCAAGGCTTGTTAACGCATACCAAGTCTCAGGATCCCTTGTAACCACTACAGCCTCTTCCCCAGGTTTCAGGGTTTCAACCACCCTTCTCCTTATCTCCCCAAGCCTTGATGTACCGCAGAGTATGCTTAGATCTCCAAGATCTATTGTTCTGAGTCCTGCCACGATGATCTCTTCCCCCTCTTTACTTCTCTATAGGCGCACCCACAATGTTGCCCCACTCGCTCCAGCTACCATCATATACTCTGACCTTGGGGTATCCTAGGATCTCTTTGAGTACAAAGAACGTGTGAGCCGCTCTCTCACCTATTCTGCAGTAGACAATAACCTCCTTATCCTTCGTAACACCCCTACTCTCGTAAAGGGCTCTCAGCTCATCGACGCTTTTGAAGGTACCATCCTCCCTCACAGCCTGGGCCCAGGGTATGTTAACAGCACCTGGTATATGCCCAGCCCTCTGGGCAGCCTCGTTAGGATATTCTGGCGGGGCTGTTATCTCCCCCTTATACTCCGCGGGACTCCTAACATCTATCAGAACTACGCTGGGGTTTCTGAGGTTCTTAAGCACGTCTAGGAAAGAGGCTCTGAGGGTTAGGTCGACTTTAGTGACTCTATAGGTTGTTGGGCTTGGCTTGGGTATTTCTTTGGTGAGGGGTTTTCCAAGCTCTATCCATTTCTTCCTACCACCGTTGAGTATTTTTACATCATCATGCCCATAGATCTTGAAAACCCAGTAGGCGAATGCTGCGAACCAGTTGTTATAATCACCATACAGAACCACGGTGTCTGTGTTAGAGATTCCGAGTCTTGAGAGGAGGGCTTCGAAGCCTTCTTTATCGATTATATCCCTCTCGGGATATTTGTTGAGATCCTTCTTCCAATCGATCAGGAGGGCTCCTGGTATATGCCCGATATTATATGCTGTTGAAGGGTCATAGTCGACCTCAATTACCTTAACATTATTTAGATTTTTCTCAAGCCACTCAGGATCTACAACTGGAGATTGCTTTTCACTTACTACCATTTAACCCACCAGACATACTATTCTTAGAATACTTATAAATATGTATGTTATTTTATTTAGCATTAGATAAAATTATATATGGATCGCATCTATATAACAGATCATAGAGTGGTTGGGAGTTAAGGAGCGTGACCTTTACTCTCCTAGGTAGATTATATATATAGTAATTCTATAATATAGCTAGCTAAACAAAATTAAACAAAATCCTCGGGGTCTGCGTTATCATCTAGTTGGCTTCTGCTTCTTACCCTTTAGCAGAGCATCTAGGGAGACACCGTTAACCATTATAACCTTATACTTAACCCCGGGGAGATCTCCCATTGACTTACCCCTAGTACCGCCGATCCCTGCTATTATTACCTCATCGTGCTCGTCTATAAACGTGATCCCGCCGTCCTTTGGGACGAACGCTGTAACCACCTTCCCGTTCTTGACCAGCTGAACCCTTACACATTTTCTCAGGGCTGAGTTGGGCTGCCTCGACTCGATCCCTGTCTTCTCAAGCACGATCCCTCTGGCCATGGGGGCTCCTTCGAGGGGGTCGTATTTCTCTTTAAGCCTAAGCATTCTTACCCTGAAATCCCTCTGGCTCCACCTGAGCTTGAGTCTCTTTTTCCTAAGCTTCCTCGCTGCGTAGAGGCCTGATGGGGCTTTCTTACCCGGCATTTTACCTCCTAGATAATGTTTCTCCAATGCTTATAAAGAGACGCTCAGGATCGATTCTCCTTGGTTTCCATTACCGCTGGCGATTCAGGATAGAGTAGATATAAAAGCCCCTCAACCTCTTAGGAGTGGCTCAAAACATATCTCGCTCTGAAACAGCCTCTATGGGCAGGCTGGTGGGTGCTAAAACAGAATCCGGGGTCTTAACAATAGATAGGGGATATAGAAGCTGTTATAAACCTAAGGATACTAGGCGTAGTGTTTCTCGAGAACACATAGCAATCCTAGGGTTATGCTTTTTAGAACCCTAGGCTGTCCTCTTCGGTTTCTTTGCTATCCTGTTCTTGTTTATCTACCAGTTCTTTCAATATATATATTGGTGCTCCTACTAGATATGCTAGGAAGATCGCGTGGCTCGGGATCATTCTTTTAGCAACCGTGAACCCGTCGCCCTTGATATAGATTTTAGCTGTGTAGAGATGCGTGTTCTCGTCAACCTCGTCTACAACGACCTTCTCAATCTTATTTCTAAGCACCTCTATCTCGTTAAACACTGTTAGCACTTCGAAGAGAGTTTCTCTATCGTTCTCAAACCCATAGCCCTTGATCTTGTTGACTGCTAGCACAACCTCTAGGGGTATTAGGTAGAGGTTGAAGAGTCTTCCATCCTCTAGGGAGCATTGTAGCACTGTGTATGGGTTAAATCTGTCTGAGTAGTTGACATAGGCCTCTATATCGATTACTTTTAATAGCTCTCCAGACACCCAAGCACCTCAATAAATCATGCCTAGGAGGGTTTATATAGATGCTTGGATCTATTTAGCAGGCTCTGTCACATTGATCCTTCTACCCTCAACAACCATCATTGTGAGTGTTGACTTTACCTTAGGCATCTTCCTAATATTTGTTGACACGATCTTTTTCAGAGTCTCTATATCGGGGGCTGTTATCTTGGCAACAATATCATATACACCATATACGACGTATGCCTCCTCAACACCCTCTATATTCATAAGGGCTTTGAGAACCTCGTTCTCTCCACCTATTTCCGTGTTTATCAATATGAATGCCTCCGCCACCCAACCCACCGGCTAACATATGTATATACCGCCTTATATATTCAATATGCCCCAGGATCTGTGGGATTCCTTTTTAAACTTGATCGTGGAACCTCGTAGAGGCATATATATCGCTTATACCTATGCTGGAGCAAACCGCTATTAAGAGATCATCTATATTGATCCTCTTGGAAGCCGAGATAGCCTTGAAAAAGCCCGGCCTAAAACCCCTAGCCTCCATAACCCCCCTCACAAGCCCTGCAAGCCATTCAACCTCAACCCCCTTGGCAGCATCGATCTTGTTGAGGGCTACAACCATGGGCTTATCCCTAGCGTTGATCTTCTCGAGGATCTCTAGGGCGGCCTCAACCTTCTCAACAACCTCCTCAGGCGGGTCGAGGGCGTCTATAACGAAGACAAGGCCGTCGGCGGCTGTGATCTCTGAGATCACTGCGTGGAAAACCTCAACAATCTCGCTGGGCATTTTCCTAACAAACCCTATGGTGTCTGTGAAAATGATCCTCCCACAGGGTGTTTCACCAGCCCTGCTCTTAGGCATGAGGGTTTTGAATGGCTGGGGACCCGTGGGCTTATCATCACCTGTTAGAGTGTTATAGAGGGTTGTTTTCCCCGCACATGTATAGCCTATGATCGCTATGTGGGGATAGCCCCTCCTATTCCTCGAGACCACGAGCCTCTCTCTACGCCTCTTTATCTCGTCAAGCTCCCTGCTGATCCTAACCTCCTTCCTCTTAAGGGATCTCAGGAGACTCTCATACCCATACGCACCCGGGCCCATGAAGCCAACCTGTTCCCCCAGCTTAGCCATTCTCACATACTCCTTAACAAGGGGTATCTTGTGCCTCGTCTCTGTGAGCTCTATCTGGAGCTTAGCCTCCCTGGTTCCAGCATGGATCTCGAAGATCTTTAGGAGGAGTGTTACAAGATCCCAGACCTCGCACCCAAGATCCTTCGCTAGGTTGTAGCTCTGCCACGGCTTCAGCTTATCATATACCACAACTAGATCCGGTTTATCGCCATCGCTAGCCATTTTCTCGACAAGGTTCTGCTGTATATAATACCTATGGTTAGGCTTCTTAACATAGATAGTATCGACACCATCGATCCCCAGGGTTGCTAGGAGGGATAGAGCCTCACCTAGGTATCTCTTATCCTCCTTCTTCAGTGCCAGGAGAACCTTCCTATAACTCCCACCTACAGACAGCTCCCAGGATCACCGTAATATAGTACCTATAGAGGAATATATCGCTTACCAGGATGCCTAAAACGAGATCCAAACGATCTATTGCTAATGAGACGCTCGATAAAAGGTCTCTGAGGATAGAGGGATCAAAAGCTGTGAAGCCCTAACCCCTAGCCCTTGGTCTCTCTAACTATTGTTCTAGCCTGTTCTCTGAAGTAGTTGAGCAGATAGTAGGGACCACCAACACCCCTTCCAGTTGCACCACTGGCTTTCCAACCGACAAAGGTTTGGGCTCCTGGCCATGCTCCTGTAGTGGATCCTCCTCTCCTGTTGGCATAGGTTACGCCGAACTCTATCTTGCTGAAGAAATACTGGATCTCGTTCTCATCCTCGCTAAAGATCCCTGCTGTTAACCCGTACTCGGTATTGTTAGCCTTCTCTAGAGCCTCTTCAAGTGTTCTGAACTCGCTTACCAGGAGTATTGGTAGGAAGAGCTCCTGCCTCCATAGATAGTGATCCTCTGGAACCCCTTCTATGACCGTTGGCTCGACATAGAAGCCTTTAGAGAAGATCCCTCCTTGGAGGACCTTGCCTCCAACCAGGATCCTACCCCCAGAGGCTACAGCATCTTCCACATATCTCTTGAAGCTCTCAAGAGCCCTTCTATTTATAACGGGTCCTAGGAAGACCTCTCTCTTTCTAGGATCGCCTACAACGATCCTCTTAACCCTCTCAACAAGCCTTGACACGAACTCATCCTTGATGCTTTTCTCAACATAGAGCCTCGATGTCGCGCTGCACTTCTGCCCTCCATAGCCAAACGCGGCCCTCACAGTACCCTCGACAGCCTTGTCCAGATCAGCCTTGGATGTTACTATCGTTGGGTTCTTACTCCCCATCTCAAGCACTATAGGCTTGGGGTAGGGCTGCTCGGTTGTGAATCTCCTGTAGAGCCTCATACCAACATCCCTCGACCCTGTGAAGGCTATCCCGCCCACAAGCTTGTTGGAGACAAACACATCCTCAAACTCCTCCCCAGATCCTGTGACGAGGTTAAGAACACCTGGCGGGATGCCGCCGTCTATATAGATGCTATGTAGAAGGGTTGCTGTTAATGGGGCCTCGCTCGTTGGTTTCCACACAACGGTGTTTCCTGTTAGCAGTGCTCCCAGCATCATCCCGTTGGCAAGCATTAGTGGGAAGTTGAATGGAGATATAACAACCCAGACCCCGTAGGGTCTAGGGATGCTCCACGTCTCCTCCCCAGGTGCTCCTGGCATCATTCTCCTCACATACCCATTCTCCCTCTCCATGAGGTCTGTGTAGTATCTAATAGCATCTATAGCCTCGTAAACCTCTGCTATGGCCTCAAGCCTGTTCTTGCCGACCTCATAGGTTATTGCTGCGGCTAGGTCGAATGCTCTTCTCTCCAGAAGGTCAGCGATCTTTCTAAAGATCCTTACTCTCTCCTTCCAATCGCTCTCGCCCCACTCTTTAAAAGCCTCGTGGGCGTTCTTGATCGCCTCTAAAGCATGGTCTCTGGATCCTTTTTGAAACCTCCCCACAACTATATCTATATCTATGGGGCTTCTCTTCTCAAACTCTCCTCTCTCGCTATAGATCTCCCTTCCACCTATATACATGGGGTATCTCTTACCAAGAAGATCCTTCTCGACACGGGCTAGGGCTTCCTCGTATTTTGGGTGTATCGTTTCATCTGCTATTAGTGTTACATATGTGATCTTAGAGCTCAACCTCTCCCCTCCTATATTATCTACGGCTGGGAATATATAGTCCGGGATCACGATCCATGGATCTCGACCGTCAAGCCTTAAACCAGCGTAGCATAGAGATACTCTGTGGTGGTAAAAAATAGCCATAGTAAGCCTTACGATGGAGATAGCGCTCGACGAGATCCCGATATATGCCGGGGGTCTCGGGGTTCTCGAGGGGGATAAGTTCTACACAGCATCCAGGCTGGATATCGAGTACTATGCCATGACAATGTTCCATAGAAATGGGTATGTTGATTACGATTACAAGGATGGTGTTTTTATAGAAAGAGGTCAGGAGGATATTATCAGGAAGGCCGAGAGCGTCCTCGAGAGGGAGAAGGAGCTTGTGGTGAGCAGCAAGGTATATGGCGAGATCCTTGTGGCGCCGCTTGTGTTTAAGAAGGGGAGTGCAAGGGCTATATATCTCAAGCCAGAGTATCCCGAGCATATATCTAGGATCGCTAGCAGGCTATATGTCGAGGAGACGCCTGAGCAGGCTATAGCTAAATACATCGTTTTCGCCAGATCATCTGCGCAGTATATGAGGGAGAGGATCGGTTTCGAGAGGATCAAATATATAGATCTTCAGGAGAGCATAGCATCGCTCGCAGCCCTAGAGCTCAAGGATCTTAAGGGAGTGGTCAGGCTGGTGATCCACACACCAGGCCCGTGGGGGCATCCAATGATCCCTGACGAGGTTTTGGAGAGGGAGTATGGTGTGGACACCAGCCCGGGTCTTGTGAGGATCACGGATGTAGTGCTCAGAGAGGTGCCAGTGGGGTTCGGTGTTTCTAGGAAGCATTGGGAGATGCTCCATAGAATATTCCCACGGTTTGTTGACAGGATAGCTTATGTGAGGAACGGTGTTGATCTTGAGAGGTGGGTTCACGGCGCTATAAAGGGCTTAGTATCTTCCAAGGGTCTTGGCAGGATCTCTCCAGAGGATCTAGCCCCTGCTAGGAGGAGGGCTAGGGAGGATCTAGTATCCCTCATAAGATCCCGCAAACCCGATGTCAGGGTAGAAGGCCCGATCATAGCGTGGGCTAGAAGGCTCACCAAGTATAAGAGACCATATCTTATTGAGAGGCTTATCAGAGACCTTGGAAGGGAGGTTAACGCAACATTTATTCTAGCCGGCAAAGCCCATCCAAAGGATCATGAGGGTAGAGAGTATATGGCTAGGTTTAGAAAACTCCACGAGCAGTTTGATAATGTTGTATATATACATGACTATAGCCTTGATATCGCTAGAGCCATACTCAGCGGCTCAGATCTATTGCTCTTCACACCATTCTCAGGCTGGGAGGCATGTGGAACCAGCTATATGAAAGCAGGAATCAACGGCGTCCCAACACTCTCATCGAGAGACGGCGGGACTCTCGAGACAATAATAGATGGCTTCAACGGCTGGTTCTTCGGCTTAGAGCTCGTTGACTTCATAAATATATATGAAAACACAGCAAGAGTCTCTGCGGTTGATGAGGAGGACTACCGGGATCTCAGGGCTAAGTTCCTCAAGATCCTGGAGCTCATCGATAAAGATCCCGAGGCTTATCTAGAGGTCTCGATAAACGCTCTCAAAAGCTTCACAATCTCGTCAAACTCGGTGAGAATGTTTAGAGAGTATAGATACCTCTCATAGGGGTTTGGGTTTCATAGCTATTGATTCCTAATAGAATAGCAGGGCTTATACTATGTTCCATTATTGCAGAACTACGGGTTTAATGTCAGTTCTTATAAATTATCATGAAACCCGGAACGGCTGGCTACGGCATAGATAAGAGCTACGAGAAATGGTTTCGAAAAGCCCTGTCAATACCATTATCTTATTTTAAATATCCCTGCTTCTTGAAACATGTGGTAGTAGTGATACTATGGCTGTAGTTGCTGTTGTTGGTAGTATCAATGTTGATTTTGTGATCTATTTGGAGAGGTTTCCGAGGGTTGATGAGACTGTTAGTGATGGTGTGTATGAGATCCATTTTGGGGGTAAGGGTGCTAACCAGGCTGTAGGGCTCTCTAGGCTTGGCTGTAAGGTATATATGGTCGGCAAGGTTGGGATGGATAGTCTTGGGGATATGGCTATAGAGAATCTCAGGAGGAACGGTGTTAATGTGGATCATGTTAGGAGGGAGAGGGCGATCCATACTGGTACTGCTTTCATACTAGTCAATAGGGAAGGGAATACAATGATCTCTGTGGCTCCCGGGGCTAACAAGCTTCTAAGCCCTATAGAGGCTGAGGAGTCTCTGAGATCTATTGGTAAGGTTGACGCTGTACTCGCACAGCTAGAGATCCCGATGGAGACTGTTGAGAGGGTCTCCAGGGTTTCCGAGGAGCTTGGTGCCAAGTTTATCCTGACCCCGGCGCCTGCTAAGAAGATCCCTGAGGATGTTTTGAAAAGAACCCACACGATCATACCTAACAGGACAGAGATCTTCAGGATCCTTGGGAGAGAGCCTAGAGGACAGCTGGAGGAAGAGATCGAGGATGCGGCGAGAGAGCTTGTTAGGATGGGCGTTGAAAACGTCGTGATAACGCTGGGGGAACATGGTGCTGCCCTCTATAGCAGGGGTATGGATCGAGTCTCGATGATCCCCGCTGCGAAGCCCGAGAGGGTTGTTGATACAACAGGTGCTGGGGATGCTTTCACAGCATGCTACTCCTACGGCGTAGCCTCTGGCATGTCTATAGTAGATTCTGTCAGGCTTGGCTCTATATGTGCATCGATAAAGATCTCTAGGAGGGGTGCTCAAGAAGGGCTCCCAAGGCTTGAGGAGGTTCTTAAAAAACTAGGTAGTAGCTAGCCCGGGCTATTGTTATCCAGTAAGTGCAAAGAGGGCTACTGACTCGGTTGAGAAGGCTACCACAACGCCTAGGGTTATTGCTGTCCAGAATAGGGGGCTCGAGACACCGCCCAGCCTGCCCAGGGCTGAGAGGTTTACGTGGAGCATTGCATAGACTATAGAGGCTGTCGCAATGGTATTTAGAGTGGCTAGGAAGAGTTCAGAGCCTATGCCTGTGTAGAAAACAGCGGATCCAAGGACTGTGGGGAGTCCTGCTAGCATTGATAAGCCTAAGAGGGCTGTGTGGTCTACTTGCTGTCTCGCCTCGCCTAGCAGGGGTCCTACTATTGCGAATCCCTCGGTAGCGTTGTGTATCGCGAACCCTATGGTGAATAGTATTGCTGAGGCTAGGGCTCCTGCTAGTAGTGAGGCTGCTATTGCGAACCCCTCGCCAACATTATGGATCCCGAGGGCTAGTGCGACAACATACCCCGTATAGATCCCTAGGGAGGGTGTTTTACCCCTCTTCATGTTATTCTCAACACTTGCCAGGGATAGATAGGTTGCTAGAAAAGCTATCGTCGTTACCACAGAGGCTACTATGAATTCCACGAATGTTGCTGGTTTAGCCAGCTCCTCGATATATTCTGAAGCTGCGTGTCCTGTCTCTAATGCTAGGTAGCCCAGTATACCGCCTGCAAGGGCTTGGAGAAAACCTATTCCTCTGGTTGATAGTGTTTTTCTAGCCCTGTAGAGGGTTATAGCACCGATATATACTGTTAAACCCGCTATAAGTCCAAAAACGAGGGGTAAAATGTTGGGCTGCCAGTTCATAAGACACACCCCATAATTACAACCATATATGTATATACCACAGCGGTATATAACATTTTATATAACTTATAACGTGTCCCGCTATGTGTTTCCAAGGTCTAGAAACGATCTCTATTTAGTGTCTCTTAATAGAGCTCAGGAGATCCTGTGCAGCCTTCCGAATAGCTATCGCCCTATGGCTTATCCTGTTCTTTAAACCCTCTCCAAGCTGTGCGAAGGTTTCCCCATACCCCTCTGGGATAAATATGGGGTCGTACCCAAAACCCCCGGATCCTCTGGGCTTCTCTGCAATTACACCACACACCTCGCCCTCAGCAATTCTCGTCTCATTATCTATTGTGTAGGCTACAGCGGCTCTATAGCATGCTCTTCTATTGCTCTCACCCTCCATGAGCTTTAATATACCCTCTAAGCCTATCTTTCTAAGCACATAGCTCGAGTAGGGTCCTGGGAAGCCTTTGAGGGCTTCTATGAATAGTCCCGAGTCCTCCACGACTACTGAGTCCCACTTGCCTCTATCTATCATCTTGAGAGCGCTTCGCAGCGCTGTTAAGGCTATCTCTGCAAGATCTTCGGACTGTATCTCGAGCTTCTCTATATCACCGCTTATTTCTACCTCAAAGGCTCCTGGGAAGCTCTGGGCAAGGATCTCTTCTATCTCTCTAGCTTTATTCCTATTACCCGTTACTAAGAGGATCCTCAGTCTTCCTGGTCTGTGAGCCATACTGCTTTAGCCCTCCTCTCAGCTACATATCTTCCCCTGAGCCTGATGCTCCTCACCCTCTCCAGGATCTCTCTACCCCTCTCGCTTCCCACGACTGATTCGTAGCCTTTATAGACCTCCTCCTCTATCTTATCTATGGATTTTAGTGGGAGTGTCTCTATGGATCTATAGAGCAGATGTAGATCTACAGCGAGGTCCTCGGGGTCGTTTGTATAGTCGGCTAGGCCGAAATCTATTATCCAGAGATCCCCGTTATCATCTACTATATAGTTAGATATCGTAGGATCCCCGTGATAGACCCCTCCTGAGTGGATGATGCCAAGGATCTCTCCAGCCCTTCTACATAGACCCAAAGATCCCCCGCTGATCAGCGTGTCTCTCAAGAGCTTTCCAGGGATATACTCCATAACTATCAAGGCTGAGTCGGGATCTACATCTAGGATAGCCGGGATCGGGGCTCCTAGAAGCCTTAGCCTTGTCATTATCCTCGCCTCGTTGATCGTTCTAAGCCTCCTTATCCGTTTATCAAGGATCTCTGGTCTGTATTGCTTCGAGGGTCTATACTTATATATAGCCCTGATCCCTAGATAGCTCCCCATATATATTATAGCCTCCGCTCCTCTGTGGATCTCTACTAGATCCTCCAAGGAGTATCTACCTCATCAACCCTCCATCTAGGCTTTATATAGCTCTCCCCAACCGGTATCGAGACACCGTGTTTATATGCCAATAGCCCTGTCCATGCTATCATAGCCCCGTTATCCCCAGCATATTCCGGGGGGACTATATAGAGATCCGCCCTATGGTGTTTCGCAGCCCACCCCATCTTATCCCTCAGATAGGGGCTTGCCGCAACACCACCAACAACAAGGATCTCTCTCTTCCTCGTATGGGATACACATCTCTCCGTAACCTCAACCACCATTGAGTAGGCTATCTCTCTAAGGGTTAGGCATATATCCCCAAGCCTTGCACCCCTCTTGATAGCCCTTAGCGATGCTGTGAGCAATCCTGCGAACGATAGATCCTGGCCCTTAACTACGTAGGGCATATCTTCTATGAATTTCGAGCCCCCCTCAGCACATCGATCAACTACGTGGAGCCCGTTAACAACATACGGGGGACCCAGACCAGCCTCTCTTGCAAATGTGTCTAGAAGGTTACCCAAAGCTATATCGAGGGTCTCTCCAAAAACCCTATACCTACCGCTATGGTGGGCTATAACAGCTGTGTTCCCTCCTGAGAGGTAGACTACAACGGGATCCCTAGCCCCTGTCGTTATAAGCCCGATCTCTATGTGGGCTACGCCGTGGTTTACGGGGATCAGGGGTTTCTTATAGCGCAGGGCTAGTGCTCTAGCTATTGTTGCACCAACCCTCAGGCTTGGACCCAACCCCGGTCCGAGGGCTATTGCTATCCCATCCATATCATCGATCGATGTTGATGCGGCTCTAAGGGCTCTTGCGAGAACCTCGGGGGCTTTCTCGGCTAGGAATCTCGATGACTCCCTCGGATGGATCCCTCCTTTCTCGGGGATGTAGGATGCTCTCTCGTTGGCAATTATATATGGTTTCTCGTCGATAGCGATCCCTACTCCTATTGTGTGTGCGGTCGACTCGATCCCAAGGATCTTTACCATAATCCCCATAAGAGCTATGTGCTAGCGGGCGATTATCCCTTAGAATATAGATCCTTCTACTTAATGGCACGTTTAAAAACCTTCTATACATCTATTGCTAGGTGGTGCTCTGTTGAAGAGGATCATATATGTAACTATAGCAGTAGCTATAATAATAGCAATAGCCTTCAACATGCATGAAATAATATCCAGGGTTTTCCCCTCCACCGAGATCCCGCCTAATGTCTACTATGCTATAAGGGCGGTAGCAACCGCTCTGGGTATTATATGGATAACATATGCTATAGCATCTACTATAAGGGTTAGACTCTCACAGCTAGTAGGTGCTAAGGCTTACCAGATAGCTACTTTGATCAAGATTAGTGGTTATCTCATAGCGGTATTAGCCGTAGTCGCCATGGCAGGAGCCGATCTATCGGGGCTCCTCGCCGGAGGTGTTGTCACAGGGCTTGTACTCGGTATAGCTCTCCAGCCCGTGCTTAGCAACTTCTTCGCAGGGATCCTTATAATGAGCACAAGGATGGTTGAGATAGGGAGTAGAGTAAGGATCCTGAGCACCAGCATACCCTACGTAGTGCCTGTTCTCCCAGCATATAAGTTCTTCTCCGTGGATTTTGTAGAGACAGGCTTTAAGGGAGTTATTGTGGATATGAACTTCTTCTACGCCAAGATGGTTACTGATGAGGGTAGAGAGCTCAAGATACCTAACATGATGCTCATGAGCTCAGCGATCGTTGATTACACTCCAGAGTTCTCTAAAAAAGAGACGATCAATGTGAGGGTGGAGTTACCATTACAATCAATAAACCCAGCCGAGATCGAGGACAGGGTTAGGAGTGCTCTACAAGGCTTTGAGATAGTATCGGGCCCGTATCTAAACGAGCAGTCTGATAAGGAACACGTAATAGTTATTGTAAAGCTAGGCGTCCCTAACGGCGAGGATTGGAGGAGGGTTAAGTCAGAAGCCCTTAAGAGACTGCTAACCCTTAGGAAACAGCTGGTAGAGGCTATGAGTGTTCAGAGAACAGCTTGATCTCATAGTTCCTGCCTCACAATCAGATCTAGGACTTTTCAGCTCTCGCAAGCCAACAGATCCAGTAGCTATACCGCTGTTCGTCCCTAAGATGTTTGTTGACATCTATTTATAATAGCTATTACAAGCATGATTCAGAGACGTATTTCGATCTTATTAAATATCAATCATGTTCCACAGAAAATGTATATTGATAGCTGCATGAGAAGATCAAGAGGTATAGAATTAATGTGAGCCAGGTGATCAGGAGAGCTCTGGAGGAGGAGATAAGAAGAGGTCTTGAAGAGATATAAAAGATCCTCACGCGGGGAGAGATTAAAAACGTGCCGTAGCCAGCTGTTTCGGGTTTGAGGATGGTTATGGATTGGTATTAAACTCGCGGTTCTGCAATAACATCATGCTTATAGGCTCTATTATTCTATGGGGATGCCCGCCCAACGATGAGAGTAGAGATAGAGATCCGAGTGGATGGGCCGGTGCGGTGCTATGTGGTGCTGTGGGTTGGGGTTTCTCTGGATGAGTGGAGGTCGAGGAAGTCAAGGGAAGAGCTGTTGGTAAAAATCAACTGCTATGAAGCCCGAACCTCAGCTGGGATATGGGATCTATAGTGGTGTTGGTCTATATTCTTTTCCGAGGATCTCTCTGGCTATTATCATTTTCATTATATTGGGGGCTCCCTCTGCGCCGGCCATATAGCTGAATACTCCTCTTAAGGCTGACTCAGCTATAGATTCTCTAGTATATCCCAGGGCTCCTAGCATCTGGGTGAGATCTACTATTGATTTGAAGCTCCTCTCCACTGCAAGGTATTTTGTAGCGGCGCTGAATTTGAATGCCTCGGATCTTGATGCCTTGTTCTCTGAATAGAGATCCAGTGTCCATGCTGCTCGTAGCACTAGGTTCCATGCTGCTTCGAGCTCAGCCCATATCTCTGCTAGCCTGAACTGTATAGCCTCGTATCTAGCTAGGGGCCAGCCGAAAGTCTCTCTATTCTTGACATACTCGACAACCTCGTCGAAAACCCTCATAGCCGATCCTATGGCTGCGGCTCCTATGAGAACCCTGGCTCTTGTGAAGCCCTCTGTGGCGTATATAAACCCTCTTCCCTCCTCGCCTATGAGGTATCTCTTGGGTATCTTTACGCCCCTCAATACAAGGGATCCAGTGCTTATCCCGATCCTCCCCATGGTTTCGAACAGCCCTACCTCAACGCCCTCAGCATCTATTGGGAGATAGAAGGCTGATATCGCTGTGTGGCTTCTTTCAGGCTTTGTCTTGGCTAGGAGGAAGTAACCCCCGCCCCATTCTCTAGCCTCCTTCACACCGCTTATATAGACCTTCTCGCCATTGACCACATAGCCGTCGCCCTCCCTCGACGCGAGGGTCTTTATATTGGCGACATCGCTCCCACCATGGGGTTCTGTAGAGGCTATTCCGAGAAACCTCTCACCCCTAGCAACGAGGGGTATAACTTCTTCCTTAAGATCTCTGGAGCCGTAGACCTCGATCATCTTGGACCATATATTGTTAACAACGATATATACAGCAAGGCTCATCCCAGGATCATAGTAACCAACCTCCCTCATGATCAGGGCAGCAGTTAACCACGAAAGCCCCGGACCCCCATAATCCTGGGAAATATTTGGAGTCAAGATCCCCTGGGATGCGAGACCCCTAAAAAGATCCTTAGTAACTATCCCGTGATGCTCTATCTCCCTATACCTAGGCGCAACCTCCTTTGCTAGATACTCCCTCGAAGCCTTAACAAGAAGCTCCTGATCCTCTGTTAACGAGAAATCCATACAACCACCATGAGATAACATACGAAAAACAATATATGTAAAAACAACACCTGCTTCTCGCCTAATGCCTCTAAAAGAGATCTATGAACACAAACCCTCACACCATAGCTAGCAATACCTGAGATCTAGAACCTCTTGCAATGAGAGCATATCCTAAGCCATGCTAGTTACTGCTTATGATACCAAGCACTTGGGTATGGGGGTTTGTTATGTTTAATAATGCTGATGAGTTATAGAGGTATCTATCTATATGCTAGGATGGAGGCTCAAAGCGATCCTCTGTTTTTATGATTGGAGGCTTCTATACTGTTAGGAGATATTAATATCTACTAGGTTGGGAAGGTCTTGTTGCTAAAGTAGCTCGGTATACCGTCTATATCGTTATTGTGTTATGACTTTCTATCTATTTATTACCGATCTTGCTAAGAATAATTAGGGATCTCTTGCAGGAGTGCCCTGTAATAAAGGCATGGAGGATTCTTGGCAGGCCTTGGAGGCTTGTTATTATTGAGAGGCTCATGTCGAATCCAAAGACGTTTAGAGAGCTTATGGAGAGCATGCCTGGGATAAGTAGTAGGACGTTGTCGAAAGCGCTTAAGGAGCTTAGGAAGGCGGGCTTGGTTGAGAGGGTTTGTGATGGTAAGAGGCATTACTATGCGTTAACAGATGCTGGGAGGGATCTTAAGCCCGTTATAAAAGCCCTGAGGGCCTGGGGCGAGAAGTGGCTCCGCGAGCCGGTTTCTGCTGAGGCTGGCCAGAGATCCCCGTGAGATCCTATATTCTCCCAGAATTTTCAAAGATCTTGTAACCATATCTCGCCGCGGTGGGCTATACAACCACCTTTGTTAACATCCTCGGAGTGTCTGGGTCTAGTAGTCTTGCTACTGCTATGTAGTATGAGAGGAGCTGGTAGAAAGACGTGGCTATGATCGATATTGCTGCTGTCTCAAGAGACGGGATCTTTATCGTCTCCTTCGAGACGCTCAGGATCCCTTCCCCAGGCTCGATGGGCGATACTATGTATATATGGGCCCCGCTGTCTCCTACCTCTTTAACGAGCTGTGAGGCTGGTTTCCCATCATCCTCGGAGAATATGTTTATATATACTGTGAAGCCCTTGTTGAGGATCGCTTTCGGTCCGTGTCTAGCCTCGCTTGTCTGGATAGACTCTGCATGGATCCCGGAGGCTTCTTTAAGCTTTAGCGCTGCCTCTCTAGCAACTGCGTAGCCAACACCCTCGCCTAGTGTGAAGGCGTTCTGGTATCTATAGATATCGGAGGCTATTCTTCTAGCTATGGGTTCTAGGCTTGATATCGATGCTAGCAATATCTTTGGGATCTTCTCTAGATCTCTCAGTAACTCCTGCCCAGAATCGCTTGATACACCGGCTGCTAGGAGTAATAGTGCGTATAGCTGTGCTGTGAATGTCTTAGTAGCTGTCACAGCCTCCTCCCTCCCAGCCATTATGTTTATAACCTCATCCGAGATCCTTGCCAAAGGGCTTTCGGGGTTGTTTGTCACACCAACTACAAGGGCTCCTGATTCCCTAGCCATCTTTGCAGCTGCCACAGTGTCTCCTGTATAGCCGCTCTGGCTAACTGCTATGACTGTATCTCCTCTCGAAACAATACTCCTGTATAGTCTATACTCTCCCGATACGATTGGTAGTGAGGGTGTGTTGCCATGGATCGCTAGTGCGTTGTGAAAAACCAGGCAGGCGTTGTAGGAGGATCCGCTTCCCACGAGATAGATCCTGTTGGATCTAGATATCTTGGACGAGATCTTCAGGATATGATCCCTCTGGGAATCCCAGAGGGTCTTTAGTATTGATGGCTCCTCATGGATCTCCTTAACCATATAGTGGGGAGATCCCCCCAGATCAACGATCACTGCTCTAAGCATTAAACCCCCGAGATATTTATTGGAGAGAGATATTATACTCCTCCCAGCCATAGCTAGGTCTGGTTTTACCCGCTGGTTAAACACGGATCTCTGTAGATCTCTCTCACCCTCTCCAGATCTTCTGGATAGTCTATATCGATCAAGATGCCAGGATCCTCCACATCTATATAGAGGACGCGATCCCCATACCTCTGGATCAGCACCCTCGCACCCATATCTCCTGAGAGCATCATTATATCGCTTGAAAGTGCTGAGGATATAAGAACAGGGTTACCCCTCTGCCCCATATATCTGGGGATAACCATTAGGGGTTCTTCGCCCATACTAGATCTTCTAACATATTCCTCAACAATCCTCCTCATAGTATCGATCTTAACGAAGGGCTGGTCCGCGAGCACGATCATATATGCTTTTAAACCACTCCCAAGGGCTCTCACACCCTCTTTCAGGCTTGTGCTCATCCCATCCATATATCTATTATTAACCACCACCTCTAGGTTCTCGAGATCCCTCAACAGCTCTGCAATCTCCCACGCCCTGTGTCCCAGCACTATGACTACTTTTTCAAAGCCTATCTGTAATACTTTCTTCGCAACGATTCTAACGATCTTCTCGCTGCATAGTTCGAGGAGCTGTTTAGGCTTCCCCATGCGTTTCGACTCACCAGCAGCAAGGATCGCTGCACCAATACCCCTGTAGATCTCTACCCACTCTCCGAGCCTATATATCCCTCCCAGAGTAAATAGCTGGTGGTCGCTATAGCGATATTTGACCCATGGCCTAAGAGCTCTAGGGAAGAGCTTCTGGGGAGATCTTCGGAGCTTGAGGAGCTCCACAGGGCTATTGATAAGGGGGAGGGTTTAATCCTGGTCCACGGGATCAAGAGGATTGGTAAGACAAGCATTCTCAGAACATTCACAAGCGAGGTTAGGGGCATATGCCTAGAGCCTGAGAGGGCGGCTAAGCCAAAAGATCTTGAGGCGAGCTTTGCAAAAGCCCTCGAAGACGGTTTCCAAAGGCTCTCAAAAATAATCAGCGACTTGAAAGGTGTGGAGGTTGTTAGGAGAAGCCGGGGGGTTGTTGTTAGGATTGATAGCAGATCCCTCGGCCCCCTGTGGCTTGGGAACATTATCAGCGAGATCAGCAAGAAGGTCGATAGACTTGTTGTGGCTATAGATAATGCCGAGAACATAGTATCCCCTGTCTCGAGGCAGCTTAGAATGCTCATATCATACTCGCTCGATAACATCGAGAACGTCTCCTTCATACTAGCAGCCCCTAGCAGCATAGCAATCCACGAGCTCTTGGGTTTAAACGAGAGATCATCACCACTATATGGGAGAAAACCATACGAACTCGGGGTCGAGAAGCTCGGCAGGGAACAGTCGCTCGAGCTCCTCTCAAAGGGGTTTAAGGAGCAGGGGTTAAAGACGCCCAGGGAGGCTGAGGATGCTGCTGATTTCTTCGAAGGAATACCGGGCTGGCTTGTATATTTTGGGAGAAGCTATCTCTCTGGGAAGAGTTTTGAGAGCATTGTGGAGGAGGCTGTGGGGATAGCTGTGAAGGAGCTTGAGGAGCTTGGCGAGACAAAGATCCTTATTCTAAAGGCTATATCCCAGGGTATAAGGGGGGTGAGGGATATCCAGGACTATCTAGCAAGGTTTGGGGCAGAGATGCGTATAGCGGCTGTCGAGATGGCTATACTCAAGTTAGAGAAGCTCGGGATTCTTAGGAGGCTCGAGATACAGGATCCTGTTTATAGAAAGGCGATCGAGAAGACGGGGTTCTAAGCATTCTCGTAGTGGCTTATACGTGTATTCCCAGCTATTAATCATGGCTGCTGTGAGGAGACGCTAGACCTATGGGATCTTCAAGGTTGTGGGGAAGATCGTGTGGTTTTCCAAGATATAGTGGGCTAGCTGGTTGAGATTGTTCTTGCTGCTTCCTCTATGTGGGATACTGCTTCTGCAAGGCTTGCTGAGATCTCTGGGTTTATGTTTCTCATAACGCTCCTGAGATCCTTTATCGTTGTTGCTATCGATATGAGGTCGCTGTAGGCTACCCCGAGGCTCATGATTGTTTTAAGTCTCTCCGACACTGCTTCTAGCTCTGCTAGGGTTTTTTCAAGTACCCTCTTCTGCTCCTCCAGCTCTTTCGCCATGTTGCTGAGGCCTCTCTCTCTTAGGAGTGATGCCCTTCTATCTATTATTGTTAGGAGGAACCTGATCCTCGACATGGAGGTGCTTATATGCACCAGGGATCTTGCTATTAGGAGTCTCTCAGAAGCTCTTGGCATTTTCTCAACCCCTAGTTAGTATGCTTGACATATATTTTCTGAGGCGATGGTGTGCTTCTCAGCACTATGCCCCTCTCGATCAATGCGCTTATTATGTTCTCATGCAGCTTCGCAAGGATCTTTCTCTTATCCTCCATAAGCACTACATCGCTTATCCCTGCAGCTACTATTGAGTGGGCTAGTGGTGATGGTGCTCTCGAACCCTCCGGGTTCCTATAGATCTTAACCTCTATCTCTCCACCAAGGATCTTCTTTATTACGAGCCTTGCATTCTCTATATCCATGTAGTCCTCAAGGATCTCTCTATATGTCTCCTCTATCACGGGGAATCTCTCCATCTCCTCCACGATCCTTATGAGGGTCTCTGCATTGATCTGCCTGCTCTGGAGGCTTATATCCCTACCCCTGAACCTCTTCAAGATCATGAAGCTCCTCTCAGCCACATGTCTAAACCTCTTCTTAAACATCTCTGTCCTTCTAATAACCTTTCTCAGCACCTCGTCAAGGTTCTCTGGGGTTACTGAGTATAGGATCTTCTCTAAATCCTTGTTACTAATACCAACAACACTTGGGAGTGAGAGCATGAAGCCGTTATCCGTTACAGTGATCCTTATATTCTCATCAACTATCTCGCTGAGGAAGTGGGCGTAGGCTCTTGAGAGCACATCGTTAACCCTTCTTCCGAAGAGGGTGTGGAATATTATGTGCTCTGTGTTAGCCTCTGGATCTATCCAGTGCTCGATCATGATGAGCTTGTCTGAGGGCATTATCCATCCGGTGTAGTATAGATGTTCTAGGAAGTAGTTCACTATATTTATCGCAGCATGTTCCTCCAACATATACTCCTCCACGAGCTTCTTGACAACCGGTGTGGGGTCTTCGAGGTGTTTCGAGAGATCCTCTGCGATTATTCTCCTAAACCTACCCACCTCTAGTGCTGAGTCGAAGGCTAGTGGGAGCATTTCTGAGAACCAGCTCGGGACTGTGGGTCTCATACCCTCAGCAGGTTTCACATAGATCCTGTCCCCGTCTGTTCTGAGAACCTTGTATGTCTTGCCACCTAGCACGAATATATCTTCTGGCTCGAGGATCTCTGCGAAGCCCTCGTCCAGATCTCCCACATAACCTTTACCCTCGGCTATTACTCTTATCTTAGCCTCGTCTGGTATTGCTCCTGTGTTGAGGTAGTAGATCATCCTCGCACTCCTCTTCCTCCCAACCATCCCGTCCTCCATCCAGATCTTTGAATAGACCTTGGCGTACCTATCTATCTCGTAGCCTCCTGAGAGGTATCTGAGCACTGTTTGGAATGTCTCGAAGTCGAGATCCTTGTATGGATAGGCTCTCCTTATAACCCTGAACATGTCTTCTACTCTCCATTTCTTCTCGAGGGACATTCCCACGATGTGTTGTGCTAGCACGTCAAGGGGTTTCATGGGGATTCTAACTCTGTCTAGCTTTCTCTCCATGGCTGCTTTTGCGAGGACCGTGCACTCGACGAGATCGTCTCTATCGACCACTACTAGTCTGCCCAGGCTTATCTGTCTAATATGGTGTCCCGCTCTTCCCACTCTCTGGAGGAGTCTTGTGACGCTCTTTGGGCTTGATAGGAGGGCTACGACATCTATATAGCCTATATCTATCCCTAGCTCTAGGCTTGTTGATGATACAACTACTCTCAGCTCTCCCCTCTTTAGCCTCTCCTCGACATCTAGTCTCACTTCTCTTGAGAGGCTGCTGTGATGGGCTTCTATCTCCTCTATCTTTATCTCTGGATCCTTCTCAAAGATCTTTTTAAGCCTATACACAACCTTCTCTGTCGAGTGCCTTGTGTTTGTGAAGATAAGGGTTGTTCTATACCTCTTGATAAGATCTGCTAGTGTGTTGTAGATAGAGTTGTTAATCTCATCCGCAGGAGCCCTTATGAGATCTATGGCTGGGCATATAACCCTTATATCTATGGGTTTTGCGAACCTGGCATCAACGATCGAGCATTTCCTAGGCTTTCCCTCGTTATCAAAGCCTACTAGGAATTGTGCCACAACCTCTAGGGGATAGATCGTTGCTGATAAGCCTATCCTCTGGGGCTCTCTTTCCAAGAGCTCTACAAGCCTCTCTATGCTGAGCATTAGGTGTGAGCCTCTCTTGCTCGATGCTAGCTCGTGGATCTCGTCTATAATGACCCATCTAATCGATCTCATAACCTCCCTAAACTTCGGTGCTGTGATCGCTATGGCAAGGCTCTCTGGCGTTGTGATCAGTATGTGGGGAGGTTCTCGAAGCATTTTCTGCTTCTCATGCGGTGGTGTGTCGCTGGTTCTGACAGCTATTCTTATGTGCGGGGGCTCTCTACCCTCGCTCCTAAGGATCTCGTTGATCTCTCTTATGGGTTCGAGAAGGTTTCTCCTAATATCGTTGTTGAGAGCCCTTAGGGGTGATACGTAGAGGGCATAGATCGAGTTCTCCAGCCTCCCCTGATCCCATAGCTCGTAGAGCGTGTCTATTATGGCTAGAAAGGCTGCGAGTGTTTTTCCAGTTCCTGTGGGGCTTGAGATGAGTACGTTCTCTCCGGCTTTTATCCTGGGTATGGCCATTCTCTGGGGCGGTGTTGGTGATCCGTATTTTTGGCGGAACCACCTAGCTATGTATGGTCTTAAGAGCCCCAGGATCTTCTCGTCGTCTTGCTCGATAGGTAAAATAGGATCTTGTGGCAGCCCTGACCCCTATTATGATGATATTATTGGGAAGGGTATAAGCATATATCCCCTCATGGTTGTTCCTTGTATGAGGGATCTGCTGAGGATCTTTGATTATTGTTAGGGGCTCTGCCCCGCCCAATCTCTCGGTAATACCAGTAATACCTGGATCATAGGTTTAGCAGGCTTGATACTATGAAGCCGAGGTTGAATGTAACTATTACTATTGCTCCTACTATCGCGGCTATGTCTATTACTCTGCTGTTAACCATGCTGCCCATGGTGCTCTTTCTCCTAGCATAGATCGTCGTTGGTATTATTATCACGGGGAGCGCTAGTGAGAGCACTGCTTGTGAGTATACTAGCACCTCTATTGGCTTGACACCAGCGTGGATCGCTATGGCTAGTGGGATCATGTTTGCCAGCCTAACCATTAGCCTGAGCCTCCACGCCTCAAGCCTCTTCCCCACGAGGCTCTCAACCACCTTCTGCCCGGCGAGGACGCTGACCATCGAGGAGGAGATTCCTGAGGCTAGCATGGCTGTGGCGAATACCATGGCTGATAGTGATCCGTAGAGGGGCTCGAGTATTGCGTGGGCTATATCCATGTCTACATCGTGGTACCCGTTTCTATAGAATGCATAGTAAGCCATGATCTGTATTGCTGCGTTCATAACGCTTGCTATGGATAGATAGGCTATTGTTTCTAGCATATGTCTCTTTAGCTTCTCATTGCTCCTCGCAGTTCCCCACTTCTCGGCTGTTAGGTATGGGTGGAGGATCAGGGCGTGGGGCATTACTGTGGCTCCTATAATGCTTATCGCTAGGAGTGTGTGCTCGCCCCCAAATTCCCTGGGCATCACGCTTGACACAAGGATCTCTCTGGGATCTATGCCAACGATCGCCAGTTCGTAGAGAAAGCTGATACCAACCACACCTACGAGGGATCCTATGAGTGTCTCGAAACCAAGCCTCCTGTCTGTTATCATCATGAGTATGAGTACATCAACCACAGAGATCCAGATCGCGATCTCAATAGGTAGTCCTAGGAGAAAGGATAATCCGAGGACTATGCCGAGGAACTCAGCCATGTCGGTTGCCAGGATAACTGCTATTAGTGAGGAGAAGTAGAGCGCGAGGGTAGCACTTCTACTCGGGCCTGAGAGCCTCTCCCTTATAGCGCTTGAAACAAGATCCACTGTGGATCTAGAGGTAGCTATCCCAATCTTCCCCGAGAGGTATTGGAAGAGAATCGCGAGAAGCCCCGCAACCCAGACAACCCAGAGAAGATTAAGCCCGTATT
Organism: Sulfolobales archaeon; assembly: GCA_038867615.1. Taxonomy (GTDB): domain Archaea; phylum Thermoproteota; class Thermoprotei_A; order Sulfolobales; family AG1; genus AG1. The sequence goes on along the minus strand of JAWBYA010000006.1, from coordinate 64,212 downwards.
TAGAGCCAGCAGCAATGTTGCTCCCAAAATTACCCGGATCTATATAGGCGACAGAAACAACAGTAGCAGGCCCTAGGATCACGCTAGCCCTCAGTATGCTTATCCTCCCACCCATTTTAGCCTCTTCTAAAAATTTTAGCCGAGGTTAAAAAGCCTTGTGGTGAGAAGCTTAATACCTCTTATTAAGTAGATATGATAGGGCCCGTAGCTCAGCCAGGATAGAGCGCCGGCCTTCTAAGCCGGCGGTCCGGGGTTCAAATCCCCGCGGGCCCGCTACAACATCCAGAGCTCCTAACCCCCATTACCTCCCTATATCGATATATTACCCTCGTGTTGTTATAGGTTATTAAAAGATGGATGGTTACAATGACTAGAGATGTTATCGAGGTTCATCAGCTTACAAAAAGATATGGAAACCTGTTGGCTGTGGATAATGTGAGTTTCAGCGTTAAGCAGGGGGAGGTCTTTTCACTCCTAGGCCATAATGGTGCGGGGAAGACAACAACTGTGGAGATAATCGCTTGCCTCAGATCCGCTACCTCGGGCGAGGTGCGTGTGTTTGGTTATGATGTTAGGGATGAGGGTCAGGTTAGGAAGATCAAGCGCCTCATTGGTGTGATGCCGCAGGAGTTCAATGCTATTGATAGGCTTACTGTTGAGGAGAATGTGAGGCTTATCGCTGCGATATATGGTGTGAAACCCGATCTCAAGAGGCTTCTCGAGGAGCTCGGGTTGTGGGAGTATCGTAAGAGGCTCTATATGAAGCTCTCTGGAGGCCTTAAGAGGCGTGTTGGTATAGCCATGGCTCTTGTCAGCGATCCTGAGTTGGTGTTTCTGGACGAGCCCACAACAGGGCTTGATGTATATGCTAGGAGGGAGACTTGGAGGTTTATCCAGTCTCTTAAGCGTTATGGGAAGACTGTGGTTCTCACGACACACTATCTAGAGGAGGCTGAGAGGCTTAGCGATAGGGTAGCTATCATGCTTAAAGGTAAGATCGTTGCTCTCGATAGTGTAGAAGGATTAATACGGAGAGAGAGCAGAGGTGTCCGCCTTATCCTATCGGGTTCTAGCCAGAATGTGGAGGAAACACTATCTAGGATGGGTTATGAGTGGATCAGGACTCCTGAGGGTAGGGTTATAGTTAGTGGTCTATCGCACCAGGAAGCGGCTTCGATTCTTTCAAAGCTCTACGAGTCAGGCTATACTGGCGGTGCTGAGATGACCCATGGCGGGTTGGAGGAAGCTTTTCTAAGGCTAACGGGTGCTAGGTTGACTGAGACGGGTGATCTGGCGTGAAGGGGTTGTTGGTTCTGGTGGAGATGCTTCTCAAGAACTGGTTGAGGAGCAGGACTGGTGTTTTCTTCAGCTTCCTCTTCCCAGCAATGCTTCTGCTCATCTTTGGAACCGTGTTTGGTGGTGAGCAGCAGGTTTCCTACACGCTGGAGGTGCAGAATCTAGATCGCCAGCCAGATGGCGAGCCCACGGCGCTCTCAAAGGTGTTCATAGATCTGCTTAACCAGAGTGTGTTCAATGTAAAAGAGATAGATCCTGGGATCGATGCTCAAGAATATATGACACGTGGTGCGGGTTTTCAGAGCAGGGGTTCGGGCTTCATAGCGGTTGATATAAAAATACCAACCGCTCAGCCCTTGGCTTCATAGGCCTCAGGGCTCCTTTCATTGGAGCCCTTATCACTGGCCTCCACCCGTTCGGGGTGACCCCAGCCCACAGCTCCCCTTCATTGCATTGCTCTGGTTCACTGCTGTGGGGAAACCCCCACATCCTGGATCTCTTTACCTTTAACCCGCCCACTTGGGTCTCTATCTCTACCCTCATTGTTGGGCGGGTATCCATAAATATTTCAGAGCTTATATAATGTTCCATTACTGCAGAACTCGGGTTTAATATCAACCCCTATAAACCATCATGAAACCTGAAACAGCTGGCTATGGCGTGTTCTCATAATACCTGAGGGTTTTGAGAAGAGCCTGATCCAGGCGGATATGGCTGTCAGGTTCCAGGTGTCTTTCGGTATGATGAAGCTTATTCTAGAGAGGTTTGGTCAGTATATGAATGAGTCTCAGCGCCAGTATCTAGAGCAAGGGGTCTCTTGGATAGAGAGGGCTAATATAAGCCTTGAAGCTAAACCAGCACGGCTTATCCTTCTAACCAGCCCTGCCGACCAGGCTGCCCCGATCATAAGGGGGGTTATAGATAACATAGCTGCTAAGTTTGGTGAGAGGATGATAGGCGCCTCACCTATCATCTCCCTCGAGCAGGAGGCTGTCAAGGTGCGAGGACTTAAGGCTGTTGACTACTATCTGCCAGGCTATATTGCTGCCTTCATCATGACCAACGGGTTGATAGGGGTTACATCCAACATCTCGGAATACAGGAGGACTGGTGTTCTGAAGAGACTGATTGCAACACCACTCTCAAAGCCGACATGGATACTGGGTAACATATTGGTGCAGGCATTACTAGCATTAATGCTAATGACGGTCATGATAGCCCTGGGCTGGGCTGTCTTTGGGATCAAAGCAATCCCAGACATATATGCAATACTCCTAATCCTCCTAGGCTCTATTGCTTTCTGCAGCATGGGAGTATTCCTAGGAGGACTGGTTAAAGATGTAGAGGCTGCCACAGCACTAGGCAACACAATAGCCTTCCCAATGATGTTCCTATCCGGCTCCTTCTGGCCCCTAGAAATCATGCCAGGATATATGCAGCAAATCGCCCAAACACTACCCCTCTACTACTTCAGCGAAGGATTAAGACAAACCCTCATCCTCCAAAAACCAGAAGCAGCACTAACACCATTCATAATACTAGCAACCCTATCAGCAATCTTCATCCTAGCCGCCACACTAACCACAAAATGGAAAGACCTCTAAGTAAGAAACAGCTCCGCAGAACCCCTAATTAGAGCTATCACTGGTTATAGCCGATCTAACCTTCTAGCTATATATACCTTTAATAACCTATAACCCCTAAGCATCCATGTTTATTGCGAAATATGCCTTCACATAACGCTTTCCCCTGCTATACAACATCCTAATCCAACTGGTTTATAGTCTCATATAGACTGAGGCTTAAAATACTCCTTCTAAGTCGGCGGTCTAGGGCTCGAATCTCTGCAAGTCTGCTTTGGTAAAGATTTTTGTTGTTAATTTATTGATAATAATTAATGATATATTATCCTCATGTTATTATAGAGTGAGGAAAATGATGCATCAAATAATTAAGGAGGGGTCGATTGTTAAGGGACCTCTCTGGCCTGAACCAATAGAAGTCAAGAAGATCGAGGAGATAGATGAATATGTCCGTGTTATTGGGGTTACTCTTCATTCTCGAAGATTCGTAGATCAATTGATATCGAAGAGCGATTATGAAAAGCTGGAGGTGGAAGATGTTTCATTAGATTTCTCAACCCCTTCAGAAGAGGCTTTTTTAGCGATTGAGGCTGAAAGGTATAGGTTTGCATCATTGTTCGACCCTCTTTTAGCAATGAATGTATCAAAAATAGATCCTCTCCCATTTCAGATAGAGGCGGTTTATGGGTATATTCTTAAATTGCCGAAGGTTAGGTTCCTTTTAGCAGACGATCCGGGAGCTGGTAAGACAATCATGGCAGGGCTTGTTCATAAGGAGCTTAAACTTAGAGGTGTTGTTAATCGCACTTTGATAGTTGTTCCCGGTCATCTCAAGGATCAGTGGTTGAGAGAGCTGAAGGAAAAGTTTCACGAACATTTTACGATAATTGACAGAAGTTCTTTCTATGCACATTATGGGGAAAACCCGTGGGAGAGGGAGAACCAGGTTATCACATCGATGGATTTTGCGAAACAGGATGATATATTGCTTTCTCTTCAGAATGTTGATTGGGACTTAGTGATAGTAGATGAAGCCCATAAGATGGCGGCATATAAATATGGTGATAAAATCTCAAAGACTGAAAGATATAAGCTTGGTGAGGTATTATCGAGGAATGCATCTAATCTTCTCTTTCTTACGGCTACCCCACATAAGGGAGATCCTGAGAACTTCAGGCTTTTCCTAGACCTTCTAAGTCCTGGGTTTTTCGCAACAACCGATTTGATATATGAATCTTTGAAGAACAAAGACAACCCTTTATTCATTAGGAGAATGAAAGAGGACTTACGGGATTTTGAAGGCAGGCCGATTTTTACGAATCGCTATCCTAAAACTATAAAGTTCATCCTCTCGGATAAGGAGACAGAGCTCTATAACGAATTATCGAAATACGTGATCACACAGTATAACCTTGCGTTAGAAAGGATACAGGAGAAAAGGAGAAGGAATATAGCTTTTGCATTACTAATACTACAACGCAGAATGGCTTCGAGCACCTATGCGTTGCTGAAATCCCTTAAAAGGAGAAAGCAGCGTTTGGAAGAGCTATTAGAGAAATCCGAGCTTCCCAAAGAGGAGATAGAAGTTGATTTAGAGGAGGTTGAGGATTACGAAGAGAAGGAGAGATGGGAGCATGAAAAAAGGTGGGAGACGGTAAGTATTGCTGCGAACAAGCAGGAGTTAAGAAGGGAAATTGAGACCATCGATAACTTGATCAAAAAAGCTGAGGAGATTATTAGAGAGGAATGTGAGGTTAAGCTTCAGGAGCTAAAAAAGGCTATCGAAGAGGGCTTTAAGAAGATAAGGGAGATCGGTGGGAATGAGAAGATCCTGATTTTCACTGAATCCAAGGATACCATGGAGTATTTGGTGAAGAAATTACAAAGCTGGGGTTACTTGGTTAATTATATGCATGGCGGGATGAGCCTTGAAGAGAGAATACGTGCAGAGAAGATTTTTAGAGATAAGACGCAGATTATGGTGTCTACAGAAGCGGGCGGCGAAGGTATCAACCTGCAGTTCTGTCATTTAATGATCAATTACGATATACCATGGAATCCTAATAGGCTTGAGCAAAGGATGGGAAGGATCCATAGGTATGGGCAGCAGAAAGATGTTTATGTCTTTAACCTTGTAGCTGAGAACACTAGGGAAGGGAAAGTCCTGATAAAGCTCCTTGACAAGCTCGATGAAATAAGAAGGGCTCTGGGAAGCGATAAAGTCTTTGACGTGATTGGAGATATATTCTATGGCAAAAACCTGTACCAGTTAATCCTAGAGGCTGTTGCGAATACGCGGAGCATTGACGAGATAATTAAAGAGCTGGATGTTAAAATCGATGAAAATTACATTCGAAAAATCAAAGAAGCTCTTGGCGAAAGCTTAGCGACAAGGCATATTGATTATACAAGGATTAGGGAAATGGCTGAAAAAGCGAAAGAATATAGGTTGATACCTGAATATGTGGAAGAATTCTTTAAAAAAGCAATGGAGCTTGCTGGTGGAAAGTTCAGAGTGCGTAAAGATGGTTTCCTCGCGATAGAGTCTGTACCTTATGAAATAAGAAAGTTGGCAGACGATGTTAACTTTAAGAACAAATATGGAATAGTGTTGAAGGAGTACCCGAAGGTAACGTTCGATAAAGAATTAGCCTTCAAAAACCCTGATGCGGAGTTCATTTCTTTTGGCCACCCGCTCCTCGAAGCCCTGCTTGAGTGGATAGAGAAGAATTTCTCTCATAAACTCAGGAGAGGAGCGGTTTTTGAGGATCCTTCTGGGAGATATAATGGGATTCTCTGGTTCTTCGAGGTAGAAGTTAGGGATGGAAAAGGGGAGGTGGCGGGTAAAAAGCTCATTACAGTCTATGATAATGGTGAAAACTTACAAGAGGTTAACCCTGCAATAATATGGGATCTAGTTCCGTCTAAGGAGAAGGGTGGTATAAATGTTGAGAAACCCGTTAGGTCGAAGGAGGAAGTAGAAAAGAATGTGATTAGGATAGCAGAAAGATACAAAGGAGAAATTCTTTTAGAGCGATCGAGACAGGCTGAGGTTAAGAAAAGGTATGGTGTTAGATCTCTACAATATCTTATAAGCGAGCTGGACGCTGATCTCGCAGAACTCTATGAGAGGCAAGCCAGAGGAGAAAAGGTAGAGATAGCAATAAGGAATAAGGAGGAGAGGAAGAAACGGTATGAGGAGGCCTTGAGAAACTTAAAACTAGAGATCGATAAGGAGACTTCTTTAACGATCTCGATGCCTAGATTCGTAGGTGCGATCTATGTTAAACCCGTGATTAAAGCCCCTGAGATGGTTTCGGACGAAGAGGTTGAGAGGATCGGTATGCAGATAGCTATGGAATACGAGAGGAGACAAGGTAGAGAGCCCGAAGATGTTTCAAAAGAGAATCTAGGTTTTGACATAAGATCTAGAGGGAAAAATGAGATAAGGTATATCGAAGTGAAGGCAAGAGCTGGTATAGGCCCTGTAGCTTTGACTCAGAATGAGTGGTTCAAGGCTAGAAGATTCAAAGAGCAGTATTGGTTATACGTTGTTCTTAATGCAGCTAAAAAACCCGAACTGATAATCATAAACAACCCTGCTGAGAATTTGAAGTATGAAGAGAGAATAGAGGTTGTAAGATTCTTAATCCCATTAGATGAGCTAATCAATAAGGGGGTGAGAGCATAGATCTAAAAGAGATGGATGAAAAACAACTTCTAGATCTGTTAAAGAACCTCTTTGAGGAAAAGAAGCCTCTAACATTAAAGAAGGTTTTTGCGAAAGTGAATTTAGCAACAAAGCGGTTTAAAGATATATGGTCAAGCTGGTGGGAAGGCGAACTACCTCCCCGTCAAGAGGTTGATTTGATTTTTGTATTCCTTGATTCCGGAGAGGTTTTGCTTGTCGGAGCGGAGGTGGAGTATTTCAAGAATGTTAAAGGAAATCCATATAGGGGCCTTGAACAGGCTTTATCTTTCGGCTTATTTGGATTTGATAGCTTGGTTTTATGGCATATTTTCGCTGCGGAGCTTGAAAATAGAATCATAGAGGGTTATGTTAGAACGATTAGCGAGCTGATCGAGGGCTTCGATCTTCCACTCGTATATCTTGCAACTAAGTTTTACGAAAATAGGAAGTTCGAGTTCTTCTCTCCCTTTTCAACGTCCTATCAATATGAAGCTGATATCACCTTAAACTCTCTACCAGGGTATTGCAGGAAAAAGCTAAATCCCCTTCTTTATAAAGAAGAAGTCAGGCGGAGGAGGAATGTTCTCAAGGTGATTTTAAAGATACCGAGGTGAGTATTATGGTTCAAAAAAGATTTATCGATGTTGGTTTTCCGATAAAGGAGGTAAGCAGGGAATCTGTTAGAGAGAAAAATATCAGGCATGGACATATCTCTACCCTCCACATTTGGTGGGCTAGAAGACCCCTAGCAGCTTCTAGAGCAACTAGCTATGCAGCTCTAATTCCGGCTCCAAAAGATGATTCAGAGTATGAGAGAAAGAAGCGGTTCATAATAGAGCTCTCGAAGTGGGAGAACTCTTTAAACTCTGTAATTATTGATAAGGCGAGAAAAGATATTTTAGAAGCAAACGGTGGGAAAACCCTTAAGGTTCTAGATCCATTCGCAGGCGGAGGCTCTATACCGCTTGAGTGTTTAAGGCTTGGCCTAGAAACCTATGCGGGCGAGTATAACCCTGTTGCTGTCCTGATTTTAAAGTGCACACTGGAGTATCCACAGAAATACGGAAACCTAGAAAAAGCGAAAGAAGGCTGGCTTAAAACAAGAAAGAACCCTCTACTCGAAGATGTTAAAAAATGGGGAGAATGGGTTCTCAATGAAGCAAAGAAGGAACTTGAAAGATTTTATCCCAAAGATGAAGACGGATCAATACCCGTCGGCTATATCTGGGCGAGAGCTATTCCATGTCAAAATCCAAATTGCGGAGCACAAATTCCCCTAATGAGACAATTCTGGCTCGCAAAAAAGAGCAATAGAAAAATAGCTTTAAAACCATACATCAAAGACGGAAGGATAGAGTTCGAAATAGTCGGACAAGAGAAACCTTTCCCTGAAGATTTCGATCCATCAAAAGGAACCGTAAAAGGGGCAAAAGCACGATGCTTGGTATGTGGCACTATGATCGACGACAAAACCGTGAGAAGACTATTCCAACAAGGAAAAGCAGGACAAAGAATGATAGCAGTAGTTCTCTATAACCCAAAAACTAAGGGAAAATTCTATAGAATTGCAACAGAAAAAGATTTAGAAGCATATAGAGAGGCAGAGGAATACCTTGAAGAAAAGAGGGCCAAGTTGATGGAAGAATGGGGAATAGATCCTATACCTGATGAACCTACACCAGAGGGCAAAGGAAAAGGGGCTGAAAGAGCGTTCTCTGTTAGAAATTTTGGTCTAAATACCTACGGCGATCTTTTCAACTCTCGTCAGAAACTCGCTCTAATAACATTCACAGAAAAAGTGAGAATAGCTTACCAAAAGATGATCGAGGAAGGATACGATAAAGAATATGCAAAGGCAGTAGTAAGTTATTTAGGATTGATCGTTAGCAGGATGGCAGATTTCGAAAGTACTATTTGCAAGTGGCATCCTCAATGGGAGTTTATACCAAATACCTTTGCTAGACAAGCTTTGCCAATGATGTGGGATTATGGAGAGTTGAATTTATTTTCACCCGTGTTAAGTGGTACTTTTGAAAGCATGCATAGACAGATTTTAAGAGTAATTGATAATGTTTCTAGAATAAATAATTTTCCAGCTGCAGTATCCCAATTTTCTGCTACCTCTCTTCCCTATCCAGATAACTACTTTGATGCAGTCTTTACAGATCCTCCATATTACGATAATGTTCCTTATTCCTACTTGTCTGATTTCTTCTATGTTTGGCTTAAAAGAAGTATTGGAGATTTATATCCGGATTTGTTCGCCACACCTTTAACTCCTAAATCAGAGGAGATCGTTGCTTATACAATTAACAGGACATGGGAGGAGGCTAAGCGGTATTTTGAAGAAGGTTTAAAGAAGGCTTTCAAGGAAATTTATAGGGTGTTGAAGCCGAATGGTGTGGCAACAATAGTTTATACTCATAAATCTACTTCTGGTTGGGAGGCTTTGATAAATTCTTTGTTAGAATCTGGTCTTGTTATTACGGCTTCATGGCCTATACATACTGAGATGCAAGCTAGATTAAGGGCTAGGGAGTCTGCAGCTTTAGCTTCCTCTATTTACTTTGTGGCTCACAAGGCTCCGAAGGAGGATGTTGGGTGGTATAATGAGGTAAAGGAGGAGATCAGGAAGAGGCTTTATGAGAAGCTTGAAAGGCTGTGGAAAGAGGGGATTTCTGGTGCGGATTATTTCATTGCTGCGATAGGATCTGCTATAGAGGTTTTTGGAAGGTATAAAGAGGTTAAGGATCTTGAAGGTAATGTTGTGAAAGCAGATAAATTATTGGAGTTTGTGAGGTCTATAGTTACAGATTATGTTGTTAGGCAAGTGCTTCATAATGGAATTGCTGGGGAGCTTTCACCTTTAACGAAGTTTTATATTCTCTGGAGATGGACTTATGGGGAGCAGGTCGTTCATTTCGATGATGCGAGAAAGCTTGCTCAAGGAGTCGGGGTTGATCTAGCTTCTGAATGGAATAGAGGTTTTATCAGGAAGGAGAAAGAGTTCATAAGAGTTTTAGGTCCTCAGGATAGAAGGCTTGATGAAATAAAGACCAATGAACTCATAGATGTGTTGCACCGTGTCCTCATATTATGGAGAGAGGGGAAGAGTGAGGAATTAAAGAATGTGCTTGTTGAAACTGGATGGGGTATGAGGGATGTATTCTATAGGGTTGCTCAGGCAATCTCTGAGACATTGCCTCCTGAAAGCAAGGAGAAGAAGCTCTTGGATGGATTTTTATCTGGGAAAGAGAAGATCATATCTGAGATCGGTTCCGAGCAACATATTTATAAACAAAGAAAGTTACTTGATTATATGAGGTAGCCCATATGAAACCATTTACTTCTATAGCCATTCCGCATATAGATATCATTGAGGGGAGGCTTACTGAAGATGTTTTCGCAGCCGATCTCTGGGAGGTTTTTAAAGGAAGGGGGCCTGAAGATTACCGGGATCCGGATACCTTCTTCAGGAAGACCTATCTTACTGAGGGAATAAGGAATTTACTAAGCGTTGCTGAAAAGAGGCTTAAGGGTTTGGGTGGCGATCCTGTAATCCAGCTGCAAACACCTTTTGGTGGTGGGAAAACCCATTCATTAATCGCGTTGTACCATAAGGCTAGGTCTTGGGGGGTTAATGTTGTTGTTTTAGACGGTACAGCTTTAGATCCTAAGGAGCAAACCATATGGGGTGAGATCGAAAGACAACTAACGGGTAGGGTGGAGAAGTTTGAAGGGCAAGTACCGCCGGGGACTGAGAAGCTGAGAGATCTGCTTGAAAAGCATCAGCCGGTTTTAATCTTGATGGATGAGATCTTAACATATACTACGAAGGCTGCTGGAATAAGGGTTGGCGAGTCTAATTTGGCAGCCCAGGTTCTTGTTTTCATGCATGAATTAACTAGGGCTGTTAGTTCCCTTGATAAATGCCTTTTGGTTTTAACCTTGCCATCGAGTCTGCTAGAGCGTTATGATGAGAGTGCTGAGATGCTTTTCCAACAACTACAGAAAGTTGCAGGTAGAATGGAGAAGGTTTACGCACCAGTAAAAGATGAGGAGGTGGCTTCAGTAATAAGGGCTAGGCTTTTCAGCAGTGTTGATGAGAAGGAGGCTGAGAAGGTAATCGATGAGTTTTTAGATTATGCGGAAAGGGAGGGACTACTGCCAAGGGGTCTAGAGAGGTCGGAGTATAAAAAGAGGTTCTTGAAAAGCTATCCCTTCCAGCCAGAGGTGATCGAGGTTCTCTATACTAGGTGGGGTTCTTTCCCCACCTTTCAGAGGACTAGGGGTGTTCTAAGACTTCTCTCTCTAGTTGTTCATTCTCTTAAGGAGTCTAAAGTGCCTTTTATCAGGCTAGGGGATTTCGATCTAGCAAATGACGAGATAAGGAGGGAGTTGATAAAACATATCGGCTCGCAATACGATAGTGTTTTAGCTTCTGATATTACTGGCAGTGATGCTGGGGCGAGGAGGGTTGACGCAGATCTTGGAAAGGCCTACTTAGCTTATCGCTTTGGGACAAGAGTGGCAACCACCATCTTCCTTTACTCGTTCTCAGGAGGTGTGGAGAGAGGAGCAACGATAGCTGACGTGAAGCTCACATGCTCTGAAATAGGGGTGCCGAGCAGTGTAATTATCGAAGTTATATCGAAATTAAAAGAGAGACTCTTCTATTTACAGTCCGATGGGAAGCTTTTCTTCAGCGATCAACCGAACCTCAACCGCATTGTAATCACAAAAATGGAGAATATAACGGATGAGGAGGTAAGAGAGGAAGAGGAGAAAATACTCTCCAACCTCTTTTCAAAAAGATATTTTGAGGTTTACCTTTGGCCAAAGAATACAAAGGATGTTCCAGATACGAAGAAGCTTAAATTAGTAATTCTTCAGAACGATGATAAGGAATTCTGTAAAAGCATTATCGAGAATTATGGAGAAAATCCGAGGGTTCATAGAAATACCTTGATCTTCTTGTGCCCAAGAAGTTCTGAGAGAATGGGCTTTGACGACTTCTTAAGGAGAAAGATCGCATGGGAAGCTATACAAAAAGACGAGCTGCTTGCTTTAACAGAATCCCAGAAAAAGGAGGTAAGTGAAAAAATAGCTTCCTTAAGGAGGGATGTTGTGAAGAAAGTAAGAGAACTGTATAGAACGCTATATCTTCCCTCAAGAGAAGGCTTAGAAGAGATAGACATGGGGATACCCGTTATAGGCGCACAAACAGCTTTAGATAACGAAGTTTTCGAGAGATTAGCTGGGGAGAAGATAGCAACTAAGATTGATCCAAGCTTTCTGGGAGAGAAATATCTCAAAGGGAGGGATTATATTAACGTGAAAAGCCTGCTCAACTCATTCTACAATACTCCAGGAGAGTTGAGGATAATCTCAGACGATATCTTCAAAGAAAGTGTGAAGAAAGGTGTGGCTGAAGGTAGATTCGGATACGGAGTTCTAGAAGGCGAAAAGCCCGTCTGCAAGCATTTCAAAAGCGATTTCACCCCAGAGATTACGGATGATAGCATCTTAATACGGCCAGAATTATGTGTCGCTGAAACAGATCTACAGGTTTTCGTCGATGAAATAAGAAAAGCAACAAGCGTAGAAGAGCTTGAGGAGATAAAGAAGAGAATACCATGGAATAAGTTAATTGACAAGCAAAAAGATGCTTTAGAAAAAGAGCTAGAGTTAAAGGAAAAGGATCTAAGAATAAGAAAAACTAAGGAATACAGCTTTGTACACCTAGTACTGAAAGTCCCCTCCGGGAAACTCTCGGATGTAGTGAAGATGACTAACTTTCTTAAAACAAAATTTGAAGAAGTAACTGTAAAAGTTGATATCTTAGCCAGGGGAGGAGGACTGAAACCAGAAGAATATAAAGAGAAAATAGAAGAAGCTATTAACCAATCACAGATAGAAGTAGAAAAAGAAGAAAAAAGTTAAAACATTCCCTAGTTCATTCCAAAATACGGTGTATATGGAATTTGTTGTATGGAGTTCTTGAAAGGATCTCATATTATTGGGAGGCTTTATTTACTTTCTAGCTTATTAGTATACAGATGTTTCATGGGACATGTTACATCTATAGGCGCTGATATAGTTGCCAGCATTCTTGCCGAGTATGGTAAGAGGATCGTTGATAAGGCTATGAAGGGTGAGAAGCTGAGCGACTGGGAGGTAGGGTTCTTATTTATGGATGCTATGAGGAGATCCCTTGAGGCTAGGATGGAGGCTCTTGAAACAAAGATGAGCGCTATAATAGAGAAAAGAATAGATGCTGTGGAGAAGAGAATGGATGATATGGAGAGAAGAATGGATAGCATGGATAAGAGTTTAAATATGAGGATAGAGAGTATCGAGAGAAACCTTAGCTCAAGAATAGAGAGCCTAGAGAAAAGCTTGAATGCGAGAATAGAAAGTGTTGAAAAAGATCTTAATGCACGGATAGAGAGCTTGGATAGGAACTTAAACACACGGATAGAGAGTGTTGAGAGGGCTATGAATGCCCTCACAGAGGCTATGAAGATCAGGATGGATGGTTTAGAGAGGAGAATGGATGCTATAGAGGCTGATATGAGGTATGTTAAGACAAGCATGGATAGTATTAGAAACGATATAATAAAACTCCTACTCGAGAGGGTAGCTCCGGCGAAAGCACCGGCTGGGGAGAAGGCTTAGTAGGTTGTTACAGGTTTCACTTATGCGTATAGGTTTACTGGATCAGGGCTTTGAGGCCTTCTATTGCTCTTTTTGATAGTTTTTTCTCGAATGTGATCTCTCGGTAGTTGAGTCCTAGTTCTCCTGCGTATGTCCATGCCTTTATTATCTCTTCTCTGGTCGGTCTTCTAGCTATGTCGTGGGCGTCTGGATCGAAGTGGGGTGAGTGTGGGTCTGCGTATGATTCCGGTCTGTATTGATCCATTATGTTTACGGGTGTTCCTGGTATGTTTTTGGCTATCCATTCTAGCACTGGTTTTGTGCAGCACTCTATGTGGTTTGGCATTACTAGGTGTCTTATAACCATGTTCTCTCCCCATTCGTAGAGCATTTTATGGTTCTTCGCTGCTGTTTCGAAGTACCATGGTGTTCTTGATAGTCTTATTGAGCATCTCCCTGGGCCGAATTTGAAGTCTGGGAGCCATATGTCTATTAGGGGTCTTAGGAGGATCATCGATTCCTCTGATAGGAACATGTTTGTGTTGAAGAGCATTGGTGCGTTGAACTCCCCCTTATATAACGCGAACCTCTTATCCATGGGGTATGGTATATATGCATCAGCCTTTGTCAAGAGGATCTTGTCCAGCTCAGATCCTCTGGGCATCAGCCCGAACCCCTCTTTAGCCAGGTACCATATAGCCTCAACGATCGAGTGGAGGTGGATCGTGGGCTCGCCCCCAACCCAGTTTATATTATGACACCCCTCTATCCTTAGGAGGAATGCTATCTGGGCAAGCTCCCTCGGTGTGTAGGGGATCCCGTTAAACCTATCCCTCGATATATCCCCGTTCTGGCAGAAGAGGCATCTCATGTTGCAGGAGGTGAAGAATATAGTACCAGAGCCGTGGGTTCCTCTGAAAACAAGCTCCTCACCGAAGTGGTGGAAGTAAGAACCAACCCTACTCTCTGTTGTGAGCATACAGGCTCCCAGCTTCTTACCCTCAGCCCTATCGACGCCGCACTTCCACCTGCAGAAGATGCATTTTCTAACAATAGCCCTCACAAGATCCCTGGCAAGGTCTAGGAGACTATATCTCGGAACCTCGAGCCTGGATATATCCTCGCCATTCCTCACATCCCTCCAGAGTTTTAGGAAATCCTCTGTGTATCTCTTATAGATCTCAAACCCCTTATCAATAGATCCGATCTCATCGAAACCCCTTGCAGGGATCCCAATCCTCTTGGCTATGAGGTATTTAGCGGGATACCTATTTACAGAGACCCCTAGATACCACTCAAGCCTATCACCAAGAGACTCCCAGATCCAGAGTCTCTCGAAATCACTATAGACTCCCATAACTGTCTAATATAAAACTGCTAGCAGGGTTAAAAGATATACATTTTAGCGATCTTTGAAACTGGCAAGCCCCCACAATAGTTGAAACACGGGATTACTGTTTATGGTCGTTAAGCCCCAACATCTCGGGTTTTATGCAGTAGCTGTTCAGATCTCCTGCCGGTGCGTATAGCTAGCCTGCCGATGAGTACTGATGATAATATCAAGGCTACCGTGTATATGACTGTAGCTTCGGCGATGCCGATACCTATGAAGTATAGTATAGGGTATGTTATTGATGGTAGGCTGTATGTTAGAGTTACTATGCTTGCCGCAGTTGTTTGGGCTTCTCTCGGCAGTGCTCTGCTTATAGTCATGGTTTGGGATACCTCTCTGAACGGGTAGAGGGGTGTGAGCCAGAGTATCATGAATGGTAGTCCCTCTAGCTTGTACATGATTAGCCCGTAGACCGCATATATAGCGTAGACTATTGCAAGCATTTTTATAGGCTCGATCCTGTCTGCTATCATCCCGGCTAGTCGACGTGCAGCTATTGAGAGTAACGTACTTAATGTCCCCCCTATCAAGCCGAAGAGGATAAGGCTCCCAGAAGTCTCGTAGAGTTTAATGCTCATAATATTCCAGAAAAGATTCAACCCAGCCCCTGCGGCTAGAAGCGCTAGTATAAGCTGGGATCCCAAGAGTTTGAAAGACGCCATGATATTGGGATACTCTGAAACACCATCATCCTCAGCCTTTGAGGCTATCGCTAAGAGTATCGATGAGAGACCTGCTAGAAAGCCCGTGACCGTGAACACCATCACATAGCCTCCTACGGGTTCAAGAACTCCGGGGATTAGAGGGCCGATGCCCCAAGATATAGGGAAAACAAGCGTCACATCGGCATAGGTTCTGGCAGAGCCTCGAGCAGACTCTAGTAAGGCTCCTAATGCGTTGATGAAGAACATATATACAAACACGCTCCCGATGAAAACGGGGATGACGATAAGCTTAGGATCTACAAGGACTATCAAGGGATAGAAGAACGCCCTTAAACTGCTAATGGCTGCAGCTACTCTGCGCTTCCCATAAACCCCGCCTAGAATCCCCAAAGCCACAACCACAATAACAGGTATAGTTTCAGCAGCAACTAGCATAACAATATACCTATAAGCCTCAACCCCGCCCAAAACATCCCTAACATAAGCCCTCGACGCTGTGTAGTATGCTGCCGATGCAAGGGTATCCAAAGCCAGGATTATAGCGATAAGCCTCAGCCCCAGCGACCCCTAACACCCCCAGCCATAAAAGCTCGCACCAACTAGGAGATACCCTGAGAACCTATAAATCGCCATTAGGAGATCTCTAGCCAATACTAGCCAATAAACGTTGTCGAATAGCTATAATAATTACCGGATAATGGCGGAGACTTATTGCCGGTTTAGTCTCTCGAGCTTTGCTGCCAGCTGTTTTATTGCTTCAGCCCCGCTTATGACGAATTCGAGGGCTGGTTTTCCTCGTAGAAGTTCTGGTGTAGGGTATTAGTTACATGGAATAGCGTTATAAGCTCTGGATCGTTGAGTTCTTCTCTTAGCTTCGCAACATAACGGAAAAGGTCCGCATGGGTTTTCATTTCAACTCTCCTCAAAGCACCAACAGCCTTAAAGATCTCGGCAGCAGCGCCCCAAAGCTTCCCACTCGCCTGAATATAATCGCCCTTGAGAATGAAGACTTGAGCTTCTCCTAGGTATTTCTTAGATGCTTAGGTAATATTTAGCAACCATATCATCACCTACCAAAATACTGCTATAATAATTTTTATTATAAGGTATCACCGCAACTCTCAAGGATTTCTAACCCGGATGTTTGATGATTCTTCGGATGCATTCACATAGATCTACGGGAGATCCCGTGGGAGTGGATATGCTGTTAGCGTTGATCTATCTATGTGGTGTCTAGACCTAGCTTCTCAAGGATCTTTATAGCTTTCTCGAGATCCTCTAGGGCTTTCAGCCCTTTATCTGTTATAGATACTATTCTGCCGCTCTCTGTTTTTGTAATCCTAACCAGCCCCCTCTTTTCAAGATCCATCACTAGCTCTTCGGCTCTGTCATAGGGCATTCTGGCTATGTAGCTTACTCCTGTGATTGTTGTTGAGCCTCTGAATGCTAGGTGGTTGAGGATATCATAGACAATCCTTGCCCTCGATCTTTTCTTCACTTAGCACCACCGATTCCGATGGATAGTGCGAGGAAACCGGCGACTCTGAGTAGTTCTGCCGCCGGTAGTAGGAGGATGAGGAGTGGCTGTGCAATGCTCATGGAGAGGAGTCTTAGGAGGTGTGATAATGATAGCAAGAGAAAGCCTGTTAATACAAGCCTAGACCTAGATCCCAGGGCTATCGTTGTTGAGAGTATCATTGATGCTAGTTCTCCGTAGAGGTAGTATTGTGCTAACGGGACTATGAGTAGTAGCACGGGTTCTCCGAGGAATCTTGCTGAGAGGATCGATATGTATCCGGCGAGGGAGGCGTAGATCGAGAATAGTACGAGGGATGAGAAGATGAAGAGATCATCTATAAAAATAGAAACAACGGAGAGGAGTAGGGATAGTGAGAGGAGTAGGAAGCCTGTGAAGAGCAATAAAGATCTATCGTCGAAAGCATACCTAGAAACCCTGTAAAGGCTCACACAGATCCTCAGGATCAGTGCTAGAGAGAAGATCTCGAAAACCAGCAATGGAAGATCCAGAGGCCCGGGCAGCGTGAGGGACAAAAACAACTCCAAATAATTTATAGATGAGAACTAATATATCCAGATAAAGTCATAACATAGATCTATACATCGTATCATGCTCTATAAAGCAACCCCCCAACACGAAATGGCCAAGATCTATGGAGAACCTGCTAGTTTGGGAAGAGCTTTTAAGGACTTTTACACCTATCAACAGTCGAATAAGGATACATATACACATGATAAGCTTATCTCGATAGCAACACAGCTGCCAGGAGAAAGAAGCGGACAAGATATTCATGGTAAAACATGAGAGACAGCTTGAGCAACAATAATAAAGATCCCTATAGGTTTGTGGGCATGATCTTGAGGAGTTCTGCGTCTAATAAACAGTGATTTGAGCTAAGTGTGGGTTGAGATACCCACACCATTTATAGAGTGTAAAAACATCTATTTTTATTGATACTTATAAAAAATTATTTTTATGTTTACACTTCGATTATTTTTTATTTATATGGTGTTGCTGTGTATTCGTTGAACTTTATCTCTGTGACTACTACGTGGGGTAGTGTCATTAGGTTCATGCATGCCTCCATGTGGTCGTGATCCTCGTCGTGTTCATCGCTATTGCCACGCATTCCTTGCATTCCTTGTCCCATCATTCCGCCTCCCATCATTCCTCCCATGCCGTGCATCCCCATACCCATTGGCATCATTGGCATCCCTGCAGATCCTGTCCCCATGGTTTGTGTTGAATGGCACATTGGAGCTCCGTAGCCTCCCATCATTCCTCCCATACCTCCCATCATTCCATGCATCATGCCCATCATTCTGTTCATCATATCCTCCATACTTCCTATATAGATCCCTTTGATTGTGACCTTGGTTGCGTTTAACCTTTCCCTAAGATCCTCGAGATCTATCTTAGTTGTAGATCCGTTAGGACCTCTGAGAACCCACTCCTCTGATGGTAGGATTAGTGCGTATCTCTTTCCATTGGAGTCTAGGATGGCCATGTGCTCCATATCCTCTATATCCTCGCTTACCAGGAAGATCCCGGTGATCGTGATCTCTGTGTAGTTGGTGTTCATCATACCGTTGGCATTGATCATCCTGCCCATATAGCCGCTCCAACTTCCTACACCCATCATACCGCCCATTCCTCCCATCATTCCGCCATAGGATGACGCAGCCTTGGAGTAGCCGCTATATGCTGTGTTCATCATAAAGCCCCAGCCGCCCCACATTGCTTGTGCAACAGCCATGCTAGGGATTAGAATAGCTATAGAGACAGCGGCTAGCAACACCACAATAGCTATAGATCTCATATCCTCACCATGATCAACGGCGTTCCGTGTCTTAAAAGGCTAGCTCACGATCGATACTAACGATCTGTTAGTATCAAGCTGAAAACCAATAACCAAGCCTAAGCCTCATGGACTATGCTGTAACAGCTTAGAATCAATCTATGTTATGCTGATCACCGCGAGTCTCTGTTTTGTTAGGTAGCTTGCAATGCTTATCGCTATCACCTCAACCATCATTAGAATAACCCCGAGCGATGCTACAACAGCTATCGCCTGCACCCTTCCCAATATATAGTCGCCCATGATGAATGTGATTGGTGCTGCGTGGTTCATCCCAACACCTGCTAATCCACCAAGCGTTACCGAGACGCTTGTCTCGCTGAATGCATAGACCCAGCTTAGTAGGGAGCCCCCGGCTATGCTTAGCCTTGCTAGGGGTAGCGTGATACCTGCTATAATCCTAGCCCTCCCCGAGCCTAGGTTTGACGCAGCCTCTTCAAGGCTCACAGGGATCTGCTGGATCCCTGAATAGGCTGCCCTTAATATGAATGGGGCTTTTCTAACACTATAGGCTATGATTATCGATGCTGCTATAGCTTCAACGCTGTCGAGGTAGTTGAACCCTAGTATAGATGATAGATCCATGAAGTAGTATAGATAACCCAGGGCTATCACGAGACCAGGTATTGATAGAGAGCTCATCGCTATCGAGTCTATGGCTAGTGTGTAAGGGTTTCTAAACCTCTGGGCTGCATATGCTATCGATACTGAGAGAACTATCATGAATACGAGGGCTGTTAGTGAGTATAGCAGGGAGTTGTGGAGAGCCCTCATTGCTACGGGGTCTTGGAACATCTCTATGAGATGTCCCAAGCTGATCTCCTGGGGAAGAGGGCTTCTAAGCCATGCCGGACCGGCTAGTGCGAATATAACTACCCCTGCTTGTGGGAGGGATGTGAAGATCGCGAAGGGGAATGCTAGTAGATATACTGCTAAAAGCCCTTTCCAGCCGAGCTTTTTGAACCTATTATAACCGCCTCCTCCCCTGGATATGAATACGTATTGCTTTCTAGACGAGATCTCCCTGACCGTTATAAATACAGAGAGGGCTATGACTAGGAGGAGAAATCCTAGGAAGGCTGTGAGGGGGCTTATATAGCCTGCAGCCGCCTCGCTCCTGAAGGATGAGAAGATCTCGTAGGATATCGTGCTCCTGAACTTGAAGGCTATAGGGCCTCCGAGATCTTCTAGACTTAATATAAAGATCGTGGATGCAGCGGCAACAATACCAGGGGTTGATAGCGGGAGGGTCACTGTCCTGAAAAGCCTGAAACCCCTGCTACCAAGATTCTCAGCCTGCTCCTCAGCCGAGGGGTCTTGGGAGAGCATGGAGGCGCTTATATTGATATAGGCTATGGGGTATAGGGCCATGACCTGGGCTAGGATAACACCAGCCATCTCTTGGAACCCGATCCCCCATGGGAGGCCTAGGGCATCTACCATGAGCCATGGTATGAGCCCGTAAACCGGGTCGAAGAGTTTGAAGGCTACGAAGGCGTTTATAAAGGGTGCGGGGATCATTGGTATGTAGAGGATGAACCTCAAGAGCCCTTTGAGGGGGAAGTCATATCTAGAGATTAGGAGGGCTACTGCTAACCCGATTAAGAGGGTTATGATCGTTGTTATGGTTGCTATTAATAGCGAGTTAGGTATTATCCCATAGTTGAAACCCCTCACTATAAAGATCACCTTACCATCGGGTCTAACATACTGGGCTATAGGCTCCTGAGGCACTCCTAGCGAGATGTATTTGGGGTTGACGAGCAGGCTACCTATATCGGCTTTAAAGGCCATGAAGAGCACATATGAGATCGGGATTATCAGGAAGGCTATGTAGAATATATAGGCGAAAACAAGCTGTGAGAGTACTAGGGGCTCTCTTCTAAGCAAACGCCCCTACCCCTGCATAGTGGGTTTGAAGCGTTAATATTATAGAGGTCTTTGCAGCTCTTCTCAGCGTTTTCAACGCTATTTAGAGGGCTTTAAAGAACCCAACAGGCTTTGAGGGTTAAAAACGCTTCTTTTAAAGATGAACTGTTTTCCTCATTATAGCGGCGTATTGCTCCTCAGCTCCTAGCCCTACTCCTCATGTTAATCACAAGAGCCACGATCAGAACCACTGCTGCTACAAGCACTATAACCGCTGTGGTTATCGAGCTCCACCCAGCCTGGGCTTCCTGTCTAGCTGTAGTGGTTGTCGGGGCTTCTGTTGCTCTCGTGGTTGTGGGGGTTGTTTGCTCTTGATATGTTGTTGTTTGTGTTATCCCTCCGTACTGTGTTGTTACTGTTATTGTTGGTGATTGCGTGACCTCTGGCTTTGCTGTTGTTACTGTTGTGGTTGTTGTTATAGGTGTAGGTGTTGTTACTGGCGTTGTGGTTGGTTCTCTGAACCTTATGGTTATTGTCTTCTCGTCCGTGTTTCCATAGAGATCATATGCTTTTACTACGAGGTTTGCTGTAACCGCGTCTACCTTATCGAATATGATCTGGTATGAGCTGTAATCCCAGCTTGGGAGGGCTTCTCCATAGATCTCTATAGAGCTCCCACTCCTCATGGTGATAACAAGCTTGGTCTCAACCCTATATACATAGGTGGAGCCGCTGGAGACTTTTATGCTGGTTATGATCGGATCTAGATTGGGTCTCGGTCTGGGTGGGTTTATAGATATATCTATTATAGAGGGTTTTGCGAAGATATCCATGTTTTTATCCCTCACCACTATGCCCTGGGGTCTATGGATCTCCTGGGCTGGTATTCTAACCATATATAGGGTTCTTATGCCTCCATCCTCGCCCAGGATCTCTATCCTGGATAGCTGGTCTATGTTTTGCCTCTTTCCATCATCGTATGTGATTCTCTCTATAACCACGTCACCCTTCTTGGGAGCCTCTACATAGATATCCAGGTTGCTTATCGAGAGTCCGATGTCTCTTGAGATGTTTATAAAGACGCCTGAGTAGAGCTCTCCCTGCCAGTATCTTATCACAGCCTTCTCCACGTTATAGCTATTCATCATGGTCTCAAGGTTGGTGCGAGGGGCTAGTCTTGGTATGACCGTCCCATTGCTATAGGCGTCTATCAGTCTGAAGGCGTTATACTCGGATCTAGGTCCTCCCAGGGTTCCTGTGGTTATGAATATGGTTTTGTTCTTATAGATTACTATGGAGTCTTGATGCACATGCCCAGCAAGGACTGCCGAGACGTTATAGACATCAACGATCCTGAGGAACTCCCTCGCTATATCCTCAGCGTTTGCCCATGATGCGTAGAAGAGGTTGCTCGGTACACTTGCGAGGGGCTGGTCTATATAAGTCCCCCTAGCGCTTGCCCTGAATACTGGGTGGTGGAACACGATGATCTTTGTTTTGGCATCGATATTGCTTCTCAGGACGTTCTCGAGAAATGCTAGCTGTGACTTATCTATAACGCCTGTTGATGATGTGTCTAGACCTATTATTAGATAGCCCTCTATCCTCCTATACCATGTTATCTTACCAACACTGGGCTCGTATACCGAGGAGAATAGATCCGGGCTTATCCCCGAGCCATCATGGTTCCCTGGAGCAGCTAGGAGGGGTTTGAGCAGCGTCCTGACACCTGCTTTATAGTATCTATAGAGCTCTGTATCCCCCGGCCTGTCTGAGGTATCGCCTGTGTTGATAACTATGTCGACATCGCTTAGAGCGTTGGCTAGGAAAACCGCGGAAGTGAGGGTCTGGAATGCTGTCCCCAGGGGTGTTGGTAGCAGCATATGAACATCGGATATGTGCATTATCCCGAGTCTTGTGAGGCTCTTGTTATATAGATAAACACTCCTCTCGCTGATGAGCTGCGAGCCTTTGTTGTTGATGACAAGGCTGCATGGATACATAGACCCCTGTGGAATGCTTATCAGCGGGGTTGAGAGGTTAATGATATACTTATTACCATCCCTCATATATCCTGATATTGTTAAGCTTATATTAGAGATCCTCCCCTCTATAGAGCATGCTAGATAGGCTGAAAGGCTTGCCTCATCAATAGATCCCGGCGGTCCCCTCAGCTCTGCAGAGAACCACGAGCCTGGCTTGAGGATCTGGGCGACGGAGTAGCTCGGATCAATGATCTCTAGACCCCCAGACAGCTGAGACGATGCCTGG
Source organism: Sulfolobales archaeon (assembly GCA_038867615.1). Classification (GTDB taxonomy): domain Archaea; phylum Thermoproteota; class Thermoprotei_A; order Sulfolobales; family AG1; genus AG1. Next base: position 41,410 of record JAWBYA010000006.1, on the reverse strand, counting down.
TAGGCTCCTGAGAGTATGGAGAGCGTTATTAATATGCTGAGCAATAACAGGTAAAACCTAGATCTCTCCATGGAAACCTCCCCGCAATAGTTAGGGCGGTTGAGATAATATATTACATAACCTATGGTGAGCTAAATAGGGTTTCTAGTGCTATGATGATGCTGAGCCGCTCTGCATGGCCGAGCATTAGTATTACCTGGTATGTGTTTATAGGTGAGAGGCTCCATATGCGTGGCATTTTTACCTTTGTAGGTGAGCAGATATTGGGTACCATCTGTGGGCTATAGATATGCTCTCTCAAAAACCATGGCTATCTCGGTAATAGTGATCGTTATCGCCGCAGTGCTCGGGGCCGTTGCTGTGCTGATGCCGAGGGGGCCGGCTGCCCCTGTTCAGACTACCCCGACACCTACATATACGATCACAACACCGCCTACGACTGCTACGCAGACGTATCAACAGACAACCCCCCAGACTACAGTGGTTGGGGTTACCACCACACCTACTCCCCAGACTACTGCTCAGGCTCCGCAGGGTATAGTTCTGAGGATCCTTTCGAGGCATCCGACAAATATTCTCGATATGGCTAGGAATGCTTTTCTTAAGAGCGATCTTGCTAAGAGATACGGTGTAGTTGATATAAGGACAGTGGTTATAGATGCTGCTGTCTGGCCTGAGTTCATAAGGAGGGGGAGTGCTGATGTTCTGTGGGGCGGGGGTCCCACGCTGTTTGATAGTCTTTATATCAATAACCTTCTCGCTCCTCTAGACTCTGACCTTGTCCTCAGTGTTGCTAGGGATATACCTGACAGGATTGGTGGGAGTCCTATGAAGAGGATAGGGAGCGATGGTAAGATCTACTGGATTGCTGCTGCTATATCCTCCTTCGGGATCACTATAAACAACGATGTTATAAAGCAGTTCAACCTCCCCGTACCAAGCACTTGGGAGGATCTCGGTAAGCCTGAGTATGGAACAACACTCTATACATATAAGAAACCCTCGGTAGCTATTGCACAGCTTAGTAGGAGCACCTCAACAACAAGGATGGCTGAAATAATACTCCAAGCCTATGGCTGGGAGAAGGGGTGGGAGGTGCTGGCATACATAGCAGCTAACTCTGATATAAAGCCTGGGAGTGAGGATGCCAGGAATGCTGTGATAAATGGCGAGGTGGCCGCAGCCCTCACTATAGATTTCTACGGCTATACAGCTATGAATCAGAACCCAGCTACAAGATATATTGTGCCAGAAGGGGCTACAGTGATCAATGGGGATCCTATAGCGATGGCCTATAACACAAAATACAGAGAGGCTGCACAGGCATTCATAGCCTGGGTTCTCTCGCCAGAGGGTCAGAAGATATGGCTTGACCCCAGTATAAACAGGATGCCAGCCAACCCCAAGGTTTTCGACACGCCCGAGGGTGCTAAGAGACCTGATCTGAGAAATTCTTACCAGCAGACGTTAAGCCTTAGAAGCATCAACTTCAGCGATGACGAGGCATTGAGCTATGAGGTAGCTATGCAGGTCTATTTCGACGGAGCCTTCGTGGATCCGCCTAGCTTCAAGCTAGCATGGCAAGCCCTTGTGGCAAAGCTGCTGAGGGATAAGACTATAACGAGGGAGAAGTTCCAAGAGCTTGCTAGCAAATATATAGGCGGTCTGCTTGAATTCACAGACCCGGTGAGTGGTCAGAAGATAGTGTTTACTAAGGAGAACGCCCAGAGGATCAATAGCATTTTGCTCAAGGATCAGAACCTTATAGATACCTACAGGGCTGCAATAGCCAAGGCTGCTGAGAGCAGGTATCAAGAGCTCCTAAAAATCCTAGCGAGCATGTGAGGATAACCAACTAGCTATGAGAAGGCAGGCTTTGCGGAGCTTGGTAGCATGGATTAGGATAATAAATTGTTTTTTATAGATAATGTGTGGTATTTCATGATTTTGTGTAAAGGATGCATTGTATTTATATTCTGTTTAACAAATATTTCTGGGGGTGTTATAGGTGGTGAGAAGCAGTTTCAGGTTAGCTTTATCGCTAACCCTGATCCTTGCTCTAGCCGCTGCCGCATTCTCGATCTATGGAGCTCTGCCAGCTAGATCAGCTGTTGGGTATGTAGTTGTTGTAGACCTAGCCCATGGTGAGTCGCCGAAGGGTCTCGATATACTTGTTAAAACTCTATATGATGGCGAGGTCTATGTGCTTCTATCATCGGAGAAGGATCTAGCAAAGCTCGACCCAGTAGCTAGGAGCCTTATATCGGGATACCTTATAGGAACCCTTGATAAGATGACAACACCCGATGGGAAGACCGTTACACTCACATCACTCCTAACAGATCTCCTCATAATACCCCAGCCCACTAAGGAGTTCACAGCGGAGGAGATACAGGCTATAAAGAGCTATCTAGAGACTCGCGGTAGAGCCTTATGGGTCGCTGGAGATAGTGATTATCCCCCTGGAGAGACCTCTATAGCGATTGTTAATAAGATCCTCGAGGCCCTGGGGAGCAATCTAGCCCTGGACTATGCTTCGGTAGAGGATCCTGTGTCAAACGCTCAGGCACCATATAGGGTTGTCGCGTTGATCAAACCGCCTCAGGGTCTCTCCTTCCTAGGCTTCGGGGCTGAGAAGATATTGATGCACGGTCCAGGGGTTGTTGCATATAGAGATCTAGCTACAGGCTCGTGGAGCGCTATAAAGCCTGACAATGTTCCGCAAGGTATAAGTGTTATAGTATGGTCATCGCCGAACGGTAAGATTGTTGAGAACACAGCCCCGCCCAGGGGTCTTCTGGGCCAGGCTTATAGCGCTGGCGACACAGGATCATTCCCGATGGTTGCTGTGCAGGTAATCAAGAACGCGACAATAATAGTATCGTCTGAAAGCCCTATTGGTGACTACCAGCCAGGGATAACTGCCCAGTATTATGGTGTTATGCTCGACGGCCCCAGGTTTGTTAGAAACATGGTTCTCTGGGCAACCGGGTATATGGGTGAGCTTAAATATGTTGCATCGACGGAGAAAAGGATGAGGGATCTAGAGACAAGCCTATCAAACGCGATGTCTATGATAAAGGATCTCGATTCAAAGATCTCACAGCTGTCAGGACAGCTCAGCTCTCAGGCAAACCAGCTGGGATCCAGGATCAACGATGTCTCCAACAGAGTATCTAGTCTTGAGAGTAGAGTGAATAGCCTGAGCAGCGATCTCAGCAATAGTGTTAGCAGCCTCGACTCAAAGATCTCTGGAAGCCTTAACATGATCTACGCAGCACTAGGCCTCGCAGTCATAGGCCTCATAGCCGGAGCCATAGCTCTTATCAGAAGCAGGTAGTTTCCCACGACCCTATCTAAACAATAGATTTTTGAAAACAACAAGCCTTATTATACTAAAACCACACCATAACCCATGCTCGCCACTTATCCCTTAATATTTATTGATATCCATTGCTTTTCTCCATATCCAAGGATAAAGAGAAACCTATGACTAGGTATAAGCTATAGTAAAAGAACGTTAAGCCATGTTTGGGACAGATAGGCAGGGTTCTCTATAGGAAGGTTTAATAAGATTTGTGATAATATAACCTGGGGTGTTTGCCATGCGGATAGCTGTATTTATGGTTGCATCCCCCCTCTCGGATGTCCAGAGAAGATATGCTGAAGAGATGTATGAGGAGGTTAAGACGAGGCTCTCATCTATAGGAGATCACTTCGAGTTTGCACCCCTGGTGACAAGCGCTGATCATGCCGAGCTTATGGCACGCAGGTATAGGGATTGGGTTGATGGAGGGGTTATTGTTGTGTGGAGCGGGGGTACTGATAGGATGATCTATAGGATTGGTAGGGAGTTTGGGAAACCCCTTTTGGTGTATGCTCACCCTGGTCATAATTCTCTAGCATCTGTTAGAGAAGCTGTTGCAGCCCTGAGATACGATGGTGTGGATGTTGGTGTTAGCTATGGCGATGTACCAGAGGTTGGTGAAAAGATCTCGCCATTCCTCAGCGTTCTAAGGGCTTTTGTAACGCTCCCAGGATCGAGGTTTGCCCAGATCGGTGAGCAGGAGCCATGGCTCCTGATTAGAAGGTCACCAGAGACCCTGAGGAAAAGGCTTGGGCTTGAGATGGTTAAGATCAGGTGGGAGGAGATGTTCGATATAGCCTTGAAAGCAGATGCTAGAGAGGTTGGTGAGAAGATTGCATGGCTTAAAAACACCTTTGGGAAGGTGGATAGGAGTGACGATGATCTTGAGAAAGCCGTGAGGCTATATATAGGTATGAGGGAGCTTGTTAAGAAATACTCTATATCCTCAGCAGCCGTTGAGGCCAGAGACATGCTTGACCTCTCCCTCAGGGATTGGGGCCCGTATCTAGGAGTAGCCCTTCTAAGCGATGACGGAATCCCCTCGGACTATGAGGGTGAGCATGATGCTGTGATAACAAAGCTAATAATACACCGCATGGTTGGGAGGGCATCGTTTATGGCTAACATAACAAGGATCAATGAGAGTGCCAATACAGCCGTGTTCTCCCACTGCACAGTACCAATATCAATGATAGATCCCAAGGCATCCGTGCTCCTCTCATACTACGAGACAGATAGAACAGTAGCTATAAGGGGTAAGATGAGAGAAGGCGAGACAGTCACGTTCGCAAGGATAGGTGGCAAGGATCTCGACAAAATATTCTTCGGAACAGGGGTTATCGTGAACGGAGATCTCGGGAGAAAAGACCTCTGCAGAACACAGATCGAGGTGAAGGTTAATGGCAAGGTAAGGGATATCATAGACAAAGCCCTAGGCAACCACACAGTAGTGGTTTACGGCGATCTAAGAGAGCACTTCAGACTATTCAGCAAATTCTCATCACTCGAGCCTATAGAGATCTCCTAACCTAGCCTGACCCTTGGAATCCTCAGACCTCTTTCTCCATCCTCCTCTTAAGCTCTGCTACAAGAACATTTATCACATTATCCCTCAGGCTATCAAGGCTCCTCTTAATATAGTCTATATCATCCTCCACCTTTTTAAGCCTTGCATTTATACTCTCTATCTTCTCTGCCACCAGCTTGTCTCTGTTATCAATCCTCTCACCCAAGCTTTCTTCAACACTATTGATTCTCTCATTAAGACTTTTCTCAACGTTATTAATCCTTTCATTAAGGTTTTTCTCGGTATTACTGATTCTATCTGTAAGACTTTTCTCAACGTTATTAATCCTTTCGCCAAGATCTTTCTCAACATTGTCAATCCTTTCGTTGAGGCTTTTTTCAACGTTGTTGATCCTTTCGTTGAGGCTTTTCTCGATGCTGTCAATTCTATCTGTAAGGCTTTTTTCAATACTGCTGATTCTCTCACTTAAGCTTTTTTCAACACTATTGATCCTTTCATTTAGGTTTTTCTCAACATTGTCAATCCTTTCGTTGAGGCTTTTTTCAACGTTGTTGATCCTTTCGCTGAGGTTTTTCTCTATGTTGTTAATTCTTTCATTAAGACCTTTCTCAACGTTATTAATTCTTTCGCTTAGGCTTTTCTCAACACTACTTATCCTCTCATTCATAATGGATCTGGTATAGTCTATCATAAGTATCCCAACCTCCCAGTCGCTCAGCCTCTTACCTTTGGAGGCCTTCTCAACGATACGTTTAACATATTCTGCCAGGACGCTCTCGATAATCGACTTGGCAACAGATTCAGCCAACACCTATGCCTCACAATATATGAGCCCAAGGATAAAAATAAGTATCGAGATAGCTATTGAGCTGTGAAGATAACCATAGATCCAAGCTAGAATCCCTGTTATGTATCCCATATAAGATCGTAGGTAGAGATCTTCTAACGATTCTATGGGTAGGTAATTGGTGTTAGGGTTTGTAATAGATACAGGCGGCTCTGAGGATCTTCATGCTTGTTATTATCGATACCCAAGATCTCGTGTGGAGTTGAGATGCTACGGGGCTGGGGCTTCTGTTTCTTCGATCTTCTTCATCTGCCTTATATACATTTCGAGGAGCTCTTTCTCTGTGGTGGCGTCTTCTGGTTTTTTATCCATTCTCCATCTAATGAATCTCGGGAATCTTATCGAGATCCCTGCCCCCTGTCTTGCTGCGTCTTTGCAGCATGTGTGGAGGGGTGAGAGTGTTAGCTCTGCTCCTATTACCTCCATTACGAGTTGGGGGACTATCCATACATCTGGCTCTATATCCGATACTACTCTTGGGTGCCTATGCTTTATTATTAGTGGTTGGAGCATCTTGTTCATCTCAGCTAGATCCTGGTCTGTGAATCCTGTACCAACCTTGCATACCGTTTTGAACACATCCTTCTCCGGATCATAGGCTGCTAGGAGTACTGTTCCGAACAAGCCAGCCCTCCTCCCTCTCCCATAGAACGCTCCAACGACAACGAGATCCACGCTATCTATCATCTCGCTCTTATAATCCCTCTTGTACTTGATCCAGAGCCAGCCTCTCGCACCAGCCTGGTAGACTGCTTTTTGGTGGATTGCCTTAACCACTACTCCTTCGCACCCATCCTCTATAGCTTTTAGGAAGAATCTATCGAGATCTTCTGGATCCTCTACTACCATGTAGCTGGCTATTGAGAAGCTAGGCCCTTGTTCAACTATCTTCTCGAGGATCTCTCTCCTAACGGTGAAAGGCTTATCTGTAAGATCCTCGCCATCTACGTAGAGAGCGTCGAAGAGCTTTACAACGACTGGGTATTTCTTAGCAATATCGCTCACATCATGCTTCCTCTTCCTATGCATTAGCTCTTGGAAGGGTCTCATCTCCCCCGTCTCGGGGTCTATTGCTACTATCTCTCCCTCAACGATCGCCTCCCTAGCTTTTATATGCTTCCTAGCCATCTCCACGACGTCGGGGTATTGGTGGGTTATGTTTTCAAGCCTTCTCGAGAAGATCTGGATTGTGTCTCCCTTCTTATGGATCTGGGCCCTCTCACCATCATATTTATACTCAGCAACACCTCTCCCACCAACCTTCTCAAGGATCTCTCTCGCGTTGTCAAGCCTCTCGGCAAGCATTGGTCTGATAGGTATACCAACCTCCGGGGAGATCTTCTTGAGAGCCTCTATACCCTCTTTAGCAAGGATTTTCGCTATATTCCCAAGATCAGCCCTTAGGTTATAGGCTCTCTCAACAATAGGTCTAGCAGCATCGCTCCCACCAAAAGCCTGGGCAAGAGCATCCATTATCGTTGCATCCCCCACACCCAGCCTTAGATTACCCTCAACAAGTCTCACGATATACTTAGCCTCTTTAGGCGATGCGTCTTGTAATAAGGAGACAAGGATCTTTATCTTAAGATCCCTAGAACCCTCGCCAACAAGCCTTGCAACCCTCGCCAAAGAGTTATAAACCTCAGATACGCTTAGCTTTCTAGTCTGCCCACCCATGAAAGCTATAAGACCTCCTGTGGGGGTTTTCTTAGAAGCCTTGAGCTGCTCAGCAGCCCTTCCCAGATCGCCTAGTCTTTTATATAGCTTCTCAACCTCCGATTCCGGTGTTGCTAATGCTAGGGAGAGGGCCTTGATCAGGAGCTTCTCCCCCACACCTATCTCAGGCTCTCCCTTCCACTGGGGCCATAGCTCTCCTTGGAGTAGATATACAACCTTATCTATATCCTCAGGATCTGCTTTTTTGAAGAGCTCCGTGAGTATCGCTGTCATCTGGATCCTGCTTGACGTGGTCTCAAGCCTCTCGAAAGTCTCTGAAAGTGTTTCAAATAGCATTGGTGCTATACCCATAATATGATTCACCCAGCATCCATATATCCTTATTAAAGAGTCTAGAGGCTATAAGATATCCTCCTCAACAGCTCGAGGGCTTCTCCAAGCCTGTTCTCAGGGATCCTTGCTATCCCTAGGGATGAGTGGCCTCCCACGTTAACAGCGATCCCAGATTCCCTCAGGATCCTTATAACCCTATAAGCCTTCCCAGGAAGCCTGGTTATTAGGAGCACGTGTCCCTCGCCCCCAGCTACACAGAGGATCACTGGGTTCCTCAGCTTTCTATAGAGTGCTGATGCAAGGGCACTTGCACCCCTACCCTTCCATCTCTTCCTAGCATCGATGTATTTGAAGATCCCGAGCTTCTGGGCTGATATTGCTAGGAGATTAGCCTCCTCCTTGATCCTCTTATCAGCCTCTCTAGCGAGTCTAGCGATCTCCGCCATAGATTCCCCTGGTATGTTTGGGAGCGGTATTGGTGATGAGATCCACTCAACAGCCCTTCTCCAGAGCGAGGGGTCTTTCTTACTCGCTAGGGCTTTAGAGATCCCTGAGACAACCCTGTAGAGGCTTATCATGTTGCTCGGGATCTTGAGACCCTGATCCATTAGATGGACCGCTTCGACAAAGGATCTCAACCTCTCGCTGGGCTTGAAGCCTGCTGAGACAGCTCTATCGAGAGCTATTCTTGAGGTGGGGACATAGCCTATTAGTGGCTCGTCAACCAAGCCGTAGAGATCCTCGAGCTTTTCGTGTGATGTTATATGGTGATCTATATAGATGATCCTGGAGGAGCCGCATCCAGATCTATAGGTTCTGAGAACGCTGAGAACAGGATCTATGAGGGGTATATCGAGGATAACGAGGGCATCATAACACTTACTCTTGGAGAGAACTCTGGAGAGGTAGAGGGGCTCTGCAGGAGTATACTCGATCAAGGCTTCACCGTTAATGGGGTAGACGTTTCCATATCTCTGGGAGCTAACTATAACAGCGGAGGCTATGATACCATCAGCATCCCAGTCTCCAAAGACAGCCACTAAGGGTAGCCTGCTGCTCAACCCGCTCACTATAATCCTTTTTAGGAGATATATAGGAGTTTATTTTGTTGTAGATAAATATGCATAGGTTTTCCAGGTTTTACCTCATGGTGTTAGATCGATATGGATCTTTGCATCGCCATCCATCTCCCTAAGCTCGAAACTCACTACTCCTCTATAGGCCTTGAGATCTAGTGTGTTCTTCCCACCCCTAATCAGGTGTTTCTCAGTACTCAGCATTCTTGGGGGTAGCGAGGCTTCGTACTCGTAAACCCTCAGCTCGTTATCCTTAGAGGCATAGATCGTTAGTGAAGCCCTACTTAGCGAAGACACCGGTATCCCTCCCCATCTCGTTGTACCGATGTCAAGTCCTCTCATGCTTATAGCAATGCTGCCTCCGCATCCTCTCATGAGAGTGTCTGTTGAGAGGATCAGTAGGCTTCTATCCCCCGTGTCAAGGTGGTTTGCGTCTCCCCCGCCCAGGTTTGGCTGTGTGTTTGCTCCCAGAACGATCTTATCTCCGAGGCTCTCTAGCGATGTTATCCTAGCTCCTAGGGGGCATAGGATCCTTATTGTTGGTGGGGCTATATATGTGAGGAGTGTTGGTGCTGGCGGGCTGTTAAGCCTTCTAGCAATCTCTAGGAGCTTCTCATCAGAGGCCCTCAGGATCCCGTGGGGATACGTGTTGAAAGGTACCAGGATCCCTCCTCCTAGGTGTGTGTATGATGTCCTCAAGGGCCCGTAGTCGGTTGATGGGAAGTCGAATAGTCTTAGGAAATATAGATCCTCGCCCTCCCTCTCCCAGGGCTCCCATATAATGAGACCCCCTCTCACGAAGACGAAGATCCTGTTATACATGCTCGCCATAACCCCTACACCTGCTCTGGTCACGCTACCACCATCTACAGAGATCCTAGATAGATCTCCGGGGATTCTTTGGAACCATCTCCCCTCAACAAGATCTAGGCACTGTATCCCCCTGAATCCTTCGAAGCCCATGGATATGTCGAAGCATGCCAGATCCCATAGAAGTGTTCCTTTAAGGCTTGGTCTATCGCTAAGCCTCTCCGACTTACCATCGAGTGTTACTGAATATACTCCCAGGTTTGTGCTACCATCAGCCCTCGATACTAATAACCTCTGGCCTACTGGATCGTAGAGTATGTTTGAAACCTCCCCGACCCATGTATCTCTATAACCCCCTGTCTCGCTCCATAAGAGCCTTACCTCCTGCTCGTCTGCGTTGAAGACATGTATATGTGAATACTTATTGCTGAAATCAACCCTCCTGTCATGGGATATGCTTATAGGTGCGTGAACCCAGCCTCCAAAAAAGATCTTGTTATCAATAGCATCGGAGGCGTTATATGTATCACCACCAGATCTCGGGGGTTTTCCTATAAGGTCTAACCCATAGATCTTAACATGATCCTTTGAAACGAAATAAGCCTTGGCATCCATGGATAGCATAAAATAGAGATAGCCTCCATGGTATTTTAGGCCAAAGATCCCTCCGGATCCCCATTCAGGCGATCTAGAAGATCCAAACCTATACTGGCCCAGCCTCTCCAAAAGCACCTAGCAGACCCCGTAGAGTTAGGGCTCTGGGGCTAGTAAGCATTGGTTCTCAGCAGGCTTGTCTCAACACTCCCTACAAGATCCTTCCACGGTTGGGGAGAGTTGAAGGTTATAATATGTGGAATAATAATATGGTGGGGTTGTAAATGGTTGCTATGAGTTCTGCCAGGGAGGAGGTTATCGTTATTGGTAGGGAGAGGCCTTATAGATATGCGCTTGACATAATAGTTAGGATGAACCAGGGTAGCGATAATATAACTATAATTGGTAGGAGTAAGAATATACCGAAGGCTGTTACTGTCTATAATATCCTTAGGGATAGGCTGGGGAACGCTTTAGAGCTTAGGGATGTGAGCATAGGGTCGACATATACTAAGAGGAATAAGAGGATCTCCTATATAGAGATAAAGGTTTCGAGGAAGATCTAGGTGGTGTGATGAATACCAATAGAGAGATAGATCTCTCTAGACTAGCCCTAGCCTTGAGAAACCTCCTCGCAATATATGCATCAGGCTTAGCTATACTTATCATATATATATTGCTCTTGAGCTATGGTGTAAGGATCCTCTTAGATCTATCATCGCCCTTTAGAGAGCTATCGATAGGGTTATACGGGGTTATCCTAACGGCTGTGTGGCTCTATAGCTGGTGGAGAGCTATAAAGATTATTAGGAACAGGCTACTCGGGATAAAGGGATCCCGAGCTAGCCCTCACCAAAAATAATCCTTCTAACAAGCCTTCCCGTCTCTTCGATCTTGTGTTTCTCGATATCACTCATAAGTCTTCTGAGATTCTGGGAACCGTTAGCATACTCCTCAACCCATGTTCTCGCAAACTCACCGTTCCTCACCCTCTCAGCAGCCTTTCTCATGTTCTCCTTAACCCTCTCATCTATCACCTGGGGTCCCACGGTTAGGCCGCCGAATTTCGCTGTGTCTGAGACGTTCTCAAGCATTCCTGTCAAGCCCTTCTCATATATGAGATCCATTATGAGCTTAGCCTCGTTCACAACCTCGAAGTAGGCTACCTCTGGTTTGTAGCCCATCTCCACCAACACCTCGAAGCCCTTCTTTAGAAGCTCCATCAAGCCTCCAACAAGGACTGTCTGCTCCCCTATAAGGTCTGTCTCTGTCTCTTCGGCGAATGTCGTCTCTATAACCCCAGCCCTTGTCGCCCCTATACCCTTGGCTATTGCTAATGCGTATTCGAGTGCCTTTCCGCTATAGTTATTCTCAACAGCTATTAGTGCTGGAACCCCTCTCCCTCTTAGGAATTCCTCCCTAACCTTTCTACCAGGTGATTTTGGGGCCACCATTATGACGTCGACGTCTTTTGGTGGTTTTATGAGCCCGAATCTTATGTTGAAGCCGTGGGCGAAGTCTACAACCATGCCTCTCCTAAGGTTAGGCTCGATCTCTTTCCTCCATACTTCTGGCTGAACCATGTCTGGGAGTAGGACTAGGATTACATCTGATCTCCTCACGGCTTCTGCCACGCTATATACTTTGAAGCCTTCTTTAGAAGCCTCTTCCCAGGATCTACCTTTCCTCAGTCCTATGATCACGTCGAGCCCGCTGTCTCTTAGGTTTAGTGCTTGGGCCCTTCCCTGGCTTCCATAGCCTATAACGCCTATAACCTTCCCGACAAGGGGGTCTAGGCTTGCATCCTGATCCCTATAGATCTTTGTCATCTAGAGCACCTCAACACTGGTTACGTCTACCAGGACTAATATTTTTTTCCTGATCCACTCTATCTCGCTCTCCTCGCCCCTAACCCTTATCACTATGTTTATATCGCCGTTAGATCCTAGTTTCGACGAGACCTCTAGCACCTGCACCTTCCCCCTTCTAATAGTGTTTATCACCCTTGCGAGAGAATCCATACCCATGCAAGCCCCTATTTTTATCACCCTCTCCAAACCAGATCCACCTCTAACCCCTCAGGCGGTACTGCGTTTGTAAGCCACTCCCCGGGCTTTACCCATGGGAGGACTATGTCCTTCTCATTATCAAGCTCTATGTCTATAATTACAGGCTCGTCTGTTCTCAAAGCCCTCCTAACTATGCTCTCGATCTCTTCGTATGATGAGGGTCTATAACCCTCTATCCCGTACGCCTCGGCTATTTTTACGAAGTCGGGGTTTTTGGTGAACTCTGTTGCTATAACTCTTCTGGAGTACATATAGATCTGCCATTGTTTCACAAGCATCAGAGCCCTGTTGTCAAAGATAACAGCTATTATGGGTAACCCGTAGTCTCTTACTAGGGATAGGTTGTTCATAGTCATCTGGAAAGATCCGTCGCCGTCTATGAGCATAACAGGCCTATTACTAGCAGCGATCTTAGCGCCTAATGCTGCCGGCAGCCCGAAACCCATTGTCCCGAGCCCGGCGCTCGTTATAAACGTCCCCGGGATATAGACATCCCAGTGGAGCTCGCACCACATCTGGTGACTCCCAACCCCGGTGGTTACTATTGTGCTTGGGGGGACTGTTCTTCTAAGCACTTTGAGCACCTTCCATGGCGCGAATGGCTTCATACTCCCAACCCTGGCTTCTATATGTTCTTCGTATTTTCTCCTGATCTCTTTTAGCCATGCGATGAAGCTTCTCCTACCGCTGTGTTGTCTGTTATACTCTTCCTGGATTGCTGAGGGGAGTTCTCTGAGCATCGCTTTTAGAGCTTTCTTAGCGTCTGAAACGATCCCGACCTCTGTTCTAACGTTCTTACCAATCTCGCTGGGATCTATATCTATGTGTATTATGGTCTTCATATTCATCTCCTTAAACCTACCTACAGTTCTATCGCTAAACCTAGTACCAACTGCTAGCACTACATCAGCGTTGGCTAGGGCTGCGTCGGCCTCAAGCCTTCCATGCATTCCTGAGGGGCCTAGGTAGAGTGGGTGATCGTTGGGCACACAGTTCTTCCCGGGAAATGTGGAGACAATCGGTGCCCAGAGGATCTCTGCAAGGGTTATCACATCATCCCAAGCACCGCTCCAGCACACACCCCCACCAACAAGGATCACTGGTCTCTCAGCGTTGAGGAGGAGCCTGAGGGCTTTTAGAATCTCCTCCCTGCTCGGCTCTCCCCCGAAGGTCTTGGGATGGATCTTGGGTATAGGCTCTATAGATCCGGTGCTACCGAGAAGAACGTCTCTTGGTATGTCTATCAAGACAGGGCCCGGTCTCCCCTCGGTAGAGACTATATAGCCTGTTGTGAAGGCGCTCACAACATCGTCAGGAGATCTCACCTGCATGTTGAGCTTTGTTATTGGGAATGTTACCCCGATTATATCTGTCTCCTGGAACCCGTCTCTACCGAGGATGGGTGTTGCAACCTGCCCGCTTATAGCGACCAGGGGGGAGCTATCCATATAGGCGTTGGCTAGCCCTGTAACGAGGTTTGTGGCTCCAGGCCCGCTTGTTACAAGCACTACCCCTGGCTTCTTAGTGATCCTTCCATAGGCGTCTGCAGCATGTATGGCTCCCTGCTCGTGTTTGAATAGATAGTGCTTTATATCTTCGGCATCGTAGAGGGCATCGTATACAGGCATTATGCTTCCTCCAGGTATTCCGAAGACGTGTCTAACTCCTAAGTTCTTCATAGCCTTTACTAGAGCGTCGGCTGCTCTTATCTTTACTGAATTTCCATGTCCGTCACCCCGAGTTCCGAGGGCATCACCAAAAGGAATCACCAAGATGCATTGCTTACCAGGCTTAAAAAGCTTTACAGATGGTTGAAAGATTTTTATCATAGACTAGTTAAAAAACATGTATATATATTGTGTGTTAATATTGCTGGAGAGCCTGTGTGGTGGGAGCTGTCTCGGGTCAGGTATATATAGTCTCTCACGAGGAGGATGTAGATGGTATTGGATCTGCTGCTATAGCTCTTAGAAACACGGGTTCTAGGAGGCTATACCTAGTTGGCTATGATCTCAGCGCTTGGGCGGATCTTGGTAGGCTGCTTAGGAAGAGCTGCAGATCCAATGGTTCTATAGAGATCCTTATATCTGATCTCAACCCTGGTAAGAGGCATATAGAGATCCTCGCGGAATCCCTGGTGGGCTGTCCTTCTAAGAAGATCTCGTGGGTGGATCATCATGTGTGGAGGGATGAGGTATTATCCTTTGCAGAGAGACTCGGCTATATAGATCTCTATATAGATAGGTCTAGAACAGCTACTGAGAATATGGCTAGGTTCTTTAACGTGGAGAGCGACCCGGCCTTAAAGCCCCTTCTAGAATTATCGAGAGATACTGATTACGGGTTGTTTAGACACCCGCTCTCCGAACCCCTCACAGATACTATTAGATATAGCCTCTATGCTGAAGGCGATAAGGCTTTCCTCAAGAGACTCGCCCTCAAATTCTCGAAAGGCGTTTTCTGGGATTATGAGGTTGATAGCAAATGGGCTCTGGCTATTGAGAGGAAGAGAAAAGCTATTGAGGATATTAGGAACAACTCCCGCGAGGTTGTTATAGGCGGTTATAAGGCCCTAGTGATCATCTCAGACCCTGTGGTTGGTTCTAGAATAGCTGTGAGGGAGAGTGGTAGAAGGGGATACGATCTAGCATTTGTTGTGTATAAGAACGGGGCTGTGATTATAGCGAGGGGTTCTGAGAATATCAACTGTGCTGAGATCGCTTGGAAGCTTGGGGGCGGGGGGCATCCGCATGTGGCGGGAGCCCAGATAGATCCCGGGGTAGTGTCTAGGGGTTTCGAGGCTGTGGTTGAGTATCTTAGAAGCAGGATCTAGGATCTTCTCGGTATATCCTCGTAGAGGATTTTTAGGAGGGATATTGAGAAGAAGAGGATCGAGTAGCCCGCGACAGATATAGCTGCTCCTAGAGGGTCGCCGTAGCCGTAGAGGGCTAAGACGAGTGGTGATACTATGAAAGCCTTCTGGAGGATCTCTGCTGGTATTATGTATGCCTGTAGGAGAGAACCCCATGTTGGGAGTAGTCTAACAAGGAGGGAGTAGCTAGCCCCTGTGCTCCTCTCAAGAAAGATCAGGATCCCGCTTATAAATGGGAGGAAGAGGAGCAGGGCTAGGGGTACTGTGCTCGATATAAGAGTGTTCTTAGTGATGATGCTGAGAGCCATTGCTATTGAGAAGAAAACCATGTTGGAATAGATATTAGCAACCAGGATCTCTGGCGCCAGGCCAACTTCACTCTGCGGACCGAAAGCTATGGATGAAGCTATGAGCGATAATATGAGGAAGAGTACTACGAAGAAAGCCTGCAACCCGTACCCCCCGAGAAGCTTTCCCAAAAAGATCTCAAGCCTTGTAACAGGCTTCGTGAAGAGAAGCTCCGAGTGCCCCTTCTCAAACTCCTCAGAAAAAGATCCAGATGCTATGAGGGCCGCAAGACCTGAGAGGAAATAGGATGGGAGGAAGTAGGAGAAGATCCATGCGAGCGAAGGCTCAGGAGCCATAGGCAATCCCGCAGTCCTCACAGTCCTCACAGTCCTCAGGATCTCTGAATACGCATATACACCAAGAATCTGTGAAGCCACTATGAGGAGCACACCAGCAAGAACCTTCTTCCTAGCAAGAGCCCTCCTAACCTCATACCTAGCTATAACCAAAACACTTCTAAAGAAAGCCTCCATGGTCACCAAAGAGGTTTAAGCTATTGAGATATTAAGGACTTCCCAATCAACAGAAGCCCACAAACAAGCCTATACTCCAACTTATATCCTGCCCAAGGAAATAGAACCTTAGAACGTGATGACTGGCGACGGGGTTTGGGTCTCATAGTGGCTGATATCACAAGATATCAGCCCTAGACCCTTGGGGATCATCAGGCTCCCACCCCCTCCTGGGTTCCTCGGGGGCTTGTCACAGCCCTCTCCCCCATTCGCGGTAACCCTTCCCAGGAGCCTCATCCGCTCCTTCCACAGAGGGATCATTTTTCTGATCACCGCTCTGTAGAAGGTGCTCGGCTCCTGGGGAAATCCGCACATCCTAAGGTATATATTTATGGCACCACACAATTGCCTATCTAGAATTAGATTACATCTGGGGCATTTTACAACCTGCCCCTTTCGGAGCTTTATAACCCTATCCCCACACATGGGGCAGGTTGAAGAAGTACCCCTAGGATCTACTAGTTTAATATTAGACTTATAACTCATGTTCCGGATTATTTGTTTCCAGTTCTGCTTAGAGATCTCCCTATTATGTTTCTTGAAATTGCTATACATCCCTTGTTTCTCTAGATCTTCGAATCCGTGTATTGTGTGTGGAAACATTCTAGCCAGATCTGTAGTTAGTTTGTGTACGAAATCCCTAGATCTATTTTTCTCCCTAGAGCCGTACTTAGAGACTATATTCTTAATAGAGGGCTTTTTAGAGGCTATACTTTGAGCCCTGGCTCTCTTAATCTCATAAACCCTATGGATATGGTGTAATTCGGCTAGGCTGATCCTGATCCATCCAAGTTTTGGTGAGAACCCGTCTAGTGTGTGTATATTAATATCCCATCCTATTCTCAGTTGAGGCTTCTGGGATTCAGCATTCTTTCTATATGTTATTATTAGTTCTTTTTCTTTCAATATTAATTCTCCCATTTCAAGTCCCTTAACTCTCCTTCTAAACCATGCTTTCGATAAATCGAACTCTAGGTAGATCTTCTGAGGCTTTATCGTAACAACTACCTTACTATCCTTAACTCTGTATAGTGTTTCTTTTATTCTCACAAATTCTCTCTTAATAGTGGGCTTGCTCCTTCTTCTTAATCCTTTTAAGTAGTTCTTGCGCCACGAATTTATTATTGAGTATGCTGTCTTAATAGCTGAATCTATATAGTGAGCAGCATATCCCCAGTTTCTCAACAATTCCTCCCTTAATTTCCTCTTAAAAGAACTGGATCTTAGTATTTTTGGGATCAACCTCTTAACTTTATAGTATTTTTTCACTAGCTTTCCGTCATTCTTAACTATGTAATAGTAGTTCTTCTTCTCCCTCTCGATCCACTTAATATTATTCCATATAATATCAATAGCCCTCTGTAGAACACGCTTATACTCTACTAGAAAATCTTTTACCTCATAATTATGTTTTATCTTATAGCTGAGGATCTTATATTGATTTCCCCGCATCTCTAATCACCATATACATGGGATCTTATTCCATGGGTTTTCCAGCTGAGTTATTATTATAGCTAGAGTTTCTATACCATAGTTCGGCTTCTCCAGCCGAGATTTTTGAGAGCCCCCTAGCTCTTTGAACCCGAACCGCCTCCCCCAATATATTTGCAGGGTTTATATAACTTATCCCCCAACCTCTGGCAAACCTACTTAGGCCACTATAACATTTACCAACTCTTATAAACTTTTATGAAAACCACTACAGCAGGGCTATAGCTTGGCAAACCTAAGCCGTGTCTCCAATTTATATCCGCCTGAAGGAAGAGAACTTGGATGTGGTAGTAAATGATGAACGGTGACGGCTCTGAGCTGTGATGCGAGCAACGGGCTGATCCCGGAGATGGTTTAACTATAAATAGATCATTAAGGGCTGAAGCTTTGTCTTTATACTGTCTTTATACCTAGGAATTAACGCCCAGCCTGCAAGGATCTCAATCTACTGAAAGGTCATCGTCAAGCCGCTTGAGGCGCGCTCCTTTCATCCAAGACCGATGTTGAAATCTGCTCATAGCTGGATCTGTATTAAATAAGTATAAGTCCTCGTAGGAGAATAGCATAACCTCTGTCTTAGATGCTCTTCTCACCACCTGTTTGTGGAGTTCTGTGTGGACGTGATGCGGATGGTGCATATCGCTAAGATCGCGGGTCTTGATAGAGAGGGATGCGCTCCCTGGATATTCTTTCCAGTGGATGGCGTGGAAGAACTTATATGTTCTCTGTAAACCCATAGCTATGTTTACATCTGTAAACTAATATATATACCCCCCAAGCGATACTATGTTTAAGAGCTGTTAGTTTTGCTCCATAGAGCAGGCTCTAAGTGGCTGGATGAGTTTGTTAGGGAGCATGGGGTTTTTAGGAGACCTTTAAACGCGTTGCTACTCTCTGCATCATCGTCATACATGCTGGGTGAGAAGGAGCCTTTTGAGCAGGTGTTGCCGCTGTATATGGAGTTTAAGGACGCGTTTATCTCGCACCATGAGAGGAATGAGGAGGCTTTGGCTATACTTGCTGACCTGCTGGGTTCTTTTCCCAAAAGACGTATGTTGATCAGGGAGTTAGAAGATATCCATCTAACGATTGAGTATAGGTTTAAGGATCTCGTAAAAACACTAACCTATATCACAGAAGGCTGGGGGAGGGATCTTGCGTCAAGAGCAGCTGTTCACCACGAAGCCATGGAGGATCATATAGAGTATGATGAGAAAGTATTAATACCAGAGATCCTGGATGCATTGTTAAAGGCAGGTGCTAGCGAGCGGAAAATATCTCAAGCCTTCGAAAATATCGAGCATGGGAGAATGCACAGCCTGGCTGATAGGGTAGAAAAGAGTCTCTCAGACACTGTCTTGAAAAGCGGGGCGGTTGCCATGAATATTATCGGCCTAGATCCCTACGAGAGGCACACAGCTATAAAGGAGAAGATCCGTGAGATCAAGGATGAAAAGATATACATGCTGATCCTCACAAGCGATCATGACCACATACCACACCACCACAGACTGCTCAATACCGAACCCTGTCTCAATCAAAACTTCTCGCGAACAGAGCAGGTGTCAAACGGAATATGGATATCCATGATAACTCTTAGAGAAGGATGCAAATAGCATCCCAAGTTTTATGAAGAGGTAGATGGTTTTTAAAGCCCGTATCTTTCGAAAGACAATATTAGTAGCTATCAGAATAACCCTAACCACACTGCTAGATAGAAGAGGTTTGAAGCATACTAAAGCCCGGTAGCTAGAGAAACACATAGGCTCTAGGTGTTATAGGGTATAGAGATCCCTGAAGAGATGCTTGGGGATGTGAGGAAATAGAACAACCCTAACAGCATTAGATTCATAGTTGAGGGCGATATCAACTAATTCCAAGTAGATCTTTCCCAATGCATGGGAATAGTTCTTGGAGGAAACAGTCACGTCCTAACACTACAATGGTTCTCGATATTCCGCGCGTTACCAAAATTAGGTAACGCAGAGGCATTTGAATCTTCAGACCTACTCCGATTTTTGCCAGGTAGTGGGGTCTGTTTTATCTAGAGTCTGTTGTTAGCATTTGTTTTAGATAGTCTGCATCCTCTATTACGATGTCTAGGAATGGTTTTAGGCCCTGGCATTTCTCTACTGCGTGGGCTAGTGTTGGGATTAGATGTACTCTTAAAAACCTATGCTGTATTTTGAGTGATTCTATGCTGTCTTGCCTTGCCAGCTGGGCTATGAAGGTTAGCATTGTCACCAGGCTGTCAGGCTCCTCTACGGCTTCGAAACCGGTGTTTTCGTAGAACTCTGCTATTGCTCTTGGTAGAAGGCTGCGCGTTACAGGGTCGTAATCTACCCTTAGGATCGATGCTTTGAGGATCCTCCTATCGCATCCCTCGAGATCAGCTCCGAGCTCTCTGGAGAACTCAACACCCTCTCTAACCCCTAGGAGTGCGAGCGCCATGGCTAGGTAGAGGGAGGCTCTATCCAGGGATCCCACCATGGTTTTTACAGCATATCGCCTCAAATACTCAGCATGCTGGAAGATTAGATAGAAAAAACATATAGAGTGGTTGGGGAGAAAAAACTATAATTATTGTTCTGGTTCGGATCACCAGACTATGTAGGGGGCTTCGAACTTGTGCTTCCTACCAGTATTGGCTATGCGTGCTGGTGTCTCGTAATATGTCTGAGCCCCGCCTAGCCAGCTTAGCAGTGGCCAGCCTTTTAGTGAGGGGTCTGATGCTTCAACTAGGTTTGGTGTTACTCCATTGAATCTCCATCTATCAGGCTCTAGACCCTTCTCATAATACTCGGCCGGGCTCTTGGTGAAGAGTATCTTCTTCACAATGCTTGGAAGCTTTCTCACGGGGTTAACAGCATCCTCAGGTATCTCAACACGCTCCGGGATCTCGTCGGCAAGCTTCTCGAAGCCCTTTATCTTAAAGTACTTAGGCTTGACAGTCACTGTCTCAGCCCACCTACCCATACCATAGGGTATATAGATAGAGCCAGGGGCTACGTCTGTTGAAACAACTGCGGGCACCTCTATAGAGCCCTCTGGAGTCTCAACCCTGATTATATCGCCTGTCTCCACGCCATATCTCGCGGCATCCTCTGGATTCACTATGGCGAAGTTCTCGGGCATTATCTGCTTTAACCAGTAGTAGAACTGGCTCCTATGCTTTGTGAACAACGGGCCGCTGCCAAAGATGAGGGTGAGGGGCCACTCCTCATATTTATAGGCCTGCCTTAAGGGTGTTCCATGGAGCCATTTATCCTTCTTAGCCTCGGCGAGAGCAAGCCCTGGTATGGGGGCGTATGTTGCTGCTGGGAAGTATCTGGGGCCTCCGTAGAACTTCTCCCCCGTAATGCTATTCTTCGTCTTAGCTAGCTTTTCATTCCAGAACTTGAGCACCTTGTCCCCGGGTACCGGGCGCTTTGATATTCCGCGGGCGTCGAATGAGTCCTCATAGCTTGTGAACACACCTCCCCTAGCCAGTCCATAGGCTACGTATGCCCACTCATCAGGGGGTAGTATGTCTTTGAACCTTGCTATTGGGTAGTTCTTCTCAACAAACCCGACCTCCTCGGCTGGTACGCTCTCGGGAATGATCTTGAGATCCTTTGCGTGGACCGCGGCATTAGCATATACCCTCATGATATACTCCCACAGGCAGTGCATTGAGAACCACTGGCCCTCGTATTTCCTACCCTTGGTACCCCTGAACGCCTTATCCCCGTGACCCGGCATTCCGAGGGCTTTAGCAGTGTCGATCAGGAACTCCCACATAGAAGCATATCTTGGATGCCCATTGGGGCATGTACCTATATACTGTGTCAGCGGCATTATGACGGGAGAGCGCCAGGCCTCAGCTATGCGGACGCCAAGGCCAGCGGCGTATAGGAACTGGACGCCGAGGGTTCCGGTTTCTAGGTATGTTGTGTCCGGCACTATATAGTCAGCATATAGGAAGGTCTCGTTAATCGTGGTGGTTATGCCTATGAATAGCGGTAGCTTCTTAGTATCCTTAAGCACCTCGATATACTTAGCCCCGTAGTTGGAGGATAGGACGGGGTTTGCGTAGTAGAGTATTAGGGCTCCAGCGGGGTATGGGTATCCCTCGGCTATGCCGGCGAATATCTCGGTATATATCTCCTCGGGTGTGTGTGGATACCAAGGCCTCTTCGCTGGGAATGCCTCTTTCACGGCATCAACGCCTGTTTTACCCTCTTTCAAGGCCTTCTTGACTCTTAGCCAATACTCAAGTGTGTCTTCATAGCTATATTTATGCCTACCTATGGGAGGTCCCCATTTCACAGGCTCTCCGAACCCGGCGTCCCCGAGATCGTAGAGGTAGGAGTTATAGCTTGTCGTGCTAGGACGCCCTAGCAGGCCTCCCTTCCTGTGGTAGTTGCCTATAAGTGTGTCCAGGATCCTGTAGCTCCACACTATATACTCGCCGCTTGAGTGCATAGCAACACCCCTGTGGATCCATGTTGCAGCCATCGGGGCGGCATCTGCGAAGTCCTTGATCATAGTCTTCACAGTCTCAACATAGTCCATAAACTCCGGTGTTCCCGGCTTGTAGGGGCTTGCTATGGCGAGCCATTCTTCGAATGTGCGGCTGAAAGCCTCGTCGTAGAGTATCTTGAAAGCAGTCTTAACAGTAACAGTCTCTCCCGTGGCTAGTGTCACTCTGCCCTCGTAGAGGAGTTCAGCCTTATCGACGGAATCGTATACTGCGAACTCCTTACCAGTCCACACTACAGCTTTTTCCGAATCCTCGAGCTTGACATCCTTAGCCTTTAGGAACTCGCCGAACCTCGGGTGACCCTCCTCAGATATCACGAGCCATGTAGCGTTTGTGTGGACTGGGTAGCCGAGCTTCTCAGCCGCTTTGAGGTGTGGTGCTGAGAGGAAGCTCTCGTTATAACGTTTGTTCTCCAACATCCATCTTATCATTGCGAATGCTAGGGCTGTATCCTCGCCCGGCTTTATGGGAACCCATACTATGTTACCCCTAGCCCTTGTTCTCGGTGCTACTGGGTTGACGTAGTAGAGCTTTAGCTCTCCATTAGCGGCCTTCTCTATAAGGAGACCCTGCCCTGTTGCTCCGGGATGGACTCTCCCCATCTCTACGCCGGCGACTATTAATACCTTTGCACTCTGATCCGGCTGTAGATCGTAATACCCGGACCAGAGGTAGTTGCCAGCATAGTAGCCCAGCTGGCATGCTGATGTGTGTCTCGCCCAGTTAACGCTGCCGAGGGCGTAGAGCCATCTTCTATAGAAGATATCTGCGTTATCCTGGCCCCTGCCTCTGAGCCATATTACCATGTTAGCCTTGGTTCCCAGGTCTGGTCTGTCGGGGTTTATGAGTATATCTTCGAGCTTTAACCCTCTCTCACCCAGGATCCTGGACCACTTGGCTTTGAAATCCTCTATTGCTTTGACTATATCGTCGTAGGTTTTTGTGGGATCCTTTGCCATAGCCATTATAGCGTCTGAATCCTTCTTAATGTCTGAGAGAACCTTGTTGGGATCCTCGAAGCCCGCGTCTCTAAGCTTTCCATAAGCGAAGAATTCTCTAAGGCCTGGAAGCCTCTCCCCGGTCTCTGGTATTGTGCAGCCCTCGACAACACATTTGATCAGCTCTTCCCAGCTTATGGTCTTCCACTTACCACTACCCCTCGGGCCAGCCCTCCTAAGGGGTTTGAGAACCCTGTATGGGTCGTAGACATAGTGTATTCCGTCAGCACCTCTGGGGCATAGTCTGCCACTCCACTTCTCCAGGGCCTCCTTAACAGGGGTTACGTAGGGTAGGTGTTCGTAGACGTTAACCTGCTTCTCAAAGGATACTGCCCTGTTATATGGGTGATACGGGTTGCCTAGTATCCTCTCGATAACCTCGACATCGCCGTATCTCACCACACGTGCCCTGATACCGCACCTCACGTTACAGCCTAGGCATGTTGAGTAGACATATCTAACGTTGTCTCCGAACTGGAGGTCGGGTTCGTAGAACTGCCTCTTAGGCCTTATAATCTTATCAGCAACCTCCCAGTAGCTTCCTAGAAAGACTGCGAGAGTCGCTGCTGCTAGGGCTCCTTTGATATAGGTTCTCCTACTGATCTTTATGCTCATGGACCCTCACCTCTCTTTACCCCTATGCTTAGGGGGAATATCGAGCTGAGCACTATGATGAGGAATATGCCTAGGCTGAAGAGCCCGATTATCATGGCATATTCTATGGGGGGTATAGGTACTTCTACAACTCCCAACCCTGTTCTCGGGATCTCTTGGGCCTTTACTATGAAGTTCCATCTATTGATTATAACCCCAGCGATCCCGGCTATAGAGGCTATTATTGATAGCGGTATATAGCGGTTTGATAGGAGTGATAGGACGAGGGCTATGATGTATAGTGCTACGGCTATGGTGATAAGGCTGTAGAGGTGGGTGAACGATGAATAGTAGGGCGAGCCTCCGAATTTGAGGAACCAGATCCCGGTTTGAAGTGTTAGGGCTACTATTGCTGAGGCTGATGCTATAGCTATAATAGTTGATAGGGATCTTATTGCGTTGAGCCAGGGCTTGGCGGCCCCTATGATCCAGAGTAGCAGTACTATTATACTTATATCTATCAAGAGATACTCTGTGAAGAATATGATTGGGAGTAGCATTGAGTTTATCCACACGAAGTTATATGTCTGCATGAAGAGTGTTGCGGGATATACTAGCCAGGTTACAAGTATTATGGATCCCACTAGGGCTAGGATCTTGAGGGGCTTTTCTAGAGCGGCGTAGCTCTTCTCACTAGAGATCCCTAGGGATAGTATTCTATATAGAGGGTTCCCTGTCTCTCTATACCTCACATATAGTGGGTAGGAGAAGTATAGCAGGGTAAAGGCTATAGAGATCAGGGTTACTAGGGGCCATGTGATAGATCCTTGGAAGGCCATTACGGAGAAGCCCGGGTTAGCATCGGTGGGTAGTATGCGTGGGCTTACCATCATTCTCCATGCATTATCAGGAGCCCTTAGATCGGCTAGGGGTCCTAGGAGTATCACTAGGAATAATGAGAGACCGACTACCAGCATGTGGGGTATTACTTCTTTAAACCTGTTGAGTAGATAGGCTATATATGCTAGGAATAGCATTGCAGCCCCTGATACCATTATAGAGTATGCGAATACCACAGGCAGCCATGTTACTGGCTCTGCAAAGTCGTTGGGGTACCAATAGCCTGAGGGGTATGTTGGGTAGCTCATTTGTTAGCCACCTCCGGGAGATCTCTATAGAATATCATTGGCTCTGTCCCGGCCTCTATCTTAAGCCTCTGGGTCGCTGTCTTAGCAAGGATCTTTGATACAGGGGATTCAGGATCTTTGAGATCTCCGAAAACCCTTGCTCCAGTGGGGCAGGCTTCGACACATGCTGGTAGGAGACCCATGTTTATCCTGTGGTTGCAGAAGGTGCATTTATCAGCAACACCCTTTATCGGGTTGAAATACCTAGCCCCGTAGGGGCAAGCCTGTATGCAGGCGCCGCAGCCTATGCAGAGGCTATCATCAACGAGAACCAAGCCATCCTTGTTCTTAAAAGTAGCCCCAGTAGGGCATGGCTTAACACAGGGAGGGTTATCGCAGTGGTTACACTGCTTGGGGACAAACATAACAACACCATTGCCAGTGATATGCCTCTCAACCCATGTCCTGAAAGACCCTATGGGGACGTTGTTCTCAGCCGCACACGCAACGACACAGGCCATGCAGCCGTAGCACTTGCTAACATCAATATACATAGCCCACCTATGCTTCCCAGTCTCGCGATCCTCAGCAACAACGAGAGCCCCGCTCTTAGCCGCTGCGAAGGGGACTGCGAGGGCGACAGCTGAGCCGGCTAAAGCCTTGATAACTTCACGTCGGGAAATTTCATTAGGCACTATTAATTCACCGAATCCAAAATCATATCTAAGCTTATAAGGACTAGTATTGATCTTAATAAGTATGCATATAATTGTTATAACTTTACTATAGATGTGTGGAACAATATACTAGCACTTCTATCTATCTGGGATGCTATGTATACCGGCATCGCGTTTTTAATAACCACGCCGATCCGCCCGGGTTTAATAAAAGCTTTAAATAATCGATACCGGTTATCGATTATCTATGGAGAATCAATACCCTCACAGCTATGGATCAGGGGTTATCCTTACATCGAGGTCTATGGGATCGAGGGAGCGTGTGATTGGTATAAAAACAATATCAACAGCTAATAGCGTTTGGGTTTCATGAATAGAAGCCTGGAAAATCTGTCTATGGGCTGTTCTCTTTTTGATATGCATAGTGAGGATTAATAGGTTTTGGAAATTTTTATAAGTATTGGGAGCGACATGCCCGAAAGCCACTCTCCCGCCAACACCTAAGGATATTTATAAGCTTTGAAAGATATCGTCCCCAGTGTGGGTCTCCCCACACAAGCCCTGGGTGGTGATGAGAGCAGCGCTCCAAGCCATCCGGGGAGCAAGCTAGATGGGAGCCACATGCCGTTCGGCTCGACGGCCGCCCATGACCCCACAGGATCAGAGATCCTGAGGGTTGAGGTGGAAGTCCCTGGATGGACCATGAATAAAAAAATGATTGGGATGAACATCCAGGGACAAACGGTTTCCCAGGTGTGGAGATAGATTGGATAAAAAAGGGATTGTTTGGTTTGGGTTATTTTTATTTGAATATGAGGAGTCTCTTTGGCTTTTCTTCTGGTAGTAGTGGTAGCAGTGCTCGGCCTAGTGCGTATAGTGAGGGCCATATTATGAGTGCTCCGAGTAGTATGAAGGCTTCGGATGTTGATACGTAGTATTCTGCTACTCTGTAGAGGCTGCTTATGATCTCGGGTACTTTGGTTTGGTGGACGACTATGGTTAGATATATGTTTATAAACCCGGCTATTAGTGCTAGTGTTGATGCGGATAGTATTGCTGTAATGTTCCTCTTAATAGCGGCGTATAGTGCTAGTGCAAATGTAGCTATAACTCCTAGGGCTATAACTACTCCCCAGAATAATGCGGAATACGCGCCCCCTACTAACATGCTATATGTAGCCCATGCTTGCGGGTTATACCATGCTGTCACCACGTTCCACATTGTCAGAAGTCCTAGTAAGAGCACTGAGGAAGCTATTACCAGGCCGTAGTAGTAGGCGGTGAAGCTCTTGAGCTCTCCGTCTCTCCAGATATATGGTGCTGTGAATACGACGTACCCAGCCGCTCCTAGGAGGATCGCACTTACTAGGAAGTATGGTACTAGGTAGGCTCCATACCATCCAGGCACTGCAACCATGGAGCCGTAGACCTGGGCTAGGTTGCTATAGAATATCACGGCAACTATTAGTCCAAGGGCTGCCAGGGCTAGCTCAGCCCTTCCCAAACCTTTCTCAGCGGTCCTTATCATGAGGATCAGCTGTATAGCTAGGATTATAATGTATCCTGTTATGAGTGGAGCGTCCCAAGCTACTCTAGAGATCGGGTTGAAGCCTGTGAATATCCGCCAGAACGCTGTTGGTCTGGTTACCTCTACTGTTATTATGAGTAAAGCGCATATTAGGCTTACTATGGAGAATAGCAGACCAAGCCTGGCCGTTTTGCTAAGCTCGCCTTTAGGTCCTTTATAACCGAGTATCAAGGCGCCCCAAACAAGGATAGAGCCTCCAGCCACTAGGGCTAGGTAGGTGTAGCCAGCGTTCAACAATCCCCAGTTTATAGCATGCACATCTTTCTTAGTAAAGCCGTAAGCCACCATAGCTAAGCCCACTATTATGAGGACTATCGGGATCCCTATAGCCGTCAGCCTCTTGAGATCCATCTTAGCCCCTGCCATCTAGATCACCCCGTGATCACAAACCACTTAGGACTAGTGCCTACGTGCTCCAACATTCTCTCAACCCTGTGCTTTCTAAGCACCTCATTCACAGGCGACTCGGGATCGTCGAGGTCTCCGAAATACCTCGCCCCTGCTGGGCATACCTCAACACACACCGGGTTCAGGCCATTCTCGATTAGCTTGGAGCAGAAGGGACCTGGGCATTTCTCGGGAAGCATTGTTACTGGGTTTAGCCATCTAGCCCCATATGGGCATGCTACTAAGCATGTCTTGCATCCTATGCACTTCTCATAATCGATCCTCACGAGGCCTGTTCTTCTATCTATATAGCTAGCCCCAGTTGGGCATGAGTGCACGCATGGCGGATTCTCACAGTGCTGACATGATAGAAGCCTTAGTATAGGTCTGCCTCCCTTCTCTCTAACAACAGCCCTTATGTTGCTAGCAATCCAGTTCCACTGCGGGTTGGGTTTAGCGTCTGTTGCAAGCTCTGGGTAGTTTGCTGAGGAGCATGCCACTATGCATGCTCTGCATGCTATGCATCTACGAGAATCCCAAACATATGCGAGCCTCATAGCTTCCTCACCCTCACACTACTGTTTCCAACACCCCCACCCACTATGGGTGTTACGCGATCTTTGACGAACCAGTTGGGATTCACGCCTTCTTTGACGAAGTGATCCTCTGGTAGGAATTTCGATATCCTACCCCACATATTGGCATATGCAAAGAGAACACCCTCCCTAACCCTTTCGGTCACTTTAACCCTCACTCTAGCCTTCCACCCAGTCTCTATGCCCTCTAGCTCCACGATATCTCCGTCACTTATCCCAAGCCTCTCGGCATCCTTCGGGTTCATCCAGACACTCCTATCCTCGATAAACTTCATGGGCTCTAGCATGCATGCGTGGACCGATGTGAGCGGGCCTTTGCCGCTGACCAGATAGAACTCGTCCGGCGCTTTTGGCAATGCATATGATGGAGGTTTGTAGTCTGGTAGTGGGTCTAGACCTGCTGCTAGGGCTGCTAAGGAGTATATCTCCACCTTACCCGAGGGCGTTGGGATCGATGTTTTATATGGTCTCACATAATACTCCTTCTTCTTTAACAGATAGTAGCCCTCGTTGTCGAGAGCTTCTCTAAGCTTTTCCACATCGATATTCCATGCTGCGGCAAGCCTGGATATTATTGCTTTTTCAAGCTTTGGTAGGAATTCCCTTCTATAAGCTTCGTAATCCGCATATTTATCATCCCATCCAAGGGCTTTAGCCCTCTCTGGGAATGCTCTTCTAGCTATCTCGAACATGATCCAGAGGGCGTCTCTAGCATCAACACCCTTCGGGGGATCAACAACCTTGGACTGCTTCTGCACAGAGGCATGGAGAGTCCATTTAGTGAACGTGATCTCGTCCCTCTCAAGGAAGATCGTGTCGGGTAAAACGTAGTCAGCATAGTCAATATCGTCTATGGGTAGTACGTCTATCACAACCAGTAGGTCGAGCTTTTTGAGAGCCTCTATAACTTTCTTCGTATTCATATCCCTCATTATCATGCTAGTTCCCATTACAAACAGAGCCTTGATCGGGTAGGGCTTTTCCTCCAATATAGCGTCTAGAACTGCGTCAGATGTTGAGGGGGTTAGTGGGTACTTAGCCCTATCAACCCTCGGTCTATCTACATCTCCGAATAGCTCTTCAGGCATGGCTGCTCCATAGATCGTCTCAGCAACCCTCTTACCCTCAACGGTTTTAACCGATATTATTGAAGGGAATCTCGAGGGCTCTTGGTAGCATAGGCCTCCAGGTCTATCTATATTGCCTAGCAATGCGTTAATGATTAGAAAAGCCCGTATATCATTATAATCATTCCCGCTCTTAGCCGCCCACCATGTGTCATCAACAACGCCATTTCTCAATGCTAGTTTTCTAGCGATCCATCTTATATCCTCAGCCTTAATCCCAGTAATCTTTTCAGCTATTTCGGGCTTGTAATTCGATGCTCTTTCTTTTAGGAGTGTTAGGGCTGTTTTGACTGTGATCTTGCTTCCGTCTTTGAGGGTTACTTCGCCAACATACCATAGGTCTGGGTCTAGAGCTGCTCTATGATCTACAGGCTTCTTCTCCTTAGCGTCGAAGACGAGGTATTTCTTGGGATCTCCGCCCTCAACTATATCTGCTTCTGTTAGGGGTTTGCCATCAGGCTTTATGAGGAATGGTGCGTTCGAGTACTTCTTGAGAAAGCCCTCGTCATAAAGACCTTCTTCTAGAAGGACATGTATGATGCTTAGTGCAAAGGCAGCGTCGGTTCCAGGTGTTATGGGTACCCATCTAGCGTTTCCAAAAGCCATCTCAGGCATTCTGGGATCGACAATGACTATCTCTAGCCCCTCGTTGGTCATGGCTCTATTCGCAGCACCCATGCTAGCCGCGCTTAAGGCCCTTCCTATGAAGAGTATGAAGCTGGCGTTTTCATAATCGGGGTCGACGCTGAAAGGTGGTCCCGCGCCTAGGACATGTGCTCTGGCTATGTTACCGTTTCCGGCACATGTACCAAGAACGGATACAGTGTTGGGAGTTCCAAAGAGGTAGGAGAATAAGGGCATGTAGTAAGACCATACATCATGAAACGCTATAGCTATGGCTCTATATCCGTATTTATTAACTATCTCTCTAAGTTTCGATGCTATGCCATCCAGAGCATGATCCCAGCTAACTTCCTTGAACATCGCCTCGCCTTTCCTCTCGTTAGCCATGGGTTTCTTGAGCCTCAGAGGATTATTCCAAAGCCACACGGAACTAGCGCTCCTGCCACACAGACCTCTCTGGGCATGCTTTGTTATGGGTAAGACTACTCTAGGTCTACCATTACCATCAACACCTACCTGGATACCGCAACAAGCTACACACATGCCGCAGAATGTTTTAACAAACCTTAAACCCTCCAGAGGGGTCTTAGAAGCCTCTTCTAATAGCAGCTGCTTTGCCAGCATTTTGCTGACAACGCTGTGGGGCTGTATGCTGAGCATCGTTAGAGCTGCTATAGTAGACGCAGCAGACAGCTTGATAAAATCCCTTCTACGCGTTTTCATAACCTCACTGTTCAATAAGGATCCCCTAAAATTATTCCTTCAGCATTATTAAGGATTATTATAGATCCCAATAAACCTATAAAAAAATTCGTAACACTTCATGGATCTGTATTATTAAGTTGTAATTATTATACAGCTGTTAAACAATATAGTAAGCTGTATAGCTAAATCTCAAGTTATATACTTATGCCTATAAAGAGTCTAAGGCATATAGATAGGAGTACTTTTATAGCTTCTGAAAACTATGGGGCTTTGATAACGCTTCAAGAACGAATGGTTCGGGCTTTTATGGTTAGTGTTATTCATGTCATGGTGGTATCTAGGGTGTGATTATTGCTCTCCCTGTTATGAGTCCTTTTCTAAACCTGTCGAATACGTCGTTTATCTCTTCGAGTGGGTATGTTGATGTCTCGATACTTATTATCTGTTTCTCGATAAGCCTTGCAACGTCATATAGATCTCTTAATCCCCCGACGTAGGCGCCTCTTATCTCCATGCCTCTCATTGGTAGTAGGGGTATTGTGAATGTTGCGTATTCTCCCATTAATCCTACTACTACGAGTCTGCCTCCTCTTTTAAGGGATCTTAGGGCGTCGCTGAATGTGGCTGCGGTGCCGACGAAGTCTATGGCTGCATCGACTCCTATGCCTCCTGTTATTTTCATCACCTCCTCGTCGATCTTAGCCTTGGATGGGTTGATCAGATACTCTGCTCCGAGCTTTTCAGCGAGTCTTAAAGCCTCTTCTCTAATGTCTACTGCTATCACCGAGGCTCCATAGATCTTTCTAGCCATTTGGATTGCTAGGTGTCCTAGCCCGCCTATACCGAGGATCATCACATGGTCTCCAGGCTCTAATGCGGCTTTCCTAACAGCGTTATAGGCTGTTATACCTCCACATGCTGCTGGGGCGATCTTATCGAGATAAGCCCCTCCGATCTTCACGGCATATCTCCAGTGGGGGACAAGGACGTATTCAGCATAGCCCCCGTTTCTCAGGATCCCTAGGGGTGCTGTTCCTCTAACACATAGGTTCTCATCCCCTACGAGGCATCTCTTACACACACCATCACCTATCCATGGGTAAATAACAACATAGTCTCCCTTCTGAAGCCCCCTAACCTGATCGCCTATCTCGGCAACCTCGCCAGCGATCTCATGCCCCATTACTAGGGGAAATCTAACGCCCCTCTCCTCAACCCTTATTGGTCCGAAATGCCCCTCCCATATATGTATATCGGTGTGACACATGCCAGCGGCTCTTACCCTCACAAGGATCTCGTGCCCCGTTGGCTTGGGAGTCTCTATGTCCTCGATGTAGAATCGATCTTGAGGTTTTTTAAGAACAGCTGCCTTCATGGGGATCACCAGTGCATATAGATCGTCTTTATTCTTGTGTAGAAGTCCAAAGCCTCTATACCCTGTTCTTTATAGAGGTCATTGCCAGAAGCCTTTACGCCTCCGAATGGTGCTTGGAACTCCATTCCTGTGGTCTGTCTGTTAATTCTAACAACCCCAACCTTTGCTTCTCGGGCTATCTTCATAAACTTACGCGGATCCCTGCTAACGATCCCGAGGACAAGGCCGTATTTAACAGAGTTGGCCAGCTCTATTGCTTCGTCTATGCTTGAGTATGGGGTTACGCAGAGCACGGGGCCGAATATCTCTTCCTGGAATATCCTGTGCTTGGGCTCGCAGTCTGTGAATAGTGTTGGTTTAACGTAATAACCATAGGCATAGTCACCGCTTTCCAAAGCATATCCTCCATATACTAGCTTGGCGCCCTCGTTCTTGCCGATCTCTATGTATGAGAGAACCTTCTTCTTCTGATCCATGCTGGCTAGAGGCCCCATATCTGTTGAAGGGTCGAGGCCGTTCCCCACCTTCATACGATCGATCCTGACTTTGAGGGCTTCGACAAGCTTATCATAGAGATCTCTATGCACGATCACTCTACTCGTTGCTGCACACACCTGCCCGGCTACTGCGAAGGCGCCTCTGACAATGATCTCTACAGCCTCGTTTAGGGGGGCGTCGTCAGTCACTATAGTAGCGTTTTTACCTCCGAGCTCTAGCTGGAGTCTCACATGCCTATCAAGATCCCCTACAATCCTGCTGATCTCGGTCCCGGTATCTGTTGATCCTGTGAATGATATTGCCTCCACATGCTTATTAGTAACCATCTCTCTCCCGATCTTTCCCCCAGAGCCTATAATGAGGTTAACAACACCCGGTGGGAGTCCTGCTCTGTGGAGGATCTCAACGAATCTATAGGCAATTGTTGGGGTGATTGATGCTGGTTTAAACACCACAGTGTTTCCAGTTGCTATTGCTGGTACTATCTTCCATGCTGGTATTGATATGGGGAAATTCCAGGGCGTTATAACGCTCACAACGCCCAAAGGCTCTCTCACAGTTAGTATGAGGCCCTCTCTAAGTTGGGATGGGATTGTATAACCATTGATCCTGACTATGAGCGATGCATAGAACCTAAGTATCCAGGGAACCCTCTCTACCTCAGCCCTACTCTCATTAATAGTCTTCCCCATCTCTCTGGTCAAAAGCCTGGCTAGGTCTTCAAACTCCTCCTCAACGATATTAGCAGCCCTATATAGAATTTTAGCCCTCTCATGAGGGGTTTTCGAGCTCCATAAACTGAATGTCTCGCTAGCAACCTCAAACGCGTATTTAACATCATCTAGAGTAGCTGGCGAGTACTCGGACACGATCTCTCTGGTATCGGCGGGGTTATAGATTTTATATTTTTCATCATGGATTACAGGCTCTCCTTTAATGATAGAACTAACAATCTTCATAAGACTCGCCAATCAATTAACAGTATGAGGAATAATAAATATTGTTGTAAAAGATATGTATATTAGATAGTTCTCTAAGTAAAAGCTTTTAACAATTTCTACACTATAAATGCGTATGAGGCAGTCCAAGGGGTGTGATAACTTTTGCTTTCATGTTTAAAGTAATATAAAGATCCCTTAAGATCCGGTGATCAGCGGAATTTGCTGAGAGGCCTAAGAGTTTGGTTGAGAGAAATACGGTTAGAGAGCCGACAACTTTATTTATTATGTGAGACTATTTAATCTCCGCAATGTAGCTTTTTAGATTTGCCTCATCGATCACCAGGCCTAGTCCTGGTTTGTTTTGTATTAGAACGTCGTCGTTGCTGAATACTTCGACGGGATCCTTGGTTATCTGGTAGGCTAGGGGGTTCTTCTCTACGTAGTAATACTCGTAGGCTGGTGTGAAGATCAGGTGGCTGGGTAGTGAGGCTATGAATTGGAGTGTTGCTGCTCTGCACCCAGCGCCTGATAGGCCTATATGGAATGTCATGGGTATGCCGAAGGAGTCTGCTAGGGCTGCGATTTTGAGGGCTTCGGTTATGCCTCCAACTCTTGCTATGTCGGGCATTGCTATATCCATGGCTTTTCTCTGCATAAACATTAGCCACTGGTATTTGGTGAAAAGGGTTTCAGCAGCTGCTATTGGTATGTCTAGGGTTCTGGAGATCTCTACATAGGCCTCGATATTATCAGGCGGTACTGGTTCTTCGAACCAGACTGCTTCGTACCTCTCAAGCATTCTACCCACTCTTATTGCTGTAGCCACGTTGTATGCTGTGTTGGCATCAGCCATGATCTCTACCTCGCTACCTAGAGAGTCTCTTATAGCCTTGATAACCTCCCTATCCATATCAAAGCCCCTACCCACCTTAACCTTAATATACCTAAACCCCTGCTCTAAAAGTTTAGCAGCCTCTCTAGCAGCATCTTCGGGCTTCATGAACACTATAGAGGATGCATAGGCCTTAACCCTATCCCTAAACGAGCCGCCCAGTAGCTTGCTTACCGGCTTGCCGAAATACTTACCCTTAATATCCCATAGAGCTAGATCCACGCCTGAGAGTGCCTCGATATAGTAGCCTGCGAAGTGCCCTCTAACCCTCATTACCGAGAACAGCTCCTCCCATAACACCTCATGATCCAGAGGATCCCTACCCAAAAGCAGGGGTCTGAACAGCTCGTTGATCACAGCAGCACTAGCCGAAGGCGCCTCCCTAGCTATAGCCTCACCCCAGCCAGTGATACCCTCATCAGTGCTTATCTTAACATATACCGCAGCAAATCCATGACCGATTCTCGAAGAGACATCGGCATAATGACTCCTAAAACCTGTTACAGGCTTATCAACATAGTATCTCAACACATACGCTTCAACACCAGTTATCCTCATAAGCCTAACCCATGACACAGACTCTATCAATTTTTATATATCATAGATTGCAACACACTTGAGAGATGTTTGTTGATAAACGAGAAGGTCAAACGGGCAACTCAAATGATATGCATGGGAATGTCAGGAGGTTAAGGGATAGCAGGAAATCATGGCTCAGACTCGTATGGATCTTTATGTCATTAAAACTATATGGCATAACCCCTTTGTAAGCTTTAAGATGCGAAATACTTCCTGTCCTCGATCAAGAACGTTTATGCAAGCTAGTATTAATAATGCTGATTGCTATGAAGCTTGGTTCTTCATGCAAGGGTCTTAGAGTTAAAGTGATCCCTATGGAGTGAGGGTTCTAGATGCGAAATAATGTTAATAAACACTGATTAGTGTTAATGGGCTAGTGATGGGTATTTAAAGGTCTTTGGTTGTGGCTGGTTTTTATCTCTTAATCACTGTTATGAGCTTTGTGCTCGGGATCTTTATTCTTTCTTTCATGTATTCTTCGAGGCCCTCTCTCTTTATAGCCTCGATCACTTCGGGGTCCTGTGCTCCTTTGCTTATCGATATCTTTTTCTCTGTGGGTTCTATGTGGTTTATATTGATCCTCCTCCTCTTAACCCCTGATAGCTCTTTCGGTCCTGTTATTAGGACGTAGTTATCGTCTATGATATCTACTATAACGCATTTTCTCCCAGCTTCTCTTCCTCTCAGTTTGACACAGATCCTCCCAACCTCTATTGCCGGCATATCTCATTCCAAGAGCATTTATGCTCGAAGCCTATAAGCGTTTTCTCTGTGGGATCTTGTTATTGCTTATCAACTCCTTAGCATTATCATTAAGGGGTCTCTTGAGCGTTAGGAGAGTTACTCCAAGTGATTTCATTAAAGCTAAGAAGAGGGGTGAGAAGATAGTTATGGTCACAGCGTATGATTATTACCAGGCTAGAGCGGCTGACGAGGCTGGTGTTGACGGTATTCTTGTCGGTGACTCTCTGGGAATGGTTGTGATGGGTTTTCAATCAACCCTCCCAGTTACTATGGGTATGATCCTTCACCACCTAAGGGCTGTTGTGAATGCTAATCCAAGGAGTCTTGTTGTTGCTGACATGCCCTTCATGAGCTACGAGCTTGGGAGAAAAGAGGCTCTTAGGAATGCCTCTAAGCTTATAAGGAGAGGCGCTGGGGCTGTGAAGCTCGAGGGGGGTATCGAGATCGTTGGGATCGTTGAGAGCCTGGTGAAAGCCGGGATCCCTGTTATGGGGCATCTAGGGCTGAACCCGCAGAGGTCTCTTGCAAGGGGTATGGGGCTGAAAGGTAAGAAGGCTGACGAGGCTCTGGAGCTTATCGAGGCTGCCCATGCTTTGGAAGAGGCGGGTGTTTTCTCAATAGTTATAGAATATACTGCGCGCGAGGTTGCCGAGATTATTACGAAGAGGCTCAGGATCCCGACTATATGTATAGGCTCGGGTCCAGGTTGTGATGGGCAGATCCTTGTGTTCCACGATCTGGTGGGTCTTAACCCAAACCCTCCGCCCTTTGCTAAGAAGTATAGCGATGCATATAGGATCTTTGTGGATGCTATTAAGAGCTATGCTGATGAGGCTAGAAGGGGTCTTTTCCCTGACGTTGCTAGGTATTGGAGCATGGATCCAGAGGAGCTTGTTGCTTTGGATAATGCTTTGAAGAGGCAGAAGGAGTCTGGATCCCGTTAGGTTTTCAGCTCTATCTTCTTTCGCCAATGCTTTTTAGGATGTCTGTGCCTGATATTCTATTATATAGTGGGAGGATCATTAGATATGCTAGGAAGCTGATCCAGACTATATATACGTAGCAGATACTCCTACCCTCGACAACGATCTCGATCTCTATTGGGGGTGGGAGGGAGCATGTACCTGGTGCTGCAAGACCTCTTTCACCGAACACGGCGTAGCTGTAGAGGAGTACGAGTACCATCATTATCAGCGGTATTGTCGCCATTATCATTGTTACTCTGAATATTCTGCCCCTAAGCCTTCTATACCTCATCCCAATCACGCCCGCCTTTTTCTTAGACTTTACCTTCGATGCCTTCTCTATGTCTCTAGCTATTCTTGGAACCTCGCCTGCTATTCTCTCGGGCTTCACGCTTCTCCTGATAAGATAGGCTGAGATCAGTACGAGGTAGATCGTCATGATGGTGATGTGTATCGCGTATATATTTGGTATCATCACGATACATAGACCTAAAAGTCTTTTAAGCCTTAGTGATATAAACATCCCAGAGAACCATGGTGAGCCCGAGGCTCAGGTCGAGGTCTCTCAAAAGGATTAAGGTTAGAACACCCGGGGGTAACACGGTAACTCATTATAGACGGGATACCAGGGTTATAGCTAGGTGTGGCAGATGCGGTGCTGTGCTCAACGGTGTTCCGAGGGATATGGGGGATCTTAGGACGCTGCCGAAGAGCTCTAAGAGGCCTAACAGGCTTTTTGGCGGGATGCTCTGCCATAGATGCCTTGAGGAGATTCTTAAGGAGAGTATCAGGAGTAGTGGGTTATGAGGAGCAGGGGGTTGGTTATAGCGATCAGCGGCCCCCCAGGATCTGGGAAGTCAACGCTAGCATCTACGGTTGCTAGGGAGCTTGGGCTGAGGTACCATTCCACAGGATCTATATTTAGGAGTATCGCTGCCCAGCGGGGTCTCTCGGTGGAGGAGCTTGACTTGGTTGCTGAGCAAGACCCCTCAATAGACCTTGAGATAGATGGTAGAGCTAAGGAGGAGGCTATGAGAGGAGATATAGTTATTGAGGGGCATATAGCTACATGGATGGTTAAGGGGTATGCAGATCTTCTAGTCTATGTTACAGCACCTTTTGAGACAAGGGCTAGGAGGGTTTCTGAGAGGGATGGTATAGATCTTGGAGAGGCTATGAGGAGGATAAGGGTTAGGGAGGAGGCTATGAGGAGAAGGTTTAAGAAGCTATATGGAATAGACATAGATGATCTGAGCATCCATGATATAGTGATCAACACCGAGAGGATTGATCAGGAGACCATGGTGAGGATCATAGTAACAGCTGCACAAGAGATAATGCACAAGAGATCTCAGCACCATGGAGGTCTATAGATGCCCAAACCCCGAGGAGCAGATCTATAGGCCATCCGATGACACCTACCTGCTCACAGAAACCCTCCTAGGATCTCAAGAAGATCTACGTAGATCAAGGATCATACTAGATCTGGGGACCGGAAGCGGCTACATAGCCCAACAGCTATGCCTAGAACTCATGAAGAAAGACACTTTTCACGAGATAGTAGCAATCGATATAAGCCCATGCTCAATCGAATATATGAGGAAACATCTATCTAGAGAATGCGTGGATCACGTCTCCCTCATGCAGTGCGATGGCGCCACATGCCTCAGAGAAGAAAGCATAGATCTAGTGGCAATAAACCCTCCATACCTCCCAGTAAATGAGAGAAGCACGTGGCTCGAGATCACGTGGAGCGGTGGAGAGCGGGGCGTTGATAGAGCTATAGAGATGGTTAAGAGTGTCCTCAAACCACTCTCAAGACAAGGATCTCTATATATAGTGCTATCCTCACTAGGAGATCTAAGCCTCTTCGAAGATCGTATGAGAGCAGAAGGACTCACCTATAGGATCATAGCTAGGAAGAAGCTCTTCTTCGAAGAGTTGGTGGTCTATAAACTTAAGCATGATTAAGAGCTACTCTGATCACCGTTGGTCCCCATGTTGCTAGGCCTTCTCGTAGTCAAAGATAAAAGCACACCTGCTTGAAAAAGAGCGATTATTAAAAAGATTGATGGGGTGGGTTTAAAAAGAACCTCAGAATATCTTTATACCCAGCAGCTGTCCTAGTATGAATACTGATATGAAGAAGAACATGCATATGGCGCTGAAGAGTATTATTGGTGGCCAGTAGTACCATTTCAGCCTTATCTCTTTGGGCAGCTTTCTGTTTATGTTCCATAGCAGGATCCATGCGTAGAAGCCTCCGAAGTTAGCGATATTAGCAGAGATCAGTAGGAGAACCAGCGGGGGTGCCTGCCATATAGCCCACATAGCGAATGCCGTATATCCGAGGAAGAATGCGTAGTAAACCCTCCTGACATCGCCCTTAGCCCATCTTCTAACACGCTCAGAAGTGCTCCAGAGTATATCGGTAACATTCCTGGTCAGCATATCCATAATCTGTAGCTGCGTAGTCCATAGTATTAGGAATCCTATGAATGCTATGAAATAGAAACCTATCGGTCCCCACCTGGCGCCAAACTGGTTTGCTACATGGGCGGCAATGCCCCAGGCAGGTAGATCTGTTCCTAGGGGTACTACGCTTCTAACCATAATGGATGGTAGAACCATGCCTAGGAAGGCGAAGGTTGCGAATATTAGCCATTGATCCGCCATTATTAATCTCTCCCAGAGCCTCCAGGTTGCTAGGTTTTCAGGGGTTATTTTGAATATTTTTCCTGTTGCTGATAGCTCTATCTTTTTACCACCTATCATGGCTGGTATGTAGCCTACTAGATAGCTCATGCCATAGCCTTTATCTCTATAGTAGTTGGTTAGCAGGTAGTTGAATGCCGAGGCCCATGCTATATATGCCCACCAGCCTCCGAGGAGGAAGATATCAACACCCTTGGGTATATAGCCTATATTTACAAGACCTGCTAGAAATTCGTTCCACACCTCAGGTGTAACAACCATCAGTGCTAAGATGAATACAGATATCGTGATAAAGATGACTGCGTATCTGAAGATCAGCTCCAGGGTTGCGGCTATTTTACCTCCTATCATTACTATTAGGAGGGCTAGTAGGAATAGAGCCATGCCTAGATACCTTACAAAGGCTGCTTCTTCAGCTCCTGGTACTCGGCCTAGGATGAATACGCCTAAGCCTGTAGCAGCTGCTAAAGCCCAGCCGGGCCATACGTAGCCAATAATTAGTGCAGCTGTTAGGAATGGTATCCAGAAGGCTCTAGGCTTATTCCTAGCCATATAGACGAGTGCTGGCTCGCCTATGGCTGCGGTGACTCTTGCGAAGGCTATATTATATATCGTCTGTAATACTACCCCGATCCATACTAGCCAGAACAGACCAAGCCCATATTTAGCTGCCACCGCAGGGCCTAGCAGCCATTCCCCGCTACCTATAGCCCCGCCCAGGGCTATGAATGCAGGGCCTAGCATTGCTGCATAGATCTTCCAACAAGAAGGCTTGGAGACGTTGAATACCTCCTGGGGCGTGGGTAGCTTTTCAACAACCTCCAGAGCAGGGCCCTCACCGAGTGGGTATGTCTCTTTAACCTTCTCAAGCTTCACAGCAGCTTTACTATCATCGTTGTTATTGTTGCCGCCCACGAAGAGCACCTCTTCGCACTCTATTATTCAAACTAAGCTTATAAACCTTAATTCAAACTTATAAATCTTAATTCAGAGATTAACGATAATATAATTAAGACTAATAGGTACCATAGGTATTATACATTGATATAATGCTTTTTGAAAGTCGAGCCTTATAAATGAGGTATAGTTTGGCTGGGGATAAAAATTTTTCAATATACATATATGAGGTATGTAGAACCTTATCGCAGGATATATAGGATATACGATGAAATATGGGGGCTTGTCTGAATCGATAATTTGGCGGACAAACCAGCTCGAAGATTCGAGTTAGGAGAAAAAGAGCCTCGGGGATCTCGAGGAACTTTATCTTCGCGCGCTGCTTTTCATATTCTAAATGTTGGTATGAAGACCTGGATTAGCTGTATTATTCCGTATGGTAGGTACACGGCAATACCTATTGTTGCTAGTATTACCACCACTATGTGGGGTCTATAGGGCTTTGGTAGGTATCTCATGTTTAGGTAGAGCAGTGCTATGCCCCATAGGGCTAGGGCGAAGAGATGGGTAGCAGCAGTTGCGAAAGCCGCTAGCATTGGTAGTGAGAAGCCTGTGATGAATAAGATGCTACCAACTATAACTAGGTAGGGCCATAGATATAGCCTGACCTTGTTGGGGGTGATATCGACAGCCTTTCTAAACGTGCCTCTCAGCATATCGTAGATCGTCCACATATATACCTCGTGGAGCGAGTAGAAAGTCCCCCAGAGTGCGAAGAATGCACCAAGCCACCATATAACCCCTGCCCAGGGTCCCAAGGTCTGGGTGAGCCATGCCACCTGGGCTGCGACTAGTGCAAGGCCTGAGGGCGCGGTGTGCATTGGGCGCAGAACCTCTATAGTTAGTATTACAGCAGGCATTGTCACGATGAATACCATGAAGAACGATAGCCCGACATCGAATTTAACTGGTAATAGCCAGCCTCTCAACCTCCTTCGCGTCTCTTCATCCTCGGGTATAGGTAGTTTTGATAACCCAGTAATGTGAACCCTCTTTAACATCTCATCCGAGAATCTCACCAAACCGTTTGTCCCTGGATATGAAGGAATATCCAGGGACTTCAACCTCGCCCACAGGGATCTCTTTATCCCCATGGGTTCATGGGCTGCCGTCGAGCCAAACGGCATGTGGCTCCCATCTAGGTTGAACCCTGGGTGGCTTGGAGCGCTGCTCCCATCACCACCCAGGGCTTTTAACAATAAATTATAGCATGCAACGACATCCCTATGCCATTTCTCCCTACCTAGCGAGCATATACCTATTCTCGAGCCGTTA
>JAWBYA010000005.1:0-137749 GCA_038867615.1 Sulfolobales archaeon | reverse complement strand
AGATCTGGGTTGGTGGGTATGTGTGTATGGATGCAGAGATGCTGGGTATGGGGAGGAGTGATAGTATTGATATAATTATAATTAGGAGGTGTGCGGAAAAAACATT
Source organism: Sulfolobales archaeon (assembly GCA_038867615.1). Lineage (GTDB taxonomy): Archaea > Thermoproteota > Thermoprotei_A > Sulfolobales > AG1 > AG1. Next base: position 137,643 of record JAWBYA010000005.1, on the reverse strand, counting down.
TCTCATCAACCACCTGGCTCCTCATATGTCGGCGTGTAGATCAGGTGGATCTTGGAGCTCGTCTGGGAGGGTAGTGGAGCGCCCTGTGGTATGTATACATATACATCTAGCTCTAACTTGCTGTTAGGGTAAATTATATGTTCATAGGCGACATTTGCATAATAGGGTAGCAGGTATATGCAGAGGACATCAACAGGGATTGGTCGAGGGTTAGCAGGACTGGTCCATAGTTTTCTGGGAGCGTTTGACTCGTATACACAGAGGTATAGAATGCTCCCGGGAGGAAGGATAGCCGGCTCCTCTACTTTGAATGATATGTAGTATACCTTGTTATCTGTATTGACTATTATTGATACATTCTTATAGTATGATACCTCGTATGTTGGATGAATGGTAACAGTGAGGCTCTCTTTACTAGATCCTAGGCTAACCATTATGACATTGTTAGATCCTAGGTCAGGGTTTCCTGCATTGCTTCCATATTCAAAGTATACTGGCGGGGCTACCGGCTCTAGCTTTACCTCAATTGGCATATATACGAAGACGTTGGCGTATGCTATTGATATGGATAGGGCTAGGGCTATTGCTGTAGCTGCTATGAAAATATCCCTCTTATTGTGGGAGAGGCTAGCAAATCTCTTCACAAGCCTCTCCTATGGAGTGCTAGGCAGAAGCAATATATAAACCCTACGCTAATGTTTAGCTGTTTAGTTCACACCTATCCTTACCTCCATTAACTAGTGCATGATCCCTCTCTACTCTATTACCAGCCTCTAACCTTGGGTATACTAGGATCTCTGTTCTAGGGCTATCATGCCGCGCCCTGTGAAAGGATATCTAATCCTGATATCTAAATATCTAATCCTAATAGATATCAATGTTAAGAAGCTGGAGATTGACTCTAGGTGGTGATAGAGCAGTATTTCAAGCAATTAAGGGGATGATTTCACAGCAGATAGAAGCCCCATACCGTTAGGTCCGATCTAGTCGCGAACCCGTGTGGTAGAGATCCCTGCGGGGTGGTGGAAGCCCCACGCTCTGGATCTACCATAGAATAATAGAGCTTATGCTATGTTCCCACAGAACCATAGGTTTAATATCATTATCTTATAAACCCTCGTAAGCCTCGAAGCAGCTGACTATGGCAGAACTACTAGGTTTTTTGTTTAGTGTGTCCCGGCTTCTGTATCTATGCTCATGATCCTCGCTATCCTTTGATCCTCTCTGGCGTATCTCTCGAGGATCTCTCTCAACACTTCTTCAGCGTTTCTCTCGCCCCTCTCTATGGATTCCACCTGCTCCATGAGTCTCCTTGTATGCTCCTCGCTAGCTATGCTTGGGTGTTTCTGCCTAATATAGTCTATGATCGTTATGCCCAGCTTTGTTGGGATTAGATATCCCCTCTTGCTCTCGATCACATAGCCGTGTCTCTTATTGCTCTCGATAGCCTTTGCATAGGTGCTTGGTCTTCCGACACCTTTTTCCCTCATGATCTTGACAAGCTCTCCCCCGGTGATCAGTTTCACCAAAGATCCCTTTGAGATCTTTGCTGACGATACAGCTATATATTCTCCCAAAGATCTCTTGAGAAGATCTTCGGGGAGTTTTCTAACAACCTGGTATACCTGGTTAAAACCCCTGGTCTCGGAGCAGAGACCCTCTATGGAGAAGCTCTTCCCACCAACCTCGAGGGATGCTATGCAGATCTCGGCTTCGGTCTCGCTCATCTGGCTCGCTATGAACCTCCTGAATATGAGGTCATAAACCCTGGTATGGATCCACGATAGATCTCCCCACGGGATCTCGCCCTCGAGATAGGCTCTCTCAAGATCCTCGAGATCCATTGGCTGTGTAGGTCTAATAGCCTCGTGGGCTCCCCCATCCCCCCAGGATCTAGGGTTGAAGAGATCTGCTAGATCTTTTTTAGAGAGATACTCCCTAGCAATCTCAAAACCCTTCTGAGAGATTCTCGTAGAATCAGTCCTGTGATATGTTATCAAACCCATCTCGAAAAGATCCTGTGCAGTCCTCATAATAAGAGAGGCTGGTAGACCAAGCTTTGCCGAGGCATCATAGATAAGGCTATCAGTAACATATGGGGGAGGGGGTCTCAGGATCCTCTTCTCCCTAGCCAGATCAACAATCCTCACGCCAGTGTCGAGGGCGCTTTTCAAAGCGGCCTCTGCATCTTCCCTCCTCTCGAAGAAAACCTGTACCCTGTATCCAGAGAGTTCTAGGAGTAGCTTGTAACCCATGGATGATCTGTATTGATTATACCTCTCAACAACCCAGCTGAGCGCGGGGGTCTCAACCCTGCCTGCTCCAAGCCATCTCATGGAGAACTTCTCCTGAAGCTCTTGGCTGACTGAGAAGCCCGTGACTCTATCATCGATCCTCCTGACGATCTGTGCGTTAACCATACTCCTAGAGATCGTTCTCGGTGAGGTGATTGCTTGTAACACAGCTCCCCTTGTTATCTCGTGAAACTCGGCCCTAAGGATCCTTTTTGAATATGGCTTGAGCGTGAGATAGAGATCCCAGGCTATCTTCTCACCCTCCATATCGGGGTCTGTTGCTATGAGGATCTCGTCGTACTCGCTTGAAACCCTCCTAAGGATCTTTAGAAGATCCTCTGAGCTCTTAATCCTAGTACTCCCACACCTTCTACAAACCTCGACAGGATCTGTATACTGTGTTCCGCAGGATTGGCATCTCCTGATAAAGCCATACCTCGGGATCAGGATCCCTGTCTCTGGGATCAATCCATAGATGCCGCCCTCCGTTGATAGATCGAAAACATGGCCCATGGTTGCTATAACGCTCACCATATATAGAGAATCATCCTTTCTGAAGGAGAACTCATATAGGTTGTAGGGGCCTATAAGCCTCCTAGACCTGGATCCGAAAAGCCTAGCTATAGTCCTAGCCTTGGTGGGGGACTCGACTATCATTAACACACTCTTAGCAGAGAGGGGCTGCCCAGACATAGATCCCGGGTTCCTGCTCCTCTCCTGCTCCCTCCTAATCCCATCGAGATCCAGCTCTCTATATTCTCTGAAAACAAGCTCGGGGATATATCTCTTTAGCCTCTTATAGAGGAGGGAGAGGAGCTCGAGGCTCTCGGGGATCACGATCGATAAGCCTAGCGTCATACCCCCGCCGAATAGTCTTGACGTCCTCCCACTAGCCTGTATATAGGTCATGGCATCAGGGATCACTGCTACCGGTTCACCATTGCCAGGGCACATTATTAGCGAGCCTCCAAGCTCGATCCCGTCTCTACACCTCTGCCTAGCGATCGGGATTGCACTGCTTATCCAACCCTTAATGAGATCTATGGTCTCTCTGAGAGACTCGCCGGCCTCTGCATAGCCCTTCAGGATCTTCTTAATAACCGGGGGGAGTGTTGGTGGGAGTCTCCTGAGAAGCCTATAGATCTCTCTATAGGTATCCTGGGAGTCGATGCTTTTATAGAATAGTGCGAGGTTTCTGAGATCTGCTAGATAGCTCTTCAGAGGTATGACGTGCTTGGGGATCCCTATAAAAACGGCATTTCTTATCCTCAAAGGCTCGTCTAATCCCCTGACAAGGGATCCGTAGAAGCTAGCCTTCCCAGCTATGAAGTCCAGCTCTCCTTCCAGGAATTTTCTAAGGCTCCTCCCTCCCGGCTTGTAGATCCCTATCCTTAGGTTTCTCTGCAGCTCGCTAACGATCTCCGAGATCTTTTCGTCATCATAGCCCCTGGAGAAATAGATAATAGTACCAGGCCCTAGGGTTTTGAGAAGATCCTCTAGGGAGTCTATATCATCCCATCCGGGATATGTGTATGCATCGATAATGTTTCTCATATACTCAAGAATACCGCCAACCTCGAAGCCCAGGATCTCCCTCAGGATCTTTGATCTAAGACCCCAGCTCTTCCCAGTAGCTGTTGAAACCACAAGCTGTCCAAGCCTTTTCCTCGAGAGGGATAGGGCTAGCTCTGCCTTTAGAACCTCTACCTCCTCCCTATTTTTTTCAAGCTCTCCTGGGTCTTTCGAGGCTCTTGCCAGGGCTATCTCGTATTTTTTAGAGGCTATTTTGAGCGCAAGTTCTATCTCCTCTCTAGACACACCTACTAGGCCGAGGATCCCCTCTAGGTTTCTCGAGCTCTTTATAAGTGAGTCCAGGTCGTCTGCAACCACTATATCGAACCTCCTCTCCGAGAGGATCCCAGAGATCTTTGTAAACATGCTCGATGTTGTTGCGAGTAGATCATACTCCCCGGATCTTATTGCATCTAAAGCCTTCTCCCTCATGTCCTTCTTAGCCGAGGAGTCGTAGTAAGCTATCCTAACCCTCGCGCTAGATCTGGAGGCCATGCTGGAGATCCTATCAACACTCTGTCTAAGAAGCTCTCTTGTGGGGACTACAAGGTAGACAGAATACCCTTTCGAAGCCATGTAGAGTGAGTAAGCCTGGACAAGTGTGGACTTACCACTCCCCGTTGGTGCGGTGAGAACAAGGCTTGATCCTTTGAGGAGTCTTCTAGCCCATGCTCTCTGTATAGACCACATGTTATGCCCGACAACCCTCTCGAAAAAAGATGAGAACGCCTTGAGATCCTCCTCCTGCGATATTATAGAGCCATAGTCACCCCCTCTACCGGTGATGCTTAGTATAGCCCTAGCCCTCTCAAAAGGATCCTCGATCATATCGAGACCAGGGCTTATAATTTCTATGCATGACCTGCAGGGAAGACCCATGGAGAGCCTGTGGGAATCTATATCACCTCCACAGGAGGGGCAGAGGGCTTCATAGACGGCTAGCACCTATCCAAACCCATATAGGCTATTCAACATGGCTCATGGTATAAAACCTTATTGCCTAAACCAGACACGCTATGCCTCCTAAACCCTCCTACTAATTGATAGTATTATAGGTATTCCGTATATCCGTTGATCCCCTGGATTGGGGAAGATATAAGCATTCCTCGGAGCTAGATATACGGTGTGATCACTACATTGAGGACAACCCATAGGAGCATGATCCTCTCGATCATAGTAGCAATCTCAGCACTACTTCCCACGGCTCTGGGGCAGATCTCTCTAGAGCCGTCTGGAGAGTATCTGGAGACCCTTGCAATCGTTACACGTGTTATCGATGGCGATACGTTCGATGCTAAGGTTGTTGCGATCTACAAGGATAGATACTTAAACATGAACGGATCTATCATTAGGGTGAGGCTTGCCGACATAAATGCTCCCGAGCTTGGAACCCCTGAGGGTGATTCCTCCCGCTCGGCGCTCAAGAACCTCTTGGAGGGTAGGGAGGTTTATCTAGATATAGATGATCTCTATGTGTATGATAGATACGGTAGAGTTATTGCTATAGCCTATCTCCAGATCAACTCAACACATCTCCTAAACATAAACCTATGGCTCGTTACAAATGGATATGCATCGATCATGGACCATCCCAACGAGTTCAAACCACATCTATGGAGCCTCTACATAGCACATATAACCAGGAGTAAGGAGGGCACTGTGGTCAGCGATACTAAGCCTGGAGGTTTTGGTGGAGATATATATCTCGTCATGTTGGTAGCAATCTTAGTGATCCTCATAGCGATCCTCCTCTACATAGGGCTCAGAGGCAGATAACCCGGGTATTTTGATCCTAACCTCTATCCTCGGCTCCACCAATCTTGGAGCCTTCTCATCAAGATCATCATTGTCTTTCACATCTTCAGAGCAACCCTTACCCGCAGCTCCTCTCTAGATCTTCTCTGTCTCACTATCGCTTAGGTTTCTATGGAACTCTCATTATAGATAACGACATGGCGGAGTCTAGTTTGTGGGCAGAGCATTAGTATAAATGCTGGGTGGAAATTATATCTGGTGACTATATGGATCTTGGTTTGAAGGGTAAGAGGGTTATTGTTACAGCCTCGACTAAGGGGATAGGTTTTGGTGTTGCAAGGGTCTTTGCTGAGGAGGGGGCTAGGGTTGTGGTTACATCTAGGTCTAAGGAGAACGTGGATCTTGCTGTTAAGAGGTTGAAGGAGATCTCGGGCTCAGAGGTTCTCGGCATAGAGGCTGATCTTAGGGTTAGGAGCGATGTCGAGAAGCTTGTGAGAGAGGTTCTGAACACATTTGGAGGTGTGGATATCCTTGTATATAACACAGGGCCCCCTAAGCTTGGGACATTTATGGAGCTCAGCTTCGAGGACTGGGAAGAGGCTGTAAGGCTTCTTCTTCTTAACGCGGTGTGGCTCACGAAACTAGTAGTTCCGGGGATGGTTGAGAGGAGGTGGGGGAGGCTTATATATATAACCTCGAGCACACTTAGACAGATCATCCCAACCATAGTGCTTTCCAATACCGTGAGGCTAAGCATAGCAGGGCTCGTGAAATCACTAGCCCACGAGCTGGGCGGGATGGGTGTAACAGCCAACGGGATCATGCAGGGCCATATAAAGACAGAGAGGACGATGAGGATAGCCGAGGATCTAGCCTCGAGGAACAAGATCACCATTGACGAGGCTCTCAAAAACCTGGCTAAAGACATCCCAGTAGGGAGGCTGGGCTTGCCTGAAGAGATAGGCTATCTAGCAGCATTTCTAGCAAGCGATAAAGCATCATACATAAACGGGGCAATGATCCTGATTGACGGGGGCTATGTGAAGACAGTATTGTAGTATAGAGATCGGTAAGTATAGCTATTTGTCCTTAGATATTGGTTGTTTCACTCCACACCATAAGGGCTTCCACGGCTTCCTAGGATGCTTGATCCTTGTTCTCATAAACCGCTCCTTAAACGCCTAATTGCAACTAATAGATCTAAACGGGATCATATTTAAACGAGGAACAGCGGATAGCAAAGCTGATCTACTCATGGAATCGAGCGAGACATACAAGGAACCCGTGTTAGTTGCTTTGCTATAGTCTGGCTTGCGATAACACATACTCGGCTATAATGCTAGCTATATCTACACCGGTAACCCTAGCTACGTTTTTAAACTCCGGAACCGGGTTTGCCTCATTCACTATATATCCTCTCTCCGGATCCTCGAATATATCTATCCCAGCCACCTCTAGCCCGAGGGCTTTAGCAGCCTTTATTGCTAGATCTTCTAGCTCTGGGTCTTTTGGCACTGGCCGGGCTTCTGCTCCTCTAGCTGTGTTTGTTATCCAGTGTGCCTTGTTGATCCTGTAGATCGAGATCACCTGATCCCCGATCACCGTTGCCCTTATATCCCTCCAGGGTTTCTTTACATACTCCTGCACGATCCCGTAGAGAGCTTGAGAGCCTAGGGACTCTCTATGGGCTATCAGTGCGCTAAGCTCTTCAGCGTCTCTTGCCATTGAGACAAGCCTGCCCCAGCTCCCTTGGGAGGGCTTATAGACCACCGGGTAGCCTAGATCCTCGGCACTCTTCTCGATAGAGCTTGGTCCGAATGATGCGTAGCTCTTTGGGATCGGGATCCCGGATCTTGCTAGTATTGAGAGACACCAGATCTTGCTCTGCGATGCAGCTATTGAGGTGGAGTTGTTGATAACCTTCACCCCTGATCCCTCTAGAGCTATTGTCGATTCTAGGGCGGCTATCCTGCTAACACTCCTCTGAATCGCTATCGAGGGATCGCTAGGGATCTTGCTCCCTATCTTTATAGGCTCTTTGCTAACATCCATAAGCCTATAGCTAGCTCCCAGCCTTTCAAGAGCCCTTGCTATCTGCTCCTCCTCCCACCTTACAACTGTGTGGTAGACGACCAGGATCAACTCTAAACCCTAACCCCTACTCTCTAGCCCCGACGCTCCGTGAACTATCAAGCGAGGAGTAGTTTCCATATCTGGTGCTGGGATGGGGGCTATGGTTTTCAAAGTATTGATAACACCTCTAGTGGTATGTAAGAGGCAAACCTACTCTCCCCAATCCTCCCCAATGCCTTGGAATGGTTTGAGCCTTATAGATCCTCCGTCGAGGATCACGATCTCTATTGTTGCACCGCAATCATGATCCACAAGCTCTCCTGAGACGGGGTCGCTCGGGATCTCGATTGGTCTTCCACATACGGGGCATCTGTGCTCCATGGAACCACCATATAGAGCTTGGCGGTGCGCACTATATAAAAACATGCCCATAAATAAGTACTACTCACTATTGATTTTAGCTTGATTTGTTCTTTAGATAAACATTGCTCGTTAAGGATCGTTCGTTATTAGAACATATATTGCTTATCGATATAATACATGGGTGTCCAGAATCTCTGTTGATGACACGGATCAGAAGATACTATCTATACTTAAGAAAGATGGTAGGGCATCATATAGAGAGATAGCAAGATCCGTAGGGCTTAGCGAGACCGCTGTGAGGAAGAGGATCTCTAACATGATTAGGAAGGGTATTATAAGGAGATTCAGTGTTGAGTATGTATTAAGCGATGAGGCTAGAGCCCTTGTTCTTGTAAAAACCACTCCCCCTACAAAGACACCTGAGGTTGCTGAGAGGATAAGGAATATTGAGGGTGTTGAGGCTGTTTATGAGGTTACTGGCGAGCACGATATAGCTGTGCTTGTTAGGGGTGTTGGTATTGGTTTTATAAATAGGTGTATAGATGCGATAAGATCTATAGAGGGTGTTGTCTCAACATACACCATGATCATATTAAGGGCGCATATATAGCGGGTCTCTCTCATGCCTGCCATAGCTAGTCTCAAAGAGATCCTAGAGGATATCTATGTAGAGCCTGGAGAGGATGCTAGGAGGCTTGCTAGGAGGTATGGTTATTTAGAATATATGGTTGAGAGATACATAAGAATCCTTGGCAGCTCTGCGGAAGATCTTCTTGAGGCGATAGAGGATCAATCGATCCTCAAGCCCGTGGCTAGATGCAATAACCTTAGGATTGATTGCAAGAGGCTGGAAGAGAGGCTCAGGAACCTTGGATTCGAGGTTAGGAGGCTTGAATGGTCACGAGAGGCTATAGAGATCCTGAGAACCCCTGGGAGCCCGACCCCCGGCTCTACCCATGAGTATCTCAAGGGTTATTATTACCTCCACAGAGACTCCTCACCACTCATACCACCGCTTAATATGGATCTAGGTGTTGGTGATTCCGTGCTTGACACCTGCGCAGCTCCAGGTGGTAAGACGACATATATAGCCCAGCTCACCGGGGATAAGGGGCTTGTTGTTGCTAATGATATCTCGCTTGATAGGATAAGATCTCTTGTGTCAAATATAGCGAGGATGGGTTTTAAAAGCATAGCCGTGACTAGGGGCGATGCCAGGAGGATCAAGGAGGTTGTTGGAAGGAAGTTCAACAGGATCCTTGTCGATGCTCCCTGCAGTGCTGAGGGCTATATAATGATAGATCCTGGTAGGAAGAGGAGGACCGATCAGAAGAGCCTTGCAGCGCTTGTTAGGAGGCAGATAGAGATCCTAGCATCGGCTATAGAGATCCTAGAGCCAGGAGGGATCCTGGTTTACTCCACATGCAGCATAGCTCCTGAGGAGAATGAGTATGTTGTGAGCAGGGTTCTCGACATATATGACGACGAGATCTTTTTAAGAGAGCCGAGTCTCTCGATCTGGTCGAGAGGTATAGAGGATCTCTGGATCAAGAGGATCTCTCCAGAGGTTAGGAGGTGCATAAGGACATGGCCCCATATCCATAAGACAGGAGGGTCTTTCACATGCGTGATAGGGAGGAGATAAGGAGATATAAGGAAAAGCTTCTAGGGATCCTCTCAAGAGCTTATAAAAGAACCGAGATTATTAAGTGCATCCCACAAAGATTCAAAATCACATGCAACCTATATCCAGGGATATGCATAGTTACAGCCATAGAGAGCGAGATCGATCTCAAATATATGTACGCAGGATCCCCGGTTGGGATTATAATTAATGGCGAGATCTACCCGTACCCAGGCTTGTTGCAAGAGATATATAGATGCACCGGTGATACAAGATCCGCCGTAGAGGCAGGATCCCAGGGTGTTAAAGCATACCTATATGGAAACGATCTTCTAGTGGCTAGTGTCGAAAAGATCTACAGACCCTTTAGGAGGGGAGATATAGTGGGGGTCATAGATCCGAGTGATAGGCGAGTCATAGGGGTTGGGAGAGCCCTGCTAGATCCTAGAGAGATTCTTAGAGCCAAGGCTATGGGTAGAGATACCGAGGCTGCTGTGGAGAATATATTCGATCTAGGCTGGTTCCTCAGAGTATTAAAACCAGTCGCCGAGGAGTATTAAGATTTGGAGCAGGGTTTAGGGGTGCTGCAGCCATGAGGATAGTTATACGGGTCTCTGTGGGGTTACGATGGCCTTCATAGGACCGCTTGGTCCTGGTATTGTTAGGAGCTTGATCTTGGCTATCTCTACCTTCCTGATCGGGTATATCTTTTTAGCCTCCTGTAATATCTGGCTCTGTATCTCTCCAAGCGAGGCTTTTATAAACTCGTCCAGTGTTTTCTCCGAGGCTGCTTTGGATAGTATTTCGAACATTATCTTTCGAATAGCTTTTCTCTGGGATGTCTTGCACCTATATGTTGTGAACGCGGCTACCGTTACCCTTATCCCATAGCCATCCTTGGTGGTTAGGTTGATTATCCCAGCCACCTTGCTGCTTTTCCTTCTTGTAAGGCTTCTAAGGTAGTCCCTTGCAAGCTCCATGAGCTTGAACCTGGTTATCGCTCTATCACCCTCTACTCCTATTATTTGGAATTTGAATCTGATGTGGAGCTGTGATATATCTCCGGTGAGCTCATACATAGTTACCTCAACAGTCCTTCCAACGATCTTCCAGTCCTCGTCCGCGGGTATGGAGCCTATCTCAACCTCGCCGAAAAGAGGGGGTGCTGTAACCCTATACCACTTCTTATACTTCCACTTCTCCCTCCCAGGGATCCTCGCTCTTGACAAGAGAGGCACCAGCTACTCCATATATTGCAAGGGGATTTAAAAGCCGCAGCAGACACGGATCTCTCTATATTAAAGCTATCAATAATGATCATGTGTGGTGGGCTAGATAGAGCTGGTTACGAGCTTGATCGAAACGATCCTAAAGGCTATCTTCATATACTTCCCCGCAATGGCTTCCAACGGGGCTCCTGTGTTTGTTAAGAGGGGAAAACCAATAGATCTTGGTAGGATGTTCATAGATGGTAAGAGAATCCTGGGTGATGGGAAAACCTTCGAAGGACTAGCAGTAGGCATGATCTTTGGAACGGGGGTGGGTGCTATTTATTCAGCAGCCCTTGATAATCCATATTTCGTACCATATGCAGCAGCATCATCCCTAGGAGCTCTTCTAGGCGATATAGTAGGAGCCTTTATAAAGAGAAGACTAGGGATCCCTAGGGGAGCCCCAGCACCCCTTCTAGACCAGCTATCATTCTTCATCTTCGCAAACATCTTGATAAAAACCCTATCTCTAGACACCATGGTTGGTTACCAAATAGACCTCGCGATCTTCGTAGCAGGAGCCATTATAGTGCTTATCCTCCACATAGCAACAAACTGGGGAGCCTACAAGCTAGGGTTAAAAAACGTACCCTACTAGAGACCCTGGACTGTGTGGCTTTGATAAGCCACAGCATATTCTCCTAGTTGGCGGAGAACCTTCGGATTCTCAGCATCATCTACATCTAATATGCTTGAAACGATAGTCTAGATCATTGAAAAATATATTAATTTCAGAAACACTGATTCCTTAGACTCGTAGGTGGGAACTTGAACCTGGGTCTATATCTAGAATATATTATACCGCTAAACCCCTTATCCGAGGCTCTCTACGCCTTTATCCTGTTTCTCTACGTCCTTTTGGTTGTTCTCGGGACCAAGTATCTCTATGGGATTTTTATTAACAGGGGTTTTCCCCACAATGTTGCTGTTTATTTTAATAGAAAGGTGATACATATCCTCGCCGGCGGGGTTGTAGCCCTCCTAGTCCCTGTGCTTTTCACATCGCCCACAATACCACTGATCCTAGCCCTGATCCTCGCCCTTATAAACTGGATACCCCATAGGACTGGAAAGCTTATGCACTGGTACCAGGTTAAGGATAACATGTACGAGGTTAACTTCTGCATCGCCTGGGGTGCGGTGCTAACAGCCTCATGGATATTCATGGCAACACCGCTCTATGGCTTGATACCGATACTCTTCATGTCGTTCGGAGACGCTGCCACAGGTATTGTGAGGAACGCTATGTTTAAGAAGAGGACTAAATCGTGGTGGGGTAATCTAGCCATGTTCCTCGTTTGCGCACCTCTAGCCTACTACTACATAGGATTCCCAGGAGTATTCATAGCAGCCCTGGCATCGATAATCGAGCATTACGAGAAGAACCCGATAGACGATAACATACTTATCACCCTATCAACATTCATACTACTTCTAGCACTCTCATACACAGGGATCATATCGCTCTAGACAAGAGCGTGGCATGACTCACATAGGTATCATTAATAGAGGGAAAAAATGATATTATAAAGAAGATGAGAAATATAGCCAGGTGCTATGTTATCTCAAGAAATTAAAATGAATCTAGTTGAAATGCGAAGGATAAACGCGCGGAACTATTAAATATACGATCCAGGGTATTCAAAGTCTCTTCAGCAATCTCTATGAAATGACTAAACACCTGGATCAAGGGCATCCTTTCATTGTAGACCTCTAAGGGGTTATGATCAGCTTGGGGATACCTTGGCTTGGTAGCATGTGGAGAGAGAACCAAGGAGAGGTAATATAGTGACAAAGAGCAGAAGACGTAAGAAGGCAGCTCGGCTATCACTATATTAAGGCGATCTCTAATTAGCTGAGGAGTGAGCGCTTTGTCCAGCTTTCTTTTGATCTTATCTGCTTCAATCTTCGCCGTAGGATTGATCTTAAAGATATAATCCATTAAGGCTTTTTTTATCTCTTTGACTTCCCGCTCGCTTATATATATAGTTATTTCCTCTTCCAACTCCTTCCTTGTTTTGTTGATATCTGCTATAATGTTTTCAAGCCTCTCCCTTTCGAAAGAGAGCTTCCATAGCTCTTTTTCCTTTTCTTCAGAGGGGCTCTCTTCATGCTCTTCCAGCTTAGCTATAATAGCGTCGAGATCCAGATCCTTTAGTATTCTTGTCTGTTTGAGTCCTGGATAAGCCTCAATAAATTCCTTTGCTTTTCTCATGTCCTCTTTAAGCTTACTGAAAATCTTGCGATAGACTTTCCAAGCTCTATGCCCAATATCCCTTGTCTCTCCTTCACTTATCACGTTATTCAATATACCATAGGATTTGATGGCTTTTTCGATGCTTTGTTGCAAGAAGAACACAGCCTGAGGATATAGCTTTTTATCGAACAGGAGCCTAGACGCCTCTAGATCTTTCTTAGCTATCTCTAAGAGGGTTGAGTGTATCTCCAACACTATCTACCCGCTATAGCTATTATTTGTCTTGGGAGTCCATGGCAGCTTTGTCTCGTTTGTGTTGTTAAACCGAGCGATAGACTTTATCTTTACAAGTATATCCATAACCTCGCTAGAGGCCAGGGATTTATCCTCGAGGGCTAGGGCTAGTATCTTTCTAGCCAGCCTTCTATAATTTCTTGATAATGTTTCATCAAGGATCTCTCTTGCTGTGATCACTCTCTCACCCCTGATCTCGTTGATCGCATCGGCTATTGCGGAGAAGGCTTTCTCGTCGAGGAGTCCGTGCTCTAGGGCTTCTACAAGGTCTCTGTAGATCCTGCCGATAGCTTTAACCCTCTCCCCCAGATCCTCGGGGACTAGTTTGGATATCTCTTCACATAGATCCTCGGAACATAGTATGGAGGCTGATTTCGCGTCTCTGAGATGCTTCACCATCATTGCGTCGTAGTAGTACTGCGAGGGGATCTCAAGTATAACGGGATCTCCCCTGTCGGTTTTTATCCATGCTATTAGGGATCTTGTTGCTATCGAGCCCCTGATCTCGCTGTATAGATCCTCTAGAGGTTTAGCGATCCTCTCAGCAGGGATGAGGCTCCACCCTATCATCTTCCCCGCCTCTGTCCCTGTTACTAGGACTCCATCGCTCCTCCTAGCTGCTACTAGGTAGAGCTTATACTCCTGAGGATCTGGTGCTATTGGGTATGGTGGAGAGGTTATAGCCGGCTCCGGCCCTAGCAATACGAATATGAAGGACCATCCCTCCAGACCCTCTAGCATTGCATAGATGTTCTCTCTAGATGCTATCTCATCGGCTAGTGATACTATTGGGTTGCTTATCTCGCCATACCTATCTATGTTTAGAATGCCTCGTGAGAAGTACATGTTGTGGAGCACATATTTAGTCGAGAAGACCCATCTCCCGAGGATCTTATCGTAGTAGGCGTTAACCTGCCACCCATCGATCCTTTCAGATACATAGTAGGGGATCGTAGAGCCCGGTATATGTTCCGCAGCAACCGGGTAGTCGAGAGCCTTTGGCAGGGGGTTACACATAACCTCTAGCGGTTCGTTTCCCCTGAATACTATGATCGTGCCTGTGGCATAGAGAGAGGCTGGGAAGGCTTTGAAAGCCCTCTTCCTATTCCAAGAATATATGCAAACCCTATACTCAGAGCCTGTTTCTGAGCATCTCTTCTCAATAAACCTTGAGAACACGTCTGAATATCTAGCCCTCAGAGCCTCAACCCTCTTAACAGGTGTTCCTAAGAGCTCGCCAGCCCTTCTAATCTGCGCCTCTTCTACGCTCTGTCTGCTCTCGACGAGCCACATGATCCTCTCGACAACGAAGATCGGGTTTTCCAAAGAGCCTCCAGGGATTCTAGCACCCTCCCCCTCCACGGTTCTCAACCTCCCTGAGGATCTCTAGCAGGGTTTTTTGAGGAGGCTCCATATTAGCTATGATCTCTTTAGCCTTGGCGATAAATAGCTCTATATCATTCTCAGCATTATCTATAATACTCATGATCTCTTCTACGCTTGATGCTCTCTTTATGGGGAGGCCCAGGGATGAGAGGCATCTATCCACCGGGAGCTCTAGGGGGAAGAGGGTTACTCCCGGGACTCCGTAGAGTGCTGCTTCTCTAGCAATAGTCCCTCCCCCTGTTATTACTGCTAAGGCGTGCTTGGCTAGGGCTGGGCCTATGGCTTTCTCGACAGTGGGTATTATTACCCTCTCCTTCTCTATATGGTTTCTAAGCCTCTCCTCTATATATGCCCTCTGATCCCCATATCTGGGTAGGATTACGACCTTATACCCCTTCTTAACTAGATCCTCAGAGATCCTTATCCACAGATCCCACATATCCCTCCACACATAGTAAGAGGCCTTGGTCTCTTCAGGCCTTATAACAACATACTCTCTTTCAGAAAGGCCTAGGGATCTTATGTGCCTCTGATCCTGGATCTCCTCTAGATATAGGATCCAGCTGAGCTCGTCAACACCGCGATAGCTATAAAGCCTTGTGTGGGGTAATAGGTATTGCTTCCACTCAGCACTATCTATACACCAGCTATGGATTAGAAAGGATGCCAGGGGTACTGTGAGTCTGTGGGCATGGATAGAGTGAGGAGTATCGGATAGAATTGCTAGGGGTTTTCCCAACCCATAGACTATCCTAGCCTCAACAGGGTTTGGGTAAGAGATCCCGGCTATAAGGTCGCTAACCCTCCCTGAGAGTATTTCTAAGAGAAGCCCCATCCTCGAAACCTCCTCCCTAAGCTTTTCATAGGCATCCCCGCCATAGCCTCCTACGAGTGGAACCTCTACTCCAAGGACTCTTACAATCCCCTCTATAGCGTCGTACCTCCTCCCCGTTACCAGGACATCGTATCCATGGGGCTGGAGGAAGCGTTTGAGGGATAGTGCTATGAGTATCTGCTTAGATGTTAGCGCATCGAACCAAACGATCCCAGCCATCCACCAACCCAATATATAACACCCGTGGGAGATAATGTTTGGATAACCATGCCCAGGCTATTTGGGACAGATGGTGTTAGAGGTATTTTCAACAAAACGCTAGATGTTGTCGAGGCAGCCAGGCTCTGTATGGCTATAGGGAGCTACTTCGCCCCTGGCTCCAGGATCCTTATAGCCTCTGACTATCGCGGCGGTACGGAAGCAATACTCCATGCAGGGGTCTCTGGTCTTATAAGCTCTGGGGTTAAGGTTTACGATGCTGGGAAGATCCCTACACCCGCACTCCAGCTGGCTGTGAAGGAGCTGGGCTTTGATGGCGGGGTTATGTTCACGGCAAGCCATAATCCCCCTGAGTATGTTGGATTAAAGCTAGTGGGGCCTGATGGTGTTGAGGTTAGCGATAGTGTTGAGGAGGAGGTTGAGGCCCTGTATTTCGAGTCAAAGTTCAGGAGGGCTAGCTATATTGAGGCTTGGCATAGTGTGAGAAAGCTTGGGGGTGTTCTCGACCTCTATATATCTAGGATCGTTTCCCTCGTGGATAGGGATAAAATAGCCTCGAAGGGGTATAAGGTTGTGATCGATCCTGCTAATAGCGTGACAACCCACACATCCCCAGAGATTATGAGAAGACTTGGGGTGAAGGTTATCACCATAAACGCTAACCCCTCGCCACAGCCATCAAGACCCTATGAACCTACCCCGGATACTCTTGGAGATCTCTCGAGGGCTGTGAGGGCGTTGGGCGCAGACCTGGGTGTTGGGCATGATAGCGACGGTGATAGGGCTATCTTTGTATCGGAGGACGGTGAGATCCACTGGGGGGATAGGAGTGCTTTTATAATAGCAACACACCTCGCAGAGAGCGGGAGGTCGAAGAAACCTAGGAGGATCGTTACAGCTGTATCGACCTCGGAGTTTGTGGCAAGAGCCTTTAAGTCGAGAGGTTTTGAGGTTGAATACACGGCTGTTGGTATAAAGAGGCTTTTCGAGGGTATAAGGAGATCTGGGGCTATGTGTGCTTTTGAGGAGAACGGGGGTTTTGTGTATCCCGAGCACTTATCCATAAGGGATGGCGGGGCCAAATCCGCTCTCTTCCTCGAGGCAATGGCTTATTCTGGTGAGAAGGCTTCCCAGCTCTTCTCCCAAATCCCCAGAGTCTATATAGTCAAGACCAAGATCCCAATGGATAGGGATAAGGCTCTCAAGGTTGTCGAGGCTGTTAGGGAGGCGTATAGGGGTGGTGATACCATAAATATAGATGGTGTTAGGGTTAACCTCAAAACAGGCTGGTTCCTCGTAAGACCCTCTGGTACAGAGCCTGTGGTGAGGATCATGATGGAGGCTATTAGCAGAGATGAGGGTGATAGGATACTTAACGAGCTTCTCTCAGTAATAAGGGGGGTTGTTGGATGAAATACAGACTCGTAGATCTACTCGCATGCCCTATGTGTAAAAACTTCCCCCTAGAGTTGATAGTTATTGAGGAGAAGAAGCACCAGAAGAGAGAGCTGAGTAGGAGTAAGCCTTTATGTGAGCTCTGGTGCAGCTATCTCAAAAAAGACCTCTCGAAAGAGAAGGTGGAGACACCGTGTGAGGAGTGCATAGCTATAGAGATAGCCACAGCGGTGATCTATTGTAGGAAGTGTGGGAGATGGTACCCAGTGATCGATGAGATCCCGAGGATGCTTCCAGACATGTATAGAAACGAGGGAGAGGATAGGGAGTTCCTTAAAAAATATAGAGACAAAATCCCCGAGGAGATCCTTAGAAGCGGTAAGCCTTTTAACCTCCAGCAGTAATTCTCGTTATATGCTATAGGAACTCATCATGGTTGGTAAATAAGTCCTCACAAGATATATCTCGGTGTATATTGATGGAAAGCGGGATTGCGGTAAGGATCCTTGAGGAGAAGCTATCAAGGGTCTCATCACTGGTCGAAGAGCTCTCTCTAAGAGGGCTTCTAATCGCGAGCGAGTCTATGAATAGGTGGTTCTTGGGGAAAGGGGTTTCAGCGATCACTGTTATCAGTGATAGAAAGGCCAGGGTCTATGTGCCTGTGCTCGAATACACGAGGATCAGGGATCACGTATCCAGGGTTAAGGATGTAGAGGTTATAGCTTATCAGAGATACCCGGTGGAGCCTCCAGAAGATATGCCCCTCATAAGGGGAGGCGTTGAGGAGATTATTAAAAAGGAGCTAGGTGCTAAGGGGGCCTTTGGGTGTGACTACTCATACCTGGGCAAAAGACTTCTCGAGATCCTCTCGGGTAGATGCATAGATCTCTCAGAAGATCTCTCAAGGATCAGGGCTTTGAAGACAAAAAGCGAGATCGAGGCTATATCGAGATCCGCCGAGATAGCGTCAAAGGCATTCATGGAAGTTACAGGAAGCGTTAGGGAGGGTATGAGTGAGAGGGAGCTGGCTGGGATGCTTGATAGAGCATTGAGAATACATGGCTCTGACGGGTATGCATTCCCAACGATAGTGGCTTCAGGCCCGAATGCCTCTTACCCACACGCAGAGCCAGGGGATAGGAGGATCTCGTCGAGAGATGTTGTGGTCATAGATATGGGGGCGGTATACTCAGGATACGTATCCGACATGACAAGGATGCTTGTGGGAGGCGGTGTTGGTTCAGAAGAGTTGAGAGCCCTAGAGGCTGTTGAGGAAGCCCTCAACACAGCTATAGAGAAGGTAAGCCCCGGAGTCAAGGCCTCGGAGGTTGATGAGGCGGCAAGAAAGGTTCTTGAGAAGAAGGGCTATGGTAGATACTTTATACACGCGCTGGGACACGGTGTTGGTGTCGAGGTTCACGAACCACCCCTCCTATCAAGATCTTCTAACGATGAGCTTAGAGAAGGGTATGTGGTGACAATAGAGCCCGGGGTATATATACCAGGAAGGTTTGGTATCAGGCTCGAGGAATTGTTGGTGGTGACAAGCAAGGGAGCCGAGGTCTTGACAAAGCCCTCCAGGATTATTAGATACTAGTAGAGCAGCATAGAGCTTTCTCCTCAACACGCTATAGGTTTTATTCTTTATTCTATGATATGGGCGTAATAGTTATGTGAAGAAGAGCATTCTGAGGTATCAACGCTATGGGGTCTGAACCCCGTATGAACCTCTATAATGATATATAAGGATAAAAGGTGCTGTGGGCAATATAATTAGGTGGATGTCGTGTCGATAAGGATCGAGAGAGGTCCAGACGAGTATACATGGATCATACCTAAGGGTGCTAGGCCTGGTATGAGGACAGATGTTATTGTGTTTGGCGATGAGTTTCTTATAAAGAAGATGAGGGAGGATATGACCCTAGTACAGGGTGCTAATGTAGCAACACTCCCAGGTGTTGTTGGTAAGGTATATGTAATGCCTGACGGGCATCAGGGCTATGGCTTCCCCATAGGCGGTGTTGCTGCTTTCGATGTCGATGAGGGTGTGATAAGCCCTGGAGGTGTTGGGTATGATATTAACTGTGGTGTTAGGCTTATAAGGACAAACCTTATGGAGAAGGATGTTAGGCCGAAGCTTAAGGAGCTTGTAGACACTCTTTTCGAGAACATCCCCAGCGGGGTTGGTGCTGAGGGTAAGATCAGGGTGTCTGTGCAGGATATAAACAACGTGCTCAGCATGGGTGTTGACTGGGCTATACAGAAGGGCTATGGATGGGCTGATGATAAATACCATATAGAGTCGAGGGGCTTTATAGACTGGGCTAACCCTGACAAGGTTTCCAAAACAGCTAAGGATAGGGGTAAGGAGCAGCTGGGGACGCTTGGTGCTGGGAACCACTTCCTCGAGGTCCAGGTCGTCGACAAGGTCTTCGACCCCACTATCGCTAAGAAGCTCGGGATATTCAGCGAGGGTCAGGTTGTTGTGATGGCCCACTGCGGATCTAGAGGGCTTGGGCACCAGGTTGCTAGCGACTATCTAATGATCATGGAGAGGGCTATGAAGAAATACGGCGTCAACCCGCCTGACAGGGAGCTCGCATCCGTGCCATTCAATACTAAAGAGGCACAGGACTATTTCCAAGCCATGGGGGCTGCGGCTAACTTTGCCTTCACTAACAGGCAGCTCATAACCCACTGGGTTAGGGAGAGTTTTAGGCAGGTGTTCCACGTCGATCCCGATAAACTAGATCTAAGCATAATCTACGACGTGGCCCATAATATAGCAAAGATAGAGGAGTACGATATAGATGGGAAGAGGAGAAAGGTTGTTGTTCATAGAAAGGGAGCCACCAGGGCTTTCCCACCAGGTCATCCGGAGATACCTAAAGAGCACCAGGAGACAGGGCAGGTTGTTCTAATACCAGGTAGCATGGGGTCTGGGAGCTTCGTTATGGTGGGGATACCTGAGAGTATAAGGACATTCTACTCAGCACCACACGGTGCTGGGAGGTGGATGAGCAGGGCTGGGGCTGTTAGGAGCTATCCAGCGAGCCAGGTTATAAACGAGCTGAGCAGGAGAGGGATATATGTGAGGGCTGTTGATGCAAGGATAGTATCGGAAGAGGCTCCAGGAGCCTATAAGGATGTTGATAAAGTAGCCCTTGTAGCTGATAGGGTTAAGATAGCGAAGCTAGTTGCAAGGCTTAGACCAATAGGGGTTGCTAAGGGCTAGCTTTTCCCTAGCATGTTTACGATATAATAGAGCTTTCAAGCCTCACCACCGCGTGGGCAGCATCTTCTGTGGCGTCAGCTATATCGTCGACTGTTCTTATAAGCTGTATTGCGTGGAATATCTCTATAGGCTTTAGACCCCCACCCTCGTAGATCTTGTTAAGAACCTGGTTTTTCACCTCGTCTATCTTATCCTCGATCACGTCTATCTCGGCCTTCAACTTCAAGGTGGTTTCTCTATCTCTAAAAGCCTTTACATATAGCTCTCGCAGTTTTTTCAAACCGGATTTTGCAAGGCTCATCATCAACCCTATATCGGAGTAGATCTGTCCTAGAAGCTGGTTCTGGGTAAGGCCGTTGCGATAGGCTCTGGACATCTCCATTCCGATGAAGTATATGTGATCCATTATGTCGTCTGTCTTATCGACTAGGTATTGGAGCTCTGAGACTATGACGGGAGGCATGGATCCCTTGATGATCTTTACAAACAGATCCTCGGCAAGCTCGTCAGCCTCCCTCTCCATCAGAAGGACCTCGTTGGCCCTCTCAGCAGCCTCGCCAGGATCTTTGCAGCGACCAGAAACCATCTCGTATGCCGTGTCTAGGGCCTTGAGCGATATGTCGAGGTGCTTGACAAGAGTATCAAACATCTCTCTTTCAGGCGTCTTTGGGGATATCCTGTCAAATATCCTTTTCAGAGCACCAACCCCCACTACTACTGCTAGAAGGATTTTATATATAACTATTATATTATTATACTTAACTATTATATATACTCACCTTAGCTTGGGTTCCGAGCTATGGGTCTTTGGTGTTTTTCATAGTAATTAATACTGATGTGGGTTTAGTGTTATGAAATCCAGACCTCTATGATCCTTCTGCCCATGGTGATGTTGATGACCGATGAGAACGGCTAGATTACAGGTCTATATGTGGTATTCAACGACATAGTTGCTTGACCCGACTAGAAGTTCTATGAGTTCTTCTGATAATAGTGGTCTTCCATCTACCAAGGGGTAGGCGTATGGGAGGTGGATCTCGTGTTCCACAGGGCCTAGCTTCCTCTTTATCGTGACACCCACGGTGAATGGTATGTCTCTGAGCCTCTTACCCCTAATGATCTGTAGGGCTATATAGACGCTCCCATCTATTGAGAACTGATGCCTTCCTATGTTTCTCTTAACCGCCTTGGGAAGCCTGTCTGAGAGGAGCTTCTTAGTCCTTCCGAGGGGAGGGTGTGAGCCAAGGATCCCGCCTATTACAACGCCATCGCATCCCAGGAGATCCTCTGGCTTGAGCTCCTCCTCAGCTTGGGGGTCTAGTATTACGAGCCTTGAGGGATCCGCGATCTCGTGGATCCTTTTTGCTGTGCTAGGGATCCCTGGTATCTCGGCCCCTGTTATTAGGAGAAGATCCCCAGCGATCCTATAGCTGTTCCTATACTCGGCTAATAACCATCTCCCCAGCTCCTCTTCAAGATGCTCCACATAGATCTTCATGCTGCTACACAGCCTGGGGCGCTAGGTAGAAGGTAGCCGTACCCCCCATAACGAGGGGGAATATCAGTCTGAGTGGGGAGTCGTTGGAGAAGCTTGCCTGTAGCTGTGATGCCAGCTTGGCTAGGGATAGGACCTTCTCTATATAGCTGATCTCGTAGGAGCAGCTCGAGGGTCTGTTAACCCTTAGATCTATTAAAGCCCCAGAGGCTCTTGTAAGCCTTGCAAGACCCCTCTTGGTAGAGGCCTCCATGATCTCGAGGGCCTCCTCGTTCTCCGCCCTGAGAAGGGCGTAGGATCCTATCGATGCTATATCCTTGATCGCGAGTTTGAAGGGATCTATACCTATTATAGCGTCAACATCGTATTGAACATCTATGCTTGGTACCTCGCTTGGGAGCTCTATGCTTCTAAACTTAAATCTCCTCGTGGGAAGACCCTCTATAACAACTTCTATGAACTCACCATCGCTTGCCAAGACGTACCTCTCGTTCTTCTTAACACCCTCTAGGGTTAGTTCTAGATTCTGCATAGATATTCCTAGAGAGAGCTCCCTGTCAACCCTAAGCTCCAGAAAGGCGCTCGAGGGTATCTCTAGAGTGAGCATCGATACCTTGGCAGGGTCGAGAGCTGTGAGGCGAAAACCACTGCTATCTATAGTAACCAAAACCTCGTCAACAAGCCCTTTGAGGGAATCAACAATAGCCTTGGGAACCTTGATATCGCTGAAGACGAGGGAAACCTTAGGCTCTATCGATACGAAGGATGACATGGCTCACCACCAGAGAAAATACAGGGCGATTAATAAATACAGTAGGCGAAATGCTTATAAGCATCCATAGCCTTTTCTACAAGGCGTCAGGGATGTGTATTCACACCTAGATCTTTGATGAGAAGAAGCCCAGAAATAAACATTAGAGAGAGGATCATCGAGAAAACATATAGAACATCCGGGGTGGTTCGTTATTGCATGCCTCGTTAAACTCGCTATACCCAAGGGATCTCTCGAGAAGACGGTCTATGATTTTCTCGAGAGAGCTGGCTACACACTGATAGGTAAGGAGAGGAGCTATAGACCTATAATAGCAAGCGATCCCGATATATGCGTTAAGATCCTGAGGCCCCAGGAGATCCCGATATATGTTTACGAAGGGCTATACGACATAGGGATCACAGGGATCGATTGGGTTCTGGAGCAGGGGGTTGAGGATAAGGTTAGGCCTCTCCTAGAGCTAGGGATAGGGAGGGTTAAGCTAGTCCTCGCAGTACCAAGAGGATCTGGGTACAGGAGTGCTGAAGATCTTGTTAAGAGGTTTGCAGAGGAGAAAAGGATCTTGAGGATCTCTACCGAGTATCTCAACACAGCCTCTAGGTTTATCTCCAGTAGGGAGAGTTATAAAAAGTACTATGGATCATCAAGACCACTTGTAATAACTCCCTGGAGCAGGTGGGGTGATAATACCATGGTTCAGGTGATACTATCCTTCGGAGCTACAGAGGCGAAGCCTCCTGAAGAGGCTGATGCTATCATAGATGTTTCAGAAACCGGGACTACGTTGGAGAGCAACGGGTTAGAAGCGATCGATATGGTTCTAGAATCACAGGCTGTGCTGATAGCAAGCCCAGGATCTCTCAGAGATCCTGTTAAGAGGGAGAAGATCTCCGATATAGTGGCTATAATGAGGGGAGTTATAGATGCAAGATCTAGATACCATATATTCATCAATGTTAAGAAGAAAAACCTAGAAGAGCTTCTGAAAACCCTCCCAGCACTCAAGAGCCCGACTATAAGTCCTCTAGCAGATCCTGAGTGGGTTGCGATAAACACTGTGGTTGGTAAAGACGATCTCATAAGGATCATGCCTGTATTGAGGAGACTCGCGCAGGGATTAGTCGTATATGAACCGAGGCTCGTGATACCGCTCGACAACATAGGCGTGGGTGGGGGTTTTGAGGGTGTTAAGGATAGCTAGTGAGGCTGATGTTGAGAGGATAGCCAGGGTTATTAGGTCGAGAATCGATGTAGAGGATGTTGAGGAGAGGGTGAGGAGGATAGTTAGTGATGTTAGGCAGAGGGGCGATGAGGCTGTTATAGAATATGCTGAGAAGCTCGATGGTGTGAGGCTATCGAGAAAAGATCTATATATCGATAGAAAGGATCTAGAGGCAAGCGTTGGGAAGGTCGATAGAAGTGTGGTAAGCTCTCTCAGAGAGCTCTCAAAGAGGATAAGGATCGCCGAGCAACCCCTAGTAAGCATTCTCAAGGAGCGGTGGTTAGTTGACGCCGGCAACGGTATATCCATAGAGATCTTCTTTAAACCAGTGAGTAGGGCGGCATGCTATGTCCCGGGAGGCGTGGTGCCATATATATCCACAGCTATTATGTGTGGAACTGTTGCTAGAGAAGCCGGTGTTGAGAGGCTCGTAGCATTCCTCCCACCAAAAGCCCTCAACAATACTATGATGGCTGCCCTAGCGATCGCTGGCTTTGACGGTGTATATAGAGTTGGCGGGCCCTATGGTGTAGCTGCGCTAGCATATGGTACCGAGAGTATCGAGAGGGTTGATAAGATAGCAGGTCCAGGGGGTATCTATGTGACGATGGCTAAGCATGTTGTTTCAAAAGACGTGGGGATCGATATGCTCGCAGGCCCGACAGAGCTTCTAGTATATGTTGATAGGAAAGGCTCTGAGGATGATATAGCCTGGCATCTAGCTGCACAGGCCGAGCATGGGGATTCGGTTCTCCTAATAGCTGTCACAACAAGCGACTCTATCGCGGAGAATCTCTCGAGATCTATTGAGAGACTCTCCCGAGAAACAGGATCCATGGTTTTCGAGAGAGTCTCGAGGCTCTTAAGCATGGTTGTTGCTGATAACCCTGTGCTGGCAGCCCGCTTCATAGACCTAATAGCCCCTGAGCATGTGGAGATCTGTAGCGGGGATGAGGGTCTCGTGGGGATGATCAAGAACTACGGTGTGTTGCTAAGCGGGTGTGTATCAACGGCTGTGAATGACTATTACTCGGGAGCTAACCATATTCTCCCCACCATGTCGTGGGCTAGGTGGAGGGGCGGGCTCTCTGTTCTGGACTTTGTTGCTCTTAGGAGGGCTGTTAGGTTCCACGGATCTCTAGGAGATCTTAGGGAGATAGCAATGGCTATAAGCCCTATAGCTCTCTCGGAGGGGTTCGAGATCCACCTTAGATCTATTTCTAGGTGAAAGGAGTTGATGGAAAGGCTCAGATCCTTTGTGAGAAGCAATATCCCGGTCTACGAGGCTAGCAATGGCTGTGCATACCCCCTGGATAAGAATGAGAATCTCTTAATACCCAGAGAGCTTATTGGTGAGATAATAGCTAGGGCTGTCTCTAAAACCGATCCGAGGCTCTATCCACAGGGCGAAGAGGCGGAGTTAGCAGAGATGCTGGCCGAGATGCTATCTGTTGAGAGGGATATGGTGAACATAACCAACGGGGCTGACGAAGCGATAGATCTACTACTAATGCTAGCAGGTGTTCTGGTTAAAGAGCCCAGGGTGCTTACACTCAAACCAAGCTTCCCCATGTATGCCTTGAGGTCCCTTGTTAGGGGGTATAGAGTGGACTATATACCGCTGAGGGAAGGGGATTTCGGGCTTGATATAGATGTTGTTGTTGATAAGGCTTCGAAATCAGATCTAGTGTTTCTCTGCAGCCCCAACAATCCAACGGGTAATCTGGTTGATAAGAGGTTGATAAGGGCTGTTGCTGAGAGCACTAAGGGTTTGGTTGTCGTTGATCAAGCCTATATAGAGTTCTCAGACGATAGGCAGGAGGATCTTATTAATAGCTATGAAAACCTAGCCGTGGTTAGAACATTCTCTAAAGCATATGGCCTCGCAGGCCTCAGACTCGGCTATATAGTTGCTGGGAACGATGTGTCTAGAGCTATAAGGGTTATCAAGCTCCCATTCCAGATAAACAAGTTCTCCATACTCGTTGGGATAGAGGCTCTCAGGGCTAGGGAGGAGATTCTTAGATATGTTGAGGAGATTAAGAGGCTTAGAAAGGTTCTTGTCTCTAGGCTCAGGGGTATTGATTATCTAAAACCCTACGATACCCAGACGAATTTCGTGTTTGTGAGGCCAAGCCTAGATATGGATCTGATAGACAAGATGCTTAGATCAAGAGGTATGTGTGTAAGGCTATATAGGGGGCTCTTCAGAGAGGGGGATCAGTATATGAGGATCTCTGTCCCGAGGGAGGAGGTAATAGATCTGTTGATCAAAACCCTAGAGGATATAGGACCATGAGGGTCGGAAGATCCTATAGAGAGACAAGGGAAGTCAGGATCTCTGTCGAGGTTGATCTAGATACCCCTGGCTATAGCGTGAAAACCCCATATAGGTTTCTCACCCACATGCTAGAAACCATGGCCCACCATGGAGGAATAGGGGTTAGGGTGGAGGCTACAGGGGATCTTGAGCACCACGTTATAGAGGATGTGGGGATAACCCTCGGGGATGCTATCTCAAAGGCTCTGGGCGACAGGGTTGGGATAAGGAGGTTTGGGTATGCATTGATCCCTATGGATGATGCTCTAGTAGCTGTGGCAATAGATCTTGTTAGGAGAACCTATAGCAGGATAAGCCTAGACCTAAGCGGATCCAGGATTGAGGATGTTGATGGACGCAACATAGAGCATTTCCTCAGGAGCATGAGCTCCTCGGGAGTTTTCACTCTCCACGCCCTCAAGATCTATGGGGAGGATCCTCACCATATCGCTGAAGCCTGTTTCAAAGCCCTGGGGGTATCTCTCAAACAAGCATCAGAACTAACAGGAGGAGGGGTTATCAGCTCTAAGGGTGTTGCGTAATGAGGATCGCTATAGCGGATAACGGTATAGGGAATCTTGGTAACCTAGCCAACTATGTGGAGAGGAATTTTGGAGCAAAACCCCTGATTGCAAGCAACCCTATGGATATGGCGACAGCGGATCTATTGATCCTCCCAGGCGTTGGGAACTTCTCAGCACTGATCAGAAGGATCGAGGGTTTGAGGGAAGCTATAGAGAGTCTTACCGCTAGGGGAGGCTATGTATTAGGGGTATGTCTAGGAATGCAGATCCTCTTCGAGGAGAGCGATGAAGGGTCTGGAAAAGGGTTGGGAGTGCTTCAAGGCAGGGTTGTGAGGATCCCTAGCGAGACAGGGCTAAGGATCCCTAGGATCGGTTGGGCCCCGCTCAGGATCAAGAACCCCCTAGAGCCATGGACACGGCTCGAGGGTCTTGACTTCTACTATGCTCATTCATACTATGCTAAATCTACCGATAGTGTTGTTGGGGTCTCATACTACGGCTCACTCGAGATCCCGTCTCTAGTTGTTAAAGGCAATATAGTTGCTACCCAGTTCCACCCTGAGAGATCAGGTGTTTCTGGGAGGGTGTTTGCTGAAGCGCTTCTAAGCTATATGAGGGGATGATATGGAGATCCATGTCTCCCTCGATATCTATAGAGGCTCTGTTGTGAGAATGCTTAGAGGAGATCCAGGTAGTGTTAAGGTGTATTCGAGGGATCCTCTGGCTAAGGGTCTCGAGATCCTTGATAGAGGTGTTAGGAGGATCCATGTGGTTGATTTGGAAGCCGCTATAGAGGGGAGGGTTATTGGGAAATATGTCCTCTCACTAGTAAGGGCTCTTAAAGATGCTGGTGGGTTTGTAACCGTGGGCGGGGGTATAAGGGGGATCGGGGATCTAGATGCAGCGATAGATGCTGGGGCTGATAGGGTTGTTGTGGGGACCGCTATATATAGGGGGATGATAGATCCTTTTGAAGCCCTTGAGAGGGGTGCTGATAGGGTTGTTCTGGCAGCTGATGCTAGGGGAGGGCTTGTTGTTCACAGCGGTTGGAGGATCTCTTCCGGCTTTACTCTAAACGAGATCCTCGAGAGGTTCTCCTCCATAGGTTATAAACTCTTCCTCATAACCAATACGGAGAGGGATGGTAGCCTTAGTGGTCTAGACTCTGTTTTCGTATCATCGATACCTCCTAGGTATAGAGGGTCTGTGGTATACTCAGGCGGTGTTCAGGGCATAGGTGATCTGGAGATCCTTGCTAGGGAGGGTTTCAGAGGCGTTGTTGTTGGGAAGGCTTTTTACGAGGGGCTTATAGATCCAAAGGATCTTGTGTCTCTCGAGAGGTGAGACCATGGTCTATATAAGGGTTATCCCATGCCTCGATATGGATAGAGGGGTTGTTGTTAAGGGTAAGAGTTTCAGAGAGCTGCAGAGAGTAGGAGATCCTGTCGAGCTTGCTAGGAGGTATGAGGCTGAGGGTGCTGATGAGATAGCTGTTCTCGATATAAGCGCCTCTCCCGAGGATAGGGAGTTCTCTATAGATGTTCTCAGGAGGATCGCGAAGGAGATCTCGATCCCTATATTGGCTGGGGGAGGTGTTAGAAGCCTTGAGGATGCTGAGAAGCTATTCAGGGCTGGTGCTGATAAGGTTAGCGTTAACACACATGCTGTTAGGAATCCAAAGCTTATAACAGAGATCTCGAGGATCTATGGATCCCAATCGACGGTTATAGCTATAGATGCTAAAAGATCTAGAGATGGTTACAGGGTATTTATAAGCGGGGGTAGGGTGGAGACACCGCTAGACCCAGCAACCTGGGCTTCGAGGGCCGTCGAGCTTGGTGCTGGCGAGGTTTTGCTAACATCTATAGATGCTGATGGTAATAGATCTGGGTATGATTTGGAGCTCATCTCACTAATCTCAAGGGCTGTCAATATACCTATAATCGCGAGCGGGGGCGCGGGCTCTCCAGAGGATATGGCTAGGGCTGTGGGTGCGGGGGCCTCAGCTGTTCTAGCAGCATCTATATTTCACTATGAGATATACAAGGTATACGAGGTTAAGGAGATCCTCTCAAGACTCGGAGTGAGGGTAAGGATCCCTTGACACGTGATGAGAGGCTGAAGGAAAAGATACTGAGCATGCTTGACTTCGATAAAGGGGGAGGCTTGTTACCAGTGGTTGTTCAAGATATAGAGAGTAGGGAGGTGTTAATGCTAGCCTATGCTAATAGAGAAGCTGTTGAGAAGACCATAGAGACTGGCTACGCGTACTTCTGGAGCAGATCTAGGGGGAGGCTTTGGATGAAGGGCGAGACCTCGGGGAATGTAATAAGGGTTGAGGAGATCCTTGTCGACTGTGATGGTGACTCAATAATATATCTAGCAAGACCCTCGGGGCCGGCATGCCATACGGGTAATAGGTCTTGTTTCTTCAGATCTGTAAAGCTCGGCGAGTTCAGATCCGTATCGCTGGGTGGAGAGCCCTAGAACCTTCTGATCACCTATAACAGCTATAGAACGTCTATAGACGCTTATTAACCTGATTATTAGCAACACCACTGGTGATCCTCGTGGGTGTTGGTGATATTAGGAGTTTCTACGAGGATCTAAGAAGATCTCTGAAAGATCTTGAGGAGAGGGTTACCAAACACCCAATGATCTCTGAAGCCCTTGATGGGAGGCTAAGCGTCGACGCGATCAAGAGGTTCGCTATAAACCAATGGTATATCGTGAACCACGACCTAAGATCCCTTGCAGTAATGCTCTCAAGAGCAAGGGATATGGATGAGATAGATTATTTCAAAGCAGCTGTCGATGTGGATTACAAAGCCCTCCAAGAGCTGAAAAGCTTCCTCATAGAGCTGGGCATAGAGCCCGTCAAACCCTCTGAAGCCTCTGTAAGACCCATGGCTGTTGCATATACCCACTATATCTCATGGCTATCCCAATACGCAAGCCCCGGGGTTATTGCATTCGCATTCGCAGTGAACTTCCCAACATGGGGCCAGGCTTCATCAACCTTAGGAAATGCTTTGGAGA
The DNA here is from genome assembly GCA_038867615.1 of Sulfolobales archaeon. Taxonomy (GTDB): domain Archaea; phylum Thermoproteota; class Thermoprotei_A; order Sulfolobales; family AG1; genus AG1. Next base: position 107,758 of record JAWBYA010000005.1, on the reverse strand, counting down.
AGAAATACGGGTATAAGAACCTAGGGTTCTTCAAGATCTTCAGTCCGCCATATGATCAGTTTATAGAGAGATCCTTGGCCATTGCATCAAAATACTACCCAGCCGAGAAGGCCTCAATGGTTGTAGCAGCAACACTGATCCAGAAGTACGAGGGTATGTTCTGGGACTCCATATATGGAGGTTAGAACTCCCATTAAACTTATGCTGATGACAATAGGGCAAGAATTTATTTTTTATAAGCACATGGTGAATATATCAAAAATTCTACAAGAAGATAGCTATATACCAGTCTTATGGTTATGCTATTATTCGCCCTTATGGTTAGGTTTGTTCATGTAGAGTTAGTTGTGGGAATAATGTTTACGCAGATATATGCCTTAACCTATGTTTATATTCCAGGGAACTAGAGCGTGGGATTCTGGGAGAGGTATTTATGGGTTGTGATGCTGTTTCGCATAGTAGCCTATATTATTATATTATTGGCTGGATTAAGCCTTCTGGTTCCAGGAGTTATTATGTGGGTTCAGAGCAGTGAACCATGGGTCTGGGGTACTATGGCGGGCGTTATACTCGTAATAGCATCAGCATACTTAATAGCCTCGGGAGAGTGGAAACGACCTCCCTCCTCACCAGGTGAGGTGTATGCTGGTAGTATTTTACTCTATGCGAGTCTTGCCGGCGGTATTATCCTCATCACAGTCCTCCTACTACGGGAAGCAGTGATGCTAGGGATCGCTGCTATATTATTATTGATTGCACAAATCATACTCTTCACGCTTATAGGCTACCTACTACATACCCAGCTAAAACGGAGGATCTTGGGATAGTTCGACACATACCTAAAACTATATACCTAAATGATCCTATATTTTCAAATGAACAGCAGGCCCTGCCCCTAGGTTTGGTATGCTCTTTATTCTATTAAGTAGTATTAGACCATACCTAGATCCTGTTTATGGCTCATATATATGATCACTTATGCCAATATATGAGCCATATTAGTATTCGGGTATTGTTTGTAAATATAAGACATAGATCCCTAAGTAAGCGCTATATACACTAGATAGCTTGGTGGAAATATGCTTAGCCTTACCACTATGTGGATTTGCACTATGCTAGTGTTTACTCCTGCGGATAGAATGTCTATGCTGTCCAGCCTCACCATAGCGGGCGGATCGGTTGTGCCTATAGTCATTTAATTGCGGATCAGGAGTGTTCAGGAGCAGTAGTGCTTATATACCTCTACACGGTGTTTATACTGAGAGTCCGTGATCTGGTGTAAGTATGGAAGAGGATCTCGTAGCCTTTATTCAGGATGATTTTTCTACTTTGCCTGTGATAGAGATCTCTATGGGTAGGTGGCATAGCTATTTTGCGAGGGCTGTTAAGAGGCTTGGAGGTGTTACGATAGATCTATATAGATCTGGAGAGCTTGTGGGGCAGTCGGTGGTATATAGATTAGATCTGGGATCAAGGGTTCTGGGTGTTATCTACTATATAGCGATCCTCCCGAGATATAGGGGTCGGGGTTATGGGAGGGTGCTCTTGGCATCGGCTGAGGAGGTTTTATCGATGCGTGGTGTGGATTATTTTGTTGCAACTATATCTGGCGATAACGATCCTTCGATCGCTCTGTTCCAGTCTATGGGGTATAGTGTTTATTCATGGGGAGAGGTCTCGAAGGTCTGTGGTTATAGGGCGGTGGAGACTCTGAGGATGGAGACATGTGGTTATGAGGATGATCTTGTGGCTATAAAGAGAGACTCTGGAGGAGCCAGCCTGGAAGAGGTATGTAGTGCTGATGGGAAGAAGGCTAGAAAGTGGTGGAGAGAGGCGTGTCTTAAACCGTGGCTTATAATCAGGGGGACGGCTATGGCTGGGGATCAAAGCTAAGGATCGCTTAGCCTGGATATGTTTGTAGTGTGTTTTAGATAGTGTTGTTTAAAGGCTGAGTATCCCTATATCCTTTGGTATTCAGTATCTATGGGTAGGCTTGTTATAGAGAGATCTACTGAGAGGGGTGCTAGGGCTATATCTATCTACAAGGCTATCGAGGCTATGGAGTATGTGGTTGAGGAGCTCGGATGTCTCGACCCGCGTTTAACCAGCATTGGGGATGTTTATAGGGATGTGCTTGAGATAAGGGTTTCTATGTGTGAGGAGCCCGAGCATATCTTCAAAGAGGTTGTGAGGAGCATCGAGGATTCCATTGGGAGGAGGGTGAGGATCTCTAGGGGATCCTCTGGCTATGGCGTAGGGCTCAGGGATCTATATAGAGTGCTCTCAGAAACCATTGAGCAGGATATAAGGGATCTAATGAAACCATTCGCTCTGGAGACAGCCTATAGAGGGGGTGTTGAGTATATGTCGATCCTCCTCTACAGCTCTAAATGGGTTATACTCGAGGGTGAGAAGCATAAGGTGAGGGTTCCATGGATAGACGAAGCCATAGCAATAGCCCACACCCACCCGCCCGAGAACTGCATCCCCTCGAGACCGGATCTAGAGAGCTGTTTAGAGCTTCTAAGCAGCGGGGGCGTGGTCTGCGGGATAGTGAGTATGGGTTGTATGTTCACATTATCACTCGAATCACTCCCAACAGAGGGGGATTTTGAACATCTAATGAGGATTATAAATAGATATGATGAGGTTTTAGAGAGCCTGGGTGAGAGGGGGTTAAAGGGTATAGAGGAGATCTTTTCCAATAGAGGGGGCTCCCTAAGGGCTACAATAAAAGCCCTCTAGAGGAGCTTCGAACAAGCTTGGTGTGATTTGTCATTACATATTAGGTTGCCTGTGTCTTGTTTATTAGTGGTTCTTATGCCCCAGAGGATTGTGAATTTTAGCTTAAGCAGGGATGTCTTAGAACTTCTAGATAGGATTGCTAGGGAGAGGGGTCTTTCTAGGAGCGAGCTTATAAGATCGATCATTGAGGGGTATGTTAGAAAGAAGCTGAGGTGAGACCTTGGCTCGGGAGAAGTCCTCTGAGGTAAGCATATCTGTTACGCTGGATGTAGAGGTGATAGACGCTCTCGATGAGATGGCTAGGGAGAGGGGGGTTAGTAGATCCTTTATCATTAAGGAGATAATATACGAATACCTAGGCATGAAGAAAGACGGAGAGCCGCAGCTAGAGCTCAATGTAGAGGGAGTGAGCACAGCTGATATTCTTCTAGATAAGAGCGATAAGTATAGGTGGCTGAGGCTTACGCTCATAGAGCTATACCCAGAGGTCTCGAGCGTGCTTGAGAAGAAATGCCCATACTGTGGTAGAAGGTTCAGGGCTAGAAGTTATATGGCTAGGCATATAGCCAGGGGAGTGGGTCAGTGCCCGAAGATCTATATGGCTAGGGCTAGAGAAGCTATAGAGGTGTATAGGGAATTCATATCCATGGTGAGGCGTGAAACCATATATAGGCGGGGTAGACAGGTTGAGGTCTATGTTATACCTAACCCTAGCTGTCCTCGGAATAGGAAGTGTAGGGAGAAGATCTTCGGGGATCTTGGTGAGGCTATAAAGTACTTCGTATCAAAGAAAAAGGCTAGGGAAACGCGGAGGAGACAGGGAACTGCGAGGGAGATCAAGGGTTATATAATAGACAGGGCGTCAGAGTGAACTAAGGGGCATTCACCAATCGATCCTATGCTGCCCGCCTCATCATCCAAATAATAACTCCGCACAGGGTTAGAAAAGCTTTGGATATCCTGGTACAGGGTTTCGATACCGTTTACCCGGTGTATTTAAGATCTTGTTGTGATGCTATCTAGCATCGTTTATATCGATACCTTTCTCAACATATTCTAGGAACCATCTATACGCGGTCTCATCGTCTGGTGCCTGGATCGGTGGGTGTTTAAATAGATACGCACTAGGGCCTCTTATAGGGCCGCCGTGTCCTCTGTCGAGGGCTAGTTTGGCGACCCTTATCGCGTCTAGCAGAACTGCAGCTGCCATTGACTTGTCATCCACGCTTAGCTTAGCCTCAAGCGTTACTGGAAGGCCTCCGAAGGATCTTCCTTTTATGTATATATATGCTATCTTCGTGTTGTTGAGGAAGGGTATATAGTCGCTCGGGCCTATCCTCACCCTCCCCTCGTTCTCAAGCTTATCGCCGTAGGGGAGTATGCTTGTCACAGCCCTTGTCTTGCTGATCCTTTTGGAATATAGTCTCTCTTCATCAACCATGTTGAGGAAATCAGTATTACCCCCAACGTTTAACTGGTATGTCTCGTCTATGAGAACCCCTCTCATGTGGAGGAGCTTTATAAGGGTTCTGTGGAGAATAGTAGCACCAACCTGCCCCTTTATATCGTCGCCAAGTAGGGGGATCCTGGCCTCTCTGTATAGCTTCTGCCAAGTATTGCTTGGATCGCTTGCTATGAAAACAGGGATCGCGTTTATAAAGGCAGCACCAGCCTCGAGGGAGGCTCTTGCGTAGAGTCTAGAGGCTTCCTCGCTTCCTACGGGGAGTAGGTTTACCACAACCTCGGCTTTGGAAGATCTAAGGATGTCAACGATATCCCCAAGCCCGGTGTTAGTCTCTATAGGTTCAAAAACACTCCTCATATGGGGAGCCACACCGTCTAGAACAGGGCCTGGCGATACTGTGACACCTGTTCTCCTAACATCGAAGATCCTTGGGACGCTGTTGGGGGGCTCGTATATAGCTTCACCGAGATCCTTACCAACCTTTCTACGGGATATATCGAAGGCTGCTACAAAATCTATATCCCCAACCCTATACCCCCCTATATTCTCGGTCATCACACCCTCTACAGAGCCTCTAGCCTTATACATATACACAGACTGGACTAGCATCGAGGCTATATTACCAACACCAACAATCGCGACCCTGATCAAAGACCCCACCAACAGATCTTTGGTTTGTTAATAATAACAATTGATCGGAGATGTGTGAGTGGAGTTTTTGATCGCGTGGAGGGTTGGTATTCCATATGACAGCCCATATAACTCATATAAGGGGATATATAAAAGCCATAAAACCGAGGCTAGTGCTTCACGGTGTTATACCTACGAACTATAAAACCAAAGGGTAGTGTAGAGAAGCTAGTATAAATATGAATTCCTGGAAACAGGTTCCGGGTTCACTGTTATAATAGTGGTAGCCGGGCGGGGATTCGAACCCCGGTCACGGGGGTTCTCCCCGGCGCGCCGCCCCTGAATTTATTATCTATGCTGGGCTTTTATTCTTTACCCGTTTGTCCCTGGATGTTCATTCCACTCATTTTATTCATGGTCACATCCAGGGGTTTTCGTCTCCACCCTCAGGATCTCGGATCTCTGATCCTGCGGGGTCATGGGCGACCGTCGAGCCAAACGGCACGCGGCTCCCATCTAGCTTTGCCCCGGGTGGCTTGGAGCGCTGCTCCCATCGCCACCTGGGCTGGTGTGGGAAGACCCACACCGAGGACACTACCTTTCAAAGCTTGTAAATACCTCCTACGAATATCAAAAAGAAAACAGCCCCTATGCTGCGTGTATCTCTACGATATCCCCGTCTTTGAGTATGTGGTCTGAACCCACTCTCTCGCCTGGGTAGTTTGCTGAGGGTCCCCAGATCCTTGCGTATTTAAAGCCCCTATATAGATCTTTGTGTATTGCTTTGGCTACTTCGAGGACCGTTGATCCTCTCTTGATCACGAGGGGTTTTTTAGATGGCTCGGCGTTTATGGGTTTTGTATATATCCTCATGATCTCTAGCCTCTCGAATATAACTTTGCCCAAGTTCTCCAAGCCTTTCCCGGTTAGTGCTGAGCAACATATAACAGGGATCTCTGGGGGTACTGTTTTTCTCAGTTCCTCGCACTTGCTCCCATCATCTAGATCGGCTTTGTTACCCATAACGATCGAGGGTCTATATATGGTTGCCCCCATAACCGCGTTCTCGATATCGTCTAGGGTTACTTCTCCATAGAGCTTTACAGTGGCTCTATAGATCCTATAGCCCTCAAGGATCTTTTTCACATCCTCGCTAGTCCCGTCTATAAGTTTGCCGTTATATATGATCCTTATGCCCGGCGATCCCTGGTCCTTCTCGACAACAGCATAGCCCCTAGGCTTGGTGATCCTTATATCCTCCTCCTCAAGGATCTCGACAAGCTCTTTATAATCCTCGGAGGGGTTTTGGGAGAGGTCTATAACCATCAAAGCACCGTCAGCGTTTCTCAAAAGCCCTAGGGATCTCCTATTCCATCTCGAATCCCTATCACCCCTTATAATAGAGGGGGCTTCGACGAGCTGGAACTGTATATCCTCGTAATCAAGCATCCCTGGGATAGGGATTCTGGTTGAGTAGGGTATATCGGATGGCGTGACCTTAGCATTGGTAAGCCTCCCCAGAAGGGCTGTTTTTCCAGACTTTGTAAAACCGATCATTATGAGCTGTGCAGCCCCAGACCTCTCGATGGTGAATAGAGAGGGTCCTCCGCCCCCTCTTCTAGATCTTCTGCTCTCTATCTCTTCTCTAAGCTCTGCCATCCTCCTCCTAGCCCATCTAACAAGGTTCTCGGTACCCTTGTGCTTCGGAACTGCTGAGAGGAATTCTTGCAATGCCTGGAGCTTCTCCTCAGGGGTTTTTGCCTCTTGATACTTAGCGAACTTAGATCTAGCTTCTGGGGGTAGGTTGGTAACCATATCTAGTCCATTAATATCTCTGTGACGAGGGATAAAATGGTGTGTCTTTCTGAGGATTGATTGCATCAATGCCTCAAAGATCCTCACTGATCTCGTTTCAAAAGAAATCGAGTCAAGGGCTTGCGACTGCATTATAATGAGTGGTGGGATAGACACATCATATATAGCAACTATTGCAAGAAAAATTGTGAAAATACCCCTCAAGGGCATAGTTGTAGGTCTTGAGGAGAGCGTTACAAAGGATCTCTACTGGGGTTCTCTTGTTGCGAGAGAACTGGGGATAGAGATCCACCAGAAGATCTTCAGTGTTTCAGAAGCCCTTAGGGCTACGGACGAGGTGATAAGGATCATGGATACCTTCGATCCTATAGAGGTGAGGAACGATGTCTCAGTATACATAGCCCTGGAATATGCAGCCAAGCTTGGGTGTAGATGCGTCTATACAGGCGATGCTGGTGACGAGCTCTTTGCTGGATATTCATATATGCATCTCTACAGGCTAGAGGATCTATCGAGATATATAGAGGATCTATCAAGCTATATGGAGTTCTCCTCCTCAAGGCTTGGAGAGGAGTTAGGGGTAGAGGTGATCCAGCCATTGGCATCGAAAAGCGTGGTGGAGCTCGCCCTCAAAATACCTCCCGAGTGCAAGATCTCCTATTCTAGGGTAGCTAGGGGTAAAGAGATCCTGAGACTCCTGCTAGAGGATCTATCGATTCCATCCTACTATAGGTTAAAAGAACCTATAGAGGTTGGGAGCGGGTCTGTCACGCTCAGCAATATATGGGCTTCGATGGTAACAGAAGATCTTATTGAGAGTGTGTCAAAGATCCTGGAGCCTAGGTCGAGGGATCAGGCGTACTTATTATCAAGATACCTAAGGATCTTCGGAGGGCTTAGAAAGGCAGAGGCTCGGGATACCTGCAGAATCTGTGGGGGGCGTGTAAAGAGAGGGTATTGCAAGAGATGTGGCTATTATGAGAAAAGCTCGATGTAGCTTGCACTATAAAAGCTTGTAACTTGCCCGGGCTTGGGTTATGATGCGGATCGTATAGATCTGGTTTATCGTAGTAGCATATTTTGTTCCATTATCTATATAGTTTGGGGAACCCATGTCTCTGGCTAGGTATGCTATCGTAAGGGGTATCGCTATGCTGGCAACATTCACGCTGGCCCTTGTTCTTTTCTTCTTCCTAACACGTGTTATACCCACAGCGGCTCTTGGGGGGAATCCTTTTCTACCAAGCCAGTCAGCGGATCCTCTGCTTAGGGCTGTTTTCAGAGCGTCTGATGATCCTGGGTATTCTAGCTGGGTTGCATCTCTTTCCTCGATATATGGTCTTGAGAGGCCTCTCCTTCCAGACCAGCTGATCCTTTTCCTGAGAAGTGCTTTTACAATGGATTTTGGCTACTCTCTCCACTCGATGAGGAGTGTTTCGCTAGAGATCCTCATGAGACTCCCATACACTCTAGCTCTATATGTTTTCGCCACCATAGTACCGATCTTTGTTGGGTATTATCTAGCAATAGCTGCTGTTAGGTTTAGGGGGAGGGTTCTCGACTTTCTAGTTACTCTATCAAGCATATCGAGCTTCTCCATCCCGATATGGGTTTTCGTGCTTATTGTATATTACTTCCTAGCCTATGTTCCCAAGGTTTCCTGGGGGATTCAGCTTCTCCCCCTACCTGTTAGGGCTCCTACTATTAATATAGAGAGCATATCTGACATTAGGTATTGGATCTGGTATCTATCCCCACTATATATAGCATCTATACTCTCGCTCTACGGTATCTGGGCTTATTTCTTCAGATCCATATTATCCTCGGAGATCTCGGAGGACTATACCTTCACAGCCAAGGCTAAGGGTATGTCTGACTGGGATGTTATTAGAGCGGAGGTTGTCCCTAACGTAAGGCCTCCGATACTTACTAAGGTTGCCTATACCCTGCCAACAATATTTGGGGGTTCTGTGGCCCTTGAGCTGGTATCATCATGGCCTGGGATAGCTTTCTATGCATACCAAGCTATACAGAATAACGATATCCCTGTTATGAATGCTTTCTTCGTAACATCAACATTATTGGTGGCCCTATCCCTCTATATATCGGATCTAGCTATAGCGATCCTGGATCCAAGGGCTAGGCATGGTTTATCAAAACACATAGCGTGATCACAATGAGCGTGGAGAGGGAGAGGAGGAGAGGCTATAGGGGTGGGGTAAAGCTCTACCTAGGATTGCTTATAGTCATTTTCTACGCAGCCCTAGGGACATACTCGATGTTTGCTGGGTATAGAACCTCTGTAGGGCTTGAATGGGAGGCAGACGCGCTTGCACAACCCGCATGGGTGGCGCTCCTACTAGACCCAGAGATCCCGAGGACTGTGGAGGCCAGCCTGAGTGGTTGGCAGCTATTCCAAGGAGGACTTGAGAGATCTAGGCTAATAGAAGGCAACGGGATCGTTAGTATTGTTATCCAAACCCCGGGTTCTGTGAGCCTGGTGAGCGAGTATATTGACTATCCCTATAAGCCGGCTAGGTCTATGGTTATAACATATGGTTTTAAGGTATTCTCAGAGGGTTCTGCTAAATATAGAATCCAGCTATACCTGGTTAGCGATAAGCTACTGGGGAGGGAGAAGGTTGTTGAGCAGGGTGGTGTGAGGGAGAAGATCAAGGCCGGGATCTATATGGTATTCAGGGCGGATGATACTCTACCCTCGGGCGGGAATAGATCCTTCGTCTCCAGTATACGTCTCCCCTACCCCTATCTCAACAGGATCCAGGATCCCCCTATCCCGATATTCGTGAACCCCGTGAGCGAGCTCCTACTAGAGCCTGGGACCAGGCTGAGGGCTATGATCAATATAAGCTATGAGTGCCTGGGAGATAGTTGCAGGGGTGTAACGATACAGGTCGAGCCCGTAGGTATAAAGATCCTTGGGAGGGCTCACGGGCTTATGGGGACTGATAGCAGGGGGATCGATATATGGAGGCAGTTTATAGAAGGAGCCAGGGTTGCTAACTTCTTCGGACTGACAGCATCTCTCCTAACGGTGGGGATAGCAGTGACAATAGGATCTATAGCGGGTCTCAGGGCTGGGAGATTCTCTGACCAGGTGATAACACTCCTAACCGATATGATATTCTTTATACCAGCAGTTCCCCTGATAATGATCACGGTAGCCCTTCTCGGGAGATCCATGCCTGTTATATACGGGATCATAGTGCTTGTCTCATGGCCCGGGCTTGCAAGGCTTGTGAGATCGTGGGCGATAACGATTAGGAGCGAGCCTTATGTGGAGTCCGCAGTAGCCCTTGGTGCTGGTAAGCTCTGGATCCTTAGGAGACATATAATGCCGAGACTAGCCCCCCTAGCGATCTATGGACTGGTATCACTAGTCCCCGGAGTAATAGCAACAGAGATCTTGATTCAGTTCATAGGCTTCGGAGACCCTAATATACCCTCTTGGGGGAGGATGCTTAACGAGGCTTATAACGAAGGAGCACTTGTTAATGGAGCGTGGTGGTGGCTCTTCGCACCGATAGCAGGGATAACAAGCTACATGGCTGGTTTTGTATTGATAGGAATGGCACTCGAGGAGAGGCTTAATCCAAAGCTTCTCATATCAAGATAAAATCGCTAAATATCGATTATTAATAGATTCAAAACAGCATGGGGTTCAGGCTTCATAACAGTTGTCTCTTTTTAATCAACTGGTTTTCCTTGGCTTCATGGGCCTCAGGGCTCCTTTCATTGGGGCCCATATCCTGGATCTCTCTGTATTTACCCCGCCCACTCGGGTCTTTATCCCTACCCTCATTGTTGGGCGGGCATCCCCATTAGAATAATAGAGCTTATATAAGGTTACATTACTGCAGAACTACGAGCTTAATATCAATCCTTATAAACCATCATGAAACCCGAAACAGCTGGCTACGGCAGTAACTATATGGCTATTGATATTGCTGCCCCTCTAGTGTCGGGAGCGAACTCTGTATACCCCCTAGTCCTGTCTCTTCTCGCCGCGTTTACCAATCCTGTGGATCTCTGACCCTTGATCACCTGTGCCTCAATACCTAGCGAGGATCTATATTCGCCCAGACCCTCCTCTATAATCACTCTAGATCCTTTTGAGAGGTCTGTGTATATGAATCTAGGGGCTGCTAGAGCCTCGCCCAAGCCCATGTTGTATACGAATATGTTCTCATAGATCCTTGTATGGATCTGTGGTCTATAGTCTCCCCCAGCACACCCTATCATATAGATAGAGTTTCTCTCATGATCGTCAACCATTAGTATTGAGAGCGTGTGGAGAGGTCTTTTCCTCGGAGAAGGCGTGTTTGGAAGTCCCTTCTCGTAGGAGAATCCAGAGCCCCTGTTCTGCATAACAATGCCGAGGGTTGTGACGCCTGATCCGAATGGGTAGAAGAGGCTCTGGATAAACCCCACGAGATTCTCTCCATCATCTACTACGAAGAACGTTGTATCCTTATCACTAAGCCTTTCCGAGCTAGCTGCTTCGGTCTTTATCGAGCTGTATTTCACAAAACCCCTCGGGTCTATTGTCATTGCCTCTGGGTCTCCTATGTTTCTATCCCTGAACATATAGATCTTCTTGGTGGGCTCGCTCCACGCATCTATCCTCCTAAGATCGTTAAAACCATATTTATCTATCTCTAGCTCGTGTAATGCTGAGATCATCTGTAACGTCGAGATCCCCTGGCTGTTAGGCGGGAGCTCGTATAGAACCCTGGATCCTAGGTCCAGCTTTAGGGGTTCGACCTCTAGGCCCTCATGATCCATCAGATCTTCTAGCGAGATCCCAACCCCCTGTTTCTCCAACCCTGATACTAGATCCTCAGCTACTCTTCCGTAGTAGAACTCATCCCAACCCCTGCTAGAGATCCTTCTCAGGACGTTTGCAAGCCCTCTATTCCTCACCAGGCTTCCTGTCTCCACGCTTCCGTATAGTTTCTTCCACTCCTCGAAGGCTTCCAGTTCACCTCTATATCTAGACACGGCTGCTCCGAGCGCTCGGTCGGCGTAGAACCCATTCTCGGCGAGCGATATGGCTGGTTTTAAGAGATCCCTGAGATCCATTGTCCCGTATTCCTCAGCAACATATCCCCACATCTCCACAAGCCCTGGGATCGTTACCGTGAGAGGGCCTCTCAAGGGTTTCTTAGCCATATACTCCTCAGCGTTAAAACCGGAGGGAGATCTTCCAGAACCATTATAGGCTATGATTTCGCTGTTCGAAAGGGCTAGGATAAACCCATCGCCTCCAAGGCCTCCTGAGAATGGGTGTACAACCGAGAGGACGGCGCTCACTGCTATCGAGGCGTCGAAAGCGTTACCACCGTTCTCAAGAACCTTAAGCCCTGCAGCCACAGCTAGTGGGTGATCTGCTGAGACCCCTTTCCTACCGTAGGTGACCTTCATCCAATCCCTATTCATATGATGCAAGGGCTATATAAGCTATGCGTGTTCTATGCGGCTCTTCCATTATATGGTTATGTCTTATTCAATGTTATGTATATATCTGTTTTCATTTATAGCAAGCATCATCAAATAGGAATTATGTACCATATATAGCCATTACTACATATTATCCCCCGGGATTGCATGATGGTCTCGAGAAGGGCTGTGATTGGGATAGTTGTTGTGGTTATCGTAGTAATCGCAGGGTTAGCGGGGTATATGTATCTCTCAGGCTCTCTAAACCCCCAAGCTACCAAAGACCATATATCGGTTGGCTTTACAGTTGCTCTCTCAGGCCCTCTATCAGCCCAGGGTAATGAGCAGCTGAGGGCCTACCAGATCTGTGCTGATTATATAAATAGTCAGGGAGGGGTCTATGTTGCAGAGCTCGGTAAGAGGATCCCGTTGAGGATAACTCATTATGATGATTCAAGCGATCCTAGCAAGGCGAGATCTCTTTATGAGCAGCTTGTAACCCAGGATAAGGTTGACTTTCTATGGCCGCCTTTTGGGACAGGGATAGGGCTTGGAATCATACCTGTGGTCAACAAATACAACATCCCTATAATCCTAGCAACCCAGACTATAGCGACTGAGGAGAGGTTGAAGAATGTGAGCCAGAATATCTATCTAACCTTCATGACCTTCGAACACGTTGGAGGCATGTATGCCGCGGTTATAAAGAAGATCATATCTGATCGCCCGGAGCTGAGGAGAATAGCTATCATATATGCCGAGACAGACTCAACAGTCGGTTGGGCAACATGGACGAAAAAAGCCCTCGAGGAGCAGAGGATAGGAGAAGTGGTGTTCACAGCAAGCTATCCATTAACAGCTACAGATGTGAGGGGCTTGCTCTTAAGAATGGCTGAGGCTAGACCAGATATAGTACTAGCACTAACCTTTGGTGCCGACTCCTACGTAGTTATTCCACAGATGAGGGAGCTTAGGATAAATCCAAAGGTGCTCATAATGACAGGCCCCGGAGCCTCTACGAGGGATTTCTACACAAGGTTCGATAACGCTACCAGAGAGGGGATAATCTACTGGACTAATAGCTATCCAGATCTAGATCCTGTGCTAAAGAGCTTCTGGGATGCATATGTGAGTAAATACGGCTACGCCCCTGTACCGGATATGCAGGGTCTTGTTTATAAGAGCTGCTTGATCTTCAAAGCAGCTATAGAGAAGGCGGGGAGTCTGAATTATGAGAAGATAAAGAGGGTGCTTGATAGCGAGACCTTCAACATACCATTCGGCCCTCTTGGGAGCGTTAGGTTTGTTAACCAAACAATAGATCCCCCGTTCCTTGTCTGGATGCAATACCAGGGAGGAGTGGCCAAGCCTATCTTTATAACTAAGGGCAGGTACCCCAATATCGAGTTTGTAAACGCGCCCTTCCTATCGCCCTACATATATCCAAAGCCTGAGTGGAGCTGAACGGGGTGTTTTCTTTTTGATATTCGTGGGAGATATTTATAATCTTATGGTTGGAATTGTTTTTGGTGATGGTTTGGTCTCTATATTGACTCTGGGTGGTGATGGGAGCATTGCTCCAAGCCATCCAGGGGATGATCTCTCGGTAGGCGAGAGCCCTACACTGTTGGGCTCAACTGCTGTTAACAAACCCACATGGTCGATCTACTATAGGATTGGATGGAGACAAACGGCTAGCGGGGGGTAGGGGATTCCTGTGGAGCTTTTTGATAGAATGGTTTCACTGATCCTTTTACCCCTTATATATTCGCCTCTATATGTTGCTGTCTCGCTCGGGTTCAATATACTTTTCAGCTCGACCAGGATTATTAACATAGCCTATGGGGATCTTGTTATGATCGGTGCTTATACGGCGTACTGGCTATACGCGATCTATAAGATCCCTCCTATTGCCAGCATCCCTGTTGCTGCGGTGATAGGTATTTTTATAGGCTATGTTATGTATACTATCATTTACAACAGGATCCTTGCTAGCGGTAGTGTTAATGTTATTGAGGAGCAGAGCATAATAGCAACCTTCGGGCTCTCGATGGCTATCCAGGGAGTTGTGGCGTATCTCTGGAGCCCTACCGCTGTGAGCTATACTTATCTAGAGCAGGGGGTTGCCATGGGGTCGATCCTCGTCCCCCTTAACGTCTTCATCATCATGATCACAGGAGTTATTATGACCTTTACTACCTATATCCTGCTATATAGAACATACATAGGCGTGGCGATCAGGGGAATTATACAGGCTCCCCGTCTTGCACTCGATATAGGGCTTAATACTAGCAAGATATATATGCTTGCATCGATAGTATCGACGGTATTGCCCGTAGTTGCTGGTGCTGCTATAAGCATGAGGGTTCAGATAAACCCCTTCATGGGCGTGGAGTATCTTGTCATAGCCCTCGTAATAACAGCCCTTGGAGGGCTTGGTAACCCTGTGGGGAGCCTTGTAGGTGCTATTCTATACGCGTTAATGGATAGCGCTATAGGCTATCTCCTCCCACCAGGGTTAAAACTATTCTACCTCTACACACTCTTCCTCCTGATACTCCTTGTCAGACCAACGGGTATTATGGGGAGGCCTCAGATTGTGAGGTGATCCTGTTGGTGGTGGAGATAAGGATCGATAGGGTTAGCAAGTGGTTCGGCGGTATAAAGGCCCTGGATAACGTCTCGCTCGAGGTATCGCGGGGAGAGGTTGTAGGTCTCATAGGCCCTAACGGTTCTGGCAAGACTACGCTGCTCAACATACTTAGATGTCTTTTAAAGCCTGATAGGGGGTGGGTAGAGATCTCTGGTGCGAGGCTCAATGGCATGGATCCAGAGAGGCTGGCTGATCTAGGGGTTGCGAGCATCTACCAGTTCCCCAGGGTTATAAGGGATCTCACTGTGGCTGAGAACGTAGCCCTGGGTGTTCTCAAGCGTCAGAAGAATCTGTGGAGGGCTGAGCTACTAGCTATAGAGTATCTCAAGGACGTCGGGCTTGGTGGGAAGGCACATATGATGGCTGCTAAGCTGAATAGGTATGAGGTTAGGTTGATGGAGCTTGCCAGGGCTATGGCTATGAAGCCGAGGGTTCTTTTGATAGATGAGCTGCTCTCAGGCCTCTCTGAGGAGGAGCAGAGAGAGATCAGAGGACTTGTGAGGAGCTATCTGGATAGCAGTGGGGCGACAGCTATATGGGTTGAGCACGCGATAGGATCCCTGGTTAGAGAGGTTGATAGGCTTGTGGTTCTTAACTACGGATCCCTCATAGCCGATGGGGAGCCTGAGAAGGTTATAAGGGATCAGAGGGTTATAGAGGCCTATCTAGGCTCTTACACGATAGCGTAGGGGTGTGGGGCCATGCTCAGGATCGCTGGATGCCCGACTACAGAGGCCATAGGAGAGCTCGTACTAGAGCCCGGAGGATCTATAGCTATAATAGGGCCGAACGGCTCTGGAAAAACCTCTCTCCTAAGGTTCGTGGCTCTCGGGACGGCTCCCTATCCGATAGATATGTGTAAGGTCTATGTTGGTACAAAGATCCTTGATAGCAGGGATCCTGGTGAGAGGGCTAGGCTAGGGATACACTATATACCGAGCGAGAGGCTAGTATTCCCCGAACTCACGGTCGAGGAGAATATAAAGCTGGGTATGGTTGCGGGGAATATTCCTCGAAGCGAGAGGAAAAAGATCCTCGAGGAGATCTATACCCTCCTCCCCATAATGGCTCAGAGGAGAAACCAGCTTGCAGGAACACTGAGTGGTGGTGAACAGAAAATCCTATCGATAGCCAGGGCTCTCTCAGCAAGGGCCAGGATCCTTTTGATCGATGAGCCCTCAGCAGGGCTTGCTCCAAAGGCTATAGACATTATCTATGATCTTTTCAAGAAGCTGAGATCCAGAGGGGTCTCTATAATCATAGCTGAACAGAGCGTAGTACCTTTTGTCAGAAACCAGGATTCTGTAGATACTGTGTATGTGGCGCATAATAGAAGGATCCTTGCTGCTTACAAACCAAAGGATCTCCTTGGGGTCGATGTTATCAGAAACTATTTTGGGTTAAAGGGGTAGAGAGGTGCAAACCCACATGATCCTGTTTGTTTTTCCAGATCATATCAAACATATAGAGTACATATCTAGAGAGGAAAGAGACGATGGATTCCCTACGCATAAGGCCCCTTTTGTTTTATGAGGAGGGATTGTTATGGTAAGATTTACACCGGGTAGAAGTGGCGAGGTGCCGGGTGTTCGTGCATCTAGAGAGGCTCTCGATACTATATTACAGATCCTCAGATTATCACTACCCGGGATCTTGGTGGTGTTAGTGTTGCTAGTCCTAGGCCTTCTACTCCCTGCAGGCTTTATGGCTACTATGAGGAATATACTTGTATATATATGTCTATCCATACCATGGGTGCTTTTCTTCTCGCTAGGATACCCCTCGTTTGCTACTGGTGCTTTCTACGGTGTTGGTGCGTATATCTTTGTCTACTCACTGCTATATGGCCTCGGACCTCTAGCCGGGGTTGTGGTCTCGGTTCTTGTAGCGGTTGCTGTTGCAGCTACTATAGGTTATGTAACTTTGAGGCTTGCTGGGCTTTTCTTTTTCTTCGCTACTCTAGCTATTCTCGAGGCTCTAAGGCAGGTGCTACTATATGTCGAGATCAATTTCACGGGCCATGTGGGCAAGATCGTGCCTATTATTATAAGTGATCAGCTATCCCTTCTCCTTCTATCCGCATTATCCATTGTTAATGTGCTTGTGTATTCCTATATGAGGGCGACTAGGCATAGGATCTATATGTCTGTGGTGAGGAGCGATAAGATCTTAGCTGTTAGTCACGGGCTCAGCCCCTATAGATACTCTCTAGGGATCTTTATCCTCGCCTCAGCGCTCCAAGCACTTTGCGGAGGTGTCTCGGCTCTCTATCTACTATACATAGATCCTAACAATGCTTTGAACCCGTTGATATCGCTGCTAACACTCATAATAGGTCTTGTGGGGGGTTCTGGTAATGTTCTTGGCCCTATATTGTCATCAATAATAGTGGTGTCTCTCTACGAATATACATCGAGGATTGCTTCCTATCTAAACCTTGTGATAATAGGTGTGGTTGTCATGGTCTTTATTCTCTATCTGAGGACAAGTATCTCGGATCTGCTTGACGAATACTTATCAAAGATCCTTGGGGGATCTTCTAGATCCTAGGGTGTCCTAGGGTACTAGAATCGATCTCCTCCTAAGATAGCTAGCCACGAGCTTCTTCTCAGCCCTCCTAATATGGTAGAGGAATGTTGCAGGACTTATACCCAGAATCTTAGCAACATTCTTAGCCCTAGCCCTCCTAGGATAGTCTAGATAGCCAGAGAGATACGCCTGGGTGAGTGCCTTATCCTCATAGTGTGAGAGCAAGGGATACGGGTCTGTGAAATATGTTGGTTCTGGCTCTGTTACATGGAATTTGAGCAGGTTGCCCATAGTCTCTGCATTATCTCTGAGAAGCCCTATACTCTCCTTCCTAGCCCTTGGTAGTAGGAATCTCCATCTCTCAACACCATCAACTATCTCGAGGCTGATCGTTACCCCGCCGTATCTCTTCACAAGATCTGCTACAGTACCGTTCCTAGCGCTTGTGAACTCTACCAAGGCTATGTTATTAGAGAGACTATGGATCTTAACACCCAGTATATTTCTATGAAATTTAAACGGGCCTAGGAATGTTCTGAGATCATCACCCACAAACACCGAGATAGCTTTATATGCATCACCACTATAGCTGAAATCCTGTTGCAGGTTTTTAACAAACACGTCTTTGGATCCTGTACTCTCGGTCCAGCACCCAGTATGGCTCAGCTCAAGATACACTACGTAGCTCCTATAGCCCATGGGCTCCCATACCACTATATAATTAAATATTCAGAAATATATAGCTAGATAGTGCCGCATTTTTATATCATGTATTTTTATACGGTTATTTAAACTCTATAACTCTATAGAAGATAGACCATATATGACTTCCACGCCGCTAGCGAAGCAAGACATGCTAGTTGCATCAATAGGTCATGGCGGAGTTCTGGCTTAATTGCGGTTGATATTTGCTTGATACCAACAGCTCTTCCCATATCCTCGGCCTCGGCTCAATGCTGTGGGGAACCCCTGCATTTTGGATTTTATTTAACCCGCCCCTCGGGTCTCTATCTCTATCCTCATTGTTGGGCGGCATCCCCATAAAAATAGTAGAGCTTATACTATTGTTTCATTATTGCAGAACTACAGACTCGATATCAGTCCTTATAAACCACCATGGAACCAGAAACAGCTGGCCACGGCAGCTGCTCCGAAAGATCATAAACACAACCAATAAATAGATCTACAAGCATGTGATGCTAAGCTATATAGTATACCTTTGCTCCAAGCCTTGAAGCCACATCTGCTTGTTTTGCGTCGCATGTTAGGAGTTCGCCGTATTTTAAGGCTAACGAGATGTAGAGGGAATCATATACACTTATGTCGTGATTCAAAGCGATCTCAAGGGCCTCTACTATATATCCATCCTCAGGCTCGACTATAATCACACCGGTTCTAACCAGTTCTAGAAACCCTCTATATAGCATTATGATCTTGTCGTTGCTTATCACGCTATATAGCTTTCTATGCTTCCAAATACCATTAGCGATCTCTTTAAGCGCGTGATCGATCGTTACTAGAGGCCTCATCTCCCTAATATACTTAGAGATCTCTTCCCACCCATCCTCATATAACAAGTATTTAACAAGGGCTGAGCCATCAATTACTATCACGATCATCCCTCACATAGGTTACGGCTGTACCCTTGCGTGTTTGCCCGAGTTGTTTGATCAGCTCCTCGAGCTTCTCAATCGCTTCAGGCTGTTCCGTCTCTTTAACCTTAATTTCTATACATTTCCTAATCTCATTATTCCAGTTAATGATTCTTTTTAGCTCGTTCATTTTCTCTTTCAGTTCACGAGGTACTCTGATCGATACGACTGCACTCACGATCTCAGTCTCGACATATTATTATTGCATCTCGGGTTAATAAGCGCTTAATACTGTATACAATTGTAATACGCGATTTATATTGTAATACGAGATCTTCTGGCGAGGGGATCCTCCTAGGATTCCTAAATAGCTGGTTTATTTGCAATGATGGTTTGTATGATCCTATAGGGTTATATCTATTCATAATCAGGTTAGGCTGGATGGTCGTGATATGGCTATTATAGAAGTAGGACTCCATGGGATGCTATCTATAGCTAGTGGAGGTAGCTATAATAGATCTCTATGGGGCTGGTAGTAAAATCGAAAGCAGTGTCTTCACAGCCTTTGGGGGGTTTCTTGATATCATTATGAGCAGTGTTTTCACCGATAGGTTCTCTTCTATATAGTCCTTGAGGATGCTGGTGTTTGCAAGCTCCGCTATCGATCCATTTCTCTCGATGCTTCTCATAGCTATTCTAAGGAGTTTTTTCTGGAACTCTATCTGGGATATTATTCTGGATATTGCTCTTCTATAGTTATCGAGGGGTTTTCTGGTTCCTAGCGAGGCTACTAGAGCTTGCGAGGATAGTATAGCTGGTCTTATACCCTCTCCTGTTAGTGGGTATACTAGTCCTGCTGCCTCGCCGACTCTATATACCCCTTCTCTCCCCAGATCTATCTCTGGATCTACTGTTAGTGGGGCTCCTCTAACATCGATCACCTCGCCCCCGCCTAGCCAGCTTGATATGAAGCTATGTATTAGTGGGAGGGGGTTTTTAACACCTATGAATCCGCCTCCAACGTTGAGATCCTCACCGTGTGGGAATACCCAGTAGAAGCCCGGTGCCCCTTTTCTATATATGAAGTAAACAGCCTCGGGATCTATCCTCTTTCTCGGGCTCTTTAGATAGACTCTTGCAACTGTTATTTTCAAGCCCTTGCTTGAATAAGGTCCCCTAGCATCTATGACGATTCGTTCTTCACTCTTCTCGATTTCGCTAGTTATCTGTATTCTCTCTCTCAGGGAGGAGATCCAGGAGCTCTTGTCAACGATATACCAGTAGGGTTTTCTATAGCTCACCTCACCTATAAATCGATCCTCGTGATAGAACTCAAACCTCCTGATCTTGTTGAGCACAAATCTATCCTCAACAAGCGGTGTGTCTATTGGCACTGCTTCTCCGCATGCTTTTAAATACCTCTTACCAAGATCCCTTACTACAACCTCTTTTCTAAGGAATAGGGCTGCTGCTACTCCAGCCGGTCCTAGCCCATGTATCTCGATCAAGCTCTAACCACCCATAATAATTCTAACAGGTTATTATCAGGCTATGCTCTCTCCTCCAGTCTCTAGGATCCATTTTACCATCTCTTCAACGCCTCTTCTAAGCATTCTCCTCGGCCTATAGCCTGTAAGCCTCACCATCTTATCGCATGAGAAGACCTTGTTTAGGTATGGGAAGTGTTTTCCAAGATCCCTTGGGGCTGTTATTCTTGCAAGCCATAGTGGTACGGGGATCTTTATAGACCTCGCCCCATAGATCTGAGAGATCGCTTCTACGAAGTCACTTAGCCAATACGGCTCACACTCTGTTGCGAAGAAATACTCCCTATCAAGTTCTAATGCTCTTACAAGGATTTCTGAGAGCTCTCCAACCTCTATAGCCGAGACCCTAGCCCTCATCAGAGGCGCGATCCCCCTCCTAACAATCCCGAGGAGCTTTACCCACTCTGGGTGGGCGTTATAGGCTCCATAGACCAGCACTGGTCTCACAATAACCCAGCTCTTTATCCTGCTAGCTATTATTCTCTCAGCCTCAGCCTTGCTCTCATCGAAAACCCCTCTCGGTTCTATTCCGACTAGGTGTTTCTCCTCCTCATAGATCACGTCACCCTTAGGCCCTACTATGGTTGCAGCCGATATGTGGATCAGCTTATAATCACTATAACCCTCCAAAGCCTTAGAGAGTCTTTCAGCAAATCCCAAGTTAGAATCGATGATCTCCCGCTCGCTCCCGAAATACCTGCCAACAAGGTTATATATAATATTAGGCTTGATAGACAGGATCGGATCCCTCGGATCACTATACATGGTGAGAGAGGCATACCTGCTAACTATAGAGGCTAGTTTCTCCCTATACCCACTCGAAAACCCCCTATGGGCTATGTAAACCTCGTAACCCTTCTCAGCGAGCCTTTTAGCAAGGTTAGAGCCTATGAAGCCAAGCCCGCCAAAGATAAGAACCCTCATGGGAAGCCCCTAACAACTATACCACATCATAAGGAAAATAGCGAGGATCCTATATGTCCATAGTAGATTTGATTTACATAGTAAAATATTAAATAGAGATCCAGTTATTAGGTTTGAAGATCTAGCGAGTTGTTACGTGAGATTTATAAGCTGATTTACATAGTAAACTATGGTGATAATAGTGGTGGATGTTCTAGAGATCTTGTTCTCCCCATTTGTGAACGGGCTTGGAGCATCTATAGGTGTGTTTCTCATAAGGGTTTTTGTAGGGATCCTCTTCATAGTCCATGGAGCACCAAAGATTATGGGGCCCTTTAGGAAGCCAATGAGGGATGGTATGAGGCAGATAGGAATACCCGGGGTGCTTTTTGACCTGGTGGGGTTGTTGGAGTTCCTAGGAGGCATAGCACTTATCATAGGCTTTCTAACCAGGGTCGCTGCGGCATTGCTAGCGATCGAGATGCTCTCGACAACGATCCTATATATAACTAGCGCAGCACTCAAATCCCTGCCCCGTGGTTTCGCCGAACCCATGTTCAAAGCCACCAAGGGCTATATGTTTGGATGGGAGCTAGATACGGTGCTCCTAGCATCCTGTGCAGCCTTAGCCATCATAGGCCCCGGGTTTTTCTCGATAGATAACTTTGTTTACCAACTTCTATACCGTTAAGCCGCCACGGATCTATTGTAGGGTGGGGACAAGCGGAATGTGGAAGGGCATTAACGAGTATTCAGGGATAAATGGTGGTTTTATTATGGTATGAACATTTGTACAAAGATCCAGATTACGATTGTTGTTATGGTTGTTAGTATTGTTGCGTGTTTAAATCCTTCTCCCACAGATAATCCAGAGATCTTTCCTGCCACTATTCCCATCATCCATGCGTTCATTATCGATGCTAGGCTTGCCATCAGACTTAGTCTGTAGATCGTTGCGGTATCTATTTCTCTACCCCCGATCATTGGGGGTGGCTGTGCTATTACTAATGAGATATATACCGTGCTTGTTATAGCGAAGAGGATTGCACCTATATATGGTAGGAACACGTAGATCCTGAGGTTTGTTCTAAGCCTCTCATAAGCCTCAGCAATGGCTGATGCATATCTAGCTAGCAGGTAGAAGATCTCCGGGCTTCCTCCCCCAACTTTAACGGCATCTATAGCCAGTCTGAATATAACCCTTATAAGCCAGCTTCTAACACCGTAGAGGCTCCTCCTAATAGCCTCTTCAATATCGATCCCCATCTCTATTGCTGCTGCAAGTCTCCTCACAATCGGGTTTAGAGGACCATACTCCCCCTTTGATGCCTCTATAAAGCATCTCTCCGGCGCGAGGCCTGTTTTCCTCAACCCGCTTACGTTCTCGATATAGAGTGCGGTATATCTTTCGAGAGCCCTGAGCCCCTTGGTAGCCCTTCTATAGGCTAGCCATGCTGGTGTTGAGATTGTTAGCAGGGCTATGGCGATGCCGAGTACTTGTCCCAAGATTGCTTGCTTTGTATAGATCCCTGAGAATACCTGGTAACCCCCTATAGCGAGGATCACAAGTAGATAGGGTAGGGGCGATACCGTTGCTACTAAGAGGGCTAGATAGATCACATCTCTGAGCTCGAACCCCCATTTCGACTGGGCTGTATGAGCTCCATAGATTATTGCTACAGAGAGTAATGGGAGTCCAACGAAGTTGAAGAGGATTAGAACCGTGGGGTCGTAGCTTGTGACGGCGAATCTTCCGCCCTGGATCCATCCTGCTGATGTGAATAGTATGAGGAGCCCTAGGCCTCCTATTATACTTGTAACCATATATGCCTCCATATAGACACCTAGCTTCTGGATCATCTGTTTTATCATTTCCTCCTGCTTTCTAAAGAATTCTTCAACTCTTGTCTCTAGGTATCTAACAACATCTCCACCAGTCCTGTAGGTTACTATGTATCCGAGCATGAAATCCTTGAAGATCTGTGAAGGGTGGTAGTACGAGATCTCCTCCAACGTGGCTATGGGATCTCCTCCAAAAAGCCCCAGCTTTCTGAAAAACTCCTGCGTCTCAAGCCTGATTCCCTTGAAAAGAGGTGTTCTTCTAAATGCCTCCATGGCTTTCGCGATCGGGACGCCTCCTCTAGCCATGATAGAGATATATGATGCGAAAAACGGTAACTCAGACTCGATAAGCCTCTTTCTTCTACTCATAGCCATGACGGGATAGGCTATAAATAGTATGAAGACCAAGAGTGGTAGAAGCACTCCGGCCAAAACCATTATAACTAGTAACACGATGCTTGGTCTTACTAGCAGTGCAGCACCTACTATAGCGATCCCGATGAGGAGTGCTATGAGGGTATATCCTACAATCCTGGCTCCATAGACACGTGGGTTAGCCCTTATCATTGCAGATATTATAGCTCTATCCAGCTCGAATGTCCTCACGATGCTTAAACCTATTCTATCAAACAGCAAGACGAAGACACGGTCAAGGCTATATATCATTCTTTCCTTGATCGTCAAGGCTTTCCTCTCGAGGTATCTATGCTGAAGTTCTAATCGAGATTTATTAGTATTAGTTTCAGATGCTTTCGCCCATATGGCCTAGATCTGCTTCGACAAGGCTCAGGATCTCCTTCGGGCTCCTATAGTACTTATAGATCGCTGACGCTATATCGATATAGTTCCTTATATTGTTATAGTATAGCCATCTCATGAAGCCGGCCCTCGCCCGGATCTCGTCGAGTATTTCACTCATGCTTATCTCAAGCGCTTCGGCTATTGAGTTGAGCATAGGGCTCTTATCAAGTGTGAGTAGATGCATGTCTCTGCTGGGACTCCACTTACCAATAATCATTGGTGTTACGCTTTTATCTATCTCCCATATTTTTGTAACTCTTCTCGAGATCTTTGTCGTTCCATCTTTGCTTCTAACAGGCACCCTCTCGATCATTAGTGCGGAGTTGATCAGGGGTATATATGATTCTGGTATATTCATGGGCGGGCTTGTAAGCCTCTTTATAGCCGCATCTATGCTCTCCGCATGTATTGTCGTAGCTCCCCCATGGCCTGTGGCTATTGCTTGGAACAACACATAGGCCTCGGATCCTCTCACCTCGCCAACCACGATCAAATCTGGCCTGTATCTCAGCGAGATCTTAACAAGATCGTAGAGCGTTATCTCCCCAGTCTTTGATTCCCCACCAGCGTAGCTGGATCTCGTGACGAGCTGCACCCAGTTCTTTATGGGTAGCCTTATCTCTGGCGTCTCTTCTATGGTTACTATCTTATAGTTTGGCCTCACAAGGTTCAGGATAGCGTTTAGCAGTGTTGTCTTACCGCTCCCGGTAACGCCCATTATTAGGAATGTTTTCTTGTGCTCTATGAGGAACCATAGATATGCTGCCAACTCGGGTGATATTGTTCCCAGGCTTATCATATCTACAACTGTTAATGGATCCTCCCTGAACTTCCTGATCGTGAAGGCAGAGCCCTTCTGGCTAATCTCCTTCGCAAATGTTGCTGCAAGCCTATGGCCTCCTGGGAGAGAGGCGTCGAGGACTGGGTATGCTACTGAGATGTGCTTTCCAGCCATGTGGGCTAGTCTAACCACAAATGAGCTTAGATCCTCATCGTTTTGGAAAATAATATTGGTTGGCATGGACTCGTATTTCCTGTGATACACATATATAGGTAGCCCAACACCGTTGCACGATATATCCTCTAGGTTTGGGTCTAGCATCAGCACGTTTATCGGGCCAAAGCCCTTAACCTCCCTCTCTACGTAATACAGGATCTTGTCCCAGCTAATGTTATAATCTCTCTTTGCCCTTGCCTTGAAGAGATCAATAGCCCTTCTAGCCTCTCTCACTATAAACTCCTTCGGATCCTCATCCTTTCCCATCTCTCCAACTTCCCATATGAGGAAGTCGATCACTTTTCTATAGATCTTGATCTCCTCTTCTGTTAGAGGAGTTTCATCGATGAAATATACATACTCGCTCGTGCTATCGGAAAGTATGATTGAAACCATAGCCCATGGATCATAGATTGTGTATCTCTCAACGATCTCACCCTTCGGTTTCTCTCTGTAGGGCATTATGGGTAGCCTTATATTTATCATATAGCCTTCAGGGGTCTTAGGAAGGCTATCCTCCAGTTGCTTTTCTTGCTTTTCCCCCTGCGCACCAAGTCTTGTAAAGCCCTTGATCTTATCTAGAATCCCCATGGTTTCCACTAAATAATATTCCAGGGGTATATATAAAGTAGTAGCCTGTTGGGATATATTGGGATCTCTATCGCCATGGTTGTTATCCAGATTCGTTTTATATATAAAAAACTATATATAAAAACATCTGTTAAGAAAAGCATAGGAGGCCTGGGTGGTTGTGTGGTACAAAGGTTTACTGATACTGGCGATCATAATGCTCCCAATATTACCTCTCTATGTTACTAACGCGCAGCAGGCTTCAAAGGCTCTTAGTGTTATGGAGCCGTATAGCCTATATAGCACTTGGTATACGGATCTATCAATACAGGCTAACATGTTTGCATCAATACCTGGGAGGGGTATAGTAGCTGCCTCTGGTTTCGACGCGTCTTCTGAGGGCTATTTTCTCGAGGTTCTTAGCATGGATAGCCCTTCACGAACAATATATAGATCTAGGTATGCATTAAGCGGGATCCCCACTACAATTGCTTCGGACGGCGATAGAGGAAGCTATATAGCTGTTGGCACCGATAGGGGGGAGGCTGTTGTATATAATACGTGGGAGGGGAGGGCGAGCTATATACAGGCGTCGAGGTTTCCTGTTAAGAGACTATCGATAGGGGTTGGTATTTTCTGCAATCCAATCTTAGCTCTTCTTGACAGCCAAGGCTATCTATATCTCTACAGGGTTACTAGGGGTGGCTGGGCTGAGATTGGGCCTCGTGAGAGCACTGCTGTCTATAGTTTTATGAGAAGTGCTATTCTAGATATATCTAGTACTGAAGTTGTCTATGGGGCTGTTAGGAGAGTTGATCCGTCGCTTCTTCTCGCAATATATACTCCACCATCGCTTGACGTCGCCCTTGTTATATATAATGAAACAGGTTACCCGATCTCTGATGCTGTTGTGACTGCAAGCCTGGCAAAGCCCAAGGCGACGAAAGGTCTTGTTTTTCAATCCATCTCGGATCAGAACGGGAGCGCTGTTCTTAGCCTCCCATTGATAGATCCGAGCAGTACTCTGTATATTGTTAACATAACCCATCCCGAGTACGAGACAGAGAGCATAGCTATAGAGTTGAATCAATATATGCTTGAAAAGACACCGATAGAGTATATGGTTATCATGAGAAGCGGTCAAGGAGAGGTTACACAGATCGTTAAGAGCGCTGTACCAACATATGCCGTGCTTCTCGATGCAACCTGCGCACCCGAATCCATAAGATTCGGGAAGCCGCTTCTGCTTGACATTAAGCCGGTCTATGCTAAGCTGATCAAACCCAATGTTGCCGGGGTTCCCTGGACATACCTAGGAATCATTGTTGGTTATCGTGAAGATCTATTTGTGGCGGCTTTTATATACTTCGATCAGAATCTCAACCCCGTACCTGTGAAGATCCAGAATAGGTATGAGGATTATGTTTGGTATATACTACCCACCCCATCTTCAAGTGGGGTGTGGGTGGGGTATGATAATAATGGGCGGGGTGTCTCAGTGATCCTTGATAGTGGTAGGGCTTACTATTTTCTCTATAACGACCAAAGGGGTTTTCATGTGGCGTTCTGGGGGATAGATATCCCGGGATCTATAGTTGCTGCTGACTATAGAGATGGGGTTTTGATCGCTATAGATAGTTCTGGAAAGCTCCATATAAACAGGGTTGATCAGTCAACATCTATTGAGTGTACTAGGGGTGATGACTACCTCGGAGTTCCGGTAGGCCCTGGTATGTGGACTTCGGCGGGGTTTGGGAGAGGTTATCTAGCTACGCCCTCGAGGGTATATGTTATCAACGCGCTCCAGGATATAGCGTTTAGTAGGTGCTCTATAGAGCTTGTGAGGATCTATCCAAGGGTATTTGTTACGGGCGTTGTTTCCAACTACTCAATAGGTGTTACTGATGGCTATATAGAAATATATGAAAATGATAGTCTCGTTGCTAGAGGCTTGATAATAAACGGATCCTCCATTCTCTACCTCCCCAGAGGATCCTATATAGCTAGGGTTCTGAGCGGCGCTATAGAGTATGTTAGCAGTCTGGTGGTTAGTGGAAGCACAATTGATCTTCCAGGATCAATTCTATACAGGGTTAGGCTTTTCCTCTACTACTATAACCCTGAGAGCCCGTATGCAGCGATGCTAGCAATGGTTCCGCCAGGGCTTATGTTGTCAATAGATGGAAAGATCAATACAACGACTGTTGAGGATCCTCTAGATCTTATGCTAGAGGGCGGGGAGCACTATGCATTATTGATAGGCGATGGAATAGAGCTTGCTAGAGCCAGGTTCACTGTAAGTAGGAGTGGTGACATAAACATAATATTCAGGGTTAACACCGCTATGCTTAACATAAGTGTTGGGGTTCTTGGGGCTGATGTTACAAAGCCCCCTGAAGAGTCGATCTCGATAAAACTGTTTGCGGAGGGTCCTCTTTTGAGAGGAGATCTTGGTACTATCAAGCCTGGCTCCCCTGTAGTTCTTCCCCTCGGCATCTATAGAGTTATCGCGGCATCACCCTTCTTCCATGAGGGAGAGGCGCTTATCGGCATCACCGAGCCTGGTTCTATCAATAACTTAGAGGTTCTTTTAAGACCGAGGGAGATCCAGGTAAATCTTATGATAGTAGATGAGTTCGGCGTTCCTGTCCCCAATGCTGGTGTATCCATAATCAACATGATTTCCAACATAAGGATCTTCTCCGGCATTACATCAAGTAATGGTACAATAACAATACCCAGGATATTCTTCGACCGCTATCTTATCTTAATAGAGCCCTTTAACCAGAGCCTCTATATAGGCTATAGAGGCGTTCTAAACATCGATAGGCAAGATCTTGTGGTAAGTATAAATAGGACTAGGTATCAGGTAACCATAGCTCTAATAGATCCTATAAGCGGCGATCTTGTATCCCCGGTCAGAGTGCTGGTATACATGGGCGACAGGCTCATGTATAGCGAGGAATTATCGCCGGGAGGTGCTACTACCACTGTCTTACTACCACATGGAAATGCGAGAATAGTTGTTGAACCTGCTGGGCAGGGATCTATATATACTGCGACAGAAAAGGAGGTTGATATAGTTGTGGGTGGCGGTAGGATTGAGGTATCGCTTAATAGAAGGGTCATGAGCTACACCATAAGCGTTATAGACGATACCGGGCAGCCTATTAATGGTGCGGGCATAACTATAAAAAGCCTTGAGAACCCGGCGGTAGAGTTTACATGGAAGACCGGTAATGATGGTAAGGCGGAGATCAGTATACCATACGGATCATACAGGGTTACAGTGGTAGCAGCAGGCTATAATACTCTTGAAGAGCCACTACCCGTCGGGGAGCGGAACTTAGTATTAAAGCTACAGCCAACACTGTTAAACATGTTATCAAGGTTCATTATGGTATATGTAGCTATTGGCATGGTTGCTACGGTGATAGTGCTGATGAAGATAGCGAGGAGATATATGGAGAGGAGGGCTGAGGAAGAGATAATATAGAGAGATGATATAGCCTGCTAAAACTATACATAAATAATAAATATCCCGATGGAATAAAAAAAGTGGTCATGAGGAAATCGATAGTAAGAAAAGCAGTAGCAGGCATGGTGGCATTCATAGTAGGGCTCTCAATAATAATGGTAACCCTAATACCCCTTTTAATCTACCTAAACACCACAAGCGGGGAAATACTAAGGGCTATGAGTGTTGCGAGGGAGTTCCAAAACCAGAAAACACGAGAGTCTCTAGAGATAGTAAATGAGAG
Organism: Sulfolobales archaeon; assembly: GCA_038867615.1. Taxonomy (GTDB): domain Archaea; phylum Thermoproteota; class Thermoprotei_A; order Sulfolobales; family AG1; genus AG1. The sequence goes on along the minus strand of JAWBYA010000005.1, from coordinate 78,448 downwards.
CAGGGTTTTTCTGATAAAGAACACAGGATCTATACCGATAACTATAATACTAGCAGTTATAGATAGCGGGAAAGGATGTGAGAGAGAAACACTCCTGGTCAGAACAAGCGAGATCCTTAACCCAGGCGATGCGATAAGCAATATAGCAGGCTATAACTTGAGCAGAGTATGCTATATAGTAACATCAAAAGGAAACATATTCCCAGCAAAAGAAAAATACACAGTATTGCCACAGCCAGTGACATTTACACATAGTAATACTGGTTTTGCTGAGGATCTCTATAACTACTATGGAAGTAACATAATAGCGAGGTATAATGAGAGAAGTACTGTATGTAACAAAAACGGTGTTGCTGCTCTGGTTTCGTTCAACAAATACGATCCTGCGAGAAAGCTCTTAACAATAAATGACACCAGAGGCGATAATATATTATATGAGCTTAGTGGTTGCTTTGGTCTGATCTTCAAGAACACTGTAAGTATTAATGAAAATCCGTATGCAGTGGCGGTGCTCTACAGAGTAGTACTGGTATTTAATAAATCCGATGAGAAGTTCGATACCATCCTAAGGATATGTTTGCAACAGGATACCAGCTCTAGCTGCACTAGTTCTAGCAAAACTGTGTGGTATCCTAAAGGCACTGACCCTGGCTATATAGTTCTTGAGGGTGTCTCGCTCATACCGATGAGAAACGCCCCACCAGGTGTATATGACCTTAATGTTACCCTTATTGTTGATAAGCTGGGAGGGAATAGGCTTAACATTGGTGTTGAATATATAGCTGTCCTAGGTGCTGAGCTAGTTTTGGGGTGATACGTTGAAGGCACAGTCAGAGATTATTGGCTCTATGATCCTTATTACCCTGACCATAATTCTGGGTATTGCCGGTTTCCTTCTAGCCGGCTCCTGGACTCTCTCCATGTATTCTGAGAGTGCTTTCACCTCATACGCAGAGCTTGTCTCGAACGAATTCCTCTTTCTGCCCATATCTTTTGAGAATAGAGGCTCCTATGTGGTTATCTATGCTGGTGTCATTAGAGTAGGGGTTCTTCAGGGTGTTTATTCACTCCACACCTATATCACCTTCCATGTTGCTCTCTCCTATACACAGAGGTGGTGGGAACTCCCGCAACTACCTCCTAGCAATATTGGGTATAATATCTCCTCTCCCGAGGGTTCTCCTTATAATCTATCGTTTAACAGCTTAGATGGGGGTTTTGGCGCTGATTCCTCGAGGCTCTATGCTAAGTATTTAGGCTCTTGGTATTCTCTGAAAGATCTTAGGGCATTTGATGTTCTTAATATCTATGAGGTCGGTACTCTCAGCATCGATAGCGTTCTTTTCCTAAACATAACAGTTCCTAGCAATTATAAGTATATCTATGTAGTGCTGTGGGTTGGGTACAATGATAGACATGTCTCTATCCCCTTTATGATGCCTGTTGGCAAATGATATATCACCCTTAGCTTATGCACAATAGGGGTATCTCTGCTCGACGAGGTTCTGAGGAACTCTCTTCAGGGGCTTCTCGCAGGATCTATATATTCTCTCGGCGCCCTCTCCCTCACTATTAGTTATAGTGTTACGAGGATAGCTAATTTTGCTGTTAGCGAGTATGTGACTATAGGTGCTTATGCTGCTGCTCTTGCCACGATAGGGGGTTTTGATCCTATCATGGCTCTTTTTCTCGCTATGATGGTCTCCTCTATTCTTGCTCTTGCTGTTGATGAGTCTGTGTATAAGCCTCTCTATAGGAGGGGTTCTTCGCCTCTACAGCTCCTCATAGCCTCTATAGGTGTTATGCTTCTCATAAGATATCTGTGGTCTATATATGCTGACTACTCTGACATGCTCTTCCTATCCTCTAGATATAGTCTTACACCAATAGCCTATGCTATGGGCTCGCCTATAACTAATCTCCACATACTCAGTCTAGGCTTTCTAGGCGTTGCCTCGGTCTCTCTCTACATGTTTAGGCATAGAACCATGATCGGGAAGGCTATGAGGGCTCTTGCAAGCAACCCGGAGCTAGCCTCGGCCTCTGGTATTCCTGTATGGAGGGTTAGGAGGATCACGTGGATAGTCTCTGGCCTCCTAGCAGGTGCTATGGGGGCTCTGTGGGCTTTCTATACTAGTATAAATACTGAGACTGGGTGGAGGCTTCTCCTCTGGATCTTTGCATCATCGATCATAGGTGGTATTAGGAGTATACCGCTAACAATAGCTGGGGGCTTTATAATAGGTTTCTCAGAGAATCTCGGTATGTGGTTTTTCAACAGATTCTTCGGAGTAGATACTGCTTATAAGCCTATAATAGCCTATCTAGCGATCGCATCTACACTGCTTATTGGGAGGGGCAGGCTGTTTATGAGGTGATGCTATGGAGCTCTCGGGTATGTTTATATTCGTGAGCAGCATAGTCACATACACATCTATATACCTAATACTAGCCCTAAGCGCTAATCTAGAATATGGATATACAGGAATACCTAACTTTGGCAAGGTGTTCTTCTTCTTCATAGGATCTATAGTGACAGCGGTGGTCACAAGCTCTCTCTACAACTCAGCCCTAGGTATAACAGATAGCTTCTCAGCAGCTGCTGCGGCTAAGCGTACCGAATACTCGGCAGCAAATCCTGTCTTCGCCGTCGAGGTCTTCCTAGTATCCCTAGCACTATCAACCATAGTCTCAGGGATCTTCGGCTACCTAGCAAGCTACCCAGCACTAGCACTTAGGGAGGATTTCCTAGCAATAACCCTCCTAGTATTTGGGGAAGCAGGGAGGGTTTTTGTAAGAACATACGAGCCCCTCGTAGGAGGTGTTTTCGGTATGAGCGGGATCCCTAACCCCCTCAACTGGATAGCAGATAGATCCCTAACACTCCTCCTCTACTCACTAATAACCCTTGCAGCTGCTTTCGCAACATTCATTCTTGTTGAGAGGCTATCAAACTCACCCTTCGGGAGGGTTATGAAAGCCGTGAGGGATGACGAGATCGCAGCAGAATCCCTTGGCAAGAATGTTGCGAGGGTTAGGGGGCAGGTGCTCTTCATATCATCAGCCCTCTCGGGAGCTGCTGGGAGTCTCTTCACATTCTACACACAAGCCATATTCCCTGACGACTACATACCTGTAGTGACCTTCTACATAATATCCATGGTTCTCTTAGGAGGCTCTGGAAACAATGTCGGGGCATTGCTAGGAGCACTGGTTCTCAGCCTCTTCGAGAGATTCTCTCAAGCCTCCACACTAGCCCTTCTGGGAATAACTATATCGATAGATATAAGCTTCATAAGATATGCGGTGACAGGACTCCTGATAATATTAATCCTAGCAGCAAGACCCCAGGGGATACTGCCCGAAGGGATAGTTAAAACACACCTCTATAAAATCCTGGAGAAAAGGCAGAAGATCAGAGGAGGAAAGCCATAAACCTCTATAAGCCAGAAACACTATTATCTTTATGGGCGGGGGTGCCCGAGCCAGGTCAAAGGGGTCGGGCTCAGGACCCGATGGCGTAGGCCTGCGTGGGTTCAAATCCCACCCCCCGCACTCATCTATATGATTCTTATTTTTATAGGGGTGAATTCCCCGTGCGTCTTAACCCTATCGATCCAGTGGGCTTCGTAGCAAGGATTCCCGTTCTCATCTATCCACAGCCTTACATGGATATAGATGGATCCTGGAGCATCTATAGCAGCCCAATATGCGTCGTGCAAAGTTAATTGAAGATCTTTCCTAATTACTATTACACCTCTATATGAATACGGTGTGTCTCTCGAAGGATAATATTCTCTCTTGTTGGCTCGGCTCAAGTCCCATGTAAAGATGAGAGGATTCAGCTTATGAACCCTCACAGGCACCTCTTTACAGCTCATGACATGGAAGGGTTTTCCTCTACGACAGAATAGGAAGAAGGCTCTTACCGGTATGCCTCTTTCCTTAGCTTCTCTAGCAGCTTTAACCACCGTCTCCCAGACATGTCTAGGTATAAGTAGTTCTGGCATGATACATGCCTTCATAGGCTGTTTTCCATTGCTTATAAATATGTTTTTCTTTTCTATGATCGAGAGGATCTAGGCATGTATATCCCAATATATAGCGCTCTTGACCTCTTTTCCAGCCATATCTTCTAGAAGCAAGAGCTAATCTTTTTATAGTTAGTTGGGGTTTATTAGCTTTGTTGCGAATACCAGGCGGTGTTGTGTGTGAAACGTATTATATCTATGGTTGGCTTGATCTTAGTGTTCTTAGTCTTTCTAGGCTCTGCACCGTTGGTGAGTTTCGGGGATCAGAGAGTCAGAGTTATAGTCGGGTTTAGAGGGGATAGCAATTACGATACCTCTAGGGATCAGATATCATCCATGGGCTCGATTGTCTTAGAGATAGCCGAGATTAAGGCCGTGGTTCTAGAACTACCCCAGAGCCTTGTTAATAGGATTGCAAGTCTGCCTTTTGTTAGGTATGTTGATTATGACAAGCCCGTTAAGATCCAGCAGGAGGTTCAGTGGAACATAGAGATGATCAATGCGACAAAGGTTTGGAGCACCTATTCACCCCAATATGGGGATGCGGCGTATGGTTACGGGCTAACGATAAGAGTTGCTGTTGTTGATACAGGTATATATTACAGGCACCCAGATCTCAAGGATTCAGTGACATGGTGTGTTGTATCTCTAAGAAATACTAAGACTCTATATGAGGGGACTAATCTCAAGAACTGCGACGACCCCAACGGGCATGGAACCCACGTGGCAGGGATCATAGCTGCAAGGCTCAACGGCATCGGCGTGGCTGGAGCAGCGCCTAAAGCACTGTTATATGCTGTAAGGGTTCTCGATGCAAGCGGATCGGGCTATGTGAGCGATGTGGCTAAAGGAATAGTTGAGGCTACAAAGGGTCCTGATAACAATGCTGGGACTACTGATGATGCTGATGTGATCTCAATGTCCCTCGGCGGTCCTGATAGCCCTGTGCTTCGTGATGCTGTTATCTATGCCTATAGCTATGGCGTAGTCCTAGTGGCAGCTGCTGGTAACGAGGGAGCCTCCCAGCCAAGCTACCCAGCGGCATATCCCGAGGTCATAGCGGTGGGGGCTATTGATATCAACTACCAAGTCCCCAGCTGGAGCAATAGAAACCCAGATCTAGTGGCTCCAGGTGTTAGCATACTATCGACATGGAAGGGTGGGAGCTATGCATATGCTAGTGGAACCTCAATGGCGGCTCCCCATGTCTCGGCAACAGTAGCCCTGATCCAAGCGCTCAGGCTTGCCTCTGGCCATGGGAAGCTAGCTCCGGATCAGGTTAGGGATGTGTTGATATCAACAGCGATAGATCTAGGGTCTTCGGGATATGACCCTGCATACGGCTACGGCCTGGTCGATGCCTATAAAGCTGTTAACTATGCTCTAAACATGCCATAGTAACGTGGCAAGTTTTTCGGTTTTTATTTTTGATCAGCTATACTAGTCCTCTAAGAGCGTTTGTACCAAGCAATATCGATTGCTGTGTAGCCCGAATCTCTGATGTCAAAATTGGGGAGAGTAGGTGTGTATATGATTCATTTCATTAATAAAATATGTTTATTTGATCACTTGATAGCTGTAGCTAGTGATCGGCTGGCCTCTCTCTTGGTACTGGTAGTTATTTCTGATGATCCTTATCATGTTCTCCCTTGGTTTGATTACCACTACTAGGTTTACCACATCAGGTCTCTCCCTATAGATGGCTCTTCTCACTTTTCTAGAGATCCTGTGGGCCTCTCCAAGGCTTATTGTGGGTTCTGCTTCGAGCATTATTACGCCGGAGACGAAAGACCCCATACGTTTAAGCATAGCTCTATATACTTTTAAACCTGAGGAGCTCTCAGCAATTCTTATAAGATGCTCGACGGTTTCTTTAGACGGCATAGCGCCAAGTATTGAGAGCACAGCTTCCTTGAATATATATAGAGAGTCCCTCACAATATACCCGGTTATGAGTATTAGGACTACTGCCTGTGGTAATAGGCTTCCGCTTGTAAGCTCTATAGCAACTCCGGCTAGTGCTGAGAGGGTTAGCATTGCGTCTGATCTTGCGTGGAGGGCGTCGGATCTGAGGGAGGATGACATAGACCTCTCAGCCCATCTAGCCTCAAGCCTGTACATGGAATACGATACAGCAAAGCCCACGAGTAGTAGTGGTATGACATAGTGTGGTGTTTTGGAGGGGCTTGTAAGCCCTGTATAGAGTGTCTCTAACGCGTAGAAGAGTGTTACTATTGCTATGAACATGGATGCCAGGCTCTCGGCGTTGTAGAGGCCCCAGGGGAATCTAGAGGATCTTCTACGCGTGGTTACAATATAGATCGAGAAGGCTGTTGCGAAACTCATCAGAGCATCAAGGATGCTGTGGATCATGTCGGCCATAACTATGCTTGAATGCCCAAGCCAGCTCATAGCTAGGAGCTCGCCAGCAGCAAATATAACCGAGACAACCCCAGCTACCAATGCGGCTCTCAGGGCGCCCTTAGAGTTTCTGAGCACCTGCCTGTGCAAAGAAGATCACCTCCAGGGGTATTGTGGATAAAGAGAAGGGGAGACCCAATAATAATTAGCTAGAAAGCCTAAAAATTTTGCAAGAGGATCTTTCTTTCAAGGGTATGTTGGAATAAGATGTATTATGATCCTGGATATCTGTAAAAACATATACATAGCATCACTATAGATCTATTATTAATTTTCATGAACCCCCATGCTTCTCCATAGATGCGAGCCTCATCGTAGAATAGCTCATGATAACATGCACAAGATCCCCTGATATGAGGGGACCCTCATCAACTATAGCTACCGCGTGGCTGCATAGCATGCACCTCTGGATCTTGAGACTATTGATCATAATCACCTCGAACTTATCTCTAGACGCATTGCCACACAGGGGGCATTTAAAAGCATCATACGACCATGAGAAGCCGCAGAGACAGTGAAGCTCTAACCTTAGCTGCGAGAAAAAGCCATGAGGAGTCCTCCTAACTATAGCCGCTATAGGTGTTAAGCCACATACCGGGCATTTTCCAGAGCTCCACGAGAGGTTCTTCACCCTATCCCTAAGCCCTCTGAAAACAATCCTCCTGAGTACATATGATGCTAGGGATCCTATCTCACTCTCCTCTCTTGTTTTTCTAATACTCTCCAGGATCTCTGTCTCGTTCATATCAGCACCAAGTCCCGCCAGAATCTCGGCTGCCTTTCTAGCTAGACCTTGTATGTTCCTCACACACACTATTAGAGGATATTTATCACACTCCATCTCGACATCTATGTTGAGAGACTCTATGGATCTGTGGAGATGCTCATAGAGCTCTAGATACTCCTTCAGCTCGTCCTGACACTCAGTATTAGATCCACAGGGAATCCTTGCCATAGTTTCTACGACAGAGCTGCTCAGACCCTAGCCCCTCCAGATCCAGCCTTGCTTATAAGCTCTCTGAGAAGCTCAATCTCTATAGATAGGACATGCTCAACAATCTCTATAAGCCTCTTATTCAGATTCTCAGTAAGCCTTATAGCCTCAACAAGATCCTCTGTCGAAACCCCCTTCCCAGCCTTCTCTATGAGTTTAAGCATCTCCTCCTCATAGTTCGTAACACTCACACCGAATGATTTAAGATATCCTCTAGTCTTTGAAACATCGCTCGCCATAGGGAATACCCAAACAGTATCTACTCAAGAGGTAAATATCAAGCAGAGAGAGTAAATAAACCCAGCCCACAGCCTACGAAGATCCTGGGGTCTCTAGAATAGACATAAAACCCGTGACTTGGGATTAACAGCGGTTTATGTCCCCTCACTGGATCTCTAGACCCCTATAGGCTAGATGAGATCTTTATAAATAAAGGAAGAGGCTCTTAATTACGTGTTTAAATAATTCTGAAGAGCATCTATCTTGAGAGTATGAGCACCAAGGATTCAGAAGGCGCGAGCATTAGTATTGATTGGAAAACCATAGAAGAGATCATTGAGAGGGCTGTAAGGGCTGCAAGGACGGAGGAGCTTAGGGATATCGCAGAGGCTATTAAGACTATAGCAGAGCATATCAAGAAAATCTACGAAATACTTGGAAGACACGCAGAAATCCTCGAAGGACATTCCAGAACGCTCCAGGAGCACTCCAGGATTCTTCAAGAACACTCTAAAATTCTCGAAGAACATTCTAAGATCCTCGAGTACCACTCTAAGATTCTTCAAGAACATTCTAGGATTCTTCAGGAGCATTCTAAGATTCTTCAAGAACACTCTAAGGCTTTGATGAGGATCGAGGCCTCTCTCGGGAGCTTGTCTGGAAGGGTTGGCATAGATCTTGAGAGAATGATCCTTAACGTCTATTCCGATATTTTAGAAGAACTAGGGATCTCTCCAGCCAGGGTTGAGAAGATAAGCTATAAGGATATCGATGGGAGATACTATAGAAGGGGTGCGAGGCTTGAGATAGATATCTATGTGCACGACAATATCACATACTTCATAGAGGTTAGAAGCCTTCTAGAGCTAGACGATGTTGAGTGGTTCTACGAGAGATGTGAGATATTCGAAAAAATACTCGGGAAAAAACCTGATAAGAAAATAATAGTAGCCATAAACGTAATGAAGGAAGCAATAGAAAGAGCAAAAGAGCTAGGAATAGAAACAATATACGGAAGAGAGCTAGAGATAAAATGAGCAAGAGTAAAAGATCTAGGTACTGTTTCGTTCTAAAGAATCTGTGATATAGGAATAGGAATAGAGACCTCGTTTTAAACTACCGATCTCCATAGTTTCTAGATATTGTTTGAAAGCTGTGCATTGCTATGTTGCGATCTAGTTACATATATGGGTGCTATGATATCCTCCCCAGCCATTATTACTAATTCTCTCAGCTATTCTTTATCTTTAATCTCCTCCCAGTATCTACTCTTATTTTCTCCTTTTCCTTGCTCAGGGAGCTCGTAGATCCTTTCGCCATTGTAACCATGCATGCGCATCTCTATAATTACGCTTGCAGGCAAATCAACGGGGTTTCGAGACCCTGGTTGAGAAGATCACGTTATCTTCTGTTATTTTGAATCTATACCTCTTGCCCCCTATCTCAAGGATTCTAGTGCCTCTAGCGTTTTTCGAGACCCTTGCTAGGTTTTTGCAGTAGAAGCTTATGAGGTCTATTCCTGATGGTTCTAGATCCTCGATTTCTCTCACCTGGGCTGTAGCTATAGACCATCTTCCTGAGAGTGAGTGGTGTTTAAGCATGGCGAGGATTCCGAGGAAGATCTCGTTAGCCCTTGGGGTGAAGCCAACCTCGGTTCTGTAGAGTGAGTTAATGCTGTCTATAACTACTATTGAGTGCTCGGCGATGATCGCTTCGGAGGCTAGCTTGGCTAGGTGGGATAGGCTTTGTGCGAATGCTATGTGAAGAGCTTCGAAATCAAGGATCCCCATTCTATCCATTCTCTCGAGAACCAGGCTTCCCTCTGTGGATATGTAGGAGGCGTTCATACCGATTCTCAGGGACTCTCTGAGTATCTTGAGTACGAGGTTTGTCTTGCCAGACCCGGGCTCGCCGTATATGATTAGGGGTTCGCCGTTTACGAATAACTCTGAATCGATTTCTGGGTAGCCTGTGGAAGGTCTCACAGAAACCAATCCCAAGAATCATTTGTGAAAAGCCCTTAACATCTATGCAATAACACTGCAACGCTCTAGATGCTTTTGAATAGAGACCTTCTCAGAGCCTGGCTATAAGGTATAACACTCCATCGGGAGCCTCTATAGATCTTATGCACTCTCTAGTATAATAGCAATAGGCTACTACCGAGGCAACTATAGCATCCGATATATCCTTAGCTCTAGCAGCTTCCACCAAGCCTTGTGGGATCTCTATACCAAGTCTTCTCAGGAGCTCTTCCAAGCCGCCTGATCCTGAGCTTTTGAGAGCGCTTCTGGGATGGGTCTCTATCACGATCACACCGGATTCCTTGAGCTCGCTATATATCCTCCAAGCCCTCTGGGTAAGGATCCTCATGCCTCCCATGCTTGGCGGCAGAACCCTATAGCCCCTCCTGATAGCCTCTCTATCAAGCTCCCTCATGGTAGGCTCTCTAGAGATGGGGGCGTCTATAGCTACCACGGAGATCCTGTTCTTGATAGTCTCTATTATCTCTCTATCCTCGTAGAGGCATTTAGCATCCAGAATATTTTTTCGCGGTACATGGATCTCTGCATACCCACTACATCTCCTAGGGACTCCCGAGAGGTCTAGCCCAGCCACTATCGCCGCCATGCTCGCCCAAGCTATACTGCCTAGCTAGTAATATGATGATATACCTATGGAGTCTATGGTCTAATATAGGGGCTAGGGGATATTCTGTTGAAGTGGGATGGAGAGCAGACCACTCCTAGTCCTTGGAAGCGATCTAGCGGCAGCCTCCTTTGTGAGGAGCATGTGTTCTCAGGGATATAGAGGCATACTTATTGTCGACTCAAGCCTAGAGCCTGGGGGATATCTAGGAACCCAGCATTCCGTGGGCTTTAGGTTTGAGAAACTACCCCTACTGATCCCTGAGAGGTTCTCAGGCTTCTTCGAGAAACACGGGTTCCAAATGCTATGTAAGGAGGTCTCTTTCACCATAGCTAAGGAGGGGGATCATGTTTCAAAAACCATGTGCTGGAGATCTTCTGGTGAGAAGCCCTGGTGGTATCCTGAGCTCGGGGGCAGACTCTGCATCCCCAGAGGCGGTTGGGGGCGTGCTATAAAATCCATGCTCGCTAGCGGCTGTTCCGAGTATACATATTATACTCCTAGGAAGATAGATATAGCTAGAAGAATAGCTGTTCTCAGGAATGGCAGGGTTATTAGATATGGTGTACTCGTATCATCATACCCCCTACCACTCCTTCTAGAGAGCCTCTATGACGAGAAGATCTCTGGAAAGTTTATGGAGCTCGCGGCAAGCCTTGATCATGTAGATCTTATGGGCATCGCCCTCGGAATCAGGGGGGATGCTCCGAAATGGGATATAGTGATCCACGGGACGAGGGCTTCGAGAACCCATACATTCTATATATTATCAAACATAGACCCCTCATCAGCGCCTCCTAACCACTATCTCGTCGAAAGCCTCATGAGCTATTGTAAAGGGAATCCACCGCCCACAGACCAGGTTTCCAGAGCATTTGCAGAAGCTAGATGGGCTAAGCTAGCTAGTAATAAGGAGGATGTGGTGAGCGAGAGGGTATATACAATACCATATATAACCCCGCTAGGATCCGGCGGGGGATTCTTAGAAGAGGTTAGAGCCTATCTAGCATCCAACGGGATCTACCTGGTAGGGGTTGGGGGGTTGTGGAGAAATATGTCTCCATGGGAGCAAGTAGAGAGCGGTGTTAAAGCTGCTGAGGAGGTCTCGAGGACACATATAACAACCGATAGATGATCCCTCGGCTCTCTGGAATCTATTGTTGTTATCAAATCCCGTGTTATTGGTGTATATGTTAAGCGATACAATGTTTAACATTTACCGGAATAATAATATATATTGTATATTTGTTCTGATAGATGGGGCGCGTATGGATAGGGATGAGGTTATTAGAGATGCCCATAGGTATATGATCCTGAATATAGTTGACGAGGTAGATCCTGTGGTTGTTGCAGAAGCTAGGGGCGAGATCATTAGGGATGTTAATGGTAGAGAATATATAGACGCTTTCTCCGGGATCTCTGTAATGAATATAGGTCATGGTAGGGAGGAGGTGATCTCAGCAGCATTTGAGCAGGCTAGGAGGTTTGTCCATGTATCCTCGTATTACTACTACGTCCCCGTCGTGGCCCAGCTTGCTAAGAAGCTTGCAGAGATCATGCCTAGCAGAAGGCTTACCAAGAGCTTTTTCGGTAACAGCGGTGCTGAGGCTAACGAGTGTGCTTTGAAGCTTGCCAGAAAGTATACCAAGAAATACGAGGTGATAGCCCTAACACCGTCTTTCCATGGGAGAACCCTTGGTACTATGAGCATAACGGGACACGGGTCTAGGAAGAAGGGCTTCGGACCCCTCCTACCAGGTTCTATATTCATTCCAGCCCCCTATTGCTACAGATCCCCGTTCGGAGGCGATGAGGAGGAGTGCGGCAAGATCTATGCCGAGATTGCTAAAAGCATAGTGAGGGAGGCATCAACAGGCCAGGTATCGGCAATGATTGTAGAGCCCGTCATAGCAGAGGGAGGCATAATACCCCTGCCTAGGAACTATCTCAGAATAGTCAAGGAGGAGATCCTAGACCCCCTCGGAGCCCTCTTAATAGCCGATGAGGTTCAGACAGGCTTTGGCAGGACAGGGAAGATGTTTGGGATCGAGCACTACGGGGTTGAGCCAGACATAGTCACGCTAGCTAAAGCATTAGCAGGCGGCTTTCCACTGGGGGCATGTGTAACTAGAGACGAGATAGCAAGCTCCTTCGAGCCTGGGGATCACTTCTCAACATTCGGCGGCAACCCCGTCTCAGCTGCAGCCGCGCTAAAAACCATAGAGATCATCGAGAGGGAGGGGCTACATGAACAGGCTGCCAGAAAAGGTGAGTACCTGCTCAAAAGACTCAGAGAACTCCAAGATAAACACCCACTGGTAGGGGATGTCAGAGGTCTTGGATTAATAGTAGGCATTGAGCTGGTCAGGGATGCCAAGAAAACACCAGCGACACAGGAGGCTAAGAAGGTTAAAGAGTTTGCTAGAAACATGGGGGTGCTTGTTGGCAGGGGAGGAATATATGGTTCGGTGATAAGAATACAGCCACCCCTGACAATCGGAACAGAGCTTCTAGATATAATAGTAAATGTGATGGATAGAGCTCTAGCTGAGGTTGAGAGAGCCTGAAGATTTAGAGCTCTCTGCGAGTACTCCGATCATTTAGCGATGGGTCTTGCTTTATGGATTTGAAACGATCTATTATGGGAATCCTATAGCACGGGCCCTAGACTAGGTCTGGATACATGCTATAGGTGCTATTGTATGCTGAGCTCTGTTAATAGCACTGGCTAAAACAAATAATGGGGGTAGGGGGATAGATTATAGAGGATATATGGAGAAATGCGTGGAAGCCGAGGTTGTGATAAGCGGTAAGATGGCTATAGTCATGGTCTCGGGTAATAAGAGGGCTGTTGTGCCTCTAAGGATTCTCTGTGATCTGGCTAAGAGGTTCAATATATGTTATAAGAATTATAAGTGCTGATAAAGCGCTCTCTTACTCACTACCAGTATAGATGAGATGGTTGTTAATGTTATTATTCTCCATCTCATAGAGATCTCGGTGCTCGTCTTGAAGATGTTTGAGAGGCTAGAGAGTTTTGTCCTAGATAGGATGAGTAGGAATAAGGTTCCTGGCTTAAGCATAGCTGTTGTTAAGGATGGGTCTATCATATATTCGAGGGGTTTTGGTTTTAGGGATTATGGGAAGGGTCTTCCAGCGCTTCCTAGCACTGTATATGGGATTGGATCTATTACTAAGTCTTTCACAAGCCTATCTATAATGATCCTCTCTGAGGAGGGTAGGCTTAGCATAGATGACTATGTTGATAGCTATATACCCCTAGATATCAGGCCAGGAGGAGAGAGGATAAGGATATGGCATCTAATGAGCCATACGAGCGGGATCCCTGCTCTAGCCTATGCCGAGGCCTATATCAGGAGCGCTGTTGGTGAGGAGAACGCCACCTGGATCCCTATATCTAGCTATGAGGATATGCTGACATTCCTCTCAGACGCTGGCTCGTGGGCTGTTGCAAAGCCTGGCGAGAGGTATTTCTACCTAAACGAGGGCTATGTCTTGCTAGGCATGATCATAAGCAAGGTCTCTGGGATGAGTTATGAGGAGTTTGTTAGGAAAAGAATACTCGAACCCCTCGGTATGAGGAGGAGCTATTTTGCAAAGGAGGAGGTTGAGAGGGATAGCGATGTAGCATCACCATATGCCATAGATCGTGAGGGTAGGTTGGTTAAAACACCATTCCCCTACGGAATAACCTCAGACGGTGGTTTGCTTAGCAACTGCATAGATATGGCTAGATATATATCAATGCTGATCAATAGGGGAAGACTCAATGACACCGAGATTGTTTCTAGCAAGAGTATCGAGGAGATGGAGAGGATAAGGATAACATACCCATACACACAGTTCCCTGGAGAGGGCTACGGGCTTGGATTAAGAATAATACCCAGCTTCCTCGGTAGAAAGCTCGTCGGCCACGGAGGATCGGTGCTTGTCCACACGGCATATATGGGTTATCTACCAGAAGAAAGGCTCGGAGTGATCGTTCTCGAGAACTCCTCAGGATATCTACCAGCCAATATAGGGATGTATGCTCTAGCACTAGCGCTTGGCAGAGATCCTGAGAAAGAGCTCCAGTTCATAAGATTCGAGAAAACCCTCGAAAGGCTTGCTGGGGTTTACGAGACATATAGATCCACAACAAGGGTTAGGATTGAGAAGAGAGGCTCTATCCTCTACATGATCTCTGCGGGCAAGTATACAGGTTACGAGATACCACTGATACCGGATAAAATAGGTGAGAACGAGCACGAGTTCTTTGTAGTAGATATGGGTAGAAGGATCCCGGTGACATTCCGAGAGTTCCAGGGAGGCGTTGAGATGATCTACGAGAGATATAGATATATAAAAACCTCTCCCGCGGTTAGATTCTAAATACTCCTTTATCTTGAGTGTTAACTCTGCTACTAGTTTTCTTGTTTTCATCGGCTATATGATGGATAAGGATTTTTACTATATCTGGTGTTGAGAACCATGTATCCTGCCCTGCCGTGTAGCCAGGTGATGGATCCTAGATTCGGGCTTAGCTGTCTAAGATCCCCTTCTCCTAGCTATATATATTCCTATTAGCACGAGGATTAGTCCTAGGATCTGGTAGAGTGTTGGTGTCTCGCGAGCTATTGGTATAGCCATTATATAGGCGGCTGCTGGAACCATATAGACGATTGAGGAAGCAACCCCTATGGATCTTGTTAGAAGTCTATACCAAGCTATATAGGCTAGGAAAGAAGCTCCAAGTCCCTGGTGCACTATAGCGATAACGTGTGTTATACCGACCTCAGAGCCTCCTCCTGCTAGAATATATATAGCCACTGCTATGGGGAGTCCGATTATGTTCTGTATAGCTGTGAGGACTACAAGATCTATGGGGATTCTGGAGGAAATCACAGAAGATACTGCGAAAAACACTGCTGCTAGAAGGGATAGGAGGGTTCCACCAATATCGAGTTGTGATGGAGCATAGATTGTTAGAACCCCAGCGAATGCTATTAGGGAGCCGAGAGCGGTTTTAGAGCCTATCCCTGAGTAGCCTGCGAGACCAGATATGAGGAGGATTATGAGGGGATATGTATATATTATGGCAGACACAGGACCCGAGGGTATATAGAGAAGGGCATAGTACATACACACAACAAAACCCATGTTGCCTGCTCCAGAAGCGAGGATCTTTGAGAGCTTTGTGCGAACCTGGTTACCGAGATCTTTTCTGAATCTTACGAGAATAGCCGTCGATATAGCTGCGGATATAACATACCTCCCAAGAAGGATCAGATCGGGATTCCCAGCAATCCTTATAATAGGATACGTAGATCCCCAGAAGAGGGCTAGCACGAGAGCCAATGCTATATCGCCTAGAAGGGCATCTCTGGGATCCTTGGTTGTTTTTAACCTAGCCCCCGACTAGGGATTATACCATTGTCAGCTAAATAGGACTTGGTCGCGGATCTCTATCTAGGGTAGTGTTATTTACCAGCTGTGTAGGGGTTTATTCCATTAATAGACTAGAGTGATACGTGCGAGGTTGATGATATGCGCATTATTGGAGTGTTTGGGGATTTTTGATGACACCTCATATATAGAGCTATTTTTCTTTTCTCCCACCGTGGGTTTGCCCATGGGTGGGGTATTTAACCTTTGATAGGGTTGCTTTGCAGTCGGTGGATAACCGCTTCCTCACCGCTCGGGTCCCCGAAAAACTCCTCATCTATGTATTATTGCTATTTGGGTCTATATCTCTGTTTCTGGTTCGCGTTTTATTCTAGAGACCATAGGATGATCCTTCGGGATAGTATGATCAGGATGGCTATCCATGCTAGCAATATAGCGGTTAGTAGTAAGGGATCTAGTGGAGAGCCGAGACCGCTGAGAGTTCTTGCAAGCTCAGCCCCGGCTGCTGTTGGTGCTAGGCATGCTATTACATTCAAAGGCTCTGGCAGGATTGATGCTGGGTAGAGGACCGGTGGTAGGAAGGATATTATGGAGGCTACGGGGTTTGTTATAGCGCTTATATTTGTCGGCTTCTTCACCCGAAACACTATTGAGAGTCCTAGAAGAACACCTATTGGGAGCACTAATAATGAGGCGATCAAGCTATAGATTACTAGGGAGAGATAGTCTGTTAAGAGCCCTATTGATGTGAAGATCGTTACGTCTACTAGGAATATAGCGAGGCTGCCGATCAGCGAGCCTGTGAAGTAGGCTATAGGGGTTATGGGGGATACTATGAAGAGATCAATAATCCTAGTAACCCTACCCCACCCAACGATCTGTCCCATTATGTTTACGCCTGTGGAGAAAGCACTGGCGATCATCCAGCCCGATATCATATACCCCAGACCCTTCACACCTCCCCAGGCCCAGAGGAGTACTACGAAGCCCGTCATGATCAATATTACCTGGATCATCCATGAGGGTTGTCTAACAATCCACGCGCCCTCAAGCCTAGCTACACCTATTACTCCTCTTAGAAACGCTATTGGGCTCATCTACCCCCACCCCTCATCTTTACATAGTATAGATAAGCATCCTCCAGCGATACAGGCTCTATAGAGGCGCTAGTCTCTATCGAATCCAGGGCTCTTATAGCATCGCTCCTATCCCTATAATATGTTATCATGATATCCCCCACACTCAGCTCTGCAACCGAGCCCTCTGGATGGTTAGCCTTACCCCTCAAGACAATCTTATATTTAAATGGTAGTCCCTCTACTAGATCTTTTGGTTTTCCAATAACTATAGTTCTACCCTCACCGATCATGACAACCTTATCAGCAACAAGCTCAGCCTCCCTCATATCATGGGTAGTATATATCACAGCCCTAGCATCTCTACAGGCCCTTCTAATCGCGCTCCAAACCTTATACTTGCCCTCAACATCAACACCACTTGTAGGCTCGTCGAGAAAGATCACTGGGGCTCTTGTTGCGAGCACCATAGCTGCGAGAACCCTTTTCCTCTGACCACCACTGAGCCACCATCCGAGTCTATTCCTAGCATCGTATAGATCCATCTCTTCAAGCCAGATCCTAGCCTCCCTCCCAGCATCACTGATACTGAAGCCTCTTGCGACGAGATACCATTTGACAGCCTCATAGGGTGTCCAATCACTACTCATACTAGCGTCTTGTGGCATGAGGGCCACGATCCTCCTCACCTTATCACGCTCACCCACGATATCATATCCACCAACAAGACCCCTACCACTGCTGGGCTTGATCAGTGTTGTGAGCATGTTTATAGTGGTAGTCTTCCCAGCCCCGTTGGGGCCTAGGATAACGATCAGTTCACCATAGTTTGAGGAGAAGCTCACACTCTTAGCCCCCCAAACACCGCCGGGGTATTGTTTCGCAAGACCCTCGGCTATAACAGCATCCCCGGATCCCAACACAGCCCCCGTTGTTGTGTGGAGAGGCTCGTCACCTATAAACCCATAGGTTGGGTGGTCTCGTCAAACTCTCCGGGATTTTTGATGAGGGGTCTCGTCAAAAGGTATATTCATGACGAGTCGCTCATGATGATTAGGGGATCGTGGTGGGTGAGGAGGAGTATAGTGGAGATGAGGATATCGATAGGATCTTTCTGGTAGCGAGTCACAGGATTAGGAGGAAGATAATTGAGAGCATAGCTGAGAAGGGTCCCAGGAGCTTTACAGAGCTTATGGATGATGCTGGGGTGAGCGATACTGGTACAATGACGTTTCATCTAAGAAGAATGGCTGGTTTTATAAGGAAGAACGAGAAAGGTGTTTACGAGCTAACAGAGCTTGGATGGAGGGCCTATAGTATTATAAAAGGTGCTGGTAAGCAGAGTATAAAGCGGGATGAGGAGAAGAGGTCTTCTGAAAGGATAGTTGAAACCCCGGGCGTGGCTAAGCCTGCCGAGCCCCGGGATCGGGTTACACCTGGTACGCCTGGTACACCTGTGATTATAAGCGATATGTTCTCGCTCACCGTGAATAGAGAGATGCTTGAGAGGATCAGGGTTCAGGGGAGGAGGCTAATCATAACCGATGTATTCGAGGTTAAAGTAGGCGATGATGTTGAGCCAGAGTTGTTTGACGAGGTTGTGGAGAGTATAAGAGACGTGTTCACGTTAAGAGTACCCGATAAGATCTTGCCGATAGCCCAGCTTAAGAGTAGAGATGTGTTCTGGATCACTAGCAAGGATAGAAAGGAGGGTGGGGGGCATGCTGCTATACTAAGCCCCTTTCTAGGCTCTCTAGGCGCATTTATCTCCAGCATAGTCTCTAACGCTGTCTCCAACGTTATGAAGAGCCTAGCACCGATACTAAGATCTATTGAGGATAAGGATCTCGGGCAGCGGGGCGCTCTACTCCTGAAAGAGTCTTTCCCCAACGTTAAAAGCATATCGATAGATATGAGCGGGGGCATAGCTAGGATTAGCCCGAGCGATAGAAGCGATGCCGCGGTGACTATATACGAGAGGGGTGGGTGGAGGAGTAAGTGCGAATACGATCTAGATCTAGATGATGGAGAGCTAAGCATAGATCTCTCGGGATGCGAGGCAGTCATAGAAGCCCCTAAGACCGGGTTGGAAGCACTGGATCTAGATGCGAGTGGAGGGTATATCGATATAAGCCTCAGCGGGGTTAAGAGAATGGCATGTCATCTCACGGGCTCGGTTGCCAATATATCATCGACAGATATGAGGGCATCTAGCGTTGAGCTAGAGATCAGTGGTGGCAGAATAGTGCTCGATCTATCATACGGCGAGTTCGAGGGAGAATCATCGATAGACCTCGATGTCTCCGGAGGAATACTGGATCTGAAGGCAAGAGTTCCTAAAACGATCAAGGTTGAGAGCAGTATCTCAAGAACAGGAGGGCTTGCTAGGATCGATATAGATGAAGCTCTAGCCAGGGTGAAGAGCCCTAAAGGAACACTGAGAATCGGTGCAGATATCGTAGGAGGACTTATCGACATCTCCGCCAAGCCCAAGGAGGGTTAGGAGAGCAATGTAGCGTGGCATCCTATGTTGCTCTAGACTATTTCTCCATGGGTCTATATGGGGGCTGTATGGGCTATAGATCGCTGGAACGGGCGAGACATAAGCGTATAACCGTTGTGAGTGCTTAGAAGTCTCACAATATGCTAGAACTAGGATAGGATATGTTAGACAGGTTCATGTTCCCGCTAGTGTTGGTTGATTCCGTTCACGCCTCATGATCTAGCTTCTCGGCTCTGTCGGGGGTCTTGGCATATCTTTTATGAAGTTTATCATCTCGTATAGCGTTGGTATTAGGGCGAAGATATACTCTTTATGATCTCTCTGTATAGCTAGATGGATGTCCCTTGTCTTTTCCCATATGTCGAGCTTGCTATATGGTGTTTGGAAAGATTCGCTCTCAAACATAGAGAGGGCGAGCACTGTAAAGATAAAGAGATCCTTTCTCTCCGAGTATGTCTCGTCTCTCTCCCAGCCTATTCTTTCGGTGAAAAAGAGCTGGAGGGATGGGTGGTATAGCTCCTCATCCACGTCTTCTATAGCCTTTATATGGGCGGGCTTTATGGCCAGGACTGCTTTTCTTTCACTACCTTGTAGCTTTATCCCCAGTCTCTCTATAAGCTTCTCCAACTCCTCTGTGTATATGATATAGCAATCCTTCTCAGTCTTTTCAGAGAAATATGCTGTTTTTAGCTCATCATATCTTATCACTAAAAACCTATCCTTGGATTCCGCGTTCACCAACTCATCGTATAGTTTGCAAAGCCTAGAGTCTCTCAAGGCTGTTATTAAGCAGAACCTGGTGTTCTTGTGCTCCATATTGCGCTTCAGCCACATCTCTATTTCAGAGTATTCTGCCCCCCATAGTTCGAAGATTTTTTTCTCGAGTTCCACTGTCGCGTATTTATCCTTTATCTCTATCCTATAGATCTCATAGAGATAGTGTCTTGCTCTATCGCTTTTCTCGCCTTTCCGGTAGAAAAAGCTGGAAGACGGTTTCTCTATAACTGCATAGACCACGACGTCTTTCGGGAGTCTGAGGTTGCTAAAATGGATCTCCAGGGTTTTGGTGTCTTTGTAGAGGCTTATAAGGAGATTCTTGATCACAGCGTTACGTTTTTCGTTATCTAGCATAGCTCTAAGAGATCTTTTTGTCACGGTCTGGATCGGGACTCCAAAGTAGCTATATATTAGCCTCACAGCATCCCAGAGAAGATATCTCTCTTCCTCTTTCAACTCGGTATTGAGGATCAAGAGTGCTCCATGGAATCTCCCCCTATGTTCTTCCTCTTTTATCTTCCCCGCCAGGCTAAGGATCTTTGTTGAGAAGTAACAAAGGGAATGTATGAGGTTAATAGAGTCGGTATTCTCTAGCCTATTAATATTCTTTGGCGCGTGATCTCCTCTTATAAGCCTAAAGAGATCCTCGCCGCCGAATAACGACTCTAGGTTATTTATTTTCTCTGTGTTTATCCTCACCCTCACATTTCCAAGGAACTTGAAGCCTGAGAAAGCGGTGCTCAGCATCTTCGCTATACCATCACTATCATAACTCCCCATCTGGAAATCCTTCTCAACAAACACTGAGAGCTCTAGATCAGCGCTAGGGACTCTATATCTTCCAAAGGAGAGTTGAGGGTGCTTATCCTCCTGGGGAGCTTTGCCTACGAACACCGCTTCGATCTTGTTACTTTCGCCTCTCAGGAATTTCTTTATAACTTTTTTCCAGTCTTTGCGAAGAAGGTCGAGATTTTTCGGTAATAGTGCTTCATCTAGAAGGCGTTTCAGATGATCCAGTGTTTTTCCATGCTTTTCCAGCGAGAATTCGAGATCTTTTCTATCTTCTTTACTCAGGTTTTTCATTATATCCTCCCATAGACCTGTCCTAGTTTCTATCCTCCTCTTATAGAGGCTTACCTTTGAGACAATAGTGATGTTTTCAAAACTGCTTAGCTCTATTGGGAAGAGGTAAAAAGCAAGTTTCGATAGAGGCTCGTTTCTTCGTAGTGGGAACCCCTCTAGGATCTTATATACCTCCCTGACCTCTTCTAGGTAGCTCCTCACATTATTATCATCTGTGAGGCGGATCCATTCGTCTAGAAGGTCTCTTCTTGCAGATAACACTACCTTCTGGTCGAGCTTCTTATCTTCATAGCCCTTTATCTTTAGAAACACGAGCCCGGATTTTTTATCCATATCGGATGGTGTGCCTACCTTAAGCTCGAAGATCTTGAAGCTCGAGTTCTCTTTATATCTCGGGAAACCTGCTTCTCTATCGCCTTTATAGATAGAGAAAGGGCCTCCTAGCTCTAAGACTTCTTTTTTACGGTATATGGCATTCCCGCCAATAGCTTTTCTGCTATTTGAGAGGAATTCTCTCAGCTCGTTTCCTACCCTATCGGGATCTTCTCCCTTCAGGAGTCTATAGAAATAGTTAGCAAGGCTCTGTAGGAATCCGTCCTGGTAGTTGTGGAACATACCAGCATAGATAAAGTCACTTCCCACATGCTCCCCTCTTGCGAACAGATCGAGCCTCTCATCCTTCTCTACGAACCTGCTTTCGTACATGTTCTACGCCTCCAGGAGGCTCTTTATAAATCTTACGGGGAATTTGGCGAACCTCCCGCTAAGGATCTCTCTATATGGGTAGTCCTCTTCCAGGGGTATGCAGGCGTACTCTATACGGTCACCGACAAAGCACCGGGTTCTCGGCTCTAAATGGCCTCCCAGGACTTCTGCATGTCCCCTTCCAACTTTCTTCCTTATCTTGAAACTTATTCCCTCATCTCGTCCTAGCCAGTTTTTTACCAGGACGAGAGAGTATATGGGGATGAGTACAGGGGCTTTACTCTCTTCGGGGGTTATTAGATCTTCTATGAACTTCTCCACGTTCTCCGTTCTTTCTCTATTATGTTTTTTGAGCGTATTGCTTACTTTCCTCAAGAGTTTTTTTATCTCATGTCTCTTTTCCTTTTCAACCATAGCCATGTATATTGGGTGCTCGTCGATAAGTATATAGGGGTGGTAATAGTCAAATCTATTGAGTCTTCCCAGCTCGGGTAGTGTGGAGTAGGTGTAGATAGAGCCTCCTAGCTCTTCTAAAAGTCTATATATATCTCTATCATTCTTCTCCATAGCATATACATCTTCAAGGAAGGTCATTACACCCTCAAAGTCAGAGATCTTGTTAGGCCTATATATACTCCTATGCTGTGTCGAGATAGGTACGAGAACCTTGTCAGAAGGTTTTGAGACGAACTGCTCTATTATCCTGGTCACAATATCGTCGAGATCTAGAAAGCTCTCTAGATGTTCTTTCTCGTATACAAGTCTCACGATATCCTTATCTGGATTCTCTAACGTGGCCAGTATGTTATCCACTCTATAGTCTGTGTGTTCATCGCTTATGAGATAGACTAGATGCACGTGCTTTGCCCTCTTCTCGGTCTCCTCATCCCCCCTAGCCCTCGATATGGATTGTAGTATCTCTACCAGGTTGCCCTCTATTCCCCAGCTCTGGATAAACACATATATATAGTCCACCGGCTTGTGGCTCCTGCTAAAATCAAGTCCTCTCGAGATAGACGATGTTCCTAGTATCACATCTTCTTCTCCTTCGTTTATCTGCTTCTGGCTTTTCTCCGAACTTGCTGTTGCTATCAATGTGGATAAATTATGCTTTGTAAGGATCTGGGATAGCTCTGCTATGAGCTCCTTATCCTGTATAAAAGCAAACGCGGTGCTTTTCTTATCTTTAAAAGTATCTAGTATATATTGGGCGAGCTTCTCTGGTTTTTCCTTCTCTTTAGAGATCCTCAGGAACTTCTTATATAGATAGAGCTGTCCAGACGGATAGCCATGTTTAGCGAATATTTCGAGGGGGATGTCTTTGTAGACGGTTTTCAGCTCCTCTTGGTATTCACCCAGCACTACGGCCTCTGGTAATACTCCGAATTTCTCGTACTCATCAAGCAGTCTCTTCATAATAACTGGGGAGTAGCCGTTGGCATCGAAAAGATAAAGGCTTATCCGTCCACCGCCTTCTTTGAATCTTCTGGCGAAATCTAACATCTCTATTACAGCGTAGAGGCCGTTTTTATAGCCGAGGAACTCGTCGAGGATTATATGGATGTTGTATCTTTCCTTAATGGTGGGTCTCATGAGCTCTTCAAGGTGGTTTGAAGTTTTGCCAAAGGCTGTTTCAACCACTGCTTGTATGGTTGTAAAGGCCCATATTTGATCGTATTCACCCTCTTGGGCAAGCCTTACTATCTCTTTCACTGTGGATAGAAGTATGCCTTCTTGCTTGCCTCCCACCTCTTCGTAAGCCTTGCCCTTGTGCTTTACGAACCCCCCGCTTTTGCCTACTCTTCTCTTGTATACGATCGCTATTCTCTTTTCGGTCTCTTCAGAATGTTTTTCTAACACCCTATATTCTCTCTCCAGGATGCGTAGGCGTGTTGTCATGTAAAGAACTATATGCTTTCCGCCTAAGTCGAGGATCAGTTCCCTCGCGCTCCTCGTCTTTCCACTTCCCGCGGAGTGGAGCAGGGCTATAGCCTTGCAATCATCCTCCCTCTTCACAAAGTCCTCGAGTCTTTTCTTCACGTCAGCTCTAACCTGTGCTATATCGCCCGCTTTTATAGAGATCCTCTCTGATTCTCTTTTCCTCATTTCCTTCACAATCCGCTCAATATCGGCTCTCAGCCTATCCTTTCTATATAAGCTTGCGTAGCTGATCCTGTCGTAGAGACTTTCTTTCTCCCTTATATCTCTATATAGATCCTTTATCCTCGCTAGATAGTCTTTAAGCTTCCCTCTATCGCCTACGGAAAACCGCAGGTTAAGCGGCTCGGAGACTGGGTATAAGAGCTCTAGGCTCACTTCCTCTATATCTCTCTCCTCGGAGCAGAGGAAATCCACAGCATAGCATGTTGTTTGTAAGAGCCCTTTTGTCTCTATAAATACATCCTCGGTCTCTCTAAGCCTTTCTTCTACTAAGAGGAGTTTTTCAACAAACCCCGAGAACTCCAGTTCTCCGAGTGATAGGTTTACTGGGATACCATAGGTCGGTACAGGGATTACTGTTTCTCTTTCCAAGAGCATTCTTCTTAGAGAACTGATCGCTCCAGCCAGCTTGAAATCCACCACGTGGAGAGTATTCTTTTCTATGAAAACGAGATCAGCATTACCCCATATTATATCAGAACCCGACTCTTCCCCCATATGGTATTTCTTCACCTCTGCGTCTTTGAACTTCCTGCCATAGAAAAGACCTCCCCAATATCCTATGAGGAAGATAAGTTTGGTATAGATCTCTTTCCACTCTCTCTTTATAGTACCGTTAGTCTGCTCTTCCTGATATCTTTGCTTCAAAAGCCTGCTTAGCTCGCTAAGATTCTTCGGAGGCTCTCTATACATGGAATACCGAAAGCTTTCCTCTATGTCTTTAAGGATCTCTTCAAGGTCACGATCACCTGCCCTGCTCTTTATATACTCGAAAACGCCCTTCTCAAACCTCTCATACTCGTCCTTCGGGAGCTTGTTCTCCATAAAACCGATCTTAAAGGCTCCTTCAAATATGAGACCTAAAAAGCTTGTAAGATTCTTCATACTATCGATTTATGACGCTAGCAAGCTTATAAACTTCTCTGTTTTATCATGCAATGTGATATAGCGTGCCTTTAAAGATCTTCTATCAGTTACACACCCCCGCGAGTATCCTGGCAAGATACATTGGTTAGATTAGAAGAGAGAGCAAGTACGGTTCATAAACCTAGCCCAGGTCAACTTAGAGCTAAAAATTGAAAGGATCTCTGTGCTGGGGGATCGGGGTAAAGAACACGGGATCTTTCTATATTGGTTATGCCTTGCGGTGCTATTAATATAAAAGAATTTCTATCCCATATTATTTTGGGGTTGCCGGTATAAGCAGGAAGGTTGATCTTCACTACATAATATCCAGGATTATTAATAAATATATAAGCATTCTAGATCCTAGCGATAACTATGAGAGGGATGTTGCTAACACGCTGGCTATGCTGAGGGATAGTATGTGGAGATCCTGCGGATCTTCTGACGGTATGTGTAGCGAGGAGGTGGTGGTAGAGTCCTTTGAAATGCTTAAGGGTAGCTATAACGTTATAGTTCTAAGATCTGGCGCTCCTTACGAGACCAAGATGAAGATCTATAAGATCTATAGGGATCTTGTTGATGAGATAAACAGCTATGGAAAGAGGGTTCTGGGCCACGATCTAGTTGAACCGAGATGGCTCAGAGAGCCTAGGATCTATAGGCTTTCTGTCAAGGTGAAGGGTAAGAATATCCCTAAAGATGCCGTAGTAGAGGTGGTAGGTAGCAACTACTCCGAGAAGGAGAGGGTTAATCCCAAGGAGATCGCTTTCAACCTAGCCGAGGGGGAGTATATTGTGAGGCTATCTATAGAGGGGAGTATTGCTGTTCAGAAACAGGTTTTCCTTGACAGGGACTCGGAGCTCGAGCTATCCTATCAAGAGCCTCAGAAGGTTGTTCAGAGGCAGGCTGTAAAGAAGATCCCGAGGGAGGTTAGTATCTATATTGGTGATCCATCGTTAAGGATACTCTATATAGCGGTGGCCCTCATAGCTATATCAATAGTGCTCCAGATCATTAGATAAAGGATCCGGGGTCTGCTTTATAAATATATAGCTGGTTACGCTAGCTTTATAGGAAGGGGCAATGTCTATAGACCTGATCCCGAGGATCAAGATTGAGAAGAGAAGCGATAGAGAGCTTATATTCACACTAACGGGGGATCAGCATGGAATACCTAACCTAATATCCAAGCTGGCTATTAGGAAACCATATGTGAGCTATGCCGCATATATAGTGGATCATCCCCAAACATCGCAACCAAGGGTTGTTATCATAACAGACGGGACGAGAGATCCTGTTGACGTGCTCATAGAGATCCTTATTGAGGCTAAAACCTACGCCCAGAACCTCAAAGAAGCTATAGAGAAGCTCCTATAGATCTTACTCTGGTTTATAAACAGCATCTATACTATTCGCTACCCAGCCCTGGGTTTATGAAATATATCTCCTCTCACGAATCATCATTGGTAATGATACATGTCACTTGAAATGGTGCTTCTCTCAACTTACCTAGGCTTCAGCGCCCTAATATGGGTGGCTATATATAGCGCTAGCAGGGAGCGTGGCTCTTACGAGAAACCATCCCGGACTAGTGGTGAGAAAAACAGTGTGCAGCATAGGGTGTCTATCCTTATCCCTCTATACATGGAGAAACCAGGATCTATTATGAGGACTGTTTCAAGCATTGCTAGGCAGAGATACTCCAAGGATCTATATGATGTGTGGCTCATAGTAGAGGAAGAGGATCAAGAGACCCTGAGGGGTGCCGAAAAAGCCCTTGAGTTTCTAAGAAGCAGGGGGGTTGATGCTAGGATCTATGTTGTTAAGGGTGGGAGGAGCTCTAAGGCTAGGGCTCTCAACCAGGTTATAGATAGGGTTTCCGGTAGCATAATAGCTGTATATGACGCCGATGATTCTTTTGATGAGAACCAGCTTGAGGAGGCTGTGAGGCTCATGAGCAGTAGGGGTTACGATGCTCTGGGTGTTAGGGTTTATAGATATGGTGAGGGGGTGCTGGGCAAGATGATCTATATAGATACCGTTATATGGTTCGACTTGGTGATAAATGCTCTGAGAAAGGCTGGCTTCCACGTACCCCTGAGCGGAGAGGGGCTCTATATAAAGAAGGAGGTTTTGATGAGGCTTGGCGGTTTTCCGGAGAAGCTCGCGGAGGATGCCTACCTCTCCCTCATTCTTTTCGAGAAGGGATATAGGATCGGGTTGCTAGACTCCTATGTAGAGGAGGCCGCACCTCTAGATATTACGAGTCATATTAGGCAGAGGATACGATGGTATAGGGGTCATCTTGAGTGTTTAGCCAGGATCCTGATCTATGGGGGTAGGAGAAGGCTTAAAGCATCGATAGGCTATCTAGGACCCATAGTTGCTGTGACATCGCTGGTCCTATCGGTAATAACGATCCTGATGACCATGTCCTATATAGCCAGAGGCTCTACCCATGACAGCGGGTCTAGTGCTAATAATGGTATCACCATCACACTAGCCCCCTATGGATCCATGCTTGTAGTATTATTCATAGAGGGCTTGCTACCATTGCTTGTTATAATGCTAGCCGTTGCAAACAATAAAGGCCCTAGGAGAGGGATCGATCTTGCTGTCCACGCCCTCGCAATACCCCTATACTGGATCCTAATGTCAGTAGCAGCCGTGCTAGCGATCTTTATGAGAAGGGTTGACTGGTATAAGACGAGAAGAGCCTCGGATCATGTGATCCAGGGTTCCGAGCTATATAGCATTTGATAGATTTGTAAGACCTCTCTCGATTAGCAGGTCGGCTTGCCCGGTTTTTGAATCGTTTTGAAACTGTATCCTCGATAATAGGGAGGAGTATTATTTCTCGGGTTGGGAGAGGGCTGGGCTCTCTATGGCGCTGAGGATGTTCGCGAGGGGGTCTCCTTTCACTTCCCTCATGCTTTTTCCACTGCCTCCTCTTCGGGACATGATGATCTCTGCTAGCACGCTGATAGCTATCTCTCCAGGCGATATGGCTCCTATATCTATCCCTGCTG
Organism: Sulfolobales archaeon; assembly: GCA_038867615.1. Classification (GTDB taxonomy): domain Archaea; phylum Thermoproteota; class Thermoprotei_A; order Sulfolobales; family AG1; genus AG1. Next base: position 50,489 of record JAWBYA010000005.1, on the reverse strand, counting down.
GTGTTACTATTCTTCTGAGATCCTCTGGTCTGTATCCCTTCTTAATGAGTAGTTTGAGGATCTCCTGGGCTCTTTTGGTGCTTGATATGAGCTCTATTAACCCGATGTCTGTTTTTAGGAGCCTCTCGAGGGTCTCCTCATCAACCCATGTCTTCCCCATGGTGGCTAGGACTGCTATTGTGTTCCTATCTATCCTTATTTTTTCGAGGGATGAGGGGGAGTTTATTATGATATCAGCCTCTGGGTATTTCTCCTTGGTTGCCATCATATCATATACCGCGATCTTATAGCCCAGGATCTTTCCGATCTTCGCAAGCATCCTTGTCACCTCATTATCACCCACAAGGAGGAGCTGTAGTCTTGGATATACAGGCTCTATATAGATATCAACCTCACCCCCACACGGGGTTCCAACCTCTATAACATCCTCCCCAATCCTTCTCAGCTCATCACCCTTCATAACAAGCCTCACTATCTTGGGAGTCCCCTTCTCAAGAGCCTCTAAAGCTGCTGTAAGCACTGCGTTCTCACTGCACCACCCGCCCAGCCAGCCTATAATCCTACCCTCCGGAAGCACTATAGCCTTAGCCCCTGTCTTTACAGCCGAGGATCCCTGGGATCTAAGCACCATCACCACAGCAAACTCTTTCTCCTGCTCTATGAGCTCACTAGCAACCGAGACAAGGTTATGCATCTCCTCCTCAAACCTTATTACAGGAAGCCTAGCACCACTAGACCCCGAACCGCTGGTCTGTGGATTATTGGCGGGCATGAGGAGCACTACATAGTATAGCGGCTCAGGGTTTAAAACTATTAGCCCGTCACGTTTATTTTGATCCACTAAATATTCTCCCAAGCCCTTGGAAGAATCATATATAGGGAGCGGTTATCGACTAACAGCTGGCTTTTATCTATTAGTAAAACCACTAGCCAGCGGTTCCATAGATGCCGACTAGCTTATCAACTAGACTATACCAGGGTATCTCGCTCGGGCTGCTTGCGATCCCGGCAAGGCTTATTATTAATGGTAGTGATAGGATCGCCACGTAGATCGCGTTAGCAAGGGGATCTTTATAGCTATAGTCGGCGAGGGAGATTCTTAGCATATTTGCACCGATCCTCACATAGATCCCGCCCCTGGTTATTAGATCCCCTAGTAGGTGTGATCCTGATATTAGGAGTGATGCCGAGAGGGATGCATGTAGCGATACTCCGTATAGGTTGCCGATCGCTATCCACACTATAGATCCTACCAGGATCGATATCACTATGCTGTTCAGAGCCTCATGAGTGTAGGGGCTTCGTATAACAATACCCCTGATCCTTGTGTGACCAAGATCTATTATGATGTTTATCACAAACGATAGAATTACTATATAGAGGAAGGCTCCATAGTGGTTTCCATATAGCATAGAGGCTATAGATCCCGCCCCTATCCCGGCCACTATGTGTGAGAATAGTCTCAAAAGATCACCTCAATACTTTCGGCTACCACTCCCTCTACGTAATAAGATCCACTAGATACTAATATATAGCTGGCTTGTAAAGCGTGGAGCTTCACCAGGGCTTGGTATTACGAAAAACAATGGTTAGAAGCATACTAGCCTAATAACATTCCGTAACACGTATGGATCGTATTACGCTAATGCTTATAAGCCGTGATAGTGAGAGGTTTTGGTGCATCCTTATTGAAGCGACCCTCGATAGGAGGGCTAGAGAGATATTCCTCAACCTATTGAGGAGCGAGGGTATAGATGAGATAAGGGAGATAGATCCCCAAGAAGCCTCGTGGCCCAACCCTCCTGGGGTAGTGCTCGACGGGATCTCCGTAGATCCATTAACGCCGGAGGAGCTATATATAACTGACACGACATTTAGGGATGGGCAGCAGTCATTCAGAGCTCTCTATCCTGAAGAGGCTAGAAAGATCTTCGAGCTTCTCGTGGGTCTTGATAACGGTAGCGGGAGGATCTCTAGGAGCGAGTTCTTCCTATATACCGAGAGGGACAGGCTTATCGTAGAGATCCTCAGGGGCCTTGGGCATAGATATCCCAAGATAATTGGGTGGGGGAGGGCCTCTAGGGATGATGTAGCTAGGGTTAGAGAGGCTGGGCTCGATGAGATGGTTTTGTTGATGTCGATCTCGGATATACATATAAGGTATAAGCTGGGTTTGACAAGGGATCAGGCCATAGCGAAATATCTCGATGTGGTTGAACATGCTATGAGGAGTGGTATAAACCTTAGATGCAGTCTGGAGGACGTGACAAGATCAGATGTCCCAGGCCTCGTAATACCCCTGGTGAGGAGATTGGTCAGGCTGGGCGAGAAATACGGTGTTAACATAACCATAAAGCTCCCAGACACCACAGGAGTCGGGGTTCCATACCCACACGCAGCACTGCCATACTCGATTCCAAAGCTAGTCTGGGTTCTGAGAAAAATAGCTGGGTTAGGGCCCGAGCAGATAGAGTTCCACGGGCATGGTGACTACTACATGGGGGTTGCGAACGCTGTCGCTGCATGGATCTATGGTGCATCTATAAACAACGCAACCCTTCTCGGCATAGGTGAGAGGGCTGGTAATGTACCCATAGAGGCCCTCGTAATGATCTATGCCAGGCTTAAAGGAGACTTCGGAGGCATGAACCCACTAGCTATAGGGAGGGCAGCAGAGGTTTTTAAAGAACTCGGCCATGAGGTGTCGAGATACCAGCCTATAGTGGGTGAGAATGCATTCTCAACCATGGCTGGGATACATATAGATGCCCAGGTGAAAAACCCGGCTACATATCTATCATTCGATCCAGGGATGATTGGGAGAGAGCCGAGGATCCTTATAGGGCCTTATTCAGGAACCTCAGGAATAGCCTACTGGATAAACAGAAAGCTAGGGATAGGGGTTGAGAAGAATAGCGAGTTGGTGAAGAGGATATATGAAAGGATAGTTAAGCGCTATAGCAATGGAGCCCGGGAGCCTCTAAGAGACGAAGAGATCAGAGAGATCGTTCTCGAAGAGCTAGCAAGACTCGGTGTAGCAGGTCTTCAAACATATAGCTATAAAGATCAAAGATAGCTACTAAGATCTGGCTAAAAACTGGGAGATCTGGGAAATATAGCTCTTATAGGCATTTTTAGCAAGCTCCATAGCTTTTTTCAAATGCTCCCGCTTAAAGGTACCCATACCGCTCTTCTGGATCCCTGTTATCAGCCCATCCTCCGAGAAGGCCATGGTTAGCAGGGCGTCAGCCACTGTCTCCTCTTCAAGCGAAGGATCTACTACTAGGTGATCCTCGATCTTCGCCACTGTCACTGTGAGAACCCTCTTTCTCACAGGGATCTCGTCGCGATTCGTCGGGTCGAGGATCACCTCACCCTTATCCTGGTTAACAGAGGCTCTTGGTATCTTTGCCGATAGTAGCGCTGCTAGGGTTGCTATAGAGGAGGCGTCGACGAGGTTTCCGTCGTGATCTATTACATAGATATCTATGAATATATTCCAAACCTTCCTGCCGGGTATTATAACGAGTTTCTCAAGGTCTATTGCCCTCACATCCCTCAAAGACCTATCAATGATCCTTGCGAGCTCGATCGCCCTCTCATCAGGAGGACCTGGTTCGAATGTTGGCGAGGCTAGTGGTACGAACTCGGCATTAACTATCAGGTTACCCATATTAGGAGTGTCTTGGAAGGGAGAACCTATCTCAGCCTTGATCCCGGCTATAACCTGTGTTAATCCAAGCTTTACATGGGCAGAACCGTTAGCGTTTGGTATCACGCCCAGGCTTATCTCTATATTTCTCGTATCGGAAGGAGATCTTCCATCTATCCTCTGGGATCTTGATAGCAGGTTTAGTATCGCTGTCCTCTTGAGGGCTGGTATGACGGGTATATCGACAGGGGTTATGGACATAGGCTACACCTGCTCTACAGACGCGTATCTCTTTCTCAGAGCCTCTTTCTGAGCCTCATACACCTTCTCAGCACCCTTAAGCCCTAGCTCTATTGCTGACCAGAACTCCTCCTCGCTTAGAGTACCGTTTAGCTGGATCAGGGTTATAAGTCCGAGGCTTGGCATGAAGGCCATGGGCATGTCAGCCTCGCCATACATATCCTCCTCCTCATTTATGTCGAGCACGAGAACCCCGTCAACCTTTCCAACGGCTATTGCTGCGACAAGATCCCTCATAGGGATCCCAGCATCGGCTAGAGCTAGAGAGGCGGCTGTTATACCAGCAGTCCTTGTCCCTCCATCGGCGTTGAGAACCTCTATGAATATATCTATAGCTGTTCTGGGAAAACTCTCCGTAATCACAGCTGGTTCTAGAGCCTCTCTAACAACCTTTGAAAGCTCTATCTCCCTCCTACTCGGTGCAGGGCTCTTTCTCTCATGCGTTGAGAAAGGAGCCATGTGGTATCTGCACCTAAGCACGGCTCTGTGGGGAAGAGCCATACTCCTAGCCCCAGGATCCCTGGGTCCATAGACTGCTGCGAGAACCTTTGTGTTTCCGTACTGCACAAGAGCGGATCCGTTGGCGTTTTTAAGAACCCTTACCTCGAAGTGGAGTGGCCTTATATCCTCAGGTCCTCTACCATCTCTTCTCTTTCCATCTTCTATGAGTTTCCTTTTAACCTCAACCTTCTCCTCTGACAAGACCTCTCCTCACCTTCTCAATTACTAGATACTCTCTTATCTTTTCAGTAAGCCCCTGTATATATGGCGTGTTCTCTATAATCTTTATAGCGTTGATAGCGATAGCCTCGTGATCGCTTGAGGGGCATCCTCTTATAAGGATCCTCCCGTTGGCTGCTGGTACAACCTGGCACTGGGTTTCCTTAATAAGCATATCTAGCATGCTCTTCTTCTTACCAACTATCCTTGGTATCCTTGTAGGCACGATCTCTATTAATATCCCATCAACAATCCTTCCAAGATCCTTTCCCTTTAGCGTTAGCAAGGGGTCTCTTGTGAGGTCGAACCTCTCAATCTTAGCTAGATATATATCTCCCGGCGAGACCAGGTTTATGAGCGGCTCCTGAGCTGGGTTATACTGCTTTCCAGCTATCTCCGAGGCTGGCAGGATCCCCTTGTAGGGAGCCCTTATGTCGAGAATAGCGCTAGTGATCCCTACTTCCTCCACAACACCTATTACTATATCATCCTCCCTCGGGTTGTAGAAACCCTCTAGAGGGACGATTCTGAGCTGTCTCTCCCCCCTCTCTTCTGCGACTCCTATGACTGTTGAGTAGCACTTCCCCTCGATACAATAGACATAGGGGTATTTCTCGACAGAGACGTTTCCGGAGGCTATGAGGTCTCCTGGGAGGACTATGTCTCTGTGCTTAACATGTATCGATCCCTGTTTAGCTGTGTCTTGGGACAGTTATCTCACCTCAACAACACTGATCTGTGCTGATCCGTGGGTTAGTTTGGAAACCCTATCTATAACATCGCCCTGCAGTCCAGCCGGAATTGCTATCTCAACCTCGAGACCCCCGTCGCTTAGCCACTGGCTTCTTCGAACCTCGCCGAGTCTTGTGATCGTTTGGTGAACCTTGCTGGCATAATCCCCAGGGATCTTGATCCTTAGGAGTGCTATTGCCATCTTTATCGGTATGATCTTTGAGATAGCCTTGACGATCTCTATAGCCTGCTCCTCAACCCCCTTGTTAATATCTATCGAAACCCTGGCTTGCTCCATAGCAGCCTCTATCCTTGCAGGGGGTACGGGCTTTTTGGTCACAGGATCTATGGAGTTCCTAGCAATATATGTTATGATCATTTTCCTCTTAGCCTCTATCATCCTTCTCCTCTGCTCTGTTGTGAGTTGTATCTCGCCCTTAACAAGGATCTCGTGCATTACTTTCGAGGCATCCTGTGTTCCGAAGACCTTCTCTATATCTGATGGCGAGGCTTTGAGGCCCTTCCTAGCATCCTTATATATGAAATCACCATAAACAACTTCTGAGAGCGGTATCTTCTTACCCTCCCTATATTCGAGAACCTTGTCAGGGTCGGCTAGGATCTCGAATCTCTTTCCATCCTTCTCGAATCTCACTATAATATACTCCCTACTCAAGAGGTGACACCGAGCTTCGAGAGATACCCCCTTATCTCGTCGTCACTCATTTTCCTAAAGATCTTCTCGCTCTCTGTTATATAGCCTATCTCAAGCCTCTCAACCGTTAGAGGCTGTTCGGATGCCGTGCTCATCGCTCTCAACCCAAGTAGCACTAGATCCTCTAAGCCTAGATCCCTCTTATAGTTCTTCTCCAGGAACTCATGCACAACCTGCTCGCCCGAGCCTACGGCGACTGCTAGGTATTGGAAGTAAAGCCCGTTGGGCTCTGTCCTGTAGACATGGATCCCCTTTCTATCATGGCCAACGAATATTAGCGAGACCCCGAAAGGCCTTACCCCGCCTTGTTGCGTGAAGATCTGTTTCAGATCTCCTACGCTCCTGACAAGCGTCTCCAGATCTATTGGTTCGTCGTAGAGGAAGCGATGATTAGCTGCAATCCTTCTCGCATAGTCGACTAGAACCCTCCCATCAGCACCAAGCCCTGCGAAAGATGCCCCTACATGGGTGTCTATTATGAAGATCTTCTCTAGGGACTTTAGATCCATTAGGCTGAACTGCTGCCTCTTCTCAGAGATCAGAACACCTGAATCCTTACCCCTAAGCCCAATAACAGTCCACCCCTGCCTCACAGCTACCGAAGCGTATTCAACCTGGTATAGCTTCCCATCTGGCGAGAATATAGTTATAGCCCTATCATATCCCATTCCTGCTGGTCCGAACGCCATTCTATGCACCACTATTCTTAACGCTCAAGATAATATATTAGTAAAACCACGTATGGTTACCGAACTGTAGGCATCTTTATAAGTGTGTTATGGGGCTTGCTGTGTAGTAGGGATTGCTAGTAATATAGGTGCTAAATACATAATAGGATGGTAGGATGGAAAGATAGATTGTAGATCCGTGGTTATGAGGCGCTTATGAGTTTAAACCTAAGATTACCCCATGTGGTGTTTACCACACACTCCAGCGGGATCCCCTGGTTCTTCATGATCCTTATGATTATTACCCCGCTATCGGTGTTTAACGAGTACTCCGTATAGGTTATTCCAGACGCTCCTGGCAGTTGTCCCTCGCCTGTTCTTGTGAATAGCGAGAGGTTTCCAAATATATCGCTTATACTGTTGGCATCCCAGCCCTCTGCCAGCAAGGTTTTTTGTGATATATTATAGCTTGTTGTTATAAGCCGCTCTAGCGCCCATGTGATCGCCTGATCACCTATTGCAGAGACCCTATAATAAGCCGGCTGTGTTATACTTGCAGTTGTTGCATTGCTAGTAGTATTGGTCTCTGGGGCTTGCGTATATCTAGCCAGTATATTCACCATAGCGTTATTTATATAGATCAAACTCCCGTTGATATCAACATAGCCCTCCACCCTATAGGTTAGATATAGATCCTCACCGGCAAGGTTCCTAGGCAGGTTTCCCAGGTTAGGGGTTTCCCCTGTGCCGGCTCTACCGCTTATCGCGGTGCTAGTGTTATATATATAGAGCACTATAGCAGCTATATAGAGGATCGCGAGGATCAATATGAAGATCACGGCGATTCTCATCTTAACCTTTTATCCCTAGATATTTTTGATATTCTTTCTTTTATATACAGGGATTTATGCTCCACCTATAGATATCCCGTCTCCATGCGTTCATAAGTTGCAATCAAGCCCCCTGCATAGAGATCCCATCGAGAAGCCGTAGCCAGCTGTTTCTTGTTTCACGGTGGTTTATAAGGATTGATATTAAACTCGTGCTTCTACAACAATGGAACATAGTATAATCTCTATATATTCTATGGGGATGCCGCCCAACAATGGGGGTGGGGATAGAGATCTGAGTGGATGGGCCGGAGCTGCTATGAGGGGCTATGGGTTGGGGGTTTCTCTGAATGTGTGGAGGTCGAGGAAGTCGAGGAAAGAATGGTTTGTATAAGAATCAACCGCTATGGAGCCCGAACCTCCTTCTCTAGATGGTTTAGAGCTTTGCTTTCATCACCATCCAGATGAATATCAATTATGAAAACAGTCCAGGTTAGGTATGGCTTGAGGAGATCCTGAGGGCCTCTTCTCTAAGTCCCTTAATCGTGATTTCCAGGTTCTTCCCCTCAACCTCTCTACACATATCGCTCCTTCCGCTCTTTTCTAAGTATTTCTTCAGGTTTGCCTCGATCTTGAGGATCTCGTCGAGGCTTTCGGCTCCTCTTAGTGCGAGCTCGAACCAGGCTATAATCTGGCTCCTAGCCTTCTCAAGAATACTTGATCCGATCCTCACACCCATGTGTGGGAAGGCTACAGCCTCTGGCTTTACCTGGATCATTTTGTCGAGGGATTCGATGTATTGTTGATATCTAAACGGGGGAGGGGTTGTGGGGTAGATGAGATCCTCTGGAGGAACATAGATCCCGGCAGCGTCTCCCGCGAAAAGCATGTCTAGATCCTCTGAGTATATCGATAGATGGTGTGAAGCATGCCCAGGCGTGTGGATCACCTTAAGCCTCACACCATCGAGCAGAACCTCGGAGCCGTCGTGGAGCTCTCTAACCATGATACCCTCGCCTCTCTCAGGCTCGCCATAGATCTCGGCAACTCTTCCGAGAACCTCTCTAGATGCTGCCCACAGCTTGCTGGGATCGATCACATGTTTATAACCCACGGGATGCACATAAACGGTAGCATTTCCTATTCTCTTAGCAACAGTATCAGCACCGCCACCATGATCTAGATGTATATGGGTGAGGATTATGTGCTTAACATTCCTGAAATCAACTCCCAGCTCCCTCAAACCGTTAAGGAGCCTTTCAGCCGAATTCCTAGGACCGGGATCTATGATCGCTACCCCCTGCTCGGGACCTATAACTATATATGATTGTATATAGCCCTCACACCCCTGGGGACCCACCTCTATAGAGTAAACATCCCTCGAGATCCTATGCCAGGACATCTAAATCCCAGCTAAATGTCTACAAGAGACCTTAAAACCATCCCGCAGAGATGGAGGAAAACAACTGCGGTTAGCGAGACTCCATAAAAGATATGGAAAAGCATCGAAATGTTCAGAGGATCAGTGATCAAGCTTCTCTCAAGAGTGATTAGACCCGCCTTGGATCTAGTTATTGAGGTTGTCGGGGGTGTTGGGAACAGTGCTCGGGGTACTGTTAGACTGATCTAGGCCTTTTCCACGGATCTTATCCCTTAGGTTTATGAGTACTAGGGCTATTATGGAGATCTGTGCGAGGTCTATTGAGAGTGATGATCCTTGTGAGTCTTTTATGAGTGTGAATAGGGGGTATATGATGATCTCGATTCCTTGGCTGATCCTGTAGGCTATGTCTAGGTAGTATGTTATTGCTAGCGATGCTAGTGCTATCTGTATTGTGTAGATGAGTAGCATGCTTCCCAGGGCTAGGTAGGCTATTGTGAAGAGGATCAGGATAGCTATGTTTGAGAATACCATCAGCTGGTAGGGTCTTATATAGAGTGCGGGGCTGCTTCCCAATGCTGATGGTATGATCATTATCGCCATATACATCGAGATCATATATATTAAAAAAGCTATTATGATCCTTGATAAGTTGTTCAATATAACCAGCACTCTCAAAGGCTCTTCAGAGTCTCTATAACAGCCTCTGTGAACTCTTTTGTTGATAGTGGTTTTACATTCTCATAGTGCCTTGCAAGATCCTGGGTCATCTTGCCAGACGCTATGGTCTCCTCAACAGCCCTCCAGATCAGGTTCGAAGCCTCAACCCAACCTATATGCTCTAAAAGCATCGCCCCAGCAAGTATGGTTGCTGAGGGGTTAGCCACACTCTTGCCAGCATACTTAGGCGCTGTTCCATGCACGGGCTCTGCGAATGCATATATATCGCCAGCATTGAGTCCCGGGGCTAGTCCTATCCCTCCTACGAGGGCGCTTGCGGCATCGCTTAGATAGTCGCCGTTGAGATTAGGTGTTACTATGACATCATAGTCCCACGGTCTTGTTATTATCTGCTGGAACATGTTGTCAGCAACACGGTCGTTAACAAGTATCTTCCCCTCAGGCTGCTTGCCCCCGTATTGCTCGTTAACCTCTTTCTCTGTAACCACATATTCTCTGAACTCGTTTAGGGCAACCTCGTACCCCCAGTTTACGAAGGCGCCTTCGGTGTACTTCATAATATTACCCTTATGCATGAATGTAACAACCCTTCTACTATGTTTAATAGCATATCTGAGGGCTTTTCTAGCGTGTCTCTTGGTTTTCCACTCACTGATAGGCTTTAAACCGATCCCTGTGTCTGGTGTGAGCTCTATTCCGAACTCTCTGTGGAGAAATTCGATCACCTTTAGCGCCTCTCTACCCCCGGCCTGCCACTCTATCCCAGCATACACGTCTTCCGTGTTCTCTCTAAAGATTATGAGGTTTACCTTATCGGCATACCTGCTCGGGGCTGGGACGCCTCTGAAATACTTAACAGGCCTTATATTAGAATATAGATCGAGTTTCTGCCTAATAGCAACATTAATAGATCTATGACCAGTACCTATAGGAGTCTCCAGGGGGCCTTTGAGAGTAACCTTAGCCATCATCATCCCGGTAAGAGTGTCCTCTGGGAGGAGGTTTCCGAAGAGCTTCTCAGCCTTATACCCCGCATAGAGCTCCCACCAAACAATCCTCCTGGCCTTCCCATAGACCTTCTCAACAGCGGCATCGAGAACAGCTCTGGCGGAGCTTGTAACCTCAGGCCCTATCCCGTCCCCCTCTATATAGGCTATTATCGGCTTGTCAGGAACCTTGTAGGAGCCGTCTACATATTCTATGAAGGAACCATCACTAGGAGGCTTTATCCTCTCAAGCCCTGGTCTCAACCCATTAGCACCAATTTAAATAAACGTGTGAGGATATATAGCCTCAACCTGGTATAAAGATTATATAGCTTGAGGTCTCACACCTGGCCACTCTCTATATAGGCCTTTATATTGGCTATAACCTCGTCTACAAGCCTCTTAGCAACATCATCCAGAACCCTGCCTCCCAGAGAGCCTACAAGCCCTCCCACGTTGCCCTCGAAAGACCATTTAACCCTGGTACCTCCGCCCAGATCCTCTAGATCGAATGTTAGCGAGATATCAGCAGTGCTTTGGAGCCCCACCCCTCTGCCAACAACCCTAGCATGTTCTGGAGCTCTCTTCTCATCAAACCTTAGCTTGAAACTCATACTACCCCTCAGGGGTCCTATGCCGAGGGTGGCTCTAACCGAGAAGTTATTCTCATCGGTAACCTCTACTCTCTCGACTCCTGGGAATGTTTTCGCAACCCTCTCAGGATCTGTTAGGAATCTATACACCTTCTCCTTGGGTGATGCAACATCAAAGGATCCCGAATACCGGATCCTCATAGGAGTCCCGGATTCATTATAAAACCAAGCTTATATCTCACCACCACAATAGAAAAGCGGTGCTAACCATGCACCTGCTACTAGGAACATTCTCGATAGTGGCGAGAGACCCCGATACAGGGGATCTCGGGATCGCGATAGCCACAGCAGCCCCTGCTGTTGGCTCTGTAGCTCCCCACGCAATCCCCGGAGTAGCTGCTGTGTCAACCCAGGCGTTTGTTAATGTAGAGATAGGGAGAAAAGCCGTTAGGATAGCCGAGTTTGGTGTTAGGATAGGCGATGCTATTGAGTCGCTATTAAAGGTGGATCCCTATAGGGAGTATAGACAGGTTATAGGGGTTGATCGCGAGACTGCTTATGGCTATACAGGCTCTAAATGCATACCATGGGCTGGGCATATCGTTGAGAACGATCTCGCCGTAGCGGGTAACATAATAGCGGGGCCCCAGGTGCTTGAAGCAATGGTAAAGGCTTATAGAGAGTCGAGAAACGATCCATTCCCGGTGAGGCTGCTAAACGCTATCAAGGCTGGAGAGGAGGCTGGCGGCGATACTAGAGGTAAGCAGTCTGCAGCACTCCTAATAGCCTCTAAGAACCCGAGGTGGGAGTATAACCTGAGGGTAGATGATCACCCAGATCCTATTAATGAGCTGATCAGGATATATAAGAAAACCGTAGAGACTATGGAGAACTTCAAGAAAAAATACGGAGACGCGATGAGCATAATAAAGCTATAAGAACTTCTCAGAGCTCTTATGACTAATATTCCTTTTTAATACTACCATACTATGAGCAGGGATGCTAAGGGGCTGTTAATCGATTTATAATTAACATATAAGCTCTCCATACCCAATGATGCTTGGGTGGTTAGTAATAGATCCTCTGGAGTTGTTAAAGAGACTAATACCATTGAGATGTGTTAACGACCCTTCAGGAGGTGTTAAACCAGGATCTGCATGCGTAGAGGGGGTTCTAGATGCTATGAAGAGATCGGGGATGGATCCTAAGAGTATTGAGAGCAATGGATTCTACACGCTATTCGATATATATGGTTCTGGAAGGCCTGTGGTGCTCTATCTAGCCCACTACGATGTAGTCCCTCCGGGGCCCTCGTGGAGTTTTGATCCGTTCACACCGGTTGAGAGAGAAGGTAGACTCTATGGTAGGGGGTCCGCGGATGATCTAGGCAATGTTGCCTCTATAGCCTCAGCTTATAGAGATATGACCAGGGTCGTGGATAAGCTTGGAGGAACCCTCGTAGTAGCCTTTACAGGTGATGAGGAAATAGGGGGTTATAACGGTGCGAGGGTTCTTAGAGACTATCTGAGGAATAAAGCCCTTTTCCCAGACTTCCTTGTTAATGGCGATGGCGCTGGTCTTGTTGTTATAAACAGGAGGAGGAGTGCTTTCAAAATAGTGATCGAGGCAGAAGCTGCCAGGATAAAAACAAAGGGCTCTAGGAAGAGGGTTGAGAAGACGCTTAGGAGTGCGAGCTATCACGCGGCATATTTCATCTCGGGCTCTGATGTTCACCCCCTCATAGACCTGGCTAGAGAGGTCTCGGAACAAGATCTCCTCTTATCAAGCCTGGGAGGGGATTTTGTCAAGTCAAACGTGCTTCCACAGAGGGTATGGGCTGAAGTGGTTGGAGAGGGTGCTGATGAGCAGCAAGCAGATCTATCGCTCACAGAGCTTGTGAAAACACTGCTACCACTCACCAGGATATCCGTAGAGCTGGATTTCCCCAGCCTATATGGTGTTACAGCGACGCCTAATATGTACTATACTGATGGGTCTAAACACGTATTCGAGGTAGATGTTAGAGCTCCTCTCAAGGATAGCTCTAAGCTTGAGAGGGCTGTCAAGAACCTGCTAGAAGATCTATCTGTTAGGATTAGATACAGAGTATCCGGGGGCGGGGGCTATCTAAACACACCAAGAACCTCGAGGATCGTTTCTAAAGCATTGAGGATTCTTGAGAGGATGGGGCTCCCTGCAAAGGTTGTTGAGAGGGCTGGTGCGAGTGATTCTAGATACTTCTCCCCAGAGGGTGTTGAATCCATAGACTTCGGACCAGTTGGCGGTAATGTGCATGGCTATGACGAGTATGTCGAGATCTGGAGCCTTGAGAGGGCTAAAAGGTTCTATATAGATATTCTGGGAGAGCTGCTCTCTAAAGAGTAGATCTCTATGGTTTGAAGGTTAGGGTGTCTAGGACATTGGGCATTATTATATCGGCTGTTCTCACCCTGATATCCTTGCTTTTGCCTAGCTCTTTAGCGAGCGAGGCTATGGCTGATGGTTCTCCGTGATTCAGTATTATTTTTTTCGGAATTGTTGGGAGGCTTTCAACGAATCTCACTAGCTGTTTTCTATCGCTGTGTCCTGAGAAGCCCTCGACGCTCTGGATCTCCATGTTAACCTTCACGGTAACTATTCTCCCATCCTCTTCATGGAGCTGTATCTCCTTCTCCCCATCCTTGATTCTTCTCCCCAGTGTTCCCTTAACCTGGTAGTTTACAAACACCATAGTGTTCCTAGGATCCCCTGCTAGGAGTTTGAAGTACTCAACAGCCGGGCCTCCTGTGAGCATACCGCTTGTAGCCATGATCACACTGCTCTCGGGAGCGTCTATAATATCGCTCCTAGCCCTTCTATCCTCAACCCTCTTGAAGGTTGTGTAGCTGAAGGGATTCTCACCGCTCTTAAATAGAGCGAAGGTTTCTCTCGATAGGAGCTCTGGGTAGGCTGTGTGTATTGCTGTCACCTCGTCTATCATCCCCTCTATATATACTGGGATCTCGTCGAGCTTCTTCTCCATCATAGCAGATCTTAGGACGAGCATTATCTCCTGAGCCCTCCCAACGCTTAGCGTGGGGATCAGGACCTTTCCTTTTCTCTCAACAGTCTTTTTAATGATCTCGATGAGCTTCTCCTCAGCCTCGTTCCTTGGCGGGAGATCTGTTGCACCATAGGTACTCTCCAGGATAAGGATATCAACCCTAGGGATCTCCTCAACACTAGCCCTCTCGAGAAGCCTTGTCCTCTGGAACTTTATATCACCGCTATAGAGTATATTGATCCCGCCCCCGGCTGGGTTTCCAGCATATATGTGAACCATAGCAGAGCCCAGTATATGGCCAGCATTATAGAGAGTTATCTTAACATCGGGGGCTATATCAGTCGTATCCCCGTACTTCAGGGGTATTGTGTGGAGCACCATCTTCTGAACCTCCCTCTGTGTGAACGGGATCGGGTTTCCCTCTCTCCTCGCAACATCGAGTATATCTAGCTGCATGAGGGCCATGAGATCTCTGGTAGCCTCTGTGGTATATACAGGACCGTCGTAGCCGTATTTGAAGAGGAATGGTACTAATCCACAGTGATCCACGTGGGCGTGTGTTACAACAACCGCATCTATCTCTTCGGGGGCTATGTTGAGCATATCTATCCTGGGATACATGTTTGGCGGCGTGTTAATCCCTGGGTTTAGGCCGAAGTCCAGGAGGATCTTGCTATTAGGTGTTTCGAGAAGGATAGCGGATCTACCAACCTCCATGAAGCCTCCGAGGGCTGTGATTCTAACGGTATCGCTTTTGAAGAGAGGATCTACGTGTATCTTCTCGCTAGCCCTTCTAAGGAATTTCAACCTATAGTCGCTCTCATTCATCATATAGTTTATTATCCCCTCTAGAAGCCCTGACTTTATGGGGGGTTTTCTAACAACCCTTGGTCTCCACCCAGTCTCTACGAGGATTCTCTTTAGATTCTCCCCCTCAGCCCCTATAACGAGCCCTGGCTTTGCAGCCTTTATAACTACTTCTCCCAAAACCTCGTCGAACTCTATATCCTTCTCACCCACGCCAGCCTCGCTTGGTACTAGCTCGAGGATCTTTGATCTAGCCTCCTGGGGTTTCTTCCTAGCCTGGGGATCTACCTTGACAATGATCCTTTTTCTAAGGATCTTGGCTATGTTCTTTATAGCAGATGTCTCTGACTTAAGAAACCCGGGGTTTCTCACATAGATCACTAGATAGGGTCCTTCGAACTCGACTCTGCGCATCTCGGCCTCGGGAGGTATGTTCTCCATAATCACCTTTCTTATCTCGTCGAGAAGTCTATCTCTCACGAAAACCATCCTCTACGTGTTAACCCCCCTATTTCACTGGGAAGTAGTGGCTCTTCACACCATTCTTTGTTATAACCACCACATCTATACCCTCTCCCGTATAGGCATCCCTCTTTATAGACGATGTTATAGCCTCTCTAGCCAGGTTCACAGCCTGCTCGACCCCGAGATCCTCGGAATACCCGGCCTCAAGCACTCCTATGGCTATGGGGCTACCGCTTCCTGTTGCTACGAACTTCTCCTCGGTAACGCTTCCAAAGAACTCTATCTGGTATAGCCTGGGCTTATCATCTATACCCCCTAGGAGGAGCTGGACTATGAATGGGAAGTACTTGGAGCTATTGAGGATCAGGGCTAGTAGGCTGGCCATGGACTTGATGCTCATAGGAGTTCCTGTCATTACATAGTAGAGCCTGGCTCTATATCTAAGATAATCAGCCAGTGTCTGTGCATCGGCAACAAGCCCTGATATTGTCAGAGCTGATCTCTCATCTATAGGCTCTATCTTCCTAACATTCTTGTGGGCTATATACATGCCGGCAGTAGCCCTCTTATCAGCCGCCATGACCACGGCCTCTTTGGTCACAAGCCCAACCGTTGTAGTTCCTTTCAAAGCCTTCTCAAGCATAGCTATATCGTGGTCCATATATCGCTGGTGATCCCTACCCACTTCTCTGAACATGGGCAAAACATCTTCCCCAAACTAAAATATGGTTAAAGGCAATAATAATCTCTCTGTTTGTCCTTATCTCCTAAAATTCTACTAGCTTACCCTTCAGAAGGGTCGTATACCCGGTATAGCTATACATCCAATCCTGTATTTTTCTCTCGGGCTTCAGCACACCTCTTCTAGATCTTACTTCCTTTGCAGAGCACTGCTCTAGGATCTGTGGTGCTCAAGCATATATCCATGATCCACGGTATATATGGCTGATCTTTGGTGGGATTAGGAGTATATTAATCGGGTTTGTGTATAACTATACTGGATGGTACTGTTTGCCTAGGAGAGAGGATCTTATCAGGATTATTGTTGAGAATATTGAGGAGAATAGGAATAGCTGGGTTAAAGCTCTCTTCTATTCTGATAAGGATGTCGAGAGGATCATGGATAGGCTTGTTAACGAGTGGAACAGGGATGGTATGAGGGGCGAGCCCCTGGACTACGCTACCCTCGAGGAGCTCGAGATCCTTGCTGAGAAGGCTGAGCATTATAGAGATGCTCCCCAGGATGCTTTCTTGAGGAACATGCTTAGAAGATCTACTGGTGTTGAGGAGAAACCCTAGCACTCTAGCACTGTGAGATCTAGGTCTATGGATAGTTAAATAATATAAGCAGCTATGCCACTTATAATTCTAGGTTGAGGTCGAGATGTCGTTTAGATTAAAGGGTTTTGAGAGAAAACCCCTCGAAGATAAATACGACGTGATCGTTGTTGGTGCAGGGCCTGCTGGACTATCTGCTGCACTCTATGCAGCTAGATATAAACTGAAAACCCTTCTTATAGGAGAAACAATAGGAGGACAGCTGGCTAGTGCGGGTCTTGTAGATGATTATCCAGGCTTTATAGAGGTTGAGGCCTCACAGCTGATCCAGAGTTTTGTTAGACATGTTGAGAAACACGGTGTACCGATAGAGAGGGATAGGGTTGAGGATATAAAGAGAGATGGTGATTTCTTCTCAATATATACGAGAAGCGGCAGGGTTTACAAGGCTAGGGCTGTGATAATAGCTGTAGGGCTTGAGAGGAAAAAGCTAGGCGTCCCGGGAGAGGCTGAGTTTGCTGGGAGGGGTGTTAGCTACTGCACCGTGTGTGATGTACCCTTCTTTAAGGGTAAGAGGATAGTGATCGTTGGTGGAGGTAACTCAGGCGTTACAGGAGCTATACATGCCGTTGGCTATGCATCTAAGATCTATCTTGTGACAAGGGGTGAGAAGCTCAGGGCATTCCCAATATATGTCGAAGCACTAAATAAGCATAGTGATAAGATCGAGGTTATATTCAATAGCACGGTATCTGAGATAGGGGGCGATAGGGAGGTTAGATATGCTGTGATCAAGAATCTAAAGACGGGCGAGACGAGAAAGGTGGATGTGGAGGGCGTGTTCATAGAGATCGGTAACCAGCCGCCTACGGATTTCTTCAAAAAGATCGGCTTAGAGGTTGATGAGCATGGATTGATTGATGTTAAGCCGGGAGGATATACAAATATAGAGGGGATCTTCGCGGCAGGCGATTGCGCGGGTGGAAAGAATAAGTATTACTTCCAACAGGTGGTGGTATCAGCAGCGGAAGGAGCCTCTGCGGCTGATGCAGCGTTTAAATGGATAATACAGAAAAAATACCCAATAATGGGGCTGTCTTCTTTTTGATATACATAGGGAGGATTAATAGGCTTTGGAAACCATGGGTATTTATAATCTCTGAAAGAAAGCGCTCCTGGTGTGGGTCTTCCCCACACAGGTCCCGGGTGGTGATGGAAGCATCGCTCCAAGCCACCCGGGGGCAAAGCTAGATGGGAGCCACGTGCCGTTTGGCTCGACAGTCGCCCATGACCCCGCAGGATTAGAGATCCGAGATCCTGAGGGTTGAGGTGGAAGTCCCTGGATGGACCATGAATAAAAAAATGATTGGGATGAACATCCAGGGACAAACGGCTGTCCTAAATAAAAACAGATTTTGCTAGGACCACTGTGGTTTGGGGTATATAATATCAGCGAGGGCTGCGATTTGCGCCGGCTTTGTATCGGGGTATCTTCCAGAGGCTATGAAGACTGGCTGGGCTAGGCCGTCTTGATACTGTATAAAGAGGATCAGTGGAGGGTCTATTATTTGGTCTCTGAACCTCACCCTTCCAAATGGTGTGTCGAAGCTCTCGCTATTTAGAACCTCTCTAATCTTATTAGGATCAAGGGATCCTGCTTTCTCAACGGCCTCCTTAAATATGAAGCAGCTTAGAAAAACTACCCCTAGCTGGCCGTTGGAGGGTGTGTAGCCGTATTTCTTGCTATATGTATCGAAGAACTCCTTTAGCACTGGGTGTAGGCTTGGGTGCCAGGTGGTCCATGCTATTGTACCCTCTTTGGTCTTGTTATCAAACCTGGTATAGAAGGCAGAGGTCGTAGCCGCTGTACCCATTAAGAGAACCTTTGGGTTTATATTGAGCTCTCTTAGCTGTGCAAACACTAAAAACGTGTCCCCGGCGAATGTGTGGGCTATAAGTATATCTGGGTTGGCTTCCTTAACCTTCAGGAGAAGTCCTCTCACATCTGTTGCTGCTACTGGGTAGCTTCCATAGAATACCAGCTCCCCGATCCCTTGATCCTCGAGGACTTTTTTAGTCCATCTGAAGTGACCCACGCTCATATCGGTCTCAGCATATATTATAGCGATCCTTCTGAGGTCTTTGTGATCCGCTAGCAGTTTCTTGACAAAGAGGGCGAATGCCATGCCAACACTCTCATGATCGCTGAAGGTCACAAAGATATTCTTGGTCCCCAGCTGTTTTATAGTACTCTCGCTAACCGTGTGGGTGTTGAGGATAACCGGTATGTTGTATTTATCAAGCACGGGGACCACTGCTAGCCCTATGGATGTTCCCCACGGGGCCCATAGGAGATCTACTTTATCCTCTGTGATTAGCTTCTCGTAAAGGGATCTCGCTTTAGCGGGGTCGGAGCTGTCATCATAATATATAAGCTGGATCGGTATTTTCTTCCCATACTCCCTTATATATAGCCCCCCTTGGCTATTGATCCAATCCTTACAGATCTCATAGCCCCTGAGCTGCTCTATCCCTGAAGCGGCCCCGCCTCCTGAGAGGGCTACTGTGAATCCTATTTTTATAACATCCTTAGCCTTCTGTGCTGTTGCACCGCCTGTCTGGGTTGTCTGGATGGCATAGTATGTTGCTAGGGCTGTTGCTATAATGATTACTATCGCTATGGCTATCAATGTTCTTCTCGGCATAAGAGCCAACGGGGTTTCCCATAAACTGTGGTACTGCTAGCTTATAATCGCTCTCTTCACGGAACATCTTTCTAAAGCATTTTAGGACTATGGATCCCTATTATGTGGTGTTGTTGTTGAGAGCATATGTGCTGAGATCTTTTGGGGGGCCGGAGGTTCTCAGGATAGAGGAGATAGGGGATCCGAAGCCTGGTAAGGGTGAGGTTCTCGTTAAGGTCTTATCGACGTCTATTAATAGAATGGATCTTCTGGTTAGGAGTGGGCATCCAGAGTATAGGGTGAGGCTCCCCCACATCATCGGGGGAGATGTTTTCGGCTATATAGAGGCTCTCGGTGAGGGTGTTGAGGGCTTCGAGATCGGGGATCCTGTTATAGCTAATTTCATCTATGGCTGTGGTAGGTGTTATTACTGCAGCATCGGGCTTGAGAATTTCTGCAGGGAGAGGCGTATCCTTGGTCTCAATAGGTGGGGGTCCTATGCCGAGTATATAGCACTCCCAGCAAGATCCCTTGTAAAGGTTCGTGGCTTTTCAAAGCCCGAGGAGCTTGGAGCTATCCCACAAGCCCTTGTAACGGCCTGGAGGTCTCTCGCAACTCTCCTCAAGGTGAGGGCTGGCCAGAGGGTCTTTATATGGGGTGCGAGTGGTGGTGTGGGGACATATGCTATTCAGATAGCAAGGCTCTTCGGAGCCAGGGTTATAGCTGCTGTGGGGAGTGAGGAGAAGGGTAAGGCTGTGAGATCTATCGGGGCTGATCATGTTGTTAACTATAGAGAGGAGGATGTGGTCTCAAGAGTCATGGAGATCACAGAGGGCGAGGGCGTAGATGCGGTGCTAAACAGCATTGGGGGAGACTCTGTATTAGCCTCGATAGATATGTTGAAACCAGGGGGAGGCGTGGTTCTCATAGGGGTTATGGCTGGTAGCGAGGTTAAGCTAGCTATTAGGAAAGCCTATCTCAAGGGGATCATGATAACAGGAACCCCTGGGGGTAATAGGTGGGAGCTCATAGAAGCCCTAGAGATGGTTAAGAAAGGATACATAAGACCTGTTATAAGCAAGGTATACTCATTCGAAGAAATCCCAGAAGCCCACAGAGATCTCGAGGCAGGAAGCTTGATAGGCAAATCACTAATCCATGTCTCCAAAGCATGATCGAGAGACAGTTAGTGGTATAGCGAAACACTTATTACCTCTAATCACTGACTAGCCGTGAGGGTGTGTGCTACGAGGCTCCTCACGTTCTCTCCAAGGGGTTTTGAATCGCCGAGGCTCGGTATCCTGATCAATGGTTATGTGGTTGATGTTGCGAGGAGCTTTGCAGCGCTCTACGATGCTTCTCCCCCAAGCTGGTTCACAGATCTAAAGCTATTAATAGAAGGTGGTGGGATAGCCCTCGACCTTCTCAAAAGGGTTGCGGGGGATTTTGAGAGGGATCTGAAGAGCTCTAATCCTTCGATCTCTAGGTATGTATATAAACCAGACGAGATCGATTACTATCCTCCTATAACCAGCCCGGAAAAGATCCTATGCCTAGCCCTTAACTATATGTCCCACGCACGAGAAGTTGGTGGAAAGCCTCCTAGCGAGCCATATGTCTTTCAAAAGCCTCTCAGCTCTCTCACGGGTCACGAGAGACCTGTCCTCATACCGAGATCCTCTGAGAAGGTAGACCACGAGGTGGAGCTCGCGGTTATTATCGGTAGGAGGGGCAAGTATATAGAGAGATCCAGGGCTTACGAGTATATCTTCGGCTACACTGTTTTCAACGACATAAGCTATAGAGATAAACAGATGGCTGCAGGGCCTGAGAGGCAGAGTCCATATGGTTTGAGATGGCTGCATGGTAAGGGCATGGATACAGCTGCCCCCACGGGCCCGTGGATCGTTACTAAGGATGAAATCCAGGATCCACAGAATCTCAGACTAAGCCTGAAAGTAAATGGAGAGACCAGACAGGATGGGAACACGAGCGACATGATATTCAAGATAGACAGAATAATAGAGTTCATCTCAGATGGGATAACATTGAAGCCAGGGGATATAATAGCGACTGGAACGCCCTCGGGCGTTGGCATGGCAGCAGGCAGGTTCTTAAAACACGGGGATGTTGTTGAAGCATATATCGAGAACATAGGAGTGCTCAGGAACAGGATTTTCAGGGAGGGCGCTATTTAGTTTTTTAACCCAGCATCTAACAGATCTTTAAATATAAAGTTCCGAGGTTGGGTTGCAGGGGTTCGGGCTTCATTGCGGTTGATTTTTATACCAACCGTTCTTCCCTTGGCTTCCTCGGCCTCAGGGCTCCTTTCATTGGGGCCCATATCCTGGATCTTTTTGCCTTTAACCCCGCCCACTCGGGTCTCTATCTCTATCCTCATTGTTGGGCGGCATCCCAGTGAAATATAAGAGCTTATATAAGGTTTCACAGAGATAAATTCGATACCAACCCCTATAAACCCTCATGAAACCTGAAACAGCTGGCTATGGCTTGTTGTTATCTATCTTAGCCTTTATTGGTGGGTAAGCTTATACCGTGGTTCTCATTACTCCGGTTTTGTAAGGAATTGTTGGTGGTTTCTACGGATTCGCTAACAAGGGTCGTTGATGGGAGGGTTAAGAGCCGTATGAGTGTGTCTGAGTTGGTGAGCCTCTATAGGGATATTCATGGCTTTATGGCTGGGCATCTCTATAGGGGTTATGAGATACTTTTGGAGATGATCCTTAATGCTGATCTCAGGTTCCTATCATTCACAGGAAATCTTGTTTCGACAGGGCTTAGGGGTGTGTTAGCCCAGCTTATTGATGAGGGTTTCTTCGATGTTGTTATAACTACCTGTGGTGCTATAGATCACGATATCGCTAGGAGCACGGGCGGCGGCTATTATAGGGGTTTCTTTGAGGCTGATGATGAGGATCTCTATAGGAGGGGTTTCCACAGGCTTGGGAATGTCTTCATAGATATCAAGGGCTATGGTGTTCCTGTGGAGAGGTTTGCCCATGTTCTTGTTGACGAGCTTGTGAGGATTAAGAGAGAGTGGCCTGGGTATGAGGTTCTCTGGAAGGCTGGTGAGAAGCTCTCAGGGGATCAGAACTCGATCCTAGGGGCTGCGTATAGAAAGAAAATCCCGGTTATAGTGCCCGGGATACTTGATGGTGCTTTTGGCACAGCTCTCTACACGAGATCCAGGGTCTCCGGGTTTAAGCTCGATCTATTCTCGGACATGGATCTTCTAGCAAACATGGTTTTCAAATCAAGGGTCAGCGGGGCATTGATAATAGGTGGGGGTATTAGTAAGCACCACACGATATGGTGGAACCAGTTTAAAGAAGGGCTAGACTATGCTGTCTATATAACAACAGCTGTTGAGTGGGATGGCTCTCTAAGCGGCGCCCATCCGCGTGAGGCTATAAGCTGGGGTAAGATAAAGGCATCGGCTAAGAGGGTTGCTATATATGGTGATGCGACGATAATCCTACCAATACTAGCAGTAGCTCTCATTGAAAAAATAGGGGAGATCCGTGGTCAGAGGGCTTAACCGATCCGGGGTGATCCGTGTGGAGAAGCAGCGAACGCCTAGATCTATATCTTACGAGCTACTATGCAGGGGTAAGAGGTTTGCTTTTGCACTGTCTAAGATAGATTTCGTTGATAGGGTGATCGTTAGGGATCTATTGATCCATCCGGGGGCTGTGGTTATAATACCCCTAATAAGTGATCACGAGATCATAATGCTCAAGCAATACAGACCAGGGCCTCAGGGATGGATACTAGAGCTCCCCGCGGGGACTCTTGAGGCTGGTGAGGATCCTAGAGATGCTGCTGCTAGAGAACTTCTAGAGGAGACTGGGTATAGGGCTGGGGAGATCAGGTTTCTCTTCAAGATGTACAGCTCCCCCGGGATCTCTACCGAGATGCTCTATGTATTCCTGGCAAGGGATCTTATTTATGTGGGAGAGGATCACCAGGAGGACGAGATGATCGAGATCATTAGAATAAGCATACACGATGCCATCGAGATGATCAGAAAGGGCGTTGTGGTTGATGCGAAAACAATAGCATCGCTACTATACTATATATCCCTTGTCAAGGAATCAGCATAGGTGTCTAGAATGGTTCTAGTGATCAGTGAGGATGAGGTGCTCTCGCTAGTATCTATAAAAGATGCTATAGAGGCTGTTGAGGAGATCACTAGGCTCCAGGGTCTTGGGAGGGCGTATCTCATCCCTAGAAGGAGGATCTATACGGGATCCTCGGTCCTCCACATAATGGCAGCCGCTTCAGAGGATCACGGCGTCTCGGGGCTTAAAGCATATATATCTACGAGAGATAAGACTAACTTCGTCGTCCTCCTATTCGATAACTCCTCAGGAGAGCTTCTAGCAATGATAGAGGCCGACGCCCTCGGAAGGCTCAGAACAGGAGCTGCAAGCGCTGTTGCCACGAAATACCTAGCCAAAGAATCATCAAAGATCCTCGGGATCATAGGTTCTGGGAGACAGGCTAGAACCCAGGCCCTCGGCATAGCCTCGGTATTGGGGGTAAAGGAGATCAAGATCTATTCGAGGAATCCTGAGAACGCATCTAGAATGGCTAGCGAGCTAAGGGAGAAGGGTTTCAATGCATATAGCGTGGGGAGCTATGAAGAAGCATGCAAAGCAGATGTGATCGCAACTGTGACAAACTCGAAAGAGCCTTTCTTAAAGGCCGAGTGGATCCAGGAGGGTACCCATATAAACCTGGTGGGTTCTAACCATCCATCGAGGTCAGAGGCCTATCCAGGGGTTTTTGAAAGAGCATCTATAGTTGTGACAGATTCTAAGGAACAGGCTATGATAGAATCCGGGGATCTCCTAGCTGCGGTAAAGGCTAACACGATATCATGGGATCGTGTGTCTGAGCTGTGGGAAGCAGTTCTAGGAAGGATCTCTAGAAAATCTCGGGAAGAGATAACGGTTTTCAAGTCCCACGGAATAGCCCTATGGGATCTGGCTCTCGCGAACCTTATATATAGGAGAGCTGTTGGCAAGGGTGCTGGGAAAGAGATCCCATTTAAAGGGTATCTCAAGGGCCTTTCGTGCTGCTAGTCCTGGTTATCCTCGCTATCGCTGATCTATAAAGTATTTTTAGAAAACCCTTCCCACCCCCTTAATAGCTCTACCATTGCTGGGGCGATTCTATATAACCGCTAATAATAATTGTTACGCCCATACCCAGGCATGGTTATAATTCGCAGAGAAGGTATTACAATTACTCCTGTGGCTTGCCCCCGGTATTATTAGGGTACTTGGTATTATAGGGATCTCTATTTCAATATATTGCTGGTGTCTCTCCTTGGCTGTGCTTTATGTTTGTAGGGGTTGTGATGAGGTTATCTATGTCTTCAGCAGGGTTGGGCAGGATAGCTTCGGGCTCCCCACACCATCGGAGCTTAGGGGTAGGGTTTCCTCGAAATGCCCTAAATGTGGTAGAGAGCTAGGCGCTCCTGGTATTAACGATGTAATTATAGTTAAGAGGGGGGAGTTGAGGAAGATTTTGAAGAAGGCATCAGGGCTCTTGTGATCATGACTAGATCATTGCTTTCTCAAGGTCTCTGACGATCTCCTCCCTCTGGGCAGGCTCGGCCTTATAGATCCTCATTAGGTTTCTCACGCTCTCCCCGGGATCTCTCAGCATCCATTTAAGCCTTCTTAGTAGGAAGCCGCCAACGAATCTTGGTATATTGTTAGCCCTCTCTTTTAGGGATGCTGATTCAAAATCTATGATCCTAGCCCTGTGTGGAGATCCCTGGTAATATATGATATGCTTTCTTGGATCCGCTATCTCCTTATGATCCACTCCGTGGAGGTCTAGCTCGTAGAGAGATCTTATAGCGCTCGCCACGGCTATTCTGAGATACTCCTCACCGATCCTCCCCATCTCGTGGATCTTGAGTAGTTTTCCCAGGCTTATGCCCTGGATATACTCGATCAATAAGTGATCGTTGCTGTGATCGAATAGACGGGGCTGGACAGAGCATCCCCTAAGGATCTTGAGTATATATGCCTCGTGCTCGAGGGTATTAACCTTGGAGAAAGATCTCCTGATCTTGAGGGCTGCTATAGAACCATCGCTTTTAGCAACTAGAAAAACCCTTGAGGAGAACCCCTCCCCGATCCACATGACCCCCCTGGATCCCGGGATGATGGTGTTGTAGCCAAGCATTCTAACCCTCTCCACTATAGATTCGCAGCTTGGCTGTAGATCCTTGGTGCATATAGACCCTGGCTCGAGCAGTCTCATACGCTCCCCAGCGATAATATAGATCCTGGGCTGATTAAACGAGAAATAATAAGTCTGGATAAAATAAAATATATTATCCCTAGCACATCTACCTGTGGATTTGGTTCTCATGCTGAGGCTCAGGGACCCGGTGTGGCTCTCCGAATCGCTATCCTGGGGGTTAGCTCTAGCGGCCTTGATGACTGTTTTCAACGGCTTCTCAGACATAAAATCCCTGATCCAGTATGGAGCTATACCGGCATATCTAATAGCGATATCCCTTGGCTTCTTCATCCACGAGCTTGCACATAAATATGTGGCACTAGCCAGGGGATGCCAGGCTAGGTTCACCATATCCTCGCTGGGTCTTCTCATGACCACTGTTTTCGGTTTATTTGCATCCCTAGCCCACTTTCTAGGCGCAAGGCTTCCTTTCGTGATAGCAGCCCCAGGGTATGTTGGTATTAGGTGTAGCTACTGGGGTACGAGAACCCTCTTCGGCGGTACAACTAGCGAGGGGTTGATAGCTGCTGTCGGTCCTATATCAAACATAGTCCTCTCGATGATAGGTATTATTGGGATGAGGCTGGCTGTTCTAATACCACTACCAGGTCTCTATACCGTCTTCTACGCTATCAAGTATGTCAATGCCGTGCTAGCAGTGTTTAACCTACTACCAATACCCCCTCTCGACGGCTATAAGGTTGCTAGGTGGAACCCGCTCATCTACCTAGCCATATCGATAATGGCGTTGATGCTACTAGTGCTCTACTAGTGCTATAGATACCTGGTGAATATTCAATTATTTGAACGCAGCGTGAAAAACATATACTAATATTTATCCGCTGGTATTTAGTAGGGGTAGTGTTTTTGGACAGAGCATTGCTTGTAATGATAGCAATAGCCCTGATCCTCGGTGTAGCGGTGAGCTACTCGATACTCCACCTCTACCCATACCAGAAACAACCCCTGGGAGAGGTTGCGGGCGCTACACAGGCTCTCAACATCTCTAGAGAGATAACAATACCTCTGAGTATTCAGCACGAGATCAGCAGGGCTTCGCAACAGATCGAGGGAGCAACCCCCTTACTACCACCATCTCCCCCAGCCACTTATCGTGGGTATGCAGTGATTGTGGGGGCAGAGCTTCTCAGGATCTTGGAGGGGGGTGGAAAGATATATCTCACCATAAGGCTAAATATAGGTGGTAATTTGAGCGAGGCTAGGGATCTCTCTCTTGTAAGGGTTACGCTCACCCCTCTCCCATTCCCATACGCTTGGAACGGGTCTTCGTGGGTCTATGGTGTTGATGAGGAGAGATGCCTTGCTAGGATACCTCTCCCCGTAAGGATTGTCTCGCATAGCTATGACATATCCTCTGTAGAGGGGCAGTCGGTCACCATGTCGCTGAGGCTGGATCTAGATAGACCTAGTGTCTATGGTAGGTATAGCCTATCGATCCTTGTGAAGCTTGGTAGCAACTATTATAATATAGAGAGAGAAGTGGGTTTAGGAGGCTATGTCAACCCGCCCCACCCCAGCCCCATGAGAATCCCGGCCTGCTCTTAGGGGATATGGCTGATGACCTCCCACAGCGATGCCGAGGATCTGTCGGGGGTTGCGCTGAAGATCTATATATATTTGTTGGAGAACGATGGGGCAGGTCCTAGAGAGATTGCTCGGGGATTGGGGATAAACCCAAGCCTGGCTTATTACCATTTAAAGAAGTTCGAGGAGCTTGGGATAGTTGAGAAGGATCCTGGAGGGGTTTATCGTGTTAAGAAGAGGGTTAGGATCAGGGGTTATCTATACATAGGAGGTAAGCTTGTGCCAAGACTACTTATATATGGCGCTTTCTTCACAGGCCTCTTAATCCCAGAGATGGTATCCCTAGCCATGGGTATGCTCGAACCAAGCCCCGGGCTTTTCCTAGCCATAATAACCTCGGCAGTGGCAGCCTCTATATTTATTCTAGAGGGGGTATTTGCCCTAAGAATCCTTAAGAGAAAGGATTAGTCTCGATCATGCTTATCGGTTGGGCTTATATTCCTAGTTAGAGGAATACGGTGTGGATATGGTTTTCAGGAGGTGTCGGGATGATCAAGACAAGCTCTGAGGCCAAGTATGTTGTTAACAGGAAGGGGGAGAAATTCCTTGTAGAGATTAGAAGAACGCCTGATGGTAAAACGTTCGTGGTTGTTGAGAAGCTGAGAAAACATGTCTATGAGAGAGAGGGTGAGGAGCTGGTGTGGGAGCAGAATGTTGAGGATGCTGAGGAGGTTGAGTACGAGAAGCTCCCCCAAGAGGTGAGAGCGGCTTTCTCAAGTGCTACGAAGAGGTAGCGATACCGAGGAGCATTGTCAGGGCTATTATAGAGAGGGCTCCAAAGAATAGAGAGGTATGCGGATTCCTTCTAGGGTTTTTCCGCGATGCTCTTGTAGAGGTTATCGGATATAAAGAGGTGGAGAACCTCTCGAACAATCCCTACGAGTTTCTAATGGATCCTAGAGGGGTTCTAAAGGCTTATGAGGAGGCTAGATCCAGGGGAACAGATCTTGTGGGTCTCTACCACACACACCCAGGGTTTCTAGCAACCCCGAGTCATAAGGATCTCAAGGGGATGGAGCTATGGCCAATCCCATGGCTAATCATAGGACTACTTAGCAACGATACAAGGGCATGGATCCTCTGTGAGGGGTTATTGAAGGAGCTAAGGATACGGTGGATCCAGTCCTAACGATCTGCCGAGATGGAAGTAGATAGCCGGAATAATGCTCGGCGATGGAGATTAATAGTTAAGGTGGGTATGGGTAATAAATCTGGTGATTGTTTGGTTAAAGCCGTCACATTCGATCTATATGGAACCCTTGTTGATTGGAGAAGCAGTATAGGCTCTATGGTTAGCTATCTAGCCGGGCCAGACTATATAGATTATTTCTTCCAATGCGATCTAGAGAGTGTTAGCAGCTTGAAGAGCTATAAACCATACTCACAGATCCTGTCGGAATGCCTAAGAAGAACCATGGAGAAGGCTTCCAAGCCTTGGAGGGATCACTATGGCGAGGCAATAGCACTCTCTTTCGCAAAATCACCCCCATTCCCCGACACCATAACAGGGCTTATGGGGCTAAAGAGGATCGGCGTGATGATCGCTATAATATCCAATACCGAGAGAAGACTTATCAACATAACCCTCTCAGGGCTTGAGAATCTAGTAGATATTGTTGTCACAGCAGAGGATACAGGGATCTATAAACCGAATAGAGAGGCTTTCGAAAGAGCCTACAAGATCCTCGGGCTCGAGTATAGTGAGGCAATCCATGTATCATCCTATCCCCAATACGATCTAGAGACCTCAAGATCCCTCGGAATAAGATCGATCCACCTTAATAGATACGGCTATAAATGGAGCCCCTCAATATCAAGCCTAGACGAGCTTGTCGAGATACTCAGGAAGGGTTCGATCTATACTGAGTAATATCAACTGTTTATTCCTCGTCCTCGCAAGCCTCAGGATCTCCTTAATCAAAGCATATATCAAACACCTCAATCCTTAAAGCGATTTTTACCCACGACCCAGTTTCACCAAATTATCACCGCCTCATCGTTGTAGTGTCCCATCTGTCTAGCTCAAAGCCATACTTATTTTTATATTAGACCAACCTCAGTGGAGCCCTTGCTAGATGTACATTGTAGAAAGATAGCTCGTTGGTTTTCCAAATAGCAAGATCCTTGACAATATAGGTTTTAGACTTCGCGAAGAGTATTGAGGTAAATCTTTGAAGAATAATTTAACCAATATTTGGTCTTCAACTCAATCGGCAGGCCGTATCTCCTTCGGTAGCTTGTGAGAGCTTATAAGAGTCTAAGAGCTATGGGCCTTGAGATCGGGAGAGATATACTTAGAGTTACTATTAGTTTAGAATCTTTTAGCATATTTGGTAGTACTGGTTTCTCAATATTGATTCTTTAAAGATCTTGGACTTGATATTTATTACCCCCCTTAGTTTTTTTGAGGGTAAGAGTATGTGGGGCTTAGTTACTAAGCCTCACCGAGCGTTACTATCCATATCCCCGGCGATTCTTCTATCAATATTGATTCTTGGTCTCGGTGGTTTTGCAGTGTTCATTGCATGGGATGTGAATTATAATAGCTATTACCTTGGCTATTCGGATGGTGTTGCGGGGGTTTCTGTTGGCTATTCTGCCCGGGCTTCTGGTGAGCCTGAGTTTATCGTAATGGTTAGGGATTGGGATGGTAGGCCTTTGGATACGATATACAGCATCTATGCGTGGATGCCTGATGGTAGTATAGTGAGCCTTGGTGTTTATGGAGGCATCGGCGTTATAAAGGCTAACTATAGCTATCTAAAAGAATTCTCAAAAACATGGTATAGCTATATAGTTTCTAAGAAAAGCGATCCCAGCATTGTTCTACCAGGATTAATACTCATGGGAGCCGTTCACGAGAAAAACGGCATATACGATAGCATTAGGGGAGCACCAATAAACACTAAAGAGGTTCTGGGCAATAAGAGCATAGTCATAGAGATTAGGGAGGATTTGAGGAGTAAGAAACCCATAATAGAGACAAACCAAAGCCAGAGCGCGCAGTCAGCAAGTCTAGGGAAAGTCGAGCTCCAGAGCAGCTGGCCACCAAGTTATATAACCAACTGCCCCAGACCAACATGCTATGTGTGGGAGCTTGAAGAGGTATACAGCTCCCAGCTAGGGGTTGGGACACCAATAGTAGCTACATATATATACGGCCCATATGCTGATAAAGTAAATGAGGTGCTCCTCCGCGCATACTATAGATCTTCATCTTATGTCTATATAAATTTCTTTGCTACTGCCAGAGTTTATAAAAACTATGCTACCATTGGATACCGAATACCTGCACCTATCCTTACGCTTGTTGGAGATAACGAATGGCTGAATACATATTATTATTTCTTTAATGGTGCTCACTTTACACCACCAGCTATTGTTGGGCTTGGTGTTAAGAGCGATATTGCCTCGGCTAGGTATAGGCTTTATGATGTTGTGTGTGATCAGTATACTTGCTATGAGTATAGGACAGATACTACTGCTGATATGACACTCATGAGGGCCGTTATCTCGGATAACAAAATGATCGCCGTGCCCATGACTGATAAGGATCCCAATAATGGTAAGACACTTAAGGATGCATTCACGCATTACCGCGATTATTGGAGCTGGAGCCAGCCCATATATAGTCAGCAAGGTGTTTTGATCGATGTATTTAAGGTGCAGAGAGACTTATTCACAACACCTACCTTTGTAGTCTCGGGAGCTGTGCTAGGGATCATATGTGGTGCTCTCGGTGGGAGCGTCTCTCTGTGTGGCATTATTTCTACTATTGCTTCTATTATAGGTGCTGGTGTAGGAGCTACAAGCTTAGACTCGCAGTACATGTATTTATCGTCTAGTGTAGCTTTAAGAGCTGAGCATATTGATAAGGGTTACTATATCTCAGCCAGTTATTTCTACTCACCATCAAAGCTTTTAGCTGATGATGGTAACGAGTACTATGTAGGATCCTTATACGTTGATGCGTATGTTGGTTATCTTTATGGAACCTAGGTTTTTACATGATTTTTTTCTTTTTGCATGGTCGGAGTCCTTAGTTTTGCGGAGGATCGAGGGCGTCATAACATGTATCTTTTAGGTATTAGCTCCTCTAGCTTACCAGCTCTGTATGGTAATACCTGTTAATATGGTTTAACTTTGTAGATGTCTGTGTTGTATGGGGCTTTTATTATGTGCTGGCTCTTATGGTATTACTGATAATATATATTCCTCGATCTATATATCTATTTCTGGATAAGATCTGGGGCTGGGGTTTGATACCGGGTATAATGGAGAGGATCTTTAGGGATCTTGAGCATCTTAGGAGCCTTCTTAGGGAGCACCCGCCTTTAGAGATTCTGGAGATGATCCAGAATCTCTGGTCGAGGTACTCGCCCAGCCCCTCTGGTATCTGTGTTCATGGTATTGATAGTGGGTATAATTATCTCGAGATGAGGGGGTATATAATATATGTTGTTGACGCTATCTATGTGAGCAGCTGTGGGGGTTCTGGTGGTGATGCTAGGGTTGGTATTATAGCTTCTGAGAAGGATCCTGAGGGGTACCTATCATATATCTCAATAGATCTTGAGGTAAGCATGGCTGGTGATGCTTTGAAGAAAACTGGCTATGTGGTTGTCGACGGTTCTCTGGTTTCGAAGCTTGGCTTCCTGGTCAGGAGGGCTCCCCATGTTGTTGATGAGCATGAGAAAGAAGGCGTTGCGAATACGCTTAAGAGGATTATAGATGTTTCTTTTAGAGAGAGTCCCAGGGTTATCTATATCTCTAAGAACAGTGTTTCAAAGGATCTCGTGAGGATCTTCTTCCCAAAGAGCTATAGCGCTCTGAGAACAGATCTGTATTACCTAGATAGATATACCATAGAGCCTGGTTATTCTAAACCAATAGTGCTTGGGGCTGATGGAGGGTTAGGAGCGTCTAGTCTGATCCAGGGTATATCGAGGATCTATGGCTCAGATCTATATATAGCACTAAGCTATGTAAGGCTCAAAACAGGAGGACCGATCATGAGGGTTGAGATACCCCTCAGAGATCCGGGGGATGCTGAGAAGAGCCTTTTAAGAATTATTAACGCGATATCGGGGGATGCAAGCGGCTACCCATTGGTTCTTAGGGAGGCTGATAGGCTTGCAAGGATCTCCTCGAAGGATATGGATAGGCTTAAAAGGATCCTCGGCTTAGGGTCTGAGAGCCAGGCTTGGGAGGCTGCTAAATCGCCATGAGGGCTGGGGATGAGGATATAGTTGGATATATAGTTGGTGAGAGCAAGCCCTATAGTGCTAGCATAGTATCCTCAAGACCCCTCATGCTGGGTGAGTATGTTGAGATAAGGTATAACGGGATCCATGTGATCGGTCTTGTGCAGGCATCGATCTCTGGATCCTATGTGATCGATGAATCACTATCTCCAGAGGATCTGAGGAGGGTTATAAATATCCATAGGGGGGATGAGACTACTATTTATTATAGGGGTTATATAAAGATCCTAGGGGATCCAGAGGATCTTAGGATCCCGCCAACACCCCCACCACCGGGTATAGAGGTTAGGAGAGCATCTAGAAAAACACTCTCAAAGATCTTCTCGCCTGAGGGGCCCCAGTGGGCTAGGATTGGAACACTTCTTAGAAACCCAGATGTTGAGGTGAGGGTTGATCTCAATAAGGTTGTTCAGAGACACCTAGCAATCCTGGCAATGACTGGGATGGGTAAGAGCAACCTTGTGAGCCTTCTAGCGAGAGAGATTCTTAGGAGGGGTGGGACGTGCTTTATATTCGACTACCACGGGGAATACACAGGCCTTTCTTTCCAGGGGTTGCCGAGGCCTAATGTTATAAAGGCTAGGATTAATCCCAGGTATCTCAGCTGGCAGGAGCTTGCGAGGATCATTGGTGTGAGGTATGGTGCTAAGAACCAGGAGAATATTATTAAGAAGTGTAAGGATGAGGTTGACTACTCAAGCAATGGTGGGAGATCATATCTAGATCAGATGATAAGCTGCGCCAAGAGGGAGGGGCAGCTCTCGAGGAGGAGCGAGATCGCCAAAGCATCGGAGGCTGTTATAGAGTCTATCGAGGCTAACAGGGGCTTTCTACAGAGGATCATTGATGACGAGGCTAAAGATATAACGGAGCAGAGCGTTATAGGAACAATAAATGTGATAGATCTTACGGGATTGGCATCATCAAGCCAGGCCGATGCAGTAGTATCCCACTGGCTTGGGAGAATACTTGAGGAGAGGAAGAGCGCTATGTGGAGGGGTAGCTCGAAGATCCCCCACCCAGTTGTAACAGTGCTTGAGGAGGCGCACATATACCTCTCAACAGAGAGGGAGACACTAACAAAACCAAGGGCTGAGCATATAGCTAGGGAGGGGAGGAAGTTCGGCGTAGGATTAATAGTAGTCTCCCAAAGACCCAGAGGCCTCGATCCCGACGTGCTGAGCCAGATGGGCTCTATGGCTGTTATGAGGATAGTCCAGCCAGAGGACCAGGCACACATAGCTAGGGCTTCAGAGACACTAACCCAGGAGATCTTGGAACAACTACCAGGACTCAACGTGGGCGAGGCAATCCTCCTCGGACACTGGGTCAGGATGCCCGCGGTAGTGAAGGTAGATCATGTGGTGGAGAAAACCTCAGGAGTAGATATAGATGCTGTGAGCGAGTGGATCTCCGCCAAAAGACACGATAACACGGATAGCGGGCTGTTTTCTTTTTGATATACATAGGGAGGGTTAATGGTTTTGGGAATGTTCAAGCATCGGAGATGGCACGCCCAAAAGCTTCCTCCTTATCTATGCCCAAGAGTATTTATAGTCCTTGAAATGTATTGCCCCCAGTGTGGATCTTTCCACACAAGCCCTAGATGGGAGCCGCGGCCGTTTGGCTCGACAGCCGCCCATGAACCCGTAGGGTTAGAGACCCTGCGGGTTGAGGTGGAAGTCCCTGGATAAGACCATGAATAAAGTGATTGGGATGAACATCCAGGGACAAACGGAAATGCTTATAAGCGTTAAGGAGATATATAATAATGGTCCGATCCGGCCATAGCGGCCGGGAAACACCCGGACTCGTATCGAACCCGGAAGTTAAGCCGGCCGCGTTAGGCGTGCTGTGGGGTCCGCGAGGACCTGCAGCGCGCCTAAGCTGGATCGGACTCCCATACCATATAGTTTCTAGAAGATCGCTTCAACCTTATTATTAGCATCGATTCCCCGCTAGATCCTTGTTTCAATGCTATGTAGGCTTAACCAGGATATTGCTATCATACCGGATATGTATGTCATATTTTGTGCTAAAACACGGGTGAGTAGTTAGGAGAGCTGATAATCCACTTCTGAATCTTAAATCTTAATTAGAACCGAAGCATTCGCTATGGCTTAAGAATTGTCTATAAACCCATAGGGATCTCTAGATCCTTGCGAGCTGTGCGGATCTCTCTGGACATAGGATGGATAGCAACATAGAATATCTAAATTATTCTTAGGATAAGCGGTAAGGGGTAATGATCTGGTATTTTGCTACGTGCTAGCCGAGGGCTTCTCTGAGGTAGGTGAGGGCTCCTGGTATGCCTGGCCTCAGTCTCTCTATCATTGCTAGTATATCTATAAGTATTGTTGCCAGCGTCCAGATCGAGGCTACGAAGATCACGGGATCCGGGTTGATCGATATTGTGACGCTATATCCCGCTATAGTGTTTGTGATCGAGATGGGCTTGTTGCTTACGAGGAAGAGGTATGCGAGGAGCCCCAGGATCTTTAGGAGGGCGCTTAGGATAAAGCTATATATAGTGCCTCTCGTAATGCTTGCTATAGCTCCTATTGCTAGGAAAAACCCTGCGAGTGTTGCATCGATCACAGGTTCTCTTGATACGCCCTCTGCGCCGAGGAGCCTGTGGAGCTGTGGGAAGATGACTATATATATTACATAATACACTGCACCCATTACTAGTCCTGCAACGATCTCTCCGAGGATCTGGCGTTTTCTCATCCTAGGCATCCCCTGAGAGCAACATCTGCTCTATATAGGTTCTCGATCTTTATTGAGAGGCTTATAACGAGATCCTTCTTGCCTCTCAGACCCTCTGGGATCGTTGCTTCGAGTGTTAGGTTTCTATTCTTAGAGATCTCCTCCCCCCATGAGGATCCTATGGTGGTGTTATCTATACTAGCCGATAGTGTTGCATCACCTATTCTTAAGGAGCCCTTATACCATGCTATAGCGATCACCTTATCGCCACTAACAATGCACGCAATACCTATTGTAAGCGGGTCTTGGTATATCTCGAGCGAGAGCACAATTATAGGTGATAGGGCTATAAGGGCTACTCCAGAGACTAGGAGGGTGAAAACAACGTTGAGAAAACCCCTCATCAACCGCCCCTCATGAGCTCCACAGCATTTCTAAGGATTATCGAGCCAACCCACACAGCTATACCTAGAAAGGCAAGCCTGGATGCTATGGATATGAGGCCGAAGCTAGCATCCACCAGAGCCTCATTAAGGCTACCCTTAGACGCGGGTATGGGTGGCTCGAAAACGAAGAAAAATACAAGGGCTATCGCGAAGGGTATGATGAGCAGGACTAGACCAAGGATCATGAGAAGCGATGCGGGAACCTTTGTTTTACGGGAATCCCCCTCCCCCAAACCACTCCCCCACTACTAAGCCTAGATAGTTATAAATATTAAGCTAGGCTGGTTTTCACCTACTCCAGGCTGTTCGACGAATGATCTCTCGGTAGAGGTGAGTAGAGTGGTTAGTGGTGATGGAGATATATCTCTTTGGATTAGTATTATTTGGGGTTCCTTGAGGTTCGTTCCGATAGCTGAGGAGAGTCTTGGTGTGAGGTCTGTGGCTATGTATGTTGAGACGCCTGATCTCAGGATCCTCCTGGATCCCGGGATAAGCCTTGCACCCAGGAGGTTTGGGCTTCCGCCCCATCCTAGGGAGATTTCGAGGGTTTTGGAGCTTAGGAGGGTTCTCGATCACTATCTATCCCTCTCAACACATGTTTTTATAAGCCATTATCACAGGGATCACTTCACGGTTCCTTATGAGAGCATCTATATGGGTACTGGGAGTGATACCTATGTTAATGTTTATAGGGGTAAGGTGGTGTTGTTAAAAGATCCAAAGGATCTTAACTATAGCCAGAGGAGGAGATACTACGGGTTATTGAAAGCTATAAGAAGCATAGCTGGGGAGATAGTATATGCTGATGGAAAAACCCTCGAGATCGGGTCTACAAGGGTTGTTCTCTCAAGATCCCTTCCCCACGGTCCCGAGAATTCGAAGACCGGCAGGGTTGTATCGATAGCTATAGATGATGGCGATCTCAAGCTCCTCTTCATGCCCGATGTCCAGGGGCCTATGTACCAGGGAGCAGTTGATCATGCTAATAGTATTAAGCCCGATGTTCTCGTGATAGGAGGA
Organism: Sulfolobales archaeon; assembly: GCA_038867615.1. Lineage (GTDB taxonomy): Archaea > Thermoproteota > Thermoprotei_A > Sulfolobales > AG1 > AG1. Next base: position 13,625 of record JAWBYA010000005.1, on the reverse strand, counting down.
CCCCCATTCTACCTATCCCATGTATTCTCCGAAGAGGATATAGAGCTAGGTATAAAGGGTCTAGCCAAGATCGTAGGCGGGGGTTATCTCGAGAAGCTGATCATAACACACCACGCCCTCAGGATCCTCGAGTGGAGGGAGAGGCTATCAGAGATCCTGAGCCTAGCCTCGAGAAGAGGGGTTGCGGTGGAGACATACGCAGATCTTCTCGGAAGACCTGAAGATCTCCTCGAGGCTAGGAGGAGAGAGCTTTTCGAGACAGAACCCCCGCCAGAGGATTACCTAGAGCTTTTCAGAGGATCTAGGGAGGATGAGGATTGAGCCTCTCCAAATGCTCCGAGTACTACAAGATCTATGGGGATCTTGGGGAGAAGATCCTAAACCTCCTGAGGATCAGGGGGAGCATGAGCTTCGACTCCTTAAGAGAGGAGCTGGAGAGAGAGGGCATATATATGGATTCGAGATGTCTTAGAAAAACCGTAGCCGAGATGGTTAGAACCGGTAGGATTACCAAGAAACCCGACCCCGTGTCAAGAAAACTACTCCTAACTATTGTAGAGAAATGAGGAAACCCATATGGCTCTCTACATCGATAGCCTCCTGGGACTGCGTTACTATTTTTTGGTAACGCATCTATCCTAGCCTCTAGAGATCTAGCGGGCTTGTGCTCTACAGCTATATACTCCCCAGCACATCTAGATCCGGGTTTGCAGGGTTTTGAGGAGGGTGCTTTTAGTGGCTATAGTTATTCTGATAGTATCGGTAATCCTTATCCCGATCTCCTATACACCTGCTAGGGTTGAGATCCATGTTGACAAAAAGATCTCGATGGATGTGGAGACTGTGGATCTTGTGGAGAAGATCCTGGGTTTGGAGGGCTCGTTAAAAGCTGTTCTCAGCATAGAGCTCTATGCCAACCTCACATGCGGTGTTGGGGCTAGGGTTGTTATATACTATATGAGGGAGGCTAGGGAGATCTATCTAGAACCCCTGAAGGTCTCTAAACTGCCTGTGAACGATACGGCCGCGATAATAGCTATCCCCAAGAGCCCTGGATGCTCTATAAACATTGAGGGGGGTATTGAATACCTAGCCTATAGGTATGTATGGCTCTCGGCATTATCCTTCATACTCGGTCTCTCGGGGGGTATTATGCTTCTCAGGATCTTAATATCAAGGATCTCTGAGTCATGAGGTTCTTGGTATTTGTATCACAACCCGCTGATCCCGCTTTTCGCCAAGCCATTCCCTACAAGATCTCTATAGATCTTGATATCTATGAGTAGTTAGTAAGCGATTTTATGAGGATCGCTTGTCCGGCGATCGGTGATGAGACTAGCTATAGGGGCGGGGGTATAGTTGCTAGTGATTATGGGATTATTAATGATATTTTATGGTTAACATGGAGTGTCAAAATACTTATATACTTTTGTTAGATATTCATGGTGGTGTTGATTAAATGTATAGAGGGTTAGTGTTAGTTCTGGTACTCCTAATAGCCTTTTCAACAATCCTCCTACCCTGGAGAGCTGAGGCCCAGGCTGCTGAGATGCCGAGAGTCGTTGCCGTGGATCTAAGTAGAACCGCGGTGTATAGGGGTTACCAGTGGATCGAGGTTACGGTGTATGTCTACACACCTCCAGGCACTGCTGTAGCCTCTCTAAGCGGCTTTGCAAACCTCTCGGCAGGTATTGTCGCCTCCACACCTCTAGCATGGATTGTCCCCATATCGCCTGTAACCAAGACTGTTGATAACGTGACATATGCTATAAGCAACTTGCTCGTAGCCAGGGTTCCGATACCGTTTGGAGCTGTTGCTGGTAGGGGTGAGCTTGCTATCTCCATCACCCTAGTGCCTAGGGGTGCGAACGCTACTTTCTATACCTATAGATTCCCGGTAACGATTCTGGATCACACGGTAGTGGATAGGGCTAGGATGGAGGCTCAGGTGAGGCTTGAAAATGCCAGAGCCCTGTTAGCTGTTCTAGAAGCTGTAGGGGGAGCCCCCATGCCCGAGCTGAGATCGATGCTCGACAGCATCTCAGCATCCTTTGATAGGGCTGATGTTGCTCTCTACGATGCGGGAGATGTTGAGACCGCTCTCCAGATCTATGGGTCGGTTGCTAGAGATAGCTCTGGACTGATCTCGCAGGCTATAGCTGTGCTAGTCGCTAGGCAGGATCAGGCTAGACTCTCGCTTGAGAGAAGGCTCTCGGGGATCGAGGGTAACCTATCATCAGCAGCTGCAAGGATCTCTGCTCTTGAGAGATCTGTTGAATCTGCTGCAGAGGCTATAAGGACTAACGAGGCCTCTATAAGGAGCCTTGCAACGGCTCTGGGCAACTATAGCAACACGATCAACTCATACCTAGTGGCTCTTGACAAGAGCATTACAGATACTAATAACAAGATAGAGAGCCTATCCCGAATGATCGGTACCCAAATAAATAATGTGGGTTCAACTATAAACACAAGGCTAGACTCCCTAAGCTCAGCCTTGTCAACGGCACAGCTAGCCCTTGCAGTGGTTGCAGTGGTTATGCTAATAGGTTTCGGCATAACTGGTTTCGCGAGGAAGAAATAACTATAAAGTAAATCTATCAAATTTTTTATATTAAGTTACTATCTATTTATATAGATTAGCTTATTAGCTTGGATAGATATTAGTTATCGAGGTAGATATGGTGGTAAGAAAAGAGGTTCTTTTGAAAACAACAATGTTCCTATTAATAACAGGACTCCTACTAAGCCTAGCAGGGCCCCTCGTAGCACACGTAAGCGCGCAAGCAGCACAGAAAGACCCCAGGATAGGGCCGTATGTAGATAAGATCACGATGCCGGTGCAGAGGGACTATAGCGTCAGACTACTAGCATTCGAGGCCAACGAGTTCGACATACTTGGAGTACTCCCAAGAGATCTTGAGAGGGTGAGAACCAACAGGCCTGACGCCCACATAATATTCACAGCATCAATAACAGCTCTAGGATCTCTCCACTTCAACGTAGAACTATGGCCAGTCAAATACCCAGAGGTTAGGAAAGCAATAGCCATGCTCACCAACAGGGATGAGATAATATCTAAATCACCTCTACAGGGTATAGCTATCAAGAACAGCTTCATAGTGCCCCCAACATATGGTAAGTGGGTTAACCCCGACACGGATTTCGAGAAGCTCTACCCATACAACCCCGATAGGGCTAGACAGCTCTTGGCAAGCATATTCCAGCCATGCTCCGATAATCCAAGGTTCTTCTGCGATCCGAGAGAGGGTATGAAGCCTGTAGAGATAGAGATCCTATCACTACCAGAGGCAACGTCGCCAACATACTGGTGGGAGGCCATGTATTGGAAATCACAGTTGGAGAGCGTAGGAATAAGGGTTAAGGTTACCCCTGTGAGCAGCAGAGAGCTTGATGCGAGAACCTCAGCAGGAACAGCCCAGGCATGGATTATAGGGTGGAGCTTTGGGAGATTCCCACTCTATATGTACTACTTCTGGCACAGCAGAGAGATAAGGCCTGGCGGTTGGAACGAGTGGAAGGTTAGTAACGCTACTCTAGACGAAATACTAGACAAGTTCTACTATGCTGAGACCATAGATGAGGCTCTTCAGTACGCGTGGAAGGCTCAGGAGATACTCACGGACATAATACCATGGATCCCCGTGTATACAGGCATTAGCATAACGGCGTTTAACGGCGCGATCGATAAGGACTCTATTCTCCTAGCCTACGCACCACCTCTCAAAGATCCTGTTGGGTTCAGCTACTTCTGGTGGAACACCGTGAAATTTAAGGACAAGCCATTCGGTGGGACGCTTAGGTATTACTTCACAGTAGATATAACAACACTGAACCCAACAATATATCTATGGGCCACCGAGGCTGACGCCATATTCAGAGTATACACCTATGGTTATGTTGTAAGACCTGAGGACATATATGCTGAGCCAAGGATCCCTGTACTCTTTGAAAGCTATAATGTTGAGAAGGTAACAGAAGGAGGACAGACTCTCACAAAGATAACCATAAAGCTCAGGGATGGGATAACGTGGCACGATGGCGTACCGATCACAGCTAGAGATATAGAGTTTACTATAAAGAAGTTCGGTATGGAGCTAAAGACGAGAAGGGACTATGGTCCATACATAGATGCTCTGGCAAGGATAAACGTTGTTGATGATAAGACCATAGAGTTCTATCTAACTAAATATGGCTGGCCAGATCTCTACACCTTCACAGAGTATAGGCCCTTGCCAATGCATATATATGGTAGGCTCCAGAACCCGCTTGACGATGTAAGCCTCCTACCCCATCCATCAGTACCTGGACTGACCGCGATGATTGGTAGCGGTCCATTCGCGCTTATAAAGAGGGAGCTTGCTTATGCGGAGCTTGTATGGTATCCTGAGTATGTCTATAAGGCTCCTGAGAGGATGCCTAGAGTTAGTATTGAGGCCCTACCAACACAGATCCAGGCTGGGCAGCCTCTAACCCTCAGGGTAAGGGCTCTAGATCCTCTTGGCCAGCCATCACCAGCAATAACAGTTGTCGCCAGGCTCACAGGTCCTGTGAGCCTCGAAATACCGCTCAGGAGCCTCGGAGGTGGTGTCTATGAGGCTACAGTACCAGCACTGAGAGAGGGTAGCTATACCTTTACCGTCGAGGCATCAATGCCCGTAATGATGTGGAAAGCCGTTGGTGTTGTTAAGCAGGAGGTGAGGGTAGTAGCTGCAGCACCTGTAGGTGTTCCTGGACCAGCACCAGCACCAGAGGTTAAGCCTATCGAGGTTACAGTTGGGGGCGTAACAATAGCTATATCGACACCACCGCCACCAGGATCGCCGACAGCAGCTGCAACACCGCCCAAGTTCGAAGTCCAGACCCCTGCACCTGTTAAGGAGCCAGAGCTTAGCTATAGCTATGCTGCAATAGCGCTCGCAGTACTAGGGCTAGTGGTGGCTGCTGTAGCAACACTTCTTAGAAGATAATAGAGGATAAATATTTTTTATACTCTCTCTCACCATAGCATCTTAAAATTGCTTTTATATCTGTTATCGCATTAATTATGGGGAGCACTGTGGGTCTAGCCACATATGTGGTTTCTAGGGGTCTCTCGATGCTCGCTGTTTTTATTGTATCGGTGGCACTGTTCTTTATACTTCTCAGAGTGGTTCCGATAGTGCTCTTTGGTGGGAACCCGTTTGAGCCTAACCAGCTTCAGGATCCTGTGTTAGCGGCTCTTAGGAGGAGTCAGGAGGATCCGAGATTCGGTGGCTGGATCGAGCAAACTGCTAAGACGTTTGGGCTGCATCTCCCTGTTCTTCCCCACCAGTTCTTAATATACCTCAAGAACGTGTTCACATTCGATTTCGGTATATCTATGTATTCTATGAGGCCTGTTGCTCAGGAGATACTCATCAGGTTGCCATATACGCTCGCTCTATATGTTTTCGCAGTCATAGTACCGATATTTGTTGGATACTATCTAGGGATTCTCTCTGCTAAATATAGGGGGAGGTTTATGGACACGTTTCTAACGATAGCTAGCATAATATCCTTTATACTCCCATCATGGTTGATAGCTATTCTCGTGTATTACTTCCTGGCATATATGCCCAAAGCCGCCTGGGGAGTAACTATATTTCCGCTCCCGGTTAGAACGCCATCGCTCTTAGAGCCCAGCTGGGAGAGTTTTAAGTACTGGTTATGGTATCTATCACCCTTATACCTGTCATTCGTGCTAGCGCTCTTCGGATCCTGGTCCTATTTCTTCAGACAGCTCATAGTATCGGAGCTGGATAGGGATTATGTCTATACAGCGAGGGCTAAGGGGATCCCGGAGAACCTTGTTCTTAGAAAGGAGATCACACCGAACCTCAAACCCCCGATCATAACTAGGCTCGCATACACCATACCAGGGATCTTTGGCGGCTCGATAATCCTCGAAATCCTGGCATCATGGCCCGGTGTTGCTTACTACTCCTACCAGGCTTTCCTGAACTTCGACTATACAGTGATCACAGCCTTCCTGGTTATAGGCTCTATGCTCCTCGTTGTATCCCTCTTCATAGCTGATCTGCTAATAGCGATCCTAGACCCCAGGGTAAGGATTGGTGAGAGGAGGTGATGTGAGTGGCTGCTAGGGCTCCTAGAGCTGTTAGCGAGATCTTCACCACAATCCTCCGCTATAAGACAGGGGTTGCTGGATTAGCAATAGTTCTCTTCTACGTCGTGCTCGGCGTTATAGGGCCTATGGTGACAAAATACGATCCAGTGGCTGCTGTGGGTATTGCTGATAACGTTGCTCTCCCCGAGTGGTATGCACAGATAGTTGATCCCAAGCTTCCGAGAAACATGGAGCTCTACTTCTCATCATGGAGAGTGGTTAGTGAGAGTAAGGAGGGCGATGTGAGGGTAAATGTTATGAACGATGGTGGGAGGCTCGTAATACTCTTCAGCGGTACTGGTGCTTCTAATGTGAGTATAGAGAGCACAGATCTATATCCATACCCATATAAACCTGCTAAATCGATGCTAATAACATACTCGATCCGTGTATCGACTGTTGATAACAAGACAGCCTGGTATAATTTGCAGATGTTTGTAGTAAACCCAGATCTGATTGGAAGGAATAAGACGATTAAGCAGGGAGATGTGACGATTAATGTACCTATGGGCTATTATGCGTTTTACGACGAAGTGGGTTTCAGGGTAGCTGCGTTCACACCATATTCTAAGGATATAAAGAACATTGCTAATCAGTCTATAAGGCTTCCCTACTACACATACAACCCCAGGCAAGATTATAGATTGCCGGAGTTCGTTAACCCCGTGAGCGAGCTATTGCTTGAGGAGAATACCAGAGTCGGTATTAAGATAAATGCCTCCTACTACTGCAACCCCAGGGACTTTATAATGAGATGCGACTCCCAGGGTTTGAGGATAGTTATCGAGCCGATATATATGAAGATCTATGGCCTTGCCTTCGGTCTCTTGGGTACAAACTATCTAGGGGCGGATGTGACGAGCCAGTTTATCTATGGATCTAGATCCGCGATCATGTTCGGCTTCGGCGTGGCGGCAGCAATAGTAGCTATAGGCCTCCTATTAGGGGTTATAGCTGGGTATCATGGTGGGAGGAGGATAGATACACTGCTCACCTTCCTAACAGATGTTGTCTACTTCCTCCCAGCATTGCCACTCATACTAGCGGTGGGGATAATTTTTGGAAGAAACATCTACGCAATCTTCGCGATAGTGGTGCTCCTATCATGGCCTGGGACGGCTAGGCTGACCAGATCATGGACTCTCGCTCTTAGGAACGAACAGTATGTGGAGGCTGCACAAGCTCTTGGTGCGAGCACAAGGAGGATCATTACAAAGCACATAATACCCCACCTGACACCCCTGCTAGTCTACCTAGTAGTCCTAGACGTCCCCTCAGCCATATTCGTAGAGGTGGCTATACAGCTGCTAGGCTTCGGAGATCCTGGTTTCCCATCATGGGGTAAGATGCTTAACGAGGCATACTATGGTGGGGCTATAACCAGCGGTGCTTGGTGGTGGATCATGCCACCGATAATTGGTGTCACAACACTAGCACTAGGCTTCGCACTCATAGGAAAGGCTCTGGATGAGATAGTTAACCCAAGGCTGAGGAGGAGGACGTAGAAGAGAGGCCAAGATGAGGGGGAGGCCGAGGAAAAACAAGTCTAGGCAATATGGTTTAGTGCTTTTTATATTTTTAATAGCATCGCTAGCGATCTATCTAGCAAATATAAAGATACCCATAGCATATGTTGAGAAGCCCAACTACAGAGTAGATCTCTATAGAGGTTTGAACATAAGTGTGGAGAGGATAGCATATAACATAGCCTATCCAGGGGTTAACAGCTCAACAGTATCAATGAAGCTCTTGGTGGGAGAGGCGAGGGTGAGCATAGATAACATACCCTTCAGCCCAGGGAGGGAGGTCAGGCCGGCAGGGGGCTATGTGGTGGTGAATGTGAGTGGGCAGGGGCCTTGGAATATATATGTGTATGATGATCATTTAGGAAGAGATCTATTGGTGGGTGTTATATATAGATCAACGGATCTTGTGGTGCAGACAGGCATGTACACAGCACTCCTATCGGTAGCCCTACTCACAGACCTATCGATAAAGATCTCGCAGGGGGAGGGTATGGGGGCTAAGCTTCTACTGAGGTATGATAATAGGTCGGAGGAGACAATAGATCTCGGGGTCTGTGGTGGGGATACATGTATATATAGGATCCAGAGAACAGATCTCGTAGGCTACGAATTATCGTTCTACAGAAGATCGTGGCTTGTGTACGCAAGAGTCACGGACGGGTTATTAGCCATTTATCCTTGGGATAATCCATATATATTCATAGCAATACCCATAGCGATAATAATAGCCATGATATATCTACTCCAACCCCGCAGCAGACCTCCCCAGAAAAAGAGGAGGGTGAGGAAGTATTAGCATATCCCATAGGGTGATAATAACTGTGTAGAGAATATATAGTGGGTATTAACACAGCGGGAGGGGTCTATGTCTGCTAACCTAACCATACCCCAGAGGTATTTACCCATACAGGATTACCAGATACCGAGTATCTTTCTAAACACCAGTATTCGGTCTCGGGAGGGTAATGCTAGCGAGACCAGCCTTGTAGGCGGTGCTGTTGGGAGTTTTTACCAGGATCTCTCAACGATCGTCTCCCTAGCGATCCTTCTACTCATAGCCGTGATCTCGGTGGCATATATACTAATGATCACCGCTATCCCAAGGATCCCTAGCAATATGGCCGAGATCTCTAGAGAGTTTCCAAGCGATGAGGAGCGTGTTGATCTATATGGTGGTTATAGCTACCACGGAATCAAGCTCACGTTAAGAAAGATCTATCTGAGCCTTAGGAGATCCTCTGGATGCGGGAGGTGCACACCAAGAGAGCTTGTTCTCAGTGGGCATGCACCAGGATTCTTCGCAGACATCTATGAGGATATAGTCTATGGAGGGGTTAGGCGTGGCGATATAGAGCTTGCTTTGAAGAGGCTTAGAGAGACCATTGGTGGAGATAATGGCTAGGCTTGTTCTAGCATCTATAGCAATGATCATAATATTGATCCTGGGTGTGTGGGATATAGCTATACCCACTATACAGGCATACGATCCCCCATCTATATTTAACAGAGGCAGCGGGGGCTATTCAGAGGTATACTCGATCCTCAGGAGTCTTGGTTATAGTGTTAGTAGCATAGATGATCTGAGGGCTTTGGAGAGCTATAGCCCTGGATCGTGGATCCTTGTCATAGCTAGCCCTGACGAGGAGCTATCACAAAGAGATCTTCTCATACTGCTCGGATGGGTCTCAAGAGGCGGGAGGGTTATAGCCCTCGACGAGGTGGGGACACTCTCACCCCTACTCGGGATCTTCAACGCTTCTCTAACCAGTATGGTGAGGGGTACGGATGCCTCTAGATGCTATGTTGATGGTAGGGAGCTCTATGTTCTCTACAATATATACTCGTGGATCCGTGTAAGGCCTGGTAGCGATGTAGAGGTTCTATGCACGATCAACGATATCCCCACAGCTGTGGAGATAAAGATCCATGGGGGCGAGTTGATCTTTATCTCGGATTCAAGCATAGCTATAAACAACATCCTAGGGTCTAGGTTTGGTAGAAATAATCTAAACTTCTTCCTAGGGCTGCTTGGGGGTAAGGGGGTGCTTTTCTACGAGGGTGGTAGGAGTATGATTGTACTGAGAACCTCATATATATTATCAGCCCTCATGCTTATTCCACTGCTTTTCAGCTATATCTCAGACCAGATCTTATCCTCAGGAGTCCCCGGGATCCTTGCCCTCCTACTCACATCGATCCTGTTCACGGTGATCATGATTACCACAATGCAGGTTAGCGGGATCCCCGGGAGATCCGGGGTTTCTGGGAAAACAAGCAGGGTGTCTATTAATATAGATGTAGCCGGGATCGTGGTGAAGGGTGTTGAGAGATGGAGGAGGCTAAGGGAGAGGGTCTAGCAGTATTTAGGGAGATTCTCTCAAGGGTTGTTGACAGCGTGTCTAAGGTGATAGTGGGGAATAGGGGCGAGATCGAGCTAATATTAGCGTCAATGCTCTCCGGAGGACATGTTCTCATAGAGGGTGTTCCTGGTGTTGCTAAGACCCTCATAGCAAGATCTATAGCTTCCTCCATGGGTCTTGAGTTCAAGAGGATCCAGGGTACCCCTGATATTCTTCCAAGCGATATAATTGGTGTCAATATATATGACCAGAGATCATCTAGCTTTATATTTAGAAAAGGACCTATATTTACAAACATACTCTTCGTGGATGAGATAAACAGGCTCCCACCAAAAACCCAGAGTGCGTTGTTAGAGGCTATGCAAGAGCTCCAGGTAACAGTTGAGGGGATCACCTATAGGCTTCCAGAACCATTCCTCGTCATAGCCACCATGAACCCTGTTGAGGTTGAAGGCACATTCCCCCTCTCTGAGGCCCAGATCGATAGGTTTCTAGCAAAGATAGAGATCAACTACCCAGGTGTTGAGGAGACCGTCGAGATTCTGAGGAGATACGATATGATCCAGTCCATGCCCCTCAAGCCCGTGGCCTCTAGAGAGGAGATCCTCTCAGCGATCAAGACTGTTAGGAGTGTTAGGGTTGATGACAATATTCTTAAATACATATCGCTCTTGATCCAGGCTATGAGGAATAATAGGTATGTCAGGCTAGGCCCCTCACCGAGAGGAGCCATAGCTGTCTATATGCTCTCAAGAGCCCTAGCCCTCATACGGGGTAGGGGGTATGTGACGCCTGATGATGTTAAGCAGGTTCTCTACCCAGCGGTATCCCATAGGATTGTTTTGAGGGATGAGGCGAGGCTGAGCAGGATCTCTGTTAGGAGTGTTGTTGAGGAAGCCCTATCAAGGGTAGATATTCCTTGAGGATCACTCTGGCGGGTGTTATTCTAGCTATATCTTCTATAGCTATCCTCATATACTCCTTCCACGCCCGCTCGCTACTCCTACTAGCGTTATCCATGATGATATTGATGATCTTTTTAAAGAGCTATAGAGACCTCTCGAGACTCTCTAGGCTTATCAGAAGTATAGAGATCAGGAGGGAGGTTGATAGGAGATATGTTGAGGAGGGCGACGAGATCCTGGTCAGTGTTGAGGTTATCAACAGGTCTCGAGAGAATGTGGGAAGGCTCGAGATCGAGGATCTCGTACCCGAGCCTGCCAAGGCTATTGAGGAGCCATTGATAGGGGTCTCACTACCGCCTGGCTATATTGCTAGGCTTAGATATAGGGTTAAGCTCCCCTCTCCGGGTAGGTATGAGTTTGAGAGAATATTTATCAGGCTTAAAGACCCCCTCGGGTTGTTTACCCACGAAGGGTCTGTGGATCTAGTAAGCATGGTGGTTGCTCTTCCAAAGCCCCTGGGATCTATGGAGACCGTCTCCATAGCTTCGAGAAACCCAGGGATCTGGATCAAGGGGCTCTCCCTCGGAGGTCTTTACGACCTCTACAGCGTGAGGGATTATCAGTATGGCGATGATGCTAGGAAGATATTGTGGAAGATCCTTGCTAAGAGGGGGGAGCTCCTGGTGAGGGAGGATCTTGGGGAGGTTAGGTCTAGATCCTATGTGATCATAGATATACCGAGAGAGCTATGGTATATAGGCAAACCACCCAACACACTCGCCGAGGGTGTGGCGAGACTCTCTAGAGGGGTTATAGAGGGGCTTGTTAAGAGCTATAGTGTTGTTGATGCAATAATATGTGAGGAGACTGCTTCGAGGATAGTTAGCGGTATTTCTAGGAGCTATAGGGAGAAGATCTATAGTTTGTACTTGAATCTAAAACCATATAGAGGATGCGAGTCAAGCTGGATCCTCTATAACTCGCTTAAATACCTCGACCTTGTTAGGAGGGATATGGCTATACTGGTAACCACGCCCATAGGGCTTGCCCAGGCAGATCCTGAGCTAATGATCCCGGAGGTTAGTAGGCTTGGTAGAAACGTCTATATAGCGATCTATATGCCCGAGGATTATTCGAAGGAGTATATGGAGATCCTGGGTGTAGCGCTACCGATCATAGAGGATTCTGGGTGGGGGATCCTTGTTGCAAAATAGATCCCTAGGGATCTATGGGCTCCTGATCGGTGGTCAAGCAGTGTTGGTATCTATAGCTATCGCCTCCATAGCCTATACAATACACCAGGGATCTATATACCCAAGCATACTCCTAGTAACAATAGCCCTAGCCTCGAGACTAGTCGGGCTCGATATCTCACCCCTCGGATACCTAGCTGCTATGATCTTCTCTATAGCTATGGATATGGCATCAGCGATCCCCATATATATGGTGGGGCTTATAGCAAGCCTAGCGATCAGCTACCTCATCCTCAGAACCCCTAGAGAGCTTTGGAGGTACAAAGCCATGGAATCCCTAAAAACATTATCGCTAGTCCTACTAGCACTCCCACTCTCCCAATACACATGGCTCGTAGCAATAACACTCAGACCGCAAGATCCATTCCCGCTAGGAGTAGTAATCATGGTAACCCTGGTAATGCTAATAGCAGTGATCCTCAGAGGGGGCAGAGATCTCGAACAGATCCTAGAACCCCTGGTAAGAAGCCCAGAAACCCTTTCAAAAACATATCTATACATGGCCAGGCTCCTAACAATCATAGCATCCATAGCCTATGCAGCAATCACAACAAACCCCACACCAGTTATAATACTAATAATAGCAACGATGATAACAAGAATAGCTACCAAGAAGATCAATACCGAGGATATCAAGGCAATCGCAGAGATCCCAGCACCCCTCATAATCCTGATCTACATCATAATCCAGCAGTAAAATAAAAACTAGCGGGGGCCTGTGGGCACCGCGACATTCGGGGGCGCCGCCGGAGCCATTTATTATTACCCAACACTGCTTATATATCCTCCACTCCATGATATATCTTTACACATATACCAGATCCATAGAGGATCTATATACCGCGATCCAGCTTAGATCTCAGGATCACGCTCCAACCACAACCAACAATCTAGGATTTCAGGGATGTTTATATCGATTGATTAGCTCTTCTGCCAGATCCTCGTTACTCTATAGGTAAGCTTTATAAGATCTAGATATGCTTTGCAAATACCTGTCCACAACATATATTACATAAAGACCCAAGCGGGCGGGATGAGTAGGGTTTCCTCTTCACAACAGCGAAGGAGACAATAGGTTGGGATCGCTCTTAATGCATGGAGATCAGTGATAAGGGCTCCTATGAAAAGGACTCTGAGGCTTGTGAAGCAAAGAAGCGGGTAGCCGGTATTACCGGCATTAAACGATACTTACCGCTATGGAGAAGCCTGAATCTGTAGGAGAGTCATGGTCTCTAACGAAGCATATATATTTATATATACCTTTATGCAAATTTAGCGCGAAGAGTGTGGGCAGGGTGGCGTGTAGATGGGTATATAAAGATATATACAGGTATATTACCTCTACAATGCTTTTGATTGTAGTGGTTGTGGCTAGTGTATCTCCAATGGCAACGCTATATTTCTCGGTGCAG
>JAWBYA010000004.1:0-227322 GCA_038867615.1 Sulfolobales archaeon | reverse complement strand
CCCTGGGCTCAGCCTGGGGCCGCAGGTCGCAGTGACCAGGGGGTCCTGACTGTTTAATAAAAACATAGCTCCCCGCAAGCCCGAAAGGGTTTGCACGGGGGGTGAATCCTGGCCACTGGCGGTTCGTGAAACCAGGGTCCAACCTGGCGAAGCGCCGCTGAAGGCCGGGGGTAACTCTGACCCTCTTAAGGTAGCCAAATGCCTTGCCGGGTAAGTTCCGGCGCGCATGAATGGATCAACGAGGGCCCCACTGTCCCAGCCCGGGACCCCGTGAAGCCCACGGAGCCAGTGCACAGGCTGGCATCCCCCCGTAGGGAGAGAAGACCTTGTGGAGCTTTACCGCAGCCTGGCGTTGGCCTCTGGGCCTTGGTGCGTAGCGTAGGCGGGAGGCTATGTGGCGCTCCTCTCGGGGAGCGTCGAGCCGCCAATGAAACACCGCCCACTAGGGCCTGGGGGCCTAACCCCGGGGAACCGGGGGACAGCGTCAGGTGGGCGGTTCGGCTGGGGCGGCACACCCGCGAAAAGATAACACGGGTGCCCAAAGGCCGGCTCAGGCGGGTCAGAACTCCGCCGTAGAGCGCAAGGGCAAAAGCCGGCCTGACCAGGCCCTTGAACACAAGGGGCCTGGCCGGGAAACCGCGGCCTAGCGAACGCTCGTGCCCCCCTCGGAGGGGGCCGGGCATGACAGAAAAGTTACCCCAAGGATAACAGGGTCGTCGCGGGCGAGAGTTCATATCGACCCCGCGGTTTGCTACATCGATGTCGGCTCTTCCCATCCTGGGGGTGCACAAGCCCCCAAGGGTGGGGCTGCCCGCCCATCAAAGGGGAACGTGAGCTGGGTTTAGACCGTCGTGAGACAGGTCGGACTCTACCCACGGGGGGTGCGGGCCGCCTGAGGGGAAGGTGACCCAAGTACGAAAGGAACGGGTCGCCGCGGCCTCTAGTCTACCGGTTGTCCGGCAGGGCATATGCCGGGCAGCCACGCCGCAAGGGATAACCGCTGAAAGCATCTAAGCGGGAAGCCCACCCCGAAAAGAGGCGGCCGTTCCACCCGCGAGGGTGGACGAGGGCTCCCGTAGAAGACGGGGTTGATGGGGCGGGGGTGTAAGCCCCGAGGGTTTCCGAGGGGTGAGCCTGCCGCTCCCAATCGCCCGAGGCTGTGGGCTCGCCCAGGGGATGCTCACGCGGTTATACCGCGTGGGGAGCTGGCCCGGGTGCTATTGCGAGCTGCCAGCGCTCATAGCGTTTGTTTTAGATTAGCTGGTTTTGTTCTTGCTTATGGGTTGTTATTACCGGATGGTTGTTTATATATAAGAATTTTGGCGCCATAGGTCTCGGTGCTTTGGTAATGGGCTCGACGTTAGGTGGTTTCCTAGCTGGTTTTGGCTTATGTTTGCTTATATTTTCTTTATCAGCCTCCTACGGGTTATATATGGTCTATACCGGCTCTATCCAATGGGCGGATGAGATAGATCGGATATATAGTTTGAGTCATAGTGAGCCCTATCAGAAGGCTCTATCAGTTATGAAGAATATATCGAGCATCATAGGCCCTCTAGCAAGTTTTTTGAAAGCCACTGGTATTAACCAGAACGTAACTCTATATATATCAGAGATCCCTAAGGGGGTTAGCTATATGGAGGAGATCCAGGCGGCTAGTGAGAAGGCTAAGAACTGGATCTCAGCGGTACCGTTGGCGATGATGGTGTCTACGCTTCTAGCTATAATAGCTATTGTTATGATTATATCTGGCTATAGGCTTGTGAAGAGACATAGATAGGTTCCTCTAGATCAGGCTATGCTTAGCCATAGAGAGAAGTCGACGGTGGAGAGCCGGGCTACTGGGTTGTCTGCTCTTCAATCTTTCCTAATATGTCGTGGTATGTGTTTTTCTTACAGAACCTGCAGTAGTGATAGAGCGATGCAAAATCAGAGATCCTATAGCTAGCCTCGAATATCCATATCTTTCCACAGGATCTACACCTAAGCCTCCATCCAGGCATAGCATATCCTGGATATAAGTTCTGGTCGCCATTATATATTGGGCCCCGATGTGGCCGACGGGCGGTCTGATTAGTGAGGAGCCACTGTAGCCCTTAGGGGCCCGGTGCTGAGCAGCGGATCAAGTGATCGATGATCGATCTTATAGGCTGAGCTCTTATTGCCCCACACAATACTTTATAGGGGCCATAGAGTGCTTGTATCAATAATAGTGCCAGTGATAGGAGATGTTGGAAAGCTAGGAGCAGTGCTAAAGGCTGCTAGGAGGATAAAGAAGGAGGATATAGAGATCATAGTTATCGACGGAACCATAGGCGGTAAGGCGAAACACATAGCGAGAGGGAGGGATATAAAGGTTATATATCAGAGCATATTGAGATACCCAGGTAAGGGGATAGCAATGAGGGATGGCTACTACTTCTCAGAAGGCGATTTGATAGTATATCTAGATTCAGATACGGAAAAAGCCGATCCCAACAATATAAGGGAGCTCTATAGACCAATACTAGACGGAGCCGCAGACATCGTTAAAGCAGGACTCTCAAGAAGATTTTTAGAGATAGAGGAGAGGGTAAAGAGATATATAGAGAAACTATACCCAGGATTAGCTTCTATGAAACACCCCCTCAGCCCATATACAGCATGTAAGAGAAAAGTTCTAACAAACATATCATGGGAGCCTGGATGGGGGGCCGATATAGCACTACTCCTCGACGCCCACAGAGCTGGGTTCAGGATCCTAGAGGTGGATCTAGATCTCAAGGAAAAATCAAGCAAAAAACAACCACCCCATAGGGTTTATAGAGAGCAGATAGTAGAGATCATGGAGGCAATACTTAAGAGGGCAAGAGAAGACGGAAAGATAGGAGTGGAAGAAGCAAATAAAATACTAAAAGAAGAGGCGGGTGCGGCTGCTTGAGACACATAATAATCGGCTCATCCCACTATGCACAGCTAGCTATACTAGCAGTAAGGGAAGCAGATCCCGCAGGGCTCGTGATAGTGATAGACAGTTCTACCGAGGCTGCGGAGAGGCTCGCAGCAAGCGTAGGAGGAAAGGTAGTCGTCGGAGACCCAACAGACCCAAGGATCCATGAGGCTGCGGAGATGGATAAAGCCGACGTGATCATAGCGGCAAGCGATTCAGACGCACTGAATATAAAGGTAGCCGAGATAGCTAAGAAGACATACGGGATCCCAATAGTAATAACCCTAGTTAACAACCCACTAAACCAGGACGAGGCCATGACGAGGGGCTCTGACTATGTTATAAGCCCATCATCACCTCTACAGTCGCATATAAAGGCTATAATATCCACAGACAAGTGGGTTAAAGCAACAACACCAGAGTTCTTCGGAATAGATCTTTACCTCTACAGGGTTGTCAAGTCATCAATACTAGGAATAACCCTCTCACAGATAAGAGAGGAGTTGAGGGGATACGAGGCATACGCTATAGGGTTAACAAAAACAGGCTCGCTGATAAGAGATCCCTCATACGAGCTGAGAGAAGGCGACGTGATAGTTATCGTCGCACCAAGGGGTATGGGCGAGGCAGCTGTTGAAAAGATAAGAAGCCTTATAGCAAGGATCCAAAGGATTAGGGCTGAAATGGAGAGCAGGAGGAGTGTATACCCATGACACCTTGGAAATATATACTAGAGACATTAGGGCTCCAGCAAATCCCAGACCAAATACTCATATCACCATCACTACTCCTCATAAGAATAGCACAGGCCGCTATAGTATTGCTAGCAACATATATTGTTGCTAGATACGTAGTTGGATACATACCGAGAATAGTACCCATAGTAGGGCAAACCAGATTCGTATATAGCTTTGTAACAATCATAAGATATCTAGTCTACGCGGTAGGCTCGCTAGTAGCCCTAGCTATTATAGCCCCGGAGCCTGGTGTGTTCTCAGCACTGATCCTCGTCCTAGGGATAGGGGTTATAATAGCATTCAGCGATATGCTGAGAAACTGGGGATCTGAGGTCTATGTGAGGAGCTTTACATCGCTGAAAATAGGAGACCACGTTGAGATCATGGGAAGGGAGGGAACAGTGATACATATGGATTCCAGGGGAGTTATTATAGAGACACCGATGAGGGAGAAGATCTATGTACCAAACACATATCTAGCAAGCTCACCAATAATAAACAAGACAAGCCCGTATGGAACACAATACAGGGTCAAGATAGAGATACCAATAGCCCAGGATAGCATGGACGTCATAGATGCTATAAAGAAGGAGCTTGAGGTTGTGAGACCCGAACTAGTCGAGGATCCCTTAGTTCTTAGAAAGGGATCTCGGGATGAGTACTCCGTTTACGAGATAATCATAACACTGCTCAATGTTAGGAAGGTAAACTATGTACTAGAACTTATAAGAGGTGCTATTGAAAAGAAGTGGAAAGGGTCCAGAGTATATATCTAGATCTCCACCTTCTCTAATTGCTCTAAAACATATTTCCTTATCTCTCTCGGACTTGGAAGATCTCTAACGATCTCTCCGTTAACCATATACTGCTCAAGCATAGGTTTAGCCTTAGAACCATCCTTACACGCCGGAGCCTCAGAACCCCAGGGGAGCACATGATCCTCGAGATCATTTTGGCATCTATAGAGCTGTTTAAACCCGGGAAGCTTTCCCCTCTTTGATATCGGGATCCATTTACCGTCCCTCATAACCTCCACTATATCCATGCTAATATCTATGCTTGGTGGAAAGGCTATTGATGTTCCCACGCCGAACCCATTAACAATATCTTTGAGCTTAATAATCTCCTCCTCATCGATCCCACCGCTCACGAAGATCTTCACGTGCTTATAGCCATTAAGATCTAGTATCCATCTAACCTCTTTAACAATCATCCTCATGTTACCTCTCCTAGAGCTAGGAGTATCGAGCCTAACACCATATAATCTCTCCCCAAGAAGCTGGGCCGCCATAAGGCTCTCAACCCTCTCATCATAGAAAGTATCTACAAGCATGATCCTCGGGACATCCTGCTCCACCAGCTCGTCGAAAGCAGACCACGCCTTAACCTGATCCCCAAACACTATTATCAGGGCATGGGGCATTGTTCCAATAGGCTTCACACCGAGGAGCTCCTCACTATAAGCTCCTGAGACAGCATCACACCCACCTATAAATGCTGATCTATCAAGCATAGGTCCTATAGCGGGATGAGCCGCTCTCAAACCGAAGAAAACCACGGTTCTATCACCAGCCAGCTTCTTGATCCTGGCAGCCTTAGTGGCTATTGATGAAGCATGTCTTAAAATCCCTAGGAAAGCGGTCTCCAGATCCAGTATCTCGCCAACAGGCCCCTCAACAACCAATATAGGTTCAGTGGATCTAAAGATAGTCCCTTCGGGTACAGAATATATATTCACCATGCGATCTTCAAAGAGCCTCAGAGCATCCTCAAGACCAGCAAAAACAGCCCAACCCCACCCCCGCGGGAGACCATACACGTGAGCCTCGATCCTGACCATTGTTTTATCAAGGCCCTTCTCCTTCAAGATCTTCAGGCTTCTTTTAAAATAAATATCAGTTACCCACCCAGACTTTATCTTATCCCAGCTAGCTATAGCCAACAGCATTACCTCCAAGAGCTCTTACTTTTTCGGCTCCTAAATTAATTTGGCCAGGGAGTATTAACCGCATATAATAGGGACACGAGGTTGATAGTATTGAGGGTGGCATGCCTAAAGACCGCCTCCCCATTAATACCCAGGGTATCTATACGCTTTGAGATAAGGAACCACGCACCATTTGGCTCAACAGCCGCACACGATCACACAGGATCTCTGACCCTGTGGGCGATGTAGAAGCCCCCTGATAGAACCATTAATAAAAATAAAGCGGTGGAACCAACATCCAAAGACAAACGGGTCTTGGGGGCTCTGTGAAGCTAAGGATAGGGTATCTAATCAGACGACATTACAATACTAACTGCTATAAAGCCAAACATATGATTCTATCTATGTTGTTATGATGCTATGGAGAAGAGTATTGATGCTATTATTGATGCTATGTAGAATAGGATCCAGGCGCCTATGACAAGCTCGGTTTCTCTAACCCCGGGTCTCGATGATGATGCTATATGTGCTATAGTTATTGGGGCCCTGGGATCTGGGTTAGCCCTTATGATCCCATTCTCAACACTAACAGGTCTTGTTTTTATAAGGCTTTTTTCTTTAAGGCCACCTATGCTTGTTATTATCGAGAAGCCGTTTATAACCATGGGGAAAAGGGCCATCACCACTAGAAATTCAGATCTACCATATATTCCTATGAACGCGATCCAGGAGCCTATTATAAATGATCCTGCATTGCCAACAAAAACCCTGGCAGGATATGTGTTGAGAATAAGGAAGGCTGCTATAGATGCCTCGATCGCCAATATTATGAAGAACATCGCCTCATGATCCGGGGATCTCAGGATCAACAGTGGAGAGAGAACAGCAAGCGATACCAATATAGAGCCGGCTAGCAAGCCATTATGGGTATCCATCATATTAGCAGCGTTTAGAGCCACGGCATATGCTAAGGGTATTAGGAATATATAGAGGATCCTTGCGCCTATATCGCCTAGAAAGGGTATGAAGAGCCTTGGCTCGTATAATCCTACGATCATATGGATTACTCCTGGGGTTATTGATAGGAGGACTTTCCTAACAGCTGGGAGTGTTCTAAGATCGTCTATTAGACCAATAACCATTGATGAGATCGATACGAGTAGTAATGCTAACGTGGCTATAGATGGTTTTATGATAAGGACTATGAGAGGGGCTATTATGAGGGATAGGCCTCCTATCCTCACTGCATAGCTGTTCCAACTTTTATGAACATCCCTTCCAACAATCCCAAGCCTAGTACCGATCCTCAGGGTCAGGATGGTTAGGGCTATAGTAGCTAAGTACACCACTACAGCTACCAGAAGCACCTGGGCAGCATTATCCAATATAAATACCAAGAGATAGTGCCCCAGAGGGATATAAGCTATTCTATATCAGTTAACCAGGTAATAGAGTCATGTGAAATCTATGGAGAGAGTTTGCTTGGATAGAGGGCAGACACTGATCGTGGATCTAGACGGTGTTGTATGGATTGGAAGAAAGCCCATAGAAGAGAATATTACCGCACTTAGATCGCTGATCTCTAGGGGTTACAGGGTCTTATTCCTAACAAACAACTCAACAAGGAGTAGAGCCCAGTATGTGAGGATGCTAAGAGATCTCGGAATAATCGTTGGGATCGATAGTATGATCACAAGCGGCTACCTAGCAGCGTCATGGCTCTATGAACAGAAAGGAGCATCTGAAGTCTATATAGTTGGTGAGGAAGGGCTTATCGAGGAAGCGGTTCTAGCTCACCACAGAGTTTTGACAGGAGAAGAGGCTGTTAGATCAACAGCAGTCTTAGTAGGGCTTGACAGAAACCTCACCTACCATAAGTTGAGGGCAGCTGCAAGAGCACTTCTCAACGGCTCGCTCTTCATAGCTACAAACACGGATCACGTGATCCCCGTAGAAGACGGACTAGACCCAGGCGCTGGAGCAATTATTGCAGCGCTGGAGGCGACAACAGGGAGAAATCCTGACTTTGTTGCTGGAAAACCCAATCCATGGATCATAGATCTGGTTGAAAAGAGGCACGGTATACCAAGGCAAAACTTGATCATTATAGGGGATAGGGTAGACACTGATATGAAACTAGCCATAGATGCGGGGGTGAGGGGGATTCTGGTTCTCACAGGGTTGACAGGAGAAGACATTATATCAAAGACCACTGATCTTGAAAGGCTGGGTGCAGCAGGGATAGCTATAATGAGAACTCTCAAAGATCTGACGGACAGGTGTTAATAGCTATAATAATGCTTTTAGCAATAGCCTATGAGTCGAAGATATGTTGTTGATATCAATAGCCCAATGCCATTCAGACGTTTTGCACAGGCTTTCTCTAAACTTAGTGTAATCACAATATATCCTTGCTTCCTAGCAGTAGAAACGGTTCATCGGTATGGGTGTTAGAGTATTTATCACCCTGAGAGTGAATAAATTGGTTACTGTTTTGAAGACAATCTATAAATCGACATGGGAGCTGGGCGAGATCGGTGGGAAAAGGGGTTTGGAGGATCTTAGAATTGTTAAGGCCATATGTCCATACTGCTCGGTTGGATGTTCTATGGATTTTTACGTAGATGGCGATAAAGTTATATGGTTAGCAGGATCTAAGGATTCCTATATAAACCAGGGAGCTTTATGTCCAAAGGGTGTGGCATCGTACCAGCTTGTCAAAAACAACCTCAGGATCTCGAGACCGATGATGAGAACAGGCCCTAAACCGCCTATTGAAGAGATTCTTCGCGCTAAGAGCTGGGATGATCTATTGGCTGTTATAAAGAAGTATCCTCCAAACTGGAGACCGATCACATGGGATGAGGCTTTAGAATATATAGCTGACAGGCTCTCAAAGATCCTGGATGGGTGGAGGAGAAGAGCTGGAGCGCCAGTTCATAATGATGGCTATTTCTATGTGGGTAGAGAGAATCCCGTCCAGATCCTTGGATCCTCTGTACTCACGAACGAGGAAGCTTATCTGGTGAGCAAGCTAGCCGTATATATAGGTACATCGAACATAGATTCGCAGTATAGGAAATGCCATAGCTCGACAGTAACAGGGTTAGGGGTGACATATGGCTGGGGTGCTGAGACAGCGAGTCTCGAGGATCTATCACTAGCAGATGTGGTTCTATTCTTCTCAAATCCTGCAGAGGCTCATCCCCTCTCAATGAGGCATCTGATGAGGGCTAAGGAGGATAGAGGGGCTATTTTCATATGTTTCGACCCAAGGTTCTCGAGAACAGCGATGGTTTCAGATATATGGGTTCCTTTCAGACCTGGGTCTGATGCCTCAATACTTCTTTATATACTCCACTATGCCTTCTTCGATAGAGACCCGCCTATAGATCAGCTTGACGAGTTTAGAAGGCTTATGGGTAGATGGAACATAGATCATGATGATCTGGAGGATCTTAAGGATCTATTGAAGGATTATAACGCTGAGGAGGTTTCGAGGATCTCTGGCGTTCCTGTTGATCTTTTGAGGAGTGTTGCTAGGATCTTTGTTGAGAGGAGTGGTGTTGCTACAAACCATAGGAAGCACGGAATCATACAGTGGGCCATGGGCTTCACACAACACACAAACGCTACCATCAATATTATCAGGGCTGCAGCTATAGTCCAGCTACTACTAGGCAATGTGGGCTTCCCAGGAGGAGGAACACACCCATTCAGAGGACACAGCAACGTCCAAGGAGCAACAGATGTGCAAGGAAATGGTATTGGCTCTCTTCCGGGCTATGTGTCGCCGCCCATAAATACACTATCTATAAGGGTTTATCAAGACTGGAAGCTCCAGGGGATGCCTGATGCCTGGAGCTGGGAGGTTCCTGAATGGGCTTGTGATAAAGATCCTTTTAGATCTATATCCAGGCCTAGCAAAGGACAAGCAGATCTTAACAAGGTGCTCCAAGTATATAACTTCTATGGTTGGCGCAGGCTCGAGCTTACATGGGGCGTGTTTTGCGGTACAATACCACCTGAAGATCCTATTAATGGTACTGTGGTCTGTGATTTCCCCATGGGGCTTGGTTACTCCGAGGTTTCTTTTGTGAGAGCAGCGCTCAGAGGCGATATAAAGGCAGCCCTGATATTCGGTGAAAACCCTGTTGTTACTAATCCCAATTCTAGGCTGGTTATGGCAGCCCTCTCCTCCTTGGATCTTTTGGTGGTGAGCGATCTCTTCGAGACCGAGACGGCATGGTTTGCCGATATACTTTTACCAGCATGCTCTTTCGCTGAGAAGGAGGGAAGCAGGACTAATGGTAATAGGGTTATTCAGTGGTCATACAGGGTTATAGATCCTATAGGTGATTCGAGACCTGACTATTGGATCATAGTGAATATCTATAGAAGACTTAGAGAGAAGCAGGGAATTAGGCTGCCTAGCGAGCATTATGGTGTGAAGGACGAGGCAGTGATCTTTAGGAAAAGAAATAGCCATATAGAGGTGTATAGAAGGGCTGTGGAGCCCCACTCATCGTGGGAATATAGCGGCGGAACGGGATCCTCAAAACCTGTTGGTGGGCTTGAGGAGCAGGTGAACCCGAGAATCATAAACAAGGAGATCAACTTCTCTATGCTTCTATATCAAGGTCTCTATGATCCTGTTAGGGATATCTTTAGATCTATGTCTAGGGATAATGGTTTGCGGAGTGAGGAAGAGATCGACGGTCTCTTCAGCAGAATCTATGGTGTATATAAAAACTGGGGCTGGTCATGGCCCCAGAATGTTAGGTTCATGTATAACTATGACTCGCTATCAATAGGCATCGGGAGATGTATAAATATAGAGGCAGCTGGGAGAAGGTGGATTGTATGTGGTGAGACCGGTGAGTGGATAGATGAATATACAGGCGAGTATAGGCCTGCATTCATACCAGGGCATAGTTTCTGGGAGCCGAGGGCTTTTAAGAGGAGGTTGAGCGGCATATCGGATCTCTTTGGTGGTCTCGATATAATAGGCTTCATAAGAACAGGGGAGCCAAAGATCAGGAGCGTCTTCGTAATAGAAGATAAGGAAGAGGTAAGGGTGCTTAGCTACCAGGAGTTCTCTAAGATCACAGGGGCGGTCTACCTCTGGGCTAACGATACTCTGTATTGGGATAGAGAGACGGCTAGCCTGCCTGCAAGTCTTAAGAGACCTTTCTTCCCGGGCAATGGGTGGCGCGATTTCAAAGAAAAATATATGGGTATTCGTGAGAGGCTATCCAGATATTCTAAAGAGATGGGGGGTTATAGAGAGGCTGTGGCCAGGATTATTGAAGAGGATGGAGGTTGGTATGTTGGCTATGATTTCAGATGGCCGATCCATGCAGAGCCTGCTGAGTCTCCACACACCGAGTTTGCTGTGAAATACCCATCTATAGCGTGGATTAATAGGTATAACCTTGACATGATGCTCGGTAGAGTAGATCTGGGAATAGGGGTAGGTGGTCTATCAACGATCCCAGCAGAGCTAGCTGCAACAGAAGGCGAGCTAGTGATAATAACTAGCAATAGGCTTACCGAGCATTTCCACTCGGGCTCTATGTCTAGGAATCTCCCATTACTAAGGGAGCTCGTCCCAGAACCGTTTATAACGATCCCTAAGGATGTTGCTGAGAGGCTAGGCGTATCTCCAGGAGACCTGGTGGAGATAGTAACTATCAGAGGTTCTATAAGGCTTAAGGCCTATGTAGTCGATACTGGGCAGCAGAGCTGCTGGCGCTATGATGAAGGCTGTATACCTATAGTTAGTATCACATGGTTCTCTGGATTTGCTGGCGCAGTCCAAGGACCTGTTGGCAATATACTAAGCCCTGACGCTATAGATGTGGTTACGTCTATACAGGAGAGTAAGGGATGGTTGGGTAAGCTGAGAAGGGTTATAGTATGAGGATCACTGGGATAGAGAGGGTTAATAACGGCTATGGCGTGTTAGTAGATCTAGATAAGTGCATAGGGTGTAGAGCATGCCAACTCGCGTGTAAAGAATGGAACGGTCTCCCAGCAGAGGAGCTCGCCTTCACAGGATCTTTTACAAGCCCTTCGAAACTAAGCGCAAGCAATTGGAAGATAGTGTTCTTCCACGAAGCTAGAGGGATACTCCCACTACCCTTTCAATGCATGCATTGCCTGGACCCGCCGTGCGCTCTAGCATGTCCTGTCTCAGCCATTGTTATTAGTAATGAGGGCGCCGTTGTGATCAACAGTGATGACTGTCTAGGTATAGGTAACTGCCTAGCTGCATGCCCGTTCGATGTTCCTGCTAGAGGGAGTGATGGTAAGTATTATAAATGCACATTCTGCGTAGATAGAATACAACATGGTTTGCAACCAGCATGTGTCGAGGTATGCCCGACAAGTGTTTTTACATTCGCACCAATAGGCGTTATAATTGATATGGCTAAACGCGAGGCTGCTAGAGGTCGTGCGGTCTATGGCGTCGGGCTTGATAGATATATAGGAGGCGGAACCAGGTGGGTCTATGTGGCGTCGAAGGAGAGGTCAGCGGCGATGGAGAAGATACTACCACCTGTTCCTAAAAAGAAGCTCGATCCCTATAGATGGTTCTTTGTAAGTCTCAAAAGGAGGGTTAGGCTTGTAGCTCTCATTTCGATGCTTAACAGGTTTATTAAGAGGAGGCTTGGGATCTAATAATTTAGCGGTTATGGAAGGCTGTTTGTTTATTAATCAGTCTCTATGATCTGTATAGATAGGTTTACATCGACCTTCCCACTACCCTGGGCTGTCCAGCTTATCTTGAGGTTAACAGTATACTCGCCCGGATCTATATCCATTGGTGCATCGTATCCAGGTATCAGCACGAGGATTCTGTAGCATCCTCCTATCGAGTAGAGACACGGCATCTGTATGATGTATTTCTTATTGCTACCACTGAGGGTTATCTCTCCATTTATAATTAGTGATATGTTATCACCAGATGGTGAATAACCATGGGTAGGGCTAGCCTTGGCCATGATTTTTGAGCTGTTTCGAACGATAAGCTTGGCTACATTGTCGAAGGATTTCGAGCCTTGGCCCTCGCTTATAACGCCCAGGTCTATGTTTACCATGCTTGGGTTCATCTCAACTTTCTTGGCAAGCGAGAAAATCCCCCCAATCCTTATCACACCGACTGGGTTATTTAACGAATACACGATTACTACAGATATTAGTGTTATTGCTAGCATTATGAGGCTGATCTTATTTATGCGATCCATATTGCCACAAGATCAAAACCGCACCGATACTTAAAAGTCTATATTTGGCACAGTGGGACCTAGCGTTGTTTAAAGACTAGAACAGGGTTATGGAGGACAACCAATTAACAGATCCTGGTGTCTATGGGGCAAAGAGAAGAGAATCTATATCAACTAGCAAATGAAACCCAACCCTGGGTGGGCTTTATGGATTGAGGATTATGGAGAGATACAGGGTTACTGTGAGTTCCTCTTGGTTCCTCTTAATATGATTCTAACCTTTGTTAGTGAAAGAACCAATGGAACAGTACCGCACATCTGCGAAGGATTTGAGGACATATTTAAGTAGTTCTTCCTAGTATGCATAGATATAAACCTAGTAGTGGTTGCGCAGTATTCTACTTAACTCTTTGGAATGATTATTCGTGTAGCAGGGATAGATGTTTCTGCGAGTGGAACCAGCATTATCGATAGGGCTAAGCATTTACAAGCACCATAACGCTCCTCCCGGGGATGTGCTACTTTACATATAAACCGTTTGTCATATTAACTTATACAGATTTATAGTTATGTGTATGTATATATACCCTAAATTGCAATATAATAATTGGGGGTGTTAATCTGTTTTGAAAAATCCTAAGTGGCTCGATACGCTTTTTGACGAGCACAGGATTATTAGGAGGGCTTTGAACACGTTGTTGCTATCAGCATCATCAACGTATATACTTGGCGAGAGAGATCTCATCGAGCAAGTGTTACCCCTGTATAAGGAGTTTGAAGATGTATTCATAGGCTCGTACCACTATAGGAAGGAAGAGACTCTGGCAGTTTTAATAGGACCGCTAGCTACTAATGGGTATAGGTTGCGTAAGGTTTTTACGGAATGCCATATAATTCTTAGAGATATGTTTAAAGATCTCATTATAGCCTATGATTTAGGCGATTGGGAAAGGGATCTTGCATCGAGGGCTGCCATCTATTATGAGGCCATGGAGGATCACATGGAGGATGAAGAGAAGACGGTATTCACTGGATTTCTCGATGCTGTGTCAAGGGCCGGGATCAATGATCAAGTAATCGATCATATGTTCAAAGAGATTGAAGAGGGTTTAGGAGGGAGATTCCGTGAGAGGATGCTCGGGCTTGTTAACAGAATGGAAGAGAAGCTATCAGCCACGATTCAAAAAAGCAATACCGCAGCTATAAATGTTGCCAATGTAAAGCTCTGTGAAAGGCATATGATAGTAAAAGAAACAATACAGAAAATCAAGAATAGCGGAATGAACAGACTGGTCCTTATAAATGATCGTGAGCCTGTTTACGAACTACTTCGTATAGAAGGATGCTTCGATAAAAGTCTTTTCCGAGCAAAGCAGCTATCAGAAAAAATATGGGTATCAATGATAGCATTTAGAGATGGATGTAGATAGCTCTGCTCCTTCCAGGGTTTTAGGCATTGATAAAGATCTCGAGATGGAGCACGGCGCAACAAAGATGGTTAGCAGATAAAAACCCTTATAGCCCATATCGATTATTACTATAATAGGGGCCGTAGTCTAGCTTGGTAGGATGCGAGGCTTGGGCCCTCGTGGTCCGGGGTTCAAATCCCCGCGGCCCCACTAAATACACTATCGCGTCTCTTGGGAAAGGCTCTGGCATGGTCTTGGGAATAATGTTTAAAGATAGATATTATAAAGATCCAGTTAGTGTTTCTGGTTTAACGCGTTTAAATATTAGCTTAATACTTCTGGGCTTGGAGACTAGGGTAAGCTAGAACTCTAGTTTTACTGGTTATAATGGTAGAGACTTATTCCATGGGTATTGTGAGAAAGCTCTCTTTTACTGAAGGCTTTAATTTATCATAGACTAACGATCTGGTGTGGGTGGGCGATCTTTTAAACCTAGTCTATCGATCAGAACTGTTCCTTTTTCTAGCGCTTCAATTACTAATGGGTTCCTCTTGGCAAGGAGTTTGTAGAACTCGTTAAGAGTTATAATTACCGGCTCTACTAGTGGATTTTCTCTCATGCACTCATGTATCACATCAAGCCTCTCTGAGGGTTTTTGAGGGATCGTGTCTCGTGTTATTATGAGGATATCTATATCACTCCACTCATTGAAATCCCCTCTAGACACGCTGCCAAAGACTAATATTGTTGAGCTACTAAGTATATTTATCACGCACTCAGCGAATATTCGCGCATTTTTAATATATAGATCGCGTTTCCTCATTCTTTCCTTAATAGCCTCCATGTTTTCTCCACCCACTTCAATATCTCTTCGGCCATTGCTATAGCTTCTAAAGACTCTTTCTCCGAATATTGATCCTCAGGTATTCCTTCACTCCACACATCTGGGTATCTAGTAGGTATATAGTACTTGTTCAACCTTATGCAATACTCCCTGATATCTCCGGGCAGCTCTCCTAACAAACTACCCAACTCCGATAGAAGAGCTGGTAGTGAGTGGCCTATGCGTGGGCTTCCTAATCCCCATAACAGTGCTTTGAGCGCCTTCTTTGCTGCTTGGTGTGATTTGAAACATGCCCAGCTGTAAAAACCATGAGCGTGATCCACTCTAGCTGATTCAAGAGTTCGTAACGCGCTTTTAACCCATCTTGCGAACTCGCTTTCATCAAGCAATAATCGCTGCCCAAGTAAGAGTATTACTAGGTCTTTAAAACCATCTATGTATGGATGTTATTAAAACACGGAATAGATGTTATCCAAGCATTAGGCTAGAGGTGATCTGAAAGGTGAGCCTTAAGCCGGGCCGCATCGAATAGACTAAAGCCAAACTATACGGGATTCGATGTAATAAATCATGGGAACTTTGAGGCTGGGATTGAGCAGTTAGTATCAAAAGATATTAACTGTTTCAAGGCTCTAACCTTTGCCTTTGGTTCAGATATGAGATAAGGTCTGTGAACATAACTCCTGCGGTTCTCCATGCCGGTCCTGCAGGGCCTGTCAGCAGGATCTTTTCTCCTTCAATGTCTATAGATAGTCCATTATAGTTGCCCGAGACGTTTGACAAAGGATCTTCTGGTTCCAGTATCTCTGGAGATACCGAGAATGTTTTTCTCTCCATATCGGCTATAGCTATATATTTAACACGTCTGCCAGATCTAGCAGCCTCTCTCACCATATTCTCTGGCACACTAGTTAGAGATGTTCTTCTTATATTCTCTATGCTTATTTTCACACCGGCACTGTTAACAAGTATTGCTAGTTTTGCAGAGGGGTCGAACCCCTCTGTGTCTATGCGTGGGTCTGGTTCTGCTAGTTTTTCAGCCACGGCTTTCGATACTGCTTCATCAAAGCTTAAACCTTTCTCAACGAGGGATAGTATATAGTTTGTTGTTGCGTTAAGAACACCCCTGATCCGTTTTATCTCTCTGCCAACGAGACCGGTGATAACGTCTATTGCTGGAGTACCGGCCATCACGGTAGCCCTATATCCTATATAGATACCCCTTCTTCTAGCCTCTCTGAACAATTCATCGTATCTCAATGCTAGTCCTGTCTTATCAGCAGTTATGATGCTCACACCCTTCTTTAGGAGGCCTCTGTAGATGGTGAGGTTAGGCTCTCCAGTGGTGTATGATGGTGGTATTGCTACGAAGGCAAGATCGGGGGATGCGAGATCCACAAGCTCTAAAGGATCTCCTGAATCGCGTAGAAACCCTCTATCTCCTAGCTCATACCTGGAAGCAAGATCCAGGATTTCTTTCCTCCAGTCTCGCCCTAAGGCAACATACCCCTTGGATGCTACTACGCCCTTCACATATATCTCGACACCCATCTCTGCCTTTAGGATCTCTGCCTTTCTAGCAAGAACCCTTGACAGCTCTCTCCCAACATTGCCAAAGCCTATTATGGCGACACCTACTCTCAAGATAATCACTACTGAGAGAAGTGGTTAGAGGGATATATGCTTAAAAGCTCAAATGATCCTCTTATCCTTGTTACTCATTTCTCGTAAGAAGCTATCTCCTCATAGATCTGCCTTACAAGGGCTTCTCCAAAGCCTCTGAGGCTTAGAAGCCTCTTAGGATCTGTTCTCCTGAGATCGTCTATGCTCTTTATACCAGCGTTATATAGTATCCTAGCCCTGACCCTCCCCACACCCCGGATCCTTATCAACGGTAACAGCTCCTCCTTTACGCCATTCTCTATCCTTATAGCTATTCTTTCAAGCACCTTCGAATGATGCCTTGTGTCAGGCATTACTGACGAGACCGCGCTAAGGGCATGCGAGATCCATGTAGCCGTCTCTACAATAACCCTCAGATCGCCTGGCATGATCTTATACCTCTCTAGTATGGCATCCTCGCTCTCCTCATTAATCCAAGCCTCAAGGACTCTTGCATATCTATATGCTATGAGCCACTCCTCGCCAAATAGATCCTCGTCATGGGCTGGAGGGATCTCTCCCGCTTCTAAAGATCTCATGGCATCCTCTTCATACTCCCTATAACCAGATCTCCTTGTAATGCTTCTGAGAAAATCAGGGGTATAGGTTACTAGGTGCAAGTACCATAGCTCGCTAGCAGCATTGCTCTTAGTCTTCATAATATCCAGGGATCTCTTGGCAGTGAGTGGGTCTATGTATTGTCTTGCAACAACAAGGCCCAGAGATGTTGGCTTTAAACCCCCTCTCAATACCTTAACCATGCCCCAGCTACTCAGATCATCTATGATCCTCTTTATAGAGGGGCTAGCAAGCACGCCTCCGCGAGATCCGTAGAGTGTTAGGGAGAAGATCTCGTTTAACTCGTTCTCGTTCTCGGCATATCCGGATGCTATTAATGATAATAAGTGTATCCTCAAGCTTCTCTCGCTTGATAGCGCTGATTCTACATTCTCTGGAGATCCCTTTATATATCTCATAGCATCTCTGGGAGTTCTATCCGCTATTATGACCTCGCCGTAAGGGTCGTACTGGGGTCTGCCAGCCCTGCCAGCCATCTGCTTATACTCCATAACACTTATATCATCATAACCATCCTCCGAGTATCTCCTAGTATACATAATAACCCTTCTAGCAGGCAGATTAACCCCTGCGGCTAGGGTTGGTGTTGCTACAACAACCTTGAGGATCCTTTCCCTAAAACCTTTCTCTATAACGACTCTGGATCCGTGTGATAATCCTGCGTGGTGATAAGCAACCCCTTTGAGGATCAGTGGTGAGAGGGATTCGTATTCATACCTAGTAGAGGCTCTCTCCCTAAGCTCTTCGACAAGGGTCTTGGCGTTGGGTTGGTTTCTGAAAGACGATACTAAAAGTCCGAGTTTCTCAGCTATGCTTCTAGCCATCGACTCGGCCTCTCTCCTGGAATGCCTAAACACTAGGAGTTGTTGATCGTCGAGATAGGCTTTAGAAACCATATAGCCTATAAGATCCCCCTTAATGTCCTCAACTCTTCCATCCTCGTAGTAAACCTTATTAGATGATCTATCGTAATAACCCTGGATGAGAGGGACAGGCCTCCACTCACAAACAATAAGCTCTCCCCTAACCCATGATGATAGATCCCACGGATTCCCTATGGTTGCGCTGAGCCCGACTATCTGGGAGCCTAGCTTGAGAGCCCTGGCGACGATCATCTCTATCGCCGGTCCTCTCTCAGGATCCCCGACTTCGTGTATCTCATCAATTACAATCACCCTCACCCTAGATAGCCAGCCTGGTTTATGGCGTAATAGCGAGTCAAGCCTTTCATATGTTGTTACCACAAGATCGTATCCCTCTAGATCCTCTCCAGCGTTATCATAATCGCCAGTGCTTATACCAACCCGCAGTCCTAGAAATTTTTCCCACGCCTTGAACTCGGCGTATTTCTCGTTAGCGAGAGCTTTTAGCGGGCATGTATAGATCCCCATACCACTGTTTAGATATGCGTTGATCATTGCTAGCTCAGCTATAAACGTCTTTCCACTTGCTGTTGGTGCCGATACTACCATGCTTTTGCCACTTAATAGGCCTTGCCTTATAGCTTCTGCTTGGGGCGGTGTTAGGCTTTTATAGCCCTTCTTGATGATGACTTCTCTGATATTATCAGGGATCTCTAGCTCCTCTACAGGGATCGGTTTTTCGGGGCACGCAGAGCTTTTCACCTGGAGCCTAACCTCTTCACCACTTCTCCTAGAATTTCTCTCCTAATCCTCGTCTCGCTCGTGATCATGTCTATGAGTTTCCCTATATACCATGCCTCATCATCCCCGTGCTCTCTGAGTATGCTGTAGCTATCTCTAACCACATCGCTCATCTTCTCCATCTCCTCTATAGCTAGTGCTAGTTCTAGAGGGTCTAGGAGATTCCTTGCCCTTAGATAGACCTCCTCCATATCTTTTAGAACCTTTCTAGAGGCTTTATCTATCTCCCTCAGCTCTTCTGTGGATAGTCTTTTCTCTAAAGCCTCGTACTCATAGTAAAGCCTTGCTATATATTCAGCGTGCCTTTCACACATCTCTGACATGTATTTCAGTAATATCTTCTCGGGAGTGAAAACAACACGGGATAGCCTATCATAAAGCTCTCCAAGCATTCTCTCTAGATGCTCCCAGATACCCAGGGCTATAGCAACGTTATGCTCTAGCGTTCCAAAACCAGCTATATTGCTCAAAATCCCACTCTAAATATAATAGGGAGTGTTGGTGGGTTAAAAACTTATAGCTCTGAACGTTAAAGGCCTAGAGAAGATCTCCCATGATTCTGGGCAGCCCTAACCCTTCTCTCGACATCATCCCAGTTAACTACGTTCCACCAATTATCAACATAGGATCCTCTATCATTCTTATACTGGAGGTAATACGCATGCTCCCACACGTCGATAACAAGCACAGGCACAGCTCCCGAGGTTATTAGAAGGTTGTGTTTCTCCACCTGATAGATCCTCAGCTCCTCTGTTAGAGGATCAAAGGCTAGCACAGCCCAGCCCACACCCTCAACAGTTTTAGCCGCTGCTGAGAAGAGCTCCTTGAACTTTTCGAAACTACCAAATGTATTGTTTATGAGATCCGCAGCGACACCGCCAGGCTTACCGCCCCCCTTCCCTGGGGGAGCCATGTTTGGCCAGAATATGGTGTGCATGATATGTCCTCCATAGTTGAAGCTAAAGTCCCTCATAACAGCCCTAACATCTATCTGGGCCTCTCCCTTGAGATGCTTCTCTATCTTCTCAAGGGCAGCATTAGCCCCGTTAACATATGCCTGGTGATGTCTCTGGTGATGAAGCCTCATGATCTCCTCGATTATATAGGGCTCAAGAGCGTTGTAGGCGTAAGGAAGGGGTGGGAGTTCGTATCTCTTCAACACAGTTCACCATATTCCCTGCACTAGTAAACTTATAAACCTCACCTAGGCATTGTTTCAGTTAACCCTGATTAGTTGCCAAGAAATGGTCTCTCTATTTGTAATTATCTGTTCATAACCACTATTAATGGATCTTTAGATGATTCTATGTTGCTGCCAAACTATTATGGAAGTCTTCCGCTAAACTATGGATGTTAGCGACTTAGCTATTAATGGGCCCGCGGGGATTCGAACCCCGGACCTCCGCCGCGTGAGGGCGGCGTCCTACCGCTAGACTACGGGCCCAACCATTATTAAAAACACAAAACAAACCTATAAATCCTAAAACTTAGCAGAGAGAACCGCATCTCGTGCTAAATCTTCGTAGCCTTAGATGCCCAGCAACCAAGAAGATCGATATAATTTGGGTTTTTACGCGGTTTGGTTTTCTGGAAATACTTTTATCTTTGTTTCATATATTTACGCGAAGGAGACATGCTTGGAATATACATAGAGGTATACTTATTCAGCTATTCAATACTACTGTTATGAAAAACAAAAGATCTGTCAAAACGGTAGCAGATTAGGGACGCGATTATTCTATCTCATGTTTCTCTCTTCTTTTCAGGGTTCTGAGCCTATCGTAATGTTTAATGATCCTTTTCTCTATAAGATCCAGAGATCTTCTTGCAGCCATAAGGGGATCTTTATCTATCTCCTCAACGGAGTATTGATCGTGATTTGTCTTGACATATACGTTAACTATATAGGCACCCCCGCTTCCGGCTTTTGAGAGTCTTTTGACTATTACCTTGATATCAAGGATCTTGGTTATCCTGGAGATCTTAGCTATATAGTTGCTTATTAGTCTGTTTAGAGCCTGTCTCTGGTCTTCGGCCTCTAGGTCTGAGATCCTTGCCTCGACTGGGAGCTCTTCTCTTACCCTGACAACGGATTTTATTATATCATAGCTACTCACCATCCCAACAACTCTTCCCTCAGAGAGTACAGGGAAGCCTGAGTATCTCTTGCTAAGCATGAGCTCTGCGACTCTTCTAACCGGGTCGTTTTGATCTACGGTGACTGCGGGGGATGATGCTACCTCCTTCACAGGGGCTGCTAGGATCTCTTCCTCTGTTTTGTAGAAGCCTGTTCTCCTAGAGCCTATCTGGTAGAATGCGTAGTACATCTTCTCGGCAAGATCTCTCATGCTCACGATCCCATATAGCTTACCACTCTCTATTACTGGGAGCTTTGACACACCATTCTTAAGCATAACCATCCTGGCCCTGGCTACCGATTCCTCAGCATCTATAGTTATAGCGGGCGAGCTCATTATGCTTGATACCCTCCCTCCTGGGAGCATGTTTGTGTCAAGGAGATATCTTATCACATCCTCCCTCATAATAATGCCTATTAGATATCTTCCCTGATCAACGACTGGGATGCCTCTAACCCTTAGAGTGAAGATCCTGCCTACAGCCTCACTAAAATCATCATCACCGTTAACAGAATATGGTGGATACATTACGCTCGAGATCCTCGCCCTCGGGCTAACCCTTCTCTCAAGAAGCTCTCTATAGCTCACCACACCAACCAGTCTCCCCTCACCACTAACGACAGGGATAATCCAGAGGCCTTCTGAGACCATTACAGATAGTGCTTTTGAGACTGTATCGTCTTTCCTCAGTGTTACCGAAGCCTCCCTCATGATCTCGCGTACCTTAACCATAACCACACCAACATATGGCTTGCAAGAGAGCTATTATTGACTGACTAAAGGTAGGAGTTACTGTATATAGATAGTATAATCTATATTGGTGGGAGTGGTAAAACGGAGGGGGGAGCATGTTTAGGGCAATAATATTCTTCGATCTAGACAGTACTCTGGTTATCAACCCCTTTGGCAGGAGAGTGATGCCGAAGGTTTATGAGGAGGTATCGAAAACCCTGGGGATAAGTGTAGATAGGGTATTGGAGATCTTTGCTAAAAAGCATATGGAGAAAGTCAAAACAGGAGATCCAAGAGCATATGATTGGGATTATATATTGTCAGAGATGCTCGTAGAGAATGGGGTAAAGCCTAGAGAGAATGTATTTCTAGAGGAGCTTCAGAAGGTATGCAGCTCTGTGGAGGTTCTCGACAATGCGCCAAGAGTATTGGAGAGGCTACGGGATATGGGGTTCTACCTAGTACTCTCAACAAACGGGTTCTGGAAATACCAGGAGTGTGTTGTCAGAGAAGCCGGTCTTCTACAATATTTTAGAGAGATATTCAGCCCTGATAAGAAAGGCTGCCTCAAGAGCTCTAGCTGTTTTTATACAACATCGATCGATGGGCCTATAAAGATCTCCATAGGAGATAACATAGTCTTTGATGTTTACTACCCCAAAAAATATGGGTTGAAGGCCATACATGTCAGGAGATCCGTATCAATTGGCGAGGAGTATGCGAGGGTTCTAGGCATAGATCTGTCTAAGATAGAGCCCGACGTCACAATCACATCACTTACCCAAGTCCACGATGCGATAGAATCTATAATCAGCGGATCACATAAGCACTCTCCCTAGCTATTGAACGAATTTGATCTATATGGTTTTGGCTATGAGCACTTCGATCCGCCTCCGGGTGTTGGGAACACAGCTTCAACCTTCTTAAGGGTTATATCTTGGTAGATGGCAGCCCCATGACGTCGGGCTCAATAGCAACCCATGAACCCGAAGTACGAGATATCTCTGCAGCTGGGCAGGGATCCCCGGATATAAAAGAACATCAAAGAATATCTAGGGACAAACGAGTGGGAGAGACGGAGAAACGCGGTGGGGAGGTTCTGGTAACATCGAGCCATAGGCCTTCGAGGAGAGTTAGGTCTTTCGTTAACGATCTGGCAAAGACTCTTCCGGGAGCGACGAGGATTAATAGGGGGAAGAAGAGTCTTGAAGATCTTAGGGATCTGATGAGGTTAACGGGCTACAGCGTGCTCATAATAGTTAACACGTGGAAAGCCAACCCAGGCAGGGTTGATGTGTATATAAGGGAAGGAGATGTGCTTAAAAAGATAGGGTCTCTCTATATCTCCTCTATAAAGCTTAGTAGAGAGCAGGGTGTGCCTAATTGCTTCTTCAGATCGCCGCAGATAGATTCAGGAAAGTGTGGGGCAGACATATGTGGAGTTCTAATAGATATATTTAGCACGATCCTCGGGGCTCGGCATGATAGCAATAGATCCTTTGATGAGAAGATACATATAGAAGTAAGTGATGAGAAGATTTATATATGGTTCTCAAAGGGGGGAAGAATCTGTGGACCCAGAATCGGGATCAGAGAAGCATATAGAGAAAAAGAGATATAGGGCAAAGATAGAGGTCGTGGGAGAGAGCAATATAGTTGGAATAATATATGAGGCGCTAGCTCCAGAGATAGAAACACCGCCAAACCTCAAGAGAGTGGGTGTGATCGCGTATCGCGATAGGGAGAGATACATTATTGAGATCTATTCCCGTGATATACCGAGTCTTAGAGCTGCTATAAACTCGTATATCTACCTAATATATACCGCGGTAAAAACCCTCGAGACGTCTAGAGAGACCACTCACTGAAAAGAGTTTCGGCGTTCTTTCTATTCCATGTTATGGTGGGAAGACTCCTCCCGGCATGTCGATCAACCCCGGCAGATCTATGCCCGTAGATAGATTTTAGGGGGAGCCGGTGTCGAAGATTCTTGATGCTCTTCTGGCAATAGATATAGATGATCTTATATATCTAGACATATAGGGGCAATCGCGATCTTATGAGGGCTAAATCTCCATCCCGGTTCTCAGGGCATTGGGTTAAGGTCTTTTCCTAGCTGTTTGAAAGGCTTTTACGGACATGGCCTCGTATATGAGATTAGCTGCTAGTAGGCTCGTTATTCCTGAGTGGTCTAGTGGTGGGCTTACTTCTACCACATCAATGCCGACTATCTCTACTTCTGCCTCGGATAGGGATCTTAGGATCGATATGAGCTCTCTCGGAGTGAAACCACCAACCTCCCTAGTTCCTGTACCAGGCGCAAATGCCGGGTCCACTACATCTATGTCGATCGATATGTATATCTTCCCCTTAAGACTCTTCAGTCTGCTTGATAGCCACGTTACTCCATGGTATGTTGCTTCGTCCATTGTTATTATTGTTAGGGGTACTGGGGATTTCTCAGGGAATTTTAGGTCTTCTTCGCTATATTGTGGTCCTCGTATGCCTATTTGAACCACGCTACTCACTATACCCTCTTCTATCGCTCTTTTGACCCATGTTCCATGTGTATATCTCTCCCCGCCCCAGTATTGATCCCAGTAGTCTAGATGGCTATCGAAGTGTATCAGGGTAGGTTTGTGTCTAGATAGGCCTCTTAGAATGCCTAAGCTTATGCTGTGATCACCACCAGCTATAAAGGGGGTTATCCCTTTAGAGTCAAGATCTCTAATAGTTTCCTCTATAGAGTTTAGTGTTTTCTCAACATTGGTTGGTATTACATCTATGTCGCCATAGTCAACAGCACCCAAGACCTTGAAGGGATATATTTTGAGAGCATAGTTATATGGTCTCAATAACCTCGATTCTATCCTTATATATGTTGGCCCGAGCCTCGCACCGCTATAATAGGTAATACCACCATCGAACGGGACTCCTAAGAACACGCCACTGGTAACCCGAGGATCAGGATTCCTGATGAATGGGAGTCTTGCGAACGTGGGGATCTGGGCTATCCTTGGCGATGCCATAGCATCTATCTGCTCACCCGGTCCGGAAAACATGGGCCCACCAAATAATTAATTCCAAAAATATTTTATATGTTCATCATGGTAGTCCCGGTATTAGCCGCGAATCATTATAAAAAATATACAAAGCCATAATAAGTGTGAGATAATAACCATAACGAATCCTATCCGTGTGGCACGAAATATTATAGCTAGAGCCAGCTGGTTTGTTTTTCGTGAAGGTTTATAAGGGATGATATTGGATTATCGTAGTTTTGCATTAGTATAATCCTGAGCTTTAGAGCACTTGTAGGCATGCCGGTTCGCGACATAGTGTAGACAAAGATCCTAACGAGTGAGGTAAAAATCAGGGTAAGGGGGGTTTCCATGCGATAATGCAGGTATATTGTATAAAGGGAGGCTATGAACAGGGTCACTCTAGGCAGGTGGGATCCAAGGATACGGACTCCGACGAGAGTGGGGGTCTGAGAGCAGTGAAGCCATGGGAAGAGCTGTTGGTATACAAAGACAATCGCTATGAAACCTGAACCCCATACGCAACTAGACATACAATAATTTTTCAGAATGGAGAAAATTCATCACCACTCTGTGTGCACAGGCCTCATCATATGTCTTTGTCATCCATCATAGAGTATTATGTTTCCATTTTTATTTGTTTCTCGGCGCCTTTTGGCGTCTTGCTGGCTATCGTAGGATCTCCGTTCGTTCTGATGGGTCTCTATCTCCCACGGATCATGTAGCCCGTTGGGTCTCATTTGTAGCTCTTGTCGTTACATTGTTGCCGTGTATTTGTGCTGTTTTCTTCTTATTGGTATTTGTAGGAGGTATTTGTAGTTCTTGGTTGAGATGATTTGTTTATGGGTTAGTTCTCATATTAGCCCCAGATGGGATAGAGTAATGCGATAATCAACCCATGGATGTTCTCTTGAACGTAGATGGAAACCCCGATGCCACTGGGCTAGAAGCTAACCAAAACCCTTCAGTTAGATCTATTATAGAATTGAAAGGAAACAGCGGTATTGCCTATTACTAGTACCACCATAGGGTAGATGTTAAAGAAATAGGAAGGGCTGGCTGTTTATAAACTACTGACGTGCCTTTTATTCTGATTAGCATATACTTTATGGATCCGTGAATCCATATTGCATCTGTGTTTATAGTGAAGGTATTGGGTGTGGATAACTATGTATAGAGCTCTCATTAGTATAAGCAGAATTTTATAGAGTCTTCGTTAAGATCTTCAATAAGCTGGGAGGTTTGGCTGGAATTGTAATGTATGTGATTCATATATATAATGCTTGTCTGATCAGTTTCCTAATGGCTCTCTTGATCATCGAATAGGCGGTTGGCTTGGATACCCCTAGCTCTTTACTCAGAGCACCCAGATCTATTCTTCTCGGGTTATCAAAATACCCCTTAATAAAGCCCAGTATCAGCGCCTCCTCCTGTCTCGGGGTAAGTATATCTTCCTCTCTGATGGTTCTAAGCTTGGCACTAATGATACGGATCCCTGAGGCCTTCATCTTTGAAAGTAGATTTTTGGCCTCGCTCTTATTCTCGCAGATCATCCTCACCTTGATGAGGCCGGCATCTATTCTTGATGATACTATGTGCATTTCGTTGAGGCCAGAGATTCTGCATGGACATGAATTGGTTCTAAGAATAACAAGCGACTGACCGTCTCTCAATCTATACATAGAGGTTATACGTAGATTTTTTCCTGTGATTTTCTCCTGATCTATAGATCCTTTGAGTTTTATCAATACACTGGAGCCCCTTTCCCCCCAAGGCCTACAGCTCAAGATCCTAACCTCACCATTAATTAAAGATCTCCATGGGCATGGGATCGCATAAACAACCTCTAAAACATACAATGCGAGGCCCGATCTATGAAGTACAAGGAAGTTATAAGGGTTGCTATTCATTCTTATAGATCTATATGCTCTTGCATAAATTTAAATAAAGTTTCGAGCCCAGATATTGGAGACATAGATTTTGAAATTTCTACTGCCCAGCTTTGCTATAGACGTGATCAATAGGATTCCACAGATAGATGTTTGACTCATGACTTTTGATTGGAGAGGTTTGTAGGGGAATATATGCCATGGTAGTGATGTGGGTACATTCTAAACATTTAGAGTACATATAGATAGAAGCCCGATTGTCGGGTTCACGACGAACTATGAATCGCGGAAAAGGCTCCCCTGAGGGCTTAGATGAAGTCTTTAGATATGAGAGGCAGAATAGGTATCCGGTGGCAAACGTAATAGGCTTAAGATCATGTATGCTCATCAGAGGCGGTATAGCTTGGAACCGGTTCTCATCTGCAATGCTAACACTGTTAGCATACTGCCTTATTAGGAAACCCTGTATGTGAAGCTAGGGGGTTAGGGTGTCTAAGAAAGAACCAACTGGGAGAGGGTATAAAGGAGCGTTTATCCTGCTCTATACATTCCTAGCAATACTTGTGGCAGTGTGGTTTGCTGTATATGCAGTATTGGTGAGCAGGGGTCCTGTGGGGTGATGGTATGGTCGATAGGAGAGAGAAGTTCTGGCTAGTTTCGGTTCTAATCGTGCTGGTGATCCTCCTAGGATCTATAGCGTATGCTTTAAGAACAGGGTATGGTGTTGCTAGCGAGGCAACAGTGCTCCCACCGGAGAAGGCCCCAGGACTTTTCCAGCCTGGCGTGAAAGATCTTGGGGGCGGTAGGTATCAGGTAGATATAATAGCATATCAGTGGGGCTTCAGGCCTTCGAAGGTAGAGCTCTATAATCCTAAAGAGGTTGTGATAAGGATCTATAGCATAGATGTAATCCACGGTTTCCAGATCGTAGGTACAAACGTTAACGCCATGATACTTCCAGGATATATAACTACTATTGTGTGGAAGCCCCATCAAAGCGTCAACGGAACCATGCTAGCGATATGTAATGAGTACTGCGGGATAGGTCATTCAGCCATGTACATGGAGATCGTTATAAGGAGGTGATCCTCTTGATAAGTGAGAGAACATTTATAAAGGTCTCGATCGCATTCTCATACATACTCCTAGCGCTTGGAGGCCTCTTCGGACTCTTACAGCTAGTAAGCAGAACCCCGGGTGCTCCAAAGCTTGTCGACGAGCCACAATACTATGCTGTATTAACAGGACATGGGGTATTTATAGCAATACTATGGACAGCCTTCTTCATACTAGGGTTAGCAGTATTCGTGGTGTCAAGCGAGCTTGGAAAACCATTTAGGAGATCCCTTCTAGCCTTGGCAGCTGTGCTGGCAATCATAGGCTCTGTAGTAGCAGCATACCCGATAGTAGGCGGTCTATTGATTGGGCAGCCAAGCATGGGTGCTGTTCTCTACACTTTCTACCCACCGCTTCTAGCCCACCCGGCATTCTATATCGGGTTGGCTCTTGTAGTTATTGGCTCATGGGTCTTTGCTGCAGCTGTTTTCGACGTGTTTATAAGGTGGATGAGGGAGAACAAAGGTGCCGCAATACCGCTCGGAACATTCGGGGTTCTGGCAACGCTAATCATATGGCTTGAGGCAACCCCAGGACTTGCTATAGAGGTGATATACGATCTTATACCGATGTCTCTCTTCGGGAAAAGAGTCGATGTTCTTCTCGATAGAACCCTATTCTGGTACTTTGGACACCCACTTGTATACTTCTGGCTCGTCCCAGCAATAACAGCGTGGTATGCTGTTCTACCCAGAATCCTTAATACAGAGCTCTACTCGCCTAGAGCTGCCAAGCTGGCATTTGTGATCTTCATACTAGCATCAACACCTGTAGGGCTTCATCACCAATTTGCAGACCCTGGGCTGGATGTTTCCTTCAAAGTGCTCCACACAGTGCTAACCTACGCAGTAGCCCTGGGCAGCTTCCTAACGGCCTTCAATATAGTAATGACCCTTGCCAATGCGGGTGCTTTAAGAGGGGGCGACGGGCTTTTCGGATGGATAGCTAAGCTCCCATGGAGGGATCCTGTGTTCTCGGGCATGGTATTAGCGTTTATCCTCCTAGGAGTTGGAGGCTTCGGAGGCATGGTTAACGCGAGCCTCAATCTCAACAATGTTGTGCATAACACAACATGGATCGTTGGTCACTTCCATACCACTGTAGGCGGTGCTGTTACACTTACCTTTATAGCGCTCTCATACCTCCTACTACCAGTCATGTTTGGGAGGAGTATTGCGAGCATGGGTATGGCTAGGATCCAGCCATACCTATGGTTTATAGGCATGATGGTATTCTCCATAGCATACCACATAGCAGGTATATATGGAGCTCCTAGAAGAACCTATGATTCCTCGTACGGTGGATTAGCACCGAACATCTGGGATCCCTTGCTCTTTATCGGAATGATCGGAGGGCTCTTATTCTGGATCTCCGGTGTGCTCTTCATATCAAATGTAACCTTAACACCGCTTGTTGGAAAACGCGTAGCCCAGCTCGACGGAGCGTCTCTCCTAAGAAATGGTAATGGTTATGAGAAAGCAACAATATATGATAGGATCGGTATCTGGGTATTAATAGCTATAGTGCTCATAGTAATAGCATATTCCCTACCATTGTTCGAAATACTGAGCAGGGGCTTGTCACCGGTTCTATGCATAACCCCTGAAGGGCTAAAGCCTTTCGGCTAAAATAGGTTTTTTAACCAGCCAATTCTAACCCTTTATTTCCCCTAGCTAATCATATATATTTATAGCCACCTCCTTGTCGAAATCACTACCACTATATAGATCTACTAGGAGCTTAGCCAACCTAATCACCCTCGGACCCGGCCTGGATACATAGGCTGAGTCTACCACATATACCCTCTTACTTCTCACAGCCTTGAGCTCGCTCCACCCCGGCATCTTGGCGATAAGATCTATCTCGCGCACCGTCCTCTCTATATTAAGACCACATGGGGAGATTAGGATCAAATCGGGGTCGAATTTCTTCACCAACTCCCACTCAATAGCTCTTCCCTCCTCACCAGCCCTTAAGATGCTTCTCGAACCCGAGGCCTCTATAAGATCACTAACCCATAAGCCCCCAATATGTAGAGGTTTTAGCCATTCGATCAAGAGCGTTCTGGAATTATTGCCAAGACCTCTCAGCTCTTCAAGAGCTCTCTGGAACTCCCAGAACATTCTCAGCCCCCTTTCCTCTCTACCAATAATCCTCGAGATTGCAAGGGCCTCCCTAGCTATTCCTAAGAATGTTTTGGGGCTATATGTTGCGATCATTCTTGGTCTGAGGCTCTTAAAGCGCTGTGCATGCTTAATAACCATGGCGGGCATCTTAGCATTAATACTCGAGCCGAGGGGGGAGAGGAGTGGGAAGGCGCAGACGCTACACAGTGTTTGTCCAACAATTAGATCGGGATCTATATCTTCTATCAAACCCCAGTCGATCTCGTAGAGGGGTTTACCGCTTCTAACATACTCCCTATAGATCCTATCGATCTCGTTGG
Source organism: Sulfolobales archaeon (assembly GCA_038867615.1). Lineage (GTDB taxonomy): Archaea > Thermoproteota > Thermoprotei_A > Sulfolobales > AG1 > AG1. The sequence continues at coordinate 196,980 of JAWBYA010000004.1, read as the reverse complement.
ATGATAGGTTCTCGTCTATCTTAAGCAATGTTCTAACCACCTTAGGCTTTACCATAACCTCATAGGGATGGTCACATTTGTCACTAACACCGGCTATTCTATCAACGCCCCCATCTAGATAGGCGATAGTTTCTGTCGAAGCTGGTTCCGTGGTCACAATCTTTTTGACCAGAGCCCTCACCAGGGGAAATGTGTTAGGAGGTATATATGGATTACCCATCCATATATAGGTGTTCAAAGAGGTGCTGCTAGATAAAACAAGGCATAGACAGTAGTATGGATGATCACTATCTATCAGCATTTATACTTACTTTGAGTATCAGTCCACTTCTTGCAATGTATAAGACTCCCTCGAGCGGTTTAAGAGATCTTATTATACTGGCTATATCCCCTCTACCGCTTCTCCCTTCTATTAGTAGTGTTATTTTATCCACTACTCTGGGGTCTGTGTGTCTTAGGAAGAAGAAATTATCGGTATTATTAACTAATACTTGTGATAGTTTCTCAAATTGCTGGGTGGATATTACTAGTGATAACCCATACTTCCTGCTCTCCCTAAAGATCCTTGACAAGAACTCTTCAGACGATCCTCTGAGGATGTTGTGAACCTCATCTATAATGATCACGAGATCTACTTCTCTTCTCTGCCCTTCCTTGACTTTATATCGCCATATCTGTTTCAAAACATACTCAGCATAGATCATTGATGCGTAGTCAGATCCTACAGTGCTCATATTAAACACGATATGTTTCACGCCGCTTGAGAGCATCTTTTCAAGATCTATTGGCTTTCCTCTAATATGTGTGGCAAGGATCCTTAGGTATGGTAATAGACTCGCAATTATATCCCTCGATTGGGGATCTTCAGCTTTGGAGAACATATCTTCCGCCACTCTTAAGAGGTCGTTAAAGCTTCTACCACCCCTCCTCACCATCTCCTGGGCAATCATTGTTAACATTGAAACCTGTAACGCTCCAAGCCTGAAGATCCTTCCTATGCTGTCAACAAGCTCAAGAACCCTAGGCTCTTCCGGCGGGTATGGCATTATCTGGGGCGACGTATCAGAAGCATCAAGGATCAAGTATCCCTCAAGGCCTGTATATTCCCCGTGATGGTCTATCACGATCACTCCCATCCCCTCTTCCCTAAACGACTTGGCAAGAATCCTGCACAGTGTTGTTTTCCCACTCCCCGTGCTCCCACTGATTATAATGTGTGGTGAGGATCTAGTGTCAAGGGGTAGCTCGACATCGCCTTCGCTTGACACCAGGCCGTGTATTTTTATAGTCCTGCGGCCCTCTTTTAATAGCCCTATGGCAGCCCGAGATCTTATACTGCTGTAGAGGAGAACAACAGACGCCCAAGAGGCGGCCGGCATAATTACTTTAGTAGGAGAAACCCTATCGATCATCATGCTTGAGACTATAGATCCTGCTACTATAAGCGGGTTGTATAGATATACTGGATCTCTCACCACGCGTGTGAGAACGAGCATCATATCTATAGCAGATATAGTCATCAACGAAACACCTAGAGAGATCAAGATAGCGTCGAGCCTGCTACTCAGGCTTCTAAAGACCCTTCTCAGTATCTCGGTGGGTTCTGTCGTCTCTCTCGGTGCTGATTGTCTTTTCCTAAGCGCTATTCTGGCTGTCATTAGCACTATATATACAATAGATCCTATTGCTATGGGGAGAACAGCATCGGGCATGGGGCTTCTCGCAATCAGCTTGTATGTGGTGTTATAACTAGCTGTAGCCCCTAACAACGCTGCTGGAGCAGTAAGTATCATTAGATCTAGTGGAAAGCGGGAGATACTTATATATAGAATCGCTGCTAGCAATGCTAGTAAGAGAGATAGGGCAGCTATATAGCCAAAAACATCGAGACGAAGCAAAGGCAATATAGGTGAGTAGGTGAGCACCAGGGATAGCAGGAATACATAGTTCACAGGCTCCCGGCTTTTTACAAACGTCAACAGCCTCCCCCACAGGGGCTTGTCTCGATCACGGTTGTATTATTGATCGTGAGGCTCTCGAATATTTGCCCATGATCCTTTATAATAATGCTCTCAAGATAAATAATACTGAGCCTAAATCTTGGAGAGAGCTGCAGGTCTGTTGATGTTATCCCTATATATATCATCCATCTATATTAACCATTCCTAGGTTGATAAATACATAGTGGTCGCACATGCCCATTATCTAGGCTGTTTTGGCTATCTAGGATTCTCTTTGTATCTGGGCATGGGCTTCCGTTTGTCTCTGGATGTTTTTTCTGATCATTTATTATTCATGGTCTTATCCAGGGGTTTTCGCCTCTACATGCAGGGTCTCTGCCCCTGCGGGGTCGTGGGTGGCTGTCGAGCCAAACGGCACGTGGCTCCCATTTAGGATTAGCCCTGGAGGGCTTGGAGCGCTGCTCCCATCGTTGTCCGGGGCTTGTGTGGTAGATCCGCGTTGAGAGCAATATGTCTTAAGGCTAAAGCTTATAAATGCCTCTGTGTGTTGATGGGAGGGTAGTTTTTAGGCATTGCCCCTATATCTATGAAGATTTCCAAAGCCTATTAATCCTCTCTATGTATATTAATGAGAAAACAGCTCATAGGCTCTTTTTCTGCATATTCATATCCTATTGCTAGGGATTCCATATATTCATTCTCTCTCATCGATATCTGGGGTTTGCCAACCTTAATAGTTTTTATCTTGCCCTCTTTCACCTGCTTCTTAACAGTGGAACACTAATGTTAAGAGCCCTAGCCGCTTCAGCTGTCTTATAGAGCTTACCAGTAACCATTTTAAATCCAAGTATCTTTAATAGCTATATAAGGCTTTTACTCAGAAAAGGTCTACTGATCCTACATAGCGTGGTTCACGGCTTATATCCTTATGACTAGCTATTATAGTGGTGCTATCTTGGGGGCATTACTTCTAGTAGATCTTCATGAGATGAGAAAAGATCCAGGATTGCTGGGAAGGGTTCTTGCTAGAGTTAGATATGGAAGACTTGGAACGTTATCAATATACCTGATCACTAGGGGGGAGGGTATAAGGGGGTGGGCGGAGACCGTTAGAGATTCTCTATCGAAGAACTTCGACGTAACGGTTTATCTCTACGCGTTAGATAGTATCGATAAGGCTGTTAAGAAGATCATGGATAGCTGTGGGGATGAAGATGTTGTATTCATATACAAAGGAGCCTCGGAAGAGCTGCTCAGCAATATTAGGTCTGTATGCAATAATATTGAGATCTTATGAGGATCCTTACTAGTAATGAGATGTGTTGATAACACTTAATACCCTCTATACATGAGGATGTTGTGAGAGTGGTTAAATGGGGCTTTTTAAACTCGCTCCGCTTATCCTAGTCTTGCTAATAATACTAACACCTGCTCTACAAGCCATCGGTAATGTGGTCGAGATCGTCGGTTATTCCAGGGTTCCTGCACTGGCTGTATCGATGCTGGATGATGGGAGCTATGTAGGCATAGTTACATGGATCGATGTAAAGATTCTGAAACCTGGAAGCGGTATTATATATGTATCTACAGAACCCCTCAGCGATATAGATCTACAGGCATCTGCTAGAGCTGCTGTACTGATAGCCTCTTACCTAGCCGGCAAGGATCCCTTCAAGTATGACTATTTAGTATCGATAAAGTCCAGCTCTCCAATAGTAGGAGGACCCTCAGCCGGGTCTGCAATGGTTGCAGCAATATATTCAGCACTAACCAACACAAGCCTAGACCCCTTTGTAGCCGCCACAGGCATGATACTACCAGACGGTTTAATAGGACCAGTCGGGGGAGTACCTGAAAAGGCTCTTGCAGCCGCCTCTGGCGGGTTTAAAGTGATCCTAGTTCCATGGGGCCAGTCAAACTATACAGAGGTGAGGTATGTTAGGCAAAGCATAGGGCCAGTATCTATTATAAGACCTACTACTGTTACTATCGATGTAAACGAGCTTGTGAGTAAATACGGAGCTAGGGTTGTTGAAGTAGCCACCGCCGAGGATCTTCTATATATGTTCACAAAAGGAGCATACAGACCCATAGAGGCGATGAAAGAACCATTCCTGACAGCTTCCGAAGAGAGAATCCTTAGTAGCGCATATGGAAATCTATCGGCATTGCTCACCACTGTTATTTCAAGCACGTTACGTCAGGCAAGCTCGATAAAAGACCAGAGGATCGTTTCCAACATTAATAGCCTGGTCACATATTCCACTAGGTATGCCAACGAATCACGGGATCTTTATAACAGGGGGCTCTACTACCCAGCCCTCTCAAGCCTCTTCACATCATACTACATAGCAAGGTTTGCTCAAAACCTCGCCGATGCATATAGCTCCCAGGATCCGGTTACATATGCTAGAAACTATATATCACAGGTTAAAAACCTTGTGGACACCTACAGGGGTTTGTTAAGCCGATATACCGCTAAGAGCTTCTATAGGGTTGGTGAAGTCTATATACTCCCCGAGGTCTATGGGAGGTTATACGATGCTTGGAAGAATCTCAACAGCTCCATCGCCTCTATTAATAACGGTGATATTGTAGGTTCTATATACTATGCATCCTATGCAGAGGCGAGACTGAAAAGCATAGACGTATGGCTCCAGCTGGCCGTGTTGCCGGGTATAGATGAGGTACACAGGGATAATGTTGGTAAGTTAGCATCATGGATATATAGCTATGCTGAGACATCACTAGCATATTTAGAATCTCTTTTAAGTTCCATAGAGTATCAAGATGCTTCACGACAGGAGCTAGAGGTGATGGCATCGCATGCCGCATCTCTTTTAAGTGGTGGCGATTATCTAGGAGCAATATCGTTATCGGCTGGAGTGATCCTGAACACAACGATAACGATACACAATATTTTCTCGATCAATATGACAAAGCTTGGAGAAATAGTGAGGGGAGAGGTTAGAAGGATCTTAGCAGATCTCGGTTCAGGATCTCCTGTATCTGCAAGGCTCTATGCACAGATGGGCGATTACCTGTTAGAGAAGGGGCAGATAACACAGGCTTTGTCTCTATATGAGCAGTCATTGTTAATTCTAAGAATAGCTAAGCTCCTCGCGCAAGGATCCCAAGTGGCTGTGCTGAGTAGCGCGGGCGAAGCAATAACCAACGAGACGCAAACAAGCCCGATAATAGTAGAAACAATGACAAACACGGTATTGCCGGGTACACAAACAGCACAGATAGGCAGATCTGGGGAGGTTTTACCCACGCTGAGTACAATCATGCTTATGGCAGTCATAGTGATACTGCTCTCCATAGCTGCCTATATCTATGTTCGTAGAAAACATCATAGCTAGGGTCAGGACTAAAAGCAATCGATAATTACTAAATCAAGGAGACTGCTATCTATGATAGAGAGCGTGTTACCCGTACTACAATGCCCCCAATGCTCCTCAAAGCTCAGAAAGGAGCAAGGATATATTGTATGTATACAATGTGGTGCTAAGTATAGCATTATCGATGGAAGGATCATCGACTTCTTAGGCAGCGATCAAGGATGGGTAGGGCTTTTCGAAAGATTCCCTAGACTATACGATCCATGGTCCCGGGTTGGTTGGAGGCTTAGTGGAAGAGGCTCTCTTGATAAGTTCTATGAAGAGTTAACCGGGAATCTATCCGAAGGGATCCTGGTGGATGCGGGCTGCGGTACAGGATCCCTATTATCGCTGCTTGAGAGGAAACGATATAGAGGCTCCTTGATAGGGATCGATATATCCCTACCCATGCTTAGAACAGCTTCTCGCAAGACCAAGGAAGCGGTGTTTTTGAGAGCCTCTATAGATAGGATCCCTATAGCTAATGCTACTATAGATCACTATATATCAAGTTTGGTAATACATATCTTTAGAGATAAAGCTAAGGTTATATCTGAGATATCAAGGATACTAAGGAAAGGAGGAAGCGTAAGGATCGCGGTAGCTGTTACAGATAGCATTAAGGGTAGGATCTTTAACCGCCTGCTTGCTGTTCACGCTATTAGAACAAGCGATTATATCTCTCTATTCAAGGCACATGGAATAGAGATCATGAGAACTGTTGACTTCGGCACCTTCAAGGCATTCTATGGACTGGTCTCCTATTAGTTCTTATAGATATTTATAGGTGTTTTCTATTGTTTTGGAGATGTATTGTTTTCGATATTAGCCTCTCTAGCTCGTGCTAGAGGTATTGTTCTAAGCATTCCAGAAATGCTCCTAGCGGTTGAGAGTTCTATGCCGTTTGGCTAGAAACACGTTGTGATCCCATAGGGAAGACTAGATCCCTTAGACTGGGTGGGGCTCTAGGTTATGGAGAGATATCAAAGAATATCCAGAGGCGAATGTATGTAGCTAGTAGTAATTTTAGCCGTCTAAAACCGCCGTCTGGCTATAATGTTTGTTAGCACTTCTGCTATGGATGCCATATCGATTTAAATTTAAATCTCATATTAAATGTTATTGTGGAGAAGCCTCTTGGCAATAATAGTTGATCGGAGTACACGTGTCCTTGTTCAGGGTATAACTGGTAGAGAGGGAAGCTACCATACTGCAAGCATGATGGATTATGGGACTAAAGTGGTGGCCGGCGTCACACCTGGTAAGGGTGGTTCTAGCGTTAATGGTGTACCTGTATATAATACTGTTGAACGGGCTGTTAGGATGCATCCTGAGATAAATACATCGATACTTTTCGTCCCAGCACCCTACGCTCCAGATGCTTTTTATGAGGCTATAGATGCTGGGATAAAGACCATCATTGTAATTACCGAGGGTATTCCTCTTCATGATGAGATGAAGATGATATCATACGCTAGATCCAAAGGAGTTATTGTTGTGGGACCCAACTGCCCCGGAGTTATATCTCCTGGAGAGAGGGTTAAGGTGGGTATAATGCCCGCGAGATCCTTCTCGCCTGGGAGCGTTGGTATTGTTTCTAGAAGTGGTACTCTAACCTATGAGATCTCCGAGGCCCTCTCCAAAGCAGGTATGGGGCAGAGCACTGTGGTCGGCATAGGTGGGGATCCCGTTGTTGGGCTTGACTTCATAGAGGTTGTTGAGATGTTTAACAAGGATCCTAGGACCAAGGCGATCGTTGTCGTGGGAGAGATCGGAGGAGACGCTGAGGAGAGGCTAGCACAATATATAAAGGAGAGGGGCATGGCGAAACCAATGGTAGCCTATATAGCTGGAAGAACAGCACCGCCGGGTAAAAGAATGGGGCATGCCGGGGCTATAATAAGTATGGGGAGGGGGGATGCAGAGACAAAGATCAAGGCGTTAGAGGCTGTTGGGATAAGGGTTGCAGTAACCCCGGTTGATGTTGCCAATATACTCTCGCAAATAATAGATCATGGGAGAACTTGAGTGTATAGGTTTACTAGAACTTTTCAAGCATCCTATGCTCTAGGCATAGATAAGTAAGTGGGTTGTTTTCTTATCAATACTCGTAAGAGGTATCTATAATCTATGGATGGGATGGCGTAGTTATGGTTTGATCTCTGTATAGCTCTGGATGGTGGTGTGTGCATCATTATGTTGGGCTAGTAACGAACCACAACCCACAGGGATAGAGATCCTGCTGATTGTGTGGGAGTCTATGGGGTATTAATGAATCTCCAGGAGTAATCGTTTTTACTCTACTGTTACTGTTTTAGCCAGGTTTCTCGGTTTATCGGGATCGTATCCCCTACATACGGCAAGGTTGTATGCTAACATCTGATGGATCGCTACATATGGAGCCGAAGCGACTGGTGTTTTCATGATCGGTAGGGCTATTGGCTTGTTTGCCAGCTTTAGCTGTCTTTCCAGGTTCTCAGAGGCTGCTATAATTGTGTATGCGCCTCTGGCCTTCATCTCCTCGATATTGTTGATTATAAGCTCTCCATACTCATCATCAAATATTGTGAAGACCACGGGGAAGCCGGGTTCGACCAGTGCTATGGGGCCGTGTTTGCTCTCACCTGCTGGGTATGCCTCTGCATGTGTGTATGATATCTCTTTAACTTTCAATGCACCCTCGTATGAGATTGGCAATGTGGAGCCTCTTCCGAGAAAATACATGTTTCGAGCTTCCCTCAGGATCTTTGATAAGATCTCCATCTCCTTGAAATACCTGTTGATGATATGCTCTGTTATGCTGGGAGAGATCCTGATCTCTTTTGAGAGTTGAGAGCACTCTATACCCCTTACTAGGCATAGCTTCTCAACGATATATGCTCCCGTAATAACCTCTGTTGCAAACGTTTTGGTAGCCGCAACACCTATCTCAGGTCCGGCCCTCATATATATCTTGTAGTCAGCCTCTCTAGCAATTGTGCTTCCAAGCACGTTTGTTATAGCTATTACTTTGGCATTCATGCTCTTAGCCCTTCTCATCGCCATAAGGGTATCTATTGTTTCACCGCTTTGAGAGACAGCTATGAACACGTCGTCATCGCTAAGAGATCTTAGTGTTGAGAGATACTCGCTCGATATAAAGGATCTTGAGTCCAGATCCACGGTGTTTCTCATCATGAAATCTATAACCATAGCGGCGTGGTAAGAGGTTCCAGCCCCGGCTATATAGATTCTCCTAGCCCTGAGGAGGATTCTAAGGATCTCGTCTGTGATCTGATCCGGCAAGCCGGCTAGTGTTGAGCGAATCGCTATGGGCTGCTCATAGATCTCCTTAGCCATGTAGTGGGGATAGCCCCCCTTATCGATCATCTCAGGAGTCCAGTCAACGGTTATGACCCTTGACATGGGATCTATGGGTGTATTATTATCCTTCTCTATGTAGATCGAATCAGGCGATATGTATCCTATCTCGCCATCTTCAACAACTATTACCCTCTTTGTATGGCTTATCATAGCTGGTATATCGCTTGCGATCATGTTGAAGCCATTGCCAAGCCCTATGACTATAGGTGATACGTTCTTTGCAAAGAATATCTTGTCAGGCTCTTTGCATATATATGCCAGGAAAGCATAGGCTCCTTTTATAGCCTTAACGGTCTCTCGAAGAGCTTCTATGGGTGCTAACCCTTCTCTGATCTTCTCCTCGATTATGTGGGCTATAAGCTCTGTATCTGTATCGCTTCTCAGGAGATGCCCTCTCGAGATCAATAGCTCTTTGAGCTCTTGGTAATTCTGGAGCGTCCCGTTATGTATTACAACGATACATCCATTGCAATCTATATGGGGATGGGCATTCCTATCGCTAGGCTCTCCGTGTGTTGCCCATCTCGTGTGGGCAATCCCTACAACGCCATCAAATGCATCAAAGCCCAGTATACCCTCGATCTCTGCAAGCTTCCCCTTCTTCTTCCTCAGTATTATCCTCCTATCTTTGTCTATTACAGCAAAACCGACAGAATCATAGCCCCTGTACTCGAGTCTCTGTAGGGCTTTCTTAAGAAACGAGCCTATAGGTTCTCCCAAAACTAGCCTCTCACGCTGACATACCCCTATTATGCCACACACAATTAACACCCTGTGGTCAGCGGCACAATAGATAATATCCCGACTCATATAAAAGTTTTAACCTGATTTTTATCGATGCTTGATAAGGTTTATTTTATGTCTTTCTATATCTCTTTCGAGAACAACTATACATTTTGCTGATTTTAACCCATATACTATGTAAATCGTACATTATTACAGCAGGTATTATGGTAGCAATACTCAAGTAATTTGTTAATCCAGGTATTATGGTATTTACCTGAGCACCAGTATATTATTTCATTGGGTATCTGTGTTGTGTACTATCTGCTCTTACATTACCATTGAGGGTACCCCCATGATGACTATAGAAGTTCGGGCTCTATAGTGGGTAGTATTGATGTTAACCGCCTCGTCTATGTTTTCCTAACCCCGTGTCTCTTTATGTGAGTAATATATTGAGTAATATATGCGGAAGCGTTATAATGCTTCTATCTATTGGCTGGCTATTGATAGGATTGTTAGTGCTGGTTAAGATATGATCATAATAGCTATACTGCTATTGTGCTTAATGATAAATTCCGTCTTGCCATTGGTACTAGGTGGTTGCGTATGGCTCTAGGAAACAGGGTTGCCATAGGATCTGATGATCTATATCCAGCGGCTAGGTTTGCCTTTGAATATTTGAAAAAGAAAGGCTTTGAGGTGATACCAGTAGGCTCGCTCAAAACAAACAAGCCCGAGCCATGGCCATATGTGGGAATAGAGGTTGGTAGAATGGTTGCTGAGGGAAGGGTTGACTGGGGTATTCTTGTATGTTATACGGGAACAGGGGTCTCTATAGCTGCTAACAAGGTCAGGGGTGTTAGGGCTGCTCTATGTAATGATGCTCAGACGGCTAGAGGGGCTAGGCTTTGGAACGATGCTAATATCCTTGCAATGAGTGGTAGGCTTGTTTCTGAAGAGGTTGCTAAGGAGATCATCGAGGCATGGCTATCGGTTACAGATATAGATCCTTCTGAGAAGCAGAATATTGACTACCTCAAGAGATACGATCTTGAGAAAGCCTAGCCGTGATCTTCTATATTTCTTCCCTATCTAGCTATGGGATCTTTTAGAGAATGACCAGTTAGGATAATAACTATTCTTTGATCCTTGTCAACCATGTTTTCATCAACAAGCTTTATAAGACCCGCAAGTGAGGCTGCGCTTGCAGGCTCGCACCCCACCCCCTCTAGCTTGGCAAGCATCCTCTGTGAGGCTAGTATATCGGTATCATCAACGCTTAGGAAGAAACCCCTGGACTCTCTAGCAGCCTTGAAGGCCTTTAGCCAGTTTGCGGGCCTTCCTATCCTTATTGCTGTGGCTATCGTCTCAGGCTTATTGACGGGCTTTAAATCCTTGCCTCCAAGATTCCACCCCATATATATTGGCGAAGCCCCCTTTGCCTGAACACCAAAGATCCTTGGTATTCTGTCTGCAATACCCATCTTGACAGACTCGGCGAACCCTTTATATACTGCATATATATTGCCTCCATTGCCTACGGGGAGGAATATAGCGTCAAGCTCTCTTAGATCTTCGGCAATCTCATATGCAACTGTTTTTTGACCCTCAAGTCTCCACGGATTGATCGAATTGAGGGGATAGAGAGAGCTACTCTTAGAGAGATCATCGATAACCTTGGAGAGAGCATCATCGAAAGATCCATCGACATAGAGGACCCTCGCTCCATGGAGGATGCTTTGGAAAAGCTTACCATCAGCTACATATCCTCTTGGAAGAACTACAGTGACTTTTTTTCCAGCCCTAGCTCCATATGCGGAGGCTGAAGCAGCAGTATTGCCGGTGCTTGCAACAATAAATTCTGGATAACCATAGCTGTTAGCAATGCTGACTGCAAGGCTCATACCCCTATCCTTAAAACTGCCTGTGGGGTTTGCTCCCTCTATTTTGGCGTATAGCTCTTTAATACCAAGGATCCTTTCTATATTCCTGAGCCTTATGAGGGGTGTTGCTCCCTCACCCAGCGTTATAGGTTCTACAAAATCCCCCATTGGTAGAACAGGTCTATATCTCCACATACTCCTGATCTTAAGGAAATCAGATATGGAGGTTCTTGATACATCAGGCTCTATCTCTAGAGGACCACCACAATAACTGCATACCATAAGTCTTGGGCTCGGCTCCTGCTCCTTGCCGCAGGCTAGGCATCTGATGGTTATTCTTTCTTTATAGTCGTGTACCTGCATGTTTTTCGAACCCTGATTTCCAGTGTAACCACCGTAGATGCTTATCGAAGCTTCCTTATAAGCATTGCTGGGCATTCCTTTAGTGGGATGATGTGGAGGGCAGCCCGGCTGGGCAGAGAATAAGGGTTAGGCTCTCTGCTCTTGTTAACTTCCTAACCAGTATGTACAGGATCATAGCCTCGATAATATTCTCACTTATAGTTATAAGAAGACTCGACCCCAATGACTACGGCTTATACTCAGTTGCTCTGAACACGGCTAACGCCTTAAACACGCCTAGCAGCGTGTGGAGCTTCTGGAGTTCGAGGAGGCATGTGCTAGGTATCTCTATATCGCCTAGAGCATCTATGATCCTAAGCTTATTATATTTAGTAATATCGATACCTCTCTATATATTTATAGTAATGCCTTTAGCAGGATCTAGAAGTGACGGGCTCCTAATCGCGGTTTTAATAATAATATTCTATATGCTTACAACACCCCTGGTTCCTGTCTCCAGCCTAATAACTCTCTACGCACCTGAGAAATATGGCTACCTCATGCTCTTGTTCGAAACACTAAGGGTTGTCCTAACCTATACCCTTATAATAGGTATGGGCTCCGGGATCGTGGGAGCCATAGCTGGGCCCGGTTTTGCTGGCATAGTTCTCACAATAGCAAGCATAATGATCCTTTTAAAAGCTGGAGCGCTTAGGGTGGCAATACTAAATATTGGGAGAAACTTGGGGGAGAGCCTTAGAGAGGCTGTTAATGTGCTAAGACTGTCTGTGTTGAGCCTACCAAGCGCTATAACGGGGTTTATTGCGAGCTTTGATAAGTATTTAATGAGCCTAATAGCATCATCAACCCTGCCGGCCGCCTTTGCCTCTGTCTCTTCAACACCTAAGCTTATCATATCCCCAGGATCTTTTACCCTCGGCTTATACGCAAAAATGCTAAGGGATCCTAGCAAGCAGGATGCTATGGATATGATCATACTCTACAGCTTTGTATCGATATTCTTTGCAGCCACCCTCTCGCTACTCTCTATCCCGGCAATAACTTTCTTCAACCCCTCGTATGCCAGCGGCTATATATTGCTCATCATGGCATCGATAGAAGCGCTAATAGCTGGGTATGCAGCTATATTTGAGTCTATAGCTATGGGGTCTGAAAGGGCTGATGTGACTTCAAAGAGCATATATGATGTTATAAGAACCCCCTTAGGAAGGATACCGCTTATCCAGATGCTGAGGTTCGTGCTAAGCGTCTCAGCGGCTGCTGTAACACAGGCTGTGATCTATTCTGCTGGTGTGAGGGATCCCGTCATCCTTGTAATTCCTTATAGCATATCATACCTAGTATCTGTTATACCATATACACTCTATGTATATAGGCTAGCTATTAGTAAGATCAAGCTGGAGATCCCGTGGGTAGATATATTGATGTTTCTCCTAGCTCTACTACCGTCAGCATATGTGCTAAAGCTCCTCGGTGTAGGCGATATAGTTATAAGTAGCTTCTGGAGGGATATAGTAAAGATACTGCCTGGAGTTGGTATATCAGCCGTTCTATACATATTAATATCCATATTGCTGTCAAAGAGGCTCAGATACCTGGTAAGATCTGGTATGGTATTTCTAATAAACTCTATCCGCTAGCATGGTTATCTTGTTTAAAAATTTTCGCTATTTCTGGGAAATGGTCGCAAGAATCTATAGGCGTCCCTTGATCTGTGATAATATCGACCCTATTCTCTGTGCTATGAAGACGTCTCCGCTGATCTTCAGCTCTCCTCTTAGATAAGCCCTCACAGGATCTAGTTCTCCTTTTATTATCCCCACCATAACAGCGTCTTTAGCTATTAATGTCACCGCTGGTGATCCGTGTTTTCCCTCAACGATCTTTACAGTCCCGTCGGAGGCGATTTCCATGTAGAATGGGGGTTCTCCCTCGATCTGGAATTGAATGTAGAGAGGTCCTTTCATCTGGGATTTTAGTTTTGGGTCGCTGTTTACTATCTCGGCGGTCTTTTTCATTAGTTCGAGGGAAGCCATTCAATCACCACTGATATATTTTATAATGAGGTAAATATGCTCTATGCATTCTATTACTTCGCCCACGGTGGTCTAGCATTAGAATTTGAAGTATGGTTGTTGTTAATAAATTTGCATAGATCTGTCGCACTGTAGCTCTGTTCTTTGTGGAATATAGCTATGTGGCCGTGTCTTTATATATCGGTATGGATTTTGTTAGGGCTTCTTGGCATGTAGCTTGCATAGCATAATCATACTTATAAGGTGTGTGGATAACCATATGTAGGTGGGCTAAGAGGATGTCGAGCCAGAAGCCTCACCTAAACCTGGTGATAGTGGGTCACGTGGACCATGGTAAGAGCACTCTAGTGGGTCATCTGCTAGTAATGCTAAAACAGATTGATGAGAAGCAGCAGAAGGAGGTTGAGGAGGAGGCTAAGAAGAAGGGTAAAGAGACAGAGAAATTTGCATGGCTCCTGGACAGAATGAAGGAGGAGAGGGATAGAGGAGTAACTATACAGCCTAGCTTCGTTAGGTTCGAGACTAATAAGTATTATTTCACCATAATAGATGCTCCCGGGCATAGGGATTTCGTTAAGAACATGATCACTGGTGCTAGCCAGGCTGATGCAGCACTGCTTGTGGTATCAGCTAAGAAGGGTGAGTATGAGGCTGGTGTAAGCCCTGAGGGACAGACAAGAGAGCATATAACCTTAGCGAAAACCATGGGTATAGATCAGGTGGTTGTTGCTATAAACAAAATGGATCTCACAGAACCACCGTTTTCGGAGCAGAGATATAAGGAGATTGTTGACGGGTTAAAGAAGATCATGAGGGGTCTTGGTTACAAAGTAGACGAGATCCCGTTCGTCCCAGTATCTGCATGGCTTGGCGATAACCTCATCTCCAGGAGCGAGAATATGAAGTGGTATAAAGGCCCAACCCTTCTAGAAGCCCTCGACACATTCAAGGTACCGCAAAAGCCAGTCGACAAGCCTCTAAGAATTCCTATATCAGAGGCTCTCTCAATAAGCGGTGTCGGTACTGTCCTCATAGGTAGGGTGGAGACGGGAGTACTCAAGGTTGGTGATAACGTCGTCATAATGCCTATAAACAAGGGCGGTGATGTGAGGAGCATAGAGATGCATCATCAGCCATTACAAAGGGCAGAGCCGGGAGATAACATAGGATTCAACGTGAGAGGTATTTCTAAGCAGGATGTTAAGAGAGGAGATGTGGTCGGCCATGTAACCAACAAGCCCACGGTAGCTGACGAGTTCACTGCAAGAGTGTTCGTACTATGGCATCCATCAGCTATATCTGTGGGATACACACCAGTGGTTCATGCGCACACAGCATCTGTGGCATGCAGAATAGTTGAGATCGTTGGAAAGCTGGATCCAAGGACAGGTCAGGTGGTTGAGAAGAACCCGCAGTTCATAAAGGCAGGAGATATAGCGATAGTTAGGTTCAAGCCTATAAAGCCCCTCGTTGTTGAGAAATACTCAGAGATACCACAGCTCGGAAGATTCGCTATGAGGGATATGGGTAAGACCATAGGGATAGGTACAATAATAGATGTAAAACCAGCAGAGATTAAGTGAAAACAGTAAAGGCGGCTGGGCATCGCCATGAGCATGAGGGTGAGGATAAGGATCTGGGGAACAAGCTCCTCCAACGTTGACTATGTAGCAGGCCAGATAGTAGAGATCGCTAAAAAAGCCGGGGTAGAGGTTAGAGGGCCTGTACCACTGCCTGTAAAAAGGCTCGTGGTACCACTGTTAAGACTACCGCATGGCGAGGGTACTAAGGTTTATGAGAAGTGGGAGATGAGGATACATAAGAGGCTTGTCGACATAGCAGCCGATGAGAGGGTTATGAGGCAGATCATGAGGATAAGAGTCCCTCAGGATGTCTATATAGAGGCAGAGATGATAAGAAGCCAGCAGAGATAATAAGCAACCCTAACTTATTCCCTCTAGACGAGATTACCTAGATATTTAGAGAGCCTTTATAGATAGTTCTATAACAGAGCTTCATTTTTTCCCAGCTGTTATAGGTTGAGATAGACAATCGCTAAACACGGCTTAGAAAGCATCACCATTAACTGTTATACCACTATAGAGATGGGAGGCTCCTAGCAGGCTCATTATTACTGAATCGTGCTGGTGTTGAGAGGCGTCTAGGTTATAGACATACGATCGCATGCTACACTGGCAAATAGGGAGCTTTATAGTCTCTGTCATAGTTGATGGGGAGCCCTTTGTATCTCGATATTTTCTCAAGATCCTCGATCCTGGACTTTCTTCTGAAATCAGCTTCTTCCCATGCCTCAACCTCTTCTGGCGTGACCGGCTCGTATGGTTTTAAGGGTTCTGGCCGTCCTAGGTTGTCTATTTTGACGAAGGTGAAGTAGGATCTCGTTTTTATGCTATCCGAACCCTCGGATCCCTTTACAGTCACTTCGATCTCCATAGAGGTTCTCCAGGTCCGTGTAAGCGAAGCGCTGGTTTCTATAATGTCACCAACCTTGATCGGGCTGGTAAATATCATCTGATCAACAGATGCTGTTACAACCCTCGATCCTGCATACTGGCTTGCAATAATACCTGCCGCCTCGTCTAGTATCAGCATGAGTCTCCCAGCATACATCATATTCGAGGTCATGGTATCCTCGCTACTAACCCTCCTAACAGTTCTCAGGTGGTGTCTCAAGAGCCTACCCTTAGCCTCACCCATACTACTCTTAGCCTTCTCAATAGCGGCGAGTGCTTTTTCATGCCACTTATCCATATATTCTGTCAGCTTTTTCCCCCAGCTCTCTCTACCCTCTATACATAGCCCGTGGGGCTCTGGCCTCCCGTTCTGATCGACACACACGTAGATAGATTTCGCCGCGGCAACGATCTTATACTCGTTGGTTTTTCTATAATAGCTAATGATCTCTGTGTATATATCGAGAGAGCTTCTTCCAGCTCTGGCAATCCATGACCTGTATATAAGCATACTACCGATAGTCACGGGGTTTATGAAATAGACATTATCCATATACCCAAGCACTGCCTCCTTGCCTATTGTTTTTAAGATACCGATTACGCCTGAATCTACTATCCAGTTAAGCATATATCCTCCGTAAAGAAAACCAGCCGGGTTAGCGTGCCTAGGAAAGACAACCCTTATATATTCACTATAAGTATCCTCAACACCTACACATCTGCTGGACAATATTATCCCTATTTTTATTGGTAAAAAAGGATTTCTCCTTGGGTGGTATCTAGCATGTATGAGCATGCTGACCTAGCAATCCTAGGGGGTAGGGTCTATACATTTAATGCTAGGAGGAGTGTTGCTGAGGCTGTTGTGATCAAGGGTGGAAGAATAATATATGTCGGCTCGGTCGAGGGGGCAAAGAAATATATAGGATCTGGAACAGAGGTCATAGAAGCCAAGGCCCTCTCAATAACACCCGGGCTTATAGATACCCACGCGCATCTAGCAATGTGGGGGCTTTATAGCACTAGGTATATTGATCTCAGCTACCCTAAGGTAGATAGTATTAAAAGGCTCGTCGAGGTTGTTAAAGAATATGCGGGTAGGAGGAAAAAAGGCGAGTGGATCCTTGGTAGGGGGTGGAACCACGCACTATACCCAGAAGGTAGACTACCAACAAGATGGGATCTAGACCAAGCAACAGAAAGCCATCCGGTGTTTCTATGGCATACCTCGGGACACATGGCTGTGGCAAACAGCGTGGCGCTAGAGCTTGCTGGTATTAACGAGAGGACTAGAGATCCTGTGGGAGGCGTTATTGAGAGAGACGAGAGAGGCGTACCAACAGGTGTGCTTGCCGAAAAACCAGCGATAGATCTTGTGGCTAGGATTATCCCGAAGCCCGGTATGGATGAATGGGTAGAGGCTATAACACATGCTATGAGGGAGTGGGTTTCTGAAGGGGTTACAGCTGTCAAGGATCCCACAGCCTATGGCTATTCAGGAGACATTATAAGGGCTTATCAAGAGGTGAGGAGAAGAGGAGCCCAGATCCTGAGGATAGTCGCTCTATACTGGGCACAGAGTATGGATGAGCTGAGGGAAGGCTATAGATTCATTGAGAAAACCCAGGATAGCTGGCTTAGAGTACCGGGGATAAAGGTGATACTGGACGGCGCTCTATCAACAAAAACAGCCTGGATCTCTAGGGATTATAAGGGTTCTCCGGGGAATAAGGGTTTGCCGACGCTTGATATAAACGAGTTTAGGGAGATGGTGCTTGAGGCATCCTCCAGGGGGTATATGGTCAGTGTTCATGCGATCGGGGATATAGCTATAGAGGAAACCATAGCGGCTTACGAGCAGGCTGTGAGAAGATATGGAGCCTCTGGGAGTAGGTATACTGTGATCCATTTCATGCTTCCGAGGGAGGATCATATAGAGAGGCTGAGATCGATAGGGGGTTTTGCAGAGATCCAGAGCGGCTTCATATACTTCCTAGCAGACGCCTATTACAAGAACCTCGACGAGGATATGTATAACAAAATACTCCCTGTAAAAAGCATGGTTGAGAAAGGACTTACTGTGTGTAACGGCTCAGACGCACCCGTGATCCCCTACCCACCAAGGTATGGGTTATATGCATCAGTATCGAGGCTGAGCTTCAAGGGTCTTGAGGTTAACCCGAGAGAGATGATCAGTATCGAGCAAGCCCTCGCAACATACACCTCAGAGGCTGCCAAGTGCCTAGGCATGGAGGATCTGATAGGCAGCATAGAGCCTGGAAAACTTGCAGATCTGGTGATCTGGGATAGAGATCTCTTAGGTGTAAAGGATCCCAAGGAGTTGTTGGAAATAAAGCCCCTATACACGATGATAGAGGGTAGGATAGTTTATAGAAAAACATCTAAGCATAGCTAAAGCTCGCATCATGATCACGCAGATTTGATTTAGTGTTAGGAGATACCGCGTTTCCCTTAGCCACCCCTCTGCGGGTTTTAGATTATTCCCTAGCTCCGAAAAGATCCTCTGTCTCTACTAGGCTCAAGTTTAGATCCGCAGATTAGGTCTTCAATAAATCTTAGAAAGAGATAGGCAACCTAGCAGAAAATGATGGGTGATTGATTACGCTATTACTGGAAATATCTAGCATATAGATTAGGGAGGTATGATATATTACCAGAGGAGATGTATGGGCGAAACTACCAGCATTGCTAACTGGCTAAAATCCGAGATCGAGCGTGCAGTAGCGATGATAGATAAAAGGGATAGGATTAGGGAGGAGATCTTCAGGCTGTCAAGGGAAGTGATAAGATGCTCGGGCAGGGCTGTTACCTATCTAAACGCTATGGATCTATCTAAAGCTGTTGCAGAGATAAATAGCTGTGCATCCCATGTAGAGAACTTGGTGAGGGTTTCTAAGAATGAGGAGGATCTCATAAGATATGGGCTGCCGTTACAGGCGTTCATAGAGTATTGTGAGGCAATATATCTCTTAGCAGTTATAGGTGGAAAGGTGGAGGACTCTCTAGCCAGGTATTGCATAGAAGAGGCGCCGCCAGAGGCGAGATTACTAGCCATAGGAGATCTTACGGGTGAGATTAAGAGGCATGCTGTTAACCTCATTGCTGAGTGGAGAGTGGAGGATGCAGAGGCTTTTGTGAAGATAATGAAGGATATATACTCTTGGG
Source organism: Sulfolobales archaeon (assembly GCA_038867615.1). Lineage (GTDB taxonomy): Archaea > Thermoproteota > Thermoprotei_A > Sulfolobales > AG1 > AG1. The sequence continues at coordinate 177,605 of JAWBYA010000004.1, read as the reverse complement.
TTAAGTATCTGGATTACCCAGACTCCCTAGTGCCTGGGTTCAGGCATAAGGTTGATGTTATGAGAAGATCTATAGAGGATCTGGAGGTACTGTTAGCGGAGACTATCACGAAAAGAGAGCTTATAAATAGGTTGGAGGATCTTAAGAGGGGGATCCCCGGATAGAAGGGCTTCTGTATGGTGAGGCTTGTTAGAGAGATAGCAAAAGAGATTCTTGGGGAAGAGAAGGCTAACCTCGTGTGGAGCGGTCTCGATATTGTGGGAGACATAGCTGTTATAAGAAAACCCCCTAGCATAGAGATAGAGGATCTAAGGATCCTTGCTGGAGAGATGCTCAAAAAACTGAACTGGCTCAAATCAGTATGGGCAGCCATTTCCCCCGTTGAGGGGAGCTATAGGCTAAGAAGACTTGAATGGCTAGCCGGCGAGAAGAGAACCGAGACCCTGTATAGAGAACACGGATGTGTATTTAAAGTAGATATAGCTAGGATCTACATATCGCCCAGGCTTAGCTACGAACATATAAGAATAGCCAGGCTCGTTAAGCCGGGAGAGAATATAATCAATATGTTCGCTGGCGCAGGTCTCTTCTCAATAATAATAGCAAAGTTCGCGAAACCAGCTAGGGTTATATCTATAGATATTAACGAAGAAGCATATAGGTTAATGCTAGAGAACATAGAGCTCAACAAGGTTCAGGGAGTAGTTATCCCTATTAAGGGAGACGCGCTCGAGATAATCGATAGGTATAGTAATAGCGCGCAGAGAGTCTTATTACCACTCCCAGAGCTAGCCCTCAAAGCATTCCCAAAGGCGTTGGGGGCTATAGATATGGAGGGATATATACATGTATATGAATTCACCAAGGCGAGAAACAAGCTAGAGGCATTGGAGCAGGTTGAGAAAACCTATAGAGAAACGATCAAGAGTAATAGAGATGTGGCTAAATATAGCATAGAGGGTAGAAGGATAGTACGCAGCGTTGGTCCAAGAAAATACCAGGTGGTGCTCGACATATGGGTAAAGAGGAGTTAGAGATAGCGTCAAAAATGGTTAAGCCTGTATATGCTACAGCTGTGTTTAATGTATCCAGAAGCGGTATAGCGTATACGCTTATCTTCGACTATATAGATCCTATGGGGTATTACAGAGAGATCCTGGGCAACTATGATCTAAAGAGGGAGGAGATCGAGAAGTTGATGGGCAACATGCAGGAATACCTAGACGAGGAAGAGACCACGGTTAACGGCTCGCCAGCCAGGCCAGAGGTGGTCTTTACCGATATAGGGTTCAGGGGGGATCTGGGTAGACCCTTTATAGCGTTCCTAATACTTATTGAGGCTGAGATTAGAAGGGGGATTAATGTTTATGAGAATAGATACGAACCCGACGTATTTGAGTATGATTACTCGGCATACTGGGTTTTTCCGAGATCTTCGAGAATAATAGAGGTTATAATGGGCGGGGAGGTAACTATCATAGGTAATGTTATAGTAATTAGGGGAAGCAGGGGCGACACAGCACCGGGATACGAGAGGATAAAATTCGAGTTTAGGTAGGATTGCTTTTAACCGCTTAGAACGCTAAGCAGCAATATCCATATCCAGATGACAGGGGTCTTGAGGCTAAAAAGGGTTTAGGCCTTTGCATCACGTTAGCTTTATCCTATAGCTTTCCTTAAGGGTTCTCAGGGCTATCATAGTGTTTGTCGACAAGACTCCCTCTATCTTGCCTATGTGATCGAGTATCTGTGCTAGGTGTTCGTTATCCCTTGCTATAACTTGTACTAGTAGGGAAGGCTCTCCCGTTATATCCTGGATCTGTAATATATTATCTACCTCCGATAGTTCTTTAGCAACTTGTTCAAGCTTCTTAGGCTCCACTTTAACAAATATGAAGGCTCTTACCTTATAGCCTAGTCTCTGGTAATCTATTATCGATACCACTTTCTTTATAAGCCCCATTTGTTTGAGCCTTCTAACCCGTATATAGGCTGTTGAGGGGCTCATGTTAAGCCTTTTTCCCAGTTCCACGAATGTTATGCCACCCTCTTCTTGGAGTACCTCCAATATTTTTAGATCTTTTTCGTCTACTTCCGACATGTATTACACACCACTATCTATCAATAAGAATTTTTGTTAATAAGCTTTTAAATATTATTTTTCGAATCATTTAGCTTATCGTCGTGTTCTCCGGCTCATATAAAATAACTACAATTCATTAATATTAATGTGGGGGCGGTTGTGTCTTCAGAGTTGGAGAGAATATTAGAGAGCCTGGATCATGAGGAACGTGTTGTGTTCGAGTATTTCAGGAAGAATCTCTCCGTGGGGGAGATACTTGCTGTGAAGGAGCTCAAGCTGATACACAGGATCAATGATCCTCTTAGGGTTATTGATTCCCTGATAAAGAAAAATATATTGGAGAAGGGTGCTGGATGTATAAACCTATCTAGTAGTGTCAAGGAGCTTCTTAAGAAGAGGAAGGAGAGATGAACATATATAGCAATAACCACCCCCCTCAGTTGGTGTGTTGCATAAAGGACACTTGGGTCCCGGTATTTTATCGAAGATCTCTCTAATAGCCTCTGAAGAGCTATATATCATCTCGCTTGAGTGCATATATATTGACTGTATATCGGTATAGCCCGGGAGTCCCTCGAGATCTAATGTAGAGTTGCATGAGAGATCCTCTTTAACGAGGTTTAGGGAAAAAGCATGTGCGATCAGATCTTGAGAACCAACTCCATAGAGAGGATTGATAACCTGGATCCCGGTATGCGTTCTCCTAAATGGGAGTGATTCAACAGCCAGAGACAGGCTCATTGCTATGATGCCAACTACCCCTATTAATGAGCACAAATCCCTCGGCCTCATAAGAAGTACTGTATTTATACCTAGCTTCTCAGCTACCATGGTTCCTGAGAGGTATTCAGCCCTATAGAGGCAAGTAGCTCTATCATGTTGGTTGTTATGATGCTTACAGGCCTCTAAGATCTCCTCTCTGCCTAGCCATATAACACGATCTATGCGATCATGGGCAGGACATTCGCCTCCATACCCAATCACAACTATTCTATTTCTATGGCTCCTAACAGCCTTCAATAGAATCTTGTATGAGGAGCAAAGCCACGGTTTAGCAATTAAGGGTTCTGCCACGATGATAGGCGTGCCTGGGGCTAGCTTAGCATATTTCCCAAGGACTCTCCTAACACTTTTCACAAGGCTCTTCTCAAGGCATCTTAAGCATAGAGGCTCCCCAGATGTTCTTGCGAGATACACCGCACTCTTGCCGCACCTAGCACATCTGAGCTTGGTTCTCATCATGCCTAGTTTCTAAATTTATTCTGGCAGGATAATAATGTTAATGGTGATGAGCGACTTCGGTTCTGACCAATGAAGAGCCGTGTGAGGTCTGAGCATTTTATCATCATCCAGAGGATCAATATCGTTTGGTGGTGTTGATAATATATTATATTGGCATGTTTGAAAAGCTGCTCCTTAGAGATCGTTATAGTTTTTGGAAAACATGGTCATAATCATAGATAAGGATCTTCTCCCTCGTTGACGTTCTAGAGAATATTTGCATGGATCCTGCTTTGATTTATCGTTTTCAGTATAGATCCTAGGTAGTGACTGGAACAGGTTCCAAGCCTTTTGAATGACGATCTCTTAGTGTATGGGAATCCTATAATAGTTGATCCACAATAAATAGTTTGACCCGAGTATAAAGAGATCTCCGCGACCAGGAGTATATTAAAGAATATCAACAAACACCCGAGAACAAAACTGCGAGGGTTTGGTTCCGTGATATAGGTTAGTAAATAAATAATAATCATTTATCCCGAGATGATAAACCAGGTAGTTAGATGTGAGGATCGCAGATCAGGTTCCGTGTATCTCGGATGGGTTGATAGGAGGCTGGTATTATGTATGATCAAATTGCATGGAGCTTGAGCTTCAAACAAATATACCTTTGGGATGCTCCATAATACGGTGTGGGAAATGCTGCAGAGTCTGGAGAAAGAGGTAATGGGTCTTGTAGGGAGGCCTGGAGACGTTATGGTGGTTTTAATGAGCTTTAGAGATTTGTTGAAAGAGGAGCTTGTGACGAGAAGCAGGCCTAGAGGTTTGGTTGAGATAGAGCCTCGGAGACACCGCGAAGCAGTTGTTATAGGTGACATACACGGCGACCTGGATACGTTGATCCAGTTGCTTAGTTATGTGAACATAGAGAAGATCCTTGAGAGCAACGGGCTTCTAATATTCCTTGGTGATTATGTGGATAGGGGGAGTAAGCAGCTTGAAACAATGCTATTCATAGCGCTGCTTAAAAAAAGATATAGAGGGAATGTGATAACCCTCAGGGGTAATCATGAGCCTCCCGATTTTCTCCCCGTGTACCCCCATGATTATCCAGAGATCCTTAGGGCTATATATGGTGGTGAGGGCGATGAGATATATAGGGTTTCCAGAGGGATATTTGATCTGCTTCCATATGCCGCGATATATAGAGATACAGTAGTATTCCTTCACGGAGGAATACCGGTTCTATCAACCACAAGCTGTTGGTCTGATTTTAGATGCATTCTAGACGCTGATCATAACGAGAGGACTTTGGAGGAGATCCTGTGGAACGACCCAACAGAAGATCCTGATATAGACTATGTACCATCGCCAAGGGGCGCAGGTTTCCTCTGGGGTAGTGTGATAACAAATGAGTTCATCAAGAAAACCGGTGTGAAGATAATAGTACGAGGACATGAAGCCGTGTGGGAAGGGTACAAGCTTAACCACGGGGCACGGGTTCTAACAGTATTCTCCAGAAAAGGGGCACCATATTATAATGCATATGCGGCAGCATATAGACTAGATCTCGAGGGCTTTAGCGGTTTCTCGGAAGAGCATCTAGTTTTGGTGTAACATCGATAGGCAGTGCCTCTTGTTTTTGACTAGCCGATTCTAGCCGTGTTCTGCTTTGTTCTTAGTGTCCGTATCCAGATGGATTCTCAACAGTACCTTACCTTTGATACGCTCTACAAGCGAGAGGATGTGGTGGTAGAAAACACATTAGTTGATGATTCGCGAGCGATAGTTATTCTATATGTATTTCTTTACCCTTCTCCTCTTTCTTCAGCTTTTTAAGCTTAACCTCGAGGACACCGTTCTTATAGCTGGCTTTGGCGCTATCCATGTCTACCTCTGTTGGTAGTTCTACCTCTTTATAGTACTTTTTGCCGTTCTTAGCTTCTATAATTAGTTTCCTGTCAACAGCCCTTACCTTTATCTTATCCTTCTCAACTCCTGGCATTTCGGCAACAACTGTTACCATGTCGGCATCCTCATATATATCGACAAGAGGTTCTACTTCCTCTGAGTAACCTATTTCTCTAATCTGTGCACCCTCTCTCACAGGCTGTCTCCTCACGTTTCCAAACCTCTCAACCCTTGGGATACCATCTGGGCCTATTGTTATCCTAAACCCATAGACGAATCGTTTTGGGGAGCCCTGCCTCTCCACCTCTTCTGATAGCTCTCTCATTTCTGACATGAACCTTCTCTGGAGATCCATGAATTCCTCATAGATTTCCCTGTCTATCTCTCTAATCAGTTCATCAAATATATCAAATATAGATTTTCTCCTCCTCATAGCCTATCCCTATAGAGGATATGATCTGAAGCCTAATATTCTTTCACACAAGATCAATGCGTAACACATGGCATATATTACCAGCCTCAGCACTACCTATATAGAGATCGTTGCATAGATGCTCCAAGCTTAATAGCAGGTAGTATGCTCAACACTAGTTGCTCTCAGAGACTCTCTCGTCTCACGGTTTTTCGTCAAAGTAGGTAGAAATAAAGTATAACGGCAAAAGAGCTATGTTTATTCTGATGGTGATGAGAAGAAGTATAGGGATATTGCGTCATGCTATGACCCATATTCAGAGACCCTGGGTGGTGATGGGAACAGCGTTCTAAGCCGCCCAGGGGGTGATCTCTAATGGGATCCACGCACGGTTTGGCTAAAGAGCAGCCCGTGAACCAACAGTGATAGAGATCCTGCGGGCGGTGTGGAGATCTGTGGATGTGGCCATGAAAACAAATGACTGGGATGAACTTCCAGGGACTAACGGTATAAAAGCTGTTACGAATAATCCTGTTGGTGTGTTATTTGGAGATGGAGAATATCTATGCAATTGAATATATAGATGCTATCCAGGTTCTCGACTCCAGAGGGGATCCTACGGTAGAGGCTATTGTTAAGACTAGGAGGGGTGTTGGTAGGGCTATATCGCCCTCGGGGGCTTCTAGAAGCTCTTTTGAAGCTTATGAACTGAGGGATGGGGATCCAAAGATCTATAAGGGTAGATCTGTGCTAAGGGCTGTGGATAATGTTAGGAGATATGTAGCACCAGCTCTAGTAGGGCTTGACTCTAGAATGCAGAGGGATATAGATCAAAAGCTCATACAGATCGATGGAACGCCGAATAAATCGAGACTAGGCGGCAATGCAACAACAGCAGTAAGCCTTGCCAACCTCAAGGCGGCTGCTGACACCGCTGGCATGCCCCTATATGCTTACATAGGCGGGCTATCGGCTAGAGAGATCCCAGTGCCCATGATGAACTTGATAAACGGTGGTGCCCATGCTGGTAATGAGCTATCGTTCCAAGAATTCCTGATAGTCCCTACAGGGTTTGATAGCTTTTCAGAGGCTTTGAGAGCTGGTGCTGAGGTTTACAAAACACTCAAGGATCTTTTGAAGGAGAAGTATGGGAAGAGCAGTATAAATGTTGGTGATGAAGGCGGCTTCGCGCCCCCGATGAGGAGTATCTATGAGGCTCTTGACATGCTTGAGAAAGCCATCTCGAAGAGTGGGTATAGATGTGGGGGTGATATATATCTCGCGCTCGACATAGCAGCGTCGCAGATCTATAGTGATGGTTTCTACCTCGTTGATGGCAAGCGCCTTTCCAAAGGCGGGATGATAGATCTAATAGTGGATCTATCGTCGAGATATCCATTGTTATCGATAGAAGATCCCCTTGAAGAGAACGATCTGGAGGGCTTCACAGATCTGAGGAAAAGGTTAGGGAAAACTGTGGTAGTGGGCGACGACCTGCTCTCAACAAACAAAGAGAGGCTGAGAAAAGCTATAGAGGCAGGAGCTGTTGGAGGAGCTATAATGAAGATAAACCAGGCAGGGACATTCACAGAAGCAATGGATTTTGCCCAAGAGGCAATGAGATCCGGCGTCATTGTTATAACTAGCCACAGAAGCGGGGATACCGAGGATACATCGATATCACATATAGCAGTTGGCCTTAAAACACAGCTGGTAAAAATGGGGGCACCAGCAAGAGGGGAGAGAACATCAAAGTATAATGAGATACTGCGGATAGAGCATTACCTAGGCGGTGAGGCTAGATATATGAGAATAAGATAGGGATGAAGCTTCACATGTTTACAATATCCCTTGGCGTGTTTCCTACCTAGGGATCTCTTTCTAGCCGTAGCTAACTGTTTCTGTTTTTATGAAAGTTCGTAATGCATTTTACTGTAGGGATACGGGGGTTTCCCGCATCATTGATCAGAGCATGTTATGAAGGAGAGGTGTGGCTCGGGATCACCTCGAATGGGTGGAGACCGGGGAAGAATGATTGATGTAAAAATCAACTGCTATTAAGCCAGAACCCCCGCATGGACATCTTTATCTAAAGCCGGCTATTAGGATCGATGGAGCTAGGCTTCGGAAACCGGTGCATCGCCTCAATGCTTGGGCTCTATGGTTGTAGATGTCATAATAGGAAGAATATATGTGTTCCAAACAAGAGGGTGGCTGGGAGCGGGGGTAAAGCGTAGCAGGTGAGATTAGAGGCATGGCTATATATAGCTTAGAGGCGAGTGAAATATAGATCTGCGTGGAATGATTAACATGATCAAGAGTGGTAGGCTTAAAATCATATATATCTCAAAGATCAAGTTCCTAAGGTTCTCTCCGCTTGTTACACTACGACTGGGCGGTTTGCGTTGGTGATCTTTATAGTTGACAATAATATAAACCTAACCCCGGCTTAGCCATGTGGGTATAAATTATATTTATTATTTTGCCTCTGAGGTGGGGGTAGCGATGATGAGATATAAAATCTTTTTTTACATGTATAGGTTTAGTTTAACTATTAACTTGAGAAAAATATATAAGCTTGAAAAGACGGATTTATTTAAGTGTGTAGTATGACGATTGTAAGATCGTATCTGACAGTGCCAAGGCCGTTAGGAGACGAATTCTGGGATATCGAGAGAATAGATCATATAAGGAGACTCGCTACAACAGGAAAACCCTATAGGGTGTTTGTTAGCAGAAAGAATAGTATAAGAATTCTGGATCGTGTTAGATTCAGGTTCGAAGATGCTGGGCTATTTCCTGTTGAGAATCCCGTAGCCGATACATCGACAGAGATCTCGGGAATATATATGGCATCGCCCATATACCTGGGCGATATGTCTTATGGCGCGCTAAGCGGTAACCCCAATATAGCTATAGCTATGGCTGCTGACGCAACAGAGGTACTCGCAGGTACAGGAGAAGGAGGATTACATCCTGAAGTTGCCAAGCATAAGAGGATCTTTATCCAGTGGGCGTCAGCCAGGTTTGGTGTTGATATATCAGTCCTCATGAAGGGGCTTGGTGTGGTTATAAAGATAGGTCAGGGGGCGAAGCCGGGTATAGGGGGGCATCTTCCGGGCTCTAAGGTGACGGAGCCTATATCGCTGACTAGAAGGATACCAATAGGTTCTGACGCGATATCACCGGCTCCCCATCATGATATATACTCAATAGAGGATCTAGGTCAAAGGATCGAGGCTCTCAAAGAAGCTACCGGGAAACCTGTCTATGTGAAAGTTGCTGCGACTAACTACACGCCATACATAGTCTCAGGGATAGCTAGGATGGGTGCTGATGGCGTGATAATAGATGGACATGGTGCTGGTACGGGTGCGACACCACTTATGGTTAGGGATAATGTGGGGATACCTATAGAGCTTGCTGTAGCATCGGCAAACACTATACTTGAGAGGAACGGGCTTAGAGATAGGTTTGTAATAATAGCCGGAGGCAGGGTATCCAATGCCACAGATGCTGCAAAGCTAATAGCCCTTGGTGCTGATGTCGTCAGCATAGGTACAGGTGCTCTGATAGCCATGGGATGTATAATGATACATAAATGCCATGTCGGTAACTGTCCAGCAGCGCTTACAAACAAGATAGACGGGGCAAGGATGCTCGATATAGAGTTTGGGTATAGGGGTCTTGTCAACTTCATAAGAGGCTTTACACTGGAGCTTGCAAACATCCTAGACTCGCTGGGGCTTAGAAGCGTTAGGGAGCTTAGGGGGAGGAGGGATCTGTTAGTTGGTGAGGGTCTCCCTAAAAGTATACTGGGGATTCTGGGTATAGAGGGTCTTGTAACAGATCCTGAATATCGCGTTGGCGAGCTGTGGAGTAGGAGGAGACTCTCCTACCTAGGCGAGCTTGTAACGAAGGGAGACCCAGTTATAATAGGTATGGGGAGCACGGGACCCCCGGATGTTGAGAAGCCGTACAGGATAGCTGACTGGCTAAGGATAGATGGAGCACAGGTGACGAGACCTTCTATAGACCCCTATAGAGAGGATATCGAGACCGGTTTCTACCTAGCTGGGGGGAAGCTATATATATCTGCACCAGTGATCTTCGACATAACCGATGCCGAGGAGGAGACTAGGAGGGCTATTGAGTGGGCTTCACTGGCTCTTGGAACAGGGCTTTTCACCGATAAGGCTGATGAGGGGTTTGAGGAGATATCGATTAGCCGGGATTGGGGAGGGGTTGTTGAGTGGGATGATCTTCCAAGGATCGGTAAATATCTAAGAATACCATCATCAACAAGGATTCTGCAGAGGATTGTTGAGATAAAGGGGATTCTCGGGTATGTTGTCGATGAGGATCTAGGGGATCAGGATCTAGAGCTAGTGGTTTCAGAGCTCGACACAATGTTGAAGAACGCTGGGATTAGGTATAGATACGATATACTGGCAAAATCTTCAAGGATCAGGGATCCCGGCGATATAGTCAAGCTTGTTATGCTTGGGGCAGATAGTGTTATCATGTCAAACAAGATCCTTGAGATAGCTATTGGGATTGGGAATAGGGAGAATCTTAAAAGAAAAGCATTCAACATATTGGCAGGTATTAAGAAGGAGATATCGCTCTTAGCAGGAGCCTCAGGAGTCTATAGCCTTCAATCAACACTAACAGGTAACAGAGAACTACTAAGAGCTGTTGGGTTACAGGATCCCATAGCACTAGGGATAAGGGTTAGACAGGCTGGTTCGCTATGATGAGGTATGAACCCTCTGGGTGTGGCATACTAGGCATCCTTAGAAAGAAGGACTCGCGAAGGATAAGGGGCGAGGAAGTAGTTAGGGCTATAGAGAGGGTAAGATATAGGGGGAGTGATAAGGGAGCAGGCTTCGCAGTATTTAATCTAGAGGAGGGAAGTGTTGGCAGTAATCATAGATACTATGTTAAGATATTCGTTGAAAAAGATCCTGGGGTGCTAGCAGAGGTATTCAGAGAACTCGCAGCCTATGGTGTAAGGGTGGTATCACATAGCGTTGAGGTGTGTAGTAAAAATATATGCTCACACAGGCTTGGTGTTGAGGCTAGCAGCACCACTATTCTTAAGAAAGCTATTATGAAGCTCGACACACTTCTATGGATCAAGGGGGTTGGTAAGGTATATAGTGCCGGGAGATCTGTTGATGTGTATAAAGGGGTGGGTTATCCAGGGGATATAGCAAGGCTATATGGTATCCATAACATCGAGGGTGATATGTGGCTAGCCCACACGAGACAGCCTACAAACTCGCCTGGGCATTATCCCTACTGGTCCCACCCGTTCGCGACATTCGATATAGCTATAGTGCATAACGGTGATCTAAGCTCCTTCGGAGCTAACATTGAGTTCCTAAGCTCGAGGGGGTGGGGAGGCTTTGTTGGTACGGATAGCGAGGTTGTGGCTATGCTTTTTGACCAGCTCTTAAGCGAGGGCTACGATGTAGAGGATGCTGTGAAGATTCTCGCTAACCCTTCTAGAAAGCACCATATACTGGACCCATCGACTGACTATATATATAGGAACGCTAGGCTTGACGGTCCATTTACAGCAATTATAGGCTATAGCTCGGGCGATGATATATATATGATCGTGATAGCCGATAGATCTAAGTTCAGGCCAGTAATATTAGCAGAGGATCAGGAGTGGATATATGCTGCCAGTGAAGAGAGCGAGGTAAGAGAGCTGAGCCCAAACGCTAGGGTCTGGACCCTCAAGCCTGGGTACTACTTCATAGCCTCATATAAGAAGGGTATAATAAGCTATGGAAGGCCTGAGGAGGAGCTTGAGAGCTTCTCCCCACCACCTATCTTTACACCAGAGGGCTTTGACATAGATGCCAGGTATATTGACTATAGGGGCCTTGATAACGAGATAGCGAGGGTAGCGTCTACCAAGAATGTGGTTAGGATAGCCAATGTTATGGGGCATAGATATATAGGTATAAGTCTCCCAAGGCGTGGGGTAAAAAACATTAGGATAGAGCTCTATGGAGTTGTTGGTAATTGCCTAGCAAATCTCAACGAGGCAAACTATTTCTACGTATATGGCAATGTTGGTGATGACTGTGGAGACACTATGCATGGAGGTAAGGTTGTTATCACAGGTGATGCTAGGGACGTGCTGGCACAAACACTCCAAGGCGGCAAGATCTTTGTTGGCGGCAACGCAGGCAACAGGGTTGGGATCCAGATGAGGGAGTATAGGGAGAAGAGGCCCTACCTAGTAATAGGTGGAAGAGTTGATGATTATCTCGGGGAATACATGGCTGGAGGGGTAATTATTATCTTGAATAAAAATAACAGATCCGAGTCTGTTGGGAGCTATGTGGGCTCTGGAATGGTTGGTGGTAGGATATATATTAGGGGGAAGGTATATCCAGCCAGAATAGGACCCCAACCACCAAGGGTTGAGATGCTCAGATTCCTCAAAGCCATGGCTATCGAGGGATTCATAAAGAATAGAGATCTAGAGGATCTTGTGGAGCAATCATACATAGATCTGATAGACAAGTTGCCAGAGGAGGTGATGAGATATGCTAGAAAGCTATATGAGGAGAGGATAGGGATGCCGAGGTACGAGTATAGAGAGCTATATGAGGAGGAGATCAGAGAACTGCTCCCGGTTCTTGAAGAGTATGGCAGGGATCTTGGAGGGGATTATACCGAGCTGCTTAGCGATAAATACACCGTGATAACCGCGAGAAAGATCGTAGGGTCTAGGTAAAAAACAAAGTATTACTTAGCTATTTAGTTTCACCGCTCTTCTCGGATCCTCCCTTCTGCTCCTCCAGCTTCTTAAGCTCCTCCTCGATCTCCTTCTCAATCTCTTCCAGAGGCTTTGGAGGAGGAGTAGTAGCCAGAGTATATCCTATCCATCCAAGTATACCCATAACACCAGCAACAGCCACGAATACTGTCAGCTTTATTAACAACTGCCCTAGTGCTTCGTTAAAAAACAGCCCATATATATACACCAGCAAGACAACAGCACTTATAAGCATCAACCCGCCTCCGATAAGCTTATCCTTTTCAGGCACAGTGGTCGCCCGATAATAAATCTAGTTAAAAGGGTATATTAATAAATTTTTACAGATCATTTGTGGAAAGGCAATAGATCCCCAGATACAACATATCAGTCTCATCTAGATCACAAGGATTCTCCGAGCATCTACAGCTACAGATATGTAGTCGAAATATAGGTCGCAACATGACACATAGCATTATCTACAACCCTAAGTGAATAGTCTGTATATGAGCCTGATCTGTGGAAGACTATAGAAAGCCTCCTATAGGTATTTTGGAGAGAAACAAGCCGTAGTAACCAGGACACGGTAAAACACATATACCCTCAGAGAGTAAATATCGATGGTAGATGCCGGGGTGCCCGAGCGGTCTAAGGGGCCGGCCTTGAGAGCCGGTGGGGGAAACCCCGCGCGGGTTCAAATCCCGCCCCCGGCGCCAGAGCAAGATCTCCGGAATGCTAAGCATTCTGCTGAGCATTTATTAAGCACCACAATAATGGGATCATGCTCAGAAATGCCTCTAGATTTAGTAATTATCTATTGGTCTGTTTTAAGCTAAGCTTTCTCTCAAAAATATGCGCGTCATGGTTCCATCGAGACCCTATCTATAGGCATGGCCAGATCTCCTGTTTGCGGATATGAGATCAAGCGTTAAAGCGTTGTTTCTATTTCTGAAGATAGTGCAATCCCTGAAAACTATTCCAGTAGTAAAAATCTTATACCCAACATAGTCTGACACTGCGTGAGGATCTTATAGCTCTTTGCCTTTTTCGCAAGGATAAATATTATTCTTTTCTTTGTAGTAGTACGTGTTCCACGATCTATGATGATCTCTATGTTATATGGAGCTACCGAGTCCTTAAGGTTTCTAGAACTGTTGTAGCCAAACATGTGAATGAAAAAGTCAGACAAGGTTTTAATGTGGTTCGTGAGACAGTAAAAACTATATTGAGATAAGGCTGTCAGGAGCTTAGGGAGGAGCTTGCCAGGGTGTTGAGAGAGTTTTGAAGAGTATGTTGAGGTTCCCTTGCTACTTTCAACCAAGTTGAATTTGATAATCCCTTCTCAGCCTGCTCTTTTGTTGAAACTCTGGCATAAGTTAAGGTGTTTTCTTTTTAAATATAATTTATTCCAGTATAGATACCTTAATATCTTCTATAATGTCTTCATAACTACGCTTAGGAAGCAATTCCAGGAATTTTTGCATGGATAGCCTGTAAATATTTTCAATTCTGCTTACAAATTCTGGAGTAACTTCGGAATAACCAGAGTGAACTATAGAACTTCTTTTCTCCCATAAATCTCGTATATCCTTATTTATCTTTAATCTCTCTTCTTTATTAGAACCTATAAAGTGAGGTACGTACAGGTCTAACCTATACCTATTAGAAGTTCCAAATAATACTTCAAGCGCTATTTCTAGATCTAAGAGCTTATCCAACATTTCCCGTTCTTCATAGGCCTTATTAAACCATCTTAAAGAAAATTTTATATTCTTCGGTAATTGATTCCTTAATTTACTATATTTTCGCCAAAGTTGAGTAAAGGGTTGAACATCACCCGTGCTAAATACATATTTAGGGTATTGTCTGAATTGATACCTGTGCGAAAATGAAGCCCCCCATGAAGTTCTCCAAATCTTTGGATAATGCAATATAGCATTAAAACCAACGATGCCAGGCTTAAAAAGTCTGAGCACGGTTACAAAGTCTTCTATGTAATGATGAAAAGAAGGAGTGATTACTTTTGATGTCTTTATTATACTCTCAACACAATAAATAGTGTCTAACCTCCCATATTCAGGAGTGGAAATAATTCCAAATCGATAGCCATAGCGGATTAGAGCTTTTATTTCCCATTCAGTTAGTCTCCGTACTTTATATTCGTCAACTGTAAATTCATCTATATTCTCTAGCTCAAAATTTTCTAAAGGCGAGACGAGAACAAGATCTCTAGTAGGCGAATAAACATACTCCATCATTTCATTGAATAGCTCCTTGAATTTTTCTTCATTGAACTCAGGGCCGTATAGTTCAATATATCTATATGTTAACGTTAATATTTCAGCTATTAAAAATGGTTCATAATCAGGATTCTCAACAGGTTTTCCATCTTTATCCGTAATTATCATTTCAAGATGCTTGGGAAAGTCTCTTTTCAGCATTAAAGACACGCATTTTCTTACAGGTTCGAGTTTTGCTACTTCATTTTCCAATTCAGGGATACGCGGATAGGTTATTTTAGTCTCCGATTCTAGATGCCAAAAACGCTTAGCGAGATCAATTTTAGGAACCAAAATTGAATAGACTCGAATTTCTCCAAGTCTTTTCATAATTTCTAATATAGCTTTTACAGCTTCCCTAAATATAATTTCATCTTCGGTCCTTTCACTTCTTTCTAATATCATAAATTATTCATCTCCTTACTCTTTCACACACTAATATTATCTTATCTCCTACATAAATTTGCATAGATTGGCCTTTTAAATTTAGCCTCTCCCCATAAAGTTTTCTGAGATCTGAAACTATGTTGCTAATTATGGGAATGGATTCAGAGATTCTTTAGTCCATTCATGCTTCAAAATGGTGTTCATGTTGTCTTCTGGAATTAACAAATAGGCTGTGAAGATTTCGGCTCTTTCTAATGCTTTCTCCACCTTTAATAAAATAATTCACTTTTTCATTTCTCTGGAATAGGTGGTAGACTAATGCATGGGCTATTAGGTAGCGCTTTTTATATAGATGCAATTCGGATTGATAACTATCATTCTTTTATCCCTGATATATATTTCCTTTATCATTCATTCCAGGGGTTCTTCGATTACCTTTGCCTCTAGTTTTCTAGTGACAAATCTAGATCATTTATTCCATACTTTTCACGAATGTCATTTGTCTTTTCAATAATAAATCTCATAACTTCCTCTTTTTCATTCTCTCTTTGATCTTTAGGTGGACATTGATTATAGCCTTTTTCTCTCAGACAAGTATGGGATGTCTTTGAATAGGGGCCAAGGGTTCTGGCTTTTATTCCAAGCCTTCTTAGTTTAACTTATAACAATAGTTGTCTAGCTCTTTAAATGGGATTTTTGAACCTCAGCAATCTTTCTCAAAATCTTCTTTGAGGATAAGAAATAGCCCCCTCTCAACCCCTACCTATGTAGCCGTTATTTATATAAAAAGACAGGGATAATCGAAACTTGCAGAATAGATTTAACCGACACAATGCCCTATCTCAAAGCAATAGATAGAACTTTAGCAGAGACGATGAGGAGATTAAAGGGCGAGTATTCTCAAAATATTCTCAATTATCCAATGTGGCGGGCCCGCCGGGATTTGAACCCGGGACCCCCGGCTCCGGAGGCCGGTGCTCTGTCCTGGCTGAGCTACGGGCCCTATAATTAGGAGTCTTTGGAAATATTTTATCCGATCCTTTTATGTTTATTTAGTCTTCCACGAAGCCTTGATTTTTACGACTTTCTCTTCTCTATAGCCTACTATGGCTCTATAGTATCCCTCGAGATCCTCGTCCAGCTTTTTATCCCCTGTGTCTACTAGTAGTGTGTTCATTTTACTAGCTTTCTCTGGCGACATTACTATTATTATATTATTCTTGCCCGCTCTTCTTATTATCTCTGGGGTTATCTGCTGGTTACCTCTGCCTAGGAGGAATCCTGTGCCCCCTATTGGTGTTACTATTATGACTGGGTCTCCGTATATCTGTATAAGTTTTTCTATAGATTCTGAGTCTAGATCTGTTCCCACAAGTCTCCAGCCATATAGGGCGTCTACCCCGAACACTGTTTTCGCAATCCCAAGGATCCTGGCTATCTCAGCTATGGTTCTGCCTGGACCGAGTAGATAGAGTCTCTGAGGATCTATAATTTCTCTGAGGTATGTCGCTATACCCTCAACGCTATAACCATAGCCTGTCTCTTTAGAATCCTGTGTCAATGCTCCGGATGTTAGTGTTAGTAGTTCTCCCACTCTGACCAGTTTTAGAAAACCTTGTCTCATCATATCCTCGTCGGCATCTATAACAGGTCTATGTTCTACCCTAGCAAGCCCCTCGCTGTATAGCTTGATCAGATAGGCAGCACTCTCAGGTCCTGTTGAGAATACACCGCTATAGACTTTAACCCCTGCTGGAACCCCGAGGACCGGGAGATGTGATCCTGGGGGCATTGCGTGGTATACATCCCTAGCAGTCCCGTCACCACCAACAAACACTAGCACCTCGCAACCAAGCTTAGCCGCGTTTCTAACAAATTCAAGGGTATGTTCTCTAGTGCTTATACCATCCATATATGGTTTCTCTAGCTTCACCAGCTCTACATATCTGTAACCTGTTGGGAGAAGAAGATCTCCGCCCATAATCCCCTCCGGAGATATTATCAATCCATCAAAGCCTAGGGATAATAGTTCTGATAAGAACCTCTTGGCTCGTGAGATAGATGGCAAAACCACTCCTGCTCCAAGCCTTCTAGCAATCTCGCTAGGATCTATGCTATCGCTACCCTTAAGCCCTAGAGGTCCTCCAAGCCCTGCTACCGGGTTTACTAGGAAGCATAGCCTTAGTTTTGACCCGCTTTTTCTAAGCTCTGTTTGATCTTGTTCCCTATCTATCTGGGTTTCCATTGTTCAGCTCTCCTTCTATCGAGATTCTATCTAGCATTGATCGTTATTCACTTTCTTTTCTTCTCCCTCTCGGTTTTGACCTCTACTTGCTCTACCTCAACCCCTATTCCTAACAGTCCTTCGAATATATATTCTAGGAACCTTATGTGGGATCCTCCCTGCCCTATGAAGGCTCCCGCAGCTTCTCTATCGATCCTTATCCTAAGTTTCGGCCCTGCGAAGTCCGCGCCAACGACGTGTTTATAAACCCATGTTACTGGATGTATAGATCTTATCCATTCTTTGAAGTCGAGGACAAGCTCTACGCCTCTCACTCTCTTCCCAATCTCCTTTTCGATCTTCTGGATCCTCTCTCCACCCTTACCTATAAGCCTTCCAGGCGTTTTTGTGAAGATCAATATGTCAGGTACACCTTCGCCTTTAGCACCATAGGTTTCCTTAGCCTTAGTTATGTCAAAAACTGTCACTATATCTGCATCCGGTGCGTGGTGGGGTATTATGCTTGCCACCCTCTTTTCTTCATCACTCATACTCCTGCTCCTCAGTATCAGTTCCATAAACAGCTTCAGCCCCCTCCTAGCCCCTGGTCTCACCACATCGGCTAGCCCTAGATCCACTACCCTCGCCTTCTCCTCGCCAAGCAGGATCTCCCTTATAATTGCTGAAGAGTCTCTCTCAACCCTCTTTAGCCTCTGGAATACAGGGTCGCCTGCAACGATTAGTTTACTCCTATTACCAACCCTTGTCAGGATCTCTATAACGCTTTCGGCAGGCATGTTTTGGATGTCGTCTATAAATACTAGCGAATCATCAAAGGTTCTTCCCTTGAGGTAGTGGAGATCCACGATCTGTATAGATCTCCTCCTAAACAGATCCTCTAAATCCCCCTCAATCTGTAGGGTTGATGCGAGATCCCTTAAATAATCCAACACAAGCCCCTCAAACACCTCCCTGCCAATCTCAACGCCTATGCCAACACCGCTCACCACATTGACTAGAGGCTTCACAATAAGGAATCTCTTAAACCTACCGTTGATGATCGAGTCAATACCATATGCTATTGAAAAGAGACTCTTACCAGAGCCGCTGGGACCAAATATACCTACAATCTCAGCCTCGGGATCCCTGAGTGCCGAGAGCATAGCCTCCTGCCCAGCTGATAGCGGCTTCAGCCTATCCAGGACCATGCCCATCTACACCACCTATGAAGAATATCCTGAAGAAAGATATAGGGATTAGAATGGTTGTTATCTGTCTCTATGTGGGGTTGTTTTCCTTTTTGTATAATAAAGGCTTATGATCGAGTCTCCATAGAAGAAGTTCTTAGGAATGTAATTAATGCTCTAAACTTCTGAAGAACGATCTTCCATCTAAGGCTTTTTTAGAATATATGCTGGGAGTCTCGTTCTGTGATCCTAAACCACGCTAACGTAGATAGATAAAGAGAAACACACATAGATGTAACCCCCTAATATGGGGAGACGCGGTACGTGTTTAGAGATCAATTAAGGGTATGTGGATAATAAGCCTGTTGGTTGGGTTGTTTTCACCGCTTTAGCAATATAATTAGGCGATATATGTTCCTAGACCTCTATCTCTTCCGGTTCTCTGGTGAGTGTAAGGCTTATAAAACCTCCTGCTAGGAATGCTCCAAGCATGCCTACAATAATGGCTCTCTCAACAGGTTCTCTAGCTACTACTATCATTAGCACGTATATCATGGGTATTGTTGCTAATGAGATCCATCTAGGCATTCCTTCCTTTGAGAGTGCGATTAATAGGATCCCCATGATGGTTATTATCCCTATACCCAAGGGGATGCTGTAAATGGAAGCACCTGGGATTAGGAAGCCTAGGGCTATGATCTCTAGACCCAACAGGATCTCGAGAACGCTAGCAACGCCTCTAGCGGTACCTTCAAGCCTTACTATTGGTATCACTAGGAATGCTAGGGATATCACGGATAATATTGGGCTATATAACCCAGGACCAATTAAAATCTGTAGCACATAGAGCTCGATACCTATAAGAACACAGAGGGTCATGTCTATCTCTCTCATAACTATCCCAAGAGAGTCAGGTTGTGTCACTTAAAGGCTTTTCAGGTGATCGGATCAAGCGTATATATTATAAGAATTCATATTCTTTTATATAGATGTATATTTCTGTAACTAGTCTAGGCACGCTTATTGAAGAATAGCTCCTTTAATAGTCCTCTAGAAAATGGTAGAGGGGGAAATAATGGGCGGTGTCAGGCGGAGGGATGTGATAAAATACATGGCAGCAGCAGGCATAGCTGGTGCTTTTAGCTCCCTAATAATCCCCACGATCAGATATATTACCCCGCCTGCTCTTAGTGGTGCAGCTGAATACCCCCGATCCCTGCTTGTATTTTCAAACGGAGAGCCTGTGAAGGCTTCACAGCTTCCGGTTAATAAGCCTTATCTCTTCTACTATCCCTTAACAGATACACAGAATATCCTCATAAACCTTGGCGATAGAAATGGTAACCCGGTGGAGGTTAAAAGCGTAGAGCTCTTGGTTACGATGCATCCGCTCAAAGTACCCTCACTAGCGGTTGAAGGTCAGGAAAAGCCTATTGAGGGTCCCCCAAATGTTGCTAAATATGTTTTCCCAGGTGGTGTGGGGCCAAGTAGATCTATTGTAGCTTATAGCCTAATATGCCAGCACCTAGGCTGCATATTCCCACAGCTGAGGTTCTACCCCCCTGGACAGCCAACAAGATTTAGAACAAACCCCCCAGATATAGGCCAGAGGGGCGGTGTTCTCCACTGCGCTTGTCATGGAACAGTATATGATCCTTACAGAGGTGCTGCTGTGCTTCTAGACCCAGCCCTTCGCCCCCTTCCAGCAATAATACTTGAGTGGGATAGCTCTACTGATTATCTATATGCCGTGGGGGTTGTGGGGCCAACTATATTTGGTAAGACATGCAATCTCTGTGGAGATGTGGTTAAAGATCGCGTGACCATATATACACCTGAAGAAGTTGGTGGAAGCGCATAGGGAGTGTGGGAATATGTGTGCAAATTTTGTTGAGAGAATATGGAACTGGATCGTTGATAGAGCTAATTTAAGGGATATACCGTTTAGGAAGGTTCCCTATACGCATTTCAGTCTTGATTTTTGGCTAGGAGCTATCGTAACCTCGGCTTTTGCATGGTTGGTTTTAACGGGGCTCATGCTATTAATATGGTATAACCCTCTAGATGCGTATAACTCTGTAATGAGGATTATAGAAAAGGTGCCATATGGACAGCTGCTTCGTTCTTCCCACCTATATGCTGCACATCTAATGATATTATCGGCATATATACATTTGTTCAGAAACTTCTTCAAAGCAGCCTATAAAAAGCCCAGAGAGCTTCTTTGGATAGTCGGTGTTCTTGCAGGTGTTATGACGCTCAACACAGCTTTTCTAGGCTATGTGCTTGTAGGTGATATAACTGCTGACGACGCTATAAACGTTGGTAAAGGTGTTGTCACAGGCGTATTCGGAACAGATCTTGGTAACTATATATTAGCGCTACTTTTCGGCACAGACGTTGAGGAGACATATAGAAGGGTTCTCGCCTTTCACATCATGTCAGCAGCGTTACTCATGCTGCTCTTCGTAGCACACATGGCGTTATTCGAGGCTTACGGACCCCCTGCAGATCCTAAGGAGAGCAGGTGGAAGGCTTCTCTCTCTCTGATAAGCCAGACTAGAAAAGACCTGGCTCCATGGTTCCCAACAAATCTTCTATATATATTATATATGACTGGCCTCACATGGGGGTTATTGCTGGCATTGCTATCAATAGCCCTCTCACTAGGAAGCATACATCCGCTCATATCACCATTACCAGGCCCTCCAAGGGGTACTATATCTGAACACCCGCCATACCCACCGTGGTTCTTCCTCTTCTTCTACAAGGTAGCCGACTTTGTGTTCCTATCTATACAGAGCCCTATAGTTATAAATCTAGGGATTATAAGCATAACCATACCGGAGAGCCCAATACTACTCCCATTCATAGTAGGGATCGCGCTACCCTTGCTCTACCTATTATTAGTACCTTTCCTCGATAGAAGCGATGAGAGACACCCACTGAGGAGACCCGTGCATACAGCTATAGGGGCTCTCATTGTTGTTTACCTGATCCAGACAACTATATGGGGTGCTCTCACACCTGGAGAGCCCGTTGGACTTGACAAAGCGGTTGAGGTGATGGTGCCACCGATGATCGTGGTTGTGCTAGGGATTTATCTTCTATCTAAGAGACATGCTGGTATTGTTATTAAGAGGAGCAATGTAGTTAGAGGACTTGTGGCTACATATATGGGGGTTCTGTTGCTAATACTATCTGGCGTGGTTCTAGCGATAAGATCTTGGGAGAGTCTCTTAATTAGAGGAGGGTTTGAGAATCTTGTCTCAATATTCATAGGAGCGTTGGGGAGCGCTGTGGGGATCCTCATGGTAACGATGATCCCAAAGATCAAGATTGACAAAGCAACAATGGCTACCGACCCTGATAGAGAAGAAGCCCTGGAGGAGGTTAAAAGACCGGTCGAGGCTGAAAGAGAGCTACCTGTGTGGATGTTTATCATGGGCGCTTTCTACCTGGTAATGATCGTATCATCTATAGCCGCGCTTATATACATAGATCCATTCAAAGCTGGTGTTGTCGCATCTGCACTGGCTATTACAATGTTAAGCCTTGCAGGACTATCCCACATGGCGTATAGGACGACAAATATCATGCCGTATGAAAGCGATTATAAAGAACTAAAGCCACATATAGCGATAATAGTGTTAATGATAATCTCAATGATAGGTCTAATACCCAGGTGATCCCTGAATCTAATAGTGGGATCAAGTGCGGGTTTTTATTATAATAAATCCTCTATCTTATACTTATAACCAGTACTAGCTCTAGGAGTAGTAGCATTATTTATCGCGATTTGTATAGGCATGTCTATGAACCTTACGTTTAGCTGGGGCTTTTTGGGGATAGATATCCTTATTCTTTGGGTTCCATCTGCTAATGCTCCGTTGCCAAGATATCTCTGGACTTCTCTTTCAAACTCCTCACCTATCCTCCAGTATGCTGAGGGCTCTCTACGTGAGTTAGCTATGAGTAGGGCTTCGATCAGCATCTCTATTTTCCTCTCTCTATCGGTATCCATTCTAAGGATCTCCTTTATAGATACTAGGTTATCACTCCTAACAAGGCAAGGCTTTAGATAACCGTCTGCGGTGAGCCTTATTCTTGTGCATGCTGCACAGAATATGGGGTTCTTCACAGGCCTGACTATCTCTACAGCTCCTCCTCCTTCTAGATAGTATATTGGTCTGTTGTGAAGCTCCTTCCGGATCCTCATCTTCGAGGTCTTTGAGAGCTTCTCTTCAACATCGTCGAGGAATGTGTGGAACCGCGTGAAGATCTTTCTCCCCTCGCCTACCGGGTGAAGCTCTATGAGTTGTAGCACTATTTTCTTCCCCCTTACAAAGTCTATTAATCTCCACACATCATCCTCGTTGAAGTTTTTGAGTATAACCATGTTGATCTTGATCTGCTTGAAACCAGCGTTTATAGCTGCGTCGACCCCTTCGAGCACTCTATCCATAAGCTTTGTCCCTGTGATCTGGTAGAACTTCTCTGGATCTAGTGAGTGGAGGCTTATATTAACTCTATCTAATCCGGCTTCTCTAAGCTTTGTGGCAATGTTTCTCAGGAGCACACCGTTTGTTGTCATCGATATATCTTCAGCCCTGCCCTTCTCCTTGATCTCTTTTATTATCTCTGGCAGATCTCTTCTTAATGTAGGCTCGCCCCCTGTTATCTTAAACCTCCTAGCACCCAGTCTTGATGCTGCCTCCGCAACCATTCCTATTTCCTCTGGTGTTAGGTAGTTCTTTGACTCTGGATCCTCTCCCTCCATGTGGCAGAAGAAGCATTTGAAATTACAGTCATGGGTTATGCTTATCCTCATTATTGTGAATGGTCTCCCAAATCTGTCGATGATATGGCCGTTGGAATCGCTACTACTTTCTAAAATCACCTAGCAGCACCTAAATTATCTCCGTTAAACAGTTTATATATTAAGGATCTGTATTTGTGTCTAGCAGATCTCTCTCCCACATGGTTCTGGCGAGTTTTCCTTCCCTCATATATATGTGGATCATCTCTCTAGCTTTCTCCCTCCTCTCTCTATGTTCCTCGAGGAATCTGTTTATCTTATCGATAAGATATTCTTTAAGCTCCCCTGTAAGCATGGCCCCGGATCTATAACTATCCTCTATCTCTTTAAGCCTCCTATCATCAGGTTCGAAGAGCATTTTGAGCCACTGGAAAGATATATCTATGTCTGGATTGCCTCCGAGTTTTCTGTGGAGCTCGATTGTCGGCTGCCCGCCTGAGAAGGCGTATTTCATGATCTTTGCCCTCACAGTCTTAGGATCGTCCGTAAGGAAGATAGCTGTCTCCGGCTTTGACGAGCTCATCTTCCCCTCGAACCCTGTGAGGGGTGGGAGGAATTTTGAGTGTATAGCAGCAACTTTGTAGTATCCGAATGACTCTGCCAGGTCTCTCTGTATCCTCCAATAGGGATCCTGATCTATTGCTGCGGGGATCAAGCATCTCTTTTTCTCGAAAAACGTTGGGACTATCTGGAGTGCTGGGTAGAAGAGCAACCCTATATTTGTGGATCCTGTGAAGCCGAAGACAGCCCTTACCAGGTTGTAGTTTATCTTCTTGGCTATCTTTATAGCTAGGGGGTACATTTTACCAATATACTCTGTGTCGTGGAATATGAATGTCCTGTCGGGGTCGAAGCCAACCGCTATTATATCGAGCGTGTTCTCAAAAGCCCAGTGTCTAGCCTCCTCAAGGCTCATCTTCTCCTCGTCGAGAAACTTCTCATCATCCGTGATCATTATATACACATTGGCCCTGAATCTATCCTGGAACCATTTGGTAAGTATAAAGGGTATTAGATGCCCTATATGCATTGGTCCTGAGGGTCCTCTTCCTGTGTAGAGGAAGAAGCCCCTGCCCTTCTCGAGATCATCTAGTATTTTATCGAAATCTCTGTGTGAGAAGAAAACACCTCTTCTTAGAAGGACGTGGAGCTCTCCTCCAGCGAGTCTCTCAAGCCTTTCTAGAAGATCTCTGGTTATAGCCTCGGTACCAAAGATCTTTATCAGCTTCTCATAATCAACCCTACCCTTAACCTCCCAGGGGGTTACCGTGAATTCCTCCACAAACGCTGAGCACCATATATGCTGTGACTTGGAGGATATAAGGTTTTACAATAAACATTCCCAATGATCAACGCTTTCTTGGAAAAAACATCATAATAATGGTAAAATTGGTGTTTATTTTATGCTACTTTCTATCTGTTTTTAAGAACTCCTGGTAGTGACTTAGGTATATCGGGTGCTTCTTAACCATTTCTAGATAGTCCCTTGTTCTTCTGAACTTCATAGCCTCGCCGATTCTGCCGGGGCCGTATTTCTTCTCATACTCCTCGAAGCTCATTGAGTATTGCTTCTGCACATAGTCCCTATAGATGTCTGGCAAGACGTTGAAGGCGCAGAAGGGCACCACCCTTCCGTCGGGCATTGTGTAGTGTATGTCGCACCTCATTACCCTCTCTACATCGTAGTTATACTGGTCCATGAAGTGCATCATGCCTAGGAAGAGGAACTTGTAGTGGAACTCGCCGAGAGCCTCGTAGCTCTGCTTGACAAATATATCTACGATCATTTTTGGAAGCATCTTCTTTATCTCTCCTGGCACGTTCTCCCAGTTTATGAACTTGGTCACGGCATTCCATGCAAGGCCTAGGCCTGTCAGTATCTTGCTCCTACCTTCTCTCAGTTCCTCGCTCTTCTGGTGGAGGTATTCAAGGAAGCCTTCGAGATCGATCATTTTGCTTAGCGGGACAAACTCATAGTCATAGGCGGAAGATCCTTTTCTAACAACGTAGACATAGCTTCCGGCACCGCAGTGCGGGTGGCATGTCATTTCGAACTTAAACTTGCCTGAGAGGGCTTCTGCGAATTCTGATATAGGTACACAGGCTGGTACCGGGAACCACGAATCCCTATCAATCTGCCCGTTTGTCTGCTCCTCTATCCTTATTATTGCATCTGCTATGGTTATCCTATACCTCTCCCTCTCGAACCTCTTCATCATTCCGGTGAGGCTTACGGGCTGGAAGTTAACGGCTCTCACTATATCCATGTTCTTTGCTGCAAACCTTATTATATCGCCAAGTATGTGGTCGTTAACAGACTTTATTGTTACTGGGACAAGTACCACGCTGGTCATCCCTGCTTTTCTGAAGACTTCGAATGTGAATGGAACCTCATAGTGGTTCTTAGGATTGGTTTGTGGTGTGACACCATCGAAGCTCATGTATATGGTATTGATACCAGCTTCTCTAAGCTCTCTAGCATATTTTACAGCTAGGTCTGGGTCTTTGTGGAAGAGCTTTGCAAAGGTTATTCCGTGTGTGTTTAGCTGTAGGTGGGTTACACCCATCGCTCTCAGTTCTCTAACGATCTGTGGTAGATCTTCTCTTATTGTAGGCTCCCCACCTGTTATCTGGATCACTGTAGCAACGCCCTGTTTCATTAGCTGCGATACCATGAACTTGATCTGTTCTATTGTTGGTTCATAAACATATCCTGCCTTCTCGGCGAAGAAGAAGCAGTACCAGCAGTCAAGATCACATCTATTTGTGATAACAAGGTTAGTTAGCGCTGAATGGCTTACATGCATCGAGCACAGCCCACAGCTATAGGGGCACGGGGCGTCTGCCACGGTGTATGTATATCTAGCCCCCTTACCATCAACACCTCTTGAGAGGAACTTGTAGTATAGGTATGAGTTGCCGAAGTAGAGCTCGTCTATGCTGCCGTGGTCGGGGCATATTTTCCTTAGATATACCTTATCATCCCTCTCATAGATCACCGCTGGAAGCAGCCTCTGGCAGTATGGGCAGAGGCTCTGGGTAACCCTTACCAGTTTCTCGCCCTCAGCCAGGCTTGGAAGAGGTCCTCCTACCTTTATCTCCCTGCCAGCGATCTTCACAGTGCCTGTCAAGGGATCAAACTTTCCAGGAGATGGTAGGGCTTTAGCTAGCTGCATTGTAGCAGCCCTGTGATGCATGCTAGTCTCGTTTTTTATGGCCGAGCCGGTCACTTGGAACAGGTTCTCGATCGGCATCTCATTAACACCTTATCCTACTATATGCGTTAATGGGGTATATAAATATAAACCTATGGCTATTGGCTCAGCGTTAATATAGGATCTTAGGGGGAGTGTTTCCCGGGCATCATCGCATTACGTGAGAGGCGGCTTTTATATGGGGAAACAATATATTAGCTATCTAGACTTAATCATCACGGGTTCTCATTATGTCCATATATTTCGGTGAGTGGAAACCGAGACCAGGTAATATACTTGAAGAATTCTTGGCAGAGATAAGGGCTAAGGGGAGGCCCCTCTATAACTGGAGCGATGTTATTGATTGGTCAAAAGCAAGGGTCTATGACCTCTCACAACCCCTGGGTCCAAACACACCGCCCTTCCCCACATATCCTCCCTTCGAGATCAGGTGGATAAAGACTGTTCAGGAGCATGGTGTGAATGCCCAGTATATCCAGACACCATTCCATATAGGGACTCATATGGATGGTCCGCTTCACTTTGATACTGCTGGGCTTGATATAGCTTCGATCCCTGTTGAATACTGGATAGGTGAGGGGGTTATAGTTGATATAAGTGATGAGGTGAGTGATCTTGATATCTATACTTCTGATATGATCGAGAGGAAGCTCAAATCATATAACCTCTCCCTCAAGCCCTATGATATCCTCGTTATAAGGACCGGCTATGATAGGTATGCCTGGTATAGGGCTGAGGCTAATCCCGTGAGGTATATGTTGAAACACCCAGGCCCTATGAAGGAGTTCGCTGACTGGCTGATCAAGAATAAGATCAGGTGGACCGCTGTCGACGCTGTATCCCAAGATCATCCTCTCAACACCGTGATCAGGAGGATCAGGCAGGATATTGTGAACGAGTTTAAGAAGAAGTTTGGGAGAGACGTTGACGAGGTTATGCCATGGCCGGAGAATTACCAGCTTATGCACACCTACCTATTCCCCAAAGGGATCCTGCATGTTGAGAATGCTGGTGGCGATATAGATAAGGTTGCTAATAGGAGGTGCCTGATAGCAGGCTTCCCTGTAAAGATCGTTGGTGCTGAGGCTTCTTTCTGCAGGCTTGTTGCTGTCTGTTCAGACTAGGTTACGGGCCATGCCTAGAGTTATTAATATTGTTAAGAAGGGTCTTTACAGGGATTCCGTATATTTACTCCATATTGGGGAGGAGCTGAGAAAGGTTAGCGGTGTTATAGACGCCTTTATAGCCATGGGTACTAGGCTTAACAAGGATCTAATGCTTAGAGAGGGATTTCTAACAAGTGATGGTGAAGACGCTGGAGAAAACGATCTGATCGTTGCTCTCAAGCTTGGTGAAGACGCTGATATAGACAATATATCAAGGCTTGTGGAAGAGCTGCTCACACAGCACGGGGCTAGGGGTCTAGAGGTATATGAGGATCTAGATCTAGCACTGAATATAAACAGAGATATAAACCTAGCCCTGGTCTCGATCCCGGGTAGATATGCTAGAGAGGTTGTTATGAAGCTCCTGGAGAGAGGGGTTCATGTGCATCTATTCAGTGACCACGTGCCTATAGAGGATGAGGTTGCTATGAAGAGATACGCCTATGAGAAGGGCCTCCTCCTAATGGGTCCAGAGGCTGGGACTTCTATAATTGGTGGTGTTGCGATAGCTTTTGCCAATGCTGTTAGGAGGGGCTCTGTAGGTGTGATCTCGGCTTCTGGTACAGGGCTTCAGGAGGTGAGCGTTCTTCTCCACAGGATCGGGTTGGGTGTTTCGCATGGTATCGGTGTTGGTGGTAGGGATCTTAGCAGAGAGGTGGGGGGTCTTATGACTTTGTTCTCGATCGATGTGTTCGAGAATGATCCTGGGACATCCATTGTGACTATAGTCTCTAAACCCCCTTCTAGGGAGATCCAGCATATGATCTTTGATTATATAGCGTCGAGGGGTAGGAAGAGCTATGTTACATGCCTTGTTGGCGGGGAGATAGAGCCTCTAGATCCAGAGGCTAGCAAGAGGATCGTTCAGACGAGAACTCTTCATGCAGCCGTCCTTGAGGCTGCTAGGATCACTGATCCAAGCCTATATAGTGAGGCTCAAAAGGTCCTCAGCATTGATGGTAAAACCATCAAAGCTATAGAGGATGCTATTGCAGGGCTTAGAGAGGGGCAGAGATATATCAGGGGTCTCTTCACGGGAGGAACTTTTGCCTATGAGGCCATGGTTGTTCTCGGCAGGTTTGTTGGCGATATTTGGTCTAACTCGCCCTTGAGGGATGATCTGAGGCTGCGGGATCCTTGGAAGAGCTATGGGAACACGGTTATAGATCTTGGGGGTGAGGAGTTCACCGAGGGGAGGGCTCACCCAATGATAGATCCTAGTATTAGGCTTAAGAGAATCGTTGATGAAGCGAGAGATCCTGAAGTAGCCGTGATCATGCTTGACTTTGTCCTAGGCTATGGAGCCCATAGAGATCCTGCTGGAGCCCATGTTGATGCTATTAAGAGGGCTATGGAGATTGCTAGGGAAGATGGTAGGAGGATCGCTTTTCTAGCCCATGTTGTTGGTACGGATCAGGATCCCCAGGATCTAGCATCCCAGGAGAGGATTCTAAGAGAGCTCGGCGTTATAATCCTCCCGACAAACGCTACCATGGCTCTCGCTGCTGCTATGATCTCTCTGAGGAGGAGTGATATGGATTTAATAGACATGTTCTCTAGGGAGTTTCTCAGGGGGTTTTAGGCATGGGTGTTGAGAAGGCATTGGATCTGCTTAGGGGGAAGCCAAGGCTGGTTAGCATTGGGCTTGAGCATTTCTCGAGGGAGCTTGCTAGGCAGGGTGTGAGGGTTATACATGTTTCGTGGAGGCCTAGGGAGAGGCTTGAGAAAGATCTCGAGGATATATTGTCGAAGATCATGTGAGGAGCCGAATCCTAGGTCTCTCCATATTTCTTTATAATCTGTATTTTTGCGCCTATGGCCATGTTATTTGGTATAAGCATTAATGTCCCGTCGTCTTTCCGTATTTTTATGAATAGTGGTGATATGTCCTCGACAACCCCTGTCTCGCCTGCTATTGTTACTCTATCTCCTATCGACACAGGCCTGGCTAGTAGTAAGAAGAGCCCTGCCACCGCCTGGCCTAGGACTTGTTGTGATGCGAAGCCGATCACGATTCCTAGGAAGCCTCCGAGGGCTACGCCAGCAGCTCCTCCGGCAACACCTCCAGCGATTCCTGCTAGGAGGGCGCCTATACCTATTATAATCATAACGCTCCTCACAGCAGATGCTTGGGAATGTTCGTACCTAGCCCTGAGGGACCAGTATATAGTGTTGGCTAGTGCTCTCACTATCATGTAGCCAAAGGCTAGTGCCAGGATTATGTTTATATAGGGTGCGTATTGTGTGGCTTCCAGTCCTCCTCTGCTTAGTAGTGGTAAGAGGTAGCCGTTGATCGATGCACTTATTATTAGATAGATCGCTATCCACATCACCAGCAATATAGCTGAGTTCCTGAACCCCATGGTTATGGAGGCATTGTCCTTCAATCTATATCACCAATATGGTGGTGATGAATAGATCTTAATATGTTTTTCAACAACCATAGAGTAAGAAGTACACGGGATCGGTATAGATTTGGCTCCTTGGTATATATTATTGGTGAGTGGTTGACCAGCGATGTATTCTCCCGAATCCCTGAGGATCTATTGAGAGAGGTTGTGGAGAATAGCAGAGGATCTAGGGGGCATCGTGGCGGTAAGAAGCCATACCCGAGTAATAGGGATGTTGAACACGCTGTGCTCGAGGTTACTGGAGGTGTTATTAACAGAGATCTTATGGATTATCTTTATGATGAGGCGCTGAGGCTTCTCAGCGAGAAGGGCTTCGATCCTAGGCATGTTACTGAGAGAAGGTTTTGGAGAATAGTGACATTGATGATTAAGAAGGGATGGCTAAGGCTTGTTTAGCAGAGCTAGCAGCACCAATAATATAGATCATAGTATCGTCATCGGCTTTGGTTATCGACTTAGAAAGAGATTCGCAGCTATTGGGGCAAGAATAGGTTCTTGGGGCTAGCGCTAATGATCAAAGATCTTGGATCCTGATGGTGTTTTGAGATTTAGTTAGGAGTTTTTTGTTAAGCTCCTTGTTAGTGAGGATGTTATTGCCAAGGAGAACTGACGATCTTGCCAGTAGTGAGGCTAGGAGAATTGTTGAGTCCTCTCTAACAAACCCTATATCTAAGGAGAAGTGAGGGAGGATTCAATCATATTAGTAGGACTTGTAAGGAAGAAACAAGCAGAAAAGAGAAGAAAGATAAGGAGAAAGGATCCTAGGTTCCGTCAACCAGTGTTTGATACTAATAGCTATAAAGCCTAGACCTCAATCTGGGTACTAGCTACCCTACCTCTAAATTTGCCATTCTAAGAATTACTTCCACAGGGATTCGGTGTCGCTATAATATATCCAGATCATGGTTATTGGCGGTTTTCGATGTGCAGTAATGAATAGCATACACCAAGCTACCGGGTAGCAGTGGGTAGAGATGACAAGTAGCTAGCGCTAGGGTTGGGAAGATTATTCCAATGAGTGGTTGATTGCTTGGTGTATTGGTGGATTTACCGATCTATGCACCGACGAGGAACACCAGATCCTTATATACTATTTAAATAATATTATATATGATCTCATAGTAATACGATCCTAGAAAGATCCCAGGATCTTAGCTCCAGAACATATAGCCAATGAGAGCCAATGATCATGGATCTTTTGATGGACGGTATCACTCAAGATCGATCCCTATGATCGTATACTAGTCAATATACCAAGACACCCATAGATAGATATCCCCATTGAAAAGCCTGTCAAGCCACTACCCAGTAGATCCCTAAGCAGGATTATCGATCAATCAAACCACACACAGCGATCAAACCCCCGAGTAATACCACAATTAGATAGATCCCAGATCATAGCACCAATATATGTAGCCATTCCAAGCCCTTGATTCCGTGATCGTTGATTTAGCGTATCACCACAGCCCACGACCCACGGTTTATACTACATATTCTATTACACCGTAGGCGGGGATCCTAGATCCCCAGGATCCTCTCGGATCTCTCAAGATCCTCGTGATCTTTTTGATCTAGCGGGGAGAGGTTAAAATTAACCAGGTGTTATTAAGTGCCAGTTAACAACACCATAAATCCAACGGGATCTTCCACAAGATCCGGATCAATAAAGATCAGCCCTCGATCCACGATCCCCACAGCGATCAACAAGATCCCTAAGGATCAATATCAACCCGGAAAACTACATAGAAAACATCGATCAATATAGTATAAACGATATATTCACTATAGCGATTTCGAGCCACCTATATCGATTGAAACGTGTTAGCCTCAGAAGTGGTTGACTGGTTAAGAAGACATGAGCCTATTCTACCCGTAACAGGCTTAAGTAGTTTTTGATCACTATTATATTACCGCGTTCTTTAATATGGATCTGTTTCCCAGGGTTTTTGCTCTCTATGATTGTTTCTCTGGATTTTCGAGGTTTCAGTATCGCTAAGGCTTCATCGAATCCTTGTAATCGACTTTCAATATCAAGCATACTGATGTTTTTGATATGCCATAAATGTCTACTCTTTATCTTACTCATTCTATAACGCAACCAGTGTTAGCCAGGATCGTGTCTAGCAACATGGTCTGGGCTCCTTTTGTTGATCCTAATAACATTAACAGAACACCTATATAGATAGGGAGAAGGAGTAGGTATATATCCTAAAGGGAAAGGGCTATCCAGGCTATTGGTCGTATTGATCAAAAGCGGGGTAGAGAGGTAGAAAGACCAAGTATCAAGAGACATAGGGTCTCCTTCCGGGAAGGTTAATAACCAATACTCTATATCAAAAGGGAAGGGTATCTTTGAATAGTAGTTGGGCAATATTTCTAAGACGCTGGCCATCCCGCTGGGATAGCGGGGTGAGAGGAGAGGGGTTTTTTCTCTAAGCTCTAGGTGTATGGGTAGACTCTACGTTCTATAGGCTATCGAGTTTACCGGTCGATTGCCTGGTTTACTAATCTATACACGGCTGCTCATGTTTATCGAAACATATTCCTATCCTTCTAGGGGTGCTACTGGATCTATGTCTCACGATGTTCTTATAAGGATTCTAGAGCAGGGTCTGGCTAGCCTGGATTGGGATTGCTTAATAGCGTTTAGAAACCATTGGTCTCTGTGTCTTTATTCCTCCATGCTATCTAATCCTTGGTGTTTCTTGTGAGGCGGCGGGATCTCGAGCTTATGGTTGAGGACTGGGCTAGAAGGTTCTATTCTAAGAGAATGTGGTCCATTAAAGAGCTCTTCAAGGTTGATAAGGCTATAATAGGCATGGTTCACCTACTCCCTCTACCAGGCTCTCCAGCATATGAGGGCTGGCCCATGGATACCGTGATCGAGAGGGCCGTGAGGGAAGCAAGGATATATGAGGAGAACGAGGTCGACGGGGTTATTGTGGAGAATATGTGGGATCTACCATACTATAGTGGTTGGGAGAGAACACCGCCAGAGGAGATAGCAGCCCAAGCTGTGGCTGCGAGAGAGGTTGTTAAAAGCATAAGCATACCGGTAGGCATTACAGTGATACATAACGGTACTAGAGCAGCTCTAGGCATAGCCAAGGCTGCTGGAGCTAAGTTCATCAGGGTCTGTCTATATACAGGAGCAACCGTCTGGGATACTGGTGAGATAGATCATGGCGTAGCAGCCAATCTCTTCAGGCTTAGGAAGAGCCTGATGGCAGAGGATATCAAGTTCTTCGCAGACGTGGTTAAGAAGCACAGCAAGGTCTTCCCAGGCATAGATCTAGCAACCCATATCACGTGGAGCGATTTCTACCTAGCCGACGCAGTGATCGTGACAGGAAAAATGACAGGAGACCCCCCAAGCGTTGATGATGTAAAACTAGCTAAAGAGATAGCAGGTGACATGCCAGTCCTAATAGGAAGCGGTCTCAACCCAGACAATGCCGAGAAGCTGCTGAGATACGCAGATGGAGCCATAGTTGGTACCTATTTCAAAATCAACGGCATAGCCCAGAACCCCGTGGATCCAGAGAGGGTTAGGAGGCTAATGAGCGTTGTAAAGAGGCTGAGAGGCTCTTGAGCCAAGCCTGCGAGGTCGTGGTGATCGGGGATCTCCTGCTCGATATACTCTTCTACATAGACAGAAGAGCAAAGATCGACGGCCTATCCCACGTGATAAGCAGAGCATTCATATCGCCCGGAGGAGTAGGGGGTAACATCTCAACAGCACTCTCAAGGCTCGGGGTTAAAACATGCCTAGTATCAGCAGTAGGTGGGGATGCTATAGGCCGCTACCTACTAGAGGATCTAGAGAACGAGGGCATAGATTCGAGGCACGTTAAGATCTTTAGAGACAAACACTCCGGAGTAACAGTAGCCTTCGTAGAACCAGACGGCTCCAGAACCCTCTTCAGCTATAGAGGCGCTTGTGAAGAGCGATACGCCGACCTAGACTCTCTAGCCGAGACCCTGAAGGGCTCGAAGTTCCTGTTCATCTCGGGCTATCTAGCCCACAGCCCATGGGGGGGAGGAAGCAATGATCGGGGCAGCAGAGCTTGCATATAAACTAGGGGTCGAGGTAGGGGTGGATCTTCACGAGATAAGTGGAGAAAAGCCAGGGATTCTCGAGGGATTAAGGGGAAAGGTCTCATACGTCTTCCTAAACGTGGAAGAGCTTAGAGGCGTGAGTGGTGAGCGCAATCTAAGCAAAGCTACCAAGAAACTGGATGAGATGCTCAAGCCAAGAGCGATCTTTGTGAAGAGGGGTGAGAAAGGATCTACGATCAGCTATTCAGACAAGCTGATAAACATACCAGCATATAGAGTCAAAGCTATCGACACAACAGGATGCGGAGACGCATTCGACGCTGGCGTTATCTATGGCATAATTAGGCAGCAAAGCCTTGAAGAGGCAGCCAGACTGGGGAACATGATGGGGGCTTATAAAGCGACAGGTTTAGGGGCTAGACATCTACCCAGGGGTCTGGAAGAGCTTAACGCCTTACTCCACAAGGCTGGAACACCAGCTAAGGGGTGAAGAGCCTATAACTAGTGCAAACACAGACTAAGGAGGGAAGTGACGGTAAAAGTAATCTATATCATAGCCCGGCATTAGATCAATACATGCTGATAGATCTTAAATATATTTTCTTTGTCTATGGATCAGCTATTTGTGGGATTCTTGTTAGCAGGAATATAATTTCATATAGAGCTGTTGGTAGCTAGCCTGATAAGATCGTCGAAAGTTTCTCTTCCACGTATAAGCTTTACTTCGCCTCTGAATACCATGATCTCAGGAGGTCTTGGCCTGAGGTTATAGTTGGAGCTCATTGAATAGCCATATGCACCTACATCCATTATGGCTAGAAGATCTCCCTCCTCTAGCCTGGGCATGGGTCTCTCGAGGGCTAGGATGTCGCCGCTCTCACATATATTACCCACTATGTCGGCTAAGATCTCTTTGGGCTTGTCAGCCTTAGAGGCTGGTATCACCTCGTGGTAGGATCCGTAGAGGGCTGGTCTGATCAGGTGGTTCATACCCGAATCAACGCCCACGAAGATCTTTCTAGAGCCGTTGACCTCAACCTCCTTTATATCAACAACCCTGACTAGGAGGACACCGGCATTGCCAACAATATATCTCCCAGGCTCTATCCTCAGCTTAACATGCCCATAGGATTGGCTAAAATCCCTCAGGGCTTTTGATACTACGGAGCCGAATCGATCTAGATCTATTGGTCTCTCGCCAGGCTTATACGGTATCCCAAGACCCCCGCCTATATCTATGAACTCAAGACCGCTGAACCTTCTAGCCACACTTAGCAGCACGTCTAGAGCCTCTCCATACACGCTCGCATCGAGTATCCCGGAGCCGATATGCATATGGAGCCCTACAATCCTTAAGCCAAACTCCCTAGCTATATCCCTAACCCTCTCAATCTGGTTCAAATAGACACCAAATTTGGTAACACCCCCGGTTACTGCATAGCCATGATGACCAGCACCAACGCCGGGGTTCACTCTCACAGAAACCTCGGTTCCGGGGAATAGTCTCCCATATCTCTTAAGCTGGGAGAGTGAATCAATATTGATCATCACGCCAAGCTCGCCTCTAACGAACCTCATCTCATTGTCTGAGACGCTTGTGCCTGTGAAGAGGATCTTCTCCCTGGGGAAGCCAAGCCTGATACCCAAGAGAGCCTCGAATGGAGAGACAGCATCTAAACCGCTCCCCAGATCCCTCAGCGTAACTAGAATCTCGGGGTTATTGTTAGCCTTACACGAGTAAAGGATCTCGAGATCCTCATAGGGTATCGATCTAGCTAGTCTCAGGTAGTTCTCCACAATCACCTCCTTATCATACACGTAAAGAGGAGTCCCAAACCTCTCAGCAAGATCTTCGGCAAGGTATTCACCGATATAGAGGTGTGGGCCAACAATTCTGATCATATGTATCCCAATCTTCCTAACACATATCGAGAAATATCTATTCAAGGGTTGAGGATAACAAACTCGGGAGAAGAGGCGTTCAGCTACTGGGATGCTTATGTTGCCGCGAGAAACTAGTATTGTGATTGTATTACAAGAGGTGGTCTTGCAAACATGGCTCATCAGTGGGGATATATCGCTGCGATCTCATCAGCTCTTCTCTTCGGGCTTGGAGCTACTCTGAATAAAATAGTCCTGGCAGACGTGCACCCGACGGTAGTTGCTGGTGCTATATATGTGTTTGCGGGATTATTCCTATCAATAGTTAGGCTCTCACCACTTAGTAGCAGGCTCCTAAAAATCCTCGCAATACCTACTGGGATAGAGGCTAGGATGGATAAAAAGGATCTCGGTATACTCGTGCTAGTCATACTATCTGGCTCCACAATCGCGCCTCTCCTATACCTAAACGGCCTTAACCAGACTACAGCGGTTAACGCATCCCTATTGCAGAACACTGAATCCTTGTTCACAGCATTGATAGCGTTCCTCTTCTTGGGTGAAAAGGCGTATGGAAAAGACTGGTTTGGGATCTTTCTCATATTCACTGGGGCTTTGTTTCTAACAACTAACGGTGAGTTCCACCTACTAACCCTCACCCAGAACCTCCTAGGCAACCTATTGATAGTGATGGCAAGCATGTTCTGGGGTATCGATAACAACCTGAGCAAGCTTTTAAGCAGGAAGGATATAGTGATTGTAACAGCTATAAAATGCCTAGCAGGAGGAGCGGTATTGCTACTACTCTCCAAACTACTAGGGCTACCACTCCAAATCCCTCTATCCGCGCTTCCCTACATGCTATCGGCGGGAGCTCTTAGCATAGGGTTCTCGATCCTCCTTTTCCTCCTGGGTCTGAGGGAGATAGGCGCTATGAAAACAGGGATCATTTTCTCAACATCCTCACTCTTTGGCGCTGTTTTCGCATTCATCATTCTTAGAGAAGGCTTCTCCCTCATACAGCTGTTAGCGGGTATCACAATGCTTCTAGGCGTTTATATTATGTATAGAGAATAGGTTTTGAGGTCGTGTTCTACAGACTTGGTTATAGGTGTTAATGTTTATCTTGTAATTCTAGAGCTTCTCAGGATTTCCAGCGTCTCTAGCGCTTCTCTATTGCTTTCGAAGTATCTTCTCACAGGCTCTAAGATTCTTATCAGCTCCTTAGCAACAGCGTTCTTGAGATCGAGGGGGTGTATCTTTCCCTCAGAATATAGCCTCTCTAGCTCTTCTATAGTTAGCTCTACCGTGCCTCCGTGCTCGGGTTTTCTCTCAATAGTTATTGTCCCCCCTCCTCTTAGCAGTATATGCCTAGCTATCCCTATTATTGGGTTGGTCTCTATCTCTCTTGGTGGGCAGTAGGCCTTCCGGATCTTTGAGTATATCTCTTCAGGCTTGTCATATACGAATATAGCCCCCTCGGGCTTTGACTTGCTCATCTTGATCTGGGAGTATAGCTCATCCCTCTCGAGAGCGGCTTCCATCTTCTCCGGTCCTAGCAGTGAGGGTAGTAGGGGTGTGTGTATTGCGACTATCTTTTTCTTTCTAAGCTTTTCAGCAGCTTCTCTGGCAAGCATGTGGGCTTTCCTCTGATCTATCCCTCCGAGGGCTAGATCGAGATCCATGTAGAATATATCGGCAACCTGCATAAGCGGATATATGAGTTTTGAGAAGTCTGATTCAGACTCCTCAGCCCTCCTACCCATTATTGTTAACGCCCTCCTGATCCTTGCGAGCGAGAAGCTCTTAGCGATCCTTATTATCAAGTTCCAATACTCTAGATCAGATACTAGATCCTCAGCATATACCAGATCATAAGAAGATCTGTCTATCCCTATCGCTTCTAAAACATCAGCCACATGTCTAGAAGCCCTCCTAATAAGCTCAAGATCACCGCCAAGCTTATCATTAATCCACGCATGCCATGTAGCTGCGAGGAGCTTCATCTTAAAACCAGCCTCTAT
This sequence comes from Sulfolobales archaeon, assembly GCA_038867615.1. GTDB lineage: Archaea > Thermoproteota > Thermoprotei_A > Sulfolobales > AG1 > AG1. Next base: position 139,545 of record JAWBYA010000004.1, on the reverse strand, counting down.
CAGCTCTTTGAACTTGTAAGCCCACACAAGCCAGCCTATATGGAATAGTCCCGAGGGCTCGAAACCTAGATAGCCCTTCCCACCCCCGCTCTCAATAAGGGTTCTCAGCTCATCAACAGTAACCACCTCTTCAGCACCCCTCATGGCGAGCTCAAGCCTCTTCTCTAGGTTGCCCATATTATCACCGAGTCTTGTGGGTCAATAACACTTATTACACCAACGCTTATACCTTTTATAAATCCCTGTAATGTCTATTTTTCGAGGGTGGTACATTGGGTAGGAGGGGTGGATATCCAGTATTACTGTTTGGATTGTTCTATCTACTCCTCCTATCTGTGCAGGCATCTGCACAGTCTTTAGAGGTTATAGAGTATAAGGATCCCAGGAGTTTCTCCAGCTACTGGTCTTTCGAACCGTTCAAACCCCTCCCGCCAAGCGGTGTGCAGCCAGTGGTTATCCCTATAGCGATCAACATGTCTTTCGAAAACACGGGCTATACTCCGAAGAGTGTTGTTGTCTCTATACCTCCTGGTAATTATAGCAGGGCTATAATTAATGTCAGCATGAGGGTGACTGATAGACAGTTTGACAGGATATTCTGGATCTTTGCTAACAATGTCCCAATATACTGGGGATCTACTATACAGAGGCTCAACTCGACAGCCGAGGCTGATGTAACACTATTCCTAAACCTCTTCAAAGGCGATGTTAACTTCAGCATCGTCCTCACCAATTTCCTAGCACCATCTATAGGGATTGTAGGGGTCTTTCTAGTCAACATAACGCTCTACCTATACCCAGGAAAAACACCATCCTGGGTGCCTGATACATATATACCATTATGGGGAGAAGCAGTCCCCCCAATAGGGAGTTTCACGCCAGACACGCTTGTGCTGAACACGACACTAAGGATCCCTGATAACGCTTATAGAACAGCCCTATATCTATTCGCAAAGCCTGGCAGGCTTGATGAGTTCTTCTACGCGAATATACCTTCTGTGAGGGATATCCTGGTATATTATAATGATAATCTGGCGGGGGTTTTCCACGTATTCCCAACAATATTTACTGGAGGTATATTCCCGCTCTATTGGAGACCAATGACATCTGTGAACACCCATTACACTAAGAGCCCGCAGATTATAGATCTAACACCATTCCTAGCCCTTGGAAAGAATGCCAATATATCCATGCAGGTTGTTGGTATGGATGAAGCCTCTAAAAGGGCTGAAAGCAAGCTGTTCGTGGTAATGGTTGGAGGCGCATTATTAGTATGGACAGACCCCTCCAGAGCTGTAAGCGGTGGGAGTATTGTGAAGGGAGAGGCTAGTTATGATAGGACACCATATATAGTTGATATAGAGAGTCTAGGGATATCTTACTATGTTGAGAACACGAGATATAGGATCTACTACGAGGCTACTCTAACAACACCCAGAGGGGTTATCAATGCATCAACGTACTCCGAGGGTTTCTCAAGCGCTAATATATATTCAAGCGATAGCCTCTTCATATCAACACTCATGCAGAACTTCACAAACAGGGCTATGGGGAGAGGCGCGGCCTCTTATTCGATGGAATCAGGTGGAAGCTATTTGATAAGACTCACAAGTGCTTTCACATTCACACCAACATCGGATCCTTCAAAGATCCCGTATAACGCCACACTCACCGAGGATGATATGATAGATGTCTGGCTAGTAAGAACACTAGACAATAGCCATGGGGAGGACTGGTATAGAGAGGTCATGTACGAGAGGGCTTACGTGATCGGGGGCTTCGCCATAAATCTAACAATAATAGATCCCCATGGAGGTGCGGTGATAACAGCGCTAGATAGAGCTAGCTCAACAACCACTAAGAACCTCTCAGCACTAATACTCTATAATGGTAAGGGCTATACTGAGGAGTTCAGAATAGTAACAGAAGCAAGCCTCAGAAAACCATTCGGAGACTATAAGGAGTTCTACATCAAATACATGAGGCTCTGATCTAGATTTTTTCCCAAATACTATATATAGGGCTATTTTCTTTTTGGTATTTGTAAAAAGTATTTATAGGCTTTGATTGGGGTGGTTTTTCTTGATGATTTGGTCTCTATATCGATCCTGGATAGTAATGGAAACATTGCTCTAAGCCATCCAGAGAATGATCCCTTGAAGCTAGATGGGGGTTAAGTGCCGTTTGGCTCAACGGCCGCCCATGAACCAGCAGGATGAGATCCTGAGGGTAGAGGTGGAAGTCCCTGGATGTGACCATGAATAAAAATAAAGTGATTGGAATGAACATCCAAGGACAAACAGTTATAGGCTAGCGATTCTCGTGAAATGTGTGGAAATCTATATAGCCTGTATGTGTTTTATATTCTTTGCATCATCTCAATAAATGGGGAAAATGTGTGATTAGCACTCCTTTGGAGGGTATCAGGGTTCTCGATTTTACAAGAGCTATGGCTGGCCCCTTTGCTACAATGTTGTTAGGAGATCTTGGGGCTGATGTGATCAAGGTGGAGCCTCCTGAGGGTGATGAGTCGAGGAGCTGGATGCCTCCTGATATTAATGGTGTGTCTGCTTACTTCATAAGTGTTAACAGGAATAAGAGGAGTATTGCTATAGATCTTAAGAAACCCGGAGCCCTAGAGATCATTGACAGGATTGCCAGAAGCGTTGATATAGTTGTTGAGAATTTCAGGCCGGGGACTGCTGATAGGCTTGGTATAGGGTATGAGAGGCTCTCGAAGATAAATCCGAGGATAATATATTGCAGCATATCTGGCTTTGGTCAGGAAGGTCCTTATAGGGATAAGCCTGGGTATGATTTGATAGCCCTCGCAATGAGTGGGCTTATGGATATAACTGGCGAGCCTGGGAGACCTCCGGTGAAGTTCGGTGTACCGATAGCCGATATAACTACGGGGATCATGGCTGCTGTAGCTATACTGGCAGCTCTATATCATAGGGAGAGGACGGGGGAGGGGCAGTATATAGATCTCTCCCTCCTGGACACACAGATCCTAATCCTATCACACCAAGCCCTCAACTACCTCGCCACAGGGAGAGATCCTGAGCGCCTAGGCTCAGCCCACCCAAGCATAGCACCATACCAGGCTCTAGAGACAAAGGATGGCTATATAGTTGTGGGTGTGGGGAATGATAGACTTTGGCAAGTATTCGCTAGAGCAATAGGGAGAGAAGATCTATTGGGAGACCCGAGATTCGCCAGCAACCCCGACAGGGTTAGAAACAGGGCCCAGCTTGTAGAAGAGCTTGAGAAAACATTTAAAACCAGAACAACTAGAGAGTGGATTGAGATCCTCGAGAAATCAGGGATCCCCGTGGCCCCCGTGAACAAGGTTAGCGAGGCTCTCGGCGATCCCCATGTGATGCATAGGAAAATGGTGATCGAGCTTGAACATCCAAAGTATGGAAGATTCAAGACCCTGGGAACACCGCTAAAGATGAGCAGAACACCTGGCAGGGTTTATAGACCCCCACCGCTCCTGGGAGAACATACAGTAGAGATCCTCAGAGAGCTTGGGTATGGGGACAGCGAAATAGAAAAGCTCATCAGCAGCGGGATCGCTATAGCGTCCTCAAAATAGGGTATGGGCGATTGAGCGCTTCCAGGCTAGTTAGGGAGAAGATATGGGGTTTTCCATCTATATTCGCATCGTTTGAGGTCTAGGATATATCATGTGGATTTTTAGACCGGATTATCGAGAATGGATAGTCGGGATCATGTGGTTGGCTATTCAGGCGCTATAGATCGATCTGGTTGTTTCTTCCTAGCCCCAGGATCATTGCCTGTTGTCATTGTATGGGCGATTCTGTATAGAAGATCCTCATCATTTTTTCTAAATATTGCTACTATTCTTCCGCCATACATTACAGCTATCCTGTCGCTCATTTCCACTAGTTCGTCAAGATCTGCTGAGTAGATAAGCACGGCCTTACCCTTCTTCTTCTCGTTTATTATTATCTGTTTCAGATGCTCCGAAGTCGCGACATCTAGCCCTTTGCTTGGGTTATATAGTATAAGGATCTTTGGTTCTACGTGTAGTTCTCTCCCCACCACGAGCTTCTGTTTAGTCCCGCCAGAGAGTGTCGATGTTATCTGCTCTGGTTTTTCAACCCTCATTGAGTAGATCTTTATCAAGGCTCTGATGGCTTCTTTAACCCTGTTAATATCGAGAAGGATCTTTCCTTTGAGATACATGTTGGTAACTATTGGGGAGATGATCAGGTTTCTGAAGATCGGGTAGTCTAGGACGAGCGCCACTCCAGGATCTTCTGGTACATAGGCAACCCCGAGCTCCCTAATCTTTCTGGGGGTAAAGTTGCTTGCATCAACGTTATTTATCTTCACAGACCCTCTTAGCGGTCTTCTCAACCCTATTATGGCTTCTACGAGCTCTCTCTGCCCATTACCCTCGACACCAGCTATTCCCAGAACCTCGCCGTAGTATAGATCTAGGTTCACACCGTTTACAGATGTTTGACCCACGTCGCCCATAACATATAGATCCCTGATCGATATTGCGACCTCGCCTGCGGAAGTCTCCTCTGAAGAGGCAGGGGTTTTCTCGGCAATCCTATTACCAACGATCATCTCTACAAGCTTTTCCCTGGAGAGTTCTTTGGTGATACCGCTGCCAACTACTTTTCCGGCCCTCAGGATAGTTACTCTATCGGTTATGGATAGGATCTCGTTGATTCTGTGGGACACGAATAATATTGTTAGCCCTTCAGAGACCATGTTCTTAAGCGATTTAAATAGATCTTCGCTTTCTATATTGGTTAAATAGGTTGTGGGCTCATCCATGATTAGTATCCTTGCGCCTAAGGATAGGGCCTTGAGGATCTCTACCCTCTGTCTTTCGCCATATGAGAGCCTGTTTATAGGTACATCGGGAGGCACCTTTATCCCGAACCTCTCGCCAAGCTCGAGGATCTCCTCATAGATCTTCTCTCTCGGTATTTTGAAGCTGTTCATCTTTGCAAGCGCTACGTTCTCAGACACAGTTAGGGTTGGTATTAATGAGAGCTCCTGGTGAACCATAGCTATCCCAGCTCTTATAGCATCCCTTGGGCTGTTGAACCTCGTCTCAATACCGTCAACATAGATCTTACCCGAGTCTGGTTTCAACTGCCCATAGATGATCCTACATAGCGTGGTTTTTCCAGACCCGTTCTCGCCCAAGAGTCCGTGGATCTCTGACTTATACAATTCCAGCGAGATATTGTTGTTAGCAATAATACTCCCAAACCTCTTAGTTATTCCAACGGCCTTTAGGATCACGTGCTCTTTACCTTTCTCGCCCACGGTCTGTCAGCCCTGTCATTTTCACTTATCCTAATCTGGGATTTATATAATAGTGCTATAAAATCAAAAGCTCAAAGATAATGTATCGATATATCTGCATAGATTAATATATTAATATATTATAAGAATAAATACTAATGGTTAGAAATCGAAGAATAGTACCGTAATGAATAGCAATGTTTATTAACCCCTAATTGCTACACTCACCGGAGATATATTATGGCAAACCGTCTTGGAGTATCTATGCAAACACTGGGTTTATTAATAGTAATAGTGATACTGGCAGGAGTAGCAGCATATGGATGGGTGAGAACACCGAGTGTAGTAACACAGACAGTTACGGTACCAGGTGCTGCCCAGGCTACACAGACCGTAACATCGTATGTTACAGTTACAGCGAGTCCTGCTGCGAGAGCCGCGTCACCCCTATCACAGCTTAAAGTAGGGCTTATATTGCCAATAGACGAGACGGATCTGTCATGGAACTATGCTGCATGGTATGCAGCCACAAAACTCCAGGAGATCTATGGATTCAATCTATCTATACATAGGCAGCTTTTCGACGGGACTAAGGCAGAACCAGTAGCTATCGATCTTGCTAGGAGGGGTTATGATGTGATAATACTCCAGGGGATACAGTATATGGAGATGGCTCAGAAAATAGCACCCCAATTCCCTAAGACTTTGTTTGTATGTGTTGACTGCTTCCAGATAGGAGCACCGAATGTTTATAATATATGGATGACTCTGGAGGAAGGCGCCTTTGTCCTCGGAATTGCTGCAGGCCTCTTAACCAAAAGCAATGTTATAGGCCTCATAGGCGGTGGAAGGGTTCCATCCATATGGGCTGGGCACGAGGCATTCAAAGCGGGCGTCCTCCTAGTTAACCCCAACGTAAGGTTCCTCGAGTACTACGCACCGCTCTCATGGGCGGACGTGGCTGGGGCTAGGAGAGCTGCGGAGAGCTTTATAGCACAGGGAGCTGATGTTATATTCTCGAGCGGCGATGGTATAGACGTTGGTGTATCCCTAGCAGCTTCTGAGAGGAAGGCGTGGTTCACAACGGTATATGTGGATATACCTAGGGTTAAGCCTATGGACACGCTCCTAGGATCTATAGTGTTTAACTGGGATGTGGTGTTTTCAAAGGCACTCGTAGATAAAGTCACAGATAACTGGCAATATGGTTTCCTCACAGCCACAATGGCTTCAGGAATAATCAAGGTCAGCTTTGGACCGAAGGTTCCTGAGGATGTGAAAAGCAAGGCCTTGAGATACCAGAACATGATATTGATGGGGCTTCTGAAGATATACTTCGACGTAGATCCGGCTAAAGGGGTTTTCAAATGCTTCGATAACCCAGATCTTCCAGAGTGCAAGCCAACAGCTGCTAAGGTAACATTTAAGGGATAAGAGATAGTCCTAAAGTTTATGGCTCTTTTTATATTTCTCTGATCACCACTTACCGGAGGCTGGGGAATCTCATGAAGAGGGCTAAAGAGGCTTTCCTCACGATCACGTTATATATAGTAGCAATCCTAGCAGGATTTATGGCTGCATCAACGGTAGCAATTACATATAACATAGGGTTCCTCGATTCCTTGGGTATTCTGGCGGTCTCGCCATTCGCAGATTTGTTTAATTTCTCAGAGGTGCTTGTTAGATTCATAGCGATCTATACTATAGCTCTAGGCGTGGCTATAGCCCTCAAAGCCGGGCTATGGAATATCGGGGGTGAGGGGCAATTCCTAGTAGGCGCTGTAATGACTCTCTTCATAGCTAAGAGCCTCTCAACACCTCATCCAGCCCTCACAATGACTACAATGATGCTGGGAGCAGGGTTTTTCGCAATGGCCTGGGCTTTGGTGCCTGCTCTGCTCAAGGCTAGGTTTGGTGTTAATGAGATTGTCACGACTCTTCTTCTAAACATCGTGGCGTCAAGCTTTACTCTCTACGCCCTCGACGGTCCTATAAGGGGGCAGGGTTCCTTTGGCTATCTTCTCTCCGATGTTCTGCCAAGCGAGTTGAGATTTCCAGCCCTGCTGAAATACCCTAGAGCAATCGAGACGTCCTCCGGTGTTGGTTTTGTGTGGGAGGATACTAGGCTTAGCTATGCACTATTTATCACACTAGCTATGGCTATCATACTCTATATAGTTGTTGAGAGATCACCGTTAGAAACACACTTGGGGGTTGTTGCGAGGAGCTGGAGGCTTGCCTCGTATGCAGGTATAAATGTATTTAGGATCGTTGTGGCCTTAATGCTCTTTGCAGGCTTTACAGCAGGTTTGTCAGGAGCGCTCCATATCATGGGGGTGCTCTATAGACTTGACTCGGGACAGATAGATCATGGGTTTGGCTACCTAGCGGTCCTCGCAGCAGCCCTTGGAAGGGCGAAGATCGTTGGCACGGCTCTCGCATCTATATTCATATCGTTCGTGATAATCGGTAGCGAGAGCTTGCAAAGGGTTAGTGGCGCGCCTTACGCGATAACATGGGTTTTTGTTGGAACTGTTATGGTAGCTATAACAATTGTGGAGTATATCAGGGGGTGGAGGCCTAGTGCAGCTACCGCCTGAGCTTATAAAATCTCTCGAGCTCCTCATAACAACCCCCATTTTGCTTATCTCGCTAGCAATATCCCTCAGAATCCTTCCAACAATACTGTTTGCAAGCATGGGCGAGCTCGTAACAGAGAAAAGCGGTGTCCTCAACCTGGGTATCGAGGGTATAATGCTGGTGGGAGCTTTCACAGCATATATGGTTACAGTAGCATATGGTGATCCACTAGCAGGACTTCTAGCAGCCATACTCTCGGGACTCGTGATCTCCATTTTCTTCTCATACATAGCGGTGGTTCTCGGAGTTAACCAGGCTGCTGCAGGCCTCGGGCTCTGGCTCTTCGGACTGGGAGTAACTGGGGCTCTATATAACTCAATGGCCCCTGTAGGGGTTTCTGTGAAAACCCTTGGAAGCCCATTGAGCGTGAGTAGCATAACCCCGATCCTCGGTTCAAGAGAGGTTGCAGAGCTCGTCGTATCACTAACAAGCCCCCTAGTAGTGGTCTCTCTAGCCCTTGTACCGATAACCTATATCTTCCTCAGAAAAACACTGTGGGGCTTAACAGTAACCTCGGTTGGAGAGGATCCAGCGTCTGCAGATGCCATAGGGATTAATGTCAACAGGGTTAGGATCCTTGCCACAATATATGGAGGAATAATGGCCTCGATAGCAGGAGCCTATCTATCAATATCATACCTAGGAGACTTCAGACATGGCATGACAGCCGGCAGAGGCTTCATGGCACTCGCAATGATATACGCAGGAAACTGGGATCCTGTGAGAACCTTCATAGCATCACTAGCACTCTCATATATAGACGCACTACAGCTAAGCATAGCATCCAGCAGCCTAGAACTTGCTAGAAGATACTACTTCTTCAACATGATACCATACATAGCAGTAATACTGATAATCCTAGTACTGGGAAGAAGAGCAAAACCCCCATCAGCCCTAATGAAACCATTTAAGAAAACATAGTATATAAGGTAAAACTCTAATTAGGTAATCTCAAACTGAAGAGTCCTCACGACCCCTTAGTCTATATAGCATCAAGTGATCTATTAGCTACCATTCTCTTTGCCCCTTGGTTACACTAACGGAACCTCTGTTTAATTTGGGTATTATTTCATGCATCGTCAAGGATCTTATATGTGGTGTTAAAAGAAATTAGGAGAAACGCGGCAACAGATCGAAGTTAATGCTACGTATAATGTTATGGATCTTAGGCTCGTGATGAGCTGTCGTCTTACCCGGTTTCTAGTCTATACTTAGCTAAGGATAGGATTCTATACGGTATGTGGATTAGCTTGCTATATGGGGCTAGTAGGAAGAGGGCTAGAACAAGCCCCATATGGGTTATGAATAGCGAGCCCATATACTCTGTGTCTCTTGAGATGAGTAAGACTACCCCTGTAAGTGATATTAGGCCTATTAGGAGTAGCATGAATCTATCCAATTCTGCCATCTTCCTCTCTATAAGTGTTCTTGCACTTCTCGCTTTATAGTAGATTAGCGTGAAGCACCCAATGGTTATTAGTATCCCGCCAGAGGTTCCAAGGATCACCGGGAGTGATAGGTAGTCATAAGGAGGCATTATGCCAAGTGCCTCTTGATAGATCGCAGCTACTATAGTTGCCATTGTTGCTAGTAAAAAGCCTAGGAAGAGGAAAAGATGCATATAAAGTCTCCTGTAACCCCCAAATTCTCCTGGATACTCACAGCCAGCTCCACCGCCCCTGAAGTACTTATGGGAGATAGCATCCCATAATGCTCCTATAATAACCCCAATAGTGATAGATCTGCTTGAATTTCTATTTATAGCTCTCCAATACCTCACGGAACTCACAACCATTATAGTGGTTATGTATATTAATAGTGTAAGGCCTCCTGCAACTATTGTCCAGTGAGGGAAGATTGTGTAGAAGGAACCGCTGTACAAGTGTTTCTGGAAGATTCGAGAAGGATCTCCGACTATTATGGCGAGGAGCCACATGACGGCTATACTGATAAGAGTTACAACCAGGCTGGATGCTAATGGCCTCTTAAAGAAGATCCTTGATAATTTCTCGGGGTAAGTGTATTTGGCATAAATCTCAAGCCTTATAGAGCTGAGGAGCATGGGTATATTGATCGAGAATTCGTGAGGGGGGATGTAAGGGCATGCAGGGTAGCAGCTCCTGCAGTCATGGCATAGATTGGCTATATATTCTATATAACCTTTATCATACGAGATCCTTCTCTCTATGGCTGGGAAAACAGCACAGTAGCCCTCGCAATATCTACAGGCGTTGCATAGGAGGAGCTGTCTTGACGCCTCATCGTACAGATCGAGTTTATATATACTGTTATTAGCCCTAGACATTACCAGCACCCTCACCAGAGATCCATCCAAATACAGTTCCGATGGTAAGGCCCAGGCCTGCTAGATAGCCCCTTGATAGTATGTTACCCATCATGATCTCTCCAGCAGCGAATATGTTTTTAAATCTCCCTCCGCCTCTCATGAGGACTCTCCCACTTCTATCGACTCTCACACCCATATAGGTGAATGTTATGCCTGGTCTTAGGCGATACGCGTAGAATGGAGGTGTATCTATGGGTCTTGCCCAATGACTTTTCGGAGGATCTATTCCTTTTGTTCTACACGCATCAAGCCCTGACGGATCGAATCTTCTGCATTCTATGCTAGAGTTATACTCAGCTACCGTCTTCTCTAGGGATTGGGGATCTATGCCCAGGATCTCTGCTAGATCCTTTATGGTGTTAGCACTATATGGGGGGTAAGCCGGGGGTATGAATATTCCTTGTGATTTAGAATCATAGATCACAAAGGCTATCTGGTCAGGCTGCTCTGCTATAAGCTTACCCCATATAGCATATCTCTTCGACCAGAGATCCTCTCCCTCGTCATAGAATCTCTTGCCATGCTTATTTACGACGATTCCGAATGGTATTGCATCGACTCTTGTCACCATCCCGCCATCATATTTAGGTGATCTAGCATCCACAGCCATTGCATGCATATCCTTAGGGTCTCCCACAGGTTCTGCACCCTTATCTAGCAGGATCCTTAATCCCATGCCGTCGTTATATCTAGAGCCTCTCACAATAAAGTTCTCGGCAGCATTTCCCCAATACCTCTTAAGCCACTCGATATTAGCCTCAAAGCCTCCCGAGGCGATTACTATCGCTTTACCCTTCACACTAATTCTTTTTCCCCTCACGGAGATTAATGCTTCCTCGAACTCTCCTCCAGAGATCACCAGATCCTCTAAAGCTGATTCATAGATTATATCAACACCAAGCTCTCCAGCTTTTTTATAATAGGAATTAAGCATAGCCTTACCTCCACCGAGGAGGAATAAGTTTGTTCTTGAGAGGTGAAGGGTACCTTTGAGAGCTCCCTGAAGCTTAACACCAACTTTCTCCAAGAAGCTAGGAATTTCATAGGATTTTTCGACAACGATCCTAGCTAGATCTACGTCTGTTTTACCCTTAGTAAAATCTATTATCTCTTTAAGGAACTCATCAGAGGGATAAGCTCCTGTAGTATATCTATCCTTACTATCATGAGCATATCTAATGTCTCTAGTGTACTTAGTATTCCCACCCCTATCGATAATACTGCCCCTCTCAACCAAAAGAACCCTTAAGCCTTCTTCAGCTGCTTTTATAGCTGCACATAGACCGGCATTACCGCCGCCAATAACTATGACATCATATACCTCCCTACCTATTTCCAACAATCGCACCATAGTGGTTTTCAATAATAATGGTAATAAAAGTTAATAATAGGAGTGTTTTATGCATTCCGTACTAATTATCTAAGAATTTTTACAATGTATAGCAAAGAAAAGATCCTACTAGTCTTTCATAACGCTTTAAAGAGGTAGGTAGCCTTGTTGCTCCTTGATATGTATCGATTGTTTTCTTCTATATCTAGGACTTATATACAGTCTAAAGGGATCTTTACCCCTGTATTTTTCTCGTTTGCTGCAAACTAGATGACACGAAACTCCTATCGGGATTCGATAGATCATTAGATTATTATTTAGAAGGCTTAGAGTAATGCTTCCATCAAATCTGAGCCAGCATTGAAGTGAACTAATAGCAAAGTCTATGTCAACAAGATCTTTGCAAATCTTCGTATGTATATCGGCAAGATAACAGTTCTTACAACCTATGAGCGTCAAGGAAGTTTCTCATCCTTTGTATATCTATATCTCGACTTTCCCTAATTGTTTCTCCATATTCTCTAAGACAGGGTTTACTGTAAAGCAGAATCCATGCTCTCCCTATCATAGAACACGCGCTATCCCTTGTTTTATCATGTAAATCACTCCGGATCCATATATACGGCATTTTAGCGACAAAAACATTCCAGCATTACATCATAAAAACATCTATTATAATAGATGTAAAATTTCATCTTCTCTGCTCTACCCTCGACTATTCCCTGCTCAAGGTTCCCCTATGTAGGGTATTATTGATACTGAATCATCATGTTATGTCACTATCCACATTATGTATAGTTGTTGCTATTTTGTCTATCCTCACAAACTGTGAAGCTGGATCCCAATTGCTAACATCAATTAGCCAGACCACTGTTTCCACTATAATGCTTGGAAAAGCTCTTTATGCTGCAGGTTAGTTAATATCAACTCTTCCTCTAGGTTTCTTAAGGAGGCTCTAGGCTCTAGGGTGAGAAAACCCGCTAAAAGATCTAGATTATTGATCATGGAATACTTGAACACCCTCTAACATTTACCATTGACCTGGCTATCTTTTTCTGTTCTACATACAAACTTCTGTTTATGACAAACAACTGCTCGATCCTCGTTTCGTATTTTACTTAGCGATTTAATAATTATCATTCTGAACGTGGTTATTGTAAATAGGGTAGCTGTTGGTTATGGGTTTCGTCCAAACCACCATTGTGTATGGATCTTTTCCTATTTATTATCTATGGGCTAGACAGATTTACGATGCCTATACGTTATGAGGTATCATTGTAAGGCCATGGCTATTCATACTGCTCCTGGTCTAATCATTTTAAGTTTTTTACGAAATAATTGATACTATTACTATTAGTGTGTACTGGGTACATTGTATTATGATCAATCACAAGAGAAGCCTGGATAGTTAATTTAATAATTTAACCCTCATAATTACTAATAAGAGTAGGTAGCTGAGAACTTATATTTAAACTTCTTAGCGTAATAGGTGTTGAAGGTGAAGTTTTGATGGTTAGCAACTTTAAAGCACTATATGTAGTTGTCATGATTATAGCTGTAGTTATTGCTGCCGGCCTAGGGTTCGTTGCTGGCCAGATGATGACACCTACGCCTACTACAAGAGAAAGTGTAACAATTACTCAAAGGGTTACACAAATTCAGACAGTAACTGTAACTGTTCAGCCGGCACCGCAGCCTACACAGCCTACACAGGAGCAGCTCTTGGCACCAATTATAGATGCTGCTAGAAAAGAAGGCAAGTTGGTGATCTACAGCTCTCTTGATAGGCCTAGTGCCGAGCCTCTTCTAAACGCCTTTAAAGCTAAATACCCCTTTATAGATGTACAATACATAGAATTAGGCACTGTAACCATTTATAATAGGTATATTAGTGAGAGAGCTGCTGGGGCCCCAACAGCTGATATCCTGTGGTCTTCCGGCTTTGATCTTCAATATTTGTTGGTTCTCAACGGAAGTGCTCAGCCCTATAGGCTCACAATATATGACAAGCTTCCCGAGTATGCTAAGTACAAAGATCTAGCATATGTACCTGGATATCTTCTTGCAGCTCCTATATATAATGCTGAGAAAATACCTAAGGATCTCGCTCCTAGATCCCTAGGAGATCTTTTAAAGCTTCTAACACAGAGGAAAGATCTATTCCCGCCAAGGGGTATAGCAGCATTTAATGTCGAAGCAAGCGCCTTTGGGTTAGTATTCACCTACTATCAATATAAAGCTGAGCCGGAATTGATCCGTGATTTAGTATCAGCGGCGGGATCTATAGGGGTTGTGCTCCAGTCATCAACAGGGCCCCAGATTGAGATGGTTAAGACAGGACAGGTACTCGTATCACTAAGCCTCGCAGCCAACTATGCATTTAAAGAGGCTAAGACAGATCCTCGCGTTGGTGTCTTTGTACCAAGCGATCTAGCAGTTCTTGTGCCTCGCGTTATATTCATAACCAAAGAGGCTAAGAATCCTAATGCAGCGAAGCTCTTCCTTGAATACGTCTTCTCGGAAGAGGGGCAAGCAAAGCTTGGAGAGGGCGCAGAAACCATAGTGATAGGTGATAATAAGGATTACCCCCAGCTCTCTTTAAACTACCTCAAAGCGAATGTTAAGAAGCTTGTTATACCTAGGTTTGATGACATGATTATAGATGAGATCATGAGAACCGATGTAAGGAATAACTTTATAGCTATGTGGAAGAAGTGGCTGGGGATAGGCTAGTTGATAAACCAAACGCTAAAGATCCTTGGTTTCTTTTTCGGTGTAATAGCTTTTCTGATCCTGGGTCTTATGATCTATCAATCATTCCTTAATGGGCCCTTCTATGAGACGCCTTTATCATTCACTCTTGAGAGTTATATACACTCATTAAAAGATCCTGGATTCCATAAAGCACTGATCGGGAGTTTAGCAATCGCGACTTTAACACTGCTAGCAGTACCAATAGCATTGTTCCTCTCTATAGTTATTCACAAAACCTCGATACCTGGAAGATCTGTTCTTGAATCGCTGATCCTGGTCCCCATGTTTATTTCACCACTTGTATGGGGTTTTGCATGGCTTTACGCATATGGTCCTGCGGGGATCCTCCCGAGATTTTTTGGGGATATATATGGCTTGGTGCCTGCAGGGATCCTTTCTGCCTTGATTCACGTGCCCAATGCTTATGTGATAATATCCACATCACTTCTAGGGATAGACTCATCATATGAGGAGGTTGCAAGGATCCATGGTGCTAGAGCTATTGTGGTGATGCTCAGGATCCTGATCCCCATGATAAGACCTGCGATAATATTCTCAGCAATAATCCTGTTCATATTAGGGCTCGAACAATTCGGAATACCCCTCCTGTTATACACCTCTGTTGGAGGTGAAGTGCTAACCACTTATATCTATAGGCTCCAGGTGCTTAGTATAACTCCATCATATCCGAGGGAAGCTGTGGTTGCATCTATGCTGATATATATCGCGATATCCCTCATCCTTCTCCAGAGATACCTAACAATGAGGTATGGCAGAAGGTTCGCTGTCATAGGCTCAAGAGCTAGAGGGATCAATAGAATTGAGATTGGCAAGTTCTGGAGTGTAGTTATGTTGGCATCAATATCCATATATCTTTTGTTAGTTGTAATTATACCCCTTAGCGTTCTTGTAATGAGATCCCTTAGCCCTCTCTATGGAGGAAAAATAGGCGGTATAACGTGGGATTATTACGTTACTATTTTTTCATCCGAATATCATAGACAAATAATAATAAATACTATAGAGGTTGCGATTATAGCGGCAACCTTGGGGAGTATAACATCGCTGGGCTACTCACTAGCCATGTTGAGGAGCAGGCATGCATCTATAAGTAGGTTTTTTGATGCTGCCTCAACGCTTCCGAGGAGTATGCCAGGCATTGTTATGGGGCTAGCGTTTCTATGGCTATTCCTCTTTACACCTCTGAGGCCACTTATATATACCCCCCTTGGTCTAGCTATGGCGTATGTTGTTGCTTGGTCTATAATGGGTACGAGGGTTATAGCTTCAAGTATGTCTCAGTTATCGCCTGAACTTGAAGAGGTTGCGAGGATCCATGGTGCTAGCCCTTCTCTAACCCTAAGCAGGATCGTTATCCCGATCATTAAGAGATCTATATTGGTGGCCTGGCTTGTCATGTTCATCTATGCCATTAGGGATTACTCAATAGCAGCGTTCCTTGTTATGCCTCAAACAATGGTTGCTGGCGCATTCCTTCTCATGAGTTTCGGATCTGGTGAGATAGGAATAATCTCAACAATCTCAGCCGTGCTGGTCCTTATGGCCCTGACTATATCGGCTTTGATATTTAAACTTGGGTGGAAGCCCTATGGGTGATCGGTATGAGTAGCCTTATTGTCTCTAATGTGGTGAAGAGGTTCGGTAGTGTTGTGGCTTTGAATCTCAAGGGTAGGAGGTTTGAGGTTGAGAAGGGAGAGATCTTTGCTGTGATTGGGCCTTCTGGGAGTGGTAAAACGACTCTTCTGAGAAGCATAGCAGGTCTTGAGACGCCTGAAGAGGGGGAGATAGTGTTGGATGGCAGGGAGGTTTTCAGCTCATATAAGGGGATAAACGTACCGCCTGAGAAGAGAAATATAGGATATGTTCCGCAGACATGGGCTCTGTGGCCCCATATGAAGGTTTGGGATAATATAGCTTTTGGGCTTAAGATCCGCAAGATCCCGAGGGATGAGATAAAGAGTAGGGTGAAGACCGTTGCAGAAGCGCTGAGGATAGATCATCTGTTGGATAGATATCCATGGCAGCTCTCGGGGGGTCAGCAGCAGAGGGTTGCATTGGCAAGGGCTTTAGTGCTTGAACCCTCTCTCCTTCTCCTGGACGAGCCTATATCGAATCTCGACGCAGCATTGAGGGATGAGGCAAGGGTATGGCTTAGAGCTACCATAAAGAGTCTTAAGATAACATCGCTATATGTGACCCACGATATCAGAGAGGCGGTTAGTATAGGCGATCGCATAGCCCTCATAGCTGACGGCGTGGTCAGGAAGATTGGGAAGCCCGACGAGCTCTACGAGAACCCAGACGATCCTGTATTAGCAAGCCTCCTCAGGTTTAACACTATTAGGGGGAAGGTAAGGGCTGTGTCTGGTACTAAAGTTGAGATAGATCTTGGGTTGGGGTGTGTTATATGCAGCTCTAGAGGCGGGTTTAGCGTTGGGGAAGAAGCCATAGCGATCTTTTCGCCAAGGGATGTTACTATTGGTGAGGGAGACCTTGAAGCCCGTATAATAGGGTCGAGCTATAGTGGGGAGTATTATGAAATATTAGCTGAGATTAACAATAACCAGATAAGGATCTACTCAGCAAATGATGTGAGTCCAGGGCCTAAAAGGATCGGGATCAGCAGGTGTGTTGCGTCTAAAACCTCTTTATGAAATAAAATAATACCCACCCGTGCTTAGAGAGGCAATACAATCCATCTGAAGAGTCAAGGATCATGTATTGTCAGGCTCTCTTAAACCGGATGTTTCTATATATATTAAAATAAGAAGTATCACCAATTTTTATAACTACAATACTTATAATCCTCTTATCAAAAACTTAACCGGGATCTCGTATTGTCGCTCGGGTTTAGATATGTTGGGCAGCCCGTGAGGAGGTTCGATGTAGATAAGGTATATGGCGGAGCTCTATTTGCAAGCGATATTGAGCTTCCTGGAATGCTGTGGATAAAGCTTGTCTCAGCCCCCTACGCCCATGCTAGGATAAAAAGGATTGACCCTTCCGAAGCGCTCAAGATACCAGGCGTTGTGGCTGTATTCACGGGAGAGGATTTCCCATACAAGGTAGGGATCTATGCTGCTGATAGAGACGTTCTGGCCAGGGGTAAGGTTCTCTATTATGGGCACCCCATAGCGGCTGTAGTTGCTGAGAGCCTTGATATCGCAGAGAGAGCTGCAGAAGCCATAGATGCCGAGTTCGAACCCCTACCGGCAGTTCTATCGATAGAAGAGGCTCTATCCCCCGGGGCGCCTGTGATTCACGAGCGCCTAGGCGAGTATAGAAGAGCCTCGTTCATAAACCCGGTGCCTGGTACCAATATAGCCAATAGGGTTAAGCTGAGGAAGGGCGATGCTCAGAAAGCAATTGGGGAAGTTGACGTTGTTGTTGAGGAAACCTATAGATCTGATCCCCAATCCCATGCATATATGGAAACCTGGGCTGGTGCTGCTGCTATCAGATCCGATGGTACTGTGGAGGTATGGTCCTCCCACCAATCACCATTTGCTGTGAGGAATCTTTTGGCTATGTCGCTAGGGCTTCCAATTAGCAAGGTTGTTGTGCACCACCTCTACACAGGCGGCGGCTTCGGAGGAAAAGCTGGGCTTTTGCTGGAACACATACCAGTTCTCATATCGATGAAGCTGGGTGGAAGACCTGTATTTCTACAGCTTAACAGGGAGGAGAACTTCTACTACATGGCCCAGAAGCCAGGGTTTCTGTTTAAGATGAAAACAGGGGCTACAAAGGATGGGAGGCTTGTTTTCCACATAGGCGAGTATTACCTCGATGCTGGGGCGTATGCGGACTATACAGTTAATGTCATAAGATCCTCAACTTTTATGGCCACGGGTCCGTACGAGATACCCCATATACATGTGGATGGCTATGCGGTATATACAAACAAGGTTCCCACAACAGCGTTCAGAGGCTTCGGCATCTTGGAACTAACAGCCTCGTTTGAGCAGCAAATGGATATACTTGCAGAGAAACTAGGAATCGATCCTATCGAGTTTAGACTTAAAAACGCTGTCAGGCCAGGAGTATCTATAACACCCACACAAGAGGTGCTCGCTGAAGACGCAGGGGATCCTGCAGGAGTTATTAGGAGGGCTGCAGAGCTGATCGGTTACCACACACCGCCCCAGAGATCAGACGAGCCGTGGAAGATTAGGGGTAAAGGTATTGCTGCCGCCTGGAAGGGGCCTGTGCAACCCCCCAATGCGGCTTCATCGGCTATAGTTAAGCTTAACGAGGATGGGTCTGTTGATGTGCTTGTAGGGACTGGGGAGTTTGGTCAGGGTACTATCATTGCCTTGGCACAGATCGTTGCTGAAGAGCTGGGGATACCCGTGGAGAAGGTTAGGATCTCACCATATAGATCAACAGATCTTGTGCCGTATACATGGCAGACCGTTGGTAGCAGGGGGCTTTATAGCGATGGACAGGCGCTTGTAAGAGCACTACAGGATCTCAAGGATCAGATAAAGGAGGTTGCTGCAAGGGCTTTCAATGTATTCAAGGACGAGGTGGAGATTAGGGATGGCAAGGCATGTGTTTCAGGAAAACATGGTGAGTGTATATCTCTGGAAAGGCTAGCCCTTGGTTATACCTTCCCCAGCGGTGAGACTATACACGGACCAATCATAGGAAGGGGATCCCATGTACCTTCGGGAACAACATATCTAGATCCGGAGACCGGCAAGGGTAATCCGAAGCCCTTTGTAACATTCGTTGCGGGGGGCGTTGAAGTTGAGGTAGATCTCGTGACGATGCAGGTTAGGGTTCTGAAAGCCGTGCTAGTAACAGATGCAAAGATCATAAACCCAGGCCTGGCCGAGGGGCAAGCCTATGGAGGTATACTTATGGGCATAGGGCTTGCCTTGAAAGAGGCGATCGGCTTTGACGAGATAGGGGCTCTCAGAAACCCGAGCTTTCTAGAATACAGGCTCCCCAGGGTTGAGGATATGCCGGTAGAGATGGTCTTTGAGAGTCTCAACGTACCCCAGAGAAATGCCCCATATGGTGCTAAAGGCGTTGGGGAGCTAACGGCACTACCCTGGCAGGCTGCGATAGCTAACGCGATATACAGGGCTATAGGGGTTAGGGTTAAAGAATATCCAATAACGCCTGAGAGACTGTTAAAAGCTGTTAAAGAGCAGAGGCCTGATATCATAACAGAGCTTCGCAAAATAATGGTCGGGGTGTAGTGATTGAGTCTCATCCTGAGAACCACACTCCCAGATTTCGATTACCTGTCACCAAGCTCTCTTGACGAGCTCTTAGCCCTAAAGGCTAAGTATGGAGAACGTGCAGCCGTGATCGCGGGTGGAACGGTGCTCTTAAACCTAATGAGGCTTGGCTTCCGCTATGACTATGTGATTGATATTAAGGGGGTTAGGGAGCTCTCAGCTATAGAGTATAGAGAGGGTAGGGGTCTTGTTATTGGTGCTGCGGCAACACTTAAAGATCTGGAGAACAACGAGTTTGTGAGGGAAAAGTATGGGGTTCTTTGGGATGCTGTTAGACAGATCGGGGATTTTCATTTAAGGAATAGGGCTACAATAGGTGGGAATATATGTAACCCAACGCTTCAGGCAGATACAATAGCACCTCTAGCCGTTCTAGGAGCATCGATCGAGGTCTCGTCTATGAGGGGCTCTAGGAGGGTTGCTATATGGGAGCTTGTTAAGGAGGGTGGGGGGCTTCTCCTAGATCCTGATGAGATCCTGACGAGAATATATATCCCAGAACTTCCTAAAGGCTCTAGGGGGGCTTATTTCAAGGTCTGGTGGATCGCTGGGATAGCGGCTCTAGCCGCCAATATTGATAACCCTAGGGAGAGGATAGTGAGGGTAGCATATTCATTCGCACCATCACAAGAGCTCGTAGAGGGTGTTGAGAAGATCTTTAGGCAGGAGAAGCCTTTGAAGGTATTGATAGGAGATGCTATAAATTATATAAAAACCAGCATTACTCCACCATCGGATGCCAGGGCCTCCAGGGAGTATCGCGAACACCTAGTAGAATTTGGAACAGCTTATCTTCTTAGAAAACTACTGGGGGTTGAGGTTTAGATGAGAATCAGTCTCACAGTAAACGGGGTTAAAAGGGTAGCCGATGTTAAGCCGAACGAGAGATTGTTAGACGTACTTAGATATAGGCTTGGCATTAAGAGTGTTAGAGCAGGCTGTCTTGTAGGAGATTGTGGTATATGCACCGTCATCGTTGATGGAAAGCTTGTGAAATCATGCCTCATGCTAGCTACTGAGGCAAACGGCTCTAACATAGTTACCGTTGAGGGGCTGAGCACCAATATGAGACCATCACCAGTACAGAGGGCCTTCGTAGAATCATTCGGCTATCAGTGCGGCTACTGCACACCAGCTTTCGTACTAACAGCCCACTGGATCACTGAGAACATGGTTAACGCCTCCGACGAGGAGGTGGCTAGGGTACTTAATAGTGTTGTGTGTAGGTGCACGGGTTATAAGCAGATAGTAGACTCGGTCAAACTAGCCCTTAAATGGAGGAGGGAGGGTGGTGAGAGATGAGTGGAGAGCCTGGTAGGGTTTTAAATATAAAGGAGGAGATTGAGAAGGCTAACAGTACTGCTGTCGAGAGGATGATGGAGTCAGAGCCCCACTGGGTTGACATGGATATAGCCTTAAAAGCAATCCCCGGTATGAAGGATAAGATGCTGCTCCACGCAGGCCCTCCAATAGAGTATGAGAGGGCGTCTGGCCCTCTGAGGGGAGCATTGATAGGGGCTGTGATATATGAGGGATGGGCAAGCAGTGCTGAAGAGGCTGATAGGCTGCTTAGGAGGGGCGATATTGTAATCGAGCCCACGCATCATCATGACTCAGTAGGTCCTATGGCTGGGGTTATATCGCCCAGCATGCCTGTATATGTGCTCAGCGACCTGAGATATGGGGGAAAGGCTTATTCTAATATGAATGAGGGGATTGGGAGGGTTCTGAGATACGGTGTATACGATCCAGATGTTATTGAGAGGCTTAGATGGATGGGGCAGATACTCTACCCAGTTCTCAGGGATGCTATTAGAGATATGGTGAGGGAGCAGGGAAAGGGGCTTAATGTTAAGAGCCTCATAGCCCAGGCGCTCCATATGGGTGATGAGTGCCATAATAGGCATGTTGCGGCAACATCTATACTCATAAAGGAGCTTGCCCCGTATATCTTCGCCGCAGGATATGAGAGGAGCATGGTTAGGGAGGCTTATAGCTTCATCTATAGAAACCCATTTACAGCACTTAATATCGTGATGGCTGCAGCTAAGCTGATGACAATGGCTGCCCATAATATAAAGTATAGCACTATAGTGACTACAATGTCTAGAAACGGTACTGAGTTTGGTATAAGGGTGAGCGGGCTTGGAGATGAGTGGTTCACAGCACCAGCACCTATACCTAAGGGCGTCTGGTTCCCAGGCTATTCTGAGAAAGATGCAAACCCGGATATCGGGGACTCAGCTATAACAGAGACAGCTGGTTTCGGCGGCTTTGCTATGGCAGCAGCACCAGCTATAGTTAGCTGGGTCGGCGGATCTGTCGAGTTTGCTGTCGAGATTACCAGGAGGATGTATGGGATAACCTATGCGAAGCATAAGTACTTCACAATACCATACCTAGATATGCAGGGGACCCCTGTAGGGATGGATATTAGAAAGGTTGTGGCGACAGGGATAACACCTACGATAAACACTGGGATAGCCCATAAGGAGCCCAATAAAGGCCAGATAGGGGCTGGTATAGTAACTATGCCCATAGAGCCGTTTAAAAAAGCCCTGAGGAGATTCGCAGAGGTATACGGGATATAGGGTCTGCGATCCTCTTAAGGGCTTCTTCAATAGGACATATAGCTAGAGGAATCATAGACAGATGTGTAGAAGGCTGTAAGCCATCGATACATAGCGTTTTTCCAAATGCGATCAATATAGTTATAGGCGATACTCTGATCACGATCAAGTCAAACCGCATCAGGTCAGAAGTAGATATAGTGCTTGAGGATGAATATACACCACGCTTTTCAGGCGCTCTCAATAACTATGTATCGAAGCACGATGATGTCTCGATCAAGGGAGATGCGATAACCATTGGCTATGATCTAGTTATAGATCTTGGGAACTCATCGATCTATACACCCAGATTCAGGCTGAGCAACCGTTGTCCAGAAGAGATCTTCGACATAGATATAGATTCCACTGCAGAAAAGTTTCTAAAAATAATGCTGATCTTAGATAAACTTTATGATGAAGATCTAGTTGTGTTGGGACATATGTCAAAAGAGATCCACAGAATCCTAGAGGAAAAACGCCTAGAAGGGGTAAGAAGCTTTATCGAGGACAGTATTATGCGGGTATTTAGAGATCTGCTGGGATTTGGTAGAGGACTAACACCTTCCGGTGACGATATCCTGGCAGGGTTTCTCTCCACCTATAATAATCTAGCCCCGCGTTGTCTAGACTCTCAGCCTATAAAGGTTTATAGTGAGGAGCTTAGAAGAACCACAGAGCTCTCAGCCTATATAATCAATAACGCCTCTAAAGGCGTGGTAAACGAAGTGATAGATAATATGTTGACCCTTAATATGGGAGACGATCCTCTATACCTACTCCTCGATCTAGCATACTTGGGACATAGTTCGGGCGTGATGATGGGTATAGGTATACTCCTAGCACTAGCAATATATAAAGCTATATGGAATGATAAAGAAGACCTACACAACCTAGTGGCACGGTTCGCAAGAATACTGCAGAGTAGAGCTATATAGCGATGGCTTATCGTTGGTCGGGCTAGGTGTATAATATATATAGAGCCATGTGGGCTTGTGTCATAAATAGTATCATGATTTTTGTGCTCGACCGTAGGATCCTTGAGGCTGTGTGGAGGTCTCTGGATGTGGCCATGAATAGAAATAAAGTGATTGGAATAAACATCCAGAGATAAACGATTATGCGGGACTGGCTTTTGTTTATCGATATGTTTTCTGTTCTCTAAATATTATGATAATGATGTCGATCATATCAAGCAGTTTATTACAATATTTATCTCCACCGAACTGTGTGGAAGACTGAGAGGTCTTTTAAGGGGTTCGGGCTTAATTGCTATTGATATAAAAATACCAACTGGTTTTCCTTGGCTTCATAGGCCTCAGAGCTCCTTTCATCGGAGCCTTTATCATCGGTCTCTCCCTGCTAGGTGTGATCCTCTGCTTGCAGATCCTTTTCATAGAATGTCTCGGTTTCGTTGTTGTGCAGTGATCCCATCATGGATCCACTATAGGCCTATATTATGTTCCTGAAGAACCACGAATTTAGTATCCTTATCTTATGATCTCCATGAAACCAGAAATAGATGGCTACGGCTCTATAATGGTGCCTGATTCTTCCTTGAAAACTTCGGAGGCCTTATCTAGACTGCCTATAATGCTTGGTCTATGTGTTTTTATCGTAAATGTAGCAGAGGCTCTTACCTTAGGTTCCATGGAGCCGCGTGGAAAGGTCCCTGTTTCGAGGAGTTTGAGAACCTCATAGGCTTTGATCCTTTTTATAGGTTTTGCAGTATCCTTGCCGTAATCTATATAGACATACTCAACGTCAGTTAGTATTATGAACCTAGATGCCTCTAACTTTATTGCCAGCAGGGAAGATGCTAGATCTTTATCCACCACCGCCTCAATACCCCTGATCCAGGTGTCACCGCTGTCATATACAGGGATCCCTCCGCCTCCTGATGCTATAACCACGTAACCCCTGCTGACAAGCTCCTTTATGGCCTCCGCCTCCAGGTTATCGAGAGGTTCGGGCGATGGAACAACTCTCCTACAACCGCCCCGTGGATCGCGTTTAAAGATCCACCCCCTTTCCCTAGCTAGCTTGTCCGCGTGTTCGCATTGATACCAAGGCCCCACGGGCTTCTCGGGATCCTTGAACGCGGGGTCTAGGGGGTTTACTAGCACTTGGTTCAATATCGTTATAACTTTTCTCTTGATACCTCTCCTAGCCATAGCATTACCTATAGCTTGCTGGAGCATATAGCCTATCCACCCCTGGCTCATCGCAGTAGCTATATCCATTGTTAGAGGTGGTATTACATCTTTAGCACGTTCAAACCACTCAAGAATATTCCCCACCTGTGGGCCGTTTCCGTGTGTGACTACAACTCCATAACCCTCTAGGTATAAGTCCACGATGGGCTCTACGGCCCTATAGACATTCCTCCACATTTCCTCTGGATAACCCTTATCACCTTTTCTGAGGATGGCGTTGCCTCCTAACGCAACCACAATTATTTGTTCAGCCACCATATTATGAACCTCAGCCGAATATTGTTTAAATATAAGGTTTAAATGCCTTTTAGAGTCTCTCTCCACACGCTCTAAGCGTTTTGGCAGTAATAGTCAGCGTTTTATACACCTATATGTATATTTCTCTACCTCTGAATAGTGAGTTGCTATTAGCTAACAATGCATTCTCGATAAATAATATTATTTTCTAGCAGCTTGTGATATGTTCTCATCGTTTTCATTGTCCCTAATAGCTATGAAGATCTATGAGCTTACGTCTCTTTATGCCTGATGCCATTATTATTTGGTGGTAGGTACCAAAAGCCGGCTCTTCGGAGGCTATCAATAAGTTTCCTGCGTCGTTGGCTCTTTGTCCTAGAGTCCTCTAAATGGCTAATACCTCTATATCAATCTAACTGGTGAGAGGCGCCAAGCAATTAAGCTTTAATTCTATGGGATTCTATAGTACTGTGAATTCTTAGGTCTGTCGACGGGTTATCCTGTGTAGTATGTTATGGTATAGGTGGGTGTCTATGTTTAGTTAGTATGCAAGACATGGTTTCGTTTAAGTTATTTTGATAGGTCTAATACTAATTAACCACATATTTTGGTGCTTTCCTGTAATACTGCGTATTAACACAAGAGGATCTAATTTATGTTAGAAATATCGGGAATGAGTATTATAATATCTCCCAATATGTGTATATTTAAATCTTCTTAAAACAAATTATTATTGGGGATATAATGAGTAGCGAGATAGAGGCTAGGAGGGTTCAGAGATTCGGTAGATCTACACTTATGGTATCACTCCCAGCAGAGTGGGTTAGGGATATCGGTTTAAAGCCCGGCGATACTGTAACGATAACGATTGAGGAGGATAAGTCGCTCAGGATATACCCTGCTTTTACAAGAGTTGAGAGAGAAAGGAAAATGACACTAAGGATATCTAAGTATACTAAAAGCTCCCTTATAGAGAAATGCCTTGGGGCTGCCTATAGCCTTGGCTACGATTCGATCAATGTAGAGGTTGTTGATGGCTATCTCGAGGAGGAGCAGCTTAAGACGCTAAGGGTTTTTGTCAAGGAACTCATTGGAGCCGAGATTATAGATCATACTCCAACAAGGGTTGTGATACAGATCTTTGTCGACCCGTCGAAGCACTCGATAGCAGGCGTGATATCGAGGATGACCAACCTGATCAAGTATATGATCCAGTATCTCGGACACCTAATTGTTGAAAGAAAGGTGCACTTCGTAGACGAAATCCTAGAGCTTAGGAGAGAGCTTGAGAGGTTCTACATGCTCTCCATGAGACAAACTTTCCTCGGACAGATAGATAGATCCTATGGCAGGCTTCTTGAGGTGAAGAGCTATATGCTACCAAGGTATAGAAGCATAGCCAGGTCTCTGGATCTCATAGGCGATGCTATATCTAACATAGCCCTCTATATCAAGAGCCTCAAGCCCGAGGAGTTCGAGAGCGCTTCTAAGAGGATAAGCGAGCTTAAGGAGCTCTTAGACCTCTTCCAAGTATCTCTAGAGAGATCTATAGAGAGTATTGAGAAGAGCAATGTGATAGAGGCTTTCACCACCCTATCCCTTGGCGAGGAGTTCTACAACCACGTAACGAGATTCGTTGAGAAGACACTGAAGGAGGATATTGGGAAGCCGTACTATCAGGCTATAAGGGAGATGGCAGAGATTCTTAGGAGAACCTCGATGGATATGAAGGTGATAACATCTGTAGGCTTCGACCTGGCTATTGAAAGAGCGGGCGGAGTTATAGATCTATCTAGCGGTGAGGCTATAAAGATAGTATAGATAATCGATCAATTATAAATTAGATGTAGATTTTTAACTGGGCATGGTTGCCATTGGATCTAGTTGATATACTCTCAAGAACTTTATATCTTGTTGAGAATAAGAGCCTCTCAGTAGATGTGGCTTTTAAAAAAATATGTAGGGGAAGGATATGTGCGAAAAGCCTGGAGGAGAGGGAGAGGGTATATAATGCTGCTTGGAGGTTCGTGGCACGCTATATCATGTTGAGATGCCTCTATCCCAAAGCCTCGAGAAAAAAGCTGGCAAGGATCTTTGTTTCTATGGAGCTGAATAAAGATCAATATGTATGGGGAAACCTGGATCCCTGGTGTAGATACTCAGTACCCAAATGGTTCTACGAAGAGCTAGGATCCCTGCTCGGTGGTGAGGTAGACGCTCTCATGGAGTCTCTCGATAGGAGGGTTAGGTGGCTTAGGATAAATACTATAAAGGCTTCTGAGGAGAAGATCCTCAGGGTTCTTGAGGAGGAAGCCGTTGTTGAGAGGGATAGGGATCTGTGGTATCTATACAAAATAATAGATACTAAGAAGCCGGTAAGGCTTTTAAAAGCCGTTAAACAGGGTATAGCTATTCCTCAGGATAAGGCCTCATGCCTTGTTGTCGAGGCTTTAGAACCACAGCCAGGCGATCTGATTCTCGATATGACTTCAGCCCCGGGTATGAAGGCTTCATTGATAGCGATGTTAACAGAGGGGAGGGCTAGGATCGTTGCTCTAGATCTCTCTAAAAGGAGGGTTCTGGCCATGCGGAATCTAGTGAGAAGGCTAGGAGTATCAGGCTGTATGGATATAGCTGTGACGGACTCTAGGTTTTTCTCTTCACCACGGCTTTTCGACAAGGTTCTTCTAGATGCTCCTTGTTCATCGTCAGGTGCAATTGCTAAGGAACCTGCTGTGAGGCTACACCTGATCAGGAGGGGGAAGGTTGAGTACTACTCCAGGATCCAGGAGGATCTGCTTAGAAGAGCCATAGATCTTGGCAGCGAGGTTGTGTATTCAACATGCTCCTTACTTCCAGAAGAAGGTGAGGAGGTGGTGTTAAAGATCATAAGGTCAGCAGGTCGCCTATTAGCGAGACCCAGGATCAATGCCTCAGGCGGATATGGGGTCTACGAGATATCAGGGGAGGTTTCGAGGACATTTCCACATATACATGAGTCTGAAGGGTTCTTTATAGCTAAGCTGGTTAAGCATTAGGGGAGGCCTAGATAGATACCATCATAGCCTGTTCTCCTTAATATCCCTGAGAAGGGTTAGGAAGCGGTCTATAAAGGCCCTGACAACAGCCTCACCACCTTCTACAGAGTATCTCCCCGGCTCGTTGAACGCCCCTACTTCAAGTCTTGCTCCTTCTCTGTAGAAGAAATAGACCTTTGGTCTCTTGCTTAGTGAGAGGCTATGCCACGTATCACTATAGGGTCTTTTGATATGTTCGTAAGGGATCTCCTTTCCAGGGATCTTTACCCCCAGCCCTAGCGAGCTTGCTATCGAGGTCTCAGCCTCGTCTGCGTGGAAGAATCTGTTGCTAAACACGCTATCTATAACATCTCCAACAAACTCCCAGTAGTTTATCAGGTAAGCCCTATAGCTGGGATCAAGAGAGCTGGTAGCGCTTTTCAAAGCAACCTTAAGCGGGTCTGTGTTGCCGCCATGTGCGTTGATCACAACCACCCTCTTGATATTATTTCTAAAGACCGAGAGTACATACTCCCTAACATATGCTATAAACACCTCTAATGGGATCCAAAGCGTGCCTGGATTACCAGACCACATGTCTGACACACCAATTGGTATAGGCTCTAGCAGGAGCACCTTATACCCAGCTTTCCAGGCTTCATCGACTGCCCTCTTAGCTAGAGAGACTGCTATATGGAGATCTGTACCCAAGGGTAGATGATGGCCGTGCTGCTCTATAGATCCGCAGGGTATAACTGCGAAGCAATCTCCACCACCGCATAGCTCTTCAAACTCTCTCCAGCTCAGTTCTCTCCATAGATAGCTCTCCAAAATATCACCAAAAGTTAGTTAGCTTATCTAGAGAATATGGACGACAAGCCTTAGAATATGTTCGAGCTTCATGCTAGATTAGCATTGTTTAGTAATAACCACTTATAGCTTTATAGATCTCAGGCATCCATCATTAGTTCCTCACACACTCAGGGTGATTCCTGCACATGGCTCCTCCTTATAGATTCTCTTGGGACGATTGATTAGAAGAAACCTATAATTGATGAACCTTATTTCTTAATTTAATCAAAGCAAGTTGCGAAGAACACCCAGCCTCTGCGTATCGATCGAAATTGCTAGGTAAAAATATAACTATAAGGGTAAATAATAATTATAATCCCGCTGGCTATCTATCTAAATAGGGCCGGTAGCTCAGCCTGGAAGAGCGCTGCCCTCGCACGGCAGAGGTCCCGGGTTCAAATCCCGGCCGGTCCACTAAACCTAAGCCTTTACTAGAATAACACGGTTCTCTTGGTGCTATTTGGCTTGCGTCTTGTAAACACTTTAGATAGCCCTGATTACTATTACTTCTAACTATATATAGACAGAACTAACTTGGTACAAGGTCTCTCAAACCCGGTTACAGGTTAATTTTAAATTTATTTCATCAAATAGATCGTATTGTTGGGGTGTATATGGAGACTGGTGAGGGAGCAAGGATTCTTACAACGAGGGTGAGATGGAGGGGGTATAGCTTTTACCATGCTGTTAAACTTCTAGATCTTTTGAGCATCAAGGGCCCTCTTGGGCGGGCTCTTATCTCAAGAGAGCTTGGCATAGGTGAAGGCTCCTCTAGGTCTCTTGTGAGGTGTCTGAGATCCTCTGGGCTTATTGAAACCGACCCTGTTGGTGGTTCATACCTAACAGACAAGGGGTATAGGGTGCTAGCAAAGTGGAGGAGTATTATAACTGGCTCTGTATGTGTTAAAGAGAGGCTGGATCCTTCACCATGGGATCTTAGTTCTATATCATGTATACATGAATCAAGATCCAGCGAGGTCTTGGCTAAAGGGATCCTAAATATAAGGGACATGATCGTAAGAAGCGGTTGTCTTGGTGCTCTGATAATAGGGGTAAAAGGAAACGAGGTATATATACTCGATACTGCTGGAAAACCTGATATAAATATGAGTAGGACACCGCTTGGAGCTAGGATCCTTGATCTGTGTGGAGAAAAAGAAGATGCCTTGGTCATAGTCAGCTCCTCGACATCATCATGTCTAGATGCAGAGAGATGCGTATGGGAGACTATAGCCTCTCTTCTCGGTACAGGAGAGATCATCGAGGAGATATCATGCTGACTCTCACTAACAATAGATCTGAATATGTATCAAGATATCATAGCAGAAAAGGATCCTATGCCTTTTATGATATATCACCACTCGTTCCCAGAGGTTTTGTTCTTTAACATATCTAAGAATCTTTACGTAGTCTATACCGTGGGTCTCTGTTTCCGTCGGGTTATGACAGTTATATGTTAACCAGAACAAGAGGCTCAATCGATCTTTCTCTAGAGCATTGGTGGAGCACGGTTCCCAAGCATTTAAGGGTTTACTTGGGCGCTACTGTTTCTAAAGGCTACAAAATCCCAAAGTTTATTGAAAAGAAACAGTCCTATACCCTTGGAGTTATCCAGTAGGTGAGCGACGCACCCCCTCCTAGCGATAGTCTGAGCTTTAGGGGCTTGTTGGGTCCGTACTGGATTATAACTACCGAGTCCGGGTCTACTGCCTTTGCAACTTGCTTTACAAGATCTATGGAATACTTGGAAGAGACGTTCTCAAGACTTGATGAGAGTGATAAGAGGCCTTTGTCGCTTGCCAATGTTGTTTGGTACTCTCTATCCTCTCCCCTAGATACTATCCTCAAAGTATCCCCGGAGACTCTGAACTCGACCTCGTCCCCGACTATTGCCGCGTCTTTAACTATTGTTGTAAAGACGTCTCCGCTCATCTGGGCCTCCACCTCTAGATCGAGCTGTATATCGCCTACAGGCTCTATATTCTCTTCTTTGATCTGGACGGCAAACTCTCTCTCAGCCCCTGTTTTGGTGTTTATTAGCAGGACCTTGAGATCTCTTGAGCCGTCCTCATAGCTGAGAACAACCTTATCCCTCCTCGAGAGCCTCTTAAACGATGCTAGAAGCTCCTCTTTATCTACGAGAAGCGATGTTTCTCTGCTTAGCTGATACTCCTCAAACATGATGCTCGATATGGTGAGTATGCTCATTATAAGTCTATCTGGCGAGAGACCACGGATCTCTAGGAAGTCGGATCTAATGTAGAGGGGGGCTGTATCGAGGGGTGCTAATGCTGCCTGGAACACGTTTTTTATAAAGCTACCCTCGCCGTGAGCTATCCTGAACATGATAATTCCCGGATATGATTATCTTGGGAGGAGAAAAAGCATAGCCGGTATGCGAGGCTGGCGAGCGTTATATATGGATCCGTATTATATAAGCTTCCTAGCAGATCCTTTATCGATGATGAAGCCGCAGCCCTGAGGAGTGAAGAGGGCTCGTGTTTCTGATTCATTTATGCATGTGCAAAGTCTGATAGTCTCATATGGCCAGAGATCTCTTCCCACTCTATGCTCAGAGGTGCTAGTATCTGTTCAAAAGCAGATCTCAGGCTCTCTATATATTTCTCAAGATCTATCTCGCCCACCTTCGCCAGCTGGACAGGCTTAACACCCTCCCTACCCCTAACCTTGACAAACAATATGTTATCTCCTTGGGAGATGCTCACTCCCTCTCTAGCTAGCATTAGGGCTGCTTTTACATGTTGCGGTGTGTTCTTGGTATAAGACTCCAAAGGCTTCCCAAGAGTCATTTTGAAGCTCAGCTGGTCTAACGTATATTCCTTATCCCTCAGCTTTCTATATATATCCTGGAGTATATCTCTAAGCCAGCTTGATATCCTCATTATATCCTGGGGCGTCTCTATAGATCCAAGCCTGCCCACAGCCTCGGCAAACGCCTCTTTAACAAACTCCGGTACGTGTTTCTTCTTACCAACAAGCCCCTTTATATCGACAGAGCCATCTTGGAGAACCCCTAGGTAGTTTTTCTTGAGCGAGAATGCTACAAACCTATACCTCTTGTCAACCTCTAGCTCTAGCCCGAAGTTATCATGGATCCAGCTTCTAAGATTATCGAGCTTCCCCTGATCTGGCGACCATATGAATAGAGAGTCAGTATCGCCATAGAGTACCATTAACCCCAGCTCCTCAGCCTTCTTAAGACTCCTGGTTATTATCATCCTACCAATAGCTGTCACACTCTCAGCCACGGGCAGTGCGTAGAGTGGGAACTTTTCATGCCCAAACACGCCGTAGGATGCGTTTATATATACCTTCATAGCCCTCTGGACAACATCGTACCAGTTTCTCAGCTCCTCTGGAACCGATTTATCCTTAGCCTTCCTCTTATAGATCTTGACCCTGAAGTCCCTCAAAAGCCCTATCATAACAGATGTTATCCCAACTCTGTCCATGCATACTTGGTGTATCTCGTTACCACTCTCATCAGCTATGGGTTCTAGCTTGCTACACATATCTTCCGGGGGATCTACGGTCTCGTAGCTTAGGTTCCACCTCTTAATAATACTAGGATACAGCGATGCATAGTCAGCAACAACCACGTCGAAGAATACCCCTTGCGGTGGGTCGATCACTATTGCGCCGGCGTATTTCTTACCCTTTATAGTCGCCTCTGTGGCTTTCCTTGATTTCTTGATAGATAGATCTGTCTCTGAGGGTATCAAATACCCCTTGGATCTGTGCTCCCAGTAAAAGAGATTCTTGATCCATGTGGACACCTGGGTTCTTGTAACGTCTTCCAGCCCGAGCTTGCTTATCCTCATGAGAAGTGTTATGAGCTTCCATAGAAGCTCTTTCGAATATGTCGTCAGCTCTATCGTTAGCTGCGCATCCCTCAAGTTATACCTAGCCAGCTCGTCAATGCTCATAGAGCCTACACCCTCCTCGTTAGCCAGCTTCCCCTTCCCTAGAAGAGCCTGTGCAACGGCATCTAGTGTGTGCTCTTTATATTTACCCTCGAATGCATAGTTCTGTATAGCCTTGTTCTTGAAAAACCTATATAGGTCTATATGGAGCGCGTGTTTGAAAGTAGCATGGGTCTCTCTAATCATTATTGGTATCTCTTCCTTTTGGAGACCCAGTTTCCTTGATCTTGTGTAGAGGTAGGGTAGATCGAAGTTATCACCGTTGAATGTGATTATAACAGGGTATCTCGCTATCTCTCTATAGAGGGCTACTACGAGGCTTCTTTCATCGCCGAAAACCCCGACCTCTACACCTTCTTTCTCGATCTCTCTGAGGGCTCTAAGCTCTTCTCCATCTCCTCTCTTAAGGAGCAATACCTTGCATTTCCCACTATTATCACATATAGCTGCACTTATTATCGGGTATTCCGCAGTCTCTGGCTTGGGTATCCTGCCCTTTGTTGGCGTATATACCTCTATATCTAATGAGGCCCTCTTAACCCTCGGCGGCGGCGCCTCGAATATAGGATACCATTTAATAGCTGTCTCTCTCACGTATTCGGGTTCGCCGCTAAAGATCTCTGAGATCTCTTCTCTAACCCTATCCATATCTATATTTACTATAGGGTCAAATCTAGAGCCCTTCACTCTATATTTCATCCCTGGTGTTAGCTGGTTGTCATAGATGTAGTTATGATGATATTTTATATTTGCCTCCCAGGTTTTTGGATACTTGTCTCTGAGTCTTCTAACAACGAGGGGGTCTCTCACAACTATTTTTGTGAGCATTACTTTCCTATTAGATAGAAGATCGAATTTCTCAACCCTATATATATCAACTACATCCTGACTCCTCCCAGCTATCTCCCTCGCCTTCTCAGGATCAAGATCTACTAGGAAGTAAGGCCTGTGTCCAGTCTTGTCATATACCTTATATAGCTTCCCATCCTCTTCAACATAGACATAGATTACAGCTTTGGATGTTGATCCATCGTATGTTACCTCCATTATATAGCCCTCCAGATCTACAGCCTCCTGGATCTCGAATAACCTAGGATCGAGATCAGAGGGTTCATGAACAACGCTTGATATACCAGGGCTCCTTGCAGGATCCTCGACATTATTGGGTTTAAAGCCCGCCATATTATGATCCTTAGAATGTGTTATAACACTAGGACTTTCGCCTGCGTGGACATTGTTGCTTACCTTATCAGCGCTTGCGGAATTTCTCTGTACTAGATATAGATCAAGCCCAGATATCCTTCTTGTATCGCGCTTATCGTATTTATGTTGCTCATTACCACCTCCAGATCTTCTATTAGTTTCAATGGCACGTGGATCTAGATCCTCGGTATTATTAGCAAGCCGTTTCTCCTTATTATAATATCTAAGAAGTCCCTTCTCCTCACTATGCTTTGTATGAGGATTCCGACTCATATAACCATAATCCCCCACTATGAGGCTCTAGAGCCTCTCTAAATATGATTGCGAGAAAAAGTATTAATGCTCTTAGCCCGGTTATCTTGCTTCATAATGGCTTATATAGTATTACCTTTAGTGATCAAGGCATAAAGCATGGGAGAAAAGCTGGGGTATGTTGGTGTAGAATTTCTACTTTCATCTCCTGATGTGTGTTGGGGCTATTTGTTTTATGTGGTGTGGTTTCGGCAACGCGTAGATCAGAGAAGTTTTGGGAGTTATTGTGTAGTCATAGGTTATAGCGAGTGATGCCGTGTTACGATCTTTATGATCGATGAAATGTGCGGGTTTTTAACCAAACCTTGCTCTTGCCTTCCGATCTCTCTTATCCAGGGTTGAATCGTATTCCGAAATAGGATCCTGGGGATCTATGTGGCTTAGAGCTCGCTAACCCTATCGATGGCTTAGCTTATAGCATGTGTGGCTTATGAACTTTGTTGGTTGGTATTATATTATTTTGCGTCTTTCTGTGTTACCTTTTTTGTTCTTTCAGAATTGAGAGCGCTTCTTCTAATAGCTCCTTCTTTACACGCCTATCAAAAACTATTAGGATTCTTCTCTTATTGCCTATCCTGGTCAGCTTGACCCTATCTATAACTACCCTTCCTTTTATCAGGTCGCTCTCGCTTTTTACTGGTACTAGATATTCTTTGAACTTCTTCACCGCATATCTATAGCTCTCATCAAAGTTCTCTATGATCCTCAGTGTATCCTGGATATCGCTTGTCACGTATCCAAGGCGTTCTGTTAGTATGCTGAGGATCTTCTCTGCGTCGTTGAGATCCAGATCTATGCAGGGATATCCGAGACAGTCGCCTACCATAGGTTCCTCATTATGCATTAAAAGCTCCTCCAACTACTGTTTGTCCCTGGATTTTTAGCTATTTCACCGTTGGGTATTTTTACTTAGCTTATATTGAGTATCGAGATCCCTGTTGTTTAATGTGTTGTTGTGTTGTAATACTCAAAAACGCCGGATGGTCTGTGTTATGATTTTATGTTCCTTATGATGGCCTCCATACTTGGGCTCTTTTTGACAAGCCTTGGGTAGTCTTTCCTGGTCTCTGTCACCAGATCTATGTCTCCTCTATCTGGCTCGTCGTTCCTAACAACGCTTGGTAGGATCCCTCTCTCTGCTGCAAGTACTTCTGGATCTGATTCAAAAAACATAACTACTCCAGCCATGTTTACGATAATACCTCCATACCGTATCATCGACACTCTAACTCCCACACAATAGTTATGTTAAAATCTATTTAAGCTTAAGCGATCTGATTTATATTAGATCTGATATGTATAAAAAAGAAATGCTTATGTATAAATCGATTATAGTATCTTCCTCTCTCTTAGAAGAGCTATGAAGCTCCTCATCCACTCAGGCTCATCTGGCGGGTATCTAGCAGAAACCAGGTTACCGTCAACAACCGCGGGGCTATCGATCCATATCCCCCCTGCTGCTATCACATCATCCTTCACACCCCACCAGCTGGTAAGTCTTCTGCCCCTCACTACACCAGCACTTATAAGGACCTGGGGTCCAT
Organism: Sulfolobales archaeon; assembly: GCA_038867615.1. GTDB lineage: Archaea > Thermoproteota > Thermoprotei_A > Sulfolobales > AG1 > AG1. The sequence continues at coordinate 103,969 of JAWBYA010000004.1, read as the reverse complement.
GGCATATAGTTGCAACCGGCTTATCTTCCTTAAAGAATCTTCTAACTATCTCGAGTGCTTCTGCCTCAAGCCTAACCCTCTCCGGAGCCCTGCCACCTGGTATTACGAGTATGTCGAAGTCCTGTTTAACTGCTTCTTTGAAGGACATGCTTGCCTTTACTTTATAGCCAACTTTACCCACTATATCTCCCTGCTGGGGTGCCGCTATTATAACATCGATCCCGAGCTCTTGTAGCCTGTAGTAAGGATATAGGAGCTCTATATCTTCAAAACCGTCTGCAGATATTATCAAGGCTCTTACCAAAGCCACCACCACGGGCTATCTGTTTAAAAGGAGTATAAGTCTTATCGATCTCCCTATGTATTGCTACCACTATTATCCCGGGTCTTGGTAGTCTGCTTCATGAGAATTAATACTATTCGGTGCGATTACCATACCCTTAGCTTCTTATCTTCTTAATCTCCGCATTTCAAGGATCTGGTAACTGGTGTGTTTCTATATTCGTAGGAAAGATTCATAGGCTTTTAATGGGATTGCTCTAAGTGCTGGTCTCTCCACACAGGCCCGGGGTGGTGTGGGCTTTGCTTCAAGCCGTCTGGGGGCTAGATGGGAGGTATGTGTTGTTTGGCTTGATGGTTGCTCATGTCTCCATAGGATTAGAGATCCTGCGGGTTGGGGTGGGGGTCCATGGATAAGGCCATAAATAATAAAATGAGTAGAATCAACACCAAAGAACAAGCGGTAATATGCCACGGCTTGTTATTTATTGGTATGCATATCTACTATCTATTGGTGGGTTTATGAGCTTCAATATAAGGTTTCTCGATGCCAGGGTATGGCGTTATTCGTTATCAGCTGTTGCGGATCTTGTGGATGTAGGCTCCTTCAGGGTTTCTGATGATGGGTTTAGGATAAGGGCTATGGATCCTAGCCATGTTGCGTTAATAGAATTCTCGATCCCTAGAGAGGGTTTCGAGGTATTCGATGTTGAGGGTGAGGCGAATGTACCAATAAGTATTGAGGCTGTGGCAAAGATTCTTAAGAGGGCTAGTAAGAGGGATGAGCTAGTTATTGGGTATGATGGTAAGAGTGCGTGGGTCTCTCTAGCAACCCCGCATGGTTTTGAGCGGAGATTCTCTGTACCAGTTCTCCACGGCACGGCTGTTGAGGAGGTTCCAGAGCTTAAGATAGATTTTCCTGTTAGTGCGAGTATGCATCCTCAGGTTTTTCACTCGTCATATAAGATCATCTCGGAGATCGGTGAGGTGCTCACGCTACAATCAACCCCTGAGGGGGTTAAGATCACAGGATCCTCCGAGCTGGCTGAAGCAGAGATCCTGCTGACAAAAGATACAGGGGGTCTTATAGAGCATAATCATAGCAGTGATAATGTTGAGAGGGCTTCATATACAATTGACTATTTCGACAAGGTTGCTAAGGCAAGCTCTATTGCTGAGGAGGCGTTGATAGCCTTTGGCAGTGATAAGCCCTGCAAGGTTACTATCTCGATGCCACGGGGAGCAAGGCTTGTCCTCTACGTCGCGCCGAGATCTGAGTAATAGTAATAAGATTCTGATGGATCTGTTCTCGAGGTATTATTCAAAGGCGGATCTAAAGCTCCCAAGCGATATAGAGTTTAGGGAGTTCGCTGTACAGCCTTTCGGTTCTGCCAGCTATGTTAGGCATCTATCCTTCAGATCTCCAGACGAGCTTAGGCAATACCTAGCCAGGAAACCACCTCTCCACCTCTACTACTCATCAGCAGTATACCTCCAACCCTCAGCACCATCGATGGATGAGAAGGGCTGGAGAGGCTCGGATCTATTGTTCGATATAGATGCAGACCATATCCCAGGCTGTTCGGTTCAGAAGCTCTACTACTGCCCTGGGGATAGCGAGTTAACGAGAGAGCATCCCGGGGATAGGTGCTCGTCGATCGGTGAGGTGTCTGAGGTAGAGATAATAGATCCACAATGTATAGGGCTAGCCATAAGACAAGCTGTAATGCTATCCGATGTTCTTGTCGAGGAGCTGGGGGTCTCGAGATCCTCTATGGAGGTCACATTCTCCGGGAACAGGGGTTTTCATATCCACTGCTATGTTAAAGACGACCTCAGATCCCTTGGCAGGGAGGAGAGGAGAATCCTGGTTGAATATATAAAAGGATCTGGTTTTTCGCCAGAGGCTTTCTATAAGATCAAGAGTGGTAGAGCTAGAAAGACAATGATTATGCCGCCCAGGACGGTTGACGGAGGAATACCATCAAGGATAGCAAGAGCCTATTTGAGAGAGGAGAGGGTTGTTGATAAAGACGTGAGGGCATATCTAACAGGTGCTCTACAATCTATTAACAAGAAGATCTTTGAAATGCTTAGCGACATGTGGAGAAAGGATCTCTATGAGATCTATATAGATGAGAAGGTCACAATGGATATATCAAGGCTAGTCAGGATACCCAACTCCCTCAACGGCAAAACAGGGCTTAAAGCATACCCGGTTGATGTCTCAAAGATAGAGTCCTTCGAACCTGGGCCTTGGCTCTCACCGTTTGAGGATATGAAGATGAAGATCAAGACAATGGCAAGGATACCAAAGATAAACTTCTACGGCATGGAGTTCGAGGCAAACATAGAGGCATACTATGCGGTACAAGCACCTCTAGCAATATTCCTTGCGCTTAAAGGCGTAGCGGAGATCGTGGGTATAATTAACTAATACATCCCTCTTAACGTTTATCTCTGAATGTATAGCGTTCCTATATCAAGAGATCCCACCGAGTCCACAGGGGCTGTTTCTCTTTGGTATACATAGGGAGGACTAATAGGCTTTGGAAATTTTCATGGGTATCAGGGCATGCCCGAAAGCTGCTTCCCCACCACCCAGGGGGTATTTATAGTCCTTGAAATGTATTGCCCTCGGTGTGGGTCTCCCACACAAGCCCTAGATAGGAGCCGCGTGCCGTTTGGCTCGACAGCCACCCATGAACCCACAGGAATAGAGGTCCTGCAGGTTGGGGTGGGAGTCCTTGGATGTGACCATGAATAAAGTGAGTGGAATGAACATCCAGGGACAAACGGTCTCTATTTCTGTATATAATTAATAATTATGTTTTTCTGCTGGATCAACATGGTGGTGTCTCCATCATTATTCAGAATAGACATAGAGACCAACTCGTATTCAGAGTCATTCTGGTCAAGGTCTTCAAATCTCTATCAGATAACGTATCAGTAAGAGGATCGGCCTGCTGCTGCTTAGTCTTAAGGCCAAGCAATGGTAAGGATACATGAAAACAATTAATTATACCCATTTATATTCTAAAATGGAATCTATAAGAGGACTGACTAGTTATTGTACTACCACATGGAATCTAAGAGACTTATTTAGGGATCCTATGTGCTCTGGGTTATGATTTGTTGGAAAAGAACTCCTGGCTAGATCTTCGTGTATTGGGTGCGGAGCATGGTCTATTAATAGCGTTATTTTTCAATATAAATAATGAGCGGGAAGCTATATAAATAATGTTAAATGGATAATTTAAAGGGTGACTGTATATAGTTTCGACATTCAATCACATGTCTTCTCGTTATAACATGGATAATATAGATCTTGAAATACTGCGAATACTTCAGGAGAATGCTAAGGCCTCTTATAGCTATATAGCATCGAAACTAAAGATCCCTAAACCCACTGTGTATTATAGGGTTAAGAAACTCGAATCCATGGGTATAGTTAGATCGTATAGAGCGATCCTAGACCCGGAGAAGCTAGGCTTTGAATATATCACAATAACACTTGTAAGGGGAAAGTATGGGAGGGGTTATCACGAAAAGATCGGTGAGACACTTGCGAGATACCCGTATGTGCAGTCCGTGTATTTCGTTTTAGGAGATATAGATTTTGTTGTCTTGGCCAAATCACCTTCTAGAGAGGCGTTCATGAAGTTTCTTGAAAGCATGATCAACTCGCCAGAGATCGAGAGAACATCGACCCTCGTTGTTGTTAAAGTAATAAAGGAGGATCTCAGCCTAAATATATAACTATTCTGAGGGGCTCGGGCTTCATAGCTGTTGATTTTTATACCAACCGCTTTTCATCGGCTTCCTCGGTCTCAGGATCGCTATCGGTGGAGCCAATGTTGCCGGCCTCTATCTGTTCTGGGTAACCCTCTATCCACAGTTCTTCTTCATAGCTTGCCTCTGACTTATTGCTGTAGGGGTTCCGCGATTTTACTCTTTTCTTTTGACCTATTGCTATTGCTTGTGTCTTTACGAAATACATGGTGGATTGGTATTCCTATGAACCTTTTCATCTTATGAGGCATGTATTCTCAATGAGACTATGGTTTCAATACCAATCCAATCCATATATTACCTCCGATTATCTAATCTTCCTGGTGGCAATATGCCTAGAGACCCTGTATGCGGTATGGAGGTTCCTGAAACTACAGAATATCGCGTTGAGTATAAGGGAAAGACATACTACTTCTGTTGCGGCCACTGTGTAAGTGCTTTCAAGAGAAACCCTGAGAAATACGCAAAATAAAATGTAAGGTGCCAACAACTCTTAATTCTTTTTCTCCAGTTTTAGGGCTGGGGCTTTCCTAATTGCCAGTCTATAAGGCTCTGTGAATCTATAGATCACGATCTTCTCACGATGTTCATGTCCTTTATGATGCGTATTACTGCTATGCGAAGGACATATCGGTTTATGGAATTCCTTAGACTCTGGCTTCTAACATTAATTTCGATCTGCTGATACGTTCCATCTCCACCAAGCTGTGGAGAGCAATATCTTTATCTATTTAAAAGTTCTCTAAAATCTAGTTTATGGGAAGAGATTGGGAGTTCTACGGGTATTTGCATCAATGGGAGAGTATATACCTGGCGTCCCGAAACCTGCTATTAAGCCTAGCCTTGGTATGAGGTTTCTCTACACTTTCCTCGCACTCGCTATCTATATATTGATGGCATCTACACCTATCTATGGGATCCAGCATACAGCTGGTGCAGCTGCAGCCCTCCCAACAATAGTCCAGGTTGTTTTCGCATCATCCCAAGGCACTTTAGCCCAGCTAGGTATAGGCCCTATAGTTACTGCTGGGCTTATTATGCAGATCCTAGTAGGATCTAAGCTAGTAGATCTAGATCTATCTAAACCCGAGGGTAGGAGGACGTTCACGCTAGCACAGAAATCACTCGCACTAGTAATAGCGGGTGTTGAGGCCGGGGGTTTCGTAATAGTTGGTTCAAACTTCTGGGAGTTAACAGGCCCCAACCCGGTATTTGATGTCAGGGCAGACCCGCTCATAAGGTTCTTCGTATGGGCACAGCTTGTAGGGGCTACATTGATAGTGATTCTGCTTGATGAGATGCTCCAGAAGGGCTGGGGTATAGGGAGCGGTATATCGCTATTCATACTAGCCGGGACAGCAGGCGTTATAGTTAACGATCTATTCTCGCCATTCCCCGTTAGCACGGGATCACAGGAGCCCTTGGGATTCATACCATATATAGTCTATAGCTCTCTCAATGAGGGTCTATCTATAGAGAACATATTTGTTAGATATAACCCAAGTCTCGGATACCTCCCAGGACTCTTAGGGCTTCTCTCATTCGTGGTAATAGCTGTAGTTCTCATATATCTCCAGAGAATGAAGGTCTATATACCGGTAACAACACAGAGGCTCAGAGGGCTCAAAACGAGGGTTCCACTCCAGTTCCTCTACGTAACCAACATGCCAGTCCTATTGGTATCAATACTGTTCGCAGACTTCCTGATATTCAGAGCAATACTGTCAGGCACGGGTGCTGCAGGCTTTCTCGAGCAAATACTGATATACCTATCACCCCCCAGGGGCTATTTAGAACTCATAGCCGATCCTACGAGGGTTGCTATATATATAGTGTTATTCACATTACTAGCTCTAGCCTTCGCATTCATGTGGGTTGAAGTAGCTGGTCTCAACCCCTCAGGACAGGCTGAGAAACTAATAAAGGCAGGGCTAGAGATCCCTGGACTTAGGAGAAATCCGAAGGTTCTTGAAGCTATCCTTGGGAAGTATATATACCCACTAACGCTTCTAAGCACATTGATAGTTGTTGCGTTGGTGATAATAGCTGATCTAACCCTTGCATACGGATCTGGTGTAGGGATACTGCTATCAATAGGTATTGTGGAGCAGTACTATCTATTGATAATGAGGGAAAGGGCTATAGAGGCGTACCCAGCTCTAAAGAAGATCCTAGGAGAATAGTCCTTTCCCATATGTTGGCAAACCTTTTCGGTTTCACTAAGAATCCCTTATGTTTTTATCCGTGTCATATTCGTATTGTATTCATAGAACCATAGCTGGGGATCGCTCTGGAGATGTCGGTGTTTATAATGTCAAAAGAAGGACAGCTGGTATTAGAGGAGAATAAGCTAATAAAGCCCGGGACTCTTGGTAAAGGGGCACCCATGCCGGCTCCGTATTTATACTCTTAAAAAACTATTCTTACTGGCTGGTAGATTGAGTGGTGCCAGAGACATGGTAGATCTATCAAGCATAGCTCTAGCCTCTTGCAAGGATGAATATATAGATGGAGCTATATATAGGTGGCTCTCCAAGATGCCCTTTGTACCCAGACATGCTAGAGGGATTCTTGTAGAGATGGCTTCCCATGAGGAGAGACACTATAGGTTCTGGTCATCCCTCACCGGTGGGTGTAGCGTGAGGCTAGCGTGGTTGAGGATTCTAGCAGCATTGATAATGACCTTGATCTTTGGTGTTACAACAGCGATCAAGATCCTTGAGAGGAAGGAGAACGAGACTATAGAGAGGTATAAGAAAGCCCTACCAATGTTGAGCGGTCCCGAGAGAGAAGAGCTGGAGCGGATAATATCCGACGAGATTAGTCATGAGAACATGCTTATAGATAGTATTAAGGAGGAGAGAATAACCTATCTAGGCTTCATAGTTCTAGGCCTTTCTGACGCAATAATAGAGATCTCGGGAATACATGCCGGGACTCTTGGTGTGTATGAGAACACCGTGATGGCAGGGATCGCTGGGCTCATAGCAGGGATTGCTGCCTCTATGGCCATGGCTGCTGCAGCCTATGCTCAGGCTAAGCAAGGGAATATGGGGAGGCCTGCGACTTCTGCTATGTATACTGGTATTGCGTATTTCTTAACAGCTGTCATCCTAGCTATACCCTACTTCATAGTCCACGAGATCTTTCTAGCCTTCGCACTATCTATAGTCCTATCGATAGTGATACTGGCGTATATATCGACATACGGCTCGGTTCTTCATGGGAGGAGCTATCTCAGAGAGATAACAGAGACAACAGCAATCATACTGGGAGTATCAGCAGTACTATATATAATAGGATCGTTTGTGGCAGGGTTATTGGGAATAAGAGTGTAGATCCGGGTTTTGAGATATTAGGGCTTATTGACGATATAGATCTGGAGCCGTGGGATGGTTAAGAAAAGCTATACTATAAGTTGTGGAAACAAGTGCTCAGAGATCCTTGAGAAGATCTCGGAAGAAATCCCAGGGATCTATAGCGCAACCATAGATGGGGGCGTTATAAAAGTCGTGTTTGACGATAACTATATCGGTGCCAGAGAAGCTATCGAGCTCATCAAAGAGATTGTAAGGAGCACTCGCCTCAGCAGTGCTGGAAACAGGGGTCTCACAGCCAAGCTGAGCATAAGGCATCTCCAGAGAATAATAGGGGGGCCTGTCCATATAGAACCCCTCCTGGATCTCTTAAGGCTTAGGGGCTATAGAGCCTCATCTACAGGTGGTTATATCGAGACAGACGCTGGCTTGGAGGAGGTGGTGGACATGGCTATGGCTGTCTCTAGATGTGCTAGTGAAACACCTAAAGAGCTGCTAACACCACGGGCAAGGAGGATTGTAATAGCACTGTGTGCAGATAGTGATGCAAGTGCGGAGCACGTGATCGGTTTCCTCGAGAGTAGAGGTGTTTTTACAAAGAGCCCCGATGGTAGGCTTGATATATCCAGATCTATTGATGAGATTAGAAACATACTATGATCAATGATGTCTTGTGAAATAATATGTGTTGTATGTGTTGATAGATATAAAGCAGTTCATCAATACACTATATCAGGGTATCTGTGTGGGTGAAGAAGGTAGGATCCTTTTAAAGACCGTGGATCTCACTCTTAGCTTTGGTGCTCTCAGAGCCGTTGATGGTGCATCGATCGAGGTGCCTGAGAGGAGGATAACACTGGTAATAGGTCCCAACGGTTCGGGGAAGACCTCGTTGATAAACACTATATCTGGGATCTATAAGCCAAGCTCTGGTAAGGTTATCTATGATGGTATAGATATAACAGGCCTCCCACCCCACAGAATCAACGAGCTGGGTATTGTGAGAACATTCCAGATACCACAGCCTTTCCTCAGACTAACGGTTCTCGAGAACCTTCTTGTCTCATGGAGAGGCATCCCAAGAACCTCGCTCTTGCGTAACATGGGGAGGAGATGGGTTTCAGGGGAGAAAGAGGCGGCTGAATATGCTTTCAAGGTGCTCAGGTTTCTCAACCTAGACAGGGTTTGGGATCAATACGCCTACCAGCTAAGCGGAGGGCAGCTGAAGCTCCTGGAACTCGGAAGGGCTCTTATGAATAGGGCGAGGCTCGTAATAATGGACGAACCCATAGCAGGGATACTACCCACTCTTGCTCATGATATATTCAGCTATATGAGGAAATCTGTGAGCGAGCTGGGGATAACGATCCTTGCTGTTGAGCATAGGCTTGATATAGCGCTTAAATACGTGGATCAGGTTTACGCTATGCATAGAGGTAAGATCATAGCTTCGGGACCCCCCGATGCCGTGGTTAGCAACCCCCTGGTTATAGAGAGCTACCTGGGTGGATAGCTTGCTGCGAGCCGAGGGTATAAATGCTGGGTATGCAAGGCTCCATGTATTATATGATGTCACCTTCGCAGCCCATGATAAAGGCATAACGGTGGTTGTAGGGCCAAACGGCTCTGGAAAGTCAACACTGCTCAAGACCTTCATGGGCTTGTCAACCCTATATAGTGGCAGGATCTATTTAGGCGGCGAGGATATAACTGGGATGCCCCCGTATAGGAGGGCTAGGGCGGGGCTTGTCTACCTACCCCAGGTGGATAATGTCTTTGTAAACCTCACAGTGCTCGAGAATCTGAGGATGGCTCTCTACACATTTGGTAGATATAGCGAGGACAGAATATCAGATGTAATAGAGCTCTTCCCAGAACTTAGAGGGATGCTTACATATAAAGCATACCAACTCTCAGGAGGACAGAGACAGATGCTAGCGCTGGCAATGGCTATCGTTAGGAAGCCCAAGATCCTCATGGTTGACGAGCCCACGGCACAACTAGCACCGAAGTTGGCAAAGACCATGCTTAACAAGATCTATGAGATAAAGAACCAAACAGGGGTACCAGTGATCCTGGTTGAGCAGAACGCAAAAGCAGCCCTAGAGATCGGTGACAAGGCTTATCTCCTGGTAAGCGGTAGGGTTGTGTTTGAGGGAGCAGCACAGGATCTCTTGGAACACAAGGAGTTGGGAAAGCTATATCTGGGTCTTTAACTTACTCCATAATCTATATCTATAGTGTTCCTGATTCCTCGCCCTCACATTTGCGAAGCATCTCTCTATATCTTATTACGAATTTCTCCAGATACTCAACCAGATAGTCGGGCACCAGGTGTTCAAGCCTCTCCGCCTCAGCCTGAGCATCTATCTCGCTCAGCCCCGCCTCTCTGAGTAGTTCTGCAAGCACTCTGTGTTTTCTCACAAGCTTGTTTATAGCCTCTAATCCTGCCCTGCTTAGTCTGGCTCCCCTGTATTTCTCATAGATTATGAGCCCTTCGGAGTGGAGTTTTTTCAGTGTTTTTGTTATGCTGCTGGGTTTTATGTTGAGAACCCTCGAGAGATCCTTGGTTCTTACCCAGCCAATATGCTTCTCAAGCTCGTGGATCGTCTCTAGATACTCCTCAACAGTAGTCTTTCTCCTCTCCTTCCTATTATGCCCCCGCCTCATCACGCTATAAAGGTTCTCGTACGAGCCTCTCTCCAAACCCTCTCCTCTGATCATTATGCATGGAGGTTAAAACGCTTACCTCTCCTAGACTTAGGGTTATAGGTTCTCATGCCATGTTTAAGTCTTCGTACCATGTATGATGGATAGGTATGCATGGAACAGTGTTCGGCGATTACAAGCACATGTAATAGATAAGACCCTGTGTCTTGCGAGAAAGAACTAACTCCTAGCAAAACCAAGAACCGCTTGTCCAGGTTTCTCCGAAATAATCTCTCCAGCGATGATCTTCTCCCGCCATATAGATGCTAGATCTCTCCTACCACATCTAATAAGGGCTCTCATCATGCCAATGCTATCTAGGTTAAGCCATGTCCCGAGAGATTTATAGATCTCAACAAGATCTTCGATACTAGGACTCCTCCCAAGGCTTTTGAGAAGCCTTGGAATCTCTGCAGAAGCCCTTACTATAGCATCCCTCTTAGGCTGGATCTCCTTTATCGCGTTCTCAAGGCTGCCTACCTCTAGTGCTTTTATAAGTATAGCTGCTACGTTGTTTATCTCGCTTGGAACCCCTAGTATAGATCCTCTTAATGTGATCCTCATTGTGGGTGCCCAAGGCAAGCCCGTGTTCCTAAGCAGCGTTGTTATACCCTTTATAGGGGTTCTGTCAACTACGCCTCCAAGGACGACTGCTTCAGCCCACTCTAGATCCTCTACCCTTAGGTCACGCTCACCATAGGGGTCTAGAACAATAGTCCTCTTAGCACCTAACATATCGATGACCCTCTCCATGGGTGCTACCAGGAGTCTATAGCCGGAGCGCAACGAGGAGACTTCTATATAATCCAGCCCCATGGTTTTCATAGGAGCTACCGCGATAACCCTGGTTTTGAGTTTTCTCACTACTATTGAGTTTGTAAGCTCGATCTGTATGGCTAGGCTCTTAAGCTCTCTGAGGCTGTGTATATGTATAGCACCAAGATCTATTATTACAAACCTCAAGCCAGAACCTCTAGCTGGGGATCCTGCTGCTAGCCCGTATTTCTTCTCTTAACAATAAACCACGTACCAATCCCCTTGGCACAAAGCCTGTTCTCACCATCATAGATCTCGCCCTCACCTACGACCAATGTCCCGCCCTTCCTTATAACCCTACCAATAGCTGTGAAAGGATCTGTTCTGAGGGGTTCTAGAAAATTGACCTTAAGCTCCGCTGTGTATTGATCAATGCCGTCGTTAACCGTCATCACAGAGATCCCGATTACCATATCGATCACGGTCATTATAACACCCCCGTTTACAACACCTCCCCACCTAGCTATGTTTTCGCTCATGTTAAATACAGCCTTAGCATAACCCCTACCGATCTCCTTGACCTCTATCCCTATATTTCTATACACAGGCTCTACGGCTAGGAATACTTCGTTAAAGAGGGCTGCGAGATCCTTTCCAGAAGATCTGAGAGACTCTATAGCCTGAGCAATACTACCGCTAGCACTAACAAGATCCCCCCACACATGTATCCTCATGACCCATCCATATATAATATGGCTGGGGGGTTATGACTATTACTAGCCATAAGCTATTCCTCCCCACCTCTCCTATGACCGGTGAATAGTGGGAAAGATATTTACCGACCAACATATAGTTGCTAAAGAAAGCCTCCATAATATGGAAAGCGGGTTTTATCAGAAACGCTCTAATCCATGTTTTAACTATCTCTATAACAATGGATCATTGTCTCAAGATCCTTACAGCTTCTCTCATCCTCTCTAAGGGGTCATGGTGTCTCGTGATCCAGCCTCCAATTATTATAACAGATGCTCCTAGATCTGACATTCTTTTTATGGCGTTGCCTTTTATACCTCCAGCAACAGCTACTCTGAAGCCCTTTTCGACGAGATCCTTGACCTCTTTCTCCAAGCTCTCAACAGTTATCCCCCTGCTTCTCTGAACATCTACCCCGATATGGGCTATTATGATATCAGGCTCCATGTGTCTTAACTCCTCAGCCCTTTTCACGGGATCGCTGGCGTGGATCATATCTATCCATACCGAAACATCTAGATCCCTTCCCCTCGCAATAGTCTCTTTAATGGTCTCGTAGCTAGATACACCTAGCACGCTCATCGCATCACCACCAGCCTTGCTAACGATCTCAGCCTCTATTGCCCCGGCATCAGCCGTCTTGGTATCAACCATTATAAAGGACCTACTGGTTACCGATCTTATCTCCTCAACAGCCCTGATACCGTGGGCCTTGAGCAGAGGAGTCCCGATCTCGATAATGTCGATCCCAGCCTCTGATGCTTGTCCAGCAAGTCTCAACGCAACATCAAGATCCACAAGATCTAGGGCCAGCTGTAACAACGTTTCCCTCTCAACGGCTTTGAGAAGATCCTTCCTAGGCATTAGCCCCCCTCTAATCTATGTTCTATGTTATAGAGAAAATAGCCTTGAGATACACAGATTACATTAGATAATGGCATTGCTTACATTCATGTTTTCACTCTATCCCCGGTTTTTTGATCTTCTTCCATATCCAGGGTCTCCCACTCTGTCTATAAAAGTATCTCTGGAGGATCTTTATTGTTTATGGATAGCAATTAAGTGCAGCGATAGTGTCCCTCGTAGGATAAACATAGATGGTTTTGAGCAATACTCCTATCAACATCTAGTCGGCTCTAATAACATCCTAGCCCTTTGTAATCATAGAAGCATCGTCTCTGTCATCGATAATAGCTAGGGGTGTTAAGAGAGGGCAGGATATAAAACAGATCGAAGTATATCCATGGGTATCAAAATGGAGACATTCTAGCCTCTAATAGCTATAATTATCGCAGGGACGAGGATATCTGTATCGATTCTGTATTTATGGTGGCTGGAAAGCTTTAAAAGCTTTTACTCGGAGAACAGTCAGGGGTTTTTAATGGATGTAGTGTTCTTTTTTGAAGTGCATCAGCCTCTGAGGCTTGCTCCTCTCGAAAGAATCATGCCCAACGGCGATCCTCGAGATCCTAGGGATCTCTTTGAGTGGAGCGTTAACAGAGAGATCTTTGAGAGAGTGGCTAGAAGAGTCTATGTAAAGGCCTCAGAGATCCTGCTTAGGAGTCTCAGAGAGAATAGGGATTTTAAGTTTACAATGGGCGTGTCAGGGATAGCTATAGATCTTATGGAGAGATGGTCGCCAGAAGCTCTGAAAATACTAGAAAAAATGGTGGAGACCGAGAGGGTTGAGTTGGCTGCACAGACCTATTACCACTCGCTAGCATGGCTCATAGATAGGGATGAGTTTGTCGAGCAGGTTAGGGATCATGTAAAAAGGCTTGAGGAGGTGTTCGGCTATAAGCCGGTGTCTGCTGAGAACACGGAGTTTATATATAATAATGATATCGGGTGTGTCTTAGCATCTATGGGTTTTAAGGCTGTGTTGACAGAGGGTGTTGAGTGGATCCAGGGGTTCAGGGGTTATAACTATGTTTATGGTAACCCGCTATGCGATATAAGGGTTCTTGTGAGGAACCACAGGCTTAGCGATGATATTGGTTTTAGATTTAGTATGAGAACATGGGATCAATACCCTCTTACGGCGGATAAATATGCGTCATGGCTGGGAGCACTTACAGGAGATCTAGTGCTCATAGCGATCGACTACGAGACTTTCGGAGAGCATCACTGGCCAGAAACAGGGATCTATGGTTTTCTTGAACACCTACCGAGAGAGATCTCCAGAAGGGGGTTAAGGTTCTCGACGGTATCAGAGGCTGCTCTCTCAAACAAGATCCGAGGGATCTATGATGTCCCGCCCTGGAGTACTATTAGCTGGGCCGATGAGAGAGATCTCTCGGCATGGGCTGGTAACGAGGTTCAGAGGATAGCTTTAGAGAATCTCAGGATCCTCTATAGCTATGCTAAAGCCCTTGGGGGAGAGGCTCTCAGGGTGTGGAGGCTCTACTCTATGAGCGATCATTTCTATTACCAGGCAACAAAACATGGGCCGGCTGGCGAGGTGCATAGCTATTTCAATCCCTATGGAAGCCCTTACAAGGCTCAGATAACCTATCTAAGAGCCCTCGAGATCCTTGCAAGGTATCTGGCTAGAAAGGCTAGGGAGGATTATTGCGGGTTTATAGAGAGATTCAGAGCTCCTGATAGGCTTTGCTTCAATTTCACATCAAAGGAGGGTGTTTATAGCGGTTTCAGGGCTTGTAGCTTCTCAGAATTGCTTGAGGCCTTGAAGAAAATACCTAGAGAGTTTTTAGAACACCACCTTGCTAGGGGAGATATAGATCGATGGTTATCCGCAGTACTCCTTGCAGACGGAGATGTTGATCGCATTGTTGAGAGATGCTCCAGAACTAACACTGTATAAACTGTAGCCAGTAATACATATATATCGTCTATCATCAGTAGCATCAGGTGGACACCCTGCCTAATATTCTTCCAGAAGTTAGGAAGAATTATGGTGTGTTGCCCAACTATATAGATGGTGAGTTCAAACCCTCGACCTCGGATAAGAGGCTTAAGATCTACAACCCAGCTCTAGACGAAGTGATAGGAGAGGTTCCTATAGCGACTGCTGACGAGGTGTCTGAGGCTATAGATTCTGCGTATGAGGCTTTTCACAAGTGGAGGGAAGTTCCTATAACCAAGAGGATCCAGTACCTCTTCAGAATCAAAGAGATCCTTGAGAGTCATTTCGAAGAGATCTCAAGAGTAGTGACACAGAACCACGGGAAAACAATACACGAGGCTAGGGGAGATATGAGGAGAACTATAGAGAACGTTGAGGCAGCAGTATCAGCAGCATACACGCTAGCCAAGGGCGAGTATATGCCAAACATAGCCGAGGGTATAGATGAATATATGGTTAGAGAACCGCTAGGGGTTTTCGCCATAGTGACGCCCTTCAACTTCCCAACAATGATCCCATTCTGGTTCATACCATACGCAATAGTTACTGGCAACACCGTAGTTGTTAAGCCAAGCGAGATGACACCAGCCCCCTTTAACTTCGTAATGGAGCTGATACACCGCGAGGCAGGCCTTCCAAAAGGCGTTATAAACGTTATCCATGGGGATGGGAGTGTGGTTGAGGCCATGCTTAGAAGCAAGAAGATCGTTGGCGTTGCATCAGTCGGCAGCAGCCAGACCGCAGAGAGGATCTATAGGCTTGCAGGGGAGTATGGCAAGAGAAGTCTTAACGGCGGAGGTGCTAAGAACTTTGTAGTCGTTATGCCAGATGCTGATCTAGAGAGATACATGCCAACCATAATAAGCTCTTTCTTCGGAAACGCTGGGCAGAGATGCCTAGCAGGATCCAACCTGGTTCTTGTTGGAGATATATATGATAAGGCTCTCAGGCTATTCATAGAATCAGCGCTAAGGCTCAAACTAGGCTATGGCCTTGACGAGAGCGTTGATATGGGACCCCTAGTAACCAGCAAGGCTAGAGAAAGAGTTATTAAATACATAGAGAGGGGCGTTGAAGAGGGAGCCAAACTAATCCTAGACGGAAGAGGTGTAAGAGTTCCTGAATATCCCAGAGGCTATTTCCTAGGACCCACGGTGTTTGTAGATGTTGTTCCTGAGATGATAATAGCGAAGGAAGAGATCTTCGGCCCCGTGGCAAACGTGATCAAGGCTACAAGCCTTGACGAGGCTATAGAGATGATCAATAAGAGCGAGTATGGCAACGCAGCCTCTATATTCACCAGGAGCACTGAGAGTACGAGGAGATTCGTCTCAAGCGTTGATGCAGGCAATATAGGTGTCAACATAGGAATCCCAGCCCCGGTAGCCTTCTTCCCATTCGCTGGGAGAAAGAGATCCTTCTATGGTGTGCTACACCCCCAGATAGATACCATAGACTTCTTCACAGACAAGAAGGTAGTTATAGTAAGACCATAGGATTTATTACAAACAAGCCTAGCGCGTGTTAGTATGATTGATATACTTAATCATTCTTTAGATCTTTGTGATTTTCGGAGTATAACCCATAAGACCTGAAATTTCCTCTCACAATGTATCAGTTAAGCAAGAGTTTTTAGTCATTATTTTCAAGTATTCATGTATTTATCATAGCACAAGCTATATCCCTTTTATGATAAGGCATAGTGGTACGTAGCATACGATAGGCGTTGATGGGTTGCGCTTTAATACCTGTCGCTTTTTAGCCCTCAAGTAGAATATTAAGAAGGCACAGTGTCTCTTCTTAAAGGTAGGGGAGTTATAATAGCTCTTGATTTAGACGATGCAGAATCGATCCGAAGGCTTGTTTCAGCAACATCGGATCTAGATGCTGTTACTGGATATAAGGTGGGCTTCATAGCAGCCCTAACCCATGGGTTGAAAAAGACCGTGGATCTTGTGAGAGGTGTTAGTGATAAGCCTATAATATATGATCACCAGAAGGGTATGACGGACATACCGGATCTAGGATCCTGGTACGCTAAGATCCTTAGGAGATCCGGCGTCGATGCGGCCATAGGATTTCCACACTCAGGAAGGGATACGCTTGTAAAATGGGTAGAGGCGCTTAGGGATGAGGGCATCGTACCAATAGTTGGGGGTGATATGACCCATGAGGGTTTCCTCAGATCTAGTGGGGGTTATGTTTGCGACGACTCCCCAAAGAGGATCTATGAGGATGCCTCAGCACTCGGTGTTGAGCACTACGTACTCCCAGGAAGTAAGATCGAGAGGGCGTTGCTTTACGCTGATATGATTAGAAAGAGGATCCAGGATCCCGTGTTCCTCCTACCAGGGATTAGGAATGAGAAGGATGCTGAAAACATAGCCTCACACTTTCTCCCAAGCCATAGGTATGTTCATATCATAGTTGGGAGAGCCGTGATCCTATCAGAAGATCCTGCCTCAGCTGTTGAGAAGATAGCTAGCCATATGAGGTGATCTTATGATGAGTCATGATAACCTTATAGATATCTTCTCAAGAGAGCTTTTAGTATCGGGAGCACTTACCTTTGGAGAGTATAGGCTTAGGTCTGGTAGGATTAGCCCTTACTATATAGATCTGAGGATACTTATCTCAAAACCAAGGCTTCTCTCAATAGCTGTTGAGATGATCTCAAGGCTTATCGATGATCTACCGCTGAGGCCTACAAAGCTATGTGGAATACCTATGACAGGTGCTCTGCTCGTCTCGGCAATCGCTGTTTCGAAAAACATCCCAGGGATCTATATAAGGAAGGAGCCAATGATCTATAAGGATCTTTTGAGGAAGATCTCTGGGGATAGCTCCATAGATCCTGGGTGCGTTGATAGCCTATCAAGGATCCTCGGCGGAGTTAGGTCAAAGACCCACGGGATCTCGAGGCTTGTAGACGGAGTTATAGATGACGGCGATAAGATCCTTCTTGTAGATGATGTTATAACAACAGGCGATACCAAGATAGAGGCTATAGAGATCCTCGAGGAGGAGGCTAAAAGGAGGGGTAAGAGGATAGAGATCCTCGGTGTAGCTGTGCTAATAGATAGGGAAGAGGGTGGGGAGGATGCAATGATCAAGAGGGGTATAGGTCTCTATAGAGCAGTAGGGGTTAGGAGTATTATTAACAGTCTTGAGAGGCAGGGATTAATAGATAGGAACATTCCAGAGGCTGTAGAGAGATACCTCAGAGGCGTACCCCATTGAGGGGGAGACCCCAGCCAGCAAGGATCCTTAACTCTAGGAGCGAGGGATCCTATAGAGTGTTAGAGATAGAGGCAAGAGATATAGCTTCCAAATCACAGCCTGGGAATTATATAATGCTCTGGCTCCCCGGCGTTGACGAGATCCCGCTAGCAATATCCTACGCAGATAAAGATCTCGTGGAGGTATTAATAGGCCCTCCAAGAGGTGAGGTTAGCGCTACGCTCCACAAGATCCCCGTGGGAGGCCTTGTAGGTGTTAGAGGACCTTTCGGCAACCCTATCTCCCCGTGGGGTTCCAGAGTACTCCTCATGGGATCTTATCACGGTATATCATACCTAAGATTCTTTGCCGAGAAGAACAGGGAAAGAGTATATAGCGCTATCCTTATCGACGAAGAAGGTAGACCCCCGTATTCCGCTAGGCTTCGCGAGATCGGGGTTGAGACATATATAGCTAAAAGCCGTGGTGAGGCTATAGAGCTGTTTAGATCGATGCTGGGAGATATAGACATAGCTGTTATATGTGTTAGGGAAGATCTCGGTAGGATCCTTGCTGAAATGCTTATAGAAAAAGGCGTGGAAGGCTATCTATGTGTTGAGAGACCTATAAAATGCTCTTTAGGGTTGTGCGGCGCCTGTGATCTTGGTCTGTGGAGAACATGTATCGAGGGGATCTTTCTAAGTGCTGGCAAGATAGTTAGAACAGAGTATGGGTTATGGACACGGGATAGAAGTGGCCTTAGAATCCCCATATCTGGATCTATAGATGAGGGTCTGAAACTGCCTCAAAGAGTTGTAGAGAAAGAACCGGAGCTCTCGATAAACATAGCAGGGCTCGAACTACCAAACCCCCTGATGAATGCAGCCGGGTGTGGTGTTTCAGGCTCTATACTCTATAGATTCGCACTAGAGGGTGCAGGTGCTGTTGTCACAAAATCGATAGGCATCGAGCCTAGGAAGGGTTTCAAGGGCCCGGTCATGATCGAGGATCCCGTTGGTGTGTATATGAACGCACTCGGTTTACCCAACCCTGGGGCTGATCAATATGTATTGGAGATAAGAGATGCTAAGAGAGCAGGTGTTCCGGTGATAGCGAGCATTTTTGGGAGGAATAGTGATGAGTATGTTGAGGTTGCTAAGAAGCTATACGGCTCGGGTGTCGATGCCTTCGAGCTCAATGTATCATGCCCACACACGGAGTTCGAGATGGTTGAGGATATACCGGAGCTTGTTAGAGACATAGTGAGGTCTATTAAATCAATAGTAAAGCTACCCGTCTTTGTCAAAATATCTATCAACTCTGACTATATGGAGGTTGCTAGAAAAGCCATTGAGGGAGGGGCTGATGGGATAACAGCTATAAATACTGTGAGGGGCTATGCCTATGATCCTATTTTCAAGAGACCTATTATGGGTAGTCCAAATGGCTATGGAGGGGTTTCTGGGCCGCCTCTGAAGCCTATAGTTAGGAGGGTTATCAAGGATCTCAGGGGAGAGTTCAGTGTACCAATAATAGCCAGTGGGGGTATAGATAGTGCTAGAGACGTGATCGAGCTGGCAATGCTGGGCGCGAGGGGTTTCCAGATATGCAGTGCAATAGCCTATAAGGGATTCTCTGTATTTAAAGAGATCCTAGAGGATCTGAGGAAATATCTTCGCTCAAGCGCTGTTAAGAGCTTCCAAGAACTTATTAAGAATACCTAGTCGATCCCGTCTAGCTTCTTAAAAACACTCTCAGCATTACCCCTAGTAAGCATATATATAGTCTTCTCACTAGCACCTGATCTCATGAGCATGTTGATCGCTATCTCATAGATCTCAAGACTCCTATTGCCAGAGAGATACGGAGGACCTGTCTTCTCTTGGGGAGAATGGGGAGCATGATCCGTTTCAAGGAAATCCACAGCACCCTCGATGGCTAGTCTTAACAGAGCCCTAGCAGTTGCCGGATCCCTTATGGGCGGGTTTGTCTTGAGCACAACACTTTCAGGCGTTCTCATGTGATCCGTATCATAGATTATATGGTGTGGTGTAACACCACACACGATCCTTATACCCTCATTCCTAGCCCTTCTCACAATCTCGACACCCTCTTTTGTTGATATGTGGACTATATAGAGAGTCCCCTTGAAACCGTGTTTCTTTGCAAGCAGGATTTGATCCTCGATACACCTAACCTCAGCCTCCGGAGGTCTTGCGAGGTTCCATGTGTAGGGTTTCAGGGGATCCCAGAGGGTCTCTCTAAAGAGGCCATGCTTCTCGCAATGTATTGCTAGAACACCTCTATAGCCTAGGGATGATAGTGTTCTATACACCACCTCCTGCTCCTCTAGGGATAGTGCTTCGAGACCCTTCATAGGGGCTGTGTAGAGCTTCAACCCCACTACCCTTGGTAGCTCCTCATAAGCCCTCACAGCATCCTCCAGCTGTTTCTCGTTTGGTGTTGCAGCTATATAGAGGTAGTAGTTCTTGAGCACGCCTTGATCCTCAGCTGTTCTTAGCCTCTTTTCAGCATCCCTTAGACCCAGTATAGGGGGATCTGTGTTGGGCATATCGAAGACAGCCCCTATGCCCTTTGATAGTGCAAGTCTTACAACACTACCTATGGTTGCTTTATAACTCTCTCCCCAGTCTCTGCAGTGGACATGGGTATCTATTCTCCAATATCTATTCTTCTTAACCTCCTCCATTATGATCACTCCGACCTCTTACCAACTAGTTCGGCTATTCTCTCCAGCTCTACTATTGTGTCGCAGTACTCGCACTGAACAATCCTATATTTCGATAGAACCTTGAATCTTGTTCTAATATTCTCCCTCGGATTATTGGTTACGCATGTCACTTCAGGGCATTTTATTCTCCCAACAATCCTCTCAGGGATCTTTGGTTCGTACTTCTCAACCCTCCAATCCTTGATATAGTTGATGGTCGATGTTGGGAATACTAGGCATACTAGGTCTGCCTCCTCGTTTGATATGAAATGCCTATAGAGCTTAATTATATCTTTCCTCCCATATTTCTTGCTTGGGACGTTATGGAGGATCACTAGAGAGGTATCAGATCTCCTTAGCCCCTCTAGATCGAGGAGTTTGAGGACATCGCTAGCCCTCCACGGGGGTATGTGGTCTATAACTGTCCCCGTATCTATTTTTCTAACTAGTAGATGCTCCTCCACAAGGATCACCTCAGTATTAGGCTGAGGAGAGCAACCCTAACATTCAAGCCCCACCTAGCCTGGTCAAAGTACCATGCATTTGGTTTAGAATCTAGCTCTGGCGAGAGCTCGTCCACTCTTGGGAGTGGGTGCATTATTCCTGCATCGCTCCTCATAATACCCAGGATCTCTGGCCCCACTGTATAGGCTCCCCTAAGCTTCTCATACTCGCTGGGGTCGGGGAATCTTTCTTTCTGGAGCCTTGTTACGTAGAGGACATCGATAGATCTGATGATCTCCCTCGCCTTATCCATATCGACTATCTCTTTATACTCAACCCCCCTGTCCTCTAAATAGATCTTAACCTCCCGCCTTATCTGGAGTATTGGTGGAGCTATGTAGAGGATCTCTATATCTTTGAAGGATGCGAGGGCATAGCTTAGGGAGGATACTGTTCTAGAGAACCTGAGATCTCCTAGGAAGGCTATTCTCAAACCATCTATACCTCCCCTCTTCCTAGCAATAGTATATAGATCCAGCATGGCTTGTGTTGGATGCTCCCTACTACCATCGCCAGCATTGATAACAGGGACTCTCGAGATCTCTGCAGCATAGAGAGCCGCACCCCTAGCCGGGTGCCTGAGTATTATTATGCTCGCACCATAGGACTCGATCATCTTTATGGTATCGTGGAGGCTTTCACCCTTAGCTATAGATGACATGGAGGGATCCCTTATAGCTGTAACGCCGCATCCAAGGATCCTTGCAGCAGTCTCAAAGCTATGGAAAGTCCTGGTAGATGGTTCAACAAACACTAGGGCCGCTGTGCAATCCTTCAGAAGGCCTTTGTAGAACCCTGGATCCTTTTCATATAGATCCGCGTAGCGGAAGAGAGCCTCATAATCCTCCCTGCTGAAATCTCTAGCGGAAATAACATCCTTACCCCTAAACCCATCATACCAGCCGGGGCTTGTTGAGCCTATCCACTCTCCCAAAAGCCCACCTAGAATGAGCTATGGGGGGTAAAAAGTTCGAGGCATCCTGCCATCCTTACACACTAGCCCATATATTATATGGTGTCAGCATAGGGGTAAGGATCAAGGGCTTTTAGATCGCTATTAAAATAGATCTTATGAAGTTTATACTAGCTAGACTACTACACGTTTCGATATGCGTTACTATTTTTTGGAAACACAGGCTAGTCTTATATATAGACCATAGGTAATGCTCTTGGAGGACCATGGATAGGAGGAGCATAAAGATATCCGTACCCCATATAGACGAGAATGATGTGGAGATGGTTGTCAAGGCAATGAGAAGCGGCTGGCTCGCCCACGGCCCCCTTGTGGAGGAGTTCGAGACCAGGTTTGCCAAATACGTTGGTGTTAAGAGGGCTCTTGCAGTGACCAACGGTACTGTTGCTTTAGAGCTTTCCCTCAGGGCTATTGGGGTTAAGCCTGGTGATGAGGTTATCGTACCAAGTTTCACATTTATTGCTACAGCTAATACGGTCTTGATGCTTGGTGCCAGGCCTGTGCTTTGCGATATAGATCTTGAGATTTTCTCTCTAGATACATCTTGCGTTGAGGATTCGATCTCGAGGAGGACTAGGGCTGTGATCCCAGTGCACCTTTATGGACATCCAGCCGATATGGATCCGATAGTAAGGATCGCTAGGGATCATGGTGTTTTCGTCATAGAAGATGCTGCCCAAGCCCACGGTGCTCTGTATAAGGGTATGAAGTGCGGGTCTCTCGGAGATCTGGGGGCTTTTAGCTTCTATGCTACGAAGAACATGACTACAGGCGAGGGGGGCATGGTTACAACAAATAGCGATGACCTTGCGAGAAGGATTGAGCTTTTGAGAAACCATGGTCAGGAGGCTAAGTATATCCATATAGAGCTTGGGGGTAACTATAGAATGACATCTATCCAGGCAGCCCTCGGGATCTCACAGCTTGAGAAGCTTGATAGGCTTAACGAGATCAGGAGAAGAAATGCTGAGAAAATGACCCAGGGTATAAAGAAGCTTGGATGGCTTAGACCGCCTATAGAGAAGCCATGGGCTAGGCATGTATATCACCAATACGTAGTAATGCTAGAGGACGACGCCCCAGTGTCTAGAGACGAGCTAGCATCATACCTCAGAGAACACGGTGTCGAGACAGCGATCCACTATCCCTTACCAATACACATGCAACCACTATACAGAAAGCTGGGTTATAAAAACTGCTGCTCCAACTCCTACAAAGCTTCTCAAAGGATCCTGAGCCTCCCCATACACCCAGCGTTAAGAGAAGACGATATAAACTATATAATAGACCTTTTATCAAAGATCTAGGGCTTGAGAATCTGGAGAATATATGAAGAGAACCAGACGATCTAAGCCATAGTGTAGAGCTTAGGTTTCATAGGCATCAGGACTTCTTTCATCGGGGTTATCATCCTCAACCTCCACACCGTTCAGTGTAACCCCAACCCACAACTCCTCCTCATAGTTTGTCTCTGGCCCGCTGCTGTGGAGAAACCATCGCATCCTGTTTCTACCTCTCTGCTCGGGGTCTTTATGAAATATATCGTGGGCTAACATTTCGGGTTTTTGAGAGGCTCTTGATCATTATATATGCATCCTCACCATCGCTATAGTAGCTGTGATATATGTTTGCTATGGTGTAGCCCATGGATCTATAGAGGTTTATTGCTGGCTCGTTGCTCACCCTCACCTCGAGTTTTGCTTCGATGGCTCCTTTTTCTATGAATAGCTTCTCAAGAGTCTCCATCAAGATCCTCCCAACGCCTTTTCTCCTATGGTCTTTGTGGACGCATATGGAGACTACATGGCCTGTTCTCCCATAGTTCTCTATAACTCCTATCGCGTATCCCACGATCTTTTCATTTGATCTGCATACTATGAATAGATCTGGTGCCAGTCTTACATAGTATAGGAGGAGTCTCGGTGGGTATGGGTCCTTGAAGCATGTGAGCTCGACCCCATAGATCTCGTTCAAAAGATCCTCAGGGGGGTTTCCGGAGCAGCTTATGGCCTCTCCAGCATTCATTGAGTATGTGATCCCCAATCCTTGGTAGGTGGGAGGCATTAAAAATAAAACTGCTCTATTGTATAGATGATATAGAGAGAAGATCTGGGGGTGGTGTTATGAGCAGCATTGAGGCTCAGAAGAAGGCTCAGAACGAGGCTAAGATTAAAGAAGCCCTGGTTCTTCTAATGGGTATTGTTAACGACTCCCAGGTTCCCAGAAATATTAGGAGAGCAGCTATACAGGCTATAAAGATCCTGCAGGAACAGAGCCTCACACCAGGCGTGAGGGCTGCGAACGCTGTTAGCATTCTCGACGAGGTTAGCCAGGATCCCAACATGCCCACTCATGCCAGGAACCTCCTATGGCAGATAGCGACAAGGCTTGAGACTGTTAAGGATTAAGGGATAGCTATGGAGCAGCCCTATGGCTTCAGGGTTAGGGGGATCTATGCTACAGCGATATCAAAGATTCTGATCGATTATGGTTTTAAACCAGGAGATATTAGTGAGAAGCTCTCTAGGAGGCTTAACACAGAGTCAGAGGGACCCGTGGATGTTACTGTAAAGGATAGCGATGATAATAAGAGCCTTTTAGTAATAATAGGGGTTCCTGGCGCTGTCGAAGAGGCTTTCAAGGCTATATCGAGTGTTGTAAAAACATCCCTCTACCGAGGCCCCTTACCATTATACATGGTTTTCAGGGCTAGGGTTTCTTCCCAGGATATGGGTGGATGCTATGTAGAAACACCCCTAGGTGTTCATGGCTATCTCAAGGATAGGACTTGCTATAAAGGTGAGGATCTGGTTGCCACTATAATCGGATATAGAGGAGATGGAACGCCTCTAATAGATAGAGGCATATATATCGTTGGCAGGTATATGATCCTTCTCGACAAGCCTGTCGAGAAGATCTCAGAACATATAAGGGATCCCGACGTTATCCTCGAGCTTAGAGGTATATCTGACATGGTTTTAAAACAAGGGCTGGGGGTTTCCTGGAGAAGCTCAGCCTCAAGAGCATCACTAAAAGAACTCTTGGGCGAGCTAGACACTTTAAAGAGAACATTAACAGAAGTCTCTACCAAGGCCAACTCTGCAGCGAGTATGGAACCACTATATGTGGGTGAGAAGATAGCCTTTATACACCTCTCCCCAGAAGATATGGACGAGCTGGATAGGGTAAGATCTCTTGTAACCCCTACCACGCCAATGCACCACGTGATAAAAGCTTTTTCAGATAACCCAGATACCGCCGATCTTCTAGACAGCATAGCAGCATCAGGAGCCCCTCCCAACGCTATATTGAACGGGCTTAGGAAACATCTTGTTGAGAGGCTATCAAGCGGGGCCGAGATCCTCATAATCCATAACAGACCCTTCGAGAAACCAAGGATTCTTGGAAGGGGTAGGCTTAAAACATACCTAAACCTTGAAGACGGGCTATGGCTAGGAGTGGTGAGAAGCATAACAGGCTCTGGGTTATATGACGGCCTGGGGATCCAGAAAGAGAAAGATGATAAGGCCCTCACCATAATCGGTGAGAATAGCTGGTTAACAATCCATGCCTATTATAGATATAACTCAGAGCTCAAGGGAGTTTATATCAATATAAACACGAAGCCAGCTGTAATATATGACGTAATGATCAAGATATCCTATCTAGACCTAGAGCTAGACGCCTCCATAGTACATGGAGAGCTGAAGATCGTTGATCAGGAGAGGTTCGAACACCTATGCAGAGGAAACGAGACTGGAGCATGTGGTAGAGCTAGAAGAGAACTAGAGAGGGTGAAGAACCTATACAGCGATCTCTGGTCCTTACTCTCAAGATCTGGAGAATATGTGACAAGCAGTAGGAATGAAGAGGATATAAATACATTTAACGAGAGATTCAGGGAACTAGTATCGATGATAAGAAATAGCCGCCAATAGTAACCATCGATCACTTATGATTACAGGCTAGCAACCGTTTTATCCTTGGATGTTTGATACTCTTTGTTTTCATCCGTATCTAGGGACTTAAACCTAGCCGATAGAGATCTCTTTACCTCTGTTGGTTTATGAGTAGCTGTTAAGTATAACACCAAAGCTCTCGTCTAGATTTGAGAAACTATCCTCTTAATGGCTGGGGCTATGCCTCCATCACCACTCAGAGCCAATATTGAAACAAACCAGTAACCAAAACCATATAGATCAAAGCTAATAAATCTTCCCCAAGCATCGATAAGAGATCGGTTCATCCTCTATCGCAGCATATATCTGGGAATATGTGGAAGATCCCTGCCATGTTTGTGATATTATTTGAAGGAAAGTGATGGCGTGGTGTAGAAGAACTTATTAGGGGTTCGGGCTTCATTGCGGTTGATTTTTATACCAACTGCTCTTCCCTTGGCTTCATTGGCCTCAGGGCTCCTTTCATTGGGGCCCACATCCTGGATCTCTCTGTATTTACCCCGCCCACTCGGGTCTCTATCCCACCCTCATTGTTGGGCGGGCATCCCAGTGAAATATAAGAGCTTATATAAGGTTACATTACTGCAGAACTCGGGTTTAATATCAATCCTTATAAACCATCATGAAACCTGAAACAGCTGGCTATGGCTTTAGAGAGCCTAGTTTTTTCAATATATCCAGTAGTGGTTTGATCTTCGTGGGACCTATTATCGATAAACCTACCAGGAATATATATGTGATCCTCGGGTCGGACAGGCTGCTCAAAATCCTCGCCTTAGCCTTATCCCCAAGTTTAAGACTATCAAGATAGATCCTTATCTTATCCTCGATTATAAGCGGTATTCTGTTAGCCATATTGTTGGGGGCGATGAGCAGGAGGAAATAAGGGAAAACAACCAGATCCCACGCCATATGGCTATACCTCCTACACCTTCCAGCCTGCTCAAGATCTATACAGTAAGCAGTATCGCTCCCTTCCATGGCTATAAAATTATCTGGTTTCGTGTCTATCAAGCAAACCCCGCTGCTATGTATTTTAGCTATTGTCCTCATAAAGATCTCGACAGCCTCGTCCACCATACCTCCATATATAGCATACCTACTCAGAGGCTCACCCTCTATGTATTCTTTAATCATCGTGAGAGACCATGGATCTATGTAGAGGATCCTCTGGGTCGCTATACCGAGCCTCCTAAGCTCTATCGTATATCTATACTCATTCCAGAACCTAGCCCTGGGAAGAGCCTTAGGCCTTATACCCACACGGGTCATTAGATCCACAGTAGGGCTTATCAGAAGCCATTTAGCCGAGGCGTAGTCAGAGAAGTTTTTCATAACCATCTTAACACCACTCTCCCTATCCCTTACAATCCTCGATGTCGAGAGCGCGTTGAGGATCTTAGGCAGTGTTTTGTCGCTTCGAACCACTCCGGAATCATAGATCCTGTCTCTTATAGATCTATAATCTATAACCTTGCCCTCCACGCACTCTATGAGATCCTCAGGCGGGGGAGGATCTTCTAGCTGAGGGATTCTAACGCTCTTCAGTATCTTTATCAATGGGTTTAGGTACTCATCAAAAGACCTCTTCAGACTCTCTATAGCTGGGATCGTCTTGAGCCAGTCGGCCCTTATATTCACCAGATATCCTTTCTCCTTATCTATGGAGAGCCAGCCACCATCGATCTTGAACCCTGCGTTCCTAGCAGTGATCCCGATGGCGAGATCCACGTCCGGGGACCCGTTCTCTAGATATCTGATCGCTAGGTGTTTGTAGATCTCTGCTCTGCTTGTAAGCCTGTATAGGTTTTTGTATAGGGGGTACTTGATGCTAACTCTGAAAAGACCATGTGCCTCTGAGAATGCTGAGAGATCGTTAGATAGATCGCTTACAAGTCTTCTAGCAGCTGCACTCACTATATCATCATCCCTAGGTTCCCCCGATACTAGATATGCTGCACATAGCGAATAGCCCATTGTTTTGAGCATGCAGTCAAGCAGGGTTATCTGTTTCGGAACACGGATCTCTGTCACATGGTTTGTTGTAACAACCCCTAGATCTGTTATCCTGCTCTTAACAACAATCCTGATCATTATACCATGCCGTGATCACTTCTTAAGAACCACAAATCCCTTTCTAAGCATGCTTTCTATATTCATCTTAACGAGCTTAGATAGCGATGATATGATCCTTATAGAAGGGATTTCACTCTCGCTCACATCGAATCTCCTGCTTATGGCATCCACACTACTTCTACACAGATCTATTAACAGACAGCTAGTGCATCTCTTACTAGCATCGACACCACTGACTATTACTAGAAGACCATAGCTATCATCTATAAAGGCACCCTTATTCTCAAGCACCTCTAGAGAAGCCCCCGCTGGCGAGCTATACACCCTGTAAACGAGATATATCTTTGATGTTAATAGATAATCCTCACCATGCTTAACAATCCAGCCGTGGTTCTCTAGGAAGTGTAGATGCCTGTAAACAGCCGTCCTTACAACCCCAATGTTCTCGGCAAGCTGTGATGCTCTCGTAACGCCTTTAGCGAGCAGCGATAATATCGCCAGCCTCTGATCGTTAGAGATCGTTGCATTGAAGTTCTCCTCATGGATCAATACAATGTTATCGATCAAGCTTCCCTTCTCAAGAATATATGGAACTCCCCTGAACCCTTCAGCATATTCGAAATAACCATGTCTCCTATCCAATATTGCTCCATTAGATATGTTTCTAGGGAAGATAATAAAGACCGAGATCTTAGCTTATTAGCTATAGACAGGATCATATGAACGTGAGGGGCCGTAGTCTAGCTTGGGAGGATGCCAGCCTGGGGTGAGCACCCCGTAGCAAGGGATCCCAGAGCGCTGGTGGTCCCGGGTTCAAATCCCGGCGGCCCCACCTATCTATACCCATTCTTCAAATCACTCAGCAGCCTGTGAGCAGCATTCCACCCTGGAACACAGGTAAGCTGGCCGCCAGGCCATGTACCTGCACCGCCTAGGTAGAGCCCTTCAACAGGTGTTCTATAGCCCCAGCCGCACACGGGTCTGCAGTTGAATAGGTAATCCTGGGTCATTATAATATGATTCACGTTAGCTCCTCTCACCCTAAACACATTCTCTAGATCCCTGGCATCGATGATCTCTAGGGCTTTCGCGTCTCTTCTAACATTTAGGATCAGTTCCTCGAGATCCTCTATTTCAAACCCCCCGGTAGCGATCACACTGTTACCCATAACCACAACCTCTCCCTTAGGTGTCTGTATGATCGATTCCCTATATGGCTCTAGATAGCCCGTCAACTTGGGTTTTTCCTTAAGAATCACTGCTAATCTCCTCACACCAATCATCGGGCTTCCCTTCTCAAGCCTCTTTATAATATCCTCATCAATGATCCCTGGATCCAGCATATCGATGAGAGTGTTAGCAGGGCTTGCAGTCGAGATCACATACCTAGCTTCAACCCTACTACCATCCTCCAGAATCACACCTCTAGCCTTCCCACCCTCAACCAGGATTCTAGAAACACCGATCCCAAGGTAGATCTTAACTCCCTCATCAACAGCTCTTCTAAAAAGCTCATCAACAAGAACCCATGCACCCCTCTCCCTACCATTCTCTGGAAAGAACCAGCCTTCGGGAGGGTTATAGTAACCGACGAGAAAAGCAGGCTGATCCAGGTAGAAATCCAGTATAAACATGCCCCACAGCCATGGTGGGAGATATTTTGCAAGGAAATCCCTCGAGCTCTTTTTAACAAACCATTCCAACACGGGGTCGGAGAGGAGTTCCTGCATAGATGGGGGATCTATTGTTAATAGGTATCTCTCAAGAGATCTGTGGAAATCTACAATAGATCCCCACATCTCCCTAACATTATCCACACCAATAGATTCTAACTCACGAAACCTCCTATCAAGATCAAACCACCACCTAACAATAGTATCGCCATGCAGATACACTGCCATAGGGTCTGGATAGAACCTTTTGAACCTAACCCCAACAGCCCTTAAGATCCTCTCGGGGACTAGCCCAACCACATAAGCCCCAACAGGGATCTTGGAGCCGGCTAGCCATTTTGAGCCTGACATGCCGCCATACCATGGCAGATGATCTATTACGGCAACATTAAGCCCCTTCATAGCAAGCACAATAGCTGCGGTTAAACCATTATGACCAGCCCCTATCACTACAACGTCAAACATACAGGAGCCTCATATCTATTATAGCACTACAGACGATAAGGATTTAGAAAATATGCCTTGTGATCGCTATAAAAACATACTTAGAAGAATCATCCCTGCCTCTACCTAATAATCTTCCCAGGAATACTGTTTTGGAGCCCGATTTGATTAGATGTTTGGAGATAGTGGAGAAAAAGATCGTTAGTGCTTGGGAGGCGTTATCATGTATAGACGATGGAGCCGTGATCGCGATCTCCGGCTTTAACATGGCCACAACGCCAGAGCACTTGATACTAGAACTCTATAACCTCTATAAAAAGACAGGACATCCGAGGAATCTCTTCGTAATATCAGACGCGCTTCCAGCAGTTCCCGGAAGAGCCTTGGACAAGGTTGCAGAGGAGCTGTATAGAGAGAATGACAGGGGCTTTATAAGAGGTATACTAGTACCCTTCCTAGGCTTCTCACCATGGTTACAAAAAATGGTTATGGATAATATGATCGAGGCGTACTCATGGCCTCTGGGGATAACAGCATATTGGTTCAGAGAGGTTGCTTCGGGAAGACCTGGACTGATAACAAAGATCGGACTTGATACATTGCTAGACCCCAGGTTTGATGGTGGAGCAATGAACGAAAAAGCCAAGGCTTCCATGACCTGTAAAGTTGAGCTTATCAATATCGGTGGGGAGGAATACCTCTTCTACAAGGCCCCGAAACCCGGTGTGGCTTTGATAAGGGGTACAAGTGCGGATGTTATGGGTAATCTAAGTCTCGAGGATGAGGGGATAAGGGGGTCTGTGCTGAGCATAGCCCAAGCTGTTAAGGCTAGACCGGATCCGGGGATTGTTATAGCCCAGGTTAGATGGATCACAGAGATGGGTACTCTGAGCCCAAGATCTGTTGAGATCCCCGGCCCCCTGATAGACTATATAGTGAGAGCCCCGAGGGAGAGGCACTGGCAATCAGGATCTTTTGAATACGATCCCAGGGCTAGCCATAGGGTAATACCTCCTCTAAAGCCAGAGATCTTTGAAGATATACCGCACCAGTCGTGGAAAGAGCACGAGATCGTTATAGCTAGGAGAGCCCTCATAGAGCTGGTAAGGATCTTAAATGAAAAGAGATCCCCAGTCCTGGTAAACATAGGCGTGGGAATACCAGCCCTTATAACGAGGATCGCTATCGAGGAGGGGATAACACACCTAATAATACCTGTAGTAGAATCCGGCGCCTGGGGAGGACTAGCCCTCCCAGGCCAGGATTTCGGCATAGTATATGGACCATTCGCATTAACAACAATCCCAGACACATTCTCCCTATTCGAGGGCGGTGTCATAGATGCTGCAATACTAGGCTTCCTCCAGATCGACTCCGAAGGCAATGTCAACCCATCAGCCCTCCCCGGGAGAATACCAGGCCCAGGGGGCTTTCCAGTAATAGCCGGGGGAGCTCCTAGGATTGTGTTCGCAGGCTCCTTCACAGCCGGCTCGAGCGATATAAGGGTGACCGAGAATGGCTTGAAGATCGTAAAAGACGGAGATATCATCAAATTCGTATCCAGAGTGTATAAGGTGTTCTTCAGCGGGAGACTAGCCCAAAAGTATGGGAAAGAAGTTGTATATATAACCGAAAGGGCTGTCTTCAGGCTCACCGGCAGAGGCCTTGAGCTTGTTGAGATCGCGCCAGGCGTTGATCTTGAGAAAGACGTGTTATCAAAAATGGAGTTTAAACCAATAATATCTAGGAAGCTCGATACAATGGACCCAAGGATCTTTAGGATGAGGAGAATAGGGATCCTTGAAGATGTCGCAAAAACAATCCATAAATAAGCATAAAACCTTGATTATCACTATTAATGGTTGCCCTAAACCAGCTGGTCTACTAGATAGCAGGATCATTGTATATTAAGAACAGCTTCACAGGTGGCTATAACCGATAATATATTATTATATTCTACTATCCGTATTATTATTTGGAAGAGGAGAGATCGTGATCAAGAAGGCCATAATACCACTTGGTGGTCTGGGCACCAGGCTATACCCATTAACAGTCGATACCTCTAAGGCTATGGTTAGGTTTCTTAACAGACCGCTGATAGAGCACATATTATCAATGCTAGCCTCCCAAGGGGTTAAGGAATTCTACATAGGCGTTAGTGGGTATTATAACTATACACAGGTGGTTGACTACCTAGGCGGTGGTGAGAGGCTTGCAGCTATGCTTGGTCTCTCGCCCGACTCCATTAGGGTTAGATACCAGCCCAACTTCTCTACAAGTGGAAATGCCGAGTCTGTGAAGATACTCATGGATTACTACGATATAGATGAAGCAGTGCTTGTCGTGCAGGGCGATATTATTTTCAACATAGACCTCTATGATCTCTGGAAAATCCATAGAGAATCGGAGGCAGGCATGACTATAGTGCTCAAGGAACTGGATCATGGAGATGATATAACAAGATTCGGTGTAGCCGACATAGATAGTGATATGAATATAAAGGGCTTTGTTGAAAAGCCCAAAAGCCCAGCCCATGCCCCGTCAAGGCTGATCAATACTGGGATCTATGTTATAGAGCCGTGGATCAGGAGATTCTTCGACGACGAGGTTGGGAGAAAAATGAGGATCAATGGCTTGACGGACTTCGGGAGCCACGTAATACCAGAAGTGATATCCAGGGGAATGAAGGTTAAGGGCTATATATTGAAAAGCTATTGGTTCGATATAGGTACGCCTGAAAGCTATATGAAGGCCTCTTTCTATCTCTTGAGAAACCTCAGCCCACAGGATCTAAGGGTTACCAGGGTATATGGGGGTGTGAGGATGATGGGTAGAAGCTCCTTATCTAGGAAGCTTCACGAGAGACTAGTAGGGATGATCGAGAAGGGGCTCTTGAGGGTTGGCGGAGATATATTGATCGGCAGGCACGTGGATCTGAGCGAAGGCGTAGATCTATGGGATACCATCATAGATAACTATACAGTCATCATGAGCGGCTCAAGGATCTCCAGGTCTATAGTGATGGATAGATGCGTGATCGGTGAGAAAACAGTAATCGAGGGAAGCATTATTGGAAGGCACACATATATTGGCAGGGGCTCTAAGATAGTGAACAGTGTTATCGGTAACAATACACATATAGGCGAAGGATCCCTAATCATCAACTCCAAAATATGGCCCGGCAAAAATGTGGAACAGAGATCTGTTGTGGAGAATAGATACCTAACCTAAAGCTATTTTTCCCCCACGATTCAAGTGATTCAGGGTTCTATGAAGGTTCTAGCAATAGACCCTGGAACACTATCCACAGGCATAATAGTAACATCTGAGAAAGGGCTGGAAGACTATATCGAAGTGGTTTCTGAAGAGCTTAGCAGAGAGCCCGAAAAGCTTCTAGATATCATAGAATCCAACACCCCCAACCTCGTGGTTGCACCATCAGGCTACGGGTTACCACCAATAGATCTTAGAAGCCTAGACCCGGCAGAGCTTGCAACAGCAACCCTGGTTAGAGAAGATGATCCAGGCGTGGGTGGGCTGAGATACATATCCTATTTCCTAAAGAGGCTGAAAACCATGAGAATGCCTGTAATAGGGATCCCTGGTGTTGCCAACCTTGCTAGCGTTCCAAGCAGCAGGAAGATAAACAGAATAGACCTTGGGACGGCCGATAAAGTAGCACTAACAGTGCTTGCCGCAATGATACATAGCAATGAGGATCGAGGGGTTCTTAGAAGGAGCAGCTTTATAGTAGTAGAGCTCGGAGCATTCACAGCGGCAGTGGCTGTTAAGAGTGGCAAGATAATCGATGGGATCGGGGGGACGCTCTTTCCAATAGGGATCATATCTAGCGGTGGGTGGGATGGTGAGATGGCTGTAGCGATTGGGAGGAGGATCTATAAAAGGGATCTCTTCTCAGGCGGGTTAAGAGATATATGTGGATCCATAGATATAGAGATAATCAGGAGTAAATGCCCAGAAGGGTATGAGAGATATCTAGACGACATAGCAAAAACTATCTCAATGCTCCAGACATCTATCAAAAAAGATCGTTGGCGCGGATCAATAAAGATCTATATGTCGGGGAGGGGAGCTGTGAAGGCTATAATAGAGGATCTATGGAAATACTACGAGATAGACGCCGAGATCCTTAGAAACTACTATAGAGATGGGATAAAAAAGCCTGCAGAAGGAGCAGCATTATATGGCCTCGCATGGATCGGTGTGAAGGATAGAGGGATTCTCGAGACCCTGGGGATCTTCGATTGGAGACCCCTCGAATTACCATTGTAAGGATTATTAAACCATTCACAGCTACTAATGCTCCACATACTGGCCAGATCTGTCTATGTGTTCTTGGTTGAAGCTAAGCTATGAAGCCTTTCCTTTCGCCGGCTTATCGATGGTTATGGAAACCAGGCCTGTTATATTCCGTTACAGCATATCTAGACGCTATATAGATCACAGGTATTGTGAGCAGATTTATAAGGGCTATCACAACATAACCAGTATCAAGTGATGAGTGTGATGCTATTAGCCCAACTATCACGGGACCCATAGAGCCTCCCGCAGAGATCCCGATGCCCCATACTATGCTGTTGGCAGTGTTTATATATCTCTGAGGAACGGTGTCTGAGACGAATGCTAGGAGCAGTGTGAATGCCTCGAAAGCAGATACTCCGAATAAGAAGAGGGATAGGTATAACGCTATTTGGTATCTATAGAACTCTATGAACCCATATAGAGATAGCGAGGCCATTAACGTGGTGAGGAGCATCGTGTTTCTCCTACCAAGCCTGTCAGAGATTACTCCCAAAAGCGGTTGTGACATTATAGAGCCAACCATTGCTAGCGATGTTAGAAGCCCCACCTCGACGCCATAGGCTATACCGAGTTTCTGGGTTACCATTATCGCTAGATAGGTTAGAGCTCCTTGGGATACGATCCCTCTGGCCATGGCTATGATCGTTAAGAGCGCTATGGGCATATAAACCTCGCGCGGTATAGATCCGGTGGAGCTCTTCATATCAATGATCTTCGTAGCTATTCTCGCAAGAGCGATCATCGGTATTGATGATAGAAGAGAGATTACTGCTAGCGGGAAAAGCCCTATATGTGTTGTGGTGAGGAGCAGCGTTATAATCACTGGATAGCTACTCCTCCCAAGGGCACCCATAGCCCCATTTATGCCGAGAGCCAGCCCTCGATCTTCGGTGAAGTGGTGGGAGAGAATACCAGCACCTATTGGGTGATATATGGAGCTTGCTATACCACCAACAATTGTTGAAGCAATGAGTAGGGGATAGGCGATACTGGTTCCTATAAGCGAGATGGAGAGTCCCAGGATCGCTATCGCCAGAGACCATAGAATCATTCCGATCGCTAGGAGGATGAAGGGCCTCTCAACCCTATCCCCTATCTTTCCCACAAATAGGCTTGTAATCGACGAAGTTCCTAGATAGAGAGCCGATGCTATGGATATATCAGTATAGCTATAACCCATATACACATAGAGCGGATATACAGTTGCATAAGCTATAGCAGCCCCATCGTTAATATAGTGCGCTATTGAAGTAAGCACCAGGATCCTTGACTTCAAGAAACGCGCCATGTAATTTTAGAATCATTGAAGGGATAAAAGCTATGATGTGTCAGGAAAACGCTTACCTAGGTTCTGGGCTTATTGAGACACCACGACTCTAGCCTCGATTCAGACAAGCATTCTCATATAGGCTATTTAAATAGAGAAAATACCTAGAGGCGGTATTTTCCTAGCCACAGTTACATGTCATCCCTCTCATAGTATTCCTTGAATGTAGAAATGATGTGGGCTATAACCATATAGCTCTATTAGTTTATCATCTCCTTAGCATGATGTTTCTGGGAGGCGCATTGCTTTCCGAGAAACCAACAGTCTCGGGCAAGCAATACCACTTAATGGTCGGTGAGGGGGATGTGGCACGCTATGTCCTCCTCCCAGGCGATCCTGAAAGGGTTCCCAGGATAGCGAAGACCTGGGATAAATACTGGCATGTAGCAACCCATAGAGAGTATGTCACATATACTGGTGAGTATAGGGGTGTGAGGATCTCTGCAACATCTACAGGTATAGGGGGTCCTTCGACGGCAATAGCTATAGAGGAGCTCTTAAGAGTCGGTGCAAACACTTTCATAAGAGTAGGGACTACAGGTTCCCTTAGAAGGGAGATAGGGATCGGTGATCTTGTAATATCAGCTGCTGCAGTAAGGCTTGACGGTGCTAGTAAAGCCTATATCTTTCCAGAATACCCAGCTGTGGCTAGCTATGAGGTGATCCTAGCCCTCATAGAGGCTGCGGAATCCCTTGGCGCTAGATACCACGTGGGCATAACAGCGAGCACTGATAGCTTCTATGTTGGTCAAGGCAGGCCTGGTTATAAAGACTATATGCCTCCATGGTCAAAGGATCTTGTGAAGATGCTCAGAGACGCCAACGTGGTCAACTTCGAGATGGAGGCTGCCACCATATTCACGCTAAGCAATATATATGGTGCGAGGGCCGGAGCAGTGTGTGCGGTTATAGCTAATAGAGAGACAGGAGAGTTCACCCCAGACGCTGGGGTTGATACAATGATAAGAGTTGCAAACGAGGCTGTGAGGATCCTGACTGAGTGGGATTCTGCGAAGCAGAGGTTTGGCAAGAACTACTTCTACCCAGGGATCTTGAGGAGGTAGAGATGGGTGTAAAGATCCTTGTTGAGAACGCATCTATACTCACAATGTCAACCAAAGAAGATCTATTCATAGATAGGGGTTACATCTTCATAAACAACGGAGTCATAGAAAGCGTTGGGCGGGGAGAAACCCCCATAGATCTAGAACCCCCTGATCTAGTAATCAACGGTAAGGGGAAACTTGTAATCCCCGGTATGATAGCCCTCTACTCAAGACCATCCCTCCTACCTCTAAGGGGTATTGCTAAGAGAGGGGTTGAAGAACCCTCTATCTATAGCACTCTCACAAACAACGATCTATACCTCTTATCAACACTATCCCTCGCCGGGCTTGCGATGAGAGGCATAACGACTATCCTCTCAACCGATAGGCTTGTTGAGCCTGTTGTAAGGGCTTCGGAGAGTGTTGGTATTAGAGTGATAGCCGCGCCATGCCTCGAAGACCCAGGGGATCTGGATAGCTGGGCTAGAGAGATCTCATCCTCGGCTAAAAAGTGGCATAGACGTGGAGAATCACTAGCCCTCATAACGGGATCTATATGCTCTAGACGTGCTGTTAGGGAGGGTTTAGAGAACCTTGTTCCAAGCGATATGCCTTTAGTGGTATATAGAGATGCATGCATGGATCTCAAGATCCCGAGGATCCTCGCTATAGACCCTCCACCAGAGTGTAATATACCGCGGGATTCATCGGTATACACAGAGCTTAGCATGGATAGGTGGGAGCCAGGGGCTGGGTATGGTATAGGGGCTAACCCCTCTTGGTCCCTCTACCCCCACTTCATCATAGCCAGAGCTAGGGGTTATAGTCCTCTGGATATACTGGGAAGCGCAACAATCTGGGCTGCTGCTAAAGTTTCGATGGAGTCAGGTGTTATAGGGCCTGGAAGGCCTGGCGATATAGTGATCCTGGATCTAACCCAGCCTCCATGGTGGGTTCCGGAGAAGATCCTAAACGAAAATCTAGCAGCCGATATAGCTATATCAAGCATACCCAGGATCGAGGCTGTAATCGTGGGGGGAGAGATTATTGTTGATGATGGCGGGCTCCTCACGGTCGGGATGGATCTTTTCTCCAAGGCTTATAACAAGATCTCAGAGATCCTGGGGAGGATCTGATGCTCAACAGGATCAAGAACAGGATCTCATCTCTGATCAAGCCTGTAGCAGCCTTTATGGCGAGTAGGAATATAGATCCTAATATCGTTACACTCACAGGCTTAGTATTAGCCCTCATAACACCTGTCTCAGCTTTGCTATACGGGATCCCCGGAGCGATCGTTATGATCATATTATCATCGATCCTCGATTTCCTCGATGGAGAGATAGCAAGGGTCTCTGGCAGGGTTAGTGCGAGGGGTGCTTTCCTCGACTCTCTATGCGATAGGATCTCGGATCTATCATACCTCTCCACATTCATAATACTCGGGCTCAGCCCCGTCGCTGTATATATAGCTGCTGGTGCCAGCCTGATGATAAGCTATGCTAGGGCTAGGGCTGAGTCCCTCGGGGTCAGGGTCTCTGGGGTTGGGCTTATGGAGAGGGGTGAGAGGATCTTAACCATAATACTGATCCTATTGCTCGGGCTCTTCAGCCAGAGCGCCATGGAGATAGCGTTATTTGTATTCATAGCTCTATCAATATACACAGCTATAGAAAGGACGGTGTTCGTTATTAGATCTCTTGGGAGATGATCTCTGTTATGTATTTTCTAAGCTCCTCATCCAGCTTCTCAATCCTTGCCGGCTTTATACCTTTCTGCATAGCCCCTCTTAAACAAGACCTTATCCATGAATCGTAGACCTTCTCACACTTACCATAATTCCTGCAACTATTATCTATAAACTCCCTCACCACCCTCATAGCATCCTCATCCTCTAGCCTGAGTATTGTTGCCAGATATGGTGTTAACACATATAATATGAACCTCTTCCTACCATCTGGAAGCCCTTTCAAGACCACCTTCTCTATCCACGAATACCTCTCTCTACTATACTGCTCACTCTCACCCCTGGCCTCTATCACAGCCTCGCCCAGCTTCTCCCTCGCAATGCTTAATATATCCTCCAAATACTTCTTAACAGCCTCTATAGGTGGTATGGGTTTCACCATACTCTCGATCCTATGTTTCACAATATCAACACAGAGCTTTACCAGGGTTTCTCTCTCCACATATACATATCCACCGCTAACGGGTCTATTAACAAGTCTATACTCCTCGTCTATAGCTATCTGTGCGGCTATTCTGAGATAATCTGCTAGGGGGATCTTGTATGCATAGCATTTGAGATTCAGCCCAAGGGTAGATCGATCAATACCGATCGCTAAACAAAGCTCTTTCTCAGAGGCTCTCTCAACACGATAGCCCAGCCTTCCCATCACATAGATTATCTCCTCCGGATCTGAGTTGACAAGGATCCTCCGAACCCTCTCAGCCTCGGCCTCAGCAAAAGCCCTATAGATCCTTCTATCACCAGTCATGGAAACCAGGGCTAGCGCTATATAGAAGCTAAGGATCCTCTCCCTATAGTCATGGAAACCAGGGCTTCCCATAAATGCACCAGGATCTAGATCCTCAACAACCCTCCTATACCCAGCCTCAGCATATGTAGAGAGGAAAAGATCCTCAAGACTCTTCGGAAGACCCTCCCTCTCCAAGAAATTCTCCAGATTCTCTAGAAACGGGTAGTTACTCAGATCAGAGATAGCCACAACCATGCCCGAGAATCTATTGCCCAAAAGGTATTTTTATAAAGCACACCTCAGACCTAAGCCGAGATCCTACGTGCTTTTATTTCTCGCGGCTGTTCGCTTGTTTATAATCATAAGTCATAAGTAAGAAGGTAGTTATAGACTTTGATCTATATGGTTTATTGGTGAACAGCCTCTCTATTGACACTGGGTATCAGGGGATTAACGCTCTAAGCCATAGACACTGATCTCCTACTAGTGGATGGGGTACCATTGCATTTGGCTAGCGATAGCCATGCACAGCCCAACATGGGCGGAGATCTCTATGGATGGGCAAACCCCCTGGATATTTTATGGTGTTCCTTTATATCTAGGGACAAACGGTTTAGTTATTTGGGGGGTAGGATTATGCTCTTCTTACAGTTAGGCTTCGCTCCAAGTCATCACATCTCTAGGGGTATTGATATTGATTCTCTTGATGTCAGCCATACCTGTTGTCCTAGTTATTTAGATCTAGGGTGCGGATCTGGGTTATGAGGGAGCTGATAGAATCTCTAATAGCTAGTGGATATATAAGGAGCGAGAGGGTTGTGAGAGCTTTTGAGAATGTTCCTAGAGAGCTCTTTGTGCCCAGAGATCTGGTTAAATATGCATATATAGACAGACCCCTCCCAATAGGCTATGGACAGACGATCTCAGCCCCCCATATGGTTGCTATAATGACAGAAGCCCTCAATCCTCCTGAGTGTAGCTTAGTGCTTGAGATCGGTACTGGTTCTGGCTACCAGGCTGCCATCTTGGCAGAGCTTGTCGATCCACAGTCAAAGGGGTGTGGACATGTGGTTAGCGTGGAGCTTATACCAGGCTTGGCTATGTTTGCAAGGGAGAATCTTAGGAGATCGGGGCATATAGATAGGGTATCAGTAATAGTTGGTGACGGAAGCCTTGGCACAGGGGTAGAGAGAGAGGCTTATGAGAGAATAATAGTTACAGCAGCATCGCCAAAGATCCCAGAACCCCTTATATCGCAGCTGAAAAAAGGAGGAAGGCTTGTAATACCCGTGGGATCGCCCGAGCTCCAAATACTCACAATAGTTAATAAGAAAAAAGACGGGAGACTAGAGATAACCAGAGACATACCATGCGTCTTCGTACCCCTTAGAGGGATACATGGCTATAGGGATTACTACATTAATAGCTAGAAGGCTAAAGCCTAAACATACTTATTCGAAGATAACCCGGTTCTTCAGAACCCCTATACCCTCTACACCAGCCTCCATAAAGCCCTCTCTACTTGGCAATAAATACTCGCTATGATCCCTGTCAGCCTCGAGATACCCTATACTCCCCATACTAATTATCGTTCCAGCTTCTATGGTCATGAAGCTTGATAGATATTCTAGCACCTCCTTATCGTCGAATAAGAGCTCGTCGCTAGATCCCTTCTGAACCATCTCGCCCTCGAAGGATGAATACATATCCTTTCCCCCGAATTCGCCGAACTCGTCCGGAGTAACGATCCATGGACCCATGGGGCCGAAGGTATCTCTATTCTTCCTTATAAATGGGGCTCCTCTGATATACTCCCTCTTAACCTCACCAGTAGCAGGATCCCTTCTATAGGCGTAATAAGCATCCTCCTTAGTTAGTGCTGATGCTGTTACATCATTAAAAACAGTATATCCGAGGATCCCTTCTTTAACGCTCCCTCCACGCTCTATTCTTTTAGCAGTTATAAGGGCTATCTCAACCTCGGGTCTTATCCCACTCCTAGGGGCTCTCACCACCCCCATATGACCAACAAGTGTGTTGGGGGTTTTGATAGTGAATCTCGGGTGACCAAGCTCTTTCTTAGCCCTCTCAGGATCATCTAGCCCTAGCATTTTAGCCGAGTTCACAACCACGCATATTACATAGCTAATCATAGGTGGTTGGAGCTCTACCTCATCTATCCTTACAGACTCTCCCTTAGGCTCGCCTCTATACTCTATATATCTTCTCAGATCACCTTCTCCAAATATATATAGATATCCACCCCTAACCTCGCCGAAGACCTTCTTACCGTTATATATTGCTACTGCTAGCCTCAATACCTACCCACCACCCTACCTCCCTCTATCGTGAAGCCAGCTGTGTAATAGTAACCACCAAGGATCTCTCTAACCTCTATGAGCTCCACCTCGTCATTCTCACCATAGCCTATCTCAACCTCACCCCTACCTCTCCAAGCCTTTCCAAGCCTATAGTTGCTCCTAACAACCTCAAGGACCTCTGAGAGGCTCTGCTGCCCCTCATATGTGGCTGGGAAATGCCTATAGGTTAGTGTTGGTCCGAAACCCCTTAGAGGGATCTCTCTAGTCTCTTCCTCAAGCTCTACTACGAGGGTGAATAGCCTTCTCCCAAGCCTGCTACAGTAACCCCCTAGTTTAGCACCTCTCCCCACCTCTCCTAGGGCTGGGTTTAGCGGGTTGATCTTTGTCATCGAGATCTCGGCTATCTTTTTTGGATACCCATTCAGCCACCCCCTTATGAGGGCCCAGTCCTTATCAACCCACATGAATGGGAAGTAGTTATAGTTCTTCCCATTATAGATAACCTTGAGGGCTATAGCAGCCTCTTTATACTGGGTCATCTCAGGCATCCTATAGATCCAATCCGTATTATTACCATGAACAGTAACAAAATCGGAGACATAGACCCAGGCCTCGTCGGTGCTCTTGAGAAATCCTGGCAAAAGCCTCTGCGCCTTATCCCTATCCACCCTTAAATGCACAGCTATGTATTCAACACCATAGTGATAAGGCCCTGGAGGCACTATCGAAGATCTACCGCTCTCTGTTAATGGATGCGTATATGCCTTCAAACCACCACCAGGATCTAGGTGCATTTGGCAGCATTATAAGTAGTAAATCTAATAGAATGGATGATCCTCAAGACACGTTAGCCTTGAAAAGCTATTAATAAGCATTAGAAACCTACTTGATCCTTGTAGCAGCATCTCTTAAGAGATCCATGATCCCTGGTATTGCACTAACCACGCTTGGGGAGGGCTCCTCCTCACTTATCATAGGCTGCTCCCTGATCCCCAGCATGGCTTCTACATATGCTACAAAGCTCGTAATAGCCCCCTCACCATAACCCCCACCAAGGATTGAGAGGCTACCAGCTATCTCTCCCCTCTCAAGAAGCCTACCCACATAGCTTCCAAACATTGCATAGGTATCCTCGGTAACCTCAAGACCTGTGAGAGGATCCTCCATATGTGCATCAAAACCGGCAAACACTATGAGGAAATCAGGCTCATAGATCTTTCTGGCAGGCTCTATGACACGACTCAAGATCCATGAGTAAACACTATCCCCAGAGCCTCTTTCGAGCGGTATATTGATCTTTGTACCTCTAGCCACACCTCCCCCAATACTCCAAATACCACCAGTACCCGGGTATATGCCTGTCTGGTGTATATCTATATGCAGCGCTCTTGGCTCCAGCCACAGGATCTCCTGGGATCCGTTGCCATGGTGAGCATCTATATCAAGGATCATAACCCTGTACCCCTTATCGATCAGAGCCTTCGCAGCAATCGATGTATAGTCAAATATACAGAACCCTAGGGTAGGAGCACCCATAGCTCTACCCCTCCTCCCAGCATGATGTCCTCCGGGTCTAGACATTATAAAGTAGGGCTCTCCACTAGCGATCGAGCTTAGAGCCGCTTCTCTCGCTGCTGTCGCGAAAATCGATGCTATCTCGAACGTATATTCATTCACATACGTATCCGGGTCTATGTAGTGGAAACCGAGCGAGGATTCCTGTTTAATCCGATCCACATACTCCTCATCATGTACCACGAGAGCAACACTATAATCAGGCTCGGATGGGTTTACCAGATCTATATATCCCCATGCCTCAGAGGCTCTGAGAGCTGCTAGGCCCTCCTCAACCCTCCTAGGATCTTCTGGATGCCTCCCATAAGGATCTCTGTGTAGCGAGTGCCTCTGATCATATATTATCTTTAGCTTCAAGCCTCCAAACCATTGTATGTTGATACACAGAGCATTAAATTATTGAAACCGGCTTGAGAGATCTCTATATTCTTTCTTGGAAAAGATCGGGTTTATCGGCATGGCTAGCATTGTTTCCGCTATAGGTTTGTTTTCGTCCTAACTGTGAGAAAGAAATACTCCAAGCCAAGTAGAAAAGATCTCTTGAACATTGATAGGAGCTACTCTCATCAAACCAATAGTCAGCGATCCTAGGTTTTTCTCCTCAAACCAAGCCTGGCTAGGGCTGACATTGTGTTTGAGATATAGTTTTTCACATACTCAGGATCTATGGATCTTGTTTTTAGTTCTCTGAGCAGGAGATCCTCAACTATGGCGTAGCTCTTATACTTCTCGTTAAGCTGTCTCCACTTGACACCCTTCAGTGCTTCAGCGATCTTTGCGTCGAAGGGTAGAGCGCCTTTTATCATTAGAACCGCTACTATTGGGTAGCCGACATATCCTCTAAACTTGGTTCCATTGTCATCGCTATAGGCTGCTTTCTCCTCGAGATCTATGTAGACCTTATAACTCCTATCGCCTTCTGAGCTTACTACTATAGCTTCGCGGTCTGATACGATCTTAACCCTGTTATCCGCTATAGCCCCTAAAGCCTCAAGGATCTTCACCCTTGGGGGTAGTCTGAGAGCCTCCAAAACTAGTCCCTCGAGATCTTCTCAGCATATTTCTCGGGAGATAGTAGTTTTCCAAGCTCATCCTTAGAAGCGATTTTGATCTTAACCATCCATCCACCCTCATAGGGTTCGTGGTTGATTAATTCCGGCTCGTTTGAGAGCCTTTCATTGACCTCAATAACCTCGCCGCCCACAGGGGCATAGATGTCTGAGACAGCCTTTATGCTCTCGATAGTACCTATAGTGTCGCCAGCTCTAACCCTAGTCCCTCTAGATGGGAGCTCTATCCCTATTATGTTCTTTAACTTCTTCTGTGCATAATCAGTTATCCCGATAACCGCTATATCGCCCTCTATCTTTACCCACTCGTCTGTTTCGGTGTATAGCCTGTCCCTCTTAACAATATATCCCTTAACCTCTATATCGCTCAAGCTATCACCT
Source organism: Sulfolobales archaeon (assembly GCA_038867615.1). GTDB lineage: Archaea > Thermoproteota > Thermoprotei_A > Sulfolobales > AG1 > AG1. Next base: position 59,395 of record JAWBYA010000004.1, on the reverse strand, counting down.
CTTGATCAAGGGGTAGTCGAGGATTTTCGCCTCATAAAGCTTTCCCCTAACCTCTATATCAACACTAAGCCCTGGCAATGCGTGGCTGCTTTTAATATAACCCATAGCTATTGGTCTCTCTAGGTAGGGTGAGTATGAACCGCTGGTTATATAGCCTATCTCCTCACCCTCATATAGCACCTTATAACCCCTCCTTGGTATTACCCTCAGCCCTTTCTTAAGCCTAAACATATATCTAGCCTTAGCAACACCTCTCCTCCCAATCCCTCTCAAGGCATCGCAGCCTATACAGCCCTCCTTACCCCTGGTGAAGACCCAGTATCTAGCCTCGTATGGGTTTATATCCTCATCTATATCCTCACCATATAATACATAGCCCATCTCCATCCTCAGACTATCCCTGGCAATCAACCCCGCCAATGCTACACCCATGCTTCTAAGCCTAGCAATGATCTCGGCGGCAATACCTGGCCTCGAAACAATCTCGAAACCATCCTCCCCAGTCCAGCCACTCCTGCTAATAATATCAACCCTACCCAGAGAGGTATCTAGGTTTTCGAGAAACTCAAGGGGCTTAAGCGAGGAGGCTTCGGAGAACCCGGGGATCTTTGATATATATTCGACCACCCTAGGCCCCTGTATAGCTAGCATAGCCGTCTCGAGGGTCTGATCAACTATAGATGCCTTGTAACCCTTCCTAGAGATCCACTCCCTAAGCCACCCAAGGATCTTCTCCCTATTGATAGCGTTACACACAACAAGCCATCTCTCGTTTGAAAATCTATATAGCATAACATCATCCTTAAAGCCCCCTGAGTCGTTGAGAAAAGCCGTAGGCCCAATCATGACGCCATCCTTCGAATCGCCAAGATCTCTTGGTAAGAGCATGTCTAGGAGTTCTTGCGAGTCAGGCCCCTCAACAAGGATCCTCCCCATATGGCTTATATCAAATACAGCAGCATCCCTCCTAACGGCTAAATGCTCGGAGAAGGGATCGCCATAGCTCATTATAGTCTCAAAGCCTGCGAAAACCCCAACATCGCCGCCATAACTCCTAAGAAGATCTAGAAGAGGTATCCTCGGCAAAAACTCCCTAAAGTAGTGACGATAGAGAGAATATATTTGACCAGCCACCATAACACATAGATCTTTGTGCTGCAACCAGGTAGGGTCTATTTTGGTTAGCTGCTATGATGTCTGTGATAGATTTTTATAGAGGATCTATCTGATCTCACCGGTAGGGTTTTTCCACACTCTATCCATGATAATATGGCAATTATAAGGAGGGTATGGGTATCACGATCATTTCGCACGATGCGGGAATCGCTATACAGATTGGTATAGATAGAATGATAACTATGGAGAACGAGAGAGTAGCAATATATAGTTCCTCAGATAGCTGGGAACCATAGATCTTTAACTATATTTGGCTCTCTTTCGGCTAACTCTATATAATCTTTATAGCATATCTGGTCAGGATCATTGCTAGCTCCGGGATCTTCGCTAGTCTTAATAGATCAATGGTGCTTGCTCTTCCAAGAGATAGATCCAGCATTAGATCCTCTGGCACGTTTTTGATGAAGAGATCTCTCTCGTTTGGCTTCATTTTAATCATTATATTAAGGATCTTCCTATGGATCCCTATGAACCTGGTCAGCTTGAGTTTTCTGAGCTCCTCCTCATAGCTATTACCATTCTCAATGGCGTTGAAAAGGGCTATCGAACTCCATATGGCAGGCCTTATCCCCTCGCCGGTCACAGGCATAATGTATCCGAGAGCCTCACCCACATAAAACGGATCTCTAGATCTAGCTAGATCCCAATCAACCCCCGAGACTGTGACCTCAGCACCCTCTCTCTTTATAACCTCGCCCTTTGCAAGATCCTGTCTCTTCTTAATAACCATGCCCAGGATCTTCTCCAGCGTTTCTCTGCTAGCGTAACCCCCAACACCCACTCTTGCAGTCTTCTCACCCTCTGGAAATACCCACGCATATCCCACCAAGTCTGAGTAGAACCTGAGCTCGGGGATCTCGGCATCCTCGATCCTCGGGGATCTTATTATAGCCTGCACCGCAAGTATCCTATCAAGCCTTCTAGGCTGGGCTGGAAAGCCCCCAGCTATGATCACTATATCGAATCTCTTCACACCACTCCTACCCCTTATAAGACCTCCCCCGAGATACCTGGCTGGAGATCCTCTCTCAACCTCAATACCCTGGGAAAGGTTCTCAAGGAACTGCTTCTTATCTATTATATAGCCCAGGATCTGTTTATCACTATGGAACAAGAGATCGTCGTTCAGATATACATCATAACCCTTAAAAACCCATATGGACGCCTTGACAGCCTCTGAGAAAACCCTGTATTTTTTCTCATCACTCTCAGGAGTAGGGTATCCCCACCCACATGGCTTCACAGCAAAGCTTCTGTGAGCCTCGTAGACATACACCTCATAACCCCTATCGGAGAGCATGCGTGCTATAGCAAGCCCTGAAGGTCCGCCCCCTATAACCCCAACCTTCATTGAGACTCAGATAAAAATTACTAAGAGCTATTTATCAATTTATCCCTGAATATCCATCGATACCAAGGTTTCTCCTATGAAAACACGAACCGGGATAAAAGATCCGGGATGTGGGTCTCATTAATAAAAGGAACCATAGATAGGTGCTACTCTGAACGCGGAACAAATAACATATTCTTTTATTAGAGCAGTTCTAAGATCTGTGGAACTAAAGATAAGGCTATCAATAACTAATAATATCAACTGCTATGAAGTTTGAAGCCCCGGAGGTTCTCACCGGCAAATACATCTCGATCCAGCCTTCTGCATAGCGAGCTTTCAACGCGTTCAATAATATTTTTGAGAGAGCACATTATAGGTTGGTGCAATAAATGGGGAGGAGGAAGAAGAGGAAGACTTTTAAGACTACCCATTGGGCTAGAAGGAGACCTCCTAGAACGTTCCAGTGCCCCGAATGCGGTGCTGTCTCGATCTCTGTTAAGATAGAGGAGAAAGATGGGGATAGGATAGCCCATATAGCGTGTTCTAACCCTAGGTGTAGGCTTAGATCTGTGGTGAAAGGTATCCCAGCACTTGCACAGCCCGTAGATGCATATGGAAAATTCGTCGATGGATATTTCTCAGGAACTATAGAGATCTGGTTTGAGGAGGGTTTTGAAGAGGAAAAAGAAAGTGAGAGCTAGGATCGGTGGTGGGGAAGGACAGTAACTCTGGTGGAACTAATATGTGGAGAGGTAAAGTTGAGGAGACCCTGAGATCCAAGGCCAGGGCTGGTGAAAAGGCTGCCCTAATCCTTATAGATCCTGATCCCTCTAAGTACCGCGACGAGATGCGCAAGATCCTGAGATCCTATTCAAGCGAGGGTCTGATCGATGCAATACTTGTTGGCGGGAGCATGGGGGTCTCTGAGATCGAGATCAGTAGGACTATAGATATGCTCCGAGAAACAGGCTTACCCATAATACTCTTCCCAGGAAATGTCAACGGTATCTCGCCAAATGCTGACGCAATCCTCTTCATGTCCCTCTTAAACAGCGCGGATCCCTACTACATAATAGGAGCCCAGGTGCTGGGGGCTCCGATAGTTAAGAGATACGGCCTTGAGGTGCTCCCAACAGCATATATAGTCACAGGTGATGGAACGGCTGTAAGCCACATAGGATGGGCTAGACCCATACCAAGCGAGCTATACGAGGTCTTCGCAGCCTATGCTATGGCGTCAGAGCTTCTTGGAATGAGGTTCATATATCTAGAAGGCGGCTCAGGAGCTCTAAAACCCATAAGTCCCCAGGCTGTGAGGGCTGTTAGGAAAAGCACAAACCAATACATAATAGTGGGCGGGGGTATCAGGAGTCCTGAAACAGCGCTCGAAATAGTAAGTGCTGGAGCCGACGCGATAGTCCTTGGAACGGTTTTTGAAAAGGATCCGGCAAAGGCTCTTGAAATCATCAGGGCTATTAAATCCTATAAGGGCTAGGGTGAAACAGCTCTATAATAAGCCATCTGTCTAGCCTTCTCATAACATGCCAACAGCTCTCCCACTATCGATTCCTCTCTAAACCTCGCATCAACCCATGCTATAGTATTTACCCTCGAAAGATCTGGTTTTTTCAGCACAGCCTCAGCAACCTCAGGGATCTCGATGTTGGCTACAAGCCCGAGATCCCCTGTATCCGCCACCTCTGACGCCCAAGCAAGGGATCTTATTGCTCTGGCAAGCCCCCCAGGATCTTCTGGGTTTACAAGCAACCCCGTCCCAGAGCCCTCCCTCCTTATTTCCTGCATAGTCTCTGGCAAGCCTCCCGTTCTTGAAACAACAACCGGGGTTCCCAGGGCCTGTGCCTCTATAGATACTATGCCGAATGGCTCGTATCTAGATGGAACCGCATATACATTTGATAGATAGGTTATGGTCTTTCGAATGTTGCTATCGATCTCGCCCCATAGTATTAAGACTTTTCCCCACCTCTCCAGAGCCATTCTCGAGATATTCTCCTCGAAGCCCCTATCACCAACACCGATAGCCATTATGATTATCCCAAACCTATCGTCTAGATAGTCTGCCGCTTTGATGAGAACATCGAAGCCTTTCTGCCATGTAGCCCTACCGCTTGAAGCTATGATCACCTCTTTCTTGGAGAGATGCCCTGTCCTTGGATTGCTTATACTCCCCACTATATCGCCGATCCTCTTTCTAAGAAGTTTCCTCGAGGATGTTCCAAACATCTCCCTCGTATACCTAGATACACTTCCAACCTCCCAGTCAGTTGAGTTGTGAACCACACATGCCTTAGGATGCATCCACCTACCAAACCTATCAAGGATCTCCTCCATATAGCCCCAGCTAACAGAGGCTATGGCATCGGCCTCGACGAGAGAGAACATATCGACATTACCCCCCAGAGAGTCCCAAACATCTCTCGTAGATCTCTTAACATGGGAATAGCCATTCCACACCCTATGGAGTGTATCGGGGAGGCCGCACCACTGGTCAGAAGGATAGTGCCATGGGAATGATGGTGATGATATGAGGTGCACCATATATAGCAGAGGAATAGAGTACCCCATAAGCTCGAAGATGTTTTTAGCAGCAACACCTGCTAAGGCTGTTGGCCAGTCATTCGCATGGATCATGTTGGGCTTCTCACCAGACCAATAGATCCAGTGGATAAGGGCTCTGGTATATAGACATGCCTTCTCAGGCAGCTCCTCATAGACGCCCCATCTATCTACAAACTTCCCAGTTTCGTGGTCAAGACCCTTGAATATAATAACCCTAGCACCGCCCATCCATATTTCCTCAGCGCCTAGGCAATATCTCCTAGAAACACCATCAACCCCAACCCTATGGCCGCATGGTGTGAAGCCCTGAACAGCCCTCATACCGTGCCTCTCAACATATTCTCTAGAGAGATGTCTACCATGGGATGGGAGGAACACTGTTACATCAAAGCCCTTCTTAACAAGCCCCGAGACATGCCTAGCAACAGCCCTTCCAAGACCACCGAGACTCACATACCCTTCTAGTTCGAAACTCAAAACCCAGATCTTCTTAATACTGGTTGGAGCAATGATCACCGATTACACCGCCCGGGGTATCACATTAAAAGTGTTACAAGTAGCATTATATCAGCTAACCCTTTATGCAAAGATATGCCCTTAGGGGCTCGCACACCTCAATGGTACTCGACATTGAGTACTCGATCTTCATAACAGCTTGCCGCGTCACTCCAAGGATCCATATCGCTAACTATGGAGCTGTAGATAAGGTGACTTAAATGTGTAGAATCCATTGATAAGTGTTCCAGCGATAGAGCCAAGGTTTGTGAAGCCATCGACCGAGTGGTTGGTGCCAAGCATATCAACTAAATTAAGACCAAAGCCCAGCCCAACGCATAATATTTAAAGCATTTTTAAGCTTAGTAGTATGGAAGAATATGGCTCGGGTTTTTAGTGTTGATGGTTGGTCTCTTCTTGCTAGGGGGTGATCACAACGTATAGGGTCTATGAGGTTACTGATTATGTGAAGATCCCTCCAAGCAGGTTTGGAGAGCCTCTCGAGGCTGTTGCCGAGGAGCATCTGAGAGAGAAATATGAGGCTAAGTTTGATAAGGATCTGGGGATAATAATCCTCGTCTATGATGTGAAGGTCAGCGATCTGGGCATAGTGCTACCCGGTGATGGTTCCACGTATCACGAAGCCAGGTTCAAGATCCTAAGCTACATACCAGTTATGCATGAGGTTGTTGAGGGGGTTGTTAAGGATGCTAGGAACATAGGCCTCTTCGTAAACATAGGCCCCCTTGACGCCTTTGTCCACATATCCCAGGTTATGGATTCCGATGATATAGAGTATAACGATGCATTAAAAGCCATTGTTGGTGATAGGAATAGGAGGCAGGTAGCCGTGGGGGATAAGGTTAGGGGTAGGATAACAAATATATCTTACCAAGCAGCAGGACCCCCCAGGATAGCCATGACAATGAGACAGCCTAACCTAGGCAAACTAGAATGGATCGGTGGTGAGCAGTGAGCAAACAGCGGAAGAAAGGGGTATTCAAGGCATGCAAGAAGTGTAAGGCGTTGGCACCGCTCGAAGCAACCGTATGCAGCATCTGCGGCTCGTCGGAGTTTAGCGAAGAATGGAGCGGTATGGTGATAATAATAGACCCGGAAGGGTCACAAATAGCGAAAAGCCTCGGCATAACAAAGCCGGGGAGATACGCTATAAAAATAGGCTCTTAACCACTGTCGCCTGAGCTTGTCATAAGGACTCAGCGATCCTTAAGATCTCTAACATTGTTGGGAAACATCTGTAAAAACCGATCTAGAATAAAAAAGTATAAACACCCTCCAGAAAGCCCTTGCATAAACGATCCTCAATCCCATCTTTAGGACTGCTTCGGTAAAACCCTACTAGACTGTGCGATATATAACTTCTCAAACCCTGTGCGTATCGATAATTAAACAGCCTTGATTATGATTTAGCTAGACAGCGAGGATCTAGCTAATCTGGCTAAGGCCTTGGGTCTGTGGAGTACGTGTTATCGAAAGATATATTTTTCGCCTGAATCTCTATCTAGGGTTTTCTATATGGGTATGCCTATCCCCAACGAGCTTGGCAGGATTATCGATCTAACCGTTGAGCATAATACATGGAGAAGGAGTTCTCTCAACATGATCCCTAGCGAGAATGTTATGAGCCCTCTAGCCGAGGCTGTGTATATGTGTGATATGATGCATAGATACGCCGAGGGAAGACCTAGGAGGAGGCTTTATCAGGGCTTGAAATACGTTGATGATGTTGAAGAACTTGTAATGAATCTTATGTCAAGGCTCTTTAGAGTCAAGTATGTTGAGCCAAGACCCATAAGCGGGACAATAGCCAATGCGGCTACGTTCAGAGCTCTCTCACAGCCAGGCGGTAAAGCTGTGGTAGCACCTGTCCAGGCTGGAGCACATGTCAGCCACACCAAGTTCGGTACCTTAGGAGCTCTCGGGATAGAACATATAGAGATGCCATTCGATATGGAGAACCTAAACATAGATGTTGATAAAGCTAGAAGGGTTGTAGAAGAGGTTAAGCCTAGCTTTGTAGTTATGGGGGGTAGTATGTATCTATTCCCCCACCCGTTAAAGGAGATAGCTGAGACTGCTCATAGCGTTGGCTCCCTCGTGATCTATGATGCAGCCCATGTGCTCGGACTAATAGCTGGGAGGAGGTGGAGAGATCCCTTCGAAGCCGGTGCTGATGTGGTCACGGCATCAACGCACAAGACATTTCCAGGCCCTCAGGGTGGGGTTATACTAACCAATAACGAGACGATCTATAAATCTATTGCGAGAACAATATTCCCGTGGTTTGTGAGCAACCACCATCTACACAGACTCCCTGCAACAGCGGTCACAGCTCTCGAGATGATCTATTTTGGGGAGAGCTACGCCGACCAGATTGTTAGAAACGCAAAAGCCTTTGCAGAAGCCCTAGCGTCAGAAGGCTTCAAGGTGCTTGGAGAGCACCTCGGCTACACTAGATCACACCAGGTGGTGGTTGATGTGAGGAACAATGGGGGAGGGGCTAAGGCTGCACAGCTTCTCGAGGAAGCCAATATTATTGTTAACAAGAACCTATTACCATACGACCCGCCTGAGGCCGTTAAGGATCCCAGCGGCATAAGAACAGGTGTTCAGGAGATGACAAGGCTTGGGATGAAAGAGGATGATTTCAGAGAGGTTGCCAGGCTCTTTAGAATGGTTCTGATAGACCGCAGGGATCCTGGCGAGGTTAGGAAACAAGTGATCGAGCTAAGATCTAGGTTTACCAGGGTTCACTTCACCTTCGATATAGATCTCTCATCGGTACCCAGCTCCTACAGGATCCCGTTCTTGTCAAAAGTATAGGGTGTCTCAAATGATGCCCAGAGCATCTGTTCTTGCGATAGGTAATGAGGTGGTTCAGGGGAGGGTTCTTAACACAAACTCACAGTATCTCGGGAGGAGGCTAACACTGCTTGGATACGATGTGGTACTATCAGCCTCCGTACCCGATAGGATGGAGCTCATAGTAGAGATCCTGAGGATAGCTACTGATAGATTCTCATCAGACCTGATCGTCACTACAGGAGGGCTCGGGCCCACGTATGACGATATAACATCAGAAGCCCTCTCAAAATACCTAGGCGAGGAGCATGTGGTTAACGAGGAGGCTCTCGAGATGGTGAGGCAGAAATACGTTGCCAGGGGGCTTGGATTAACGCCCGAGAGGATCAAGATGGCTATGATGCCTAAAAGCGCTAAACCCATACCAAACCCTATAGGAACAGCCCCCGGGATCCTTGTTAAGAAGGGCGACAAGCTATTCGTCTCACTACCAGGCGTTCCAAGCGAGATGCAGGCTATATGGGAGCAGAGTATAGAGCCTATGCTGAGAAACGCCAGCCAGGTAAGGATCTCAGAGGTGACTATAACTGTCAAAGGTGTCATGGAGTCGGTGGCTGCAAGAATAGTGAATAAGATTGTCAAGGAGAAACCAAAAATCTATGTGAAGACACAGCCCAAGGGTATCGAGCTCGGCAGCCCGGTGCTCGATATATACATAATGGCTTCCTCCAATAATATCGAGGATGCGAGAAACGAGTGCGCCCGAGTATGTGAAGAGATTATAAGGGATCTCAGATCCCTTGGAGGAAGGATCTGGGATAGCTGTTCATGTTCATAAAGTAGAATATATTCCCCTTAGTGTCTAAAAAAACGGTGAGGGTTTTGGCTAAGTTTGACGAGAACAAAAAGAAAGAGATTGTGGAGAGGGCTATAGAGGCTCTAAAGAAGATCTACGATCCCGAGATACCTATAAACATATACGACCTAGGGTTGATCTATGGTATAAATGTCGATGACGAAGGAGTAGTGACAGTAACGATGACGTTAACAGCTATGGGGTGCCCCGTGGCAACCGAGCTCCCATACTTTGTTTACGAAAACCTGGTGAGCGCCCTCCCAGAGGCTAAGGAGGTCTATGTCGATGTTGTATACGACCCCCCATGGAATCCTACTAAAATGACCGAGGATGGGAGGAGAATGTTCATAGAGATCTATGGATACGATATTGTCGAACAGTGGAAGAGGAGAATGGGACAGAATCAATAGATAACCTGAGCCATAATCCTAAGACAAGATAACACCGGGTCATGACTAACCATCACGTAGTCTCTCATATCAAGAACCCCTCTTACCCCTAATGACTATAGCTATGCTTCTGTAGATCTCGTTCAAAGCCCCCTGGATCCCCTTGGATTCATACTCCCTAACAACGCCTGCCCAATCTATCCTTAGGATCAGAATCATGATTGTTACCGATATAGCTAGTAATAGGGGTAGCTGTATATATATAGGAACCCCAGCACTCTCGGCAATCTGTGTTAACCCCCTTCCAAAGAATACTATTAAGAGAGACACTATGCTCTTACCAATAAGGGTTGCAATGAAATAAAGCGATACGCTATAACCAGCAAAAGCTATTGGTATAAGTATAACATCATCAGGTATAGGGGTTGATGTTACAGCCAGCACGAATAGAAAACCCCATTTCTTTATAAGCCTGCCAAATAGCTCGACATTCCTCCTATCACGCTCAGGAATCACCCTAGAAACACCCCTACCTATCGCATAGATAACAAGCTTCCCCACAGTAGCCCCTACCCCAGATACGAGTGCTAGAGCAGCCAGCTCTAGAGGATCTCTTGCTCGATAAGCATATACCAGTAGAACTAAATAGTAGGGGACAGAGGCATAGGGGATGGAGTTGCCTATCATTGATAATAGAAGTATGAGGGCGTATGGGTTACCCTCCAGAGTATTAATCAGCACCTCAAGACCCTCTGTGAATACCTCCGTGAGGCTCCCAGCCATGTTCTTCACCTCTATATACACAGACAGATATAAAAGCTGGTAGTTCTGAAAAAGATAATAATTTTAAAATACGGGCTATAAGACAACTAAGGGTTGCAAAATGGTTGATAAATAATCGCTATAGTTTTTTATGAAAACAGAAACTACATGCTGCGATAGTTTTTAATGTTTAAGTGGATCTCTGTTTCTTTATTGTACGAATATCAATATCATCAAGGATCAGAACCTTAGATACTCAGGCCTCTCTTTCTGGGCCTTTTCTCTAGCCTCTACAATGATCTTTTCTATTCTTTCGATGAAGTTGTGGGGGAGTTTTTTGAAGAGGGGTTCTACTCTTCCTATTTTTCTCCCCGGTGGGATTATGAAGCTCTTTTGCAAGGGGTATCTGGATCTCTCTAAAGGTTCTTCGTATCCTAGCATTCTCCATATTCTTTTAGCAGCGTTAGGTGTTAATGGGTATAGTGTTAGGGCTATGAGTGCTACTGTGTTTGCAGCGACATACATGGTGGTTCCCGCCCTCTCTCTATCGATTCTAACCTCATCCCATGGGGCTCTTTTGTTGAGATACTGGTTCCCTGCTCTAGCTATCTCTAGTATCTGTTCCGATGCGTGTTTGATCTTTGTTTTGAGCATGCTATCTATATATTCTGAGTAGTGGAGCCACACACGATCCATGAACTCCTGATCCGTGTTGTCTAGCTCTCGAGGCTTTGGTATTGTTGAGTCGAAGTGCTTCTCAATAAATGTTAGAACCCTGTTGATATAGTTCCCAATATCGTCGTTGAGCTCTGAGTTAACGATCTTAATGAACTCCCTCCAGCTAAAGTTAGTATCCCTCTCTTCAGGCCTTATTCTCGCTAGTGCGAACCTCCAGTAATCGGGATCATTTATTATATATAGAGCCTCGTCAGCCCACAAACCGATCCTTCTACTCTTGCTGAACTTCTCCCCTTCGTAGAGGAGATACTCTGTAGCTGATATTATGCTGGGTAGTCTATATCTCTCGTCGCTCGCCATTAGCATTGCAGGCAGGATCACTGCGTGGAATGGTATATTATCCTTCCCAATAAAATAGATCGTCTTGGTGTTCTCATCGTACCAGAACTCCTCAAAATTCCTACCACTCCTCTCAAGAACCTCCTTCGAGGCTGATAGATAGCCTAGAAGGGCTTCGAACCACACATATATAGTCTTACCCTCAGCTCCCTTGAAAGGAGCCTCTATACCCCAAGCATTATCCCTGGTAATCGATCTTGGTTTAAGACCCTCCTTAATCCATCTAAGCGAGTAGTTCTTCACATTATCCCAGAGCTCCCCGTGGTTTTCGAGCCATCTCCTCACCTTATCCTCAAGCGCCCTTAGGTCGAAGAACCAGTGGGTAGTCTCTCTAAGAACAGGTTTGGAGCCACATATAGCACATCTAGGCGATATAAGATCTAGAGGATCTAGAAGGGCTCCGCAGCTATCACACTGATCACCCCTAGCATTGGGATATCCACACCTGGGGCATTTTCCCTCGATAAACCTGTCTGGGAGAAAGATCTTATCCCTCTCGCAGTATGGTAGAACCATCTTCTGTGTGAATATATAGCCCTTCTCCTCAAGCCCTAACATGAAGTCCCTGACAAACCTCTTATGGACAGGCGATTCCGTTCTAGAATAGTTATCCAGCTCTATACCCCATCTCCTCAGGATCTCCGTAACATACGCGTGAGCCTCGTCAGTAAGCTTCTTAGGATCTATATTCTTCCTCCTAGCCTCAACCTCTATCGGCGTTCCATGCTCATCGGAACCTGACACGGAAACCACATCCTCGCCGAGGAGCCTGAGAAACCTAGTCATTATATCTGCGCCGAGCAGGTGCAGTATGGTGCCTAGGTGGAGCACACTATTTATATATGGCCAGGCAGCTGTAACAATCCACTTACCCAGTATATTCCACCCAAACCTCATATGCGAGGAAGCCTATATATCGGGTTTATCCAGGTTTTTAGCTGGATTAACAGCATACCCATGACAGGGATGAGGAAGATTGATAAAAAAGCATTGAAGGGTAGAGTTGCTGGGTGATGATATTATGGAGGATTTCCTTCTAACCGAGGAGGAGAGGAGGATCAAGTACGAGGTAAGAAAAGTGGTGAAAGAGATCCCCAGCCAGCTTATCAGGGATATGGAGCTGGAGAAGGTTAGATTCCCCAGAGAGTTCATCGACATAGTTACGAAAGCCGGCATAGTCGGGCTACGGTTTCCAAGGGAATATGGGGGGCGTGGTGCGAGCTGGGTTGCTGATATGGCTGCAGTTGAGGAGGTGGGTAGACTGGGTTATACGCTGGGCTGTATCTACTCCCTCGGAACCATTGTTGGCGAGCCCATATATCGTTTTGGAACCAAAGAGCAGAAGGAAAAATACCTCCGCGGGATAACCAGTGGTAGGAGATACGGAGCAGAGGCTATTACAGAGCCCTCAGGCGGTTCGGATCTCTTTGGAATGATGAGAACAACGGCAGAGAAGAAGGGGGATAAGTTTATCCTCAACGGGCAGAAAAGATTCATTGTAGGAGGGGTAGGGGCCGACTTCTTCGTCACCTTCGCAATAACAGATCCTTCGGCAACTCCGCGTACAAAGGGTATCAGCGCGTTCATCGTAGATCGGGAAACACCTGGTCTCCATGTAGCAACAGTGTATGGGTTGATGGGAACCAGGGGAGGAGGTACTGCGAGGATAGTGTTCAAAAACGCTGAGGTTCCCGCGGATAACCTGATCGGGGATCTTAACGGTGGGTATGAGGTGTTTAACAGAATGATGATCCCTGAGCGTCTTACGACAGCTGCAGGGTCTCTAGGAGTAGCAAGCGCTGCTATCGAGCTGGCTGCAAGTTATGCTATGAGGAGAAAGGCTTTTGGTAAACCGCTGATAGAGCATGAAGCGATCAGCTTCATGGTAGCTGAGAGCATAACTGACATATCTCACGCTACAGCGCTTGTATATACTGCAGCTAGGGCTGCTGATTCCATGGAGCGGGGAGAAGTTTCTCTTAGCTATGTTAGGAAGCTAGTCTCTATGGCTAAGCTGAACTCAACCGAGGTTGCGTGGAGAGTGGTTAACAATGCGATGCAGATCCTTGGTGGGATAGGCTATACAACTGTATATCCTGTGGAGAGGTTCCTACGCGATATACGTCTCGGCATGATCTGGACAGGTACTAACGAGATTATGAAGCTAATAATCCAGCATGAGTATAAAAAAGAGATCTCAGACCCAGAGTTCTGGAAGGATAAGAGGAGAGTCGAGCTCGACGCTCTCGATTTCCACCTTGAGGAAGAAAAAGTCATGTCATAACACGTCTGGTAAAACCAGCCCTCTAGACAACTTTTTCCACAAAACCCTAACCCTTCGGTGAGAGTATTAGCTATGGCTCTCTAAATATAATCATAACACACCTAAGAGTTCTAGGCCTCATGGTTACTCTTTTACACAAGATTATGGAGCTTATGTTTAGCGATATACACTAGAGAAGCTATGGTTAGTAAGACGATCTCATAGGCCTCGATGGTAGCCGCAGATGGCCATCTGATCATAATCGCTCCCGAGAGAGCTGCTATAAATATCACCATGATAGTCGCTAGATAGCCCGGGTATTTTCTAAACTCGCCCAAACCGTATATAAGAAAACCTATGAATGCTTGGATAAAGAACCATGTAGAGACAAACGTGTGGGGCCTTGTCCCGGCTGGGAAGATCCCTATCAAGGCTAGGAAGATCCCGGCGATCGATATGTAGGATCCGCCTACAACACCGATCTTTGTTCTCGAGATCAGTATCATATCAAGGGAGAGGAGAATTACAAAGATCGATGCCGCTATAAGCCCGTAGTTATAGATCCAGGGATCACTGGCGCGAGATCCTCCCAGATCGCTGAAGGCATCTCTATAGAAATTAAACCAAGTATTGCGGCTTATAGATATAAAGGTGAAGATCCAGAATATCGCTGAAGCTATGATCCCTGAAACCCTCATTACTCCACGAATAACCGTGTAGATCATGGCTCCCCAATAGATGTTTCCAACAGCTATATAAACAGAACACCCACGATCTATAGGATCCTATGTGGCGTTATTACCACTTCCTTTGATCTGTTCCCCACACCATAACATTTAAGCTGCTTAGAAATCCTGCAGTCAGGATCTTGTATCGTTTAACTATATCGTGATCTGTGAGCTGCGGAGATAAAAAGAGATCCCTGCGAGTTAGATGAAGGCTCTTTGATAAAAAGAAGCTAACAACAAGCACAAGGGATATTGAGGGTAGATGGAAACGTGTTAAGGATCTTGAGATAATATTGTATCACATCTATCGAGGTGTTATTGGGAGCCTATGAAGCTTGTCATCACCCGGCTTGATTATACCTATACATGCTAGATCTCCTATCAACTCTATCTTGATCACTCTGGAGGGGTTCTTAGGATCTGCTATGGCTAGCCCAGCCTTTTCCATCGATATCCCCACGGCTATTTCAACGGCTCTGCAGCTCTCGATCGCCGAACCTCTTTTTACACACTCAACCCTCAACCTCTCCCTCCTAGAGAGCAGTTTTTTCCCAAGCTCTAGGCATGTTCTCACAATATCATCTATAGCGGCTTTACAGCACCTATCTATCCTAACAGCCCTCGCTACAGAATATGGGGGTCTTCTCCTAACCTCCTCGAAGATCTTGGCGCTATCCTCTCTTGAGAATACTAGGAGAACATCCCTATACTCCGTATGGGTAACCCTCACATGAGGATCAACCCTATATAGAAGATCTTCAAGCTCTCTTTTAGCCCTCTCCTCCTTACCAACCCTTGCCGTAACAATCAGTCTGGGATATTCTGCCGCAGACTCATTTGATAAACCTATCCAGCCCTACCCCCTTGCCGGGCTTCTCCTCCTTACGTGTCTTCGGCTGTTGCTCTGGCTTCTTAGACTCTGTTTTTGCCTCGACTTGTTTTTTCTCTACAGACTCTCTAGACGGGATCTTTTTCTCAAGCTCCTTCACGATCGATATTACCTCCTTAGCCCTTGGCCCGGCTAGGTATTCGATCATGGTGTCGCTCATCTTCATCCCAAGAGCTATTTTAGCAGCCTCTGTGGGGTTGTTTCTAAATATTATCATTAGATATGGTATAACATGGTTCTTAGCAGTGGACGTGGAGATCTTGTCATGGGAGGCGATCAGTCTTGCAATATCATCTCTAACTCCTCTAGCCTCTTTAGTCCTCATCATAAGCCTTATCTTCTCGGGAAACCTATAGCTAACCCATCTCCTCTCAGTACTCTTCTTAGCCATGGCAACGCCAGCGCTCATCAGATCTATAGCGTATGACAATAGATCCCAGTTGCCCGTCTTCACAATCCTACCCATATAGACATCAGCTCTTGAGAGTGCCTCATAGGCTCTCCATAGATCCTCGGGATCCTGCATCTGGGCTGGTATGTTCTCATTAATCCACTGCATAAGCATCTCGTTATCAAGCTGACTACTCCCAGCAGCTGCTTTAGCCGCTCTTGCACTCCTAGCACTAAAGATCCTTCCTAGAGTCTCGAACGGGTTCCTCTCCCTATCCCTGTAGCCGAGCACCTCCCTCACATAGTCCAGGCTGATCTTCTTTACGCCTCTAGCAACAGACTCGAGATCGTTTATAGCTGATCTAAGATCCCCCTCAGATCTCCTGGCAATCTCTTTGAGAGCCTCATCATCGCACTCGATCTTCTCTGAGAGACAGATCTTCTTCAAAAGCTTAACAACATTACCCTCAGAGAGCTTCTTAACCTCTATAGCTAGCGACACATTCCTCAAAGGCCTTAGATTAGGCGACCATGGGTCATTGGCTGTCATTATAACAGGAACCCTCGTGACCTCTATAAGCCTGAGCACAGCCTCCAACCCCCCAAGATCTGCTTTCGCATTTATCCCATCAACCTCGTCTAGAAGGATAAGCCTTCTCCTCCCAAAGAGACCGGCCTTGTCGGCAGATGCTATGGCTATCCTCTCTATATCCTGCATTCTCCTAAAATCACTTGCATTCATCTCGACAACCTCGTATCCAAGATCCCTTGCTAGGCACTCAACAAGGGTTGTCTTCCCAGTCCCTGGGGGGCCGTAGAGAAGGACTGCTTTATACTCTGTATTGGGGAATCTCTTGATCCACTCTATGAGTTTGTTCTTAGCCTCATCCTGATCAATATAGTCCGAGAGGGTTCTAGGCCTGTATTTAAATATCCAGGGGATATTGCTACTTCCCAGTGCCAAGCTTCCTCCCCAATAGTACGAGCCTTGCTAGAAAGGCGCTGAGCTGGATCTCGTCATCCGAGCCCTCTATGAGTCTATAGTTTATCTCGCCAGCATAGTCAGCTATATACACCCTGAGATCCTCGTCTATCTTCACCTCGGGATCGAAGATCTCCCTGTGGATCTGTCTTATAACATCGATCCCTGATAAACCGTATTCTATCATAACCTTTCTCAGCCTCTCCCTAGCCTCTGTAAAGTTACCCTCAAGAGCCAGCCGGATCATCTCCCTGATCTCTTTGGGATGGGCTAGGCCCACAACCTTATAGACAGAAGATACAGTAACCTTACCAAGCGCGGCGGCTGCCTGCAGTATGTTTATAGCCCTTCTCATATCGCCCTCGGTTATATCATATATAGCATCCAGCGACTCTGGTTCATAGTTCACACCCTCTTTCTCAGCAATCTCCCTAAGCCTTTTAACAACATCCTCCCTCGATAGGGGGCTGAACCTAAAGACAGCACATCTACTCTGGATAGGCTCTATAATCTTTGAAGAATAGTTAGCCATCAATATAAACCTTGTCGTTGATACATACATCTCCATAAGCCTCCTAAGTGCTTGCTGAGCATCTGCAGTCATATTGTCAGCCTCATCGAGTATTATCACCTTGAAAGGAACATCGCCAACAACAGCAGATCTAGCGAACTCCTTAACTTTGGTTCTAATAACATCTATACCCCTCTCATCAGAAGCATTCATCTCGAGAACATATCTCCTATAACCCTCACCATAGAGGTCGTGGACAAGCGCTAAAGCCACGGTAGTCTTGCCAACACCAGGAGGTCCCGTGAAGAGTAGGTGTGGCATGTTCTTCTCCTTAACAAACACCTTGAGCCTTGCAACAACATCGCTCTGATTAACAACATCATCAAGAGTTCTGGGTCTATACTTCTCAGTCCATAGCAGCTGCACAATCTCTCCTGACATCAACCTTCCCAAAAGAATCTTGATAACAACCATTTATAGATAAGGACTCATGCTCTACAGATCTCAACCTGTTAGACGCTGCTTGGCTAGCTTTTCATTCGTCTTATTACTGCATCGGTGATAGCATCATGGGATTTAACTGATAACTTATATAGCCGGCAGGGAAATGAGGCATGGGAAGCATCAAATTAGCCGTGACATGCTCAGCAGGCTTGATGAGGCGAGTATCAATTGCTTCTATAAAACCTTAACTATGGGCAAGCCAATGTTATAGAGCATTATAAGGTTAGCTACACCGACGTCTTATTTCAACATGTTATCTGTAGGCTTCATCTTTATTATTAGCCCTGCTAATAATATATATGGGTGCATACTGTTGCCTAGAACCACTGTTGCTGTTGATGATTCCATAGCGAAGAGGATCTCCACGCTTGCTAAAAGGTTTAACCTCGTTATATCGAGCTTTTCGTCCGAAGCCCTGAGTGTTGCTGGTGATCTTCTTGAGATGGGCATGATGCCAAGGGATCTGAAGAAGCTCATGGTGGCTATGAAGATAGCCTCATTTGTAGATCCTGTAATACTTCCTATGGATCTCTTCGAAAGCCTCGTCACAAAAGCCTGTATGTGCGGCGAGCCCTGCGTAGAGAAGCTTGACGAAGAAGTAGCGCTTTGGGGTAAGAGGGTTGGATCGATTATTAAGGGGTATTACGAAGGGGATATAGAGTCCCTAATAGAAACAGTCTCGAAGGCCTCTAAGGTTTTCGCACTAAAGGAGATCTCTGTAGATAAGATAGCCCCCAACACCATGGAGATAAAGCTTGTTGGTGCAGGCAGAAGCGAGATAACAACAAAGATCACATACACATTCATAAAAAACCTATTCGAAGAGCTAGGTTATAATGTGAGTCTAAATAGCATGGGTGTTGGGGTAATAAAATTCACAGTAGAGGGAAAGAGAACAAACAGGCAAAACATCTAACACCATGTAGGATTCCGTCGAGCTTTATAATCAGTCTTTCACAGATCCCCTGATTTTTGATGTATAGCATATAATCCGTAATACTATAATCATTCTTGGACATGCCTAACCACAATATTGATCAAATACCCAACCAGTATAGAAATGCAAGCCACAGAGTTATCCCCATATTAGAAACGGAACTACGAGTTAGAATCATCACTAAAACAGGATCTAATGATTTAGAATCGACTAAAAAGCTCTAAGATCTCGGGTCAAAACCCCTAACTAGATCGCTTAATATAAACTTCTATTAAGCGTGAACCATCAACATATATAGGTATAAACTTTTTCTCTGTGATCTTAATAGTCCATGACCTAGAGGTCTAGAAAGGCTAAGTGTAAAGAAAAGGCCCTAGAGTATATAATAGTTATAAACAAATATATATCGGGGCTTTCTGTGAGATTTTCGCGCTGCAAATCTCTCCCCACACAGAAGAGCGGTAAGATGGTTGCGATAATAGGTGCGGGTCCTGCGGGACTCGCCGCTGCTGGGTTCCTTATATGCAGGGGGCATGAGGTTCATGTGTATGATATGATGGAGGAGCCGGGAGGGCTTTTGATCTACGGAATCCCTGATTTCAGGATCCCCAAAAAGAATGTTAGGGAGGGTACGCATGAGCTAGCTATGCTTGGAGTTAGGTTTCATATGAGGACAAAGGTGGTTCCTGGCCAGGGTGTTAGGGAGGGTGAGATTGGTTTTAACGAGATCCTCAAGGGGTACGATGCTGTAATAATAGCTACAGGTACCTGGGCTGAGAGGAGGCTTAACGTGGAGGGGGAGGATCTCCCGAGGGTATACCCGGCCTTCCACTATCTATTCCACTACTGCAGAGTCGAGGCTGGTTATGAGAGGCCAGAGGATCTCCCACCCCTTGGTAGGAGGGTTGCTGTTATAGGCGCTGGTCTAACAGCTGTTGATGCCGCAGCTGTGTCAAAGAGGCTTGGTGCTGAGACTGTCTATATGATCTATAGGAGGACTATTAACGAGGCTCCCGCAAGGAGGCACGAGATTGAGAACCTCATAAAAGCAGGGATCACATGGATCGAACTTGCAACTCCAAAGAGATTCATAGGCGATAGAGAGAAAGGGGTAACAGGGGTAGAGTTGATAAGAATGAGACTGGGAGAGCCTGATAAGAGCGGGAGACCGAGACCAGTACCCATAGAAGGCTCGGAGTTTGTGCTAGAAATAGACGCGGCCCTCATAGCTATTGGCGAGATCCCGACGCCGCCCATAATGAATAAGGAGCTGAAGATAAACCCAGATAACACGATATGGGTTGATAAGAAGATGAGAACAACTATGAAGGGAGTATTCGCTGCAGGAGATGTGGTTACAGGCCCCAGCCTTATAGGGAATGCCATAGCATCAGGCCTAAAAGCCGCCCAGGCTGTTGATGAATACCTCAGTGGAAAGATCTCGTGGGATCTTACACCTTAAGTTATAGCAACCAATCGCTAAGCTATTGGGAGAGGAATTTTGAGACAGCTCTAACTAGATCCCCGGGATCTCTTGCTATATATACCCTCGGATCGAGCTGCCCAGGGTCACCACCGCTGTCGCTAAACAATACAGGGCTACCCACCTCGTGAAATGCCGGGTAATCCCAGTGGGAGTCGCCTATAAACATGGCTCTGCTGGGCTCGATACCAAGCGATCTTAATAATTTTCTAACAACATATCCCTTCTTCAGAGGCTCCACCTGGGGTATTCCTCCTGGCTGTAGCTTTTCATCCTCATCGAAGACAAGTATATTTGATAATACATACCTTATTCCAAGTTCCCTTGCAGCTCTAAACGCCATGAGGTTTACACCCCCACTGACTATGGCTGCTCTTGCACCCCTTCTTCTAACTAGATCTAGTATTTCGAAGGAGTGCTCGTAGAACTCCACCCTAGAGAAAGCATCATCAAGATCCTTTCTATATATGGGTCTCCCAACATTCCTCAATAGATGCTCTATATCGGCCTTCATCCACTCTAGATAGCTTATCCTCCCACTGGAGTATAGCCTTGAATATATGTTATAGATCTCGTTTTGAGACGATCCAAAATAGCTATGCATATACTCCCACGAGCTCTTGATCTTGACTATCACACCATCGAGATCCAGGATTACCAGCTTCAAGCCTGACCAATTGTTATTAGGTCTGCTGGGTATAATATGTAGTGACCCAAATGATCGTCAGGAGCATCACGCTCCACATAACAGATCCGGAGAAAATCTCCCTAGAAGTCGGCAGACTGTTAAACCTAGTGAAGATGGTCGAGAACAAGGGGTATAGTGTGTGGAGTAAGAGGATAACGCTGCCGCCTCTCGGCAGTCAAGAGGAACTGGTTAGAGTGTGCCTCGAGCTAAAAAGATCTGTCAACGTTATTAAAGGGATCTTTGTGAGTGCTTTCAATATCGATGCCGATAGTAACATAGAGATCGATGATCTTGTTAAATGCATGGAAGATCTGGGTTTTGTATTCTCATCAATACTGGTTAAGGGTGAGGAGGATGTTGAGGACGCGTATGAGAAGATCTCTAGGTTTTACTCGAGATCCGGTGTGGATCTCCATACGAGAATCGCGCTCATATATGGCTCAAGAATCCTTACCCCCTATTTCCCCGCATCTGCAAGCATTACAGAAGAAACATCATTCACAGTAGCACTTAGATATGCGGTTGATTTCGAGGATCTCGTTGTCAAGAAGGGCGATATAGAATCTCTCGGAAAGCTTCTCGAAGGGCTTGAGGAAATCCTTAGTGGTGCATCAATGGACACTGGTGTTAAATATGCTGGGATAGATCTCTCCTTATCACCGTGGATGGAGGAGAGTGTTGCTAGTATTGTTGAGAGATCCTCTGGTACAGAGATCCCTATGCCGGGGACTATGGCTGCTATTAGAAGGATTAACGAGATAATCGCAAGCCTGTCAGGAAGGGTTAAGAGTTCTGGTTATAACGAGCTCATGCTCCCCGTGGAGGAGGATAATGTTCTGAAGGAGAGGGCTAGGCAGGGGAGAATAGCTCTAAAGGATCTAATAGCGTTCTCAACAATCTGTGTTGCTGGAGTAGACATGGTTGTTCTACCGAGGGAGCATGTTCTCTCAGGGCGTATTCTTAGAAATATAATACAGGATCTACTGGCGATCACCGAGGCTAAGGGTAAGCCTGTTGGGATGAGACTGATCCTGGCTAGCGGTTCTCCAGGAGATGCTGTGGATCTGGGGAGGTTTGGCTATGCATCGATCATGAGGATCTCATGATCGGGAAGAAAGCTTCTCATATATAAATCTAACAACCTCTGAATAGACCCTGACCCTGTTCCTCACCTTAGAGATCCCGTGACCCTCATCCTCAAGCCTTATATACCTAACATCAACCCCCCTACCCCTGAGTGCCTCAACCAGCTGCTCAGCCTCTGATACAGGGACTCTTGGATCTTTGGCCCCGTGGATAACCATTAGGGGTGCTTTGATCCTATCGACATATGTTATAGGGCTCAGCTTGATCATTATATCCCTATGGATCTCTGGATCTCCGTACTCGGTAATTCTATACCTCCTCCTCCAAGCACCTGTGTTCTTTATAAATGTGAGGAGATTCACAATGCCAACGATCTCAACGCCACATCTCCAGAGATCCGGGTATGTTACAAGCATCATTAGCGTTAGATACCCGCCATAGGATCCGCCCATAACGCATAGCCTTTTATCATCGATCTCGCCATTCTTGGCTAGAAACTCCACAGCATGGTAGGAATCATAGACAGTAGCGATCCTCTTATCAACATCGTCTAGATGGATAAAGCTCTTTCCATAGCCAGAAGACCCCCTATAGTTAGGAGCTATAATAGCTATGCCAAGGGATAAGAGTACCTGGTGCACCCTGTTGAAAGAAACCCTCTCCTGGGACTCGGGACCGCCGTGGAGGTATAGAACCGCTGGCGGGGGCTCTGTAAGGCTTCTCAGCGGTTTGTAGAATAGAGCCGAGATCTCGAGGCCGTCGAACGACTTGTACCTAAAGATCTTGGGTGATACGAAGGACTCCTCAGAAACCCCGATCTTTGGTGTGTATGTCACTCTCTCAAGGAAGCCTGAGAGATCTGTTATAAAGATCTCTGGACCGTGTTTAGGAGAGTTTATCGAGAGAACAGCTCCCTCTCTTGTAAAGTCAATATTATCTATAACACCTCCTGGTCTCAGGATCTCCACAGGCTCTCTCTTTTCGAAGGAGAAGAGCTTGAGAACACTCTCACCATCCTCGTTAACGCTATAAACAATCCTCCCATCTCTATAGTCGAGATCCTCTACATCCCACTTCTCCTTAACCAGGTATTTCCAGGAATTCCTCTCAAGATCATATATAGCTATGCCCGTGAACTCCTCCCCATTGTTTGTGATGTATAGGAAGTGCTTCTCATCGATCGGAATGGGGTTTCTATTAACAGCCTCCCCCTCGTGCTTGGTAAGGTTAACCTCGCTACCATCTCTCCTGTTTATCATTATGATATCTGTATCCTGGTATGTGTTCATCTTAATAGCTAGTAACAGATCATCGTTTACCCATCTCGATGGGTTAACAATCCCGTCGCCCTTATATAGAAAACTTCTAGATCTCTTAACAAGATCGTATACATATATATCGAAATCCACACCGTTCCGAGAGTTAGAGCTATAGCTGAGGAACCTGCCGCTGGGGCTCCACTCGCCCAGATTATTTATACTCCCATCCTCACCGCTGACCAGTTCTAGTTTATTCTCATGATATGTATAGATAGACCATCTCTCATCACCGTCCACATCTGTTGAGAACGCTATAACCCCGGTTGGCGATATCCTATAGTTATTGATCCTTCTATCCCATGGGAGGGCGATGTCATGCCTATACCCGCTTGATACTTTCCAAGCTTTCCAGAGGATCTGCTCTCCTGTTAGGTCGCTGAGATAATATATAGCTCGATCGATCTCGTTATACATTCCCAGCGTTGAGTGTCTTATAGCCATATACCTCTTAACCAGAAGATCTATATCCACTCCCAAACAGCCACCGATAATTCTCATTATCTTAAGGCATATAAGCTAGAATCCTCTACCTCGATACTCGTTCAGCTCTGCTACACTAACACTCCCACCCTTTAGAAGCCACTCGATAGATGTGGCAACCTCTCTAGCCGTGTCGTGGTGAAGTATAACAGGTATGTTGAGATCAACAAGCATCCTCCTAACCCTATAGTCCCTTGCTGGTGTATAGCCCGTGGTTATTCCCAGCTCTATCTCCCGCCTAATCATCTTTCCTATCGCCTCTTCAACCCTAACCACTCTATCTACCCCGGGGATCTCTGCGCCTTCTAGTGTGTAGAGCTCATAGGCCTTACCAAGAATCTTTGCTGTCTCGGCTAGATCTCCTTGATCCCTCTCAACATAGCTATATATCAACACAGCTTTTTCAGGAATCCTATTAGGGGTTGCTGAGAGCCAGCTTTTCACCAATGCATCCTCATAGCTATACCCGAGGCTCGCAACCTCGCCTGTGCTCCTCATCTCGGGCCCTAGGAAGGGATATGCTCCCCTCACCCTCGACCATGAGAACTGGGGTGTTTTGACAGCCCAGGATCTACTCTCGGGCTCCCAGAACTCGCAATCGATCTCAAGGCCTTTCCCCAACATAGCCTTGGCAGCAGCTTCTGCTAGGTTTACACCCTTAGCCTTGCTTGAGAATGGCATAGACCTGCTAGCCCTTAGGTTGAGCTCTATTACATATACCTTTCCATTCTTCACTATGAATTGTATATTATAGGGCCCCTTTATCGAGAGCTCGTTGGCTAGCATAACCGCTATCTCCCTCATCCTCCTTATAACAGCCTGGCTAAGCCTTCTAGGCGGGATCACCATCATAGCATCGCCGCTATGAACCCCGGCCTCCTCGATGTGCTCTATAGAGACGCCAACAACATGCCCCCTACCGTCTGCAACAGCGTCTATCTCAGCCTCTATGCCTTTCTCTATAAACTTGCTTATAGTTACAGAATGCTCTCTAGATATTATTGCAGCCCTCTTTAGATAGGAGATAAGCTCTTCATCGTTATAAGCTATAGCCATGGAGGTGCCGCTGAGAACATAGCTGGGTCTCACGATCACTGGATACCCTATAGCCCTAGCTATTCTGAGCGAATCCTCTATAGATATAGCTCTACCCCATTCAGGTTGATCTATGCCCAGAGTATCGAGGAGAGAGCTAAACTTAGCCCTATCCTCAGCTATATCGATACTCCAACCGCTAGTACCAGCTATCCTTAACCCTCTCTCCTCAAGCCTTCTAGCAATGTTGTTTGCTATCTGACCCCCTACCGAGACTACTATGTAGTCGAACCCCTCTTTCTCAGATATATCGAGGATCTTCTCCACACTTATCTCCTCGAAGTAAAGCTTGTCAGAAATATCCCAATCGGTGCTCACAGTCTCCGGGTTATAGTTGATCATAGATACCTCATAGCCCATATTTCTCGCCGCCATTGCAAAGCTCACAGAAGCCCAGTCGAACTCTACCGAAACACCTATTCTAAAGCCCCCCGGGCCTATCACTAGGATCTTCCTCCCAGTTCTTCTAAACTCTATATCGTCATCAACACCACCATAGGTTGTATATAGATAGTTAGTCTGTGCTGGGTACTCAGCAGCCAGCGTGTCTATCTGCTTAACAGCAGGGATTCCTGCGAGCCTTATCCTAACGGATCTGAACTCACCTGGATCCATCCCTATAGCCCTGGCTATCTGCTCGTCAGAGAACCCCCTGATCTTTGCCTCCTGGATTAGCTCTATATCGCCGAGGATCCCATGGCCTCTTCTTCTAATCTCCTCGTATAGCTTTACTATATCCTCGATGATCCTTAGGAAGAACCTATCTACACCTGTTAGCCTCTGGATCTCGTCGATGCTTACACCCATCTTTATAGCCTTAGCAGCCCATAGGATCCAGTATGGCTTTCTATTCTTAAGAGCCTCCAGCACCTCGTCAACTTCTTGATCCTCGTGGTATAGAGGTCCGCCAACAACTCCGGGCTCGCCTATATCAAGCATCCTTATAGCCTTCTGGATCGCTTCGTGAAGATTCCTTCCAATAGCCATAACCTCTCCAACGCTCATCATCTCACTCCCAAGCCTTGCCTCAGATCCTGGGAATTTCTCTAGATCCCATCTAGGGATCTTGACAACGACATAGTCGAGGCTTGGTTCGAAGAGGGTTGAGGTTTTCCCAGTGATCTTGTTTACAAGCTCGTCAAGCGTATATCCGAGGGCTAGTTTAGCGGCTATATATGCTAACGGATACCCCGTAGCCTTGCTAGCTAGGGCGCTGGATCTAGACATCCTGGGGTTGGTCTCTATAACATAGTGTCTCTCGCTAACAGGGTCTAGAGCTATTTGGACATTACACTCTCCAACAAGGCCTATAACGCTTGCAACCTTTATAGAGGATTCCCTACCGATATAGTACTCCCTATTAGTTAGCGTCTGGCATGGGGCTACAACCACCGAGTCTCCCGTATGCACTCCCATAGGATCCATGTTCTCCATACAGGCGACGGCTACAGAGTTACCCCTCCTATCCCTCATGATCTCGTACTCAATCTCTTTCCAGTGGTGTAGATACTTCTCAACAAGCACCGTTTTAACTAAACCCGCGTGGGCAAAAGCCTTATGGATCTTTGTTCTAAACTCTTCCTCATCCCAGGCTGTGAAGGATCCACCGCCTCCAAGGTTAAAGCTAACCCTAACAATAACAGGAAAACCTATCTCCTTAGCAATATCGAAAGCCTCGGTTGGCGTTGATGCCGGTCTACTTGGGGGTACCGGGATATTATTGCGATACATAGCCTCTCTAAAAAGACCTCTCTCCAGAGCAACCTCTATCCCCTCAATAGGCGTTCCAAGCACCTTAATGCCGTATTTAGCGAGAACACCCCTCTTCCAGAGAGAAACACCAACGCTAAGTGCTGTCTGACCCCCGAAACCCACCATTATACCGTCTGGTCTTTCCTTCTCTATAACCTGCTCAACATATTCAGGGGTTATTGGTAAAGCATAGACCCTGTCTGCAAAGAGATGGCTTGTCTGTATAGTGGCTATGTTTGGGTTAACAAGAATAGCCTTTATACCATCCTCCTTTATAGCCTTGAGTGCTTGGGAGCCTGAATAGTCGAACTCAGCTGCCTCTGCTATCTTTATCCCGCCGCTCCCTATCACAAGGATCGACGAGACCCTTTCTCCGGGCAACCAAGCCTTAAAGAACAACTACTAACCAGCTTATAAGAAGAAGGCGAAAAACATTTATATATTTACAAAAAATAATAAATACTTTTCAATATTAATACAAAAAAGCCTGACGATAATTAGTATTTTTCACGACAGCGGTTAAGAAAAACATAGCGGCTTACCGTAGTACAGGTTAGAGAGACATGCATGCAGATCGATCCTTAGCTCTGCGAGACCTACCATATTTTGAAAACCCAGTCCTCCAGCCTATATGCAGAGTCCCAGAAGAGGTATTCATATATAGAGCTTATTCTAAATGCCCTCTCAACATTCGTCCAGACGTCGCTCTCAACCCTAGATAGGACTATATCAGCTACTCTTAGGACTGCCCTCACCACCGATTCGTATGTACTTGACGAATATGTCTCTATCCATCTTCTATACAGAGGGTTAGGAGATCCTTTTCTCTCCAGATGCTTCCCAACCTCTAGATAGATCCAGT
Organism: Sulfolobales archaeon; assembly: GCA_038867615.1. Classification (GTDB taxonomy): domain Archaea; phylum Thermoproteota; class Thermoprotei_A; order Sulfolobales; family AG1; genus AG1. The sequence continues at coordinate 31,935 of JAWBYA010000004.1, read as the reverse complement.
AACATGGAAGGACAGCGGCTATCGCCTCCTCATAGCTCTCCTCAGACGTCATTCTCAGGAGATGGCTTGTATATGCATAGTTCACCGGGGACTGGGGTTTCTTCATTATCTCCTCCTCTCCTATCCTCCACTCGGCGAGAAATGATCTGTGGAGGCTTTTCTCAACATCTATCGCTGTTTTCGCATGCTCAGCGAACATAGAGATCCACTCATCCCTCCTGGATCTCGATGAGAGTCTTGAGAGGGCTCTGGAGAAGTCTCTGAGGTATAGTGAGTCCTGGATCACATAGTATTTGAAGGATTCAAGCCTGAGATCCCCTGTGGTGAGACCCTCTATGAAGGGGTGCTCCAGTATAGCTTTAAATATATCCTCGATACTATCCCATAGTCTCTGTGTGGGGGTTTTCATCTATCAACACACCCTTGCTTGGTATATATGGTTCTTAATATCTATTTCTATAAGCCTCCTATAACGATCCAGCTTCATCAAGCGAACAACCTATAAACCTTCAAAATATATTCTAACCAGGTGTTGTTATTGTCACAGACGCTCTTCTCTGGAAAATATGTTGGCAAGAGGATCAAGAGGATAGAGGATCCGAGGTTATTAACGGGGAGAGGTCTCTATGTAGATGATCTCAGACTACCCGGAGGCTTATACGCCTTCTTCGTAAGATCCCAGTACCCCCATGCCAGAATACTATCAATAGACACACGAGACGCAGAAAAACTGAGCGGTGTTGTAGCCATATACACCTATAGAGATATCGAGAGGTATGTAGAGCCATTAACATTCGAAGACGCCAAATCAGAATCAATGCCTCTTCTGGCTAGCGGTAAGGTGAGATATGTTGGCGAACCCATAGTTATGATCGTTGCTAGGGATAAGTATGTGGCGAGAGATGCGGCAGACCTCATATCGATAGACTACGAGCCTCTTGAAGCGCTCTCAGATCCTTATAAGGCTATGGAGAGCGATATAAAGATCCACGAGCCTGCTGAGAGAAACATAGCTACGAACGAGAAGATCTCGTGTGGAGATGTAGACGCTGCCTTCTCTAAGGCTTATCTCGTGATCTCGGAGAAGCTCTATAACCAGGGCGTTGCACCGGCACCAATGGAGCCTAGAGGTGTTGCAGCCATGTATGATGGCTATACACTAACAGTATGGTCTTCTACCCAGACACCCTATGATCTCAAGGAGGAGCTTGCCTCAAAGCTGAAGCTAAATATACCAAGGATAAGGGTGATCCAGCCGGATGTTGGTGGCGCCTTCGGAGCAAAGATCGCTAGGTATCCCGAGGAATTCCTAGTCCCGCTAGCATCTATACTGAATGGCGCGCCTGTCAAGTGGTTCGCAACAAGGTGGGAGGACTTTGTAAGCCTCAACAGGGGAAGGGATCTATACGCCGAGCTCGAGCTTGCTGTAAGTAAGGAGGGACAGGTGCTCGGGATCGGAGGGAGGATAATAGCGGATCTAGGGGCATACCCGTGGGGCACCGAGCTCTCCATGATCTGTGCAAGGATGCTCACAGGACCTTACAAGATAGAGAACGTATCGTTAGACGTACTTGGTGTCTATACTAATAAAGTACCGCTAATGGCCTATAGAGGTGCTGGCAGGCCTGAAGCAACCTTCTTCATAGAGAGGATGATGGATATGGTTTCTGACGAGCTCGGTATAGATCCTGTGGAGCTTAGGCTGAGAAACCTTATCAGGCCCGAGGAGATGCCCTATAGAAACTGCGGTGGGATGAAATACGATTCCGGGGACTATCCATCAACACTAATGAGAGGGGTTGAGAAGCTCGGGTATAGGGATCTATTGAGGTGGGCTGAGGAGGAGCGTAGAAAGGGTAGGCTAGTCGGTGTGGGCTTCTCATTCTATGTAGAGGTTACATCTGGAGGCCCCTTTGAGAGCGCCATAGTTAGGATTGAGAGTGATGGGAAGGTTACAGTCATAAGCGGATCAACACCCCATGGGCAGGGAGATGCCACAGGATTTGCACAGATAGTTGCTGATATGCTGGGGATAGATATAAGCGATATAAGGGTTCTCTGGGGCGATACAGATCTTATAGCGAGGGGCGTGATCACAGCGGGTAGCAGGACAATAACGGTTGGGGGAGGGGCTGTTATACAAGCCACACAGAGAGTTATTGAGAAGGCTAGGAAGATAGCCTCCCACATGCTCGAGGCTAGAGAAGAGGATCTCGTCTTTGAGAGCGGTAAATTCTATGTAAGGGGAACGCCTGATAAGTATGTCACGCTCAAGGATGTGGCTAGAAAGGCTTACTTCTCACCCCCACGGGATATAGAGCCCGGTCTCGAGGCCATAAGCTACTATACCCCTGGAGGTCCTGTATATCCGTTTGGCATGCACCTAGCAGTTGTAGAGATAGATAGAGAGACGGGGAGGGTAAAGATACTGGGTTACAGATCCCTAGACGACGTTGGAAGAGCGATAAACCCAATGCTTATAGAGGGACAGCTCGTGGGAGGTATTGCCCAGGCAATAGGCCAAGCCCTCTACGAGGAGTTCCTATACGACGAACAAGGCTATCCGAGAAACCCAAGCATGGCTGACTATCTCATCCCAACGGCCCTCGAGATCCCTGGGAATATAGAGAACATGTTCCAAGAAACACCAACAAGGCATCCCCATGGAACGAGAGGCGTTGGCGAGATAGGGACTATAGGAGCGCCGCCAGCGATTATCAGGGCTATAGAGGATGCTCTCAAGAGGGCTGGTGCTAGGGTGAGGATAACAAGAATGCCTGTAAAACCTGAGTATATCTATAATATTCTCAAACAACTATCAACGCAACAGTAAAGCCTAGCCAGATGGTGCCAGCCAGATCATGAGTAAGAGGCTATACCTCTCCATAATAATGATCGTTATAGCATTAATAGCGATCATTATAATACAAAAGGATCTCTCCGGCTTAGTGGGAGCTAATCAGACCAGTACCCAGACGAGAGGCGGAGGAGCCTCACAAGCTCCTGGGGATGCGTGGAACACCACATGTCTCAGGATCAATACGGTTAAGGTGAAGCTCTATAATGCTGACACACCAAGCAAATGGTTCGAAGGATATATGTATAAGAACAACACTGACTTTCTCAACATGGGTGCTGTTGGGATGATCTTCAAAATACCCTTATCCCCAGGTTCTACGATCACATTTACCATGAGGAACGTGGCTTTTCCCCTCTACCTACTCCACATATCACCAATCGAAGGAGTGGGAGACGCTGTGATCGAGATCATATATATGGAGCCTGAAAAGAACTACACAGTGACTCTCAAAACCTCTAACGATTATTTCATAGAACTAGATCCCGGGTTCCTCCCACACATACCTCTCAACTCTACAGTAGATCGATACTATGGTATCGTGAGTAGCTGTTAAGCCCAACAGCACGGAGATCCCAACCAAACGTTATTAGATCTCCCTTAAGGAATAAAGCCAAACCCTTAATAGAGCTAAGCCTTTAAAATAAGCGGGACGCACTATGGAGAACAGGCTTGATTTTGTCTCTATAGGTGAGGTGATGATCCAGCTTAATAATATAACACCAGGACCTCTTAGATATGCCAGGTATTTCGAAACCCATGTAGCTGGCTCTGAGGCTAACGTCATGGTGGGGCTTAGGAAGCTTGGGCATAGGACTGGTTTGATAACGAGGGTTGGTAATGATGAGTTTGGAGAAATGATTCTAAGAACCCTTAGGGGGGAGGATATCGATATATCACACGTTAGGGTTATGGATGAAGCCCCAACAGGGATCTATTTTGTCCAGAGACACTTCCCAATACCAGGGAAATCCACGGTTATCTACTATAGACACGGCTCGGCAGCATCCCATATGGGTGAGGATGATGTTGATGAGAAATATATAAAGAGAGCCTCAGTACTATTCCTAACAGGAATTACCCCAGCACTTAGTGAGAGCTGCTATAGGGCTGTTGTGAAGGCCCGTGGCATTGCGCTTGAGAATGGTCTTGATGTTGTGTTCGACACTAATATAAGGATCAAGCTATGGAAATCTGCCGATAACGCTAGGTCTAAACTGATCCCTCTGATCAGTGGCTCGAGGATTGTTTTAACAAACAAAGAGGATCTAGAGATCCTATTCCCGGGAAAAGGTGTTGCTGACGCTGCTAAATCTCTATTCGACATGGGCTCAGAGATCGTTGTTGTTAAGAAGGGTGAGGAGGGTAGCGAGCTATACTCAAGAGATGGAAGGTTCTTTGATGAAAAGGCTATCAGCATCCCGTTTGTTGAGGATGTTATAGGGGCTGGCGATGCTTTTGACGCTGCTTTTCTCTCGATCTTATATAGATCTCGTGATCTACGCATGGCCCTGAGGTACGCCAACATTGCAGGGGCTCTTGTAGCAACTGTGAGGGGCGATATGGAGGCCCAGCCTTCTATAAAAGAGCTAGAGATCCTGGGTAGATATATTAAGGAGAGGATGGATTACCTGAGATGACCAGAACATCTATGGTTTTGCAAACGCCTTAACAACACCAAGGCTATAGTCTGTTTTAGCAACGCTTTTTCTCCAATCTTTCTCGATAGAGGTTATGGCTCTCACGGCATCTATGTTCTCTGGCACGACTATTGCTTCTTGGTGTATAGCCTGGATCATGTGGATCTCATTACCACTCACACTTATACTTTCCTCCCACACCACGTTCTCATATATATCGCTCCTAGGCCTCCCCATATCCCTGGCAACCTCGACAAGCTCTGCTGTAGATGTTATCCCACTCTGCTCAGAGCTCACCAAGGCTATCCTAGGGGTCTCCATCAATATATCGATAACCCTCTGCCTCGTTACCCTCTCACCAAGCCTGAACGTGACCATATGGGTATGCATAAGGGTTGTTGGGACAGCAACAGCCATTGTTACTATATCTATATCGCCCAGCACTGTTTTCACATCTTCGGCATGGTGGCTAGGGATCTTTGGTGGATCGAGCACTACAGAGTTTATAGGCCCCCTACCTATCTCTTTAGGATCCGCAGCTCTTCTAACTATATATGCCCTCACACTCTCAACCTTAAGGCTCTTTGAGAGAGCGCTTATTATCCTCACAAGGCCTGTTGTGTTGCAACTAACAACCCTAACAGATCTAGCACCCATAGCCTTCTCATAGTTAGCTATAGCGTTAAAGCTAACATCGGCTACAGATGCTTTCTCACCACCCTGGAAGATCATCTTAACCCCAGCCTTCCCATAGATCTCTCTATAACTCTCACCAACCTTAGATGGTGTCGCATCTATAACGACATCGACGCTCTTAAGGAGATCCTCAAGAGTCCCCTTAACAGGAATACCCCTCTTCTCGAACTCGCCGGCCTTCTCCCGGCTCGTATATATTGGGTAGCCCTTGGAATAGGCTGTATAGGCCTCATAGTTAGGTCTATTCTTAAACACACCCACGAGGATCATGTCGTTTTGTTTTGATACAGCATCAGCTATTCTTTTCCCAATAGTCCCGAAACCATTGATCGCTACTCTTACGCTCATCACCACCACCTCTTAGCAGATATCTTGAGAGCCTCTATGGCTGGGAGATCCTCTCCCGAGAGTAGTGTTAACAACGCGCCCCCACCCGTTGATATGAGGATCCTGCTTCTATCATAGTCACCAGGGATCATCGATCCTAGATGCCCTCCACCAATTATAACCCTAGCCCTTGCTTCTAGAGCACTTCTCAGGAGAGCTTCTGTCCCTGCCCTAAACCTCATATCCTCTATATATCCCGCAGGCCCCCTCATAACAATAGCACCAGCACTTCTTATTATATTGCTAAACTCCTCTATAGTCTCCTCACCTATGTCAAGAGCCCTTCCACCCATATTGAGACTACTTATGCATGTGTTATCGACAACATCTCCCCTAAGCACTCTGTAATCCTTTGGAAGCACTATCTCTACACCAAGCTTTGTTGTCGCCCTGACCTCCTCTAAAAGCTTATCATAGCCCCTGGATACTAGGAAGGACTTGTTATCGGGCCCCAGATCTGTTCCTAAAGCCATGTGATATACAAGTGAAACCAAGCCCGTCAGAAGGATCTTATCAGCAGCCTTTCTAGAAGCTATATTCTTAATAATCCTCACCGTATCAGGGATCTTCGCCCCGCCGAGGACAAAAACCCTAGGCCTATTCTCCTCGGAAAAAGCCCTCGAGATCTCTGTAAGCTCCCTAATCATTAAGGGCCCTGCGGCCCCCCTCATAACAACGGGGAAGCCCACAATGCTTGGCTGGGATCTATGGGATGCTCCGAAAGCATCGTTAACATATAGGTCGAAGAGCTTTGAAAGCCTCCTCACATAGATCCTAGAGCCCTGATCCTCCGGCGGAGCCTCGATCATCTCCTCTGCAAGAAACCTAACATTCTCGAGAAGCACCGCCTCGCCTGGTTTTAGTAGCGATATTGTTCTTATAGCATGAGGCCCAATAATATCGCCTATATACTCTATATGCTGGCCAACATACTTAGAGAGCCTCTCACCATGCTCCTCAAGGGTTGTGAAATCACTATCACCGGGCCTCCCCTGATGGGCTAGGATAGCCACCGCAGCTCCCCGATCTAGGAGGAGCTTCACGCTCTCGGCATGGGCCCTTATCCTAGAGTCATCGGAGATCCTCTTACTCTTAGGATCTATTGGGGAGTTTAGATCAAGCCTAAGTAGAACCTTCTTAGAGGATATATCTATATCACTAACGCTAAAGATGCCGAGCGTGTGGGGCGACAAACTATCCCTATAACACATATACTACAGGGTTATTAAGATTAGACCCATTATACCCAATAATCCCTATAAATACTAAGCATAATAGGTATTCCGGGAATGCCCATAATAAATCAATACACATAGTTCACCAAACATTAGAGAAAAACCATTGTAAGCCCGTTAAGGACTAATAGCTGGTAACCCATCGGCATACAAGCCATAAGCCATGCCTTTTATGCAATGCTAGCATAGACATAAAACATCTATATAAGCAAAGAGAATGAAGGATCCAAAGAAACCTATATAAAGAGCAAGGGATAGGTAGGAGCATTGATATGAAGCCAGGATCGTGTGTAATAAAAATATACCGTTTATGCTAAGATCGTGGTGGGATGATGAGGGGGTTATGATCCGAGTAGTGAGGATATCGGTTAAGATCTGATCCAAAGAATACTATATGGCATGAGGCCCTGCATAGAATAATATCACAAGATCTATGGGGATATGAACCCCCGCTTATCAATTTACCCACATTATAACATGAGGCCAGCGATCAGACAAGTGCTCTCCATGATACTGCGGCTTTTTTCTATATTTGTTGTAGGCTCGACCTTATTTGGGGATCGTTTTTCAGAACTGGTTAATGGTGTGCCGGTCTTTTATGCCCTATAGCTATATATGGATGGTGTATCCATACGAAGGGATTTAGGATCGTTAACGGCGATCTAGGCGCTATAGATCCTCAGAATTGCGTCCCGATATATGTTATAGCGTCTACTAGAACCTCGACAATACCTGGGATCTCTATTGCTGGAGCGAGTCCAGAGCTAACTCTATATACGCCCGCGCTGGATGTTGAATACCTAGTTAGGGGTAAGCCCCTCTCGCTAGATGTGATCCCTGTAACCCCTGATGGGATACCCACACCAGCGCTTCTTTCCAGGGCTTGTCTTAACCTTACCGGATCCAAGCCCTTGATCGTTGATGCAGGTTCATATATAGATCCCCAGATATCCCATGTGGATCTCCCAAGCAGATGTGTGGGGGGAGCGATAGGCTCTGAACAAGCACTTCCGCTGGGTACTTCGATAAGGCTTTTCAACGAGGGGAGAGTTTTTGGAAGAAACCTAGGGAGATCTTTTAAATGCGTCCTGATCGGTGAGAGCATGCCTGGAGGAACAACAACGGCTATGTCGATTCTAACAGCCCTTGGGTATAGGGCTATGGTTAGCAGTGCCTCTAAGGAGAACCCATTGGATCTTAAGAGAAGGGTTGTGGGAGAAGCTATGAAGAGACTCTCTAACGTATCAGGAGTATTCGAGATCAACGACATGGTTGGCGATCCCCTGCATATATCGATAGCAGGGATAGCTTTGGGAGTTCTTGAGAGGGGCTCGAAGGTCATTCTAGCTGGGGGAACACAGATGGCAGCTGTGATAGCCCTTGCTAAAAAGATCGCAAAAGATCTCGATGGGGTGTTTATCGCAACAACCAGATGGGTTATAGAGGATAGAACAGCAGATCTCCCTGGAATGGTTAGGGAGATAGCGCCTGAGGTTGGATTAGCCTACGTGGAGCTCGATTTCTCAGGATCTATGTATGAGGGGTTGAGGAAATATGAGGAGGGCTATGTTAAGGAAGGCGTCGGGGCTGGGGGTACGTGTCTCTTAGCAATGCTGAGAGGCTTGAGCGTCGATGATGTTATCTCCTCTATATATAGGGAATATGGGGTTGTGATCGATGCTCTTAAGGCCAAGAATGATTGATAAAGACACCCTTGTAGTAGATCTCGCAGAACCCCTGAGATCCCTGGGAACGACTGTCTATGGAGGAGGGCTTGGATCCATAGAATCTGTTATATTCAAGCATATCGACGAGTGTATAATAGATCCTGTGAGCTATGCCCAGGGCGTTGCAGAAAGCCTTGGGAAGCCTGAATCAGCAGTCTTTCTAACAGCAGCAAATGTTGGTGAGTATATATATGTTGCTAGGTCGAGCAAAAACCTAGTGGTTGAGGCGATATCAACTATAGGTTTAACCCACCCAGCATGCATAGACAGCGATGTGGAGGAGAGAGAGCTGGAAAGTATTGGGACGATAAATATTTTTCTAGCCGTTAATTCCGGGCTTAGCGATGTGGGACTCATAGATCTATTTAGATCTGTTTCGGAGGCTAAAGCGGGCTTGATAGCCCTTTTAGGACTATCATGCAAAGGATCTGTTGCCGTTGGTACTGTGTCAGACGCTACTGTCGTTGCATCTAGAAGGGGGCTGGAGAGCTATGCCGGGCTTGGAACAAAGGTTGGTTATCTAGCAGCCATGGTTATACTAGAGATCCTTAGGAGCCATATGGGAAGAAGGGGGCCAAGTGATTATATGAGGTATATGGGTTATCGTGAGGACACAGCGGGGCGGGATCAGGTTCTAGATGTTATTGGGAAGAGGGTATTGCTCCTACTAAACCAGATCTCTAGGGCGAGGCTGATACCATGGATCGGTGAGGAGGCTCTGAGAAAGATATACATGAGGATCGAGGAGGCTCTGAAAACTAGGGAGCAGTGATGATAGGAAGGCTCAGGATCATAATAATGGCCGGTGGTATAGGGAGCAGGTTTGGCGGACCGTACAAGCTCGTAGCAGAGGTGTGTGGTGAGAGGCTTATTGAGAGAGTGGTCAGGATAGCCTCAAGCATTGGAGAACCTATAGTTGTTGTGAGCCCCTATACGAAGAAATACCTAGAGGGGATCTGTGCTAAGCATAGGTGTATAGAGACAAGGGGTGCTGGGTATCCTGAGGATCTCTATGAAGCCCTCTCAAAGGTGGGGAGACCTGTCCTCGTATTACCTGGGGATATACCCTTCATATCAGCCGATATTCTGGTGGATTTTGTTAGAAGGGCTCTCGAAGCTACGGAGCCTATAGCTACTATGAGGGTTTGTAGAAATGATGTTTGCGAAGCTCTAGGTGTATCTTTTGCAAAGGCTGCTGGGTGGGGGTGGGTTGATATAGATTATAGCTATTCCCCCGAGCTTATGGATATAGATACTCAGGAGGATCTATTAAGGGCCGAGGAGATATGCGGATCCATGGCGGAAGGGTGAGGGTTAAGAAAGATTTCAGCGTGAATACAAACCCCCTAGGCCCTCCGAGAGAACTCCTAGAGATCCTGAGGATGAGGTGCTTTTCGGAGGATGTTATTGCCAGGTATCCTGATTACGAGTATAGAGATCTTAGGAATGCTATATCGAGCTTCTATAACGTTGATCCTGAGGGGGTTGTGGTGCTCAACGGATCCTCGGAAGCTCTTCCATTATTAGTATTAGCCCTCAAACCAGCAAGGATCTATTCCCTCGAACCAACATTCGGGGATCATAGGATCTTGTGCAAAGCCCTCGGAATAGACTGCATAGCACTGAGATACATAGAGGGCAACGATGGATTCGTATTAAGCGAAGATCTCTTGGAAACCGCGTGTAAAGATAGATCCTCAGTTATAATTATGAGCAACCCAAACAACCCGACAGGAGCCTATATAGATGTGAAGAAGCTAGCAAGCATAGCAACTAGATGTGATGCTACCATAATTATCGATGAAGCCTATGCAGAGCTATGCGAAGAATGCCCCATAGAGCCTATAGACATGCCCGATAATATTGCCATCCTGAGATCCCTAACCAAGTGGCTCTCAATATCTGGTCTAAGAATAGGCTTCATGGTGCTAAGCAAACAGCTCTCAAGAATCATAGATTCTGTGAGACAGCCGTGGAACATAAACTCAATCGCTGAGTGCACGATAACAAATCTACTGAGAAGCCATGGAGAGGCCATGAGAAGGTTTATCAGGGATTCGAGAGAATATATATCGATAGAGAGGAAATACCTCTCACAAGGATTGGAGAGGCTAGGGTTCAGAGTATATAGAAGCCACGCAAACTACATCCTAACAAAAACATCAATAGATATAGATATACTGCACGAAGAACTACTCAAACACGAAATAGCAGTAAGAGACTGCAGATCCTTTGAAGGCCTTGACAAGGGCTATATAAGAGTCTCTATAAAAAAGAGAAAAGACAACGAAGAGCTACTCAACACCATCTCAAGAATAAAACACCAATAGAGCCACCGCGATGAAGCCCGAACCCCATATAACCTGACCAGCTATATATCAAGCTACATCATAAACCATTAACCCATAGCTACGAAGGTAGAGCTGGTTATGAGGCTTGATGCTTCCAATCTAATGCATCAAGATCTTCACAGAAAGACATTATAAAAACCAACCATAATATATCTTTAGCTCTTGTTCCAGAATCCTCAACAAAAGAAGAGAAAAAAGAAAAAAAGAATATATTGTGTGTCTATATACTATAAAACTTATATAACAATTATAGCAGTGGCTAACCAGCAACCACTACTGTGTAGAAAGCGTTGCCAGCCTGTGTGATTATCTGAACCTGGTAGGTGGTGCCATTAATGTAGTTGCAGCCGCCAGCAGTTGGGATGTTTACGCTAACTAGTACGGTTTGTCCAACATTTACTGGTGTATTGGTAGAGGCAGAGCATTGATTGAAACCAACTGTTACTCCTACTATGGTTGAATTTACTGCACCCACATTAGTGACTGACGCGTTAAACTGCCAGGTAGTAGGATTGATCTTTTTCAGAGTTGCATTTGGATATACGTATAGCTTTTCTACTCCTGCACCTGTGGTTGATGCAAATAGCCCTGTTACCCATGCTGCTACTGCAATGGCTACGATGAGGGTTATTGCTATGAGCACTATAGCAGCTATAAGAGGCTCTAGTCCTTTTTTAACTCTTTTCGTACTAATCCTTGTTGACATTTTTCTACCCAATAATAATTAATTACAGGCTTATATATTTAACAGGTATTAGTATTACCCATAGACAATAGTATGCCCTAATAAATAGCATAGGCCTAATAAATAGCATAGGAACGAGTATTATCACCCGGACAGTATTACAAGAGTGACTGGCTACAGCCTCATAGAGGATCTACTGACGCACCGATGCTGTAGTGAATTACTTCAGATTCTATGGAGGTTTATAATTGATCGCTATCAATTTTCCCACCAGATCCGTTTTAGCCAAGTACCGTTTGGGGTTCGGGCTTCATTGCGGTTGATTTTGATATCAACCGCTCTTTCCTTGGCTTCATGGGCCTCAGGGCTCCTTTCATTGGGGCCCATATCACTGGTCTCCACCCGTTCGGGGTGATCCCGGCCCACAGCTCCCCTTCATAGCTTTGCTCTGGTTCATTGCTGTGGGGAAACCCCCACATCCTGGTTTTTATTTTAACCCGCTCCTCGGGTCTTTATTTTTTTAACCCTCATTGTTGGGCGGGCATCCAAGTAAAATAATAGAGCTTATATAGTGTTCCATTACTGCAGAACTACGGGTTTAATATCAATCCTTATAAACCATCATGAAACTCGAAGCAGCTGGCTACGGCTTGGCAGCAGTCCATTAACCACAGGGATAAAGGAATCCCTGCGGGCGGGGTTGAAGTCCCTGGATAAGACTATGAATAAAGATAAAGTGATTGGAATGAACATCCAGGGACAAACGGGCTAGGTTTATTGTTTCTCTATCTAGATGTGGTGTGTTTTGTGTAACGTTTAAAAGATCCATTAATAGGTATTTTTATCTTTGGCGTGAATCTATTTCTGGTGTGCTATGGAGTACAGGTGGTATCCCCCAAAGGATCTTGTCTACTCTTCCAATGTCTACTCGTTCATGGAGTCTAGGGGTTTTAAGGGCTATAGAGATCTTGTTGATACAAGCTCGAAGGATATTAAGTGGTTCTGGGGCTTGCTACCGGAGATCCTTGGTGTTGAGTGGTTTAGAGAGCCTAGGGAGGTTCTCGATCTGGGTAGGGGTGTTGAGTGGGCTTCTTGGTATGTTGGTGGTAGGTTTAATGCTGCTTATAATGCTCTAGATCTCCAGGTGAAGAGGGGTTTGGGGGCTAGTGAGGCTTTTACATGGGTTGGTGAGGATGGTGTTGTGAGGAGATATACTTATTCTGATCTCTTGAGGGAGGTTAATAGTCTTGCGAGCTTCTTTCTAGGATCTGGTGTGGGTGTTGGTGATGTTGTTGCGATCTATGCTCCTATGATGCCTGAATCAATTATAGCAATGCTTGCAGCTATAAAGATAGGCGGTATAGCTGCCCCTATATTCTCTGGCTTTGCTCCTGAGGCTGTTGCTGAGAGGCTTAGGCTTTCTGGGTCAAGGATCCTTGTTACTGTTGATGGCTACTATAGGAGGGGTAAAGCGATCGTGCTTAAGGATAATGCTGATAAGGCCTCAGACCTCTCTGGAAGTGTTGAGAGGATCGTTGTTATCAGGAGGCTTGGGATAGAGATTCCGTGGAATGATAGGAGGGATATATGGTATCATGATGCTATAAAGAGTAGCTGGAGATCCGTTGAGGCTAGGGAAATGGATCCAAATGACCCGGCATTACTACTATTCACCTCAGGAACAACTGGGAAGCCGAAAGGGGCTGTTATAAGCCATGCGGGCTCTATCCTACAGCCTGCTAAGGAGCATTACTTCAACCTAGATATTAAGAGGGGCGATAAGCTCTGGTGGATCACAGATCTAGGGTGGATGATGGGTCCCTGGCAGGTCTTCGGAACCCAGACCCTCGGTGCCTCCCACATAATGGTTGAGGGAGCAATAGATCATCCGCCTGATAGGGCTTGGAGCATTGTTGAGAGATTCGGCGTAACCCATATGGGTTTCGCAGCAACTGTTGCAAGGATCCTTAGATCCCTTGGAAAAACATACGAGAACCACGATCTCAGCAGGCTCAGGGTTTTTGGAAACACCGGAGAGCCCATAGATCCACAGACATGGATGTGGGTTATGAGGGATGTTGGCGAGGAGAAGAGACCGATAATAAACCTCTCGGGAGGGACAGAGATTTTTGGGTGCATATTAATGCCAAGCGTCGTGACACCCCTAAAACCATCGACACTCTGGGGTCCAGCCCTCGGTGTCGATGCAGATGTCCTCGATGAGAGTGGGAACCCGGTTAGGGGTGCTACGGGATACCTCGTTGTTAGGAAACCAATACCATCTATGACTAGAGGGCTTTGGAGGGATCCTGAGAGGTATTTGGAGACATATTGGAGGAGATTCCCCGGGATATGGTATCATGGCGACTGGGCCTATATAGATTCAGATGGGTTCTGGTACCTATTTGGAAGGGCTGACGATGTGATCAAGGTTGCTGGTAAGAGGATAGGATCCGCAGAGATTGAGGGTGTGATAAACAAGGTAGAAGGTGTTGCTGAGTCTGCATGCATAGGCATACCCCACGAGGTTAAGGGAGAGGTTATAGGGTGTTTTGTAAAGCCCAAGGAATGGCCCCCAAGGGATCCAGAGGTTCTTGTTAAGAAGGCTAGGGAGAGGGTTGTAGAGGCTATTGGAAAGCCCTTCGAGCCTGAGGAAATATATATTGTCAGGGATCTCCCGAGGACGAGGAGCGGGAAGATCATGAGGAGGGTGATCAGGGCTATAGTAACGGGAGGCCAGCTCGGTGATATAAGCGTGCTAGAGAATCCCGACTCAATAGAGGAGATAAAAAGAGCTCTGGGCGGGTAGCTTGAGAAGGCCTTACCAAGGTTTTGCGGGACGCATGCCAGCTGGGGGGATAATAGTATCAGCGATCCTTATGGGGATAGGGGCTTTCATGCTCCTACTAAGCTCGATCATGATCTCATTGCTAATCTATATAGACTTAACACTACTCCTACTAGGATCTATGGCATCATTCGCTGGGATAGCTATTTTCATGCCGGCCTCTATATCGACAAGCTCTGCTCTAGCAGCCCTCGCTAGATCCAGCTCCTCCACACTGAGAACCGTTCTTGCTAGAGCGTCTGGAAGCGGCTCTCAGGAGGCTCTCGAAGAGATCTTTAGCCTCGAACCCCAGACCCCCACACTGCTTAACAGCATAAAACTCGCGATAATATCGATAGTCCTTGTGATCCTGTTACTCCTCTCGCTATTCATAAGCCTCCCACCCCTCGCAAGACTGGCAATGATCCTTGTAGGATCCATGATAGCGCCAATAATGATGATCACAGCGGTATACTCACTAGTAGAAGAGACAAGGGGGTGGCTTGAGAAACACATAGCCCTAGAGCTATATGTGCTCAAAAAAGTACCACAAGATCTAAGAGGATATCAAGACCCCCCAATCCCTAGGAGGCTATTAATATCAAACGCCATCCTTGTCTCGTTAATAACCATGGGCATATATATGATATACTCACTACCAATATCGATCTTAGAGCTTAACAGACACATTGACTGGCATAGGGATTATGAGCAAAAACTATCCGAGAAAATAGGCTAAACCAGCACAGCACGAATAACAAAGATCTGGTTGGTCGAGCTTCTCCAAACCCAAGGATCTCTGTACCCCCTTCATTAGAATATACATAACATATTTCTCTTAATCTCTCTATAATTTTGTCTCTATGGAAGTGTAGAGACTGTATATATATTGTGATCATCCATATATATTGGATCCTCGTTATAATGGGATCCCATGCTCTGTATTTTTAGATAGTTAGCTCTCTATATATTACATTTATACTTATTATCTCCTTTTAGTAACTTTACTAGGTGTCTTAAGTGTCTAGCGTTAGGAGCCCGGTTACTATCGGGTTAATAGTGCTCGTAGTAGTGCTCCTAGGCGCTGTTGGATACCTAGCGGCATACCCCCCAACCAGAGTAGTGACAACAACAGTAACAGCACCTGGCGGGGCTGCCCAGGTAACGACAGTAACACAGGTTTTGACAACAACGGTAACACAGGCTGCGCAACAGCCCCAGATGATCGAGTGCAGGCTCGGCTTTGCAATGGCTGTCAGCGGTCCATATGCTGTTGACGGCCCGGTGAGGAGGGATGGCGGGATCCTTGCTATCGAGCATATAAACAAGTACCTAGAATCCATAGGCGCCCCCATAAGGTTTAGATATGTCCACGACGATACCAAGGGCACTGCTGCTGACGCACTAAAGGTTGTCCAGTCCATGTACGCCGCCGGAATCAGGGTTATAATAGGCCCCTTCGCTAGTGGCGAGGTTAGAGGTGTTATGGACTTTGCCAATAGTAACAAGGTTATAATTATAAGCCCCTCTTCTACAAGCCCACTCCTAGCAGCGCCTGACTATGTATTCAGAGCACCGCCTACCGATCTCTTCCAAGCCAAGGTTCTCGCCCAGCTCATGAATAGCATGGGGATAAAGAAGGTAGCTGCTATAGTTAGGGGCGATGACTATGGTAAGGGTCTTCTCGAAGCATTTAGAAAGGAGTTCACAACACAGTATGGTGGAACCCTCAGAGAGATCGTATATACTGTTGGACAGCCTGATTACGCCTCAGAGGTAGCTAGACTGAGCTCCTACGTGAAAGAGCTAGGCGCCGATGCCTCAACAGCCGTACTGATCATAGCCTTCGAGGATGACGGGCTCAACATAATTGGACATGCAAGACTCGACCCCGTATTGAGCAGTGTTAGGTGGTTTGGCAGCGAGACCCTCAATAGACCTGCAGCCTACACACCACCACCAACAGGAAAGGCTACTAAAGAGGTAGCCGACTTCCTAGCCAAGGTAGGCTTAACGGGAGTATTTGCCTCACCCAGGGGAAGCCCTCTGGCTGAGATGTTTGAGAAGGAGTATAGGAGCAGGTTTGGCAGAGACCCCTCTCCCTATGCTTACTTCACCTACGATGCTGTATGGCTCGCAGCTATGGCGATCCTATTCGCAGGAGGTAAGTGTTACGATGCCGATGCTGTTAAAAACGCCCTCCCGATCGTTGCTGAGCATTTCATAGGCGTCACTGGATGGAAAGCCTTTGACGAGAACGGCGATGCCAGGGGTTCTGACTATACGATCTGGCAGTACAGAATAGTTGGGGGTAACTATACCTTCACACCAATAGGTGTTTGGAGATACCCAGCAGGTGTTGTAGAGCTATATAAATAGTGATAAGTGACTGAGGTTAGGTGGCTTTTTTGGAAAAGATCCTTATTGTCGAAGGACTCACAAAGAGGTTTGGGGAGCTCGTTGCAGTGGATAACGTGTCCTTCGAGATAAGTAGGGGCGAGGTTGTGGGTCTCATAGGGCCTAATGGCTCTGGAAAAACAACACTCTTTAACCTAATAACAGGGGTTCTGAAACCAGATAGCGGTAGGATCTTTTTTGAGGGTAGGAGGATAGATGGCATGCCACCCCACAGGATCCATAGCTTGGGGCTTGTGAGGAGCTTTCAGATCCCCAGGGTCTTTAACAATGTTACCGTTGCTGAGAATGCTATGCTATCACCTAGAGGACAGGTTGGCGAGTCTCCCCTAAAGGCTCTATTCAAATCGATCTGGTCTAGACAAGAGATCTCTCTCGCAGAGAGGGTTGCATCAATACTCGAGGATCTACAGCTCCTCGGCGTCCATAGATCTAGAGCCTCAGCGATCTCCGGAGGGCAGATGAAGCTTACCGAAATGGCCAGGGTTATGGCCTCCTCACCCAAAATGATCTTTCTAGACGAGCCAGCGGCTGGCGTGGCTATCTCGCTAGCCCACGAGATCTTCAGAAGACTAAAGAGCCTCAGAGAAGAGGCTGGGATCACTCTATTCATAATAGAGCATAGACTCGATATCCTGCTCGAGTATGTTGACAGGGTTATGGTTATGAGCCAGGGCAGAATAATAGCTGATGGTAAGCCTAGAGAAGTGATAGAGGATCCAAGGGTGGTGGAGGTATATCTAGGAGAATGGCGGGGGTGAGGAGATGACGATCCTAGAGGTTAGGGGCCTCTCAGGAGGCTATGGAAAGCTAGCCATAGTGTTTGACGCAAGCCTCACAGTAGGTAAGAACGAGATCGTAGCAATAGTGGGTCCAAACGGTTCTGGCAAGAGCACCCTGGTCAAAATGATAGCTGGTATCGCAACCATACATAGAGGCACTGTAACCTTCATGGGTAGAGATATAACTAGGGAACCTCCCGAGAAGAGGGTTGTATTTGGTCTCGGATACCTACCACAAACCAACAATATCTTCCCTGACATGAGTGTTGAGGAGAACCTAGAGATGGGAGGCTACGGCCTTGACGAAAGCATACTCAGATCTAGGATGGAAGCTGTATTCAACCTATTCCCAGAACTAAAGAACAGAAAGAAGCAGAGAGCAGATACCCTCAGCGGTGGTGAGAGGCAGATGCTAGCGATCTCCAGGGTCCTAATGAAGGATCCCTCATTACTACTCCTCGACGAACCCTCAGCAGGGCTTGCTCCAAAGCTTGTCGAAAGGATATTCAGAGCCGTGAGAGAGATCAGGGATATGGGTAAATCAGTGGTATTAGTAGAGCAACATGCCAAAAGAGCCCTTGAAACCTCGGATCGAGGGATCGTCATGGCTGGGGGGAGAATAGTCCTCGAGGGAGAGTCTAAGCAGCTACTAAGCTCGCAAGACCTCAGGCTAGCCTTCTTCCTAGGAAAGAGCCATGAAAAAACAAACACTTAATACACCCACGAACCGTTCTGCTACATCTCTCGTAAATCATATCCTTAGCACTCTTAACAAATATCAGCTTATCCAAGGATAGGGAGTGGTTTGGCAATAAGTATTTACTTGACTATAGCTATGTTTGAGGCCTTAACTACAAGATCCACTGTATCGTTCACCTTTATTCCAAGCTCGTTGAGAGCTTCTCTAGTAATAAGTATTTTTACCACCGATGGAGCTGTCTCAGCAACAACTATCGCTGATAAGCCCTCACTTGTTATGGAGATAACCCTTGCCGGGATCTTGTTCCTCGCACTGAGAGCCTCGATTCTGGGGCTGACATAGGTGCTCACTATCTCCTCGCCAAGTTCCGTTAGCATAGCCTTAGCGCCCCTCCCTCTTCTCGTTATAACAAGTTTTCCCCCGATATCTTTTTCAAGCATTCTCACAATCCTTATAGCATTTCTATACGATAGGCCGAGTTCCTCAGACACAGCCCTTATAGAACCCTTAGCCCTTATTATTCTAAGCGCTTCTAAAGCCTTCCAACCCACTTCGATTTCCCTCTCACCCACTCTAATAGAGAAGCTTTTAGGCCTCATGATCAGAATACAGACCACCACTTACCCTCACTATACAAAGTTCTTAAACCGTTTCAGCCGTAGCTAGCTGTTTCGGATTTCATGATGGTTTATATGGATTGATATTAAACCCGTAGTTCTGCAATAATGGAACATGGTATAGGCTCCTAATATTCTAATGGGGATGCCGCCCAACAATGAGGGTGGGGATAGAGACCCAAGTGGGTGGGTTAAAAGAGATCCAGGATGTGGGGGTTTCCCCACAGCATTGAGCTGAGGCCGAGGAAGCCAAGGGTTAGGCTGTTGACGCCAGGCAATATCAGCCGCGATTAAGCCCAAACCCCGATCTATCGTAGGGCTGAGAGTGCATCTTGAAGGAACGATCTGATTCCTCGTAACAGGTTTGCCATATCGGATGATAATGTGATCATGTTATAACCCATTTTTATAGCCCTGATAGCTTCCTCTGGTGAGTATGCCATTATACCGATGAGAGGCTTCTTCCCCCTTGCTATCCTTGGTATTTTTTCCAGAGAACCCAGTAGTACCGGGCTATTCCTATCCCCGAAGACTCCGAGCGATGCTGATAGGTCGCTTGGACCGACAAATATTCCTGTGATGGTTTTCACCTCAAGTATCTTCTCAAGGTTTTCGACAGCCTTTGCGGTCTCTATCTGAACTAGAACCACGAGATCTTCTAGGTATTTCTTATAATACTCAGCAGAGGGTATAGATCCGTACATTGTTGCCCTCCTAGGACCAACACCCCTTATACCGTGGGGAGGGTAGAGTACAGATCTCTCAACAGCAAGGGCCTCTTCATATGTACTCACCCATGGAACCAGAACCCCGTGGGCCCCTATGTCGAGAACCCTCTTTATATACACAGGATCGTTCCATGGAACTCTAACAATCCCGGTTACACCGCTTCCCTTCAACCCCATGAGGATCAACTCAACATCATATATATCGAGGGGCGCGTGCTCCATATCGATCACAACCCAATCAAGCGGTAGTGTTGAGATAGCCTCAGATACCTCAGGGCTATTTATTGTTATCCATGTTCCGAATACCACCTCTCCTCTAGACGCCTTCTCAACAACCTTGTTCATCATAACCTCCGGGTATGATACGTATCTTAATAAAATATAAATATAACCGGCACACCGTTATTAAAGAGCACATATAGAAACCCGCATCACTTATAACTGTCCACTCATAAAAACCCTTTATAACATAGCACTATGAGGAAATAATAAATCAATACTACCAAAAACTAGATTACCGTGTATATGTTAACCCTACCCTTCTCATCAAAACTATATATAGTAAACGGCTCCTTCTTCTGCCCAGGCATGCCTGGCGACCCTGACGGCATGCCCGGAAGGCTGATGCCTTTAATAGAGGGCTTTTCGCTCAACAGCTTCTCTATAGCCTCGGCAGGTGTGTGACCAACAACTATATATCCCTCTACTATTGCTATATGGCAGGACCAGAGGTTCTCGGGGATTCGGAGCTCTTCCAGCTTAGATCCTATATCATGCACAATGTTCACGGTAACATACGCTCCTAACCCTTTAAGGTATTTAGCGTATTCCTCACAACATGTACACGAGGGATCCTTAATGATTACTGCATTAACACCCTCTAACCTTAGCTCGGGTCCTTTAAGTAGTGATACGGCATATAGTGAAGTTACAATCACAATTGGTAGCATGATCGCAACCATTACAATCCAGCGCATACCACACCACACTGCTAAAGTATAAACTGCGTAGGGACTAAAAAGCTTCCTCCACATGTTCCACATAACATAACATCACTGTGGATACCGATATAATTCTCTGAAGATCTCTGATATAGTGGTAAAATACTGTGGCAACCTGTTTCACATCCATAAAGATCTATAAAAGTCTGTCTATACATGTTTAATAATAAGCCTGTTTCCACAACTATCCGAGCCACACAAACAATGACCTCTCAGTAAATGGAAACCATATATTGTTGAGCCCATAATCAGCCCGAAGCTCTCTTATTGCGAAGAAGTCTTATGCCAATGAAAACACATACCTGGTCAGTGTCGTAGTGTTGATACTTATACGCGTGATCTAGCAATATAGCTGACAAGATCTATGGCTACTACTAATAATAGAGTGAATATCACGAATGTCAATGTTGCTTGGTAGTTTAGCATACCCAGGTAGTTCACTATATAATACCCAATACCCCCAGCACCCACGAAACCTAATATGGTTGCGGTTCTCACGTTATATTCCAGCATGAACAGAACATTGCTAATAATATATCTCTTAGCGTGGGAGTAGAGAGCAAATGCCAGCGGCAATCCCCTTAATCCGATGACCCTTAGTGAGTCATAATGCTCCCTGCTAATAGCCTCTAGCGATTCGTAGAAAAACTTTGCCAAATACCCTGATGTATATATGATTAGAGCGAGAGCCCCAGCCCTGGGACCAGGTCCCACGAGTATAACGAAAAGTATAGCCCATAGTATTGCTGGCACTGTCCTTATAGCATTAGCTGTCATCCTACCCACAAACGCCACCCTGGGCGGGACTATCAGGGGGCTTGCAAGGGGTGCTAGTATATATGCTATCAATGTCCCTCCGGAAACACCTAGCAGTGATATGATCAGGGTTTCGTAGGACGCTATAAGCGCGTCACCAACAAGATCCCATCTCACGCCGAGCTCTGGTAAAAACTTAGCAATATTTACCCCCACCTTAGCCCATACGCCAATATCGACGAGACCTAAGGGGTATGATAAAATCAGGGTTATTATGAGCATGATCATTATGAGCCTCAAACCGCCTCCCTCAAGATACCCCCGTCTAGGAGATATATCTTGTCAAAATACTTCGAAGTAAGCCACTTATCATGCATCACAGCAATTATCGTAAGGCCCTTGGATTTAAGACCCACCATGAGCTTCGCTATATCTTCAGCAGTATCTAGATCTAGGTTAGATACAGGCTCATCAGCAAGCAGGATCTCCGCCCTCTGAAGAATAGCCCTAGCTATAGCTACCCTCTGCCTCTCACCCCCACTAAGCCTATCAACCCTACTCCTAGCCTTGCCGCCAAGCCCAACCATTTTTAAGGCCTCAAGGGCTTCGCTAAGATCATCACTGCCCCACAGACCAGCCATGAATCTTAGGGGCTTGCTAGGCGCCTTAGCTAGTAGAACATTATAGAGGGCTGACTCACCCTCAACCAGCCCTAGATTCTGGGGTATATATGCTATCCTCCCCCTAAGACTATTAAAGCAGCCTGTATGTGTAATACAGCCAAGCACCCTCACATAGCCCTTCTCGGGTTTTAGGATTCCCGCCATGATCTTAAGTAGCGTTGTCTTTCCAACCCCACTCCTGCCCATTATAGCTATGGCCTCTCCATAGCCTACCTTGAGATTAGCTCCACTAAGGATCCTGGTAGAACCATAGCTAAAGAACACGTCATTGAGCTCTACAGCATGACCCACAGATGGCTCTGGCAATAGTAACACCTATCAGCTGCCGGCTCTGAGATACTTATCCTTAAGACCTGTGGTTTCCAGAGCATTCATCAGGGGTTTGAGATGCTCTTCTACACCCTTCTCCTCGAATCTAACGAAGATCGCTGAGACGAACTTCCTCATGAGATCTGGTTTGTTATTGAGCTCTAGAAGAGCGTTCTTAATCCTATCCCTAAGATCTTTTGGAACGCTCTTCGACACCAATACCACGTGGGCTGGGATCGGTCCCTGTTGCTCAAGAACCCTGCTGTTATTTATAGCCTCCCAATAGAGGCTGACTGGAACATCTCCGGCCATTATAGTTACATCCACATGACCCCTCTTAAGAGCCTCCCAGCACTGGGCATAGCCTCCTGCAAATACAACCTCGCCGAAGAACTGCTTAGGATCGGCTGGCGGCTTTATATAGCCGAGCTGCACCAACCTATACATCGGAAATATATAGCCCGAGGTTGATAGCTCGTTGGGGAAACAAGCCCTCTTACCCTTCAGATCCTCTAGACCCTTATATGGCGAATCCTTAGCAACTATCCAGTACGAGTAATAGTAAGGGGCTGCCCTACTCTCGTTACCTATCACTACATCTCTGACCTCGACCAAGAGCATCTCCACATCAGCCACATAGATGGCTAGAGCCGCTGGAAGGGATCCTACGCCAAGCGCTAACTGAGCATGGCCGAATCTCAGAGACTCCACTATAGCTGCAACACTTGTCGGGAAGTATAGCTCTACGTCAAGTCCTAATCTGGATTCTAGAAAAGATTCCAATTCCCTAGCCTCAGCCTCGACTCTCTCCCTTGGTATCGGGTTCACCACAACCACCATCTTCCCCATGCCAGAAGAGCTGGGAGTTTTTGACAAGTAGGTATAGCCAGCACCAATAGCAACTATTACAAGGATCACCACCACAATAATCACAGAGATCCTAGATAACCCTCGCATGCCCACCACCAAAGCTGCAGGCCCCCTCTATAAATAAAGGATCATAGAACAAGCATTCTGAAAATAGATCTGCGGTTCTATAAAGCGCGCCCTCCACCACGCCTATCCTCCCTCCATTGGTTTAGATAAGCCCATACATATGTAAGAATAAACCAGAACCGAGCGATCCCTAAAAATTTTCATATTTACACCCACATTTATTTGTAACTATCAGCTTATAAGCTTAACATAGAGAGTAACATAGAGCATAATAAGCACTATAACCGGCAATAGGCGGGTTTTAGCGTTGCGTTAAAGTCTATAGACATCGCTATAGTTCTGGAGAGTGAGCAATACCTGTGTGGTTTGATGTTCTGATCTCGTTGAGTTAGCGGTAAAGATTTTTAGTATGTCTCGGACTTATCTCGCCAGCTATGTTTGTGAGCATTAGTTTTCTAATCTCACCCATATCTCTTGCCCTTCTAAGGATCCATGATAGCTTTACATAAGCTACCTCTGGGAGCATATCCTCGCAGGGTATTACCCCTGCTCTAAGCATCTCCCTCCCCGTGCTATATACAGCCAGGTTCACCCTGCCATAGAGCGTCTGGGATGTTATTGCTACCGGGATGCCATTCTCTATCGCCCTCTTCAGGGAGGGAACAAGCTTCTCGGGTACGTGGCCAAAGCCTGTCCCTGCTATCACTATCCCCTTATAGCCCTTATCAACCATTGTGTCTATTAGCTCGGCCTCTATGCCTGGATAGCTATAGATCAGTGCTACTTTTTTCTCGAAACCGTTATAGAGGATCGGTTCTCTTTTGCTTCTATGCCTATAATCGCCGCTCGTAATCCTTATCTCCCTCTTATAAGGATCGATCATTGCTATTGGCTGGGCGTTTATCGATTGGAATGCGTCTCTCCGCGATGTATGCATCTTCCTAACTCTGGTTCCCCTGTGGATCGCTATCTCGAGGTCCGAGGTATCGCTGTGCATCGCTACAACAGATTCTGCGAAAGGAGCTTTAGCAGCTGCTAGAAGCGCTCCTATAAAGTTTGTTGCAGCATCTGTGCTCGGTCTATCACTACTCCTCTGAGATCCCACAAAGACTGCGGGAACAGGCATGTTCTGGATCGCAAAGGCTATAGCCGCTGAAGTGAAGCTCATAGTATCGGTACCATGGGTGATCACAACCCCCTCATAGCCCGACATCATAGCCCTATACACGCTCTCTGCAATCCTTTCCCAATACTCAGGCTCCATGTTCTCTGAGAGTATGCTCATTATGATCTCAACATCAAGCCTAGCTATCTCCCCAGCCTCTGGTATTATTTCCAATAGCTCTTCCGAAGTCATTGCCGGCCTAACAGCCCCTGTCTCGTACTCAACCTTAGAGGCTATCGTACCCCCAGTCCCAATAACCTTAACCACAGGACCTGTACCCACGGCAACCCTAGACTGCTCAACACCTAACTGCTCAACGGACTTCTTACCAATAATCTCTATAGATGTACTGCTATCTATCGAAACCCCTATATTATAACCACTCTCAAGTTTTACCACAAGGATATCTGGTGCTGAGTATGCATGCTTCGGCATAACAACACCCTGGATCACCAGGCCATTTTTCCTTATCCTAACAATATCACCAACATTTATACCAAGATCCTCAGGAATAACCATAGACGCACCACTAACATGGTTTCTGGAGAGCTATTATTCCTCAAAAACGCACCCAACCACTCACACTAGCATGCCATTCTATGAAAAACGAAGCAGCATTCTATTTAGAAACCTAGTAGAACTCGGCTATCCATAGCCACAATGCTTAGTCTTAGCGTTTTCAAACATACATATTTGTGGATACTAAGGAGAAAGAGCTATTGATAATAAAAATATCAGCTAAAACAAAGCTCGACTCTAGCCTTTATCAGCTAAGCCACCGGAGCACCCCCTGCCGACACATGTTATTGATCGATGTGGCTCCGGTAGTAGGTTAGTCTCTTACCTCCATAGTTTTCATGCCTCCCTTATCGAAGCCCATATAACTTATTAGGCTTTTCAGGGGTTCGAACTTCATAGCCATTGATATTGCTTGATATTAACCGCTCTTCCCATGGCTTCCTCGGCCTCAGCTCAATGCTGTGGGGAAACCCCCACATCCTGGATCTCTTTTAACCCACCTACTCGGTCTTTATCTTTACCTCCCATTGTTTGACAGGCATCCCATAGGAATAATAGAGCCCACGTAATGTTTCACAGAGACAAATCCAATATCAACC
Source organism: Sulfolobales archaeon (assembly GCA_038867615.1). Classification (GTDB taxonomy): domain Archaea; phylum Thermoproteota; class Thermoprotei_A; order Sulfolobales; family AG1; genus AG1. Next base: position 6,320 of record JAWBYA010000004.1, on the reverse strand, counting down.
CCTATAAACCATCATGAAACCCGGAACAGCTGGCTACTTGCTGGGGAGAGGCATGGGTGGTGTAGGAGGTTGCGTTTGTGTTGTTGTGGTTGGTGTTTGCATTACTGTCTGGGTAATGGTTCGTGTAACAGTAGCTATGTTTGATACAGTGACTGTTTGTATTGCTGGTGCTTGGGTACCGGGTCTCCCAGCATACATACCGCCGAAGAATGCTGCTATAGCCACAACAACAACAATCACAGAGAATACCGCAACAATCCTAGACAAACCAGTCATACCCATACCACCACCTCAAAAACACAGTTAAAAACATACCTTATATACTTTTATTGTCCTTACTAGACTATTTTACATCAGTGATGTTAATGATATAATTAAAAACATAGAAACATGTTTTAGGTGAGATGTAATTGTACTATTATAATGAATGACTAATAATACTTTTTCTATTATGAAATCTGTAACCTAAGAATGGTGATTGTAATCGGCTTTCCAATAGCCCTCTCAGGCGCCCAGGCCGAGTCTGGTAGAAGCGGTTTCCGAGGTATTATGGCTGCTGTTAAGTGGGTTAATGAGGTTTATGGTGGTGTTAATCTATATGGTAAGAAGATACCCCTCGAAGTTAAATACTACGATGACGAGTCCAAGAAAGAGAACGTAATAAGCTACACAGAAAGACTAATAACAGTAGACAAAGTACACTTCCTACTATCAACATACTCAGGCTCGTTGGTCTTTGCCGAGGCTACAGTCACTGAGAAATACAAAATGCTTCTAGTGAACTGGGGAACTTCTACCGATAAAATGTATACTCAAGGCTTCAAGTACGTAGTGAACATCCGGACCCATTCCTCTATGTTCTTCCTCACAGCCCTCGAAGCCCTCAAATCTATAGATCCAGGCGCGAAGGTCGCCGTACTTTATAAGGAAGATGAATACGGCACCGAAGCTGGACCTGGTACTATAGCAAAGGCTAAGGAGCTGGGGCTTAATGTCGTCTATACGAAATCATATCCAGCTAATATTAACGACTTCAGCCCATACATAGCAGAGCTTGCTCGCGTGGGTGCTGATGCACTGATAGTAACCACCCACTATGTTGATGCTCGGCTAATCACCAAGCAGCTCGCAGATGCTGGGGTTAACTTCAAGCTAATAGCAATGTCAATAGGGCCATGCCTCTCTGAGTATTACAAAACCTTCGAAACTCTAGCAGAAGGCATAGTGTGTCCCTCACCATGGGAAATCGGGGTAAAGTACACGCCAGATCTGGCTAAGAGGATGGACTTAGAATGGTTTGGACCCACTATAGAGGAATTCATGTCGCTCTTTAGCAGTGTGACAGGGGATCCAAAGATCCTGCCGGATCAGCACTCGGGCTCAGCAGCTGCAGCTGTTTTTCTCCTAGTTAAGGCTATCGAGATCGCCCAGAGCCTAGACCCATCAGCGGTTAGAGAGGCTTTCAACAAAATGCATCTAATGACACTACTCGGCGAATTCAAGATAGATCCTGCAACTGGTAAGCAGCTTGCCCACAAAATGGTTCTAACCCAGTGGCAGGGTGGGAAGCTGGTTATTGTATGGCCTTCAGACGCTGCTGAGAAGAAGCTCTACTACCCACTCCCAACATGGGATGAGAAGAGAGCAGGCAAAACAACAACATACTAACCCTTTTCCTCCCACATAATTAATTACCTATGTAGTGTGGTCTCCATGGCTGTTGAAGGTCTCTTATTCAATGTCACTTCTGGTATTATACTTGGATCTATATATGGTGTCTCAACTCTCGGTCTCAGCCTGATCTTTGGTGTTATGAGGATAGTCAATGTAGCCCACGGTGCATTGATAATGGCTGGTGCTTACACAGCTTACTGGCTGCTCACACTATATGGGGTTATCCCAATCGGGGCGATCGTTGTCGCGTTCTTATTAGGGTTTGGGATAGGGATGATGCTTTTCTACACAGTATTCAGAAGACTTCTCAACGCTCCAGAGCTCTCATCACTTATAGCAACATTCGGCATAGGAGTCTTTATAGAAGAGATTGCCAAGCTCTTCTGGGGTGTTGATTACAGAGGCTACACATGGTATATAGGCGCAATACCCTATATGGGTTTAAGGCTCCAGCTATCATCAATATTAGCAGCAGTGTTAAGCATTGCAACAGTCCTAGCTCTATTCACATTTCTCTATAAAACAGGAGTGGGAACCTCTCTTAGAGCTGTGGTCCAGGATCCTGTTGGTGCATATATCTGCGGGATCAATGTTCAAAGAATATATGCGGTTAGCCTGGGAATAGGTCTAGGCCTAACGATTCTTGGTGGTGTTCTCCTAACGCTATACAACCCAACCGGGATCTATCCATATATGGGGCACCCCTACACGTTAAAAGCATTCATAATAGCAGTACTAGGAGGCCTGGGATCGCCTTTAGGAGCCTTCTTCGGAGGCCTTATATTCGGGGTTATAGAGTCGGGAACAACATATGTATTCAGCCAGATGGGCTCGCCCAGCCCCGCTTCACTAGCACTCTTCCTAGGCTTCACACTCCTAATAATCATCCTACTCGGAAAGCCTGAGGGGCTTATGAGGAGGTGAGCGTGGTGAGACCACACTGGATCCAGATCCTTGTTGCCCTCGCCTTCTACATATCAATATGGGGTGTGAGAGAGCTTTACCCCGAGTATAGCCAGCTAGTCACGCTAATAATATTCTACACAGCACTTGGACAGGCCTTCAACATATTCCTCGGCATGACTGGATACGTTGATTTCGGCTATGTGGCATTCCTAGCACTCGGGATGTATGGAGGAGGACTTGCAGTACAATATGTAGCAGCCTCAGGACTTCCTCCAGAACTAGCCCTTGTGCTCGGACCTCTCCAAGCAGTCATGCTAGCAAGTGCGGTGGCTCTAGCAGTGGGGGGCGTTGCTCTGAGATTGAGGGGAGCGTATTTCGCTATAGCAACAGTGGGTGTTAATGAGGGGCTTAGATACTTGATAGAGGGTGCCAAGATATGGGGCGGGGGAGAGGGTCTGATAATGGCAAGGGATCTCAGAACATTATTTGGTGATGAGGGTTTCAGCTATATCACCACAGTCTATGCCGATACATTCCTAGCATTCACGGCGGCTACAGCGGCTATTGTTACGTGGATCCTTAAGAACAGCAGGATCGGCTATGGATTAGCAGCCCTCAGAGAAGATGAGGCTGCTGCGAGAGTCATGGGGATCAACACAACAGCCTATAAGGTGACAGCGTTTATAATAAGTGCTATATTTGGTAGCCTGATAGGATCTGCCTGGGGGCTTAAGATAATCGCCATCTACCCTCCCGAGGCCTTTAATATAACATACACTATAGAGGCTATAATAGTGGTAATGATAGGAGGTAGGGGAACACTCTTCGGCCCCATAATAGGTGGAACACTATATACTCTAGCCAAATACTACCTCGGAGTCCTAATCCCGGGATCCCAGCTCCTGATATTCTCACTACTCCTCATAACAGCTGCCATCGCATTTCCATACGGCTTGTTGGGACATATAAGGACATATATTAAGAGCCATACTATTAGAGAGGTGTTGGGGTAGGGTCTATGACACTATTAGAGGTTAAGAATATAACCAAGAGATTTGGCGGCATTGTAGCTTTGAGAAATGTGTCTTTAAAAATATCTAAGGGCGAGCTTGTAGCAATCATAGGCCCCAATGGGAGCGGTAAAACAACACTATTTAACGTTATAAGCGGTGTTTACAAGCCAGACACAGGATCTATATTCTTTGAGGGAAAAGATATAACAGATCACCCACCATATAAGAGAGCTAGAATAGGTATAGGGAGATCTTTCCAGATACCGAGACCATTCCCGGGTCTGAGTGTTAGAGAGAGCGTAGCAGTAGGAGCCCTCTTCGGTACTGCTGGCAAGGGCCTAAGTGTTGAGGAGGCTCTGAGGATCGCTGACGAGGTGTTAAAGGATGTAGGGCTCTATGATAAAAGATTCGAGCTTGCAGGAAAGCTAACAGGGTCTGAGAAGAAGTTGTTAGAGCTAGCTAGAGCTCTGGCTATGAAACCGAAACTCCTGCTCTTAGACGAAGTGATGGCCGGCATGCCCCCTGCTGAGATTGACAGGCTCTCAAAGATCATAAGAGACGTAGCTGGGAATAACGTCGCAACCCTGTCCCTCGTTGAGCATGTGATGAGGGCTGTGACAAAGATTGCCGAGAGAGCTATAGTTCTCCATAGAGGCGAGATCGTGCTCGAGGGACCCGTGGAGGAGGTTCTTATGAGTGAGAAGTTAAGAGAGATCTACCTGGGTGTTGGAGTTGTTGCTTGAGGTCGTGGATCTAGATTCTGGTTACGGAGATACACAGGTTCTCTGGGGAATCAGCCTTAGAGCACTGGAGGGCGGGTTTGTATCTGTCCTAGGGCCTAATGGTGCTGGCAAGACAACATTATTAAACACTATAATGGGCTTCATAAAACCCTGGAGGGGCAGGATAGTATATGGAGGTATTGATATCACAAAGCTCCCTCCCCATAAGAAGGTTGAACTCGGGATAAACATCGTCCCAGAGGGTAGGAGGCTCTTTCCAGACCTAACTGTCAGGGAGAACCTATTACTAGCCACAAGGGTTAAGAGGGCTAGGAATAATATTGATGCTAGCCTCGACCTTGTATTCACACTATTCCCCGTATTGAGAGAGAGGCTAGATCAAAAAGCAGGAACCCTGAGTGGAGGTGAGCAACAGATGCTAGCAATAGCTAGAGTGCTTATGACAAGACCACGACTTATCCTCATGGATGAGCCGAGCCAGGGATTAGCTCCCAAAGTAGCCCTCGAAGTGCTTAAAGCCATAGTCAAGCTTAGAGAGATCGAGAAAATATCCCTCTTACTCGTTGAACAGAGTGTAAAGATGGCTATCGATATCAGCGAATATATCTATCTAATAGATCATGGGAGGATTATACTCCAGGGTACTAATGAGGAGATCTCATCTAAATCCAGGGATTTATTGAGATCGCTCATAGGTATATGATGAACAAATCTAACAGTAAGTTTTTACTGTTTAGCTAGATTAGCAATATAATCTCCCGATATTATTGAATAGTGGTGATCAGATGTCTCCGAAGGAGATAAGAGTGATAGGGTTTAGGGGCTTGGGTAAGATGGGCATGCCGATAGCTAAGCGATTGATCCAGATCGGAGGATATAAGCTTAAGATCTATACCCCTGAGAAGGCAAAAGCAGAGGAGCTAGCCAGATTAGGGGCGGTTGTTGCGAGCTCTAACGAGGAACTGGGTGTAGGTGTTGATGCTGTCATATCATCGATCCCGGGTGATAAAGAGCTTATAGAGACATACCTCGGTGATAAGGGGATCCTCTGGAAGATGGAACCAGGATCTACGATCATAGAAATGAGCACAGTAACACCATCAGCCTCTAGAAAGGTCGCCGAAGAGGCGGCTAGGAGGGGTGTCTATTACCTAAGAACCCCTATTAGCGGTAGCACTCTGTTCGCCGAAAGAGGCGAGCTAACAATATATGTCTCCGGCGATAGGGCTGCCTATGAAAACGCGCTCCCCGTTCTAAGAAACATTGGCAGCAAGATCCTTTATGTAGGTTCCGGCGAGGAAGCAAGATACCTAAAACTCCTGATAAACATCATAATAGCAACTACCCCAGTGATCGTTGCTGAGGCATTAACGATAGGCGAGAAAGCCGGGATCGAGTGGAAAACCCTTATAGACGCTTTGGGAAGCAGCGCAGTAGCATCACCCCAGATAGGCTATAAGCTCAAAACACTCCTCGAGAAAGACTACTCAAAACCAGCCTTCACAGCCAAACAGATGATCAAGGATCTGGACTACGCATTAGAGGTGGGAAAAGAGCTAGGGGTATTTATGCCCCTAACCTCGCTCGTCAGACAGATCTTCGAGGCTCTCGATAAAAGCGGTAAAGGAGATCTTGACTACTTTGCAGTATTAAAACTGATCGAAGAGTTATCAGGTATAACTTAGACAGCCAATTCAATGTCCGGAGAAAAGGGTTAGTATGTTGTTGTTTTGCCTGCTCTCTTCTCATCCCATGTTGGGAGTGGGTAGTAGAGCTTCTTCTCAGCAGCGTCTGAAGGCCATACAATAACCAGCTTCCCACCCTGCCACTGGGTTAGAACCATCTCGTGGGCTATTTGTTTACCAGTTGCAGGATCTATCCTGAATAACCCAAAGAACGTCATTATGTTAAGCTTGTTGAAAGCCTCTCTAACTGCAGTTTGATCTAGGCTCTGGGCGATCTCGATAGCTTTAACCAGGAGCAA
>JAWBYA010000003.1:0-269033 GCA_038867615.1 Sulfolobales archaeon | reverse complement strand
GGAAGGATACACACCAAGCGACCGGCTCTACGGATCCTACTGCTGGTGGTACTGCTGCAGCTGGTATTACATTTCCTGCTGCTGGTGGTGGAATAATCAATGCTATGGCTGTTGGTACTGCTGGTCATATGCTCCATCCTCATGGTGGTATTTTGTTGGTCATCCCTCGTATAGCCCTGTTAGCTCTGAGTATAGGGATTATTTCTGTACAAACTACTACTATGGATATTACAATGATGTTCTCTCGGGGGTCTCATATAGCTATCCATATCAGGATCTCTCAATAGCCCTTGTGAGGGGTGCTGAATATGGACAAGGCGATATGAGGCAGAACACTATATACAGTTCTCAGAGCGGATACTCACGTCTAGTCGTTACAGGAGATATAATACCTGTATATCAGACAGCGTATATTTGGCAGTACTGGTACTACTGGGTAGTTCCCAGAATAGCTTGGTACACAATAGCACATCCATACGGTGGGTGTGGATATGGCGGATGCTATGAAACATGGCATTCCGCTACCGTCTATGATGGCTATAGCAGGCTCGTGGCTCAGGAAACTAGGTATGGCTGTGCTGGATATAGCTGGGGTGCTACGGCATGTGATAGGGTTCTCTCTATCTCCGATGCAGGCTCCAACATTAGCTACAGGATATATCCTCTTCAGAACGGGCAGGCTGAGATGATCCTGAATGTCTCTGTAAAGCTGTGGATCAACACGAAGTGGGATCCCAGGGCGCTTTCGAGGGATATATGGCTGAGGATCTCATCCTCAACACCCCTCATAGCTGGCACAGCATACTACGAGGTATCCCTCCCAAAGCTCCCAACCCAGCCAACCCTCTATGGAGGAGGCAGGATCCAGGTGGGCATCATAGACTCATATGTAATTATAAACGGTAGGAGGGATAACAGTCCAATATCTATATCATATAGCGACTTCAGGCAGGGGCAGGTACCGCTATCGCCGATATCGCTTGCACAGGGTGATATAGAGACATATAGTGGGAGCCTCAGCCTCGGGCAGGCATATATCACACTATCAAGCGATATAACATTGAGAAACGCTGCAAGCACAAACGCTTGGCACTATGTCGAGCTTTTCGCCTCGATGAGGATCCTTGTAATACCAATAGCAAGCCTGCAGTCCAGCAGATAGAGAATTATTTTTCAACATATCTTGTGGTGGGGGAAATGGGTTCCGATATGCTGGGTTTCTCTGTGAGTAGGGTTGTTGATGCTGGTGTTAGGAGGGTTTCTCTGTGGGGTTTTGAGAGGTATGTGGTTCTCCTCCCATCGAGGATGGATGGTCTGTGGCTATCGCTGAGGGGTAGGAGGCTCAGGGGCTATCTAGAGATAGATAGGGAGGATCTATATGGGCTTGTGAGGGAGCTGGGGGCATCGGCAAGCCTTATGAGCAACACGATATACCTAGGAGATATAAGGATAGCAATCTCGGGAAGGACTGAGAAGGGTAGGGCTAGATGCATCATAGCCCTACCACCATCCCACAACCACCTCTGGAAAGCCCTACATAGAACGAGGACAAGGGTTAGGGTTCTAATCGAGATAGCAGATCAAGGGTAAAAAAACGAGGTTTTTAGTTGTAAAGATAAATATAGGGCTCCAAGAACCAAAATCTATGGTGTGGAGAGATATATGTTGAGAATCCTCCCAACCCAAGCAGATCACAAACAGATTCACATAGACATACATCGAAAGCCTCACATAACCTTCCAACCATGAAGATCGATCGGAAGGATCCCCACACCAGATACAAGCCTTCCGAGCCGGAAATCCCGGGTTCAAATCCCGGCCGCCGCACTGGCAAATACCAAACCCATAATGATCTCTACCGTAGTTACATTCAATAGCGATGATCCCGTCATGGCTGTCTGTTAGGATCTCATAGTGGATTGATATTGAATCCATAGCTCTATTGAGAGCACGTGATTATAAGCTGAAGCAGGTTGGCATGTATATCAGACCACGATATATTTCACAAAGACTCAAGCAGTAAGTTAAAGGAAAAGAGCCACAGTGCAGGGTTCCCTACAGCGATAAGTCAGAGGCTAGCTATGAAGAGAAACTGCGGGTCGGAATCACATTGAACCGATGAAGATCAACGATAGGAATCCCCATTAAAGGAGCCCTGAGGTAAATGAAACCAAGAGAACGGGTAGTCGATATAAGATATCATCAACAAAAGCTGAACCGTTACGACCACACATAGGATCCTTTCCATAAGTGCTAGTAAAAGTGGAAAAAAGAGTATGATGTTATATAGCTAATTAGTCTTCTCTAGGCTTGCATTTCTCTTAGATTCTTATGGATGCATGGCATTGTTGTTTTGAGTAGCTCCATGAGCATTCCTAGGGATCTTTTTAGTTCTTTGTCTGTTAGTAGCTTCATGATCGATAGTTCTGGTATTTGATCCTTTGATGCTATGTTCTCTAGAGATCTGCTTAGGCACTCGATCCCTCCAACCATTGCTGCCCCCATCATGTTAACATTGGCTCTTTCTAGTGCGTATGGGATTGCTAGGGCTGGTGCTACGCTTTTGAATAGCATTGGGTCTGTCATTAGGTCTGGTAGTTTCTCTAGGATCACTGCTAGTGGTGTTAGCTTGACCACAAGATCTTCGACTATTTTGCGTAGCTCTCTAACCTCTCGTGCTAGATCTTCTATGCTTATTTGCTCAACCTGGGGCTGGGACATGCTCATCACCTGGGAACATAGGATAATAACCATGAGAAGTATTGTTTCTCGAACATCTCCTTAAAGACCCTTGAGAAGCTCGTTGGTGGGAGGAACATGCAGTTTGGATAGGCAGCCTTGCCAAGCACTAGGTCTGTGAAGTCACAGGCAGCAGCCATGCCAAAGCCTCCTACATCTAATACACAGGATCCAAACACCCTGAAGTCCTTGGATATATAGCTACCCTTAATATCGCTAATTATCGATGCTAGAGGGTATTTTATATATGAGTGCAGTATAACCCCAGCCATACCCAGCTTAAGGCTCGGAGCAGCCACGTCGCCCACAGCATATACATCATCATACTTAGTCCTCATAGTTGGTGGCTGCGGCTTAGCCCAGCCTGTCGAGGGGTCTGAGATCTCTGACTCAGCAACAGCCTTAGGCGGCTTATGAGGCGGTATGAGTATAAGCATATCATACTTGATCTTCTCACCATTACTTGCAACAATAGTCTTCGAATTCCTATCTATACTCTCGATCGCTGGGTTCTTACCAACACCAACCCAACCGATCTTCCTCTCAGCCATCATACCCTCCATCATCTTAGCTGCCAAAGGACCGAAGTTCTCGAAAGGTCTCTTGAAAGGATGAACCATAGTTATATCAACCTCGCCCCTCTTACCAAGCCCGCTATAGTAGAAGTCAAGCAGGAGAGCAGTCTCCCACGGTGCTGGAGGGCATCTATAGGGCGTGCTATGGACAGCAACAACGATCTTCCCCTTCTTAAACTCCATAATAGCCTTTCTAGTCTCAAGAGCACTATTCAGCTCCCACGGGTGGGGGAAAGGACCCCCAGGAACCAGATCTTCTCTTACCTCAGCACCAAGCGAGACGAGTAGATAGTCATATTTATAGCTAGCCCCACTCTTGGTTCTAACAACCCTGTTCGGAGCATCTATAGCAGTAACCTCATCGTTAACAAACCTAACACCAAATTTGTTGAGAAGCTCGAGAGGAGCTGAGATCTCGTGGGGCTCCCTATAACCCATCATAACGTAGAGGTAAGAAGGCCTGAAATCTGTGTATTTTCTTCTATCAATAACGGTGATCTCGACCTCATCTCCGAGAATCTCTCTAAGCTCTTTAGAAGCCATTAAACCTCCTGTCCCGCCACCCAATATGAGTATCTTTTTCGTCAAAATTCGAACCTCCACATATATAAATGCTCCGTAGAATATAAGTAAAAGACATATGATGCACTACAAGCACATGATCAAATATGTGTTGCTAAAATCAACACAATATATAAATATAAATCAATATCACGTCCTTATTTGGTGACATTTATCTATTCATTAATTTAAGTACGTGCTGCTCTTAGCAAAGCCAAGCGAAAATATACAAGTAACATAGCATTTTCGATTTTAACAAAACAGAATTATAACAATGATCATAACATAAACATCCAAGGCTTAATTCGGCAGTAACACACCGACAATCAATTCGCTATATTGGTATGAATATTAAGATTGAGAATCAATGGTATAAGAGCGTGCTAAAGCTAAAACTTCTTATAGATCTCTATAAATCGAAGCGGAATCTCTCTGTAGAGGAGTTAGATCAAAACCTCTAGCTCTTCTTAAATGCATTGCTAATTTTTCTCCATGTTGTTGTTAGGTCTTCTGGGAGCACCTTATCTCCTCCTATTATTGGCATGAAGTTTGTGTCACCGCCCCATCTTGGTACTATGTGCACGTGTAAATGACTCTCAAGCCCTGCCCCTGCTACCCTACCTATGTTGATCCCTATGTTGAAGCCCTGGGGTGAATATACATCTTTCAATACTCTTAGACTTTTCCTCATAGTATTCATGAGATCTATTGTTTCCTTATCGTCAAGCGACTCTAGCTCAGCTATATGTCTATAGGGAGCTATCATTATATGCCCAGTGTTATATGGATATGAGTTGAGGATAACAAAAACCTTCTCAGATCTATAGACTATATATGTGTCCTCATCCCTCTTCCCAATAGATTCGCAGAGAAAGCACCCGTGCATTCTATCAGCGCTTTTTATATAGCTCATCCTCCACGGAGCCCAGAGGATCCCCAATACATCCACCTAGAGGATCGCTATGGCTTCGATCTCTATAGGGGAGTTCCTAGGCAGCCCTGCAACCTGGATAGTGGTTCTTGCTGGGTATGGTGGTTTAAAGAATCTCTGGTAAACCTCGTTGAACTCCTGGAATTTTGACATATCGGTTAGATATGCTGTAACCTTGACTATGTTCTCTAGATCACCACCAGCACTTCTAACAATAGCCCCAATGTTTCTCAACACAATCTCCACAGCTTTTGCAAAGGGCTCTCTAACAAGCTCTCCCGTCGAAGGATCTATCGGGATCTGACCCGATATGAATAAGATCCTTCCAGACGCAATGATACCGGGGCTATAGGGACCTGCTGGTTTAGGAGCCTCCTTACTCTCAACAGCTTTTTTCTCCACAATACCCCACCGGGGTATTCTTAGCTACACCGAATATAAGATCTTTGTGGATCCTATAGACATAGGGTTAAAGAGCCATTGGGTGTGAAAACGCTATTAATATAAGTCTGAGGAGATCACATATCTGGGGATTCGGATTGAGCGTCACGTACGCAGAGCTTGGAGATCTAAGGGTTGGTAGCTATCTAATAATAGATGGAGAACCATGCAGAGTTGTGGAGATCTCTAAGGCCAAGACTGGGAAGCACGGCTCTGCCAAGGCCCATGTGGTAGCCATATCTATAATAAGTGGTGTTAAGAAAACCCTCGTAGCACCTGTCGATACAAGGGTAGAGGTGCCTATAATAGATAAGAGGGTTGGGCAGGTTCTAGCTGTTAGTGAGAAGAATATACAGATAATGGATATGGAGAGCTTCGAGACATTCGAGGCCGAGCCTCCTAAGAACGAGGATCTTATCAAAAGAATAGCTCCTGGAAAAGAGGTTGAGTACTGGGTAATCATGGGTAGGAGGATAGTTGTTAACGTGAGAGGATAGTTGTTTGAAGGGTCTCGAAAGGATCAAGGAAGCTGTTGTTAGGTTCGTCAAAGGCTCAGACCCTTACGAGCAGGCTGTTGAGTCATTTATAAAGGAATTACAGAAAACACTGATCCAGGCTGATGTTAATGTAAAGCTTGTCTACGAGCTTAGCAATAAGATCAGGGAGCATGCTAGATCCTCGGAACCCCCTCCAGGCTTCTCGAGGAGGGATTGGTTCATAAAAATAGTCTACGACAACCTAGCCGAGCTCTTCGGAGGCGATAGATCGCCAAGTATTATACCACCAAAACAGCCCTACGTGGTGCTTATGGTCGGGGTTCAGGGGTCTGGTAAGACAACCACGTGTGCAAAGATCTCTTATCTGTATAAGAAGCAGGGGTATAGGCCATGCATGGTTGCTGCCGATACTTATAGGCCGGGCGCCTATGACCAGCTAGCACAGCTTGGAGAAATGATCGGCGTACCGGTATATGGTGAGCCAGGATCCCAGGATCCTGTCGGTATTGCGATGAGAGGTGTTGAGGCTATGATTAAGAAGGGGTGCAATATAATCATAGTCGATACGGCTGGGAGGCATGGCTACGGATCTGAGCAGGCCTTGCTCGACGAGATGAAAAGCATAGCCGAGGTGATAAAACCCGACGAGGTTATACTAGTGCTCGACGCTACTATAGGTCAGAGAGCATATGATCTCGCCAAGAGGTTCCACGAAACAGTACCAATAGGATCTATAGTTATAACAAAGCTTGATGGGAGTGCTAGGGGAGGGGGAGCCTTATCGGCTGTAGCAGCTACAGGTGCTATGATCAAGTTTATAGGGACTGGGGAGAAGATCGACGAGATCGAGGTATTCAATCCAAGGAGATTCACAAGTAGGCTACTAGGGCTTGGAGATATAGAGGGTATTATAGAGAAGTTCAGGGCTCTTGAGGAGAGCAAGGAGCTTGAGAAGAGGCTGAGCAACGCTATAGCTACTGGCAGGATGACTCTCATCGACGTGTATGTCCAGCTGAAGAGTATTTTAAAAATGGGTCCCTTAGCAAAGATCCTTCAGATGATCCCGGGATTATCGGGGTTGGTGATAGGTGATGAGGAGGCTAAGATCAGTGAGAAGAAAATGAGGAAATGGATAAATATAATGGACTCCATGACCTACGAGGAACTCCAGAACCCGAAGATCCTTGATAAGAGCAGGATAAGGAGAATAGCCATAGGCTCGGGAACAAGCGTTGAGGAGGTGAAAGAGCTTCTAAGCTATTATGAGAACCTGCAGAGGATCCTTAGAGAGGCTAAGAGGAGAAGACTTCCACTCCTAAGAGGGGTTAAAAGAGCCGATATAGAGGCTGAGTAGAGATCAAACCCCGTATAAGAGTTATACTAGTAGGTACTGAGGGATCAATAAACCTCGGGATGGTGGCTCGTCTCTGTAAAAACTTCGAGGTAGACGAGCTATATCTAGTCAAACCAAAGGCTGAGATAAACAGTGATGCTATTAACTTCGCAGCTGGGGGGAGGGAATATCTTGAAAAGGCCATCATAGTCGATGATCTTGAAAAAGCCTTAGAAGGCTCTGATATAGCTGCATGCACATCCTCAATAGTTACAGAGAAGAGCGACCCGCTTAGACAGCCTGTAGAGCTAAAGGATTTTGTGGATATGATAGAAGGTAAAGGGCTCGTCTCAATAGTGTTTGGCAGAGAAAGCACAGGGCTAACTAGAAGCGAGCTTGAGAAGTGCAACATATATCTCCACATAGGTGCAAGCCATGTATATCCAACGCTGAACCTATCTCATGCTGTGGCTATAGTACTTTACGAGATCTTTAGGAAGTTCTCCAGCAGGACCTCTATCGATATAGTTGAACGCCCCTCGCAGGAGGATTTCAGAATAGCCATGAAGTATATAGAAATGGCTTCCGAGCTAACGATGAATGATGAGAGACAGAAGATCTCTGCTATAAAGAGTCTTGAGAGAATAGTGTATAGATCAAATCCCACAAAAATGGAGCTCTCATACCTAATACTTCTTCTCAGAAGACTTCTCATATATGCTGAAAAGGATCAGAAGTAACACTAAAGCCGCAGCTATTGAGATCGGGTATCACGCCGGGTTGTTTTCTTATTAATACTCATATATTTGATTAGTAATGCGTTGGTCTTATTAGCTTTGGGTAGGCTGGGAGCGAACGCTAAACCACTAGTATGATGATCCCTTTGTAGATAGGAGTCTCACATCGTTGCACCAGCTACGATCTAGGATCCGCAGTGTCGATCTATAGAAGAGTTGGGGTGACGAACGAGTTGTTGAATAACTTATGACTGATCAGATAATCGACCCTATATCATCAATCAACCTATGTCGGCTTCATCACAGAAAGATCTCGATCAATTTAGCTTAACTACCTCTACTCTATATGCCTCGGGGAGCTTTGTCTCAGCCCTAATCAGGGCTTCCTTAGCAGCTTCTATATGCTTCTCATTACTAACATAGACAACCATAACGTCATCGCCAGGCATCGCAATAGCCGCAGTACCGATTGGTTTTCCAAAAGCTAGTCTCATACCGTCTTGGAGCCTGTCAGCTCCAGCAAAGGCGAGCATCTTATTCTCCCTGAGCACGTGGTGCGGGTATTTCTTAACCACTAAGAAGAAGTTATCCTCACCAACTGCTGCCGATAGATATCTATGGGCTGCTATTCGTGCAGCCTCTAATGCGTTGTGCCTTATCACACACCTAGTTGTTGCTATAAGCTTCACAGCATATTTATACTCACCCTTAGGGTTACCCATAGTATATTTAGTTATTTTTGGCGGGGGTACTCCCTGAATATACTCCTTCCTAGTATATGCCGGCTTCTTTTGCTGTGTATAGCATCTAGCCGGTCTAAGCGGCATTTTACTACCCAATAGCTCTATATAACAAGGCCTATTATAAGCCTATCCCTGCTTCTCTGCCAAGATCCTCAATAGATCCTCGATCCTGTGGGGTCTCAATCTCAACCCATACTCCCTCTCCTCAAGCAATAGATCTGAGTATAGTTTGAGAAACTCCTCCCTAAGCTTCTCTAGATAATCCCCAAGCTCCTTAGTACCCTCCCTAAGTCCACAGATCATCGCCTCGGAAACCATGGAGAGTATTGCTGAGAATCTATGTGGCAGGCTATCTGGTAGATCCTTAAAGAGTGGGGGATGTGGATAGTCTTCCCCACATGACCTGATACACATTTCTCTCAGTGCATTGAAACACTCGCTATCCCACGTGGATCTCCACACAAGCTCTCTAAGACTGCTAAGCATCTTCTCAGTTATCTAGCCTCCTAACATACTAATAAGGGGAATAATAATGAATAACGCCGTGTGGATCGCTTCGATCTCTATTTACCTGATCCTTTTGATCGCCTCTATACTAGGCATAACACATAGGCTTAAAGAATACGGCGGTCTCAGGAAGATCTTTTCCTATATAAGCATGGCTGATAGCAATACGTGGAATAGATTCCTTATGGAAGTAGTACTTCAGGGTAGGTTCTTCAGATGGGGCGGCGAACCAGCTATAGAGGGAGTATTTAGAGGCGTGGCCCTATACTCATACATGCTAATAATGGTGCTCTCACTACTATACGCAATCCTGCTACTCCTGGAAGTAGGCCCTATCCTCAGACCTCTTCACACACTCATAGCGGTAATCGGAGCCGTAGCACTGGTATCCGGGGTTGTTATCCTTGTAAATATGAGACCCAGAGAGGGTAAGAGGAGCTGGCTCATAGAACTTGGAGTGCGAGACCTGGCCTACCTAGCAGTAATCCCAATACTGGGAGGAGTAGCCTTGTCAAGCCTATACTACAGGGAAGCAATAGCCCTAGCACTAGCCATATCACCAATAATAATTCTCTTAACACCCCGCACGAGGTTCTGGTATAACGTAGCCTCAGCCCTGAATGTCTTTATAAATAAGCAGAGGAACCCTGGAAAGCTCCCCACACCCTTTAAACTCAGTGAGCTGAGTGAAGAGACGATCGATAAGATCAAAGTTGGTGTGGGTTTCCTCACAGACATAGAGACTGAGAGGCTAGTGAATCTCGACTCATGCGCCAATTGCGGCCTATGCGATAGCGTGTGCCCAGCGTATGCTGTGGGAAGACCCCTATCCCCCAGAAAGGTTGTACTGGTAACAAGGCAAGGTGTCAGGATGGATCCTGGGAAACAGGTTGTAGATCTTCTCCAGGATGATACGTTCTGGGCCTGCACTACATGTGGCGCCTGTGTTGAGATATGCCCTATGGGCGTTGACCACGTACCCCTGATCGTTGATGTGAGGAGATGGCTCGTGTTCAATTCGAAAATGGATCAGAAAAAGATCTCCCTCATATCTAGCATAGCTCAGAACGGTAATAGCATGGGAGCCCCTAACTATGGAAGACACGACTGGATCAGAAAACTAGGCGTCCAGCTAGCTGAAGAGGCGGGCGAGTATGACTACCTCCTATGGGTAGGCTGTATGGGTAGCTTCGATGATAGGGCTAGAAAAGCTATACAGGCCTTCATAGAGGTTCTGAAAGAAGCGGGGATCAGGGTCGCTGTACTAGGCGATCTTGAGATGTGCTGCGGAGACCCCTTGAGAAGACTTGGCGAGGAGAGCAGGTTCCAGGATATAGCGCTAAGAAACATAGATCTTTTTAAGAGGCTTGGTGTCAAAAGGATCGTAACCATATGCCCCCACGGCTTCAACACATTTAAGAACGAATATAAAGAGCTAGATCCCACATTCGATGTCGAGATCCTCCACCACTCACAGCTTCTCTCAAAGCTTGTTGAGGAGGGGAGGATAAAGCCCAGATCGAAGATCAGTGGGGCGGCTACTATACATGACTCATGCTACATAGCAAGGATAAACAGGATCGAGGAGGAGCCGAGAAGAATCGTGAGGATCTCTAGCGAGACCTATAAAGAGGCGCGGAGGAGCGGTTATAGAACGTTCTGCTGCGGAGCCGGAGGATCTAACTACTGGTACGATGTCCCGGAGAAGAAAAGGATCTCTGTGGAAAGGGTTGAGGAGCTAGCATCGCTCGGGGTTAACACAATAGTGGCTGAGTGTCCCTTCTGCATAGCGATGCTAGAGGATGCGTTAAGAAACCTAGGGCTCGATAAGGATATAAAGGTGAAGGATCTGTCAGAAATGCTGAGAGAAGCAGGTGCCTAGCATGAAGAGCCGTAACCATGGCACAGATATAGTCCCCACACAGCTAGCTATTGTGGAGACTATATCGAGGATCTATGGCAACCCCCTAGCCGCTCCCAGCAGTGCTTGCTATGAATGGGCTAAGGATCTGGGGCTTAGAAGGGGTGGAGAAACAGTCCTATATACTGGGTGTCTATACCAGCTAATGGCATATGCGGACTCTCTTGTAGATATGTATGAGAGGTTTGGAGACTTGGGAATAAGGATCACGAGACTCTTTACAAGCATATCCCCTAAGCTCTTCTCATGGTTCGTATCCAAAGTCGTCAAACCAGATAAAAAGATCCTGGATTACTCTTCTAGAACCCTGAGATCTATTACTAAGCTTCTGAAGGCCAGCGGTGTTGATTTCGGATATCTATATGAGAAAGACCTCTACTCTGGGGTATATCTCTACGAGCTGGGTCTCGAAGATCTCTTCGCACAACACGCAGCTAGTGTATATAAACAGCTTGTTAAAGAAGGTGTTAAGAGAGTCATAACGGTGGATCCCCATACAACATATGTGCTAAGAGAGATCTATCCACGCTATGTAGAAGGCTTCGAAATAGAGGTGAAACACTACCTAGAACTGATCGGAGTGAAAGACGATATAACAAGCAACAAGGCCTCCACTACAAGCGCTAGCAGTGCTATGGTTAAGCTGCCTGTTATCCATGATTCATGCTATATTGTTAGAAAGCTAGGACTATATGTTGCTACTAGAAATTCTGCTAAAAATATACGCTACATAGAGCCCAAGAACAGCGGGATCAAGACGCTCTGTTGCGGGGGACCTATAGAAGGAATATCTCCAAAGCTAGCCTTAAGAATCGCCACAAAAAGAGCTAAGGAGTTAGCATCTACTGGGAGTGATAGGGTAATAGTAATGTGTCCTATTTGTTTTACAAACCTTGAGAGGGCTTTCAATATGCTTGGATACAAGAACGTATCGATCACAGATCTAGCCGAGGAGATCTTGAGCCGAGCTGGCTGAGATAGTTAGTACCAAAAGATAGTGGTAGGACACCATCTCCCATTTTCTGATAATATAAGATATTACATAGGTATCACTGAACACCAGCTAGTCTTCTCCCCATGTCACCTGGCACTTATGGGTGTTCTACCATAGTGCTTATATACCTATCGTAGTATAAGCATTTCCTACGAGGTTAGGGTACATGGTATCAATCGATGAGATCGAGAAACATCTTGGATCCAAGGTCAGAGATCCTTATGGTAGAATCTTAGGCGTCTTATCATCGATCTATTCGGATGTAGATGGAAGTGTTACTGGAATAGAGGTTATGAGGGAAGATGGATATTTATCATACATACCATCAGAAAGAGTTAACGTCTCTCCAGAAACCCTGATAGTGCTCCCTGAGTGGAGGGTAGAGGCTATAAGGGTTGAGCAGCAACTAGATAGGACTAGAAAGAGAGCCAGGGCTCTTGAGGAACTATTCTCATCGAAAGAGATAGGATCTCAGGCATATGAGGAGATGAAAAAGAGTCTCGAGGCAACTCTATCCAGACTTAAAGAGAAAGCCAAGAGCGTTAGAAACACTCTCAGAAAAAGGCTTGGAGAGCTTGAGGACGAGATCCTACATATAGATAAGGCTATAAACCACCTCAAGCTAGGCTACACCTCGGGCGAGATCGGTGAACAGAGGTTCAAAACAAGCATAGAGGGGCTGAGAAGCTCTAAAGCTAGGGCTATTGATGAGAAAAGCGATATAGAGAAACACCTAGAGCTCCTAGAGAAGCTTGAGAACGAGGCTATAGTTCCACAAAAGATCCCAATAGATGTTCAAACCACACAGCCCAAGATAGAGACTCCACAGCAGCCCCAGTCTAAACCGATAGAGGTTAGGATAGTATCTTCATAACGCTGCCTAACCCCAGACGGGGTGTTATATGTGAACCCAATAGCGGGCGGGGATGTTGAGAAGAGATGGTGGGGCTATGATACGATAACCAGGCTATTCTCCGGAATAGCTAGGGCTATGTCTAGAAGAGATAACACGCTTAAGAGAGCCCTTGAGCAGATCTTAGTTGAGCTGGATCTCAGCTACAATGCTATAGAGGAAGTCGCTAGGAAGATGCAGAGGAGATATAACGAGCTATACACACAAGCCCTCAAAGCTGTCACTGAGAAGAACATGGCCAGAGCTACTATATATGCCAACGAGATGGTTGAGATAAAAAAGATCTATAGGAGGCTGAGGATAGCCCTAACATTCATAGAGCAGCTAAAACTAAGGGTCGGCACTCTAAGCGAGCTTGATAAGATAAGACCATCACTCATAGAGTTCCAGAAGCTCCTAGATCTCCTGAAACCTCAAATAGCACCTATAGTACCAAACGTAGCGGTATCTCTAGAGAGAGTCATGGGAGAGATAAACGCGATAACGGGAGCTACATCAACCCCAGAGCCTATGCTAGAGCACACGGTAAAACCGGATTCTAGAGAAGCCTCTGAACTGCTTAAGAAAATAATAACCGATGCTGATAGAAGCGTTGATGAAACACTCCCCCAAATGCTCCCCGAGCTTGCAAAGCTGGTGACAATAGATATCAACGAGGATACAGTATCGCTACCACCAGACGTCTATGCCGTTATGACCAATCATTACAAAGGCCAAAGCGATGCAAAGGTTAGCAAGGATGTAAGAGTTGCCGAGCATAAAGGATCTATTGCCCATAGCAATAAATACATAAGATCTCCCGAAGATCTCGATAAGGCTCTCCTAGACTACATAATATCTCGAGGAGGTTTCTTAGATATAGAGGATTTTACCAGAAACTATGGGTGCTCGAGAGAGGATGTAATGGCCTCGCTTGATAGACTTGTTAAAGGCAACAAGATCAGTATAGTGAAGTGAGAGGAGTGGGACTATTTGAGCGGTTACTCAACAAGTCTTTTAGAAAGAACAGCCAAGGAGTATGCCGACAAGGCTGTGATGGCGGAGAGGACAGGCAACTATGAAGATGCTGTGAAATACTACAAAGCGGCTGCACAGATCCTCAGAAGGATCTTAAGCATAAACCCAGACACAGGGTTGAGGGAAGCCTATGTAGAGTTCATAAGGAGCTATGAGGAGCGGGCAGTGTTTCTCGAAAAAAGCCTAGAGAAAATCGGGGTTGCTGGGAGAAATGAGGAGAGCGGTTCTCAATCGATAGAGAGAGATCTTGTTAAAGAGCCTCCTAAAATAACTTTCGAAGATATAGTAGATCTAGACGATGTTAAGAAGGCTATTAAAAAAGCCATAATCTATCCAGTGAAGAGACCAGATCTGTATATCGATAAGATAGGCTGGGATAAGGGGGTGCTCCTCTTTGGACCCCCGGGAAACGGTAAAACCATGCTTGCCGCTGCTGTGGCAAACGAGATCAAGGCCGCCTTCATACCTATAGATGCATCAGATATAATGTCAAAATGGTTGGGAGATGCTGAGAAGAATGTTAGGAGGATTTTCGATACTGCAAGACGGATCGCAGAAGGCGGTAGACCAGTAATCATAGTCATAGACGAGGTTGACTCTCTAATGGGTGTCTTCTCCTCAGAGGTTGGAGGAGAGGTGAGGGTTAGGAACCAGTTTCTTAAAGAAATGGACGGGCTCTATAGTAAGGGAAGCAGGGAGATGATCTTTGTTATAGGTACCACAAACAAACCATGGTCCCTTGATATAGGGTTTATAAGAAGGTTCCAGAAGAGAATATATGTTCCGAGCCCCAACTACGAGACGAGGTTAGCGCTTCTAAAGCACTACTGTAGAAACTTAGAACTAGACCCAGGCGTCAACCTCGAAGAGATAGCAAAGATCACGGAGGGGTACTCGGCAAGCGACATAGTAGATATAGTGAGGGAAGCATATTCCAAGGTTGTTGACGAGTTATTCGAGAAGGGAGCCATAGGTGGTAAACCGAGACCAATCCAAATGAAAGATCTAATAGAGGCTGTTTCAAAGAGAAAGCCAAGCATATCTCAAGATATGCTGCGTAGCTATGAAGAATGGAACAAACGGTTTGGAACCCTGTGAGAAAGATCTATCGATGTCCGTCGCCATACAGGCATGAATCATCTCATATCCAAAACCACGTTTTTAACCACCATAATCTTCTACAAAACACAACGGATCCCGTGAAGATCTATAGCGGACGATATCCAACACCACCGAATCCTCATACAATACAATTTGTTGTTCTTCAACATTATCTAACAGCCATGCAGGCAAATCACTTTAAAGACCAAACATGCATGACGAGAGAAGAAGAAAACCGGCATGAGGTTTCATCAAACAACAAAGCAGAGATGAACAATGAAAGAAGATCGTAATTAGCGCCATCTTGAAATGGCTAGGATTATGAATCAACTATGTAGGTTCCGGCATAAGGACCCCTGAGACTAGCTAAACTATGAATAGAATGGCTACAACACCATTTAACCGTTATGAAAATTAAACCAGCTCTCACTGTTTTATAGATCCTATTTTACACAACATACATAGCGGGTTATTATACCTTCTATCGAGACACCCATAGCATGTGAGCCTGCCGCACGAAATACAGCTTATTATTGCTAAGTTCTTGCCGCAGATGTTACATAGCACAGATCTACATATCACGCACGTGCCACCAAACCCTAGATGATCATTACAGACACTGCGACCACA
The DNA here is from genome assembly GCA_038867615.1 of Sulfolobales archaeon. Classification (GTDB taxonomy): domain Archaea; phylum Thermoproteota; class Thermoprotei_A; order Sulfolobales; family AG1; genus AG1. The sequence goes on along the minus strand of JAWBYA010000003.1, from coordinate 253,393 downwards.
TTTTACACATATAAACATCGCTGGTTTTTCCCAACATACCTCGCAGAATCCTTTGGATCCGTAACTATGCTCTCTTAACACCAGAACCCCTTCTCTCATCCCAAGCCTTGAGCATAGATTGCGCAAAATCCATTATAACGCTCTCCGGAGATTTGGAGAGCATTATTGCGGATGCCACAAGCACTCCCTCAGCCCCTAATTCTATAGCTCTTGCAACATCTTCCCGAGACGATATACCAGCCCCGGCTAGGACAGCTATATCTCGCGGCACTCGCTCGGTATTCTGCAGCATATGCTTAGAGACGTGTTTCACCGCTCTGACACCCTCGATAATGATCTCGGGTCTTGCTTTGGAAACAGCTATACCGCTCCCTATGAGCTCCGGCGGCTCTAGGGCTATGGCATCCGGCATTGCATGCCTTGCTATTATTTCTGCTAGACCTGTGCTGTCCGAACATGCTATGACTCCTAATCCCATGGATCTTGCGATCTCCGATATTCTTATAATACTTTTAAGATCAATCTGGTTCTCACTGTGATTAACAATAACCCCTCTAACCCCCAGATCCCTCAGAGCCTCTATCGGTGTATGTCCAGTATATGCCCCATAGTATAGCGGCTCAACATGTTGTGTATAAACATCTATACCAACGTTCTTGACTATAAAGGATGTCTCGAGAAGGGGCGGGGCTATCACAATGTTGAGACCTGTCTCTAGAGCGACTTTCTCAGCAGACTTAGCTATGCTTAGCCCCGACTGGCCGTAGGATGTGCGGTAAGTCTTAAAATTTATTACAAGAACCGGGATTCTCATTAAAGATCCTCTTCTAATCGGCCTCTTTCTCTTTCTCAGATGTTAGAAGTTCTGACGTTACTTTCGGCTTAGCAGCTTTTTTCTCGCCTGTTTCGACAAACCTGCTGCTAAGCCTCTGGAGAACCTCTGGAAGTGTTGTATACTCCATCTCCTCCGGCCCGAGCCTGTGTGGCATCATGGGACCATGTCTCCTTATATAATCAGCAATAATTAGAGCCATTCTCCTGACCTCGTCAAACGCTACATCGTCAAACAGATCTGCTGGGCCTACGAGCTTAGCGTTCTTAATGTTAAAGCCTAGTGCGACAACCCTTGGCGGGCCGTCGAACCTTGTCACCTTAGCGTGTCTCAGCCCTACCGGCATAAGCGGGCCGTGATGGCTACCCCTCATCCAGCCTGCCACTAGGTGTGGGTGTGTGAAGGCCTCGAGTATCTCGCCTACTGCTGGGAAACCGCTCTGGGCTCTTACTATAGCTACAGGATCATCTTTACCAACATACCTACCAGCTATGAGGCTTAGCCTCTCAACGCTAACTACAGCTGCTATCTCGTCATCGCTCTTCCTATTAACCCTTCTCACTATAAACCTCCCAGGTGTTCCTATAATGGCCAGCAGATCGTAGATCTCTTCTGGAGCATTTAGGGTTATCTCCCTCCCTTCAAAGGCATCATATACTGTGAACTTGAAGCCCTGGTGAAGCCTGGGATCTATTACTAAACCAGCCGTGTTGAAAGGATCTGCGAATATTCTGTACATCGGTAGGTTGAAAGCCCCGGGCTCTGTCTTATCAGCCATAAAGATCACTATAGGTTCTGAAGGTCTCTCCTCAAACTCCATCTCAGCAACCCCCGGACCGAGACCCCTCACGTTACCACTGAAAGCGTCGCTCAAGAGATCCTGTCCAGCTGCATAGAGACCAAGCTCCTTAGCAATCCTTGCAGCTTCTTTGAAAGCATTCCATGCAAGCTCGTGAACAGCATTGTTATCAACGCCCTTTCTATGTGTCATTATCAACTGAAGATCATCGCCTACATTTGTAACATAATAGTCTGTTATAATACCCTTCGACTTACCCTCAGCAAGGATTCTTGAAGCTATTGCGAGAGTATCGGGATGAACTATGTGATGCCCAGCTAGGGAGCCAATATCAGCCTTTATAACAGAAACAGTTGTCTTCTCCTTGCTCATAAAGACCACCACCCCTCACTACCCTAGGAGGATAAAAAGCTTGATCATCATACCCTGGACACAGGATACACCGAATCGGGGTTTGGATCTCATAGCGGGTGATTTTGTACCAACTGCTCAGTCCTTGGCTTCACCGGCCCCAGGGATCCTTTCATCGAAGCCCATACCCTCGACCCCAACCCAATGCCGCAGAGAAACCCCCACACCCCGGCTTTTATTTAACCCACCCCTAGGATCTCTATCTCCACCCCCACTGCTGGGCGGGATAGAACAACAAAACCACACCATGTCCCCCTATAAACCACCATGAAACCAGAAACAACTGGCTATGGCACCAATTTCAATAGCTATTGTAATGAGAATAATTACTATTAACGATCAATGCTGCTTCTTCTCTCAACACCATGAAGTGCTAACCGAGATAGCCGGAGAGCAAACAAAACCATGCCAAATCGATCCTTAATCCTAACATCGCATAAATACTTACAAGATATCACAGCTTCGATCTTAATTTAATAAATACCAACGTAGAGAGAAGCTAGGTAAAGCAACTAATGCTGGAAGATCTATTAACACGGTTCTTTACCGAGGAACACCATACATGAGGATCGTACCAATATACGCCTAGAATCTATCCAATCAATAATATTTCAATACACACAGATAGTTTAGCAGAGATACAGATCTCAGATATAACAAGAAACAAAAAAGAAAGCTATTAGAAAGATCTAATTTCTTTTCTACCGACTAAGTAACTCTATACAAAACACCGTACTGACATTAAGAACAAACGCTATACTCAATTAAACCTATGAGTGATGGAAAAAGAAAAACTAGAAGCCATGGTGAACTTGGAAAAAGTTAAGGCAATAAACATAGGGCTTGTGCATCTAGACCTAAAAGAATACCCCTAGTTCTGGGCTAAGAAAACCTTTATGTGACGCAACAAAGTCATTCTAGGGGCAAAGCTATCTCCTTTAACGGATCCTTTATTACCAATACCATTATTGCTTAAAAGACGTGAATTGATTATCTTATAAGGGAGGGGGTAGGGGGATGGAGGAGACCACAGTTATTTCTATCATGAGCCCTGCTCGTCCAGTCGTTGCCAAGGTTATTGGCAAGCATATCTATGGGAATCTCTATGGCTGCGATCCAAAGATCCTTGGAGATCCATACGAACTTGAAAAGATCGTTGTAACCGCAGCAGAAGTTGGTAACATGAACCTGCTCGATATAAAGATCTGGAAAATAGGTGAGGGCCTATCAATAGTAGCCATCATAGTCGAGAGCCATATATCGATACACACATGGCCGGAGTTCGGGTTCGCTACCGTAGATGTATATTCTTGCGGATCCCATACAAGGCCTGAACTCTCTTTCGACTATATAGCCAAAGCCCTTAAGGCCGAAAAGATCGTTATGGGGAAAGCAGATCGCACCATGTATGCCGATGAGTAAGAAACCAAATAATGACTAGCTAGATATCTAATGAACCATGAATCTACCAACCTATTTGTGAGTATCTATGGGGTCCCCGTCGCTTCACCTCAATCACTACTCAGTGGGAGAAGCCGGTCATCCCCCAATTGTTCTCTAACACCAAGGTATTTAGCTATGTTAATAGTTCAAAACTAATTGATAGATAGATCCCCTCTACCCAGAGTCTTTCCACACACTATCAGCTGAACATGCTCCTAAAGGTTTTAGGCTGCTATAGATACCCGGCGAATCAGTACCTCTAATGTAATGCGTATCATGCAGAGAGAAATATCTTTAGGGATTTTAAGCTAATGTATATAAGAACTCTGCATTAAGATATCACCGACATATCATGACCAATAAAGCGAGAGCAACACCCATGGATAACACATAAACCGCAAGATGTTAGGCGCTCCGATGATACTCGATGGATGAAGAAGGGATAAGTCTCCCAGCCCGGATGAGTGAAGTGCAAACGAAACCCGGCACTATTTGCTCTAAAGACTCTTTGGTATTGGCCACACATTATATAAGACTATTAATTAAATATACTAGTAGATGGTGCTAGTTTTTGACAGCAATGAGTGTAGAGAGCTTCAGGGCTATTTCTCCCTCAGAGTTCTTCTATAGGAATAGGGAGCTAGCAGGCTTTTCCAACCCTGCTAGAGCGCTTTATCAAAGTGTGAGAGAGCTTACCGAGAATGCTCTCGATGCAACAGATGCTCACGGAATACTCCCAGAGATCAATATAAGTATAGATAAGAGTGATGGTCAGGGCGAGGATATCTATTCCATAACTGTCCAGGATAACGGTATAGGGATCCCGCCCCACTATGTACCACAAGCCTTTGGAATGGTGCTCTTTAGCAGCAAGTATACATTGAGACAAACAAGAGGCATGTTCGGTTTGGGTGCCAAGATGGTTGTCCTCTACGGACAAATAACTGTGGGAAAGCCTGTTGAGGTTATTACAAGCCCTATTAAGTCCACACGAATCTATGGTTTCAGGCTTATGATAGATATAAAGAATAACGAGCCAGTGGTTCTTGAGAGATCCTCATGGCGCAAGGAGAGCGATTGGCACGGTACTGTGGTTAAGGTCTCCATACTGGGTGATTGGCAGAGATCTAAGAGCAAAATTATCGACTATATTAAGAGAACCCATATAATAGCACCATATGCCACCATTTATTTTAAAGACCCTGAGGGGAAGATCTATCTGTTTAAGAGGGTTACCGAGCTCATACCAAAACCCCCTAGAGAGACAAAACCCCACCCGATAGGCGTTGATCTAGAAATGTTGAAAATGATGCTAACCTCTACAAGGAGGAGGACTATACTGGAGTTCCTTGAAAATGACTTCCAGGGCGTTGGTAGAAAAACCGCTGAAAATATCCTGGCAATCGCTGGGTTGAGAAGCGATAGAAATCCTAGGAGACTCTCTCAAGAAGAGATCGAGAGGCTCGCAGAGTCTATCAAGAAATACGATGGATTTAGAAGACCCTCAGCAGACCATCTATCACCAATAGGAGACGAGATCCTTAGGATAGGGCTTAGCAATATGTTTAAGCCGGAATTCGTTGATGCTATTACTAGGAAGCCAACCAGCTATGCTGGACATGCTGTGATAGTAGAGACAGGCATAGCATATGGCGGTTCTGTACCTATAGCAAATGACCCTACAGAGATCCTGCTACTCAGGTTTGCCAACAAGATACCCCTACTCTACGACGAGGGATCCGATGTTTCTTTCAAAATAGTATCGACAATGGATTGGAGGGATTATGAGGTAGAGTTCCCAGCACCGATAGCTGTGCTGGTGCATGTATGCAGCACGAAGATCCCATATAAGGGGGTTGGTAAAGAGAGCATAGCTGATGTACCAGAGATAGAGGCGGAGATAAGGAATGGTTTGAGAGAGGTGGCTAGGAGGCTTAGAAACTATCTATCTAGGAAGAAGAGAGAGGAAGAAGCGGCTAGAAGAGCCTATTCTATTATTAAATATATACCAGAGATCTCTAGGAGTCTATCAACAATAGTGGGAGTAGATAGTGGCGAGAGTATTATTGAGGAGAAGCTTCTATCCCTCGCCAGAGCAAAGCTAGGGGTAGGTATAAAAAGTGTAAAGGACGTGGTAATAGGGGTTGAGTAGAAGTAGCACTGTATCCGGACTAGGGTGTTGCAACCACACCCCGTCTAGGAAGAGTCTTAGTAAGCATAGATATAGGTCTCAGTGTAATTTTAGAGAAGAGGAGTATTACCACATTAACTGAGGGGATCGTTTTGTCTGTGCATATCTCCAAAGTTGACCTAGAAGCCAGGAAAAAAGCGGCAGAGGTGATCAGATCAAAGTTCCTCGAGATATATAAATCGATAATGGAAGGAGAAGAGCCGAAAATGAGCATACCAAAGAGAACCCTATCAAACACTATCTATGATGAGCAGAGAAAACTCCTCGTGCTAGGGAGTGAGAAGCTTGTGAGAAGATTCCTAGACGCCCACGAGGCTAGGAGGTTTATGCAGACAATCCTCATGGCATCGATAATATACCAGGCTCTCATTAATAATGAGTACCCAACGATAAGAGATCTCTATTACAGAGGTAAGCACACCATTAGGTATAGGGATCATAGGGGGAAAGTTAATGAGGAAAACACGTGGGATGAGCAGTCTGAGAGCGACTCTGTATTGCGAGACATAGAGGTATATACAGATCTCTTGAGAGAGAACATGCTAATACTATCTAAGGAGAAGGGGAAAGTTGTTGGTGATATGAGAATAAAGAGCGGAGACGATATCATAGATCTTAGCAAGATGGGGCACGGGGCATATGCTATAGAACCCACACCAGACCTAATAGAGTTTAAAGACGTCAATGCAGAGTTCGTGCTAGTTGTAGAGAAAGACGCTGTTTTCCAACAGCTCCACAGAGCACAGTTCTGGAAAAAATACAAATCAATACTGATCACAAGTGCGGGACAGCCTGACAGGGCTACCAGGAGGTTTGTTAGGAGACTCAATGAGGAGCTAGGTCTCCCTGTATATATAATAACTGATAGCGATCCATATGGGTTCTATATATACAGCGTGTTCAAAATAGGATCCATAACACTATCCTACGAAAGCGAGGGGCTAGCAACACCTAACGCAAGATTCCTTGGGGTAGCGATGAGCGATATATTCGGCGACTCTTCCTCGGGTAAGAAGCCCTACCTGTCCGAGAGTGAGAGAAGGAACTATATAATCAAGGCTAAGGATATGGATCTCAAGAGGGCTAAGGAGCTGAGGAACTATAAGTGGTTCCAGACCAAGAAGTGGAAGAGAGAGCTAGATATATTTGAAGAAAAGAAGGCTAAGCTTGAGATAGAGGCTCTCACAAGCAAGGGTCTTAGCTTCTTAATGGATAACTATATACCTAACAAAATATCCACCGGGGATTGGATAGATTGAGCCTGGATCTTGTGAGGATAATAGAGACGATGGGGAACCCAGCACCACTAATAGACCAGACACTCCTACGACCAGATGCCGGTCCAAAGGCCTATGAGAAGTTTGCCAGCGAGAGCGATCAGTACGGGTTCAGAGCATTGGTAGTACCCCTTAACAGGCTATCCCTAGTGGCACAGATAAGCAGAACACCTATAGCCACAGTAATTGCCTTCCCCCACGGGAATATAGGGCTTGAGTTAAAGCTGAGGGAGATAGAGTATGCAGCATCAAAAGGAGCTAGGGAAGTTGATGTTGTGGCTGACATAGGATTTATAGTTGAGGGTTTATGGAGTGAATTTGAGAGAGAGGTTACAGCAATAGTTGACAGAGCGAGAGAACTGGGTCTTGGAAGTAAAATAATAATAGAGACGGGCTATCTCTCTAGAGAGAAGATAGAGCTCGCTAGTAGGCTTGTTGCAAAAGCGGGTGCTAGCTATGTGAAAACATCCACGGGTTTTGGTCCCAGAGGGGCTAGTGTGGAGGATGTTATTATTATGAAAAACACTCTAAAGGGTAGCAAAACTGGTGTAAAAGCTGCTGGGGGTATAAGAACTATATGGGATCTCGCTCTAATGAGGATCGCTGGAGCAGACATTATCGGCAGCTCATCCGGTATTGAGATAGTTAAGCAATACAGATCCCTGACCAGGACAAGCTAACAGTCCTGAAATAACATAGATCGACATAACTATATAGAAGCCCGATACCCAAAACGTTACAACAGATCCTACACCGATATGGGGATGTTTTCTTTTTGATATTTGTAGGAGGTATTTATGGGCTTTGAGATGTATTGCCCTCGGTGTGGATCTTTCCACACAAGCCCTAGATGGGAGCCGCGTGTTGTTTGACTTGATGGTTACCCACGACCCAGCAGGATTAGAGACCCTGAGGGCAGAGGCAAAACCCCTAGATAAAACCATGAATAATAAATGATCAGAAAAAAACATCCAGAGACAAACCGTTTCTTCATTTCTTCACATATTCTCAATGAGCTGGGATCTTTGGTCTTTCTCCCATCCTTAAGAGCTTCGTAAATCTATATTGATCGGTTGATAATATTGTGCCTAGCCCCTAGAGAGGATTTCCCAGAAATTATTGACAGAGGTGTTGTCTATCTTGACAGCGCAGCAAGTACACTCAAACCAAGACAGGTTATAGAGGCTATGGCTAGGTTTGCTATGTATAGCTATTCAAACGTGCACAGAGGCGTCTATGGTCTCAGTATCGAGGCCTCTAAAGCGTATGAGGATTCCCACGAAGATGTGGCCAGATTTATAGGTGGTAGGTGGGATGAGATCATCTTTGCCAGGAACACTTCCGAGGCTATACAGCTAGCCGCACTAACCCTGATGTTCAACGGATATATCCAGAAGGGGGATGAGATAATAGTTACCCAGGCTGATCATCATAGCCTCATCATACCCCTAGCCAGAATAGCTAGATTTGTTGGCGCTAGGCTTAGAATCATTCCAATCACGGCTGAGGGGTTACCAGCATGGGATCTGCTACCAAGCATGATCAGCAAAAGAACGAGGATCGTCGCCTTCTCCCATAAATCCAATGTAACAGGCTATACAAGCGATGTAAAACAAATAGCAAAGATAGCCCACGAACATAATGCCATCGTGATAGTTGATGGAGCCCAGTCAGTCCCCCACATGAAGATCGATGTAAAGAACCTCGGAGCCGATTTCATAGCATTCAGCGGCCACAAGATGCTAGGGCCAACGGGTATAGGTGTGCTGTGGGGTAGGATCGATCTGCTTGAGAGGTTAGAACCCCCATTAGGCGGTGGGGGTACCGTGAGAAGGGTGAAGCTCGTTGGCGAGGATCTCGATATCATCTGGGAGGAGCCTCCATGGAAGTTCGAGGCTGGAACACCACCTATAATAGAGGCTGTCGGTCTTTCAGAGGCTGTTAGATATCTTGAGAGAATAGGTATCGATAGGATCTATGAGCATGAAAGGATTCTCACCAGAATAGCACTGAGATCTTTGGGAGAGCTAGGCGATCGGGTGAAAGTAGTAGGCCCTATGGATCCCGATAAGAGGGTCGGTATAGTGACCTTCACGATAAAGGGCTCAAGTCCTGAGGCTATTGGTATGTGGCTCGATAAGAGAAGAATAGCGGTTAGAACAGGACTCCACTGTGCACACGCACTCCACGACGGTCTGGGCTATAGCGATGGTAGTGTGAGGGCGAGCTTCTATCTATATAACTGTGAAAATGATATAGAGGCTCTTATTAAAGCGATAGATGATTATATAAAGACCTCGGGTTAACTTCCCATTGGAATATAGTTATTGTTAAATGCTTCCTAGCTTTTACACATTATGAGAAACCGCTCCATATAAAATATGGCTGTCAGAGGCTGCATGATATAACGCTTAGCTACAAGACCCATAAAGTTCTGACAAGCCTATGATTCATGATCAGGTTTTGAGGATCCGATTCCCAGCGTAAAGTTGTTGCTAAAGCTCCGTAGTAACGAGCAGAGATCTGTGTAGACTTTCGCCATGCTCGGGATGGATTGTCTGACTACAATGCATTATACGTAATAATGATAAGTTCTAGCCATTATATCGCGTTTGGATATTCGGCATAGCTGCTCTGTCACTTATGCCTAGGATCATTATGATAAATGTTGATAGATCCTCCGCATTCAGTACTGATGGTATTTTTCTCTACACTCTGTATAACATAAAGACCCCAACCACTTGGGAACCATACTCTCCTACCTACAGGGATTAGTCTTGTGCATTTAAATAGGGGTGAGTATACCACGTAGCTCTCATACTCTCCCCCTTCACCGACTGGCGAGAACATATATTTCCTTGAGAGCTTTAAGAGCTGCTCCACATCATCTTTATCATCTATAACCCTACCCACCCATTCCTCTGTAAACCCCATAGCCATAGCAGCTACTATCATGAAGCTAACACCATACTCAAGCACCTCTAGCTTCAAAACCCTCTCTTGATCCATGCCCCATAGGGGTGACACATGCTCCACCCCGAGATCCCTAGCCATAGAATCGAACCTCCTCTTCTGATACATACTGGCTATCCCTCCAGTAACGATCATATCTGCATTCGTCTGCTCCACGGCTTTCTCCAACTCTCTCAACACCTCGCCCTCCTCATCGGATCCATTGATCTCGACGAGCTTGGTTGGTATACCCATTACGTGACCATGGATATGTGCCCACTTGACGTTCACCGTATGTAGCAGGTAGGAATCCTCCTTAGGCGTTACTATAATTAGTAGGAGCGCTGGATCTGCTTTAAACTCTCTCATAGCTATAAGGGTTGCTGTGTGGCTATCCTTACCCCCTGTATATAACGAGACAAACCTCGCCATATGATCTTCTCCATAGCACTGTTAAAACCAAGATAGAACATATATATCGAGAGGAGTAGCGAGACTAGTTACTCATCTTACTGCTTCTTCCTAGGAACTGAGGATGGTGGAACAACTGTTGGGACAGGAAGCCCTGCAGCCTTTCTATTCCTGATCCAGAACTCCCTCCTATTTCTAACCCTGGGTACGAGGTTCCTCTTAGGTTTAGGCGGTATCTTGGGTGTTGCGTTCCTCACCTTCCCAGCTTTGGTCATCGATCCGTGTGTGGGCATAGACCAACTCCTAGAATGCATATATGCAAAAAGGCTAATATTCATCCACGCTATAGAGAGTTTTGCAACTGTTTAAGCTATCATATAGCCGTCGCTGTGGTGATTTACTACTATTTTCAATAGAGAAAAAGATCCCATTGTTGGATACTTAAATTACTTCTAGCAGCAATATTACGGTGGGGTATAGTATGGCCATAGATCCTGTTTGTGGCATGGAAGTAGATCCAGCTAAGGCTGTTCATAAAACAGTGTATAAGGGTAAGATCTATTACTTCTGTTCAGGCATGTGTAAGAAGGAATTCGAACGGGATCCTGAGTATTATCTGAAACACGGTCCCAAGGGAATGCCGAGCGGAGAGCATCACCACACGTAAACGAGGGACTGACTAATTGAGGGAAGAGGTATATAGGATCATTGGCATGCATTGTGCAACATGTGCCATAACTATCCAGAAGAGCCTCTCAAAGCTTGGTATAGAGGCTCTTGTAAGCCTCGCATCAGAAGAGGCCAGGATCAAGTACGACCCATCGAAGGTGACGCCTAGAGATATCGTAAATGCTATCAGAAAGGCTGGCTATGATGTATATAAAGAGGAGGCCATCGCTATAGTCAAGAATCTTAATAGCTATGATGATGAGAAGATCATTGTCGAAAGGCTTAGGAACCTCGAAGGCGTTATAGAGGTTCATGCCAGCCATATTGACAAGAGTGTTAGGATTCTCTATAATCCTCTCGTCATCAAGCAACAATCACTAGCAGAAGCCCTCGGATCTCTGGGATATAGTGTTGAGAGTTTTAAGGCTGAAGCAGAGGTTGAGGATATAGGTTCTAAAGTAGCTATTGAGGATCTCAAGAAGCTCAGGCTATATACACTCATATCGCTTCCAGCATCGATCTTACTAGCTATATATTATATGCTCGGCTACATGGGCTACCCAGTACCGCTATGGGGATCCCCCTTACTGAGAGATCTCTTAGTTGGAATACCTTTATCAACCATAGTGCTCTTCATAGGATCTATGAGGTTCTTGAGAACAGCTATTAGATCCTTCCTAAACCTGAACCCTGGAATGGATTCCCTGGTAATCTTGGGCACCTATTCAGCCTATATATTCTCCCTTGCAGTCACACTAGGGCTTGTTAAGGGCGAGGCCTTCTACGAGGCCTCAGCAGTTGTAATGGCATTCATACTCTTGGGAAGATATATCGAGGCAAGGCTCAAGCTGAGAACAGGAGAGGCTGTTAAGAAGTTAGCACAGCTCCAGAGTAGGAGTGCCAGGGTTGTGAGAGGTGGGGTTGAGGCTGAGATCCCTATAGAGGATGTTAGGATAGGCGATCTAGTCCGCATAAAGCCGGGCGAGAGAATCCCTGTTGATGGTATCGTTAAAGAGGGTAGTGGATATGTCGACGAATCAGCAATGACCGGCGAGCCCAATCCTGTTGAAAAATCCCCAGGAGATCCTGTCTATGCAGGAACCACAGTATTGAGGGGCTCGTTGCTGGTCTATACAACCAGGGTTGGGAAGGACACGGTTCTCGGGCAGATCATAAGGCTTGTGAGGATCGCTCAGAATTCTAGACCAAAGATCCAAGGGACTGTTGACCGAGTAGCGGGGATCTTCACCTGGATTGTGATAGCGATAGCCATATCAACACTAGCATACTGGACGCTGCTGGCCGGTGTACCCCTCAGCACAGCGATCATTTTTGTAGCATCGGTGCTAGTTATAGCATGTCCATGCGCCCTAGGCCTAGCAACCCCAGCTGCTATTGTTACAGGCTTTGGTAGAGGAGCCGAGCTAGGTGTGTTGATAAAAGACGCTAGTGTCATAGATAGAGTGCATAGAATAAAGACTGTGGTGTTTGATAAGACAGGAACCCTAACTGTAGGGAAGCCGGGCGTTAGGATCGTAAAAACCCTCAGTGAGGAGGTAGATGAGAGAGATGTGATCATGCTAGCAGCAATAGCGGAGAAGAGGAGCGAGCATCCAATAGCACAAGCCATAGTTGAGAAGGCCAAAGATATGGGGTTAACAATAAAAGATCCAGAGGCTTTTGAGAATATACCTGGACAGGGCGTCATAGCCTGGATCGGGGGGAGGGTTATTGCTGTTGGGAATGATAAGCTGATGCGCGGCTTTGAAATAGAGATCGAGGGTGATGTTAAAAGAATCTCTGAGGAGATTATGAATGAAGGTCTTACCGTAGTCTATGTGGCTATCGAGGGAAGGCTTATAGGTATAATAGGTGTCGGTGATGCTGTAAGACCAGAAGCCGTTGAGGTTGTTAGACGCCTCAGATCGAGTGGTTATAGAGTTATCATGCTCACAGGCGATAAGGAGCGCTCAGCCAGGATCATAGCATCGAGGATAGGCGTGGATGATGTTATAGCAGAAGCTTCTCCAGAGGATAAGGCTGAAGCTATAGATAGGCTGAAGAGCTCTGGGGGCGTGGCTATGGTTGGTGACGGTATAAACGATGCAGCATCCCTCAGCAAAGCCGATCTTGGGATAGCGATGGGGGGTGGAACAGACATAGCTAGAGAGGCTGGCGATATAATCCTAGTCAAAGAGGATCTAAGAGGCGTTGTAAGAGCCATAGAGCTTCTAAAAGCCATAAGGAGGAAGATCTATTATAACCTGTTCTGGGCATTCATATACAATGTAATACTAATACCAATAGCGGCAGGCGCTCTATACGAGACGGCAGGTCTGTATTTAAGGCCAGAGCTAGCAGGGATCGCTATGGCTATGAGCAGCATCTCGGTAACAGCATCGGCACAGACGCTAAAGAGATTCTCAGGCTGACAACAACCAATACCAACAACTCTGCCAACTCTAGATCGCGGTAGGGCTTGCAGGGTACGGATATGAGGTTCATCGAATGTGGGATTTGGAAGAACATTGTCCCGAGCCTATTCCCGTGGGGAACTACGTGACCTTTATCAACTCTCTCTACCGAGTATTAGTAGGGAGTATGGTGGGAAAAATGATCAGAACGACCATGGATCCCATGAAAAGAGCCGCGGGAATCATGCTTTTAGTGCTGATAATAGTCTCACCACTCGTTGTGGTTAAGCAACTCTATGCCCAGGCAACTGTAACGCCCACGGTAACAGCTCCTGCAGCTAGTGCTGGGAGTAAGTGCCCTGGGGGTTATGTTAGTGCGATACTCCTAGCAAACATGTCTATAGATAGGCTTCTCGCCGTAGCATACCAGAGAAACATTAGTCTTGATAAGGGGCTTATTGAGAGAGCCAGGATTATATATAACTTATCAGGCGAGAAGGTAGTCTCTATGGATAGCGATAGCTGTAAAAAGCTATACAGCGATCTCGTTGACACGTTGAGAGACCTAGCAGCTAGGGTTGGGATCGAGTTGAGGCCGGAGGCTAAGGGTGCGTATGAAAGGGCAATCCTAATGGCAGCCCAGAGGGCTTTGAACCTCTCTATGGCTCTTAACCTAACAACTGTTGCTAAAGAGATCGAGGTTAAGGTGAAGTCTGGGAGCGTATCTATGAGGGATCTTGAGGAGTGGGAGGTAAAGATACGTGGTAAAGAGGCATCCGTAAAGATCCAGATGATGGTTACTATTGTAAGAACATCTGCCACGGAAGGAACACTAGTACCTGGTAATGAGTCTGAAGGGTTGAAAATGCTATCCATAGCAGAGGAGGTTCTAAGCAGGGTTAAGGATCTCCTGGTAAGTGTTAACGCAAGCCCCAGTGCTATTCAGGCGATAGAACGTGCTATTCTCAATGTGAGAGAGGCCAAGTCTGTATTAGAGAGTAGAAAGGATCTCCCAAGTGCTGGGAAGCTAGAAATGGTAATCAGAGAGCTTGAGAACCGGGTAAGGATATTTAACCTAACCCTAAACACTGTAAAGGTACCAAACGAAACCCTTACAAAGATCAAGGATCTTCTCAACGAAACCCTCAGAAAAATCGACGAGGCTAAAAACGCCTTATCTAGAGGAGATCTAGGCTATGCTGAGAAGATGTTCAGAGAGGCTTACAAGATCTTCAGAGATGCTGAAGAACTATTCGAGAGGACTGTTAAAACAACCGCTAAGAAGCCAGAAGAGATGGGAGAACTGATGGAGGAGCTAGAAGAGCTTGCCGAGAGACTTGCCAGGCTTGAGAGAGAGTATAACCTCACGGTTACATCGATAAAGACCCAGAATCAGAGTGTGAGGGAGCTTATAGAAAGGATCAAGAGGGATATTGAGCAGGTGCATCAACTGATAATAAACGTGACAGAACTGATAAAGGAGGAAAAAGCTGGCGATGCTAGAGCGATGATGAATAGGATAAGGGCGATGATAGAGAATATAGAGAGAAACATAGGGCTGCTCAAAAAACTAGCAGAAAGACCCGGAGAAGGTCCAAACAAGCTGAGGGAAGAGCTAAGCGAGATATCGACGAAAGCGTCCGAGCTTAGAAACAAGTTTGAAGAGCTGGTTAGGAGAGCCTCTAACACCACGGATCAGAGGATCAGGGCTCAGATAGATATGATCCAGAGGATGTTCGGCGAGCTTAACAGCACCATCGCAAATATAACAATGCTTATAGATGCTGGAAGATATAGTGAGGCCCAGGCAGCTATCGAGAAGGCCAAGCATCTCATAGATGCGATTGAGAGGGCTATAGAGAATCTATCAAAGATCCTTGAAGAGAGTGGAAGGAGAGGAAGGTAGGAGAAGCAAGTTTTTACCCGCCTATCGTCACTAAATAGCGGTGAGCCGCGTTCAGCTACTACCTGAAAAGGATCCTGCTGGTAGCTATGTCTCTATTAATGCTCTTAGCCTTCTTTACCTTAATAGTCTATTCCCAAGAGGCTAATAGAGTTCTCATAGTGATCAGCGGTGATGGAACTATAGATGTCTTCCTAACAATATATATGGATCCTTCTAGCGATTCGATAACATCCATAGACCTACCGATCCAACCGATCTCAGGATCTATCTCTGTGGCACCAGTAGATGTTGTCATACAGCCCCTCCCAAATAACACTATCGCGATCCTCAAGCCACGGGGTATCTCGAAAATCGATATAAGCTATATAGGATCTATAAATGTCTCAGAGGGAATCATAAGGACTTCTATAAAATATCCACAGTGGGCTGATAACCTAACGATTAGAGTTCATAGAAACATTGTGCTAATCAGTGTACCAACCAACATCACATCGTTTAGTATATTCGGTGAATATGTTATAATAGGGCTTGCAAAGGGGTCTAGATGGGATCTTGAATACACATTAGCCCAAATAACGACCGGAGCCATACCTAGTGTAGAGACACCTGCAGCAGGAGTTACACAGACAACGACAGCTACTCAGAGCATAGCCCCCGCAACCCCGGCACCTGTATTTGAATCACCCTTATTACTAGCAGGCGTGATAGTTGGTGCTGGTTTGGCTATCTCTCTGCTAATATTGATTAGAAGACGTAAGGGTGAAGGCCCTGAATACCTAGACTCAACAGATAAGGAGATATTAAGGGTTATCGAGAAGTTGGGAGAAGCCTCAGCCAGAGATATAATGAGCCACACTAATTTACCAAAAACCACTCTGTATAGAAGGCTGAATAAAATGATCAGTATGGGGATCATAGGCACTAAGGCGAAGAGCGGTATAACCTATTACTATATATTGAGAAAACCTGAGCAGCAATAGATCTCGTGCTTCCATATCTGGCAACAGCTTTTGTGCCCTGTAGCTTCGAAAAATACTAAGCAGATCTCTGCCTATAAGGAAAATACCTGTTTATCTAGTATTTGGGGAGCCAACTACGGCCGCGTGGATCGATGCTATAGTAAGCGTACTGCTAGCGATCGTACAGATAGCTGTCGGCGTTGGCCTAGCCCTTTTCAGCATAACTCTGGCGCTCAACATTCTCAACAAGCTAACTAAGGGTCTGGACGAGCTTGAAGAACTGAGGAAAGGAAACACTGCTGTTGGAGTATATATAGCTGGGATCCTTATAGCTGTTGCAAATGTTATAGGCCAGGGCGCGGCTGGGATAGCAAGGGCCTTTCTAGGCGGTGCTGGATGGCTTGAAGCCCTAATTGGAGGCTTTGTACAGCTCTTCATAGGCCTCCCGCTAGCAATATTCGCCATAACCCTGGCTCAGAATGCTATATATAGCTTCATAGTTAGAAGGCTTGCAGGAAAGGTAGAGGCGCCATCGATAGCGCAGGAGCTATCAAGAGGCAATGTAGCCCTCGCAGCAATGCTCTTCGGAGCGTTTTTCGCAACATCAACAGTGATAAGTCAGTCAATAGGCTTTATATCACAACCCATAGTAGGAGCTCTGGGAGTGATAAGCAAATAACCCACATCCCCATGGATCTTTTTTAATTGGAAAACCCTATAAGCTTCTACTACTTGATTCTAGGTGGGAGCCGCGGTAGTATAGCCCGGACAAGCCCTGCGCCGAAAGTATGCGGGCCTCTCGAGCCCGTGACCCGGGTTCAAATCCCGGCCGCGGCACTCACTTATAAGCCCCAAGTCTTGCCACAGCAATTAGATCCAATCATTGATCTGATAGACTTGCTGCAATACATATGCTAAGCACATGCGAGATCTATATAGTTGAAAGGATCCTTATAACGACTAGGGCAAGGGCATCTCCCTAACCTAACAATACCCATATATATACCAACAAAGCCTGTCAGGAACTCTGAGTAAACGAGAACCTTGTTAGCAATATAGGCCTGCTTATGCCCCCTGCTCCTAACAAGACCCGGTATAATGTTCAATATCACCGCCACACTTCTAACGCCTTAAGAACGAATCCCTAAACGATAGGTAGAGAGAGGTTTGAGGATCGTCTTCCACGCTATATGTATAACTACAAATGTCGATATTATAGCCAGGTATAGTGACTAGATGGCCTCTCCCACATTCTAGCGATAATGATCCGCTATCAGAAGGATCTTATCACAACTAACCTAAAAATTATCCTATATTATTTATCTCGGTGGCTGTTTTAGCGGTAGGAGTGTTTCTAGGCTTGTTGTCGGTATTATCGCCACGATCTTGATCTCGATCGCCATCTGGTATATATCTAGAAACCTGATCACGGCATTGTCGTCAAGCCTACCGCCGGATATAGGAATCCTTGTAGACGCATCTATAATAATAGCAGGCGGCTATGCTATTGTAGAACTACTATCAAGAGCCGCCTACAGAGTAGCCCTGGTAGCCTCCGACAGCATATCAGCCACAAGTATTAGGAGTACTATAAGGATCCTGGGGATAGGTGTTCTGTTACCAGGAACAGCAACTATCCTAACCAACCCTCAGGCCGGGCTGGCTATAGGCGGTTTTCTTGGCGTCGTGGTTGGATTAGCAACTCAACAGGTTCTGGGCCAAGCCATTGCAGGTCTTACAATACTTATAACAAGGCCTTTCAGAATAGGTGAAAAGGTTGTTATAGGAGGTTGGGAGCCATTAACAATTGTCGAGATAAGCCTCATGTATACAGTGGGGATAACAGAGAATGGAGAGACGATCTATATACCTAATAGCGTTGTGCTTAACAACAGGATAGTCAAGCGGAAAACGATTTAAATCTATTGACATAGATTGTCCAAACGGGATCACTATATAGAAATACTAATAGATCGTTGATATGATCTCTATCTATGCGATCATCTCTTCAGGAAATCTTCCCTGGGGGGTGAGAAGACCTCGATTACAACGGCTTTCCCGGGGCCTGGGTTGCGCACCTCGTGAGGCTCATTGGATCTTAGTAGATATGCTGTCCCCTCACTAAATGTGTAGGTGCCACTTGGTGTTCTGAACTCTATCCTTCCTTTGAGAACATATCCTGTCTGCTCGTTATGGTGGTTATGCAAGGGTATAACAGATCCCTCATCGAGCTCTATCAACACCATCATGGTCTTATCACCACTAACCATAATCCACCGCCTAATCCCTTTGGAAGGTTCCTGTTTAACCGCACTCTCTAAGTTTGAGAACTCCATCTAAACCACCATAGAATTCTACCATAGAGCCCTATTTATTATACAGAGCCTTCACCCCAGGATCTTTACATATAACATAAAGCCTATAATATTCCCTAAAATTATTACCAACTGATGACAAGCCTCCCTAAAGAGAGCGAGATTAGGAGAAGAGTAATAGACCTGCTGGGATTGAGTGTGAGAAAAGCAATCCCTATGCAGAGATGGTTCTATGAGCAATTAGGTATAGAGATAGAGCTCCCCTATATCTCTAGGGTTCACCCGGATGATACATATACTTTCTCAACCAGAGTAAGCCTCAGCGATATTCCTAACACCAGATGGCTCCTAAAGATCTCTATAAGCGGTGGTGGATTGCTAAAGATCGATAACAATATCCACCAGGGTATAGACCACGCACATAGAATTGCAAACATCCCTAGCGGCGAGCATCATGTATCGATAGAGGCTAGCCCTAGAGGTCTTTTCGGCGAAAACCCGTGGAGCCTTCACTTCGATCACGCTGTTGCTGTTGCCGTGAACTGGAAGGGGTTCTCACTAGGGATAGGGATGCTTGAGGCTTTAAGGCTTGCAAGAGTGTCTGATAAGAGTTTAAGAAAAGATCTCCTAGATGCTCTTTGGAAGGCCACCTTGGGAATAGATCTGGTGCCATCAATAACACAGGCATTCGCTGCCGAGATATTGTTAGGAGATCTTAAGGGGGTTATTGAGAGTAGGTGGGATAGGAGATATATAGCCAGCGTATATGGTATCCCGGTAATGAGTGGTGTTTATAGCGATATAGACGATCCTATGCTGGGCGATGCAGATAAGATCATTGATCACACCTACGCAGTGTTTGAAGAGGAGCTTGAAAGGTTATCCAAGAAATACCCAAAAACAGGCTCGATCATAATGCTCGGTCACTGCCACATAGATGCCGCTTGGCTCTGGCCCTATAGTGAGACCAAGAGAAAAATCCTGAGATCCTTCGCTAACATAGCCAGACTGGCTGATGATGGGTATAGGTTTACTTTTGCCCAGAGCTCTGCTCAGTACTACGCATGGCTGGAGAAGATGAATAAAGATCTAGCGGAGAAGATCAAGGAATATGTTTCGAGATCCATATGGATACCGGTAGGAGGTATGTGGGTTGAGAGCGACACTAATATAGTTACTGGAGAATCCCTTGCAAGGCAATTCCTCCTAGGACAGCTTTATTTCGAGAGTAGGTTTGGAAGGATAGCAAGGATCGGGTGGCTTCCAGACACCTTCGGCTTCTCAGCCCAGCTACCACAGATACTGAGAAAATCAGGTATAGAGGTTTTCGTAACCCATAAGATCATGTGGAACGATACCAATAGATTCCCATATCATCTTTTCCAATGGGAGGGGGTAGATGGGACAACGATCCCTGTGCATGTATTGATTCTAACCTACAACGGCTCTGCAACATCGGAGGAGATAAAAAACCTCTGGGATAGATATGCTCAGAAGGATCTAGGGCCTGCTATACATGCCTATGGCGAGGGAGACGGGGGAGGAGGACCAAACCTAGCCATGCTAGAAAGAATCTCCTGGATAAAACGCCTCCCCGGGCTTCCCAGTATTATAGATACTATCGATGAGGAGGGCTACCTATCAATTATAAAACCAATAGCGGAAAAGGCTCCCAAATGGAGGGGAGAGCTATATGTGGAGATTCATAGGGGTACGTATACTACTAACCATAGGATCAAGGAGCTTGTATATAAAGCCGAATCATGTCTGAGATCTGCGGAGATCTGGAGCTCGATCGCATATTCTCTCGGTTTGTTTAAATATCCATACGAGGATCTCAGAGAAGCTTGGGAGAGACTATTAACAGCCCAGTTCCATGACGTGCTCCCAGGATCGGCTAATTACGAGGCCTATAGAGAAGCTTACAGCGATCTTGAATATGTGATAGCCTCTTGCGAGAGGGTTCGTAAAAATGCTCTGGCATCAATATCAGGATCTGAAGATCCTGTGGGGGCCTATATAGCTATATTCAACGATCTCCCGTGGACTAGGAGAAGCTTTGTAGAGCTTCCAAGAGGATCCTATAGGCTTCTAGGAGGTGATCGCGTACCTGGACAGGATCTCGTTAACACCTCTCTAATCGAGGTTGAGATCCCCCCACTAGGCTACATACTCCTTGAGAGATTAGAACAGACAAGCCCTCAAGAACCCCTCATAAATGCCGCAGGTACTTATGCCTTAGAGCTAGACGGCTTGGTGGTAATAGGTAATGAGGCTCTAGAGGTGAGGATATATAATGACGGATCTTTCTCTGTATTTGATAAAGAGAAAGGATCTACAGCTATAAAAACCCATAGGCTTGAGATGCACCAAGATAAACCAGGCGATTGGGACGCATGGGATATAGAGAGGAGCTCTCTTGAAATACCGAGCACACCGCTAGGTATTGCTGAAAAGCCTAGGGTGGTTATAGCAAGCCCCATGATCTCTTGTGCCAGCGTCACGTTGGGTTCTAGAGGGTCTGTTGTTGAGCAAAGGATCTGTGTCAGGAGAGGATCCAGGGTGGTTGAGATTAGATCTAGGATCCATTGGCGCTCGAGAGGATATCTCCTCAAAGCATGGATCGAGCCATCCTTCGAATTTAACGAAGTATACTACGAAATACCCTTCGGAATCATAAAGAGGAGATCTAGGCATGCCGATAGCTGGGATAGCGCTAAGTTCGAGGCACCAGCCCTCAGGTGGATTGATATATCAAACGGAGATATGGGGATCGCTATTATCTCCTTCACAAAGCATGGGTATAGCGCAAAGGATAATAGGATCGGGTTAACCCTTGTAAAAACATCGCTCTTCCCAAACCCCTACGGAGACCTAGATCCTTTTGAAACCATATATTACATATACCCCCACAGAGGGGGCTACATAGAAGGTAGTGTTACTAGGATAGCCTACGAGCTGTGGAGCCCTCCAACAACGCTCAGAATATCGAAGCCCCGCATAGAGAATCCTACTGTTAGCTTCGCGAAGCTCGAAGGTGGCTCGGCGATTCTTGAGGTATTGAAGAAAATGGAGCGGGGAGACGGCCTAATAGCCAGGATCTATGAGGCTGAGGGTAAAGAGACAACTGTAAAGCTTGACCTATGGGGTATGTTTGAAATACTTGAATCAGATCTATTAGAGAGGGAGATCAGACCCCTAAGCTCGAGCGCAGGGAGCGTCTCGCTTCATCTCAAACCCTACGAGATCAAGACCCTAGTACTTAGAAAGAGCTAGAGAGTCGTTAAGGCTTTACCTATCGAAACAATGTAGATCTGTTTCAATGTCTACATATACTATCAGGGGAGCGGATCACATCACCTCTCAGCCGATGGCGTATACATCACGTCCATTAATAATTACCATCCCAGCACTATATAGCATGAATGAACCAACGGCTTGGTGATGTAAAACACAATTCGAGAGACAAAGCTTTATAGCTAATAGACAGCCAGTTATCTATATACCTGGGAAGTTATATGAATAAGAGTTCTGGTTCGTCAAAGCCTCGGCTCTACATAACCAGAGAGATCTTTGATGAAGCTCTCAAGAAGCTTGAGGGCGTATATGATTATGAAGTCTGGGATAGATACCAGCACCCGCCTTACGAGTTTCTGAGGAAAAAGCTTGCAGAATTCGACGCCGTGCTCAGCATGCCTATCGATAGATTTGATTGCGATATGATTAGAAGTATTTCTCACAAGATAAGGATCATAGCCAACATGGCTGTTGGCTATGATAATATAGATGTAGAGTGCGCAACCCAGCATGGTATATATGTAACCAACACACCAGGAGTGCTTACAGAAGCTACAGCAGATCTAGCACTAGCCCTCATACTAGCTACTGCTAGAAGAATCGTCGAGGGAGACCATTTCGTTAGATGGGGTGAATGGTGGAGAACAGGAACCCCATTTCATCCCAAAATGATGCTTGGCATGGAGCTATATGGAAAGACCTTAGGTATAATAGGAATGGGGCGTATAGGTATTGCTGTTGCCAGAAGAGCGAAAGCCTTTAACATGAAGATCATCTACTATAGTAGGAGAAGACTTCCTGAGAACTTGGAGAAAGAGCTTGGAGCCGAGTATAGAGATCTCGATGATCTTCTCTCAAACAGCGATATAATCTCAATACATGTCCCCCTAACAAAAGAGACCAGGCATATGATTAATAGAGAGAGGCTAAATAAGGTAAAGAGAGGAGCTATAGTTATAAACACCTCCAGAGGGGCTGTAATAGATACAGAAGCACTCATAGAAGCACTAGAGAAAGGCTGGATAGCCGGTGCTGGTTTAGATGTCTATGAGGAGGAACCCCTCAACCCAAACCACCCCCTAACCAGGTTCAAGAACGTGGTGCTCACACCTCATATAGGCTCTGCAACTAGAGAGACAAGACTCGCAATGGCCCTCCTAGCTGTAGAGAACCTACTAGCATTCGCAGCTGGGAGAGAGCCTCCGACATTAGTTAACAAAGAGGTACTTAGAGTAAAACCACCAGGCTTCTACTAGTTGTTTATCATTGGATGCTTGTTGATATTTTTGTTCTTCCCTCATACCAGGAAGCTTCCACCTAGCAGGAGACCCATGGATCCTGTTGCTTATGGACAACTACCAAGCCCATCAACATCCAGGAATACGTGGCATGATCGTCCTATATATTGTCAACATTCTCTAGATATTATTAGAAAAGAAGCAATTCTAGTTACCTTTAACATATTTTTTCTTGAAAGCCTTCTCAACATCAACATCAACAAGATTAGCTATAGAGAGGAGCCATGCAAGCACATCGGCTATTTCCTCTTCCATCGAGTCTTTATCACCTCCTAGTATAGCCTCAGCAAGTTCCCCCACCTCCTCAACAAACCATGTAAATGTAGCGAAAACGCCCCTCCCTCTATCCCTTTGAAGGTATAGCTTTGCTATAAGATCCTGAGCCTCTCTGAGATCCAAGAGCAACACCTACAAACCATCTAGAAGAAGAGGATTATTTATAATTGTTTGGAAGCAACCAGGTTTTCTACCATTGGCGGCGGGGGTTTATTGGTAGCGGGGGGTGGATTTGAACCACCGACCTCGGGGTTATGAGCCCCGCGGGCTACCTGGCTGCCCTACCCCGCTGCACTGCCCCGCCATATATATATTATTGTCATTTGGGTTTTTATCCTTTACAACTATTACATTCTGGTATATACCATGAGGCTTGTTGGGCTGATCAGCCTCCTGGTTGGTGTGGGTGTTATTGTACAGTATATATTGGGTCTCGCTATGGTTTTTTATGGTCTCTACTACCTTAGGGATCTCCACGCAACGATCGGGATCGTTGGTCTGATCCTCATAGTCTTTCTAACCTATAGCTCAATAAGATCTCAAGGATCCCCTCTCCTCAAGATATTCTCACTCATAGCGTTGCTGCTAACACTTTCTCAGGTAGCCCTAGGAATGCACATATATTTCTCCCCTTCAATAATCGTTTCGGACATCCACATGGTCCTTGGCGTTATGCTGGTTATCGTGATCGCGATCACAGGCTATATATCAATGAAAACCTCGAGAACCGCTATATCTAGGAGATGATAGGGAAATATTGTATTGCTATGTGATAAAAACACTAAAACCACCTGCTATAGAAGTTAAGCCAATAGATCTCTAAAGCTTTCCAGAAATATCTGTAGAAAACGATCCGTAAGAGCAAGTTAGCCTCTAGACTTTATTATCAGACCTATCGATGTCGAGATCAGTATGAGTATTAGAAGTACTGCTGAAACGATCGCTAGACTGTTATCTCTCGTTCTTAGAGAGGTTATGAGCACCGAGACTATAGCTAGAACCACGCCTAGTATCAGGATAACTGCTGAAAGCCCTAGAATCCCCCGAGGATCCATTCTAGAGATCATGTGTGCAAAGTCACTTATACGTGTACCATTAAAGGTGAGCCACTTATCTGTCGGAAAGCCCTGAATGTGTAGATGGTAAAACATCCATACAATACCTACTGCTATAACTACTAGCGAGGCTAACACAGAAAGTTTTAAGATGCTATACACAGTACGCTCAGCCAAGCCGGGGCTTCCCATCTATAAACCCCTCCATATCATCTCTATAGCCAGCAGCCATACAACGACCGTAAATATATACCTAAGGGTCTTGCTCGCAAGCTTGTTAAGGATCCTTGATGATACGTATGAGCCTAGTATGACCCCAGGGACTAGTAGGGATACTAGAAGTGGGTCAGCATAACCGAGTATTAGGTACTGTATACCGCCGGATGTTGCTGTTAACCCTATCATGAACGAGCTTGTTGCTGTTGATACCTTGAATGGAAGCCCCATAACATAGTCCATTGATAGGACTTTGAAGGCGCCAGCACCTATCCCGAGGAGGCCTGAGATGATCCCTGCACCCATCATTGATAGGAAAGATAGGGGATACCTAGACCCTACATATTCAATACGGGCTTTCTTGTTCTCATCGTAATAGCTACCCCTAAGGCCCAGCTTCATAGATATTGGATCCTGATTGGTATGTCTAACGACGAAAATCTGATCCTTGCGAGATATAATGCCGGGTAGCGGTGCTATGGCTAGAACAACGCCGAACACTATATAGAGGATCTTTGTTGGAATGTTTATGTTTATTATAACCCCAACTATGGATCCGAGGATAGTTGCTATAGCTAGTGAATACCCAACCCTCAGGTTAGCAATACCCTTGGCTAGGTAGCCTGCACCGCTAGTGCTACTATTAGCTATTGTGGTTATTATTCCTGACCCTATCGCTACCCTGAGAGGGATGCCTAGATAGCTCACAAGGATTGGCGTAGCTATGGCGCTACCGCCAAGCCCTGTTAAGGCGCCTATAAGCCCTCCAAGAAAGCCTGTTAGGAAGAGTAGAAGTACCTCGACATAAACCTCTATTCCCTACCGCCTCCAACGATAAGCATGGTTGAGGCGGGTAATAAGCGGTAAAGCTATCCATCCAGGATCATTGAGGAGAACCTTGCAAGCCTTTTAAGACTCTCCATAGCCTCCTTCCTACCAAGCCTCGCCCTCTCAACAGCCTCTTCAAGAGTTACTATGGTTCTCTCAAGCAAATCCCTTCTCACCCTATATGGAACCCCGTCTTTCCCGCCGTGAGCGTATGAGTATTTGAAAGGATCCATCGGGTGGCTCACAGGATCTTTATTAGAAGGTGTATAGCCATATATCAAATCAGCCACCAACACCAGAGCCCTCATCGCTTCTGGACCAAAGCCCCTCGCACCGAGTATATCGACTATTCTTCTAGCTCCTTCCAGCTGAGCCCTGTTTATAGCCTCTATGAGCCCTGCATTAATGCTCACAGGTTTATAGTAGCCTATGGTGAACTCTCTCCTAGAACCCCTACAGGGGTTGCCTATAAGTGTTCTTTTACCCCTTATACACGCGTCTGCCAAAGCTATGTCGCTTATTATTTTTGACACGCTCTGTGAGAAGAGATCCTCAATCAGCTTCACAGTATCCATAGAGCCGTTATCTGTTAGATTGAGGGGCTTTAGGATCTGGTTAGATGCTAAACCGCTATGGGGATTCCATGGAAGATCCCTGAAGGTATCGCTTGAGAGATGATACCTCCTAGCATACCCCCTCTCTATGTTCATACCCTGCTGGATTATAGTCCATAAACCATCCTCAGAAACCATGATCCCGTGTATATAGATCTGGTGACCGTCTTGTAACAAAACACTATCGATCTTAGCACCGATATAGCTAACCCTCCTAATCACAGAGCCCTGATCCTCGCCAAGGCCTAGCTTCTCAACAGCTATGGTGCTCTCCTCAGGAATTCTTCTCGACTCAGCACCCTTACCCCCGAGAACAAGAAAACCTAGATCTTTATTCCAGCTAATATTCTTGAGAATCCTGAGAACAACCGTGGTAGAGCCACTACTATCCCAATCCATACCGATAGCATTATTGAATGCCTGGAACCAGAGAGGGTCTGAGAACCTCCTAACCACCTCGCTAGGGCCATACTCCTCGATAAGAACCTCTATTATCGCACGCCCAAGCCTCTCCATATACTCATAAAGCCATCTCGGCACAGCACCGCTGTGTAACGGTAGGTCTGCTATCCCCTCCACAATACCCTCCCAACAATAGATCTTCCCTTTAAAGCGATATAAAGATAAGCCGTGCGTTACAATCTACACAGCTTATACAAACAATCATGGGTTTCGCCATGTTGGTGAGAACTAAGGTAATATTCTTGGAGATCTTCTAAGCCCTACTGGCTTGTCTAAACTGTCGAAAACCACGGACCGCGTCAACGCTAACATAATGCGGATTCGCATGTTAATACATAATAATAACCACTCTATAGGGATAAAAATAGACTAGCAATAATATGTTTGAGGAGATTGAGACTACCATTCGATGTGGTTGAGGAATACATATCGACACCTGTTAAGGCTGCACTGGCTAGAAGGCTGTGGAGTGAGGGTTATACCCAGATGCAGATAGCAAAGATCCTTGGGGTTACACAGCCTACTGTTAACATATATATTAGAAGCCCTGCATATTCAGAGGAAAAGATCCTGGCGAAGATCTCTGCGGCAGGTATTAATGGTGCCGAGTTCCACTCACTGGTAGAGAGGATCCTTGCACTGGTTAAGGAGGATAGGAAGGTTGATGCCCTCAGCATACTCACCGAGCAAATACTTAGGTGGTTATCAGAGCTAAGGCTATGCGAGGCCCATAGAAAGCTTGATCCAAGCATACCGCCTGATTGCAGGATATGCTCAGAAATAATACAGATACCTTCCGGCGTGAATGTCCTCAAGGCTCTCGAGAACGCCTATGAATATCTATCCCGAGAGAAGTGTGTGTACATACTAATCCCAGAGGTGCTTATGAACATAGCATATGCAAAAGAAGGTGCGATATCTCTCAACGATATAGCAGCATTTCCTGGGAGGATAACGAAAGTGGGAAGATCTATAGCTACTGTGTCAAAACCCACATGGGGGGCTAGTAGGCATCTGGGAAAAATACTGCTTAATATAGCTAGGAGGAGAAGAGATCTTAGAGCAATAGCAAACATCAAAGCCATCAAGTGTGTTATAGATGCGCTCAAGAAGCTCGGGCTCAAGTACGAAGTGATCCAGGCTCGAAGAGGCTATGTAGATGAGGACACAATAGTAGCTGATGTTAGCAATGCCTTTGTAGAGCGGGGCGTTGATGCAGTTATAGATCTTGGAGGAATCGGGGTTGAGCCGATAACATACATAGGTGGTAAGGATCCGATGGAGATCTCTAAGAGGATCTCTAGCATTGCATCCATATGCTCACAGGAAATGGATCTCGAATGCTGAATAAAATATATAGAGAGCAGAGGGTAGTAGTGTAGAGGGGTTACAAGCATAGATGGTAACCCAAACAAGCGTGCTCGTCGGCATCATAGGCAAAACCAACGTGGGTAAGTCAACACTATTCTCAGCCCTAACAATGATACCAGTAAAGATCGAGAACAGACCCTTCGTAACCCTAGAGCCAAATGTAGGTATAGGGTATATTAGACAGACATGCCCCCACAAAACCCTCGGACTACCTAGGTGTGATGCTAGGAACTCGATATGTATAGAGGGGAACAGGTTTGTGCCAGTGAAAATAATAGACGTACCAGGACTTGTCGCAGGAGCCCACGAGGGGAGAGGGCTTGGTAACAAGTTCCTCGACAGCCTCAGGCAGGCTGACGTTCTTATCCATGTAATAGATGCCTCTGGCTCAACAGATCCTGAGGGTAGGCCTGTTAAGCCTGGAAGCTATGATCCCTACGACGATGTTATCCTCATAGAGAGGGAGTTCGACCTATGGCTAACCTCTATAATAAAGAGTGACTGGAGTAGGCTCTCAAAAGCGTTGGACGCATTACCACTCTCAGAGGCTATAGAGAGGCTCTCCCAGAGGCTCTCAGGGCTCTCGATAAAGAAGAACCATGTAGTGAGGGCTTTGGAAGAGACAAAGCTCTCTGGAAGTAAGTTCTCTTCGTGGAGGGATGAGGAGCTACAGATCTT
The DNA here is from genome assembly GCA_038867615.1 of Sulfolobales archaeon. GTDB lineage: Archaea > Thermoproteota > Thermoprotei_A > Sulfolobales > AG1 > AG1. The sequence goes on along the minus strand of JAWBYA010000003.1, from coordinate 224,719 downwards.
CGTATCAAGTCTGCGGAGGATCTCTAAACCAACTATTATAGCTGCTAACAAAGCCGATATCCCGGAGGCTATTGATATCATAAAGAGTCTTGAGAAAAGGCTGCAGGGAAGAATAATGGTGCCAATATCGGCTGAGGCAGAACTAGCCCTTAGAAGAGCGTCGGCAGCCGGGTTGATCAAGTATATTCCTGGAGATCGTGATTACGTGGTTATAGATAGAGGTAGAATGACGCCTGCTCAGGAGAAGGCTCTAGAGAAGATAAGGTCTTTTATGGAGAGGTTTGGAGGTACAGGGGTACAGAGGATCATTAACACCGCTGTTTTAGATGCCCTAGATATGATCGTGGTATACCCTGTAGAGGATCCTGTTAGGATGTGCGATAGTAGTGGGAATATACTGCCCGACGCGATCCTGGCGAGAAGGGGTGTAACAGCTAGGGAGCTGGCGTATATGATCCATACTGAGCTGGGCGAGGGGTTCCTACACGCTATAGATGCAAAAACAAAATCAAGACTTGGTGCTGATCATGTGCTAAGCGATGGCGATATTGTGAAGATCGTCTCGACCAGGAAGAAACAGGCTAGATAGCGAATGTGACCAACGATCAAGAATTATATAGAGCCTTAGTTGTAATACTTATCAGAGATCAGATGGCTGCAAGGGATTCGGAGGGCGGTGGGAAAGGGTTAAAGATAACCAGAAAAATGCTCAAAGAGATTCTTAAGGGTAACTACGTAAGCTTTAGAAAGAATTATAAAAAGATCTTGAAGATAATAGGAGTAACTAGACACAGAACTCTTGTAGTTATAACAGGCTCGGATCCCGTGAAGCAAGGACTCATAACCGCAGATCTTATAGGTATATACTCAACCAGGAGAGAGGGTAAAACCAAGATCCTGTATGTCCACCACGACGAGTTCGCCGAAGAGGTGATCAGGGCTAGGGTTTTCAGAGAACTCTTATCAAAACTAAGTAAAGACGCAGAGGTGGAGATCACCAGGTATGAGGATTCCGAGAAATATCTTGGAACCACTTTCAGCGCCCTTATAATGGATCTTAGCGATAGCCTAAAGCCAAACGATGTTGGAAGGCTCGTAGGAATAGTAGAGGGAGGAGGGGTTGTGGTATTCATAACACCCCCGCTGGATAAATGGCCCAGCGCGAGAAACCTTTTCAGAGAGGAGCTAGCGGTTCCCCAAAAACCCGTTCCTAGAAATGTTTTTGTGAGATGGTTCATAGATAACCTGCTGAGAAGCGATGGTGTGAGTATCTATGACTCTGATGAAGATAAAATTATAAAGATAGCCGAGCAGCCGAGAAAATCGCCACAGAGAGAAAAGATAGAGATTCCTCAGCAAACACTCTTCCCAAGGGAGATCTATTCAAAAGCTCTCACAATGGATCAGGTTAGAGTTATATCAGAGCTGGAGAAGCTAGTTGAAAAGCCTAAGAAAAGAACATCAATAGTGGTTGTATCAGATAGGGGTAGGGGTAAGAGTAGTGCTATAGGGATAGGGATTGTGGGCTTGATAAACGAGCTATTGAAGATCAAGAACAAGGTTAGGGTCGGCGTTACCGCGAGGTCTGTTTTAAACGTGGAACAGCTAATGAGAATGACCACAGAGACCCTCGATATGATGAAGATCCCGTATAGGGTTGTTAAGAAGGGTGGGAGAGTGATAGAGATCAAGGGTGATAGGTTCTCGATAGAGTATTGGGAACCCTCGGTGATCCCTAAGCTCGATATAGATATAGCTATTGTAGACGAGGCCGCGGGGCTCCCCGTGGATATGCTGTGGAGGATCTGGGAGTCCACCAACAGATCCGTGTTTGCAACAACAATCCACGGCTATGAAGGTGCTGGGAGGGGTTTCACTCTAAGGTTCCTCAAGAGAATAAGATCTGATGAGAAGTCAACAACAATAGTTGTGGAGATGAACGAGCCTATAAGATATGCTGCCAACGACCCCGTAGAGGCTTGGCAGTTCAGAACACTCCTGCTAGACGCTGAGCCAGAGAAGCTTGATGAGAAGGATTATGAAGCTATAGCTAGGGGTGAGCTAACATACCTCAAGCTAGACCCGGAAGAACTCTTCACAGAAAAAGGCGAGTCTATTCTTAAAAGCCTTTTCGGTATATACGTGCTAGCCCACTATAGAAATGAGCCAGACGATCTTGGAATGATCGCTGATGCGCCTCATCATAGCGTTAGGGCTATGGCAACACCTAGTGGGAAAATAGTAGCATCTGCACAGCTTGCCGAGGAGGGTCCTGTAGAGAGCCACCTGGGATCTATACTCACAACAGGCAAGATGCCTGGGAATATTATACCGGATAGGGTGGTTAAGCACTATAGATTAGTCGATTTTGCAAAAACCATTGGGTGGAGGATAGTCAGAATAGCTGTGCATCCAGATGCCCAGGGTAAGGGGATAGGATCTCTGTTTCTGAAGAGAATAGAAGAAGAGGCTATTTCCAAGGGGTATTCATGGGTAGGGTCCGGCTTTGGAGCTACTGAGGAGCTCCTCAGATTCTGGGTAAAGAACGGATTCACGCCCGTGCATATGTCGCCTGAGAGAAACCCTGTTTCTGGTGAGTATACATGTATAGTTATGAAGCCTCTTGATAGAGAGACAAGCAATATGATCGAGATTATGAGCAGTAGGTTTAGAAAGAGAGTACTGGAAAGCATGCACGATACATACAAGGATCTCGAGCCCGAGGTTGCTAGGCTCTTAATGAGAGTGCAAAAAAACCGGGAAACGCCTGGTAGTGTTTTGTGCAGAATTGACAAGATAGATCTTGAGAGGCTTGTGCTATACGTGAAAGGGATTATGACATATGAGGTGTGCAACGATGCTATTGCAGAGCTCGTGAGGGGTTATTGGAGCGGCAGCTACACTGCAGGGCTTGATAAGAAAGAAGAGCTCCTAACGATCGTGAAGACGTTGCAAGGGCACCCGTGGAGCCAGGTGGAGAAAACGTTGAGGATATCTGAGAAAGAGGCATTAGATCTTATGAGAGTGTTGGTGAGAAAGATCTTAGTATCGATGGGCTGTAACATAGAAATAGATCTGAGAGGTGTTAGCCTCAGAGAGCTGGAAAAACTATAGCTGGCCTATAACTCTATCAAACTCCTCCCTAACAATATTCACAATATCATCAGAGTGGATTCTGAGTAGATGGAGATACGCACCCCTCTTAGTATAGGGACCCTTGCGACACAGCCTACAATAAAGCGAGGGACCTTTCCTAGACACCAGTGTGCTTGCAATCTCCTCTAGAGCCCTCACAATACCTCTCCTCACCTCACTATCCAATCTGATCCCTAGATCCTCTATCTCTCTAGAAACCACTCCAGGCTCTAGAGCCGCCTTCACGCATATCCTCACTAACTGTGGTATCAATATCGGGTATCTCTCTATACTCTCTTACCTACTAGTTAGTATGCTAAGAAGCCTAATAGCCAGGCCATCGGATCTCGGCAAGGATATGAGTATAAGGTAAAGAATAACACATTATCGGTGGTTTGAGCCGCTATAATTAATGATTATCATCGTTATTTTTATCAGGCCCAACTAACACTAATAATGTGATGGCTGTGGATGAGTATGTGGGTTTTGCTATAGAGATCCTTAAGGAGTTGATAAGCATCCCGACAGTAAACCCCCCTGGGTATGAGTATAAGAGATGCTCGGAAACGCTGGCTAAGAGGATCGGTGAGATAGGGTTCGATGTAGAGTTGATAGAGATCCCTGAGGATTATGTGGATAAGCATTACCCGTACTCGCCTCAGCATAGGGGGTATCCTAGATATATTGTCTATGCTAGGAGAGGTAGCGGGGGTAGGGTTCTTCATTTCAATGGTCACTATGATGTGGTGCCTCCAGGTAGTGGGTGGACGAGAGACCCGTTCACACCTGTGATTGAGGGGGATAGGATCTATGGCAGGGGTTCTACAGATATGAAGGGCGGGATAGCCGCTACTATAGCAGCGCTTAAGAAGATCCGTGATAGCGGTGTTGGGAAAAACCTGACCATAGAGGCTGTTTTTGTCCCTGATGAAGAGTCTGGGGGTGTTGGGACTAGGTATTATGTTGAAAACGCTAAAAAAATCCCTGAGTATGTGGTTATAGCAGAGCCAAGCACCTCTAATAAGCTGATAATAGGTCACAAGGGCCTTGTGAGAGGGGTTGTCAGCGTATATGGGAAGCAGGTTCATGCAAGCGCCCCCTGGCTTGGGGAGAACGCGTTTTTAAAGGCCTCTGAGCTTGCTCTAAAGTTCATGGAGATCTATAGCCCTATCCTCAGATCAAGGGTTACTAAGGCGCCTGTAGAGGTTTCCGAGGCCGCCCATCCCACAATAAATCTGGGGGGCTATGCAGAATCCCTATCTAGGAAGGATAACACAGTGCCTGGTGAGTTTGTGTTCAGCTTTGACAGGAGGGTGATCCCTGAGGAGGATGTTGATAGAGTCGTGGAGGAGCTCAAAGCCTCTTTCGAAAAAGCCTCTAAAGCTGTTGGGGCTAGATATGGGGTAAAGATCCTAAGCGCTGTTCCCCCATCACTAACTCCCCAGGAATCATTAATCATAAATATTGCTAGAACATGCGCTGAGAAAAAGACCGGTAAAAAACCTGGGATATTTATAAGTATTGGTAGGAATGATAGTGTCTATTACAGGCTCAAAGGTTCCGAGGTAATAACACTCGGCCCTGGCGTTGAAGGAGTAGCCCATATACCGGATGAGTACAACTCGATAGGAGAGATAGAGAGAGCCATAGATCTATACCTATGTATTGCAAGATCCCTCGATTCTGGTTAAAGACCCCAGAGCCCGGGGATCATATAGACCAGAGGCCGTTATGGTAATATGGAGCCGATGATACAGATAGCCTGTTGGGGGTTATTATTTAAAATGGTAACACTGGTGAAGCCCTACTACCGGGATCTGGATGTCCATAGATGTTGATAGCTCTATACATATCCTGGATAGAACATTACCAAGTCTTGAGACTGATGAGTGGGAGCCTCCTCAACCGGTTGTTTATGCATTAAGAATAATAGATCTTATAAGCGGTAAAAAAGATCCTGAGCATGGTTCCCACATAGATCGAGAGCTGAGGCTATACGCCTCAATGTGGATCTCTAGCCTAAAGCTATTTAGATACGACCACGACCTGGCGAGGTATATTGTTACAAACAGCCTCCCAGAGAATATATTACGGGGTATTGCAGCGAACCTAGAGGATCTAGCGATCTCAACATCAATAATACTATCTGAGGATCGCGTACCTCTAAGTGATGCCATAACCTATATGGAGCTTCTCAACAGATCCATTGGTGTTAAATCAAGCAACAACTATATATCAATGCTGATTCTTAGAGGAGGTAGGCTGAGCGATATAGCTTCCAGAGTTGCACTATTAATACTCTACATAATCTCATTCTATATAGCAGCACAAGAGAATGGAGACGCCTAGGTGCCGCCGGCGGGATTCGAACCCGCGACCTCCGGGTTTCTCAGGCGACCCCGGTCTATAAAGCCGTATGAGCCCGGCGCTCTGCCGGCTGAGCTACGGCGGCTCATTATGTGTATATCCTGACGGTTTTATAAGTAATCATGCTCCTAGCCTTGTTATCCTCCCTAGCACTGTTTATGATCCTTCTTATGGCTTCTCTGATAACCTCGGATCTATTCATTCCATGCTTCTCGGCATATCTATCTAGAAGCTCTATCGTCTCCTCATCTAGTTTTACACTGATTACCTTCAGAGCCATTATTCACACCTAATACTCTCTATGCTGTGGTGTGATATCTGCTTTACCGTATAGTGCTTACGTGGAGAGAGGTGGTCGAAACTATTAGACTTGCTAGAGGATTACTTTTCCTGTCTCGTTACATAGATCCACTGTACCGAGATCCTTGTAGGGGAGAACGATTGTCCCCTCACCAAGGCATGCCGTGTCGCCCAGATATACTCCGTCGCCTACTATGCATTTCTTAGAAACCCTGGTCCATCTACCTATATAGCTCCCCTCGCCAACTATAGAGTTTATTATAATAGCACTCTGCTCTATAATAGCTCTCTCCATAACCAGGCTTCCTATTATAAGAGAGCCCTTGCCTATCTTTGCACCCTTCATTATTATTGAGCCATAACCTATTGATGCTCCATCATCTATGCTCACACCATCCCCTATATAGAGAGGTGGGTTTGTCTCCACATTACCTTTGATAAAAGCCTTAGGACTTATATACATACTATCCCCGCTCACCATGCTGAGCGCGTCTAGGTTAGCCTTTATATAATCCTCAGGCATGCCTATGTCGTTCCACACACCACTATGTATATATGCATATACATCCCCCTTCTTGAGGAGCCTTGGCATAAGATCCCTACCTATGCCTTGCTTCTTCCCAACCTCTATATGCTTTATAGCCTCCTCGCTAAAGACATAGACACCTGCATTTATATAGCCCGGAGTCTCTATCGGCGGCTTCTCAATAAAACCCCTAACCCTGTTATCACTATCTATATCGACGGCCCCGAACCTCCTCACATCACTGGTTTTTGTAATAGCGATTGTCGCTATACCGCCCTTAGCTTTGTGATAGCTATATATATTCCTAATGCTTATAGAGCTGAAGATATCGCCATAGATCACCACCACAGGATAATCTATACCAAGCCTCTCGCCTATCTCCCTCAAAGGCCCTGCATCACCTAGAGGTACGTGCTCAACATAGTGGTCTATCAATACATCATCCCCCCATCTAGAGAGAACATGCCCCAAGATCCTATCATGCATATGGTAAAGAGCAAGAGTCACCCTCTTAGCACCACTCCTCACAGACTCCTCAAGGATCCAGTCCACCAGAGGCCTATCAAGCACAGGGAGAAGGGCTTTGGGTCTCGTCAGCGTTAATGGTCTAAGCCTTGTCGCAAAACCCCCAGCAAGTATGATTACATGCATACTACCCACGCAATCTATATTACGAGTAAGGGGTTATAACCATGATATGCGGATTAGAGCCGCCGGCGGGATTCGAACCCGCGACCGCCGGCTATCCTGGGCGACCTCGGTTCTATAACACCGTACAAGGCCGGCGCTCTACCAGCTGAGCTACGGCGGCTCCAATATGTTTTCTATACATTGGGGGTTATAAACCACGTGCTCGTCGCCATAGAAGGCCTAGCTGGTTAGGTGTTATCATAATAATTTTTATACCCTATATGAACTAGTATTATGGGTATAATGAATGGAAGAAACAGCTACCCAGAAACACGTGATCAGCCTGGAAGAGGCTCCCGAGGATATAAATGTGGTTGGTGGTAAAGCCCTCGGTATAATAAGGCTTGTTAAAAACAAGATCCCGACAACCCCTGGTTTTATAGTCCCTACAAGTGCTTTCAGCAAGTTCCTCAGGCAGAGCGGGCTTGGAAGAATTATAGAAGAGGCTATAGAGACTCTTGAGGAAAAAGCCTCACCAGATAGAGTGGATAAAATAAGCAGAAGTATTATAGAGAAGATAGAGTCTGCTGAAATGCCTAGAGAAATAGCTGAGGATGTGTCTAATGCGTATAGAGATCTATGTCTAAGGGTAACTGGGAGCGAGAGATGCAGAGTCGCTGTAAGGAGCTCAGCAGTGGCTGAGGATCTGAGCAGCGCTGCTTTTGCGGGACAGCACGATACTTTCTTAAACGTTATAGGGGCTGAGAATGTTATACAGTCTATAAAGAAGTGCTGGGCCTCTTTATTCAATGCAAGAGCTCTTGTCTATAGAAAGGCTAAAGGGCTTGTGAATGTGGAGAGCCTCTTAATGGCTGTTATTGTTCAACTCATGGTTGACTCCAGATCCTCTGGCGTCACATTCACAGTCAACCCACTCGACGGAGATCCAGATATAGTTGTGATCGAGAGCATATGGGGGTTGGGAGAATATATCGTGAGAGGAGTCATAACACCTGATAAGCTTGTGATTGATAAGAAGAGCCTTAAGATTGTGGAGAAGTTTATCTCTAAAAAGGATAGAGAGTATGTCTACGACCCTGTAAAGGGTATTAATAGCGAGAAACCTGTCGATGAGAAGAGGGCTGGTGAGCAGAGCATATCGGATCAAGAAGCCATAGAGATAGCTAAAGTAGCAGTCAGACTAGAAGAACTTATCGGAAGCCCAGTAGATATAGAGTGGGCTATAGATAGTAGCGGAAGGCTATATATCCTCCAAGTGAGACCAGTCACAAACCTAAACATGCCAAGCCAGAAGCCCAGAGGAAGCATTGCTAAAGAAAAAAGGGTCTTTAAAGGACTCGCCGCCTCACCCGGAATAGCTATTGGTAGGGCTAAAATCCTGAGAGATATAGGCGAGGCTAAAGCTAAGGGGTTTAACAGGGGCGAGATCCTCGTCACCCTCATGACAGACCCAGACTGGGTCCCAATAATGAGGATAGCCTCTGCCATAGTTACTGAGAGGGGCGGTGTTACAAGCCATGCAGCGATAACAGCTAGGGAGCTAGGGATCCCTGCTGTAGTTGGTGTACCAGGGATTCTTGACACGATAAAAGATGGAGAGATCCTTAAGGTGGATGGTAGTAGGGGCGTGATAGAGGTTATGGAGAACCCCGAGACCTATAGAGATATTATAGAGAACGGCCAAGTAGAGGTTAGCCTAGCACAGACCACAACCAAGGCTGGGGAGAGGGAGTGGGAGGAGCTCTATATACCCACAGCAACAAAGATCTATATGAACCTGGGCGAGCCAGAGGCTATAGAGAGGTACCTCAGACTCCCATTCGACGGGATAGGCCTTATGAGGATAGAGTTCGTAATATCAAGCTGGGTTGGCTACCACCCACTCTACCTCATAAAGACTGAGAGGCAGGAGTTCTTCATAGACAGACTTGCAAGCGGTATAGCTATGGTTGCATCGAGGATCGCTCCCAGACCGGTTGTCGTCAGGTTCAGCGATTTCAAGAGCAACGAGTATAAGAAACTAATAGGAGGAGAGGAGTTCGAACCTGATGAGAGAAACCCGATGATAGGCTGGAGAGGGGCTTCAAGATATATACACCCTCTATATAGAGATGCATTCAAGCTCGAGCTAAAGGCTGTCAAGAGGGTTAGGGATGAGATGGGGCTGAAGAACGTATGGGTTATGATCCCCATGGTTAGAACGGTATGGGAGGCTGAGAGGGTGATAGAGCTGATGGCTGAGGAAGGGCTTAAGAGCTCGAGGGATTTCAAGATATGGGCAATGGCTGAGGTCCCATCAATAGCCCTCATGATAGACGAGTTCTCGAAATACTTCGACGGCTTCAGCATCGGTAGCAACGATCTAACACAAATGATCCTCGGGATAGATAGGGATTCAGACCTTCTAAGCTCAATGGGCTATTTCGATGAAAGGGACGAAGCAGTGTTAAAGGCAATGAGCATGATCATAAGAGGTGCCAAGAGGAATGGAAGAACAGTCTCAATCTGTGGACAGGCACCAAGTTATTACCCAGAGATAGTGGAATTCCTAGTGAGAGAAGGTATAGATAGCATCTCAGTAAACCCGGACGCCGTGATCAGCACAAGACGTATCGTGGCAGGTATAGAGAGAAAAATATTGCTAGAATCCCTCAGCAGCATCAGAAGCAGAGGAAAAAGCACAAAGAACAAGGGCTTCGAATAACATAACACACGACCAAAACGGCTGGGTCATTAATAATATAATAAAAGAATCGGGCATTCAACCCTCTCTTCCAGCATTATAATCAAGGCTATAGCACATATGATTATAACCACACAATATACACACCAACTGGTTGGGAGTCTTCCGTGAATCGCGAGGAAGCCCTTGATAGCTGTAGACAATCCTATGGATCATTGACCTAGTTAATGATCTGGTTTAACATGCTCTTCCGTCATTATGAGATTTTCGGCTATCTATAAAAGATCAATGTATCAAGCATCTAATGAGAAGCTCTTAGCACGCAAATCTCTTGAATGGCTATTAAACTATGATTAGCTGTTCCTAGCTATAAAGTGGTCTATTATAGACCACTTTTATTTATAAACCGGTCTGTAATAGACCAGTATTGGTAGAAAATGAGGATTGAGGATTTCAAGCATGTTATCGCTGAGTGGCTGAGCCGGGGTATCCCTGAGGTAAGGGATAGGGAGGTCGCGCTGCCTCTAGACTCTAATCTGATCGTAGCGGTTACGGGTGCTAGGAGGAGCGGTAAAACCTATCTCCTCTTCTCAACTATTAAAAAGATTATTGAGAGTGGTAAAGCTAGTATGGATGAGATCCTCTATGTAGATCTTGAGCATGCGAGGCTGAGGGGTTTATCGGCATTGGATCTAGATGATATGCTTATAGCGTTCCAGGAGCTCACCGGTAAGGAGCCTAAATATATTTTTCTTGACGAACTGCAGGTTGTTAGAGACTACGGAGGTTGGTTTAGGAGAAGGCTCAATGCTAGAATATATATAACAGGCTCATCATCCTCCTTAACACCCAGGAGAATTGCAGACGAGTTGAGAGGTAGGTGTGTGAACTATGAGGTTTACCCGCTATCTTTTAGAGAATATCTATCTTTCCTAGGCTATGATCCGAAACCTGATATTCTTATCTATAGTGTTGAAAGGGGTAAGGTGCTCTCGATGCTGAGAGAGTATCTTTACTATGGTGCTTACCCAGCTGTTACCCTTGAGAGTGACAAGAGACGTATACTTAGGGCTTATTTTGATTCAGTGGTTGTGAGAGACCTAGGTGGTGGTCCACTAGCTGAAGTGCTAGCTCTATATCTTATATCTAATTATGCTCAGCTAGTAACTATAAACAGGATCTATAGCTATCTCAGATCGCTGGGCTTCTCGATCGGTAAGGAGAAGGTTATAGAGATGCTCAACAGGGCGAGAGAAACCTATTTCGCATTCACCGTAGAGATCTTCCAGAAGAGTGAGAGAAAAAGGAAGACTAATCCTAAAAAACTCTATATAATAGATACAGGGTATACAACAGCACTAGGGTATGAATTCTCAATATCGAGAGCTATGGAGAACGCAGTCTATCTCGAACTCCTCAGAAGAGGTGAGAGCGAGGTGTACTATTGGAAAGAATATGGGAAAAGCGTTGGAGCAGAGGTTGATTTCATCATAAGCAAGAACTTCGAAGCAGAGGAATTGATCCAAGTAACCTATGCTGAGAATGAGATAAAAGAAAGAGAACTAAGGGCTTTAAAGAAAGCACAAAGGGAATTGAAACCAAAGAAGGTTAGAGTACTGACGTGGAACTATAGTGGGAAAATAGATGGAGTAGAATTAATACCACTATGGTATTGGCTGCTAACATATCCAAACTGACAATAACCCGAAACTAGGATCTATTCTAGCTTATTATTAGCTAATAATACGTGATCTTTAGCCATGTGTTATGAGCGCTCCCTATGCAGCCAGCACGCTGATATATGTCCATCACCAACGTCGAAATACGGCGGCTCCTCCTTCCTACAGATCTCCATGGCGAATGGACATCTCGGGTGGAATCTGCAACCCTTGGGTATATTGATCTGTGATGCTATTTCGCCGATGGGCTTTATATTAGCTTTAGATAGTCTCGATGCTGAGGGGCTTGATGATATGAGGGCCATTGTATATGGATGCCTAGGCTCCTTTATAATCTCTTCTGCAGCTCCAACTTCTACTATTTTTCCTAAATACATCACAGCTATGCGGTCGCTCATATATGCTGCAACACCGAGATCGTGGGTTATTATCATGATTGTTATCCCAAAGCTTTTGTTAAGCTCTAGCAGTATATTTAATATCTGGGTTCTTGTTGATACATCGAGTGCTGAGGTTGGCTCGTCTGCTATCAATAGATCCGGTCTCATGGCTAGGGCCCGTGCTATAGCCACCCTCTGTTTCTGACCTCCTGAAAGCTGTTGAGGGATCTTTTCAAGAACGTCTTCAGAGAGTCCTAGGGATCTCACGAGATCTCTTGTTTCATTAGTACTACGCCCTGCTGCCTTCAATGCCTCCTCGATTGTCTGCTTAACAGTATATCTAGGATCTAGAGATACCTCGGGATCTTGATAGATCATCTGGATCTTTCTTCTAATATGCTTCGGGATCTTGCCCGAATATATATCAAAGCCCCTGTAGAGAACCCTACCCCTATCCGGCTTGAGGAGCCCAGCAACTATCCTGGCGACGGTGGTTTTCCCGCTCCCGGACTCTCCAACAAGCCCCAGGATCTCGCCTTCATATATATTGAGCGATACACCGTCAACAGCCCTTATATATGCCTTTGACCTCCCAAAGATCGTTTCTACGGCTGGGAAGTATTTATAAACACTATCCAGCATAGCTATAGGCTCTTTCCTAAGTTGAGGCGTCATGGTATAGAAAACACCTCACAGAATCAATACCCTTCTGAACAAGGCTAGGACGCTCTTTCATACACTTATCAAAAGCCATAGGACATCTAGAGCTAAACCTACAACCACTTGGAAGATCTATGAGGTTTGGTGGTTCACCACTAACAGCCCTTTTAATTCCCTGGGACTTGAAGCTGAGAAACGCGTTATCGATAAGTGCTATTGTGTATGGATGGAGGGGTTTGTTAATAACCCTCTCTGTGGATCCTGACTCAACTACCTCGCCAGCATACATAACATAGATCCTATTACATGCACTCATCGCAACCCCAAGATCGTGTGTTATTAATAGCATTGAGAGCCCCTCCCTCCTATTTATATCAAGCAACAAATCCAGGATCTGTGACTGTATAGTAGCATCTAGCATCGACGTAGGCTCGTCAGCAACCAATAACCTAGGACTTGTCGATATAGCAATCGCTATCAGAACCCTCTGCTTCATCCCACCGCTTAGCTGGTGTGGGTAGAGCTTCAGAACCCTCTCTGGATCTGCTATACCAACCCTACCCAGAAGATCTATGGCGATCTCCCTGCACCTATTTCTCTCCCTAATATCCTTTTTATGCCTGAGAAATTCACAGAACTGATCCTCTATACTGAGTATAGGGTTAAGTGCTGTTGAAGGGTTCTGCGGTACTATATTGATCTTACGCCCCCTGATCTTCGACATATCCTCCTCATCTATGTCCAAGAGATCTACGCCCTCGAAGAGAACCCTACCGCCAAGTATTATTGCATTGGGCTGCAGGATCCTTAGGATCGTGTTGGCAACAGTTGTTTTGCCAGATCCTGATTCGCCTACTAGACATACTATCTCCTTATCCTCAATCCTAAGATCTACGTTATCAACAGCCCTCAAGAGCCCCTTTTCAGTCTGATACGCTACTGAAAGCGACTCAATAGCTAGTATTGCGCTCATCTAGACCCCTCCTACCACCTCTATACAACCCCCATACTAACCTGGATCTACCCCTTATAAGACTCCTAGCCTTAGGATCAAGCCTCATCTTGAGACTCTCACCAACTATATTGAAACTCACAATAGAGAGGAAAATCATGAGACCTGGAAATATGAGGAGATGCGGATAATCCATAAGATACGCCCTAGCCTCGTTAAGCATAGAGCCCCACTCAGGTGTGGGGGGCTTTATCCCTATCCCCAAGAAACCCAGCGCCGCTATTATGAGTATCGCCGACCCCATTTGAAGCGTTACCTGTGGAATCACTACATACATTATATTGGGTATCACGTGCCTCAATATAACATACAGATCCCCGTAACCCATGAGCCTGGCAGCCTCGATGTAGGGAAGATCCCTTATACTGATAACAGCAGCCCTCACAACCCTGATCAAGAACGGCGATTCAGCTATAGCTACAGCTATAACTAGGGTTTCGAGACCGTAGCCCAGCATTGTTGCCAAGGCTATGGCTAGAATTATGGATGGGAATGACATTAATATGTCAACAAACCTCTGAACAACCAGATCTAGCCAGCCCTTATAATAGCCCGAGAGTGTACCTACTAACAGGCCTATTACCAATGCTAATGCGATTGCTGAGGCGCTTAGGAAGAGAGTATATCTGCCTCCGTAGAGGATTCTTGTGAAGAGATCCCTACCAAGCTGGTCAGTACCCATAGGATGCTCTGGTGAGGGTCCCCTAAGCTTGTTTATGAGATCTATTTTATACGGATCATAAGTTGATATAATACTAGCAGCTGCTGATAGAATAATCACAACCGAGATCGTTATAAAACCAGCTGCGAAATACCTATCCTCTCTAATCATTTCGGCGAGGCTGCGAAGAATACCGGCGATCCTGGTGCTCATAGCCTTACCCTCGGGTCTATGATCCTGTATGTTATATCGACGATAAGGTTAACAAATATGAAGATCATCGCGATAAATATAACTATACCCTGGATCATTATATAGTCCCTAGCAGCTATTGATTCTATTAAAAGCCTCCCAATACCTGGCCATGCGAAGACGGTCTCGGTAACAACAGCCCCACCTAGTAGAACGCCTGTAAAGTAACCTATCACTGTAACAACGTTTATCAACGAGTTCCTTATGACATGGTTAATAAGTATCGATCGAAGGGGCAGACCCCGCGCTACTGCTAACCTTACATGCTCTTGTGATAGGGTTTCTAAGATCGATTCCCTAGTGATCCTCGCGATATATGAGAGAGGCGTGTGGCTAAGCGCTAGAGAAGGCAAAACAACATGAGCCGGAGAGCCTATACCACCTGCCGGCAGGATCTTGAGCTGCACTGCGAAGAAATATATCAGTAGCAACCCAAGCCAGAAGACGGGCATAGATACATATATGCTGGTGAAGATAATAACAGCCCTGTCTATAACACTACCAACCCTTAGTGCTGAAACAATGCCCAGGGCTATCCCCACAAAGATAGCTATAAGCATAGCTGACAAGGCTAGAATCACTGTGTTTGGAAATCTGCTCATTATCTCTACAACCACTGGCGTGTATGTTCTATACGATGTTCCGAAATCCAGGGTTAGTACTGATTTGAGGTATAATACGTATTGCTCATATATAGGCCTATCAAGGCCAAACTCTGCTCTAAGTCTCTCTATAATCTCAGGGCTGGCCTGCTCTCCAGCAAGTAAGTGTGTAGGATCCCCTGGAAGGATCCTTACGAGAAAAAAGATCATTGTTATTACGCCTATCAATGTCGGCAATACCAGTAAAACTCTCTTCACTATATATGCTATAAGACTCCCCATTTAGGATCACTTGAAATACGCCTTACCAAGATAGATCTGTTCTCCAGGGACGAAGACCAGGCCTTCGAGGTTTGACTTAGCAGCAACGAATATGTTCAACTGGAACAGGAATACTGCTGGAGCATCGTCCCAAAGGATCTTTGCCATAGCCGCTGCCAGCTCCAATCTCTTAGCCTCGTTCGTCTCGACTATATACTGATCGAGGATCTTATCGAACTCGGGGTTACAGTAATACCCTATGTTTCTTCCAGCTGTTGTCAGGTTTATACCCTTGTGGGTCATGTTGGAAGGGCCTACCCACATATTGCAGCTGTATAGGAAGAATACCGTGTAATAGGGGTCTGGGATATTGGGGCCCCAGCTTCTCTGGAATAACCAGTACCCGTTCTTAGCCTTATCTGTTGGAGAGAGATATATTGTGTTTATATACCACGGCCAATCGCCAGTCACAAGCTCGACCTCCACACCTATGTTTCTCAAATACCCCTGGACAGCCTGTGCGAGCTCAACATCTCCTGGGAACCTACCCTTCATATGAACCATCTTGATGCTTAGCTTCCCATACTGTGGGTGGGTAAGCACGCCATCAGGGCCTGCCTTAAAGCCAGCCTCGGTGAGTAGTTGTTTAGCCTTTTCAGGATCGTATTTATAGTAACCAATATCACTATATCCAAACATGCCTATCTGCCATGGCGACTTAACTATTGTCGCAGTTCCATAGAATATCTTAGACACTATTGTCTCCTTATCCAGAGCGTAATTAAAGGCTAGCCTAACCCTCTTATCCTGGAATGCTGGGTAGTCGAAGTTAAAGTGAAGCATAACATACCTGTATGTCGGATACTGGACAACCTTGATCCCCGGGGTTTGGCTAAGCCTCTGGAGAGAAGCTAGTGAGGGCCAGAATATGAGATCTACATCTCCTGCCAGTAACATAGCCTCCCTCGTAGCATCTTCAGGCACTATATAGAACACAATTCTCTTCAGAGGCACTGTACCTCCCCAGTATCCATCGAATCTCTCAAGCACCACCCTCGTCCCCTTGACCCACTCAACCATCTTGAACGGGCCTGTGCATATAAGGGCCTTTGGCTCTCTTGGGAGAGCATCGCCATACTTGATTATAGCCTCCTTTGCTACTATGTATACCAGCGAGAGAGACATTGAGAATGGAGAGAATGGTTTAGATAATACGATCTCAAACACACTCTCATTAACAGCCCTATATGATTTAACATTTGGAAGATATGTGGAAAGCCTTTTCTTAGCCGTCGCGTTAAAGATCCTGTCGAAGTTGAGCTTCACAGTATCTGCTGTAAGTACCTCGCCGTTGTGGAACTTAACCCCTTGTCTAAGATATATGGTGTATACTAGACCATCGCTAGACACTTCAAGCTTTGTAGCGAGCATCGGTATTAGATTGCCTTTTTCATCGCGATCGAACAGCCTCTCACACGTATGCATGATCACATTTTCAACGAGGTTTGTTGTCTGATCATGGGGATCCAGTGTGTCGAGATCAGTGCCTATCGCAACCTTAAGCTCATCCTTAGTAGTTGTAGGAGGAGTTGTTGGTACTATAGGCTGTGTAGGTGTCGTGGGTGTTGTTGGTCGCGGTGTTGTTATGGTTGCTGTAGGGCTTGCCGGGCTTGTTATCTTCGGCACTTCTTGGGGCGCTCCTCTATAGGTTGTTATGAATACTACAGCCCCGATTATAACTATTATAGCTATTACGATACCAACTAATTTCCTCGACGATACCATGGAAAACCCTCAAGTATTTATCTAGTTAATGGCTATATATTTGTCTGGAACTAGAGTATTATATAAATATCGATATAGCGTTAGAGCATTTATATAAGTAGCTTCTCAACTACTGCTGGTAGATACAAGGCATGTTTATAGATAACATATAAATAAGATCGAAGATCCTAAGGATCTTTTATTCTTTCGACATATTGGTGCGGGGGGTGGGATTTGAACCCACGCAGGCCTACGCCATCGGGTCCTCAGCCCGACCCCTTTGACCTGGCTCGGGCACCCCCGCCCATAGAAATAATAGTATTTCGGGCTTATAGAGGTTTATTATTGACCTAGCCTCGTTATATGTGTGGTGGATACCACGCTCATGGTTATTATAGATATGTGCATCACTGTGCAGTATATGCATAGCGCTTTTATAACTAGGATCTCTATGTAGATCAGGATCGCTATTATTGGTAGTGCTGCGATCGAGATGCCCCAGTATATCTTCATAGCCGCTTGTTTCTTGACTACTAGATAGGCTGTTGCTGTTAGAATCGCTGTTGTGAAATAAAGTGCCGCCCATATTGATAGGCTTATCCCCATGAATGATGAGTATCTAGAATATATCACCTGGGAACACGAGATAAAGCTGTTAATATCACATACACCACTCTCACCTGGCTGCTCAAGCATAGATGCTATTGCTGCTATAAGGCCTATGATTGGTGGTAGCACCAGGCTTATTATTAGTCTATCCATCCCCCTATCCATGTGCTTCTCAACGAAGAATTACCCCAAGACCTTAATATTTATTATACCGCTATATTTTTATCACACAATGATATAATCTTGGTTTTCGCAATGCGGGTGGGTTTCCTAGGCCCTGAGAAGTCCTTCACATGGGAGGCTGCTTTAAGAGCTATTGGCAAGGATCTCGTTGCAATGGATAGTGTTTCAAAGATATTCGACGCCCTCGAAGGTGGCGAGATAGGGCTCGGCGTTGTACCATATATAAATAGCCTTGAGGGTCCTGTCGGCGAGGTTATAGATAATCTCGCCATGAAAAGCCCCGTGATTATCAGGGTCGTTGAGATGAAGATCACATTATGCCTAGCTGTTAGGGGAAAGCCTAGGGTTATCTATACACACCCCCACGCGGCTGGCCAGGCTAGGAATAAGATCTCCGAACTGGGTGCCCAAGTAATATATACCAGAAGCACCTCCGAGGCCGTTGAGGTATTTAAGAGGGGATGTACAGACTGCGGTGTAATAGCGTCTCCAAAAGCCTTGGAGGATATATCTGAGAAGATATGTGGCGTCGAGGATAGCGAGAGCAGAACTAGGTTTGCCATAGTCTCCCGCGATTATAGCAGTGCTGGGAGTAGCTATACCCACACAGCAATAATATTCACAGTCCCAAACAAGCCGGGAGCATTATATA
This sequence comes from Sulfolobales archaeon, assembly GCA_038867615.1. Lineage (GTDB taxonomy): Archaea > Thermoproteota > Thermoprotei_A > Sulfolobales > AG1 > AG1. The sequence goes on along the minus strand of JAWBYA010000003.1, from coordinate 206,342 downwards.
GAGCTTTAGCACCAATAGCCGAGGAGTCGATTAATATGAGCTTTATATACTCAAGACCAACCAGGCTATCACCATGGCAATACTTCTTCCTAACAGAGCTTGAATGCTCACAATGCGGGACAGCTATAGAGAGGATGAAGAGATACACAACAACCCTAAAGATCGTTGGAAGATATTCTATAGAGGCTCTAGAATAGATACAGAAACACTAGTATTAACCCATATTGTAGAACCTATATACCGCGATGGGTGTACTTCTACGTAGTGATTAATATGGATATACTAATGCCAGTTAAATTCGAGGACGGAAAGCTCGTATGGCTCGATGTCACCAGACTCCCATACGAGGAGGTATGGGTCTCTTCAGACGATATCGAGAGAATAGCCAGGGCTATTGAGAGGCTTGAGATAAGAGGAGCACCTGCCATCGGGGTTGCTGCTGCCCTAGCACTAGCTGTTGTTGCTAGTAAGAGCACAGGCTCCAGAGATGATCTTTTAAGAAGTCTTGAGGCAGCATCACAGAGACTCTCAAGAACAAGGCCTACAGCTGTCAACCTATTCTGGGCTCTCAAGAGGATCATGAACGGCGTCTACGGACTTATAGGTAGAGGAGCCTCTGTAGAGGAGATCAGGTCTTTCGTTATCCAGGAGGCTTTAAAGATACAGAAAGAGGATCTCGAGGCCAACATGATGATAGGAAAACACGGGCAGGAATTGATAGAGGATGGCGACGTTATACTAACACACTGTAACACTGGATCTCTAGCAACATCGGGCTTTGGAACAGCCCTCGGTGTTATTAGATACGCATGGATGCAGGGTAAGAGGATCAGGGTCATAGCTACCGAAACAAGACCCCTGCTCCAGGGTGCAAGGCTAACAGTGTGGGAGCTTATGAGGGACGGGATCCCTGTTAAACTGGTCACAGATAATGCTGTGGGTTATCTAATGTATAGAGGCATGGTCTCCAAGGTGATCGTTGGTGCCGACAGGATTTTAAGGACAGGGCATGTTGCTAACAAGATAGGAACATACATGATAGCCCTAGCAGCAAAGAGACACGGAATCCCGTTCTATGTTGCAGCACCAACATCGACAATAGATCCTGAGACAAGGGCTGAGGATCTAGTTATAGAGGAGAGAAACCCTGAGGAGGTTAAAAACATACTTGGAAGGCTCCTCATAACAAGACAGGATGCAGAGGCGATAAACCCAGCGTTCGACATAACCCCGCCAGATCTTGTTAGCGCTATAATAACTGAGAAGGGGATTGCTAGACCCCCCTATGAGAAGAGCCTACAGGAGATCCTGAAGAGCTAGCTTCGAGACCCTGTTTACTCACAACCCCCCTGCTTCTTATACATAAGACTATATCCTTGAAACCAGCATCTGTCCTTACACCAATTCTATCGAAATGTGTTCTGGAGACCCTGTAACCCATAGATCTAAGACACTCGATCAATTCACCGATGGGCGGCATGTTGGACTTAACAACCCTGGCTATGGAATCAACTCTATAGTAGTAAGGCTTACCAACATCCTCTTCTACTAAGAGTATTTTGGCAAGGCTGGAGATCCTCTCTCTAGTCTGGAGCCATGGGAAGTCTTCCTCGGCTCTTGAGAGTCCGGCTAGGATCTCTCTATCAGCAAGCGACCCAAGCCATAAAGGGCCTAGGATAATCGTTCTCAAGCCACATGCGGGGCACCTTAGATCCTCTACCTCTGTGACCACGGATCTATAGCCACAGCCCTTGCATACCGCTATATAGCCTAGCCCTTTTAACAGAGCATCTGCCTTAGAAGCACCCCTATCTACCGAGAAATAAGCCCTATAATAGTGATCCGCGTAATAAGCCATAATAGGTTTTAGAGCTATATCACGCTCGGACGCCTTTATAATGGAGTGGGCGATAAGGATCCTCAACCCGGCCTCTTTACCGAAATCCAAATCCCGGGTTGTTGTTGCATGGTATCTTCTATAAACCTTAGCCGGGTATCTTCCAGCAAGGGGGCCTAGATCTGTTGCTGTCATTGCAAGCAAACCACCTATCTTTGGGAGCCTTACAGCGCTCTCTATAAAAGGCGAGGGCGATCCATAGGGATCTATGTCTAGGAAGTCAACATGGATCCCGGCTTTTGAGAGCGAGATCATGTGCTGGTTAGAGTCTTCGCAATATATCCTCGAAACACCCGCCAGCGAGTTGATAACCACGTTAAGCTTAGCAACCCTGCAAGCAATGGAGTCTATATCGTTTAGAAAAATCTCAGAGACTCCTTCAACCTCAAGAGCAATCCTAATACCCCTAACACCCGTTGCGGTCATGGGATCCGAAGCGGTGCTAATCTTAGACAGGCTTCTTGAGTATATGTTGAGAAGCGCCACCACAAGATCCCTGTTAAAAACCATAGCTGGATTATAGAAAACAGGAGCATGGGAAGGCTCGTAAACCCCATCTTCTCTTAAGAACAGCTCACGCTTAGGAGCAATAATCCTAGCCCTACCTTCAACAATAACCTCTGCCCAGCTAGGAATATATAGATCCATAAGCCCCTATCACTCTATTACATTCTACAACCTAAAAACCACGTCTCCGTGCAACATGATCAGAGAAATAACGGCTCAAAAGCCCTACATAGATTGTAGCTTTAAATCTCACTCGGTATATTGTTTTGGGGCTGGTGGGTGCCTTACTTCATTTTCATACTGGGGCCGGCTGGTTCTGGTAAGACTACTCTGGCTAGTGGTTTTGGTGAGTGGATGATCTCTAATCAGCTTGATGCCTCTATAGTAAACATGGATCCTGCTGCTGAGAGTCTCCCATATACGCCTGATATTGATCTGAGGAGGTTTGTTAATGCAAGGGATGTTATGCATAAATACAACCTAGGGCCTAACGGGGCTTTGATAGCCTCTATAGATATGTCGATAAGCTATATAGATGCTATTAAGGATATGATTGAGGAGAGGAAGGCTAATTACTATCTGATCGATACGCCAGGCCAGATGGAGATCTTTGCTTTCAGACCAGCAGGCCCCTTAATAATTGATAAGCTGAGCGAGGGCTCAGGCTCGCTAGTCCTCTTCCTAGTGGATATGTTTATGGCTAGCAGGGCCTCGTCATTTGCATCAACACTTCTCCTCTTCCTATCAACATGGCTTAGGATAAGGAAGCCACAGATCCTCGTGCTAACCAAAACAGATCTATACCCCGATGATGTCTTATCAAACGTTCTCTCATGGATAGAAGATCCCTACCTACTGATCGAGGGTGCTAGGAAGGAGGGATTATCAAGCTATGAGGAAGAGATAGTGCTCAGCATAGTAGACACGGCACTCCAAAACATAGATGCCATACCAGTTTCAGCGATGACTTGGAGGGGTTTCGACAACCTATACGCTACGATACAGAGGATCCTTGCTGGGGGTGAGGACTACTACACAGAAGAGCCGAGCCCAAGGCTATGAGGCTAATAGACAGGACATTGTTAAAAGTATCCTCGTATGAAAAGTTTTATAGATTAACACCCAACACCTGTGGAGAGAGCTGTTGACCGCCTTGAAAACGCTGATCTCGATTATAAAGCTCTCAAGACCCCATAACGTTTTCATAACATTCCTTGGAGTACTTGTAGGCGCTGCTGTGGTGGACCCAAGCGCAACCCGGGATCTATATATGGTTCTCCTGATCTCAATACCAGCTCTCGTGGTTGCTGCTGGTGGGTATATTGTGAATGACTACTATGATATAGAGATCGATAGGAGGAGCAAACCCTGGCGCCCGCTAGTTAGGGGCGATATAACCCCAAGGACTGCTCTCACCATATCTATCGCTCTCTTCGTCCTAGGAGTTCTTATCTCATTCCCGCTCCTCGGAATCCTTGTTGGATTATTCGTGGCTGTCAATACATTGTTAACCTATCTTTATAGCTGGAGATTAAAGAGACTTGGTCTTGTTGGAAACATAGTTGTATCTATGCTGAGCGCTAACTCCATATTCTATGGAAGCATATCATATGCCAGTGTGAAGGGTATCATAGACTCCAAATCCCTAGGCCTAGCCCTCGTCCCCTGGCTTTTCGCATTCATAATGAGCCTATCGAGGGAGATTGTTAAGGGTATAGAGGATATTAGTGGTGATAGAGAGCAGGGGGTCAGGACACTTGCAGTAACAAGAGGATATATTTATGCATCCCTAATAACCACAGCCTTGCTGGTGTTTCTACTAGCTATAGTTGCTCTTCCACTGATCTATAGGTGGTCTATTGGATACCTAGCCCTCTCAATAACATCTATAATCATATTCCTCGCATCGGTGGTAAGCATTCCAGCCTCGCGGGATATAGGTGTAGCTATTAAGAGAGCATCGATCTCGAGAAGCGTTTCTAAAGCATCCCTCCTCCTCGGAACACTGGCATTCCTCGTATGGGCTATCAGCTAGCATACAATTACTAGGCATAGCTGAGCTACACCATCTCGAGGCTGAAGACATCTCCAGGCAGTATCTCAATATATGGGCTTATATATAGTGGATTGTTATCCTCATCGAAAACCTTTATAATACCCTCGATCGGCTTCTCCCTAGATCCTAGGGGTATTAGGGCTAGCCCTCCTTTAAAGATCGCTTCTCTAGTCTCACCCTCTGCTATGAGGATCACTTTATATGTCTTAGGTATCCCGGTTACTATGATAGACCTGCTTGGCAGTGTGTAGAGGTAGCGAGAAGGTATAATCTCATAGTAGCCCTTTTCCCTGCTCCAGCCAAACCCTATCTTGCCAAAAGATCCCTCGTTATAATACTCGATCCTAACTTTATGGGGGCCTTCGGAAAGCTCTAGCCAGTCTGAAAAGACTCTCCTAGGATCCCTGTTACCCCAGAGATCTATTATAATACTTCCATCCATATAGAGCCTAGCACCATCATCAGCCTCTAGAAAGAAGAGGTATTTACCTGTTCTCGGGATCTCTATATATCCCTCCCACATAGCTGCAAACGAGTTCAGAGGTATCCCTGGGGCTGGGTCGTCTATCCATATGAAATTAACCACAGGATCGACCCTCTCGAATGTGAGCGATGTTTTGATCGTATCATCAGGCGTAGATCCATCGGCTATTCTTCCATAGAGCCCCAGGAGTCCTTCAGACCTACCGCTCTTGATCCTCACCAATATGCTCCTCAATAAGAGCCCGGATATCTTGCTTACACATATAGGCTTTAAAATACTCCTACATATACCCCTCATACGGTTTATTCTGAAGTGTAAGAGAGAACAAGTATCAACAAAGATCCGGTGTGAACATCGAGATCAAGGTCTATATAGAGCATTACTAATCTATAAAGCCCGAACCTTTTTCCCACTAAACCTTGCCGGGGATATTGCGCTAAGGATCTTCTGATCTATAGGTGGGTTCTCACCAAGTAGCATTGAGGATACGATCTTACCTGTTATAGGAGCCATGGTAATGCCAAGCCTGCATAGACCTGTAGCTATGTATATATTCTCATAACCCGGGATCCTGCCGATCACCGGTAAAAGATCTGCTGAACAGGGCCTAAACCCCATTCTCACAGTATATGGCTCGGCCTCTCCGTAGTTCTTAACATGGTTTCTAGCAATACCCATAAGCCATCCGGTCAGCCTTCTATCGACCTTAACCCTATGACCTATAAGCTCGAAGAAGCCTGTTAGCCTCAGAAGCTCGGATCCGTGTTGTGCTACAGCAACCCCATAGTCCTCTAGAAGGGCTGGATATGATATAAGCCCGGCTCTTTTTGTTCTATGGAGGATCGCAACCCCTCTGGCAGGCTCCACCATAGGATTATAACCTATGCTTCTACATATCTCACCACACCTACTCCCAGCTGATATAACTATATAGTCATGCTCTGTGGAACCCTTACCCGCTATAACAACAACCCCTTTTTCACTAACCCTGATTCTCCGAACCTCATCGATAATAATTCTGGCACCAAGATCCTCGACCCTTTTCCTAAGACCCCAATAGAGTTTCAAGGGGTTTATAGATAGATCCTCCTTTACATAGACACCCCCGCCAAGCCCTATATAGCCATGATCCCTGAGATCCCTCTCATCAAGTACTCTACCCCCAATACTTTTAGCAAGGGCGACAGCGTCCTCCCATCGCTTGAAAGCCGAGATAACACCTCTAACGAGATCAACATCTATACTCTCATTTGAGAGAAACTCTAAATAGAGATCCAGGCTCCTCCTAGCCATTTTGGCGATAACATCATCACCATAGCCATAGGATCTCGAAGCCTTCAAAAACCACTGAGCACTCCTAACAAGCCTGGCTAGAGAGACCCTCACCGGGGCTTGGAAACCCAGCACAGCTCTAGCTAGCAGTGATAGCGATAACCTGGGCTTAGAAGCTGTTGAAACGATAAAGCCTGCATTATTCTCAGAAGCTCTCCCACCAACAGGATCTATGTCGATGATCGTAACACTAACACCTCTCCTGAGGAGATAGTATGATGTGAAGAGCCCTACAATACCGCCACCAATAATCCCTACCCTCAATAGAATCGCCGTAATAACAGTTGATAGAGAGCAAATATTAGAGGATCATAGGCGATATTGCTCAGATAACAAGGTTAGTTGCGTACGATGAATAATAGAATATATGACGGATAAATGGAACAATGATCTATAGGGAACCGGGTAATAAAAGCCGCGGCCGGGATTCGAACCCGGGACCTCTGCCTTACCAGGGCAGCGCTCTACCAGGCTGAGCTACCGCGGCCCTTTCACCAATAGAGATTCGAGAAGGCTTATATTTTATCAAATATCCGCGGATCATCACCACTGATAGCTAGGCTTTCTCTTCTCCCTAAATGCTTGTGCCGCTCCCAATGCTTCCCCGCTTCTTGAGAGTCTCTCAAGCTCTGATACCCCTAGCTCTACTAGGTGTGTTGATAGTATGCTCCTCTTGATCTTCTTTATTGTTCTCAGAGCCTGGGGTGAGTTATCCATAAAGGATCTTGCAATACTAATAACAGTCTCCTCAAGCTTCTCCTGAGGAGCTATATGGGTAGCTAGGCCGAGCTCGAGAGCCTCCCTGGCAGTTATTACTGTTGAGCTCATAGCTAGATAGGATGCCTTCACAGGGCCTATCGATAGGATCCCTAGTGTTGAGAGCACCGGTGGCAGCAGGCCCCACCTAGCCTCAGCCCAAGAAATCCTAGCATTCTCGGAGACAACAACAGCATCCCCCACCCAGAGGAGCTCTGCACCACCACCATACGCGTCTCCATTAACAGCTACTATGAGGGGTTTCTCAACCATTAAAAGCCTTCTGAAAAGCCTTGCAAGGGCTTGGAATAGGGCTCCAGCCTCATCCGGGTTTCTTGCCGACGAGAGCTCTCCAAGATCTATGCCTGCTGAGAAAGCCTTCCCACGACCGCTAAGCACAAGGATCTTTGCCTCCTCACTCCTCTCCAATGAATCTATCGAGGATATGATCTCACCGATCATTGCTGTACTGAGCGCGTTGTATTTATCAGGCCTATTCATAAAAACCCAGCCAAGCCTATCCCTAACCTCAACCGAAACATAGCTATACATAACATACACCAATAGAAATGCCCTCTAGCTAATATATATTGAGCAACAGATACACCAGCATCGATAAAGCTAAACCAAGCACCGGGCTCAACGCCCAGCCCATAAGTATGTTCCTAATAATCTTCCCCCGAGCTCCTAAACCTGCTAAAGCACCTATGAGGGTTTGATTCATCGATGCGTTAAGCCCAAGGCTATTGAGGATCAATAGTATCGCTATCTTCGTCGACTGAGCCGCTAGGAATCTCCTCTCACCATGGATCCCAAGCTCGTCTCCAACGAGCTTGACAAGTCTAGAGCCCCAAACCACAAGCCCAAGGGAAGCTGAGAACCCAGCCATGATTGCAGCATAGTGTCTAGAAAGCCCCTTTTCCCCTAGGAAAGACGCAGCCATGCCTATGTCGTTAGTACCTAGGACTAGTGCTGAGAAGACCATTACCAATAGCAGGGGCCATTTCTTGTTAGGAGTGATCCTCATGATAAGCGGAGCCATAGTATAGGAGAGAACCGGTGCTAGAACCCATGATACCATAAGCACTGCCAAGATCCCAATACTCAGACTCCCATCCCCGACGAGCGCTGACGCTAAGGCTGAGAATGTGAATATCTGTATAGTAGATGTGGGGATTTTTAGATAAGTTGCTATGGAGGTCGCTATAAAAGATCCCAATAGGATCGAGGAGTAACCATCAAAACTCCCAGAATATAAATTACTATAGGTCCTAGACACCGGTGTAGCTAGAGTTCCTATCAGAACAAGTACGGATGCCATTACAAGACCCAGCCTAAGCCTTACAGCTCTACCACCATATGCAGAACCAACAACAGCTCCAGCATAATGATAACCCATACTGAATGAGAAGAGGATCGTTGATAAGGCTAACAGCTCCAAACCAGCCAAGTCTCTTGTTCCCTAGCCAATAATGCTGAACCGATATTAAGACCAATAGCAGACTGTATATTGGGCAATATCTTAAAGAACCTTAAGCCATTGAAAACCACACAGATTAACAATTAGAAGTGAGACTGCCTAAGCGAGGTTTAATAAAATCGTTGATCCCTGGATGTTCATTGATATTTTTGTTTTCTGAACTTTCGCCTCACCAACACAGGGATCTCTGCCCCTATGAGGTCGTAGGTGGCTGTTGAGTCTAACTAAGGGTGTGTCTATGTAAGGCTCCTAACCACTAAGAGAGCATCCTCTCGGCGATTTGGAACAATGCCCTCGCCACTATCCAGAGTCGATATATAGACCAGATCATCCAAAAACCACATTACTCAGACTCGTAAGTCTTCCTTTACAATATTCATGAGGAACAGTCTAGCGAACATAGCAATATACAGAGATCTTGAAGAGAAGCATGTTCAATGTTGAACATCGTAAAGAAAATCTAAATACCTAGAAAAATTGGTGGGCCCGCTGGGATTTGAACCCAGGACCTCCGCCTCGTAAGGGCGGCGTCCTAACCGGGCTAGACGACGGGCCCGCGCAGGCTTTCCTATAATCTTAATATATCTGGGGGTTTATTTAGATTCTCTTCCTAATTTTTCTTATAAGTCCCAACGATCTAAAAGAAAACTGATTGTTATCTTGGAGTATGAGTGTCTTAAGAGATCTTTACTAATACTAAACCAGCGAGCTTAAGATCAAGTGTTTTAGGAAAAACCGTGAAGATGAAGTATGCTCCTCCCTTTTATTCTGACTAAGAACGTGGGTTCTAAGACTATCTTACGGATCCGCTAAGTAAATATGATCTTATGATCTATAGCAAAACCGTAGATAACTAGGCCCAAATGCTGTTGGAAAAGAATTAATGTAGTAGAGCTTTAAATTAAAAAAAAAGAGATCGAATTTTAGATCTTTACCCTAGATCTATTACTGTTTGTGTGAGAGATGCTGGGATAGATCTTTCTACTGTTAGTGCAGCGCCTATAGGCACCCTTATCTCAACCTTGAACACGTTATATGCACCAAGTGTTACATTGCCACCATTGAAAGCCAGCACAACTAAGGCTTTCTCCCCCGGATCCAGAACGTTGTCTCCATTATTACCCTTCTGCCATATGATTGAAGCATTTACGGTATCAGTAGTGGAGGGCATCACAGTGGTGCATAGAGCGCTTACATTAAAGTCACTCTGAGTCTTCACAGCTTGTGACTCACTGGTATATATATTTGCATATCCATACCTCCCCAGAACCCAGATGGCTATGTTGGTCTTGGTCGGCGTTAGATCCACAGGCTTTTGCCCTGCGGAGAGTCTTATCGGTATTATGACGCAGTCGACAATACTCTTACTGATATCGACTCTTGCAACAACTGTACCGTCGAGCTCTAGAGAGCTGCTTGCTTGGGCTAGTCCAGATCCTATTGTCTCTTTGGATCTCTGGGTTGTGAAGAACCCCATATTAAGTACTACAAAGGCTAGTGCAGCTGCTACTACAACAAAGGCTATGAGGACTATAGCGCTCTCAATACCGACTACGGCTTTTACTTTCTTAGGGAGTCTGTGGGTTTTTCTACCTGCGTCTTTTGTCCCCATATCTTATGCACCTTCGACAAGTTTTCCTCTGGCTAGGGTTTAGTTCTTGTGTTATTTCTTTTTCTGGTCGATATTTCGACAGATCGTAGAGTCACGCTTGGTCGGCGATATGTTGTCGGGATAATAAATATTCTCATCGTGCTATTTAGTCGGGATTTGTAATATGTTGGAGGTTTGGATTATAAAGTTATTGGGTTGAAAGACTTGTCTATGGTTTCGCTAAGGGTTGATCTGAGGGTATGGGGTGGTGATCTAGCTTATTGTTTTATTCTTCTTAAGCTCTTCTATTAGTCTGAGTAGCTTGTTAACCACGTCTATAGGATCCTTGCCGAAGATCTTGGCTCCAGGCTCTTTTCCGAAATCTCCATAGTCTATTATTATATCTGGCATTGAGCCTATCCTGTTTATTGCTGTTCTAACGCCCCATGGTATTGATGCTCCTTCTTTTCTCTTCACATCCTCGGGTTCTTCTTTTCTATCGTACCATGAGATCTTGAAGCCTGCTTTTGATGCTATATCCTCTAGCCCAGGAATGTATCTTATATTCATTGCTGCTCTATATTCTGGGTAGATCTCCATAGCTGCTAGAACTCCTCTGGCAACATGGCTTGAAGCTCCTGGCTTCGGGGATCCTGAGGCTTTTGCCTTTCCCATGTAGTTCACGATCCTCCCTGGTATTGCTATAACGTCTCTGGGGCTCTTGGCTAGATAGTGGGGTAGGGCGTATACGAGGTTGCTCTGAACCTCTGGTATGAGTTTAGCAACATCCTCGGCTCTCTTCTCTATAATAGCTATGGCTTCCTCAACAAGCCTCTCAGCCCTATATTTCTCTGCATCGAGCTCTAAATATGCTGTTGGGTTTACTGGGCAGTGACCCTTACCCACTTTATAGCTTCTCTCTATAGCTATTGTCACAAACTCCTTAGCCTTCTTAACAGCGTTCAAGAGATCCTCGCCCCTGGCTATATATGCAGCTATAGCTGCTGAGAAGGAGCATCCTGTTCCGTGTGTGCACCCATCAACCCTGGGTCCTTCTAGCATTGTGACACTACCAGAACCATGGATCACTATATCTATGCTCTTATCACCTGATAGATGCCCTCCCTTAACAACCACGATCTCTGGACCGTATTTCTCCCTAATTATCTTCCCAGCCTTCTCAGCATCCCCAAGACCCTCTATCCTTATCCCCGAGAGCCTCTCAGCCTCAAACTTGTTGGGGGTAACTACCTTTGCTAGGGGTAATAGCTCTTTAGTCATAACCTCAACAGCTTCTTCGACTAGCAGTCTATCGCCGCTCTTAGCAAATATCACAGGATCCACTACAAGTGGGAAGCCGTGCTTCTTAACAGACCTAGCAACACTTCTAACAATACCCGGGTTGCTCAGCATACCGGTCTTAGCAGCATCAACACCTATATCCTCAGCAACAACATCGATCTGTAGCTCAACCATCGATGGAGGTATATCATGGATTCCGAAAACCCCCAGCGTGTTCTGAGCAGTAACGCTTGTAACAGCAACAAGTCCGTGAACCTGGAGGGCTGCGAATGTCTTTAGATCCGCTGCTATCCCAGCACCGCCACCACTGTCGACACCGGCTATGGTTAAAGCCCTTGGGATCGGTGGTTTCCCTACCATGGTATCCACATTCTTACGGGCGTTAGGTGGTTGATAAGCAGTGCTATAGATATTCTATAGGATATAAAACCACCACTTCCACCAATCCTAAGACGTACTTCCTTCTAGAATCTGATTAGAACCTGGTTAATGTGTATAGTTATAAGCGTGCATGTTTAATTAACACTGAGAACCAGGGATGGCTGATAAGCTATGACAGCCCTGCTAGAGGTCAGGAACCTCAAGACCTATTTCTTCACACTAAGAGGATCTGTTAGAGCTGTTGATGGTGTCTCGTTCTCCCTTGAAAAGGGAGAGGCCCTAGGAATTGTTGGAGAATCAGGATCTGGTAAATCAACACTTGGTTTCAGCCTACTAAGGCTTGTCCCACCGCCGGGCAGGATTGTCGAGGGATCTATAATTCTCGGTGGAGAGGATATACTCAAGCTACCTGAGGAGAGAGTGAGGAAGGAGATCAGGTGGAAGAGGATAAGCATGATTTTCCAAAGCGCCCTCAACGCCCTCAATCCGGTTAAGAGGATAGGTGATCAGATAGCAGACGCTATAATGGCACACGAGGATGTGGATAAGAAAGAGGCTCTGGAGAGGGCTGCGGAGCTGCTTAAATCCGTCGGTATAGATCCTAGGAGGGTTAATAACTATCCACACGAGTTCAGCGGTGGGATGAAGCAGAGGGCTGTGATAGCCATGGCGCTAGCCCTCCAGCCAGATGTTGTTATAGCTGATGAGCCGACCACGGCGCTGGATGTGGTTGTCCAAGCACAGATCCTGAATCTGTTCAAGAAGCTGAGGAAAGAGAGAGGCTTGAGCATAATCCTCATAACCCACGACCTCTCCTTAGTAGCTGAGATAGCTGATAAAGTTGCGATCATGTATGCTGGAAAAATAGTGGAGCTAGGTCCTTCAGAGAAAATCTATACAGAGCCGGCGCATCCCTACACCAAAGGCCTTATGGCGAGCATTCCAAGGATAGGGGGTTCTAAAGAGCTTGCATGGATACCAGGATCTCCCCCAGATCTCAGGAACCCGCCACAGGGTTGCAGATTCCACCCGAGATGTCCATTCGCTATGGAGATCTGTAGGAGGGAGGAGCCGCCATATTTCGACGTTGGCGATGGACATATATCGGCATGCTGGCTACATAAAGAGGGGGTATCTAAAAGCTAGGGGTGATAGGGATGGGTATAAAGATTGAGGAGCTTAGTAGCAGAGACGATATTATACTGGCTGGTATCGGTGTTAAGATGTACTTCTCGCTTGCTAGATCTCTAAGCGAGATCCTGGCTAGAAAGACCAGGGTGGTTAAGGCTGTAGATGGCGTTGATATATTGATCGAGAAGGGGAAGGTTACATGCCTTGTAGGCGAGTCTGGATGTGGCAAGACAACATTGGGGAAGCTTATCGTAGGTCTATATAGACCTACAGAAGGATCTATAATATATAGGCCCTCGGATGAGTTATCAAAAGTACTCCTAGACGCCGGAATACCCTATATTGAGAGCAAAGGAGGCTTGTTATTCGACATGGCTAAGGCGAAGGGTAGGGCGCTTAAAATGCTTAGAAGAGAGATCCAGATAGTGTTCCAGGATCCCTATGGCTCGCTTAACCCGAGAATGACGATCAAGGGTATCCTTGAGGAGCCATTGATAATACACGGCTATAAAGATGAGAAGGAAAGGCTCGAAATGGTTATAAAAGCCCTTGAAGACGTGAAACTCACACCCCCCGAGGAGTTCCTATATAGATATCCATTCCAGCTGAGTGGTGGTCAGAGACAGAGGGTTAATATAGCTAGAGCAATAATCCTGGGTCCCAGGCTAGTGGTTGCAGATGAGCCTGTATCGATGCTCGATGTATCAATAAGGGCGGAGATATTGAAGCTAATGCTAGATCTGAAGGAGAGAAGGAACCTAACCTATGTATTTATAACACACGATCTGGCTGTTGCTAGCATAATATGTGATTATGTAAATGTCATGTATCTTGGAAGGATCGTTGAGTATGGCCCGACAGACGAGATCCTTCTCAAACCCAAACACCCATACACACAAGCCCTCATAGCTGCTGTACCATCCCCAGATCCCAAGGGTAGGTGGAGAATCAAAGAAGTACCAATAATAGGCGAGATCCCGAGTGCTATCTCAATACCTCCAGGCTGCAGGTTCCATCCGAGATGCCCCTATGCTATGGATAAATGCAAAACCAGCGATCCTCTGTATTTTGAGGTAGGATATAAACATCGTTCTGCATGCTGGTTAAACGAGGGAGAAAAGGCAGCAAAGATCTAATAGTATAGGTTGAGAAGTGTTTTGTTTCTTTACATCTCCACCTAATTACAGCATGAAGACCCATGGATCCTCGTGCAAGTAGGATTTAAAGTAGCAATAGGACTAGTACTTTTGGATAGATATGAGACTTAGGGTTGAGGCTGAGGTAAGACCAACAGAAGATCTTGAGAAGGTTAGAAAAGCTATTCTGAATATCTTCAACATAGAAGACTTCAGGGTAGTTGATGCAGGCGAATATAGAGTTCTAGTAGGAGAATCGGGATCGATATCCTCCCTTCTAAAACTCAGAGAAATGATAGTTAGAGGAAAGATAGCTGATACCGCTAGAAGGATTATTGCGAAAAACAGCACCGAGGAGTACATTTCCTTCAAGATCAATAAACAGGCAGCATTTGCCGGGAAGCTCTCATTCGTTGAAGACGATCGTGAGAGTAGCCTTGGACCGATAAACGTATTCATAGAGGCTAGGGATTCTAAGGAACTCATAGACTGGCTTGCCCCAAACACTCATGAGAAAGCTATGATGGAGATTCCAAGAGATCTCTAACATATAATCATTGTTATCGATACCGAGAAAAGGTTCTCCCACACGTGTAGCTAAGAAACACATGCGATCTCCTTATAGCTCTGTTATAGATAATGGAATCTGTATCAGCACTTCCTGGTAACGGGTTTACACTAGATGCGGGTTGCTTGATGCTATATATCAACATCACTCCACACGTCCTGCGTATCAGGAATCCTTATTTAGTTGCGGAGAAACCTAGTATTCACGATCTATATGATAACCCGACGTCTTGGAATCCTAGTTAGTATATGGCGCACCTTAAAAACATTTGAAGAACTATAACAGCCAACAGATCTTGATGAGTATTATAATGCTAGATCTAGCTTGAGTGGGTAAACAAAAATTAGCCTTTAATACTGGCTGAGACGATCGTTGCATCTGTTAATAAGTCGGCCTGGGATATTCTGCGACTCGGGCGTGGTGTTTGAGGAGAGCACCAATAGATCATGATATTATTATTGATAAGGGTTTGAATGTGCACATCGTATTTGGATCTATGCATCCACCTGGAAGAATATTCACTTATATCAAATACATTCCAGCCGAGGATGAGTATGGAATACAACCCAGTATCTGGAGGTTAAGAGGTGTTCCGCTCAGAAGGGTGTTGGAGAGATACTCAGTACATCATGTTGAGAGGATCTTTGACAAATATCATAGAGAAGAATGGGATCCTGTTTACGGCTCTAAAATGCCATCTATAGGTTATTTAGATATCATAGACCACTTACTGCCTGAGGAGAGGAGTCATGAGATATATACAAGCCCAAGAGACCCTCTCGAGGAAAAGGCGTCTGAGCTGATAGAAAGTGTAATGAGACTAACTGGAATCAGGCTCGGGGAGATCGGTGTAGGGGGAAGCATGCTTGGCTCTTTCCACTCCATAGGTCTAAGCGATATAGATCTTATAGTGTATGGCTGTAGAAACGCTGAAGAAGTCTACTGGAAAGCAGGCGAGATCGGGACACCCTTATCAGGCGACAGGCTTGAGAGATGGGTTAGAAATGCTGCCCTCCTGCACAATATCCCGTTAGAGGTTGCTAGGGATATGTATAGCCCATATAGAAGGATCCTTTTTCAAGGGGTGGAAACAACCTTCGTATTTCCAGAGGATCCGAGAAGGTACGGGGATGAGATATCAATAAACCTTGGTAAATGTGTGGAAGCAAAGCTTGTAATAAATGCCGGACAGTGCAAAGCCCTCCAATACCCAGCAAGGGCTGAAGTGACTGGAACTCTTGAAACCTCCGGAGTCAGTGTTAGAATAGATGAGGTTATTTCATATGAGGGTACATATTCACCAATACTATATAGGGGAGGTGTGCTCAAAATCTATGGACTGATCCAACTGGTGTTGCCTAAAAACATATATAGAATAGCTGTTGGTACCAGAGAGTGTGGGGGCTATATCGCCCGAACCCTGGGCTAGCTTGCTGCCCAATGTGCTGTACAGCCGAGGTCTAGTCTTTACCGAACCTAAGGATCCTATCCCTATCGATCCTTAATTTAACTCTCTCTCCAATAGATATTCTTCTCCCAAGATCCGCTCTAATCTTTATAGTTATATTGTCATGGATCCTTACCGTAATTATAGAGTGGGATCCTAGGTATTCTATGGTCTCTACGATACCCTCGAGATCGTGGTTTTCCCCATCATCTATATATACGTCCTCTGGTCTGAAACCTACTAAACCCCTATCCTCGTAGCCGAGGATCTCGGCTGGTACCAGGTTACTCAACCCTATGAATGTGAACGTGAAAATATCCCTCGGCCTTCTATATATATCCTCTGGAGAGCCTTTCTGGACTATTCTTCCCTTGTTTAGCAGGATGATCTCGTCGGCTATTGCGAGAGCTTCTTCCTGATCATGTGTAACATGTATTATAGTGGTTCTAATCCTTCTCTGCAGCTTTTTCAGAAAGCCTCTAACCTCGATCCTGAGCCTTGCATCGAGGTTGCTTAAGGGTTCGTCGAGGAGAAGTATTCTTGGTTCCTTAACCAATGCCCTAGCTATGGCTACTCTCTGCTGCTGTCCTCCCGACATCTGGTGGGGATATTTATAAAGCTGATCCTCTATCTCAAGCAGTCTAGCGATCTCGATAACCTTATCCCTTATCAGCCCCCCAGGAACCTTTTTAATCCTCAGGGGAACAGCTATATTCTCAAAAGCCGTCATGTGAGGGTAGAGGGCGTAGTTCTGAAAAACTATACCTATATTTCTCCTCCAAGGAGGCTCGAACGTTATGTTCTTACCATCCATAATTATATCGCCCATATCGGGAACCTCGAGCCCTGCTATCAATCTCAACATGGTTGTCTTCCCAGATCCCGAAGGACCTAGCACGATGTAGTATTTGTTATCCTCAAAAACAATGCTATCTATAACTAGCTCGAACGCGCCATACCTCTTCACTATGCCTTTCAGCTCTAGCAATTAATCACCTCCCCCAGATCTTCTCCAGATCCCTCCTAATAAAGATCAAGAGGATTATTGGGGGTATCATGCTTATAACACCAGCAGCAGCAACAGCACCATAATTCGCTGTGACAGGGCTCATCAGATTAGCCACATAGACCGAAAAGGTCTGTGCGCCAGAGAAGCTGAGAGGGTTTGATAGATCATATGGTGAGTAGGTAAACGCTAGGGGGAATAGGAGTGCGCCCCAGCTGATTAGAAAGGAATACACGGCTGCAACACCCATGCCTCCCCTGCTCAGCGGGAAAGCTATCTTTATAAATACTCTGAACCTATTCATTCCATCAGCCTGGGCGGCTTCGTCAATGCTTTTCGGGAATTTTATGTAGTAGTTATACATAATCCATGTTGTTATCGGGACTGTCATTATCGGGTATGTTATTATGAGAGCCCACCATGTGTTTATAGCATTGAGGAACCGGATCATTGCGAAGAGAGGCACTATATAGATCAGAGTTGGTGTTGCCGTCAAGTACAACACATAGATCAAAAGCCTGTTACCTCCAAACCTATATGCCGCCATAGCAAAGCCTAGCATCGATGATAGGAGGATCGTTATAAAAGTATTTATCGATGCGATGCCAAGAGACGTCACCAGGTAGGGGAGCCCCGTTGATATTACATAGTGATAATTATCAAGGGTGGGGCTGTTGGGTATAATTGTTGGGGGTATGGTGAGAAGCTCCTTAGGCGATTTGAGAGAGACTATTAGTAGCCATGCTATTGGGAGGAGAGTGAATACTAGGGCAAGGAGTATCACCACATAGTGGATAGCCTTCGGCATCTCTCTAGATGGTGCAAAAGAAACCATAGGGATCCTTAGAATCGTTTTCGACGAAACAAGCCTGATATAGATAGCAGCCAAGGCTGTAGATAAAATAGTCATTATCACTATCAGCGTTGCAGTATAGCCCCTAAGCCTGATATCTGTGTAGAAATTCTCAAACACATAGAATGCAAGGTTATCAAGAACCCTCGGCCCTGCTTGTGAGGTGCCTATATAGATTGGGTCAAAGAGAAATAAACCGGAGATCATTGATAACACGAACGCCGTGAGGATCTGTGGCGATACTAGAGGTAGATCTACGGCGAGAAACTTCCTAACACCAACCATACCATCCGCATATGCTGCCTCCTCAATATGCTTCGGTATAGATCTAAGGCCTGAGTATATTACGAGCACAGCTATTGGAAGTGATCTCCAGATCTCGATGATAACCACAGTATATATCGATGATGCCCAGTTATACTGATAAATATAATACGAAATGCCTAGAAACGGATTTAGCATTAGATACCACATTATAGCCGCGGTAGTTGCCGGTATGAATGATGCGATAGACAGAGGAACCAGAAACACGCCCCCAACCCTCCTAAGCGAGGCTGCAATAGGTATAGCCAGGATCACTGTGATCATTGGTGCAACTACCGTGTAGATAAGTGTATTAAATATAACCCTATCTATAAATGGATCCTCAGTCAGGTATGCATAGTTCCTGAAACCAACCCATATGGCGTCTCCTCTAAGGGTGTATGTGAAGAAGCTCAGAAACGCGTTAGATAGTATGGGGTATATGGTAAAGGAGACTAGGTAGGCGATAGCGGGGAGCGCTAACAAGTAAATAGACCGATCCCTTATCCCTTTACCCCAAAAGAATCCCTGTCTTCTTATACAAAAAAAGCGTTGTTTAAACATGACTTAACACCATTCAGATCGAACTATGCTGCTATCTTCATAATCTTTATCCAGTCGTTCACAATATTATTTATAGTCTCTTCAGCACTCTGCTTCCCTCTTAGGAAGTCCGCAACGTTCTTGATGAAGATAGGCCTTAGCTCTGTGAAGAAGTTCGTTATACTATTAACTATAGTGACTCTCTTTAGATCCACGGTCCTCTGCTCCTCAACAATCTTTATTAAAGGCTTGACCCAAGATGTGGCGGGAACCTCTGAGGCTACTTTCAATCCAGAATAGGTAGCTGGGACAAAGCCTATCTGCTCCGCGCCCTTTCTATACTCCTCAGGCGATATCATCATGGCTATAAGCTTTGCAGCTAGGTCGGGGTATTTTGAATATGGATTTATACCAGCAAATGTGGGAGCCTGACCAGATGCTCCTCCTGGTAGTGGAGCAACGCCTATGTCTCCAGCCACCTTTGATACAGATGCATTATTATAGATCGGTATAAACGCTGTCCAGGCCGCCACCATGGCGTAGTCACCTGTTAGGAAGAAGTCCCTCAGTTGATCATACTCCATAGCCTGAACATCTATAGGCGGCTGGAACTGAACGAGCTTCTTATATGTTTCGAGGGCTTTTATACCGGCTGTGCAGTTGAGGGTAGGCACTATCTTTCCATTAACCTCTTTAAAGTATGTCCAATAACCACCAACGCTTCCTGGAGCTACATCTGTGCATGGATCTTGTGTTGCGTATGAGTAGAAGATCCCGACAAAGCCGTTGAATATAGATTGGGTTAAACCGTTTGGAAATAGAAGGGCATACTTTATCCCTAGGGATTCTTTCTTAGACTGGATAAATTCTGCTGCCTTTATCATCTGATCCCATGATGTCCATGTATTAGGATTAAGGTCAAATCCGTATTTATCCTTAAACTCCCGAGCAAGCTGTTGGTTCTCAAATATGCTCTTCCTATAGACTATCACATAGCCAAAGACCTGTTGGAACGGAATACCAGAGATCTTTATAAGATTCCCCTTCTCGTCTAGAAGATGCACAGGCAGCATAGAGGAGAACGGTATATCGGATTTATTGAAAACACCAGAATCTAGATATTTCCTCATATCAACCAGATAAGGTCCAAGGGTTGGTGCCTGCGAGGGATAGAATATTATTATATCAGGAGACGGGTTTTGGTTCTGAAGAGCTGTGAGAGCTGTTTGTACAAGCTGTGCAAAGGGTACTAGTTGAACCTCAACCTTAACGTTGGGATTCGCCTTCATAAAATCACTGGCAACGAGCCTTAGATATGGGGCTAGTGTTGGATCTCCTGATGAGGCTAAAATCGTGAGAGTGGCTTGGATCTGAGGAGCTTGCTGTTGCTGTGTAGCTGTGGTCTGTGGTGCTGTGGTTGTCGGCGTGGATGGGGGTTTTGGTGAATACATACCGCTATATGATGTGTAGAGGAAAGCTCCTATAGCAATAACAATCACTGCTATTATTATTGTCACCGCGATCTTAGATATGCCCCGAGAAACCCTTACCCTCGATAACATCACCATATAACTTCACCTTTAGATATATAGCTCAAGATATATATTTGCACCACCATATGGTGTGATATGGTATGGCGCTATCACGGAGAGTAGTAGGATTGCTAAAGATCTAGCAATAGGCTTGTCAACCTCAAAAAGATTCCATCCGGCTAGACCGTCGACCATGGAATCCCGGGATCTAGAAACAACAAGACTATTGCGGGGAACCCCAAAACCGTGGATCATTAAAAACCCCCATTACACATTTATGTAAGAATTCTTATAAATATTACACTAGATCTTAACATGGTTTTTAACAAATATATAGTAATAGAGGTTTCATCTAACTAATATCGCTGACCTTAAAGGATCTTGTGTTAGCATAGCAGCATTGCTCTTATAATCTGTCGCCATATGCCTAGGTAGACTATTAAATGAAATTCTACTAAACATGAATCTATAGGTAGGTCTAAATACGTAGGTAACCCCCATACTAGATCTCTCTAGAACACTATAACAGATAAAGAAAGACCAGCTGGAAATATCTTTGATGAAGCTAAAAGCATAGCGACTGATATCACGCCGTACAAATTACATAGATTACAACGAAACCAAACCCCTAGATGAAACTCGGAATGGTTGCTCAATTGTCCATACACACAGGATCCTGATCCCAGAAACGGTGTTTTTAGGATCCTGATGTATTGTTCTAAGATATTTCCCTCATAGCTTATTCTATATCAGGGGCTTAGGGTCTGATGGTTATAGAGCCTGTAGTTATTTTGAGAGATGTGTGGAAGATCTACAGGGATCCTAAGGTTGGCGAGACTATTGCTCTAAAAGGTGTTAACCTGGTTGTCAACAGGGGTGAGATCATGGCTATACACGGCCCCTCAGGCTCTGGGAAATCTACCCTGCTTAAGCTCATTGCAGGGCTCTTGAGGCCTGACAGGGGTGATGTGATCGTTGATGGATATAACATATCGATGCTCGATGAAGAGGGGCTGGCAATGATCAGGAATACCGTTGTTGGCTATATACCTCAGGACTACGGGCTTGTTGAAGATCTTAATGTGTATGAGAACGTAGAAATACCCCTGCTTATAGCAGGAGTGCCTAAGAAGATCAGAGAGGAGAAGGTCTCAGAGATCCTGGAGTATATAGGGCTCAGGAACATGGCCTCTAAGCCGGCGAGATTTCTAAGCGGTGGTGAGAAACAACGTGTTGCGATCGCAAGGGCTATGGTTAACACACCAAGCGTTATACTCGCAGACGAGCCTACAGCTAATCTAGACTGGGATAGTAGTATGAGGGCTTTGGAGATGCTTAAGAGCCTTAATAGGGATTTCAAGACAACAGTAATAATAGTATCCCACGACCCCAGGGTTATTGACTATGCCGATAGAGCTGTTATAATGGTGAGCGGTGTTCTGAAGAGCTATAAGGAGTCGAGGGTATAGCCATGGAGTTGGGAGGGGTTAGGGATCCTATAGGGAGTTATTATAAAGAGCTTGTCAGAAGCCTTGCAAACATGTCGCCAAAGGATAAGAAGAGACTCTCAGAAGCCGCCAAAGTCGAGATCACCTATGTAGATCTTGTAGGCGGTGATCGACATGCCGTGCTGGGGAGCGAGGCAAAGGATCTCGCGTCCAACATATCGAGAGACCTAGCCGATCATATAAGAGTCCCTATGATCATAGCTAAGGTCTCTGGCGCATCCTTCTATAGGCTTCTTGACTGTAACGAGAAAACATCTAGAATGCTTCTAGAGCTAAGATCTAGAGGAGTTATTTCAAGCGATTACGCCGATAGATGCATATTAACCCAGGCAGATACTATATCACTTATAAAAAAATATAAAACCCTCTTTATTATTTCTATAATATATGGGGGAGATGAAGGATCACACTATGAGGGGGACATCTAGCGTTAGGGACGAGAGAATAGCTGTGATTTTGAGGAAAACCCTAGATATACTTAAGAAACACAGAATGGACGCCGACATAATAGAATACCCACGTGGAGAGAGGAGATCCGTCGACATCGTTGTAAACAAGAGAATCATTATAAAGATTGGGAGAGACGCTTCAGAGATCTCTAGAGAGGAAATAGAGGATCTCAAACTGGCATCTAAGATGCTAGACTCTGCAGCAGTAATAATATCCGAGACATATCTAAACGAGGATCTAGAGCCGGGAGTGGTAATGGATAGATCCGATATAAGCGTTATGGATCCGGAGACATTGGATCTCTATCTCTCCAACGAGAAAGTAGCTATATATTATAAGAGAGGGCATTTCTTCGTAAAGATCAATGGGGTCGTCCTTCATAGAAAGAGGATTGAAAGAATGCTTAGCCTGGGAGAGCTTGCAGAGATGATAGGGACAAGCAGAAAAGCCGTGTATGAGTATGAGCGGGAAGCAATGGATCCCTCTATAGAGACAGCCCAGAAACTTATCGAACTCTTCGGTGAGGAAATAGTGTCTAGGATAGATCTGTACGAGCTTACAGAGAGATACGTGTATAGCTATGTTAACAAGATCCTCAAGACACATGCGCAAGAAGACCCAATGCTGAGGAAAATGTACGAAATGGGGATCGAGGCTGTGAAGCTCAGGAGAACGGCCCCAGATATTGTAGGGAGAATAGAGGATCAGAAGACAGCCCTAGTAATCCAGAGGGATCGTGGGGACGATAGCGAGATGGTTGAAAAGATAGTAAACACTATAAAAATCTGTGCCAAACTGGGTTGCGAGATCTATGCGGTACTATCAAATAGAGGCATAGATAGAGAGGCTAAGAAGGAGCTTGAAGACAACGTAACCTTTGTTGAGAGAGAAAAACTAGAGTACCTGCTTAAAAACCTTATTAGGAAATAGCTGTCAAGCCACACACCATCGAAGATATATTGCCAACCACATATAGATTGATAGGGATAGTGGATGGGAGGTAGGCAGAGGACAACGATCTTTATGGAGAAAGAGAGTGTCAAGAAGGAAGCCAGAGAGAAGGAGACAAAAGGAGCTGGGAAGAAGTAGATAGACCGGGAGGCTGCGTAGCATAGATAAACTAGCTTTTACAGTACATCTATGGGGATGATAGAAGCCAGGTTGCTGATACATGATGTATTCACGAACCGTGTGACCCGCAACCATAGCTTATAAGAGGGTCTGGAAATGCCTGTATGTCTTAGCAATGAGATGAGGAATATCAAGATCTATGACCCAGAGTATATAAGGAGCATGGTGCTCAGAGCGTATGGAGAGAGAATAGATATATCGGGGAAAATTGCGAGAAGCACCAAGGTTGTTAGAGCTAGGTCTATATATCTAGCTAAGATAGATAAGGTGTTCTCCCTACTAGCAGACCTTGTTGGTAAATGCGCAAGACTACCGAGATCCTCATCGATGCACCCATTCTATGCCGAGATAGCCCTAATAGCCTCTGAGAAGATGTATGATAATCTAATAGATAAGTGTAGAAGGGTTATTCATATCGTGACGAACCTCTATAGAGATTATAGGAGGAGGATAGTTGAATCAGAAGATCCCGTAGAGATCGAAGCGCTCTCGAGGGAGTATGTTGGTAGGGCTCTCTCAACGGTTAGAAGGGGTTTGAGAAGTATTGAGCTTCTTAGAAAAGCCATAGAGGAGGTATCAAGAAGCCCATGCATATCGGAGGAAGCTATAAACATAGTTGTTTGCGGAATGCCCCAGGTGGGAAAATCAACACTCGTATCCAGGATCTCGTCTGCAAAACCTGAAACCTCCCCTTTCCCCTTCACAACGAAGAGGGTTATTATGGGACACCTGGATATCGGTGGGAGAAGGATAGCTATAATAGACACACCTGGAATCCTGGACAGGCCCCTGGAGGATATGAATGAGATAGAGATGAAGGCTGTAGCAGCTATAAAGAATCTCGCTGACCTAGCACTATTCCTCATAGATCCAAGGAAAGGGGCTTATTACAGCCTAGCTGAGCAGCTAAGAGTCTTGAGAAGTGTTACATCGCTTCTAGGGATGGAGAAGGTGGATGTGTTGATAAACAAGGTGGATGCAGCGTCTAAGGAAGAGGTAGAGGAGGTTTTGGAGATCCTTAAGAGCAATGGGTATGAGAAGATCTACTTGATAAGTGTCCTAACAGGCTACGGTTTAGATCTATTATTGAAGGAACTGGCTAACGTGAAAACAGAGAAGCCCAAATTATAACCAATGATCCTGCTAGCGCTATATAACTATACCATAGATACTGGGGATCCTGAAAAGAGATTCATATAGCTACGTTATATCCTTCATAACACCCTCTATATCTATGCAGAATTATTAAAATTAGATAAAAATCTTTCACTTAATCCTTATACCTTTCCAATCGTTGTTTTAATGGGCTTCTAGCGTGGGTTTGAGAGGGAGGCACATAATATCCGCTTTTGATCTATCTAGCGACGAGATATGGAGATTGCTAGAGATCACATCGATCATGAAAAACAAATACTACTCCGGAGAGAGGGTGTTAAATATACTTAAGGGTAAGACTCTCGGCTTAGTATTTCAAAAACACAGCACTAGGACACGGGTTAGCCTAGAGCTCGCTATGAGACAACTAGGTGGAGACGCAATATACATGAACTGGAACGAACTCCAGCTGGGGAGAGGAGAGAGTGTGGGTGACACAGCAAGGGTTCTTAGCAGATATCTCGATGGCCTTGCCCTCAGAGTATATTCCCACGAGCTTCTATACGAAATGGCCAGCGCCTCAAGCATCCCTATAATAAACGCCCTAAGCAACGAGGAACACCCATTACAAGCTTACTCAGACTTCTACACGATCTATGAGAAGAAGAAGAGAATCTCGGGGTTAAAGATAGTCTTTATCGGTGACGGGAGGGATAATGTTCTAAATAGCTTGATAGCCGTCTCCTCAATGCTGGGAGCAACGCTGTACATAGCAACACCGCCTGACTATTACCCTTCAAAAAAGATCCTCGAAAGGGCATATAGATTAGCCGAAGTGACTGGAGCATCTATAGAGGTGTTTGACGACCCGGTAAGAGCTGCTAAAGACGCAGATGTGATCTATACAGATGTATGGGTATCGATGGGGCAAGAAGGAGAGAGGGACAAGAGGATCAAGGATCTAGAGCCCTACAGAGTTACAGAAAAACTAATGTCCCTTGCTAAAAAGGACGCTATATTCATGCACTGCCTACCAGCACATAGGGGAGAGGAGGTGGAGGATCAGGTGATCGATGGACCGCAGAGCGTTGTATGGGATCAGGCTGAGAATAGACTCCATCTACAAAAAGCACTACTATCTATGATCCTCTAGCCTTCTTTTTTCCTTTCTTTTTCCTCCTCTTAGCAGTAATCCTTACTTTCTTCATAACAACAGCCCTATCCATGCCCTGAGCCCTGATAAAGTGTATTTTTTCACCATCTTCTGTAACAATAACCACAGCCTCACACTCACCATCGATCCTCAGATCCCCCTCGAACACGTAGAACTCGCCCTGTGGGTAATACCACTCAATATCGCTAAGCTCACTAATCCCTATTGACAGAGTACCTTGATCAGTTGCTACTATACTTCCGCTTTCCAGCCCTCCTGTCTGGTCTACTTGGTTCGCATTACCAGCGTTAACCATAGCAGAGCTGTCGGACGAGCCTATACTCTGCCCGTTGTTTCTAACACTTCTCAAAACACCGATCCTCAAGAGCTTAGAAGGCCTATAAAAGATCGTCTGTTTTGCTGGGCTTGATCCTAGATCTGTTCTCGACCCACCGACCCTTATGACCTGGTTTTTAGCCTCAGCTATGGCCTCAACATAGGATCCCTCGCCAAACTCCACAGCGATCTTCTCTAGTGTTTCTTCGGGGTTATCTCCAAGATCCATTGGTTCCTCTATATATTTCTCGCCAATTATTCTCAGTACTGTGAGCCTGATCGAGTCTACGTTGATTTGATCCTCGCCATACGATACAATCCTCACCTTTGCTTTCAAATCGTTTACCTCTTATAGCCTATCTTCCTTAGAAACTCCCTCCTCTCTCTAATATCCTCTTCACCCTCAACCCCGAGTGGTGTGAAGCCATCAACAACCCCGAGAACAGCTCTTCCCTGATCTGTTTTTCCAACAATCACCTGAAGGGGATTAGCGGTAGCTGCATAGATCCTGGTCACCTCGTGGACATTCTTTATAGCGTTGAGAACGTTTATTGGCCATGCGTCTTTCATATAGATCACGAAAACATGCCCAGCACCTATCTTCATAGCAGCCTCTATAGCCAGTTTCCTGAGCTCCTCATCGTTACCATCATGCCTCACAAGCCTCTTACCACTAGCCTCGCAGAAAGCTATACCGAACTTTATGCCTGGTGTTGATGTAACTAAGGCTTCGTATAGATCCTCGACTGTTTTTATAAAGTGTGACTGTCCTATTATTACATTAACACCATGAGGCACGGCTATCTGAACAACCTCTATCCCCTGGAATTCCGGCAACCGGACACCCTATATTTCTTCCATTACATCCTCAATAAGTTTTTTCCTAATCTCACGGTTATCGACAATTCCAGCAAGCGATACCTTTAAAGCTGCTCTCGAGACCCTCACCAGCTCCTCAAGCCTTGACGAGATCTCACCGATCCCGCGGTTTATTTCTGCAAGCTTAGCATCTACCTGTGAGAGCTGTGAGATTATATATTCAAGCATGTGCAGCTGCTCGTGAAGAGGATCTCCATGGCTGTGTCCATGGGCCTCATGCTCATGAACATGTCCTTCTTCGCTCTCCTCTCCCGACTCGCTAAGAGCGGATTCTCTCCTTGATATCTCGTCTATTATCTCTTTCATCGACTCCTCATCCTTAGGGATCTTCCTAACCCTGAACTCTGACAACACAGAAACCCGTACTAGAATGCCTTACGAGGTTAATACAATATGACAAGCCTCCCCTAGATCCTGGGCTGCTCAGCGTTGGTGAGAGATTTTTATTGTTGCTGTGATATCTTTTCTTTTATATATCTTGCCAGGCTTGCCCTCTCTATAACTTCTCTCGCCCCGCTTTCTGTTAAGTATACCGTGACCTTATTGCCCGTAACTTCGGCCTTGCCTATATATATTAATATGGGTATTGATAGTTTTCTTGCATGTTCCCTCTGTTTTTGATGAGATCTTCTCATAAGATCCCATGATACATTTATACCATTCTCCCTAAGATCCCTGATCACTTCTAGCGAGTATTCTAGTATATCTTTATCTCTCTCCATAATCACCACATAGACCTGTGTATATGTCTTTCTCGAATAGCTGAAAACCCCTAGCTCTAACCCAACCTCGATCACCCTGTCAAGCCCTATAGAGAAGCCCGTAGCGGGTGTTCTTACACCTGTGAACAGCTCTATCAAGCCATCATATCTGCCCCCGCCACCTATAGAGCCTATCCTTACTCTTTCAGTAATAGCCTCAAATATTGGTCCTGTATAGTAATCCAGCCCTCTCACTAGTGACATATCAAACACTATGTTTTTAGACCTAGCTATCGATGAGATCTCCTCTAAATGCCTAGCCCCGCTAACAACATGTTCGTTGGAACCATATCTCCTCATGAGATCGCTAATAGCCTCGCTCAGAGGCATTCTCATTGATATAACATCCAGCACCTTCTCGATAACATTATCACCCATACCTAGTGATTTCAGCTCATTCCTAACACCCTCAATACCGATCTTGTCGAGCTTATCTATAGCCCTATAAACCCCCAGCGGGTTTTCTATCCCAAGCTCCTTCTCAAAAACACCCCTCAGGATCCTCCTATCGTTCACAAGGATCTTAACACCATCTATCCCGAGCTCTCTATATATAGTCTCGGCTAGCAGCAGTATCTCGGCATCAGCCTCCGGATATGGCGAGCCGACTATATCTGCGTCGCATTGATAGAACTCCCTATACCTCCCCCTCTGGGGCTCCTCGTGCCGCCAGACAGGAGCTATATGGTATCTCTTGAAAGGCATTGGGGTGTCTCTATGCATTGCTATGTATCTAGCCAGAGGGACTGTTAAATCGTATCTCAAAGCATACTCTCTATCACCCCAAGGATCTTTAAACCTCCACATAAGCTTATTCTCGGCCTCCTCACCATACTTGCCGGCCATAACCTCGAAAAGCTCCACAGAAGGCGTGTCTATCGGATCGAAACCAAACCTCCTAAAAATACTTTCTATTTTAGCTACAACGCTTTTCCTGAGAATCATCTCCTCAGGCCCCATATCCCTAAATCCCCTGGGCACCGCAGGATGTCTCTGGACGGTCATTATAGCACCGTGTATAAGGTGCGTAGAGGGCGATATAGCCATGGATTCCAGGGATATACAGCCGCTATACAGCCGGTATGGTTAACCAATATAGAGGTTCAGCTCGAATTTACCAGCGTCTTCCTTAACCAGCGTTTCCAATAAGATTCCATAGTTTTCGCGAATCTTGCCGCAATCGAGGTCTTCCCAACTGCGACATAATTCCAACACCATGGACATCACCACAACCTATAACTCCTCCTATAACTCCTGCGAATGGCAGAAACCATACGGGTGTGCGGAAGTCCTAGGTATAACAAGCGTCAAATAATGCCAACAAATATCGAAGAGTAAAGGAGAGATCTAGATATAGCCTTTAAATATCCCTAGACTCAATTCTATGTGAAGCAGTGGTGAGATGAGTGGCTGAGACGGCTCACAAGATATTGAGTGATTCTATAGGCCAGATAGTGCTCGTAAGGCTTAGAGGTGATAGGGATGTTAGGGGTAGGCTTAGAAGCTTTGATGTGTATCTAAATATAGTGCTCGATAATGCCGAAGAGATAAAAGCCGACGGTACAACGAGAAGACTGGGAACCATAGTCATAAGGGGAGAAAATGTTGTTCTCATATCACCTTCTGAGGTTAAGTAGGGCTGGTGTGAGCCATGGTTAAAGGAACACCGTCTATGGGGAAGAGATCCGGGAAGGTTGTCCATATAAAGTGTAGAAGATGTGGGAGGGTCGCCTATAATGTTTCTAAAAAATACTGTGCAGCATGTGGTTTTGGCAGATCGAGTAGGTTGAGGAGATATAGCTGGTCTCCTAGAAAGGTGAATAGAGCCAGGCTCCCAAGTAGATAGTTAGGTGCCAGAGCCACGGGGAGAAGCCTCTATGTAGCCCTAGCCTTTATCATAATATTCTTCGGATTTGTATTTGCCGTTGATAGCTATTACTCCTCCATCCCCTACCGTGAGTCATACATCTCTGACGAGGTGTGGTATGTAGATGCTGCAAGAAACCTTCTCCTAAAATTCGGTATAGAGCCAAAAACACAGACCACTACAGCTACCGTGTTTATAAGCCGGACAATCGACCTAAACTCTATGGCTAATCAGATCCAATCGATACAGGGAGTTAAGATCATCAAAAGGTTGGAAAAAGCATGGGCTATATATGTTGAGGCACAATCAAGCAACACCCTAGAGAAGATCTCAAGCATCCCGGGCGTCATAGAGGTTAAACCTGGATATGAGTATGGTGATGCAGATAATATTAACAACTACTATAACATGGAGCACCCGCCTCTGGGAAAGTATCTTATAATGTTACCAATGATCCTTCTGGGGGATTATCCAGATATGTGGAGGATTCCAAGCATGATCTCTGGAGGATTGTTATGCATAGTAGTTGGACTCATAGTGAGAGAGATAACCAGAAGTAATGTTTACGCCGTGCTTGCATCAATACTAACAGCCGCAGACCCCCTGGTAAGAAGTATGGCTGGAGTTGCTATGCTGGACATCTTCCTAGCCCTCTTTACAGCCTTATCTGTATACGCTATGCTAAAAGGATCCTTAACGCTATCAGGAGTCTTCCTCGGACTCGCCGTATCGACAAAAATGAGCGGTGCATTCACCGCGCTACCCCTGCTACTTATAGCTATAATAATGAGAGGCAACAGCATCGTGAAAATATACCGAGATCTCATAATAGTTCCAATAGCTGTTTTCATACTAATAAACATACCCATAATAATATCTTTCAGCCCCCAAACCTGGTATGAACAAAGCATGGTTGGGGCCATAAACTGGCATCTCAAAACAAAAACACCACCCGGCGAGGGACCTCCAGTCTCAGCCCCGTGGATGTGGCTGTATGGCGAGAACCCCTTCTACCTAACGGTGTCGCCAGACACTGTTGCTAGGGGCAATATATATGTTTACATAGGCTCCTTGGTCCTTGCAGTATTTCTTATAACCCTTGCAAGGGTTTTTCAATGCATCTCGATGCTCGCGATCGCCAGCTTCCTAACATGGCTGGGATACGTAGTTCTCTGGATAGCTGGTAACCACTCACAGTACAGCTTCTACATGGTTCAGCTCGCCCCGCTCTTTACCGCACTCTTCATCACACAATTATGGATCATAACAGAGAACACGGATATTGTGATAGCAGAGTATAAGGCTATATATAAAAAGATCTCTGCAAAAATATAACCGTAGCCAGCCGTTTCGGATCTCATGAGGGCTTATAAGAAATGATGTTGAGTATATTGGGTCTGTGGTTCTGGGGAGCATTATATAGGTTATTTTGCAGCAGAGCCGAGATAAGGGGTTTCACCACAGCACTTAGCAGAACAACACAACAAAAAAGAGCTACGGATCAGGGCCACCCCAAACAGGCAGAGACCAAAGATAAAGACCCCAGTGAAAAGAGTCCTGGTTTGCTACTAATTAGTTCCCTGGTATAATTGATGGTGGGAGGGTACGGAACTGCTTTGTTCTACAACTGTGAAAATTCTTCCCAGAAGAGAGATTATAGATTCTGTAGGTTTGTTCAAAAGATTTTCTCGTGGTAGGAGGGTCTGAACAATGGAGTCTCGTGCTAGGCAGGGATGGGTGAGTATAGTTGAGATATCAACCATATCTCATGCCACAGAGGATCTGGGGAGAGTGCTAGAGGCTGTAAAGAATATCATGCCAAAGGATCTCTGGGGAGAGTTTGAGAGGGTATATAGTATGGATTCTCTTGAGGGGCATTATGGAAACCCGATAACGAGGATCGTGGCTAGGTTTAAGGGTAAAAGTGCCGAGCGTATAGCTGGCTATATCTTATCCAGGCTTGAAAAGGGTGATTTCGAAACGATGATCTATACGCTTGATAGGAGGTTCGATGGTAAGGGTAGGGTTTTTATCAGGATCTCTAAACAGGATGCGTATCTAGGGAGGATAAGGATCATGGATGGGGATGATATAATAAGAGTCGTGCTAACCCTGCCAGGGGCTAGAAGCATTGGTTTTGTGGAGCGTGTTTTCAGATCCTTGCGGGGTGAGGTCTGAACTGATCTACGCGGATCTGTTGACAATGATAGAAGGAGACCCCAGCCATGCAGCATCCCTCTACACTGAGATAGGTTATAAGGTTATCGGTCGTGTTGATGTTGATAAGATACATAATATAGGGGAGCTTTTAATAATCCCGAGAAAAGTAGTTAAAGACATAAGCCTCTTCAGACCAAGCAGCGGATTCCTAGTAGCTTTTAGACCAAATACTAGGAGCGATGCAAGAAGGGCTGGGAAAGTTAGGAGAGCATCTACATTGCTTTTCGACCATAACAATATAGATCTATGTGATGAGGAGCAGATCGAGGTTATGAGGAGGGGCTCATTAGCAATTGAGATCGTGATCAGCGCGCTTCTAGACAACAAGATAATGCCCAGGTTTCTCTCAAGAATTATTAGATGTGTAAGACTGGCAGCTAAGGAGGGTATAGATGTGGCGTTCTCATCAGGAGCTAGAGATCCTGTTGAGATATGGGCTCCAGGATCTATAAGAATTCTCTACGCACTAGTCGATAGACGATTTATTAACATGGCTTTCGGGTGGGTTGAGGTAGTTAGGAGATGGAGACCTGGCTTGAATCTATATTGATTCTCTTGGCACTCACATTATCTATAACATCCGTCTCGATCTCTATATGGCTCTACATCTCTATGAAAAGACAACATCTAGTGTCGATGGAGAGCAGTGTTGAATATAAGAGACCTAGACATTCGAAAAGATATATGGTGTTCAGGATCTATAGGATTAAGGGTGAAATAGACTTTGAGAATCTCGATAAATGTTTCAAAAATCATTTCGCAGAACAACTGGGGATCTTCGATGATGTTGAGAGGAGTCTAAAACTGGTGAGATATAATGCCCAAAGCGGTGTGGGGATCGTTAGGATCGTTTCTACAGATATATACAAGACGATCTTTGCTATATCGAGGCTAAGGAGGTGTGGCGACGCTGTGATAATAGTAATGCCCATAAAGATCACGGGAACCCTAAGGAGAGCGATCAAAAGGGCGCATGAATATGATAGTAGATACGGAGTAGCACAAAGATCTGTCTAGCGTGTCACCCAACATACTTAGAGATCCTTGATACATATAACAACGATAGAGCAAAGACTGCAATAGATACATAGGGGGCGTTTAGCAAAACAGATATAGGATAGCTTGGCAGAGATGCTATTATAGAAGTGTATAGCAGCACTGTAATCCTGCTAACCCTTCCCCCACCACAGTAAAGCAGTGCTCTGAAAAAGCTTTCTAAAGTATTCTTAAGCCCGCTGAGGGTTAAGATCGAAATAGCTATTGACGAGACTATGGAGTAGGCATAGGCTGTAAAACCCTTGGGGATCTCTATAACCAATATTGTGTTGATCATCGTAGCCGCTGCTAAGAAGAGAGCTGCCGATCTTCTAAACCATAGGGAGTTAGTTCTTGCCAAGATCCCTAGAGATTCTGTCAACAATTATCACCCCCGAGATCCTACTTAGGATCATTCTGGCTACACTGTCAATGACACCTCCCCTACTAGCATCGACACTCCAGGGTTCGACTTCAACATCTATGAATGATCCGTTATTGTGCTTTGATATATATATGCTAACATCTGCCCCCACACCTATTGCATATCTATAGAGAAGCCTTAGCCTCATGCTAACCACATCCTCCTTCTCCATAACCTCTCTCTCCATAATGGAGAAGAACTCGCTGGTCTCTAGCGCTTTGGCAATAGATCTTGAGACATCCTTATGAGATAGATCTTCAACCACATAGCTATACTCACGCACCGGGATAGCCTTCTCAATATATGCTGCAGAAACCGTAGTGTATGAGGTCTTCACCCTCATCATATGGGCTACAGATATGGAGAGAGATATTACTGAGACCAACAGAAAACCTGGAGGGCTTATAAAAGGCTCTCCACCCATTCCCAGCGGGAGGAGCATTGAGTAGGATAGTGTGAACACCAACAGCGAGAGCAGCTCTGCAACGGCTATTGATACGAGTGGTAAAAGTCTTGAAATCCAGTATGTACCGCCTGATATCAGTATAGCCTCACTACCGGGCATGATCCTAGGAATAACAGATCTATTGAATATTATTAAAATCACACCACCAGCTAAACCGGCAATGATGATATCGATCAGCTGTTGAATAACAGGTCTATGTCTATAGACGGTATACATGATTGCTTCTCCCGATCTTTGTGCCCCGCTACATATGATCTCGGCTCCTGTGTCTCTAAGCCTCTCAATACCTATTGCTGAGGTTATGTTTGATACAACAACTATGCTAGGGTTATCGAGACCAAAGATCTCTATAAACCTTCTAGGTGTCACCAAACCCCCACTATATCTCATAGAGCTAACGAATCCAGAAGTACTATCGCCCACGCATGGTATGCTTTTAAGAGCCTTAAGAAGATTCTCACCATAGCCTTCTACCCTGACCCCCAGCTCTTTATCTTTATAATAGAGGATAGCCCTATCATAGCTCATGTTATCCAAGGGTCTGTTGGTCACCAGATATATAGATCTATCATCTCTAGGCTGGCATATAGTAAGAAGCAGCTCCCTAAACCCTGACTCTGGGGTATTGCTAGCTTCAAGGTTACAGCTTATAGCAATAACGCTAAATGCTCTGAAGATCCTTTGTCCAGCCTCTATAACTGTTGGTTCGTCAAGGGCTCCTAGGTAGATTTCCACTACCACCACTCCCTCTGGTAGGCTTGTTAGGTTTAACCCGCTAGATGAGTAGAGTATGGAAAGGTTCTCTGTAAGATGAATGCCTATAGGTATCAGGGTCATAGATATGGTTCCCCTCTCTTCTACATGGTAAGAGAGCACTGACGCCATAGCTATAAATGTTATGATCAGTAACAAATACTCCCAAGACGCTATGAGCTTCTTCACATACCTAGCTAGAATTATAAACTGGGATGATATCTGCTGGTTTTTTAAACCATACACAATAGATCTACGCTCATCGCCAAGATACTCTGTCCTGAGCATTCTCACAAAGATCACTAAGAGCAACGCGAGAGCCGCCAGAGAAATAGCTATATGGATCATGGCTAGGATATCCATATACCACCACCTAGAAGAGCCCGAACATGCTACCAAACGTGTAGATCACAATAGCTATCCCCGCTCCTGCCAATGCTGAGCTCACCAACATAACAAACTGTTTCTCGGCAACAGCCCCGAATCTAGATACAAGCCACCTGATAAAAGAGCCCAGTATGAAGAGCACGCCTAGATCCGATGGTAATGTGAGCCCAATTATAAAGGGTATTGGAGATAAAGCCTGCCCCAAAAACCTGTTTGCCAGAAGCAACATAGTTGCCGTTACAGCCCCCACAGTTGCTCCTGGGAGGGTTTGCCAAGGATCTAGTTCTCCCCTATATATAGTTAAGCTCCAAATCGTATATGGTATCCATCTATCGAGAGGCATTTTTGAAGGGTCATTGCCATAGATGCTTATGAGGAGTGCGCCATAGTATATCGTTACTAGAGATCCTAGAAGGTATGATAGAGAAAACACCGTAAGAGCTGTTAGGGGCGACACACCCAGGATCCTTGATCCCCTGAGGATCTGTAGAGAGGCAGCGCTCAGCGCAGATGGCATAGGCACGCCTAAATAGTGATCGAGATAAACATATGGAGCAAAACCCCTGAACCCCGTGACATACATATAGACAGTAGATGATGGGTAGAAAGCCTGCGAAACGGTTCCTGCCTCGCCAGCACCCCACGAGGTTATTATGATGAGCAGGGGTATTATGATCATAACAAGGATCAGTCCGAAGAATATGAACCAAGGACCGGGAGAGTCCGACCTGAGGTATGCTAGGACAAGAAGTCCTAGCAAACCCACGAATAGAAGTAACATAAGGGATAAGGATCTCGCACTTTCGTTTATAGTCCTAAGCAGATATACTAGAGGCGTCCTTATACTCTTCAATATAGCTAAAAGCAATGGGATCACCGATCCGAAGACAAGGGATGCTAAATACCACGAGGAGGCGTTTAAAAGCTCGTCTGAAGAGGCGCCAGGGCGTACTGGGTATAGGGCTAGAGAAGCACCTAAGGGGAGGAGGAATAGGGATGTTATAATGCTACCACTACCTATACTCCCGGATATACGTGGGGGTATTATCAAGGCTATCAACAGCATCGTTACATCCAAAGATAGCTTAACCAACACTCCTAACCCTTTCTCTGCGAAAAGAGGAGTTAGATCTACAGACCCTGTTGGTAGAATGAGGAAACCCAGCTGGAGAAGGATTCCAGCGAGTATCGAGAGAAGAATAATCCTGCTGGTCCTGACTGTTGTCACAATCTGACTCATTAGCGCCGATGCAATGCCTATCGGATATGGTAGGTTTAGTTTATCAAGGAATATGTGTCTAAACATATATGCAAAACCAACTCCAGTAAGGCTGAGTGCTGCTAGCGCTATGTATGTATAGGGCCACTGGCACGCAAATATATTTGGAAGACATGTGGCTACATCGCTATAAAGCCATTGTGGGAAATCATTGGCTCTATAGAAGATCTGATAGATATTCGAGGTTAGAAAGAAAGTAATCACCATACCAGAAGTTATCACAGTCGAGAACGAGACGCCGAATGCTGCCACAGACGCTAAAAAGATCTCCTGGGGCTCTGCCCTGCCACCCAAGAGAAGCCTGGCTATGATTGGAACCACAACAAGGCTTATTTCGGCAACAATATACCCTGTTACCGCGTAACCATAGCTATTGACAAAGCCCATGAGAGCACCTATCAATACCCCCACAGCTAGGGATCTCACGACTGTTTCTTGTGTTTTTACGCCTAGGGCGATGCTCGTCTCGTCAGCAAGATCTTTTGTCATTACATCCCTAGCCCCGAATCACGGTTTTTACATAGTTTAAATCTGTATTAATATAGATCTCCATATCTGGTTGAGAGAAGCAGCGATCTAAAGATCTGG
Organism: Sulfolobales archaeon; assembly: GCA_038867615.1. Taxonomy (GTDB): domain Archaea; phylum Thermoproteota; class Thermoprotei_A; order Sulfolobales; family AG1; genus AG1. The sequence continues at coordinate 169,705 of JAWBYA010000003.1, read as the reverse complement.
CCGAGTATATAGATAGGGCTACTCCTAGGATAAAAGCTCCAAGCTTTCTAAAATATTATGATATTAAGAAGATACAGCCCACACCTCGGCAAGGCGCAGCAGTTGAAGAGGACGCTATGAAGCCGTGAAGCACTATCACAACTTATACTCGATATAGCCTTCAATGGAATCATAGTTAGTGAATTAGGTATTAGGAAGAATCCTATATCTAAAGCGAGTGGTATTATCAAATTTGGTTTATAGGGGGCTGGTGAAATAATACCTCGGCCAGACCATGTTGAGGATAGGCATAGCGGCTAGTGGAGGAGGGCACACCGGGTATGCTGTGTCGCTTGCACAAAGACTTGCTGGTAAGGCTGAGCTGGTTTTCTTCATCCCTAAGGGGGATAGGTGGACTGCCTCTAAGGTGGGTAAGTACGGAGAGACTACAGAGATTATTAAACCCCGCGGTCCCAACGAGGGTTTATCAAAACTGGTCGCGGGACTCCCGAAAGCCGTGTTAGAGAGTCTCAAGAAGGTCAGAGGACTTGATGTCTTTGTAAGCACTGGCTCCAACCACAGCGTTGCTCCTGCCTTGATTGCGTGGATTAAAGGTATCCCTGTTATAAATATTGAGAGCAGTGTCAGGTTTACTAGACCTAGCTCCAGTGCTAAGCACCTGGCAAGAATAGCAGATCTCACGGTGCTCCAGTGGGAGGAGCAGAGGAAAATACTCCCGAGAGGGAGGGTTTTCGGACCACTCTATGAGCTACCAGAATACGGTGTGGATGATAAGGGCTATATACTCATCACTGCAGGCACCTATGGTTATAAGAGGCTATTCGATACAATCCTAGATCTAGATCTTGATAACGTGGTTCTACAAACAGGAAGAGTAGATCCAAACATATATAGGAAAGCTAGGCCTAGCTGGGTCGTTTTCGACTACGACCCTGATTTTTCGAAATGGATAGCAGGGGCATCGCTGGTGGTAACACATCTAGGAAAAACAGTCATAGATTCTGCTCTTACATATGGTAAGCCGACAATAATAGTCCCAAACCCCGAGTGGAGGCTCACAGCAGGCGCCGAGGATGCAAAGATCCTTGCTGAGAAGCTTGGGATCTGTTATCAAGAGGATCTCTCTCCACAAGCTATTAGAAACGCTATAGATGAGTGCAGGAGAAGGGTTCCAAAGAAATATAAAGATGGCTCGCAAGAGCTAGCAGAATATATACTTAGCAACTATGGTAGGCGATGATCAAGAAGATCGGGTTTTTCATTAGCTGTGAAAGAGGCCGAACAAGCTATGATCTGTTTCTTTCTAATCTAATAGAAATTGTTATGATCCTTGGAGCCATCGTGTTCATCACAACCATTGAGGCATTGATTCCACGTTACTGAGAGAAAGATCTATATACCGATATTTAACGATAGGCCAGGCTCTATTATTGATCCATCTAGATACCCCAAACCACAGGGATCTATGGATCCCTGGAGCTTGGCAGAAATCCCTAAACCTATAAAAATAACAACAAACACATAGAATCAGAGATAAGTAGAGGTAAAGAGCCGCCCCCACATAACCCGCCTTCTGTTACGGGGCATTTGGCTTAGCGGCCTACCCGCGCCTTACGCGGCCTTCATCGGCGCGTTTGGCCTTGCTCCCCGGAGGTCGGCCGTTTCACCGTGCTCCACGGTTTCTCCGGGTTTGAACCCATCACTGTCATCACTCGCGGAGCCGTGTCGTTTCTGTGCCGTTGCCGCGGGTGCTACCCGCGCCCCTTGCGGGGCTCCGGTGCCGCGGGGAGGGCGGTGTTTCCTCAGGAGTACCCCGTGGGCCCCGTGGGGGCGGCCCAATTTATTATGGTCTAGGTGTCTTTTATGCTAAGTGATCGTGCTCCATGTATATAGAGATACTTATCGCTAGTGGGTTGCTGGTTTAGATAGGTTGTGGGGGTAATAGGGATTAACCTTTTCACCAACCCTTATCCATATCTCAACGCTATTCTCTAGAGAGCTTGTCAGGATTTTCGGCATAAGGATCTGTTCTATTTGGAAAAGCCCTGCATAGTCATTCATATTAACTGTTATCCTAACAGGTCTCTCGACACCCTCGGAAATTTCTACGGAGTTTATCGATAATGCTGACATAGCATGCATATCAACCTTTCCTAATTTATAGGGCGCCCTAGCCCTTCCCTGAGACATGTCAGTGCCATCGGCTATCTTAACAATCCCAGCCTCTACTGTGAGGCATCTAGTGTTATATTCTGTCGCATATATTATGTGCATGATCTCTTGCCTCAGCGCAATAATCCTTCTACCCCTTTCCCCAAGTATTTCGGGAAGTATCCTTGTAAGAATATCTTTTGCCAATAGTGATCCTAAGAGCTCGTGTTGGGATCTATGGATCGAGTTACCTATATCGTGGAGATATGCTCCAAGCAGTATAGCTAGTTTCGCCTCATCTATACTCTGGATAGTCTTATCCCTGATCCCTGTCGGTATTATACCGGATCTAAATAATGTATCCGCGATCTCGAGAGCAGCTCCTGAGACTATTATTGCGTGGATCCTCCCATGATCGTTGTATCTAAGCCTAGACACAGCCATAATATTACTCATCCTCAGGAGCTCTTGGATCTCGTCATCGTTTTCCAAGATCTTAACAGCTCTTGAAAGGATCTGAGATCCAGCTATGTTTTTTTCAAGAAGCTCTGGACCAACCACAACCATAACGATCCCCCAAGATCATCTTATCTATATACAAAAACATCCATGACACCGCATAAATATATGGTAATAGTTTGCATGAAGATACACAGTGCTCATAACAAGCACCACCACTACCCATTAGCACGAACCATACTTTTGCTTTTACCATAACATACCACACGCAAATATTATTTAATCTATACCCGGCTAATAAATATATATGAAGACAATATATAGCCCTCAATATGGAACCAGCTGCTTCTGGTTTCATGGGACTTCTAAGAACCAATATTAAATCTATAGTTATGTGGAAAACATATGCCCATAAGCTGAGATACGATCTAGCAATCATAAAAACCCAAGCGAAATGGATAAATATAGAGAAAGCCGGGACACTAGGGATCCCTACAGAAACGAGCACCAACTAAGGTATGAAGAGAAGCTAGAATACCGGTTATCCCGAACGCGTGGAAAATAGTGAAAAATCGCATAGGTGAATTTATTATCATCAACAACGATTTCGTTATCTATGAGGGCCTGGACTCCTTAAAACTACATCTTGGTATACGGTCTAGATTATCGGTGTATGTATTTCTTCACAAGTACCCAATCCTTTACTGGATCTGGGGCTCAAGATCTTTAGCAATGGATCTACTCTGCCCCCATCAACCATCTTTGCTATCTCTACACCTAGATAGGGTGATCTCATAGTTCCATAGGAGCTTAGTCCATAGGCTAGGTAGAGGTTCTCATAAACATTATCCTTACCTATGACGGGGAGAAAGTCTGGTGTTGTGCCACATATGTGTGATGTTATTCCTATGATACGTGATCTCTCAGAGCCGGCCAGCCTTTCCGGTAGCTTATCGAGGGTCTCGATAAGGATCTCTCTATCTGGGGCTATATCATTCTGATCCCTGGCTGTCTTGCATGGACCGTCGCCAACTATAGCCCTTTTCTTAGTCTCTGGTGCTATGTAGAGATGGTTTTTACCGTCATATATAATAGGGATCCCGTACTCACCGCCAAGATCTACTGAGGCGCTCTGGCATTTAAAGAGGAGCTGATCAGGCTCTGGTGTTCTTCCAAAGCTCCTAGTAAATATAGAGGCTGTATTTACACCAACATCTAGAATGAATAGATCCCCGTGTAACGAGCACTCATTGTTGTCGGAAATAACTCTTACCACATATCTCCCATCCGTGCTCAGGCTTGTTTCGCCACATCTCTCAAGGATAGATCCACCGCTCCTCTCGATCTCTTTCTTAATTCTGTAGGATAGAGAGCCTGTGTTAAGCATGCCATCACCCTCAGTATAGATCCCGATCTCGTTATCACCCACAACCACCGCTTCCCACAGCTCTCTTATCTCGTGGGGCTCGAGGAGCTTATACTCAACCCCAACGGATCTGTATATTAGTTCAAGCTTTTTCGTCACACGCGATATAGGGCTCAGTGTTAGGAAACCTGTTCTTCTTAGGAAGTGCTCTCCATACTCCTTCTCCATTTTTGTAATAATATCTATAGATCTTTGTGCGAAGATTATGTCAGCCCTGAGCACTAGCTGTCTAGTCATTATCCCAGTACTCTTGGAACAGGATCCTGAGCAGAGTATATCTCTCTCCACTATAGCAACTCTATAGCCGCGGCTTAGGAGTTCTAAGGCTGCGAATTGTCCTAGAAGACCCCCACCTACGATCACTACGTCGTATTTCAACTATATCCTCATCCTCGATAATGGTTTATCCAAGACAGAGTATTAGCTAAAATTTCCCAGACTCTTATGAGGCTGTATGGGCTTATCTTTTCATATTCAATAGTTATGGTGGGGGTGTAGATGGGCTACCTGGTCCTTAACTGGTCTGATATAATGATCGGATCTATAGAGCTTACTAAGAAAATAGCTAATAGTCATTATATTCCCGACATGGTTGTAGGGATCTTTAGGAACGGGTGGATCTTGGCTAAGCTGGTTTCAGATATCTTGGGCGTTGACGAGGTAGGGGGCATAGGGATCAAGTTCTACAAAGGGATTGGAGAGACGAGAGAGAGACCCCTTGTAACATCAGGACCAACACTATCGCCAAGAGAGAAGAGAGTGCTGGTTGTCGATGATGTTTCAGATACTGGGAGAACACTTCAAACAGCTATAGAGCTTATAAAGCTATATGGTGCAAAGGAGGTTAGGACAGCAACACTATATGTTAAGCCCAAAACAATACTATACCCGGACTATCACTATGGAGAGACAAGCGATTGGATAGTTTTTCCCTGGGAGTATGGTGAGGTTATAAGAGATGTGTCAAAAACCCTCTATGGGGACACGGATCCAAGCTCCATCGAGAAAGCTGCCGAGAGGATAGGGATAAAGGATAGGGATTTTATAAAAGCTCTCGCGGTTATTGAGGAAAACCGTGTGAGTGTCAAGGGTAGTTCTTCCAGCCGTAGCCGGTGAAATGATGCGGGATAAACTGGTTCTAGCTATAGATGATGGCTATTTTTTGCCTGAATATAAATCGCTAAAAGGATATACGCCTATAGTTGGTGTTGTTGGACATAGATCGTTTGTACTCAATATATATCTAAGACTTCTCCTAGTAGACTCCATGGGTATAGGCAAAGTTTTTCTCGAAATCTACAACGAACATGCAAAAACAAACGACCCTCCTATAGATGCTATTATGGGGGATAATGTTATCTATGGAGGGTTCTCTGTATACGACCCCTGGGATATTTATTCAAACACAGGCGTGCCATTGATAGTTATCTTCTCACACGAGCTAGATCTTGAGAGAATCAGGAAGGCTCTGGAGAAGCATTTCACAGATCATCATGAGAGATACAGAATCATTGATAAGGCTTACAGGCTTTCAAGACTATTACAGACGCCCAGAGGCATCCTAAGGATCCTTTGTGTTGGCATTAACTGGGATCGGTGTGTCGATATAGTTATTGATAACCAGACCTTCCACCCGCTTCCCCAGCCCCTGAGGCACGCCGATATCATAGCATCAGCTGTTGGAAGGCTTATCTCTTCCGATCTTTCTCCTATTGATAGAGATCCTGAGTATAGTTAGTATTATGAGGTAGGTGAGAGCCGATGCTCCTAAAACAACTCCCATTACCACTGCCTGAGCCTCGTCCAGGCTGAACATAAGACCACCGGGCTAGCTATCCCTAACTATATCTATAATGCTTTTCTCCCTTGACACTATTATCGAGCCGATCCTGCTTAGTCTATCGACTGGGATATCTATCTCATCACCCCTATCATCAATTACAAAGGCTCCCAGCTCCCTGGCAAACCCTATCGCAGCAACGACATCTATATTTCTCAACCTGCCTCTGAGATCTATGAATGCCCTGAACCTCCCCATAGACACATTTATTATATCGAGCGATGCAGATCCAAGGGATCTTATCTTAGGCTTTCCCAGCCTGAACCAGAGCTTATGGATCCTTCCAACAAGATCAGGCTCCTCGAAGTACGCCAACACCACACTCGGACCCTCACCAACAAGCCCATATGCCGGCTCGTTATTAACATATGCCCCTAATCCTTTTAAGAAGCTATAGCTACGATCCCTGAAGATCTCTGCAACCGCTCCCACCACAACATCGTTAAGAGACGCCCCAGCTCTATATGGGAGCGCAGCTAGGCTCACGCTACAGTAAGGTATATCCGCCACATAGTTTATAGATCCATCGAGCGGGTCTAGGAGGAATATATATTCAGGCTCTCTACCCCCTATCACCAGTGATCCTGTCTCTTCCGTTATGACCAATGCTCCAACCCCCCTGTTCTTGATCTCCTCTAGTATGTGATCCTCTACAGCCTTATCGATCCTCCTTGTATCATCACCAGTAGGGTTCTTCGAGAGCACTACAAACATGCTCTGATCGCTGCTCCTCTCTCTAGCATACTTAGCTCCTTCTACTGCTATGCTTACCACCAACCTATATAGATCTGCTAGGTCTCCACGATCCCGTACCAGCTCTCCCACGACGCTTCACAATTAACTATCACTAACTAGCTCTAATAACTATAGAGCTAAAGATCCTGAAAGTTCGTGTACTCTTTACTCTAGGCTTTCGAAAATCTCGATCTTTCTCTTTTTCTCAATATTGTTTACATATATGACTCTTGAGTAGACAGCTCTCTCAATACCGCTCTTTCTGAGTGTTTCCTTGATATGTTTGGTAACCGCTTCTCTCGCCTCTATACCATTATCGCTGTAAATATATACTGGCTCTACCCCCCAGAGGATGTGTGACTGTCTATAGATATCATCCTCATCTGTTAACAGATAGATCTTATGTGATGGTTTGTATACCGAGATCGCTAAAGCCATTTCGATCTCTCTATCCAGTATTACTAGAGGAGCCTCTAGACTTTCAGAGAGCCTATAGATACCATATGAATATCTATCATGCTCACCATCTATTCCCTTAACGTTAAACAGACTATCGCGAGCCACTCCAGGCTCTCTCTCAGCCCTTTCTATAACCTTTCTAGCCCATCTAACAGCCTCGACAGGGTATAGCCCAACCGCTGTTTCTCCTGTCAGCATTATAGCATCAGCTCCTTGGGCAACAGCTACATATAGATCGTTGACCTCAGCCCTGGTAGGAACCGGCGAGCTTGTCATGGACTCGAGGATCTGTGTGGCTACTATTGCTGGTTTGCCCAGTCTATGGCATATCTCCATGATCTTTCTCTGTACTATGGGAACCTCTTCCAAGCCCAGGTTCATTCCTAGATCGCCTCTCGCTATCACAACACCGTCCGAGCTTCTTGATATCTGCTCTATATTCTTCACAGCACTCGCGTTCTCTATCTTGGCAAGGAGCCTCTGTCTTCCTCCAAGCTTGTTTATGGTCTCCCTAACTATCCTTAGATCCTCAGCGTTTCTCACATGACTTATACCAAGGTACGTGAATTTATTCTCTACAGAGAACCTTATTGCCTCGAAATCCCTATCCCTGATTATCTGTGAAGCGGGTTCTTTACCCTTTATAGTAAGTCCTTTCCCTGGCTTGAGAATACCATCAGTTATCGCTATCGCCTCAACCTTATCCCAGTTGGAGGCTATAACCTCAAGCATAACCCTTCCGTCATCTAGCATTATTATATCACCCTCCTCAGCGATCTCGAAGAACTCCTTATCCCTGAGAGGAACCCCATCACCTGAGTTGGAGAAAACCACCTTACTCCCTTTCTTGAAGCTAAACTCCTTAAACTCGCCAAGCCTTATAGATGGTCCCGGGAGATCGCCTATTAGGCATAGGCGATCCCCCATCACCCTCTCCAGATCCCTTATAGCCTTAACTATATCGCTCCAGAACGCTTGATCGCCGTGCGCCATATTTATTCTAAAACACCTGATCCCGATTCTATAAAACTCTCTAAGAACCTCCGGGCTCTTAGAAGAGGGTCCTATTGACGCTATTATCTTTACCCTCACGAGTCGTCACAATTATTACTTATGCAAAGGGGTATTAGTAGTTTTGCCTACTAAGTATTAGGGTTTTCTTAAATAACCCATACCAGATCAGATAATTACCTACTTCGACCAATAAACCAATGACAAGACCCTAAGCTTAATGCCGTAGCCAGCTGTTTCTGAATTCCATGAGGGTCTATATGGATCGGTATTAAATCCGGCGCTCTACAATAATGAAACATAGCATAAGCACCATCATCCCATTGAGATACCCACACAACAACGAAGACAAAACAAAGACCCCAAACAAAAAAACTCACACTAAGAAAACCAAGGAAAAACGATTAATATCGAAGTAGAATGAACACTCCAGAGACAAATGATTGATTCAAACTACCCACACAGAAAATGATTACCCATAATAAATAATGGTCTTATCTATTAACTCAACTGTGGTTCGTTACCTCACATTGATAGGGAGATCCTTCAAGTGGTGTGAAAACCCCAGGTACAACAGACAATACGGGAACAAACAACGCTGGAGAAGTGTTGCAATGTGTAGTCATGCTGCTTATCTCAATTTATTTGGCGTATACTATATCTCTTGGTCGAGCTATTGATAAGAAAGGATTTGGATCTTTACCCTGCATATCTATCAGTGGCTTTTATAAGATCGGCAAACGCTGTTTTCATCGTATCACTAACAGTAACGTTTCCTAGTTTGAGTACAGGGATTCAGGGATTCCTGTTGGCTGTATATTCTGTTGCTGAAGCTCTCTCCGGGTTAGCCTCGGGCGCTCTCTACGAGATCCTTGGCTTGAGGTTCTCTCTAGCTATTGCTTCATCCATGCTTATTGCAATATATCTCCTCATGAATATATCATCATCGATCCTAGAGCTTGCTGTGCTAAACGCGATAGCCGGGTTTGCAGCATCACTGATCCTCGTATCCTCCCTCTCAGCCGTGGCTGAGGTGACTAGGGGTGAGACTAGAAAAAGGATCTTTGGTGTTGGGGGTTTCGAAGCATCCAACCTGGGTGGCTACGCACTAGGCTTCTCGCTAGCAGGCCTTCTAGAGATCCTGGGCATCCTTGGCGGCTTCACGGCCTCAGCGATTCTAGCTATGATATCGCTTATAAACAGCCTTCTAGTTCGAGAAATAGTGGCTAGGAGGGGTTTTATCAATTATAGAGAGTTCTACTCAGTGAGCAAGAGATCCCTTACTCTGATCCCTATGTGGTTTGGCTTCGCCGTAATCCTCGGGGTTGGTTTCCTCTCACCCAAGATTATAAAGGAGCTTAACCTAGGGATCCCGCTACCCTTTACTAGCAATATTGGTAAAGAAGGAGAAGGAGTTGTTGGAAGCTATGTAGCTAATCCAAGCATTGGTTTATTCCTAATACTTGCATTGGCTGGAGTAGCTGGTGGTATATTGCTTGGGAGCTTGATAGCTGCAAGGATAGGGAAGGAGAGGTCCCTTTTACTGGGTACATTCTCGCTACCGATCGCTCTCATAGTACTTGGGCTAACATATAAGGAGCTATTTGTATTCCTCCCTCTAATAATACTCCTGGCAACACCAGCCCTAACAATCCCACCAACACTCCTAGCCCTCCTAGCTGACTATACTGATAATATGAGGAGAGGGCCCTCAGCGGGTGTCTATGTCACTACACTTGGTATTGGTATAGGATTAGGAGAGATCCTGGGGGGTAGGATCTTTGATACCGCAGGGTTCGGATCTCTAGCTTACTTTCTGGCATTAATGTTCCTAGCACTCTCACTACCAACTAGCATATATGTTACAAGAACCAGTTCCAGATATAGTGACACGTAATATCATCAAATGATGAATAATTAAAACAGGATACCAAGACCTCCCAGCTAAGCTGTTATATTATATATAGCAAAACCCCTATGTATATATGAAAGTGAGAATATCGAAGATAGATCTAAAGCCGCAACATATGTAGCTATATCGCAGTAGCAATAGCCAGAAACACGGGCTCGCAAGACAAATGCTTCTACCTCACCCGCACTAGGGGGTTTCTCTATCACCATGGGCAATGTTGAAGCCCTTGGTATAAAGAATATCAAAGAATACTGGGGACGAACAACAAACGGCTGTACGAGCAATGGTTGACGCTAATATAGCTTATTATATGAGGCTTTGCAATAGTTATTATTGCTGTGGTCTTATTTATCCTCCTATTATATTACTATATGATCTTCGATCTGCTAAAGATCTTCGAGATCTTTCTTGAGAACATGTATAGAAATATGAAGAACATGATCGATGCGAAACCCACCACCATGGCCTCCCTACCATACGGTGTTCGCTGAAATAATAGCATCAATACAAGGATCCCGGCTATATATATCATGATCCTTTCCACAGCATCGTCTAGATCTTCTGTAAACGTTAGAGAACCTATAATTCTATAGGGGATTCTGTATTTTTTCACACCAGGCAGGGTTCTAGCTATATCAAGCCCTATCCTAGAGAGCGATAGACACTTAGTAGTCTTCCTGCTAAACCTACCCTTACAATCCACAAGTCTTATGATATCCTCACCTCCCGTGCTTCTCGTAAACGGGCTGAGCAGTTCAAGAAGCTCTGGAACACTTACACCAAATCTCTTTGCGATCTTATCTAGTCTCAAAGGTCTACCCCATATCCCTAGTAGCTTGATGATATCCATAGATACTCCTATCCCGCGGAACCTTCTGATAATCCTTACTATCGACTCACTATCACTGCCGTTATCACGGCCATTATCGTGATCAGCGATGTTCTTTACAAGCAAGTCGTAAAACCTCTTACCCGTGTTTGTAAGCATATAGAAGTTATTGTTAGCAGTCACGATCCCTTTGATCTTTAGCTTCCTCAGCGCGTCTAGAACCTGTTTTCTATCAACCCCTAGGGCCGATACTATTGCATCCACACTTACCGGCTTTCCAACATTTCCGATGAAAATAACTATATCAAGCTGGTAGCTAGATTTGGAGAAGTCTATCATGGAGTCTAGCTCTCTGAACAAGCTTATCTTTCTCTTTATTTCGTGATCTGTGAATGGGTCTATATACCCCCCGTGTAATTTTGTAGACGGTGGTGTTAATATTATCATAGTAAATATTGTCGACCGGGTGTCGAGAATGCGTAGTATTACCATACATCTATAGCGTGTTAAATATGATCTAGCCAGGTTCTCTGAAGAGCAACAAGGCGACACTAACTACTAATGATCTATTAGTATCAAACTTTATTACCCGCGTAGCTAGCAGAAGATCCTCACAGTTCGACGGATAGTCGATACGTAGACCTAACGTCGCAGGGGGTGAAATGAGATATTATGATATTGTTGAATAAGTGGGAGGGATTCTGGATTGATAAGAGTGAAACAGAACCTCCTACTATGTGTTGAGACCACATTGAGAGCTCTTATACTCGCTAGCCATCTTACAGATATCCATCATAACCTCTCTTCACAGCCTATATTCCCTCGGGTTTTCTGGACCTTAGCATATTTGTACATAGGAGTACTAGGACCTCTCGCTTACCAAGATCACTTGCTTCACCAATACCCCTATCCCCTGGGCTGGGGGTTATATAGAAAAACTATCCAGGGTGATTTTGCTGGGCTTTAGAGCTAGACTTAGCATTGACATATACACAGCAACCGGGGTTGCTGTTTTGCTCATTTCATCCATAGCCTTAGCCTTTGTTGTGATCAGTAACTGGGGTTTAATAGTTGTAGATAGTGACAGGAGTAATTATTTATTAATTATATTAATAGCATCAGCAACACCGCTAGCAATGCTCCTGCTATATCTGTTCAACATTAGGGGCAATAGAATAAGGCTTGGATCTGAGAAAACAGAGAAAATAGATATAGACAGCATCAAAGATAATATAAATATTATAAATATAGAGGAGCAGAGTGAAACAAAACAGCCCACAGAAAAAATCGACAAAGAAATAAAGGTTGAAACCGTTCCCATCAGTGATCAGAAAAAAGAACCCATAGAACAGACACAAGCTGTAGAGGAACCAAAAACACAAGCAGCTAGCAACACAAAGATCGATATAGAAGGTGTGATCAGAGAAGAGGTGACTAAGGCTACTACAGACCTTATATCAAAGATCGATGGCTTTTCGCAGGAGATCATAAGCGTTAAGAAAGAGTTGGAAGAGATGAAAAGCGCTGTTGAGAATGCTATGATCGATATAAGAAGTCTTCTCTCAGAAATCTCCAACCCCCTTAACTATATGAGGAGATTTGTAACAGATGAGGAGATAGAGGAACTAGGATTAAACCCAGACCAGGGAGCAGGGGTTAATGGAGGAGATAGAAAGAAACAATCCACCCAATACATAGAGGTTAAGAAGAACCCTATCAAAGAACCCGGCAAAATTGTTGAACATAACAGTAACGGCCAGAACATGGATGAGGTGAGTATTGAAAGCATTGATATCGATAATTTTAGCAAAGAACTTGCTGAGATATTTTCTAAAAGGATGAGTGTTTCAAAGCTTATGAGAATGATCATATTTATCGGAGACAACCTATCAATATTAGGCAGAGACGGTCTCTTAGGTATAGTGGAACTAGGCGTCTCGTCAGGCGTGATTCCCAAAGAGTCTATGGATATAGTTGCGAAGGTCGTATCGCTTATAGAGAGAACAAAGATCCCTCCCAAGAGGCTTGCATTAACACTCCACAAGCTTGCTAAATCTGTCGGAGTTTCTGACAGGGAGGCTGAGTTCTTGGCAATGGCTCTCTCTGAGGGGTGAGGCATGGTAAGCACGCCGATTACTGAGGGAATACTTCTGGTAGCATCAGTAACAATAGCAGCAGTTCTATCAGCTGCTGTTCTATCCAAGGTATATTTGATGGACTCTCTATTCTCCCAGATCTCTTCTATTGAGAAGAATAACGCCCAGATAAGGCTTAAACTCGTATACCTGGCATGCAACAGCTCGACAAACTATGTAGTATATGTTAAGAACACAGGTATAGTACCCGTAAACCTAAGCAGTGTTGATATCCTTATAGGAGCTCCAGGCTCTGAAGCGCCCCTCTGGCTATTAGGCGGCTCATCAGCGATCCTGATCCAAGGAGGAGGCCAGGTTCTACCCCAAGGCAGTATAGGTGTTATAAACATAACACTACCAAACCCTCTACAAACAAACATCGTATCAGTAAGGATCGTCTACCCCAACGGTGTCTCCGAATACTCTGTATGCTCTTTCTAGGAGGTGATATGATGGGTCTCTCAAACGCTATCGCCTCGGGTCTCATGCTATTAGCAGTGATCCAGGTGTTTGTTGTGATCACGCATACAGCAATAGATCTAATTGCATGGGTCTCTAGAGATCCTCTGAGACTCTCTAGCCTCTATAACAATGATCTATGCTCTATAACTGGGGTAAGGCTTTTAGCCTCTGGTAGTAGTATTACAATAAATGCTAACATAAGTAACACGGGATCCATAGGATGGTGGGACTATAATAAGAGCCATGTGGTCTTAGAAATACTGCTGACAGATGGGTCAAAGATACTGAGCCTAAGCAGAATATCAGATCTTCAGAAAGCAATATATAATGACAAGATCAACCCAGGGATCGTGGATCCCGGAGAAGTGTTATCAATAAACTACACACTGGATAGCATAGATCCCAACAAGGTCTACTCATTCAAAGTGATCTTTTCAACACAGAACGGGGGTATATGTGTTTCCACAGGGGGTTAGGAGTATGGATGTCAAGCCCGGTATCCAGACTAAACAAAAACTCCTCCCAACAGGGATCGAAGAGCTGGATGTCAAGCTTGGAGGTGGAATCCCAGTACCATCATTAATACTTATGGAGGGCTCCCATGGGACAGGCAAGACTGTGCTCAGCTTCTTAGTTACATCAACGCTTCTCACCCACGGGCTCAGGGTTCTATATATAACAACTGAAACAACGGTGAAAGAACTGATTGAGAAGGCATACCTAGCGGGGTTCAAGAACATCAGAAGCTCGTTTATAAAAGGCCTGCTCATGATATACTCTGTCCACATAGCCGGCGCCGAGTGGGATGAGAAGCTGGGAAGAAGATCCCTAAGGATCATTTCTAAGTTCTTCTCAGGTTTTGCGGATAGATATGACGCCATGGTTATAGACTCGCTATCGATACTTGTTACATACTCGTCTAAAGACACATTGCTCGACTTCCTCACATTCCTTAGGAACGAGACAAGCCTTGGAAAAACAATGGTTGTAACGATACATCCGGGATCTCTGGATGAATCTATGAGCCTTAGACTAAGAGCCGTATCTGATATATATCTATACCTAGATCTAATCAACTTCGGCGGTAGGGTTTATAAAACTATAGGTGTGAAAAAGATCTATGGGATAACATCCCCGGCAGAATCCTCTATAGTATTCGATATAGATCCCTCAATAGGCTTTAGAGTCGTACCAATATCCCTCTCAACGATGTGATCACCATGTTGTGCGTATCAATAATAGATACCGGCACGACCATAACAAGACCCCCCATTAAGGCCTCCTTCCCCGTTTTGTCTAAGATAGATCCATGCCTAAGGGTGGTGATCTATGAGTATGCGTGGTAGGGGAGAAATTGAGTTAGAGAAGATATTGATCGCTAAAGGGTATAAAAAAGAGATTCTCCAGCGAAATCCGCATCTCGTCGACTATCTAGCAAAAATAGCGATGGAGAAGAAAGAAATACCAACATTTACAGAGGTTCTTGGTGACGAGCTTAAGTATGCTGATAGATTCAACGTAATCTACCCCGTAGGTGATCCTATATTCATCCACGCATTCTCTCTCGATAGTAAGAGCTCGCCATCCGCACACCAGAGAAAATACTACGCAATCGAGCCTGAGGTGCCGTCTAAACAGCTTATCGAGGCTGTTGAAGAGGCTTTTGCCATCGAGAGCGGTAACTACGAACCCCCCGAAGATCCTGAGGAGAAGAAAGCTCTGATAAATAAGATACTAGATAAGATCCTGATCCCTGTTAACAGAGAGAGGGGTTTCTATAGGGTCAGGAAGGGAAGGGTTGAGGTCTCGGTTAAAGATCTTGAGTATATAAGGTATTACATGCTCAGAGAGAAGATCGGTGTAAGCCTGTTAGAACCCCTCCTACGTGATCCGTATATCGAGGATATCTCATGCCCAGGGGCTGGGTGTATATATATAGTCCACAAGATCTTCGGTCCGTCAGAGACCAATATATGTTTTAAGGATAGCGAAGAGCTAAACAGATTCATAATAAGGCTTTCTGAAAGAATAGGAAAGCCTGTGTCTAGAGCAAGGCCTATCGTTGACGCCGTCCTCCCCGACGGCTCGAGGATCAATATAGTATATGGGGAAGACGTATCTCTCAGGGGAAGTAACTTCACTATAAGGAAGTTTGCTAGGGAGCCTGCAAGCGTGACACAGCTGATTAGATGGGGTACCCTGAGCCCAGAGATCGCTGCATACCTATGGATGGCGTTAAGGGAGCAGATGAATGTATTCATATGCGGTGAGACGGCCTCTGGTAAAACAACCACGCTTAACGCTATAGCTGCATTTATACCTCCAGAGTATAAGATAATATCTATAGAGGATACCGCCGAGGTTAACCTACCCCACGAGAACTGGGTTAGAGAGCTGACAAGGGATACGGGATCTCAGGAGTCAAGCGTATCTATGTTCGATCTTCTGAGAGCAGCACTCAGGCAAAGGCCGAACTACATCATAGTTGGAGAGATAAGGGGTAGAGAGGGCAACATAGCCTTCCAGGCTATGCAGAGCGTCTCCTGGCATACACCTGTTATGGTCAGACACAATGGAGGTGTTGAGATCAGGGCTATAGGGGATCTTGTCGATAGCTTCTTCAAAGACGGTGAGGAAGGCGTCAAAAGGGTTACAGGGTTAGAGGTGCTCACGATAACGAGAAGCCTTAGGGTTGGCTTTGCGGAAGTGGGTAGTGTTATCAGGCATAGGTATAGAGGGAAGCTCTATAGGATCAGACTATCTGATGGAAGCTACGTCGATGTGACAGGCTCCCACTCCCTCATGGCCTATAACCCCCTGGTAGGTGTCTATGAGGCTAAACCAGCAGAACTATATAAAGGCGACTGGCTGCTAACAGCATCGCTCTCCACAGGAGATGATAATGAGTCTTTAGGAAACGCTGAAGCCCCTGGGTATATGTGCGGTCTGGCCCTCATGCTATGCAACGCGGAGGATAGGGAAGAGAGGTATAAGCCGAGGTTCAGGGAGAGACTTAATAAAGGTTTGAGAGGTTTTCCGGAGATTTTGAAAAAACTATTGCGGATCTTTGATGGAAAATCGATTCCCGACCTACAACCAACCATGATTCAGAAGCCTTTATCCAGAGATTTAAAGATGGCTAATATCATCAAATGCGCCGAGGGCCTGCTACCTCCCGACATCCTGTATTCTAGATCTTATGCGTTTGGTCTTGTCAACGCGATAGAAGATCTATGTGGAAGGAGATGTAACTGGATTACTGCTAGAGGTGTATCGCTTGAAGATATCGCCGGCTGGCTCAAGAGGATCCACGGGTTAGAGGATCCGGAGGGTTTGGTAGACGGTGATCCCAGCGATGGCCTGGTAAGGCTGGTAAGAGGTGTGAGCGCCGTTAGCATCGCATCGATAGAAGAGATAGACTATGACGGCTACGTATATGATCTCTCCGTACCAGGGGAAGAAACATTCCTAGGAGGTTCTAGACCCATACTGCTCCACAACACTGGGCATGGTGTTATGAGTACCTTTCATGCGGCGAATCTCCAGAGGCTTGTCCAGAGGCTTACTGGAAGCCCTATAGAGGTTCCTCCAAGCTATCTTGATAACCTGAACATAGCAGTGTTCCAGAGCGCCGTATATGATAAGAGAGGAAGGCTGATGAGAAGGGTTATAGAGGTTGACGAGATAATAGGATACGATCCTAGCAGGGGAGGGATCGCCTATCTTCCAGCATTCATATGGGATCCTGGTAGAGATATACATATATATGCTGGAAGAGGCTCCTCATTCATACTCGAGTACAAAATAGCCCTGAGAAGGGGTATTCCTAGGAGCCAGATAAAAAGAATCTATGACGAGCTAGCGTTAAGAGCACGTTTTCTAGACCTTCTAGCAAAGAACAAAGTGACCAGCTACTGGAATGTGTGGAAGGCTATCAGAGCCACCTATACCCAGCCTCTAGAGGATCTTGTTAGAAGACTCGAGGAAGGAGATCTCAGCTTTATAGAAGGGGTGAAGGTTAATGCTAGCGTTAGCCAGGCTAAAGCCCAGGCTCGATATACTTAGAGTCTTTAGAGCTGGCATGGATACAGAGGATCTCTTTCTACTGGTGCATCTATATGCTCTTATAAGCTCGGGTATTGAGAAGAAAGAGGCTATAGATCTCATCTCTAGGGAGGAGAAGATCTATAGGAAGATCTCAAAGATCCTTAGGTTTGTGAGCATACTTACTAGGAAGTGGGGCTATGATACAATATTCACGCTCGTTATAGCTTCAAAGAGGGTTAGAAAGACTTTTATCAAAGATTTTCTCGAAAGACTGTCACAAATCGTGGGCTCTGGCGCCGACCTCGCACTCTTCCTTAGGAACGAGATAGAGAGCTCCCTAATAACATTTGTCAACCAGTTCGACAAGATCTTCGAGGCTGCAAGGGTTCTTTTCAGCCTCTTCTCAACATTTATGAGCGCTTCTGTCTTTATGCTATCTAATATAGTGATCATAGCAATGCTGCTCGGCGGTGGCGATCATCTAGCCATAATATCTACCATAGGTCTTCTATTATCTTTAGTGGCGCTGGGCATAGTGGTTATAACCATGATGCCGAGGGATCCTATAGCTGTAAGTGGTTCTAAAAACGATAAGATTATCAACAGATATGCCTTGTTATCAATACTACTGGGGCTTTCGCTATTCACTATAGCCTATACTATATATCCATACATGATGATCCTTCCAATACTTATGCTATCACTCCCAATGATCTTTATGGGTAGATTGATACTAAGGATCGAGGCGAAACTCATGAGATATGATGATATGTTCCCGGTCTTTACCAGGAGCCTTGGTCATATACTGAGTGTCGTTCCAGATATGGGGCAGGGGATAAAGGTTATTATGAGGGGCTCGCTAGGGATTCTTGAGCCCAACATAGTGCTTCTTAAGAGAAGACTATCACTGAGGATCCAGCTTGAAAGGGCTTGGAACATGATGCTAGACGAGATAGGGTCGAGGATCTGTCTGTTCTCTGGAAAAGTCATGCTCCAAACATTCCTATACCAAGGCGATGTTAAGGGTATTGGTAAGATGCTGGGAGATATAATGAGTTCTATAAATGATCTGAGAAAAAAGAGGATCCAAATCGCCAAGGCCTTCGAATCAACCCTGTTAATGCTCCACCTCCTAGTATCAGCAATACTTGGTCTTATAAGCTCGCTCGTCTCCCTATTCTCATACATATTGGGTCTCACAGAACAGAGGATAATATCCATAACGCCGATAAGCAGTGAAACAGTCTTTATCATAAACATGATAACAATAATAGCGGTAGCAATAGTTAACGGGTTAGTTGCTAGGGCCTCCTATCCCGGGAGCATAAAAGGAGCAGTATATCATATAGGAATAATGCTGGCTCTAGGATGGATAGTATATACCGTGTCAAACAACACGCTAATGGCTATAATAGAGAACATGCTTGGAGAACTCAAGATCCCAGTAACCCCGTAGGGCTTTGTATCTAGGTGTACTCACAAATATTCCCTCACGGAATCTAAGGCTATGGATGTGGTATTGATGATCGATATACCGAGATGCAGATCTATCATTATTGGTGAAGGGGTATCACGAGCAGCCCTATCCCGTGAGGATCTCTGTGTGGCTGGCTATATAGAGTATAAGGGCAGGATCTTCTCTATAGCTATATATGAATATAGCGATATAGGGGTCTTTGCGGCTAAGATATCGCTTGATCTGTATAGCGATATGTGTTCAGATATACTCTATGATCCGCATGGCCTGATAGCCTATGCCAAAGAACTTGATTCCCTATGTAAAGCTATAGTTAGAAAGATCAAGAGATACCTCGAGATATATAGTGCGGGTAAGGATCCGGACTAGGTACCCTGGATCTCTATACCTCTCTCCATCAGCTTATTAATTATCTCTTTCTTTGATGCCTCCTGATCAAGTTCTAGTGTATTGGGATTAAATGGTGGCTTAGTTAGCACCGGTAATATTACCCCGCCTTCTAGTTCGACGAATAGCTGGGGCAGCCATGCGAAGCCGAAATCATCCTTATCCCCATACTGGTTTGCAAATACATAGTCCTCCTCTATGATCTTGAGCTCTACGTTGAGGAGTTTGGAGAGCCAGTTAGCTATGTCTAGGAAGAATCTATGCTGTGGCTGGTAAGACGCTGTATCCAGTATTACCCTCACGATCCTGGTCATTCTTTTTCGCCCTCAACTCCTTTAGATATCTCAACCATGTTGCTGCACTTAATACTCTTAATAATATCATCCAGCTTGTCTAGTGGGACTACAAGTGTGTAGAGGTATCTCTTCGTCCTAGCCTTGATCTTACCAACATTTTTCTTCCTATCCCTCACAACCCTGCACTCGACAGCTTTTTCCGCATATTTTTTAAATTCCTCGAGATCCTTCACAAATACTGGCAAGGCATCACCTACTTAGAATATAGGAGAGAGCTTATAAGGAGCTGCGCATTGATTCTCTGGAGAAGCTGTTAATGCGTGTAGCTGTTATCGATACTAGTGCTTTCCTATTGCTGGTTGATAAGAACTTCGACGTTCTGGATCATCTCAACGAGGATCTAAACGAAATGCTGGGCTGTGTAACCACAGACTCGGTGATTAGGGAGATATTTTCCCTCAAGGCCATGTGGAGAGGCCTAACTATATTTGATGATTATATCAATAAGATCTTTGATAAATGCTATGTATACTCGATCTCTGAAGATCATGAGAAAGAGAGCGCCGACCACGATATACTGAGACTTGCAGCAGCACTGGGAGCATATATAGTTACTATTGATAAAGAACTGAGAAAAATCGCCAGAGACTCAGGGATCAGGGTGATACACTATAGAGAGAGTAAAAACAAACTTGAGGAGGAATAGCCCCTTGACAGAAACAGGATCTTTTACCAACAATCCAGCAGGATCGCTTCCAGATGTAAGCATAACTCCGACTTGTGGATGGGACATGTTGAGAGCCATTGATCTATATAGAATGGTCCTAACAGATATGGGGATAGACTATAATGTTGAGTGGGATGCTTCTCTCACAGCATGTTTAATAGCAAGATCAGCAGGGCTAAGAGAACCTTTAGAGGTGCTAGAAGAGCTAGCAAGTATTGTTAAAGATAAGGAGGTCTATGTATTAGGCGCCGGTCCCAGCCTGTTGAATAAAGAGCTCAGGTTTAGAGAGGATGATGTAGTCTTCTGCGCAGACGGGGCTTGCTCGCCTGTAGAGGGAGAGGCCATGGTTATTTCGGTAACAGATCTTGATGGTGGTATAGAGCCAGCAGATAGGGTATACAATATGGGTGGCTATGTAGTTCTACACATCCACGGCGATAACTATCGCAATATAGCTATAAACATAGATCTTATTAGGAAGTGGGGGAAAAGGATCCTCATAACTGTGCAGACACTGCCACCATGCTCATCAGTCACAGTAATACCTGGCTTTACAGATGGTGACAGGGCTTATCTCTTGGCTCTCTCTTTAGAAGCACGCAGAATAATAACTATAGGCATGGATCTACTATCAGAGGTCTCTACAGCGTTTTCGAAGAAAATATATAGCAAGTACGGTTATTCGACGATCAATAAGCTTAGAAAACTCAGGTGGGGATATAGGATTATCGATTCTCTCAGATATGGTGTCCTCAACCCCCAAACGATCCATAGATAATTAGATCTATAAGATCATCCTTACCACTGGCGAATCGCAACTAATACCTATAGGATCACATATAATATGATATGGTAAAGGCAGGATTATGTGAACCATAATGAGAGTGCGAAGAGAGCTCGACGATCGATGCCTACTTGACGTAGATCGACTATTTCTTTTTGCCACCCTCAACGATACTAGTATATCCTTTGAAGAGATCTTTCACTTTCTCAAATTGATCCTCTGGAATGAGTATGTCGTCACCATCGTATATTATCTCCACGCCTTCTAAGGGGTTCTTCGGAGGATCTGGAAGCGATTCTAGAGGCTTCTCTTTCCCCACATATATATAGATCCCCCTCTCTTTGGTTGATATATAGAAATACCAATACCGCCCATAGTAATAGTTATACTTAACTTTAGAGGGATCCTTACGACTCTTCTTGACAGTCTTTCTCACAGGCATGAGGTAGAAGCCTGTATGTTTAATCTGGTTATTATATTCCTTTATCTCCCTTACATAATTATCATAGATCTCTTTAATCCTATGGGCCCCGCCAACGATCCTTATCAGAGCCTTCAATAAGAGCCCATATATATTATGAAGTTAGGGTATATATTACCTAATAGTATTTTTATAATTCTCTACGTTCTCTTACCACCAGCTGACGATACCCTGCCTATCTCTGTAAACGGGACATATGCTCCTCCAGCCCATGTGTATCCACATTTAGGGCATCTCCATATACCGACAGCCGGTCTCTCCAGAATCGACTTCTTCTTGCACTTGGGGCACTCATACTCCTGGTATCTCCTCTCCATCACCTCCTTCCATCTCTTCCTAAGGCTTGATCCATACCTCGCACCAAATCTACCGGCTATACCCACAACCTTCTTTTTCGCCATTCCATGCTCCCGCACTATCTCTCTTTCAAAGCTTAAGAACCTCCACGCTAGGTTTTCTTTTGTTTCGTCATTCACGCTAGAGCCGATCCTATGTTACTATATTAATGCGTGTTCAGCGATATACATTGCAGTCGGGTTACAATAGGATCGTGGTGGCTTTTAGGGAGGATAGAGGGATCATTATAGGGGATAATGTGCCTACAGACCCTAGGTTTATTGTTGACACAATGCTGGGCAACCTTGCCAGGTGGCTAAGGATCCTTGGCTATGATACTCTTTACAACCCCACAATGGAGGACTGGGCCATAATGAGAATAGCTGAGAAAGAGAAAAGAGTTATAATCACCAGAGACGTCGGGCTATATAGGAGAGCTGTTAAAAAGGGTCTTGAAGCTGTTCTCGTAAACGATACCGAAATAAGCGATATGATAAAAACACTTGCAACAAAGTGTAGGATAAGGACGCACTTTGATGAAAACGACACGAGATGCCCTGTATGTAACGGTATTCTGAGGAAAACAGACTCTTTAGTAGAGGTTAGCGGGAAAGTTGATCCCCACATCATATCATCATACAAAACATACTGGGTATGCAGCTCCTGTGGAAAAGTATATTGGAAGGGTAAGCATTGGAAGAACATAGAGAAGGTGCTCTCGCCACCGACAGACGCTTCTAGCTAGTGGTTACTCCTTTAATTAGAGCAAACTATAGCTTCTAGATCTATGTTCCAGCTTCTCGGCATCTGAAAAACACCAAAACAACCTCTCGCATCTGCCTCTAACCCTGGGATAAAAAGACTCAGTAGTGCCATTAATAGGATTAGCATCTCTTAAAGAGATCTATAAACCTTTACCGGAGGGACTTTCCCAATATAGGGAATCTTTGAAAAGACACTGAGATCTAAAAGAATAGTCCTTGCTGGTGAGAGGGAACAATAGAGAACCCGAGGATTATACAGCAAGCGAAGACTATTATGGTATAGCGCCTAGAACTAGAATGATGAAGAGCTATGTGGTTTTGATTATTTTCCTTGTCCCTGGCATTTTATAGGCTGGATATATGTGTTTATCCTCACCAGCTCCTGATCGTTCCTTTATATCCATACCAAAACCGCTAATGATATCAACACAAGGATTGCTTAACAGAACACAAAGCGGTATTACCATCAGAGCGAATCTTGGTCTTCTTCACTTTATGCAGAGCTCCAAAAACCAGGATCTTGTAAACGTAACGCTTATTAACCCAGAATCAAGATCAGATCTTAGGTGATTCATTTGAGCAGCACAGAAAAGGTAATGAATGTCTTGAAGAGCAAGGGCAAGGCATCGCCAAAGGAGATTAGCCAGTCAACAGGGCTGAACTATAATACAGTTAGAGGAGCCCTGAACAGGCTTCTCAAGAAAGGCCTTGTAAAGAGACTCGAGAGAGGAGTATATACACCGGCTTAAAGAAACCAACACATTTTAACACAACGATTTAACCGATAACTTTTTTAACCCCAGATCTCCTTTAGCTTGATATAAGGATATACATATGACTAAGTTTGAGATACCCAGAGCATCTGAAGAAATGCTTGATCTAACCCTCGAAGACGTGTTAGAGGAGTTTCTAGTCCAGCTAAGGGCCGCTGGGGCTAGTGAGAAGACTATAAGGAGCTATAGGGCCGCTGTAAAGGATCTGGTAAAGGTGGTGGGTAATAAGAAGGTCTCTGAGCTGACTGAGAGAGATATCCAGACGTGGCGACTCACAAGGCTCAAAAACGGGTTCGAGAGAAGGAAGGGAGATATAAAGGCTTCTCAAAACACGCTTTATTACTACTCACTCTTCATAAGATCTTTTATAAAATGGCTTGGGAGAAACATAAGCGTTGGTAGCTTTAAAAGAGGCTCGAGGAAGCTTATAGATACTCTCAAGCCCCAAGAGATCTATAGGCTTATTGATGCGTGTAGAGATCTATTAGACTTGGTCATAATCTCTCTATTAATCGAAACAGGATTAAGAGCCTCCGAGCTGCTCTCGATCACATGGAGCGATGTAGATCTCGAGGCTAGAGAGATATATGTGAAGAACGCTAAGTATGGAGAAGAGCGTGTTGTGTTTATAGGGGATCTATCCAGAAAAGCCCTAGAAACCTGGAAGAGTCATGTGGGTGGCAATGACGATAGAGTTATCCCCATAACATACACCGCCCTATATAAAAGGCTGAAGAAACTAGCACAAAGAGCAGGAATAGATCCCAGGAAAGTTAGACCCCACATACTGAGACACACCTTCGCCACAGAGGCCCTCAAGAAAGGCCTACCTCTTCCAGCACTTCAGAGAATAATGGGGCATAGGGATATAAAGACAACACAAGTATATCTCCATATAGTGAAGGATGATATCAAGAACATGTATATGAGGATATATTCGCTAGGTAGCGATAATAACAGATCTATTGCTACAGGCGTCTGAAACTATTTAAGCCCATATAGTCCAGTACTACTCACACTAGGCTTTGGGCATAGATACAAACAGCATCTATCGCTGTGAAACCCGAACTATGTCTTAGTCTATCACTTTAGTAGCTATGGCTAAGTTCTCCGCAGCCTCTATAGAGAGCCCGTCTCTCCCGAGTATTGTATATCTTTCAGGTCTTATCTTATGGGCTATTGTGAGAGCCTCTATGATCTTTTCTCTAGATACGCCCAGCTCCTTAGCCGATGTAGGAGCTCCCAGAGCCTTAAGTATATATCTTATCCTCTTCCACTTCTTCCCATGGAGATATGCCATCATTATTGTACCAACCCCCACTTGTTCTCCATGGAGTGCCGGGTATCCTGCAACCATGTCCAGTGCGTGGCTAAACAGATGCTCGGAGCCGCTTGCAGGTCTTGTCGACCCTGCTATGCACATAGCAACACCACTGCTTATAAGCCCTTCGACAACTATTCTGTAGGAATCGAGTGTACCGTTCTTAATCCTCTGCCAGGAGCTTATAACATGCTTGGCACTATGGATAGCGAGTGAGGCAGCATATTCTGCATAGTACTCATTATGGAGGAGATGCGCTAGCCTCCAATCGAGCACAGCTGTGAACTTTGCTATAAGATCCCCGACCCCTGCTATCAAGAGCCTTCTAGGAGACTTGACCATGTAATCCAGGTCGACAAAAATAGCTATCGGTGTTACCGCACCTACAGACTTTACCTCGCCTATTCCTTTTATCGATGCGAAGGGCGATGCTATTCCATCGTGGGAGGGTGCTGTTGGGAAGCTTATAAAAGGCTTTCCAAGCTGTTTTGCTGAGTACTTAGCAACATCTATAGCCTTTCCTCCTCCGAGTCCTATAACACCATCGATCCCGCGTTCTCTCAGGGCTTCAATCACTTTCTCAACATTCTCGATCGTTGAGGCGGAGATCTCTATCCTCGATACCTCGAAACCGTTGTCAGCCAGAATCTCTGATACCTCTTTGGCATATGTCCTGGTGTTTCCAGAGCCGCTTACTAGGAGAAAGCTTCTCCCAATACCTAGACTAAGGATTCTCTGAGGCACCTCATACCTAATACCACTGCCTATCAAGATGCTCCTAGGAAGATCTATTAGGTGTCTCGCCAGATGTTTGCCCAAAGCATTATACCAAAGGAATATTAGCAGGAGTTGTTATAAGGATAAGCGAAGTTCGAGATCACCAACTACAGAACCAGCTAAGCTTATTACTGCATTAGAGATAATCTATTAAGACTAGGTGGGGGTCTTGGTTCAAGTAGAGGCGAAAAACACGCCTCCCGGACAGCGATGGATCTCGAGATTCATTATATATGCAGAGTTCGGGATCCCTAAGGTTGATATAAATAAATATAGGTTGGTTGTTAGCGGTCTTGTTGAGAAGAACTTAGAACTAAGCTATGACGAGCTCAAATCACTTGCAGACGCTGAATACACCTCCGACTTTCATTGTGTGACTGGATGGAGTGTTGCTAATGTGAGGTGGAGGGGCGTATCACTCTCGAAGATCATGGGTATGGTTGGTGTTAAACAAGAGGCTAGATGGCTATATACTATAAGCATGGATGGCTATACAACAATAGTACCCATAGAGGATGC
Organism: Sulfolobales archaeon; assembly: GCA_038867615.1. Classification (GTDB taxonomy): domain Archaea; phylum Thermoproteota; class Thermoprotei_A; order Sulfolobales; family AG1; genus AG1. The sequence continues at coordinate 143,597 of JAWBYA010000003.1, read as the reverse complement.
GAGAGATCCCAGAGCTATCATCGCCCTTGAGATAAATGGAAAGCCTCTCAGCATAGAGCAGGGATACCCAGCAAGGATCTTCATACCCCATCTATACGGCTGGAAAGGAGCAAAATGGGTTGAAAAACTGGTCTTTCTAGACCGCTATGTAGACGGCTACTGGGAAGAGAGAGGCTATCACGAGAGAGGAAACGTATGGGAGGAGGAGAGGTTCAAGGGTGCTGGCAGGCATCTGAGGAGAAGGGTTGTTGGTTTCTCCAATGCTGCAGAGAAAGGGTAGCAGCTATTTGACAGGGCTGGCTAGGTCTTCTGAACATCTCTGTTGATCTTTATAGCGAATCTTCTCAGAAGCCTGAGCTTCCTCACAGCTATCTTCTCGGGGAGGAACTCGAGACTAGCGTTATGCGTGAGGTATAGATCGCCTTCATATCCACCGAGCGCTTTTAACAGCTTCGAAGCTATATCCCTATACCTCTCCATCTTCGTAGTCCTCGAGTTAATAATAGCTATCCCAATACCGCCTACCCCTAGAAGCTCTCCCAGCCCGTTCCAAGCGCTCTCTGGCGCCTCAACCATATCAACCACATACCCTATATTACCAAACCTCGTGGAGGCTTCTCTAAACATCCTAACCCCTTCTCCGTTATATCCAAAATACATGATAGCCCAGACCCTTGCTTTGGGGAAGTTTCTCGCAATCTCCTCATATATTTCTCTAACAGCGTCTAGCTTAGCACCCCCCATAACAGCTATAGATGGTTCGTGGAGATCTATATTTACCACGCCCTCCTTAAGCGAGCCCTCTATCTCACTATATATTACCTTCTCTGTATAGTCTCTCATGAACTTCTCCACGTCATAGTCGCTAGTTTCTATGAGAGCGTTTGTAGCCATTGTATACGGTCCTGCAAGGGAGAGCGAGACTCTGTTGGGCTCTATGCCCAGGTTTCTCGCTATCGATAGGCTTTTCGCAAGCATCCTCGAGATCTTTGGCTCGCCATAAGAGATCCTCCCTCTCACTATGGGTTGCCTGAAAAAGTAGTTGTTATCATAGAACCTCCTGAGACCGTTCACAACAACCCCGCCTATTCCCGAGATAAGGGGGTTGAATATATCGTCCCACCTAAACATGCCATCGCTGAACCTATCATAGCCTAGACCCTTTAAGAGTTTGAAAAACCTCTCAGTATATTTCTCATAGACCCTCTCAAGATCTTCCTGAGACATCTTCCCAGAGGAGAACCTAGATATGGCTCTTGCAAGACCTCTGGGTCTAGGGTATATACCGTGTTGCATGATCATGACAGGCATTGCTATCCCCTCAGTACTGTCCTCTCAATACCCCTAGACAAAAGCTCCTTTCTAACGATCTTCACGCCGGAGACCATGACCTCAAGTTTCTTCCTAGCAATCTCTCTTGGGAGTAGCTTTAAGCCGCAGTCGGGGTTGACGTAAATCTTTTCAGGCTCTACATACGTCATAGCCTTCTCTATAGCCTTCGAAACATGTTGCGGATCCTCAATAGATCTGTTATGGACATCCACAACCCCCAACCCTATCTCCCTATCCCCTAGTTTTGAAAGTACTCCAAGATCCCTATAGTCGCGGTTAGCAAACTCAAGCGCGAATTGGCTGAAGGATAGCCTATCAAAATATCTTGAGAGGAGGCTATAATCGCTATAGCATACGTGGAGACCGAGCTTTATACCCACCCCCTTTGTAACCTGGTTTATAGCATCAACAGCCCAGTCCATCTCCTCTGGGTGTGTTGTTAGCGCTGGCTCGTCAACCTGAACAAATAAAGCCCCGGCTTTCTCAAGCTCTATTATCTCTCTATTTATAATCTTCGCTAGCTCGAAGGTAAGCTCCTCTTTAGATCCGTAGTACTCGTTAAAGCTCCAATCAGCTATCGTGTAAGGCCCTGTTATTGTTACCTTAACAACAGCTCTACTACTAACAGATCTGAGGAACATGTATTCCTTAACCACTATTGGCTCCCTATAAGAGAGCTTTGAAACAACAGCTGGTTTGTTGAAGTAATTATTACCCCAAACCCTCACCGGGCCGTAGAACCTAAACCCATCGATCCTTTCTGCGAAATACTCCACCATTTCATCCCTCCACATCTCACCATCACTCGGTATATCGATCCCCGCCTCCTCCTGCTCCCTCACAATAACTCTTACAGAGTCTCTAAACGCCTCATCAAGAGCCCTATCATCCACTCTACCTGTGCTCCACAATCTTATCATATGCCTCAACCACCTAGGCCTTGGATAACTCCCAATAACGGTTGTGGGTAGTATTGGGAGCTCCACACCTAGCTCTCTCGTATCCCTCCACCTCCTAGTTATCCACATTACGAAGCTTATTTTATTTCAAACAATAATAATGATAAGCACTTGTTTCCTTGGATACTAATGTCCATGTCACCTTGATATCTTTCACAGGGATCCTGCTACCCGTGGGCTCAATGGCTCTGTCTCGGCTCAACTTAATGGAGCTCTCATCTACGAGGATCATATCCCGGGTGGCTTGGAACACTGCTTCACCACATGTGTGAGACAATATTTGAATTCGACTCATCACTAAAACCACAGATCCGAGATTACAGATTTTCTTAATAGCGTCAGCAAGATCTATTGAGAGGCGCGGTATACAATGCCACCAATACAATACATCTCTGTCTGTACCACAACAGGATTAGGTTGGCATTATTAACCCCTAAAGCAGTCGGATCTATTATAGACCTGGTCAAGCGCTGTGGGTTTATCTATATAGCCTTTATAGCCCGTCCTGTAGGTAGCCTGGCTTTAGCTATGATCCTATAACCACAGCAGGGACATCTAAGCGTCTCTACTATTGTAATCTTGCTGTAAGGGAAATACCTACCGCACTTCCAGCAAACATAGCAAGGCTCCTCATTTCTACAACCAATCTCCGGGCTCTTCTTCTCATCCTGTGCCTTACATATACATATAGCTAGGTCTTTCTCTTTACACGCGTCGTCAAACGACACTCTTGTCAACCCTACTAGCTTTACTGTACCAGAGTTTTAATAAGCTTTATAGCTCATTCCAAAGCATAGTGGCTAAGAATAGTGGTTTGTGGAGCTGGAGCCGGGGGCGGGATTCGAACCCGCGATTAAACGGGTTTCGGCACAACACCACTGCAGCCCGCCGCCTTAGACCGCTCGGCCACCCCGGCCTCATATAAAGATTCCCCTAACCGGATTTAAAGCTGAACAGCATACCACAAAGGCTTTTAGGTTGCTTTATACAAATAGCTTTGATGGGCTATGCCGCTCAACGACCCCGAGCTAATGAAGATCGTGATGGATAGGAAGCTTAATAAGAAGATCTGTAGAAGATGTGGTGCTATCAATCCCTATAGAGCTATTAAGTGCAGGCGGTGTAAAAGCTACGATCTAAGGCCTAGAAAGCTTAGATTCGGTGGGAAGAAGATCAAGTAGATATGATGATCTGCTTAACAGTCTAGTAGGCAGGATGATATAGCAGAACAAACTACCGGCTTTACAAGGAGTCTAGAGAATTTTCAAACTCATAGAAAGCCACGGGTGGTTAGGGTGGCAAATGAGACTATAAAGGAAAGAAGCCTTACATATTGGAAAGTAGAAGCCTCAACCTATAGCTTCTCGGTATCCCTCTCAACATCGCTCTCACAACTGCTAGGAATAAGATTCCTTGGCATGGATATAGCATTACTAGGAATCCTGGTGGCAGTACAGCTAAGTGCTGTAGGTGCCGGAGCTCTTTTAGGAACAATCCTCATTAATAGCTATAGGTATTATAGGAAAAAGCTATGGCTATTATTCGGCACCACCAACAGGATCGGGTGGTCATTGCTCATCCTAACTATAACTATTCCCCGAGATCTGGGTGTGTTGTTATTATACTTAATAGTGGCAGCATCACAAGCCTCAGGGGCAATAGCAGGGATAGCCGCCTCTGATGTTGGGGGAGATCTTGTTAGCAGAGATAGAGCGGCCAGATACTTCGGAACATTGAATTCTCTAATGAACTTAGCTGCTCTAGCATCTCTCACAGCATCTGTAGCCGTGTTTGTGAGCTTTGGAGGCGGCAGTCTCGAGGCATATATAACATTGTATATCACGAGCTTCGCGTTAGCGATCGTCTCAACATTCTTTCTAATCATGATAAAAGATGACCCAATAGTTGTTGAACACTTCAAGCAACCCCGTGAGACTCTCAGGATAAGATCCCAAATAAAGCTATACTGGGAACTCCTAGCAGCTGAAAGGGCTAAGTGGTATATAGCAATTATAATTCTTTACACAGCAGCAGTAAACCTGCCGGCATCCCTCTGGAACTATTATTTGATCTATAGTATAGGTGGCGATGAAATATGGATCACCGCTAAGGCGGCAACCACATATCTAGCCAAAGCCCTAATGCTCGGCATATGGCCCTATATTATTCAAATACTGGATGTGAGGAGATCCTTTATAGCATCGCTAATTCTCATATCACCAATCCCTCTAATGTTTATTGCTGCAAGAAGCCTCCCATCCCAGATAGCTCTTGAAATCTACTCGGCTGTTTGGTGGTCTGCATGGGATCTCCTTACAGGTCTCTATAACCTCTACCTATTGCCAAGGGATCTCAGGCCAGCGATTCTCTCGCTAATAACCCTGAGTACAAATATATCAGCAGCCATATCATCTGCTGCTGGCTCTATAATATCCACCTATATAATATATGGCCCTGAGGTCACGTTTGCCATATCAACATTAATGAGGATCTCCGTGGCCCTTATTGCTATTAAAAAGCTACCAATGCTGGATCTAAAGACAGTAATTTCCAAGTAACCGCATAGAGGGTACGACTAATATGTTGGGATCTCCTGAATAGATAGGGGTGTTTGTTGAGAATCTTGCTAGCATCATCATCTGTGGGCTTGGGTCATATTGTGAGAGATAGAGTTCTTGTATATGCGCTATCCAATCTCGGATTTGATGTTGAAGTGCTATGCTCGGAACCTGCTCTCTCTTATGCTAAGCATTGGGGTCTAAAGATCCATAGTGTGTCGCACAGTATAGAGAGTCTCTCAAAAATATACTCAGAATATTATCTATCAAAGGAATATGGAGGGTTCTCCTTAGGCTTTATATCGAGGGTTAATAATGTGGTTAACATGAACAAAAACAGGATCCTCGAGGAGGTGGTTATAGATGATTACGATGCTATAATAGCTGATGAGTCCTGGGAGCTCATGAAGATCTTTGCTGAGAGACCCGCTTTATATAGCGGGATCCATAAGATCCTGATCACGGATTTCTTATTCTTTAAACCGACATCCATAGCCGAGATCCCCTCGTCTATCCTGCTTAACATCTTCCTTAGGAAAAGCTATAGAGTATTTGACACAAAGCTCTATGTGGGTCTAAAAAACACTACTGCCTCCAGATATGGGTTTATAGACATCGGTCTCTTACCCTCGGTCCTTAAGGGTGAGATGCTTAGTAAGAATGATGCAAGGAATATACTAAAACTTGGTGACAAGTATTCGATCTTATTCTCGATAGGAGGTACGAGTGGGGGTATAGATATGCTTGAAATAATAATAAGATCTATAGAGATCGTTGGAAGAGAGCTAAAAGATCTCGATAGTTTCTCGCTAACAATAGCTCCTGGCAGTGAGTATAACAGAACACTGGTGGAGAAGATCCTAGATAAACTCTCTCCAAGCATAGATATAGCGATCCTAGAAGATATGTATAGCCTCCCAAAGGTTGTGAAAGCTTTCGATATAATAATATCGCCTGCGGGACTTGGTATTATATCCCTCATGATCTCCTCAGGAGTACCTGGTATTATATTCCCGCTAAAAAAGCATTTCGAGCAAGAGGAGAACGCCAGAATAGCACCTAAACTCTGGGAAGGGATCAGATCTCTGGAGAAACACCCGATAGATGAGAAAAAGCTAGCCTCATTACTAAAGATCATGCTCAAAACAAACCCCGGAGCACCGCCAGATATATATAAAAACGTCGAGAAAACCGTGAATCTCATAAAAACAAGAGTGCCTAACCATGCTGGGGATATATAAACACCGAAGAGACTGGGAAACAGCTGATGGTATTTCAGATAGTAAGGAAATCAAATGGAGAATCTAAGGCCCATTAAGTATATGTCCTAAGCGTGAGAGGCTATATCGTAGAGAGTATAGCTTAGGCTTGATTTGAGCCCTGTATGGTATACTCATTATAGGGAGGGTCTATAGAACCTGAGAGGGAGGAGCGATGCATAGATACCTATTAAGATTATCGGGTGAAATATCCCTCAAGGGTGGTTTAAGAGGGTTTCTGGAGAGAAGGCTTATTAGGAATATTAGGGATACGCTGGGCAGCGAGATCACTAATATAGAGAGAATAGATGGGGGGAGGATCTATGTGGAGGCGTCTCGAGACCTCTCAGAGGATCTCGCCAGATTCTTCGGCGTGGTTGAGGTTCTAGAAGTCATTGTCGAGAGCTCCAAGGATCTCTACGAGCTTTCAAAGAAGATCAGAGATCATTTCTGCCACTCCCTTACAAACAAAAAATTCGCTGTAAGGGTAAGGAGAACAGGATCTACAGGATATACATCGCTAGACGCTGCAAGAGTTATAGGGAGTGCTCTTCTTGACTGCTCAGCCGGTGTTGATCTAGAGAACCCCGATGAGATTGTCTATGTAGAGGTGAGGGGAGAGAGGGCTTTCGTATCGCTTAGCTCGATGAAGCATAGAGGATATGGAGGCCTCCCCCTAGGATCCTCTGAAAAAGTGCTCTCACTATTCTCAGGAGGCTTTGATTCGCCTGTAGCCACCTGGATGATCATGAGAAGAGGATCTCCAGCCGATATAGTGCACTACGTTATGGGCTCTCCGGATAACACTGTCAGAGCTCTAAAGGTTGGTGAGGTGCTTGTTAAGCGCTGGTCATTAAAATACGACCCCAGAGTATTTGTTATCGATTTCTCCGAGATAATTGCAGAGATAAGGTCAAAGATTAAGAGAAAGCTATGGCAACCGGCACTGAGGAGGGCTATGTACCTGGTCGGAAGATCTGTTGCTGAGAAAGTAAAAGCATCGGCGATCGTTACCGGTGAGGCTATATGGGAAGCCTCATCACAAAGGCTAAGTGTCCTTTACGCCTCCCAGAAAGGAATCGATCTATTGATCCTAAGACCTCTGATAGGGTTTGATAAAGCAGAGATCATGAGACTCTCCATGGATCTCGGTTTATATGAATATAGCTCAAAGGTTGTTGAAAGCTGTTTCATAGGTGGTGGTAACCCGCTATACATAGATCCGGAAAGCCTTGTCGTCGAATTCGCTAAGATCGATAAAGGGGTCTTTGATCATGCTCTAGAAAGAGCTATCGAGATAAACTATAACACAGGCTGGGAGGAAGAGGTGATTAGACATCTCAAAAGCGATATAGTAAGTATAGACACCATACCAGAGGGATCTATAATAGTTGACATAACAAGGAAGAAAGGTTATGGCTCTATAAGAGGGCTCGACGACCTTGAAGAGCTATTGAGAAAGGGAGAGAGGATAGTGCTTGTATGTGAGTTTGGAGAGGCCAGCGAAGCCCTTGCAAGACATCTCAGAGAAGAAGGTTACGAGGTATATAGCCTTAGGGGAGGCTATAGAAGACTTAAACAGATCGCATCACAATAGCAGAGTATCCACATATTTATGACTATAACACTGTCTACATCTCTAGAGATCCGGGAGATTCGGATCGATTAGTATATTCATTATTTCTCGGCATTACCCAAGTTCTTCACAAAGTTGTTCATCTTTATACAGCTGGCGGGGTTTAGCTTTGACGAGTCACCGCATTCCAGATAGAGATACTCACACGTAAAACAGGGAATCATCATGACACCATCTATGTCGACTTCTATCTCTCTCTCCTCAGTCTGATGAGATACCATGAGTAGATATGTCTTCCTACCACCATGATTAACCTCCTTCCTGGTTATCATACCCCTTCTTAGAAGTCTTAGAACCACCTTCGACCCTTCCTTACTATCAACTCCAAGGATTCTCCAAAGATCTGACTGAAGTATTCCCCCTCTTTCGCTATAGCTTGATATTATTTCAAACGCCTTTCTATCTATTGGGCTCAGCTCTCCCTGTTCTTGTAAGGTATCCAAAACCCGCTACCTCGATATATAATTATACTGGGGGGCTTTTATTAATAGATAGCTAGCATTAACAGTAAATATAATAAACCACGTGATTTATATGTAAGAGCCGTATAACCAACCGCTACTGATAATCCGGTTCACCAACCCCGAGACCAGTGATCTCTGGCTCAATTATAGGGGGGCGACATGATATAGATACATAAAAAGTCCTTAATTTGCCTGTGAGGATATTTTCTAGGATACACCATGTGGAAGATCACACAGCCAGAGGTTAATATAGGAGTAGTAGGCCATGTAGATCATGGTAAAACAACCCTCGTGCAAGCCCTCACCGGCATATGGACTGCTAGACATTCCATGGAACTTAGAAGATCTATGACTATAAAGCTCGGCTACGCTGATGGAAACATAGCCTATTGTGATGGTTTAGAGGAGCCTGATGCCTACACCACCACAAGTAGATGCCCAGATAATACTGAGTCGAGGCTTATTAGGAGGGTCTCTTACGTAGACTCCCCAGGACACGAAACTCTAATGGCAACCATGCTGAGCGGTGCAGCGCTAATGGATGGCGCTCTCTTGGTAATAGCTGCTAACGAGCCATGCCCACAACCACAGACCAGGGAGCATTTGACAGCGCTAAAGCTTGTGGGGATAAAGAATCTCGTTGTTATCCAGAATAAAATAGATGTTGTTGACAAAGAAAGAGCCTTTAGAAGCTATAACGAGATCAGGAGCTTCCTAAGCGAAATGGGCTATGAAAAAACACCTATAATACCCGTGAGCGCCCTACACGGTGTGAACATAGACGCGGTGCTCATGGCTATACAGAGGAATATACCAACACCTGTGAGGGATACTAGTGCAGACCCTCTAATGTTTGTTGCAAGAAGCTTTGAAGTGAACAAGGTTGGAACACCTGTGTCAGAGCTTGTAGGCGGTATAGTAGGAGGATCACTGATCCAGGGTGTCATTAGGGTTGGGGATGAGATAGAGATAAAACCAGGAGTGAGGATCGAGAGGGCTGATGGGAAAGCAGAGTATGTCCCTCTCACAACACGTGTCACCTCTATAAGGTTTGGAACTACTGAGTTCAACGAGGCTGGGCCAGGTGGCCTCGTTGCTCTAGGAACAGATCTAGATCCGTTCCTCACAAAGGCTGACAAGCTTGTTGGCAACGTTGTTGGAAAGGCTGGCAGGGTACCAGATCCCTTGACCACGCTCGAGATGGACTATATACTCCTTGAAAGGGTTGTCGGTGCTAAAGAGATGATAGGTATAGAGCCAATACGGGTTAGGGAGAATATAATGCTAACCATAGGGACAAACACAACAATGGGGGTAGTTAACAGGGTTAGCAAGGATCGTTTAGAGGTAACCCTCCTAAGACCTTCTGTTGTCATCAAAAACATCGGGATAGCTATATCGAGACAGATAAAGGGTAGATGGAGGCTTGTGGGATATGCAAAGCCTATAATCTAGCCTATACCCTATGCACCAAATTTCTCCTGCCTTCCTGCTAGGTCTGATAACATATATATAAGATCCGACCCTCTGATCCTACCTATAACCCCAGCCCTAGCACTCCTCTCCGAAAACTTGCCAAGAGCATCATAGAACATGTCTTTGGAATATATAAGGAGTGGAACCGGGTCGCTTGTATGCTGGCCAAGCTCGCTGGAGGTTGTATGATCCCCCGTAATGGCTATAACTATACTGTCGGCAAACTCGGGTATCAGTTGTGAGAGAGCCTCATCGCACCTTTCTATAAACTCCTTCTTCTCTCTCGGCTTTCTATCATGGCTAGCACTATCTGTCCCTTTAAAGTGGAGATAAACTAGATCGTATCCTTTATCAAGCATATCCCTCGCAGCCCTCACCTTAGAAGCCACATTGGTGTTAAGACCCCCAGTAGCTCCTTGGGGGTGGATAACCTCGAACCCGAGGATCTTTGTAACACCCTTGATAAGCGCTGTACCACTTATAGCTGCGGCTTTTTTTATCTCAATCCTATCCAGCTCCCAGATCTTCTTAAGATGCGGCATCTTCCCAGCCCCTCTCATGAGAATAACATTAGCCGGGGGCAGTCCTTTTTCAACCCTCTCCCTATTGATCTCGTGGTTCTTGAGCATATTGTGGATCTCTATAGATAGTTTATTAATAATCTCGGCAGTCCTCCTAGCCTCCTCACTATCGTTCAGAGGTTTTGAGATAGAGATCCTCTGCCCCTCAACATGGGGATCTGTATCGCTCACCTTATCAGAGAGCCCGCGGCCTCTTAACACTATAGCAACTCTATGCTCGGTAGCTCTATAGAATCTAACCTCAACACCATCGATCTCTATTATGTTTTTACTCAGGAATCTAACTAGCTCGTCTAAGCCGTACTCTGATCTCCCAGCCCTCCTATCAATCACAACGAGATTACTATCAACAGAGGCAAAGTTACCCCTTAGTGCGATATCCCCAGGCTCTAAAACAGCACCAGCACCTATAGCCTCAAAAGGACCCCTTCCTGGATACACCTTGAAAGGATCTAGCCCAAAGATTGCCAGGTGGGCTGTATCAGAGCCTGGGATAACTCCAGGGGCTATAGGATCCATTATGCCCTGAGCCCCCCTAGAGGCGAGCCAATCAATAGTGGGTTTAGAGGCAGCTTCAAGGGGTGTCATGCCGTTAAGCTCTTTAGAAGGACGATCCCCTATGCCGTCGAAACCTATAACAAGGATCTGTTTCCCCATAGCCCGCCCCAAGCGTATTAACATAGTATCCAAATATATCTATATGGATTTATCCTAAAGATCTCCAGCGATTCTAAAAGAAGGGGCCGCGGCCGGGATTTGAACCCGGGACCTCGGGATATCTACCCCCCGGCCGGCTTCTAGTATTAGGAGCCCACAGTCCCGCGCTCTCCCAGGCTGAGCTACCGCGGCCACTTACCAGAAGATGAATCCTTTTGGGGCTTATATCCTTAGACCCGGACCCAAAGCCTTATGAAGATCTTTTCCAGGATTTCTATTATGGAAGAGTTCCCCGGTTACTATAGAAGGTTAGCCTTGACAGCGGCATGTTTATTAGGCAGAGCTATAGGATGGTTAAACATTATTGCTCGGCTACTGTTGATGCATATATTGCTGGTATTTTGAACAATAGATCCTCCGGCCATGGTTTACACCCAAATACATAGGCTATGTCGTATATGTTATAGAGGAGAGCGTCACCATCAGAGCTTCTAACAATGATCTCGCTGTCCTTGGGGAGCTCTAGATCCTCCTGATCGCCGCACTTAACCCTCCTCCCCATAAGCAGGGCTGCTATAGGATGTCTATATCCACCGATGCGGTCTACTAGGTGGTCTTTGTAACCACTATCCATATCTGTAGGGATTACTAGGTAGCTCGCATTAGGATCGTTTATCGTCAATCTATCCCCGCGGGCTAGGCAGAGAATCCTGGATCTCGCATCTCTAGCTATGCTTAAGCCCAACCTTGCGAGGGGCTCTCCATACTCTCTTGAACATTGATCTAAAGGATCTAGAGAGATCTTTGGAACCAGGATCCTCACGTCAGCCCATACATCCTCGCTAAGATACCAGCATAGCCTACTAGCATTTTCTCCCTCATTGCATATAGTGCTAAACACTGCCCCCAGATCCCTTGGACTTGTACCATGCGCTGAGGAGGATATTATGAAAGCCCCATAGGATATAGATACTCTATAAACCCTCGAACCCCTGTAAGTTATATTTGCATTGAAGGGAGAAACCGCTATGAAGACCCTATAGAGATCTCCTAGAGAGATCTTCACGATGTGTTCTAATAACCTGCTTACCCCTCGATCATCTAGGAGCCTGATCATGGATGTATCTATTACCAGAGACCCTCTATATATTTTCACTCCACCATACCCCACAGATCGTTTCTAACAAGCGGCATAAATCGATGCTGGGAAAATTTTCTCCAGAGACTAACATTCTCATCTAAACCCAGTGATACCCCTGCTAAGCTTCGCTAGACATGATGGGCAGTAGAGGGGCTTCTTTCTATCAACCTCGGCTAGGTTTCTGCTGAAGCTCATCACACACTCCCTATTGTTACAGTGATCCAATCCTAATAGATGACCCAACTCGTGTAGCGTTTCCTTCACCAGTCTTAGAATATACTCCTCGCCCCCCTGACCAAAGATTCTTTTAGTATATACAGCACAAACACCTCTCTTGGGATCCGCATGTCCAAAGACATAGTTATAGCCATAGACATATGCGTCCTCCTTTATAATAGCTATGGTTAGTGATCCCATCCTTTGAGACGAAAGATAGTTCAAAACATCCTCGGATCTATACTGTCCTCTCCAGTTATCATATAGTTCTGAGGGTAGATGGGAACCATGATCTATAAACCCCACTCCGAAGCCGAGCCTGGAAACTATATATTTCTCAATAGCCTCTTTCTCTTCAGATAAACAGTATGGAAAACATATAACCAGAACCTTACCCATCCTGTTGCTTAACAACAGCTCACAACTCCATATATCTAACCCCGGCATAGAATTAAAACATGAACATACAATACATAGTCCAGAATACCTATGCAAGATCCATGGGAGTATTTCCTAAACCATATCTATCGGTGTCTACACCTCTTGCCAAAGCCCTACCTATAGGTAGATCTTCTGTTCTCCTTGATAAAGCGGGGTTTGTTTTCCGAAGATCTATAGGAGATCGGCTATACCAAGGCTTGCAAGATCCACATGAACCAATTTCTTACCCATACCGATGGCTTCTTTAACCAGTAAGCTAGTCTCTGGTGGTTTACAGTAGTCCGGGGTGTCGATCACTACTAGAAGTTCTGCCCGTTTGATATGCTCAATAGCACTCTCGAAGGGATCATCATCGGTTGTGGTTATAACTAACGCCCCGAGTCTCTTAAGCACTATAGCGTCGAGATCGTTTGGATAGAGAGGACCTGTGGTTACTGAATATCTATACCCTGTTTTTCTCAGATAGAGTGTCCCGCTCCCGCAACCCCCTAGTATATGGATCGATCTATCGCTTTTCGGTATCACGGGCTCCAGCTTCAGTGTAAACGGGTCTAGGATCGTGTCCCCCTCTCCATAGATCTTTCCGAGTTCCTGGAGGCTCTCCATCTTTCTCAAAACACCTCTATCTATGTAATATATCGTGTCACAGAAGATCGCCGCAAGATCTATATCGTGTGTTGAAAGTATAACCGAGATTTCCCTGGATACTTCCTTCAAGATCTCGAATATCTTGCGCCTGTTAAAAGGATCTAGGAAGCTTGTGGGTTCGTCGAGCAAAAGAACCCTTGGTTTTCTTGAAAGAGCCATTGCTATCATTACCCTTCTCTTCTGCCCATCACTAAGCTGGTTAAAGTAAGCCTCTGAGAGATCCTCGATCCTGGTTCTCTTAATAGCCTCCTCAACATATGTCATGTCCTCCTCCGTGAAGAACAACCCAGCCCTGGGGGTTCTGCCTAGGAGGACGACATCCCTAACCTTGAAGAGGGGTAATGTGGGGATCTGTGATAAATGGATCCCTACGATCTTTGCCCTTTCCACTACGCTGACAAGACTCATATTAAGCCCGTCTATGAGTACAGCGCCCTCTATAGGGTCTAGAAGGCCTGCTATTGTTTTTAAGAGAGTGGTTTTCCCAGACCCGTTGGGTCCGAGTATACATGTTAACCCCTTACAAATCCTTGCTGAGGCGCTAACAACAGGTTTCCCTCTATACCCAGCTATACATGATGCTATATCAACACACGAATCTCGATCATTATCTCCTCTATGCCCATGCATATTCTCCCCTCATCCTAGAGACCATATATATCAGGAGGGGTGCTCCGAAAAGACTCGTAATAGCTGTCACTGGTACTGAAGAGCCTTGGAAAACGATCCTTATAAACAGGTTCGTGAGGATCGCTAGAAGCCCTCCAATAATACATGCAAATGGCAGGATGACAGAGCTCTTACCACTCTTAACAAGCATCCTAGCTATATGGGGTGAGGCGAACCCTATGAAGCCGATAACACCTACATAGGTTACCGTTATAGCTGCGGAGGAGCCTGCTATGATTCCTACGAAAAGCCTTACGAGACCTGTGTTTATTCCAAGAGATCTGGCGTAATCCTCGCCGAGGAGGAGTGGGTCTAAATGCTTTATGGAGATGAGGAGGGATGACGCGATAGCTATTATAAGAGATATTATGAGGATCATAGAACCCTGTTGACCAACACCATCAAAACTCCCCATAAGGGCTAAAGCTAGATACCCAGCAACCTCCGATGGAAGCATTGAGAGAATCAGTATCGAGACGCCAGAGAATGCAAAGCTCAGGGAGATGCCGACCAAAAGGATCTGGAGCACGGAGAGCCTGTATGAGAGGAGGCTCAACACACCAGTATATGTGAGTGCAACAACAAGCACTACTAAGGGTGCTATAAAGGACATATATGTGAAAAACACTCCAATAGACACGGCTAGAAAGGCAACAACTACAAGGGAGGTGTACGATATCGATGCTACACCCATAACATATGGATCCCCCATCGGGTTTCTCAACAGGATCTGGTATAGAAAGCCCGAGATCCCTAGTAGAGAGCCTGATGCTAGGGCTGCAATAGCTATCGGCATTCTTGTATTATATATTATAGCCCTCTCCGTATCGGTTAGAACGCTCTCTCCAAACATGTCCCGCAAGATCCTTATGAAATCTATCCTAACTGGTCCATATAGTATGGATGCTAGGAATGATGCTAGGAGAATTGTCATCAATATTGAGAGTAAAAAATACACCCTCTTATCCATACCATATCCCTAGCTAAGTTTAACGAAGTACATCAATTTCCAGTCCTTCAGATCCTGAAGATCTGGGTAGAAGATCTTGACAAGATCTCTTACAATATCCTCGGGATAGGCGGTACCAAGCTGCCAATATGTTGGAGCAAATACATATACCCTTCCCTCTTTAACAGCCTTCATATCGCTTACGAAGGGTACCGCTTTTAATAGTTCAGACAGGCTTTTCGGACCATAGTCTATGCTTGATGAGTATATAAGAACATCTATAGAGCTTGACCTCGCTATAACCACCTCTCTAGATACACGTCCGAATGGTATGTCACTGAATGCATATCTACCTCCAGCCATTATTATAGCATCAACAACATAGCTTGCTGGGGACGCAGCATATATAACGCCTCCAAACACGCTGAACCAAGCTACCATTGGTCTCTGACCCTCTGCGGGGAATTGATTAGCTATTGAGGATCTGAGGCTTGATATGGTGTTCTCAACCCTGTTGAAGAGCGATTCCGCACAGTTATCTAGATTGTAGAAGAGAGCTAGGAACTTTATCCACTCGAACCTCCCCATAAGTGTTTGTTCTAGATACTCGTTATCGACAACAACGGGTAATCCAGCGCTCTTTAAAGATCTAAATACTGGTGAGCCTGCGTATGTATATATAACCACAAGATCTGGTTTCGAAGCAACTATAGCCTCTATATTGGGGTTATCAGCGCCTCCGAAGTCCTTTAGAACTCCTTTCTCAAGCATATCAGCAATCCTTGGAACATACCATGGATACTGTTTACCCCACATGATGCCTAGGAGAGAGGTGTTTATTATACTAACCCTGCACTCCTGCTCAAGTCTGAGAAGCATTGCAACCTGTGTTGCTGACATTAACACTACCCTCTCGACTGGTGTGTATATGACTAGCTGGGGTGAGTATTTGTTTGTATAATATTCAATAAGATTCCTCTGGGGCGAGAGAGATCTTGGTATAAGAAGCATCACCTGCCCCTCTGCATCCCTCACCACTTTTACAGGACCATCGTATGTTACTTGGAATAGTTTCGCATACTTAACAGTGATCTTAGGCTCTGTCGAGATCCTTAGAAACTCGCTTAAAGAAGCTACAGAGCTATTGATCCCTGCTACCTTCTCCTCTATAGATCCTATTGTCCTATTAAGGATCCCTATAGAGGTTGCAGACCCCTCAACAACCCTTGAGAGTTGTGAGACCCTTTCAGATAGGCTATTTATGTTGCTATTTATATTGGTATTCACTCTACCTATATCTCCTCTGATCTCGTTTATCGCCCAGATCACGTATACCATAGATACTATCGATAATGCTATAGCTGCCACTACACCGATCCCTAAGATCTTGATGGAATTCACCATATGGATACACCATCCATATATTGACAGGGGGTTTATAAGCAATTTTAGGCTAAGCCTAAAACTTAAATTTAGGTTTAGCCTAAAATTACTGGTGATAGTAGGTGGAGAAAAATGCCTGGATAAGGAGTATATCTCTCATCGGTTTGCTGTTGATTCTTTTTGCATTATTAACCCCAGGACATATTGTATATAACACCCATGCCCAGAGTAGTCAGGGTGAAAAGATTATAGTGACAACAACCCATCCATTCCTAACATCCTTAGTAAAGCTTATTGGAGATGTTTATGTTGATGTAATAAACGCAATCCCACCCGGTATAGATCCGCATGAATATGAGCCGCCCACGGATGTTATCAAGAAGATCGGCTCCTCTGATATTATAATTATCGATGCACTACACCACCTACCTATTTCAGACAGGATCTATGAGTTATATAGAGAGAAATCAGTTGTTCTTATAGATGAACTGCTAAAAGCCGGATGGAAACCTGAAAAGATCCCTGGAACAGATGTAGAAAATCTTCATGAGGTTATCTTTGATAAAGAAGCCCTTATAATGACTATAGATATCATGAGCAACCTTCTAATCAGAGCAGCTAATAATAAGGGTCTCAAAATAGCTGAATACCTCTCTGCGAAGAGCGAGGATGTGAAAAAAGCGATACTCAGATCCTTCACCGAGGCTCAGGGGATTATAAAAAGCCTTGGGATTGATAGCGTAGCGCTCTACAGCCCTGTGCTTTACTATCTCATGAGATCTCTCAGCATCAATGTCTCTATAATCCTCACTCCAGATCCTGAAATAGATCCTTCCCCACCATCGCTACAAGCACTCAGGGCTCAGGCTCCCAGATGCCTTCTAGTCGCTAGTGATCTCGAGCACGCGGATATTAATAAGCTGAGCGAATCCCTGAGCCCCTTTGGAATCAATGTTATATCCGTTGAGGCCTTACCTCTAGATCCGCTGGATCTACCGATCTTTCCACTATCTATATCAGGCAAGCTTATAGAGTGTGCAAAAATTACCATATCTATCACTAGTACAAGCACATCTACAGCTAGCACTGCCGCTGGGAATCAACAGGCTTATCTATTGCTGGCAGGCTCCGCTGTTTTAGGTCTCATTCTAGGTGTTACTTTTGGCTTTCTGTTGGGGAAAAGATATAGAGGTAGATCTTCATGATCGTTATGGATCATGTTAGTGCAGGCTATGGAGATAGAATCGTTATAGAGGATATAACAATATCTCTCAAACATCCGTTCTTTGCCGTTATCGCAGGACCTAATGGTGCTGGTAAGTCGACAATGCTGAAAGTCCTTCTAGGTATTGTTAAGAGGAAAAGTGGTAGTGTTAGTGTCTTTGGAATAGACCCCGAGCTTGATAAGAAGAGTATAAGGAGGATTGTGAGCTACATGCCCCAATCCTCTGCTATAAACCTCGATATGCCTATCAAGGTTAAGGATGTTGTTGCAATGCCCATCAGGATCCTTGGTGAGGATGATGAGAGTCTAGTCAGAGAAGCCCTCAAGATCGTTGGTGCTGAGAAGTATGAGAACGAGATCTTCTCGAAACTCTCAGGCGGGCTTAGGCAGAGAGTTCTCCTGGCAAGGGCTCTCGTAAAAGATGCTAAGCTAATACTGCTTGATGAGCCTTTATCACATATAGATTCGAAGGGGAGGAGTGAGATCTTCTCAACCCTCTATAAGATCCATGAGGAGAGGGAAGTGAGTTTTCTCATAGTAGGTCATGATCTCTCGGTTTGTGCTCTATACGACCCATACCTAATACTTCTAAACAGGCGTATAGTAGCTCATGGTTGGTTTTCAGAGATCGCTAAACCTGAATATCTAGCAGAAGCCTACGGATCTGTGTTACTGAGAGAAGGCTTTATAGTAATGGGTGAGGAGCATGGTTGACCCCCTCCTAGTCTCAGGCTTATTATCAGCATCGCTAGCATCAATAGTAGCAGGATTGATAGGTGTGCTTATAAACTATACAAGGACGCAATTCCTTGCAATAGAATCACTCCACATGATCATAGCTGCAAGCCTTGTTGGAGGCCTTGTAGCATGGTATTATAGAGCATTGCCAAGCGAGTTTGTTTCACTAATAACTATGGCTCTATTTATCCTCATAGCCGTTTTGATGCTGGAAAAGGGCTTTAGCCAGGACACATCTATGGGCTTCACAATAGCGGTGGCGTCAATGATAGCGTCTCTGTTCTCATACTATGTAGCCCTATTAACACCAGGGGGAGTCTCTTATGTCTACACGGTACTGTTCGGAAACCCGTTTCTCATACCCCCCAGCAGTATTGCATCATACCTTCTAGCCGGCGTTCTCCTTGTGCTCGTGTTATTATTCCTATGGAGGATATTCATATATATTGCCTTCGATCCAGAGACTTTCGAGATACTGAGGGGAGGTGCCAGGATATATAGATGGATCTTATATATGCTCATAGCATTCTCAGCGATATATATAACGAGGCTTATAGGAGCGATCCCGGCTCATATAGCTCTCATGATGCCCGGGATTATAGCAAGCAGGGTTGAACAGGGAAGCAGCTATATAGCTATAATATTCTCGTTCCTATCATCAATAACCTCTATAGTAATATCATACCAGGTAGGAATACCATATGGAGCATTATTGGGGATCATATCAATCAGCCTTTATCTCTTACTACTCGTCAAAAGGTGATGCGAAATGGAGGGGAAAGCTGGTAATAGGGTCTCTAAAAGAGCCTTTGACTACCTCTTAGCAATATATATAGCATCGCCCGAGGGAAAACCTGCCAGGCTTGCCGATATATCAGAGATCCTGGGTGTTAGTGCCCCGTCAGCCCACGAATATCTAGCAGAATTGATAAACCAAGGCCTTGTTGCTAAAACAGGCAGGGGATTATATAGCCTGACCCCTGCTGGGAAGAGAATCCTCATGAAGAGAATATGGATCCATGGGGTTTTGGAAGAGATGTTGGTAAGGATCTTTAAGATCGAGATAGATTCTGCGTGTTCGATAGCGTCTCAAATAGATCTGGAGGTTGAGGAGGAAAATGCGGAGAAGATCTGTAGCATGTTGGGACATCCCAGAAAATGCCCCCACGGATATATAATACCCCATACCGGGGAGAACACCGCGGATCATACGGAACTTGAGCATAGCAAACCTTGCATAAAGATACTGAGAAAGATAGATTCTTGAGGTATATTGAAATAATAGCTCCGCGGAAAGCACAGGCTAGCCTGTACTGAGAGAAATAGGTTTTAGCCATACATCCAAGGGCCCGTTTAATGGGATATAAGTTAGCCTGGGTAGAGTAGTAATAGATGGTGTTGTTTTGAAAGCAGTAGCACTATATGGCGATAGAAGGGTAGATGTTATAGATATTCCGGTACCAACACCCCCCAACGGCTGGGCCTTGGTTAAGAGTGAGCTTTCGGGGATATGTGGTACTGATAAGGCTTTCTACACAGGATCCTATAGGTTGTTCAAAACACCACTAATACCGGGGCACGAGGTTGTTGGTAGAGTGATCTCTGGCTCCGAAGAACTTACCGGGATGAGGGTTGTTTCTGAGATAAACTTCCCATGCTGGTCTTGTAACTACTGCAGATCCGGTCTATACACACACTGCCCTCATAAGAAGACGCTTGGAATAGATTTTGACGGAGGAATGGCAGAATACTTCATAGCACCTCTAGAGGCTCTACATCCGTTCAAAGGATCCCCTGAGAAGGGGATCTTTGTCGAACCCCTAGCAGCTGTTCTCAGATCCCTATCCCTAAGACCCCCGAAACCCACAGACGAGGTTGCTGTAATAGGGACCGGGAATATCGCCTGGCTTACTGTGCAGGTGTTGAAAAAACTATATGGTTTTAGAGTGGATGTTATAGCTAGAGGGAATAGTGCAAAGGCTGGCGAGTTTGCTGGTATAGCTGATAACGTGATCTATCTGGAAGACGCCCCCAGATCTTCATACGATATTGTATTCGAAGCAGCCGGTGATCATAGGGCTATAAATATAGCAATAGATCTGGCAAAACCTACCGGGGTGATCCATACAAAATCAACCACCGGAGCCTTAGCGAGCGTCGATACAACCTTTGCCGTGGTCAAAGAGCTCACTATAATAGGGTCTAGGTGTGGAACCTTCAGAGAGTTTAAAACGGCTATCAAGCTCCTCGAGAACGATGTTGTGGAAACCAGGCTTGACAAGGTCTATGATATAGATGATGCTAGAGAAGCTTTTGAAGAGGCGCTTAATCCCAGGTATTTCAAAATATCTATAAAACCATAGAAGCTTCTTCCGTGCTGAGAAAACCTTCATAGATCATCTAGATCCTTGGTAACAATATAATGCGGATTTACTATACATATCGGGGTAAGAGGGTTGAGCCCTGTCACCGAAGATCGTGAGTTCAGAATGTTTGCCGAGCAATACATAGCGCTCGTTAACAAGAGGATATATGATCTATTGAGGGGAGAGCCTGAAACACTATACAGAGCATCATCCCACCTAATAACTGCTGGTGGAAAGAGACTCAGGCCCCTAGTCCTAGGGCTTGTTGCTAAGGGTTATGGCGTTGACCCCTCGATCTCCTCTATAGCTGGGGCATCGATAGAGATCCTCCATAACTTCACATTGGTGCACGACGATATAATGGATAGGGATGAGTTTAGAAGAGGTATCCCAACAACACACCGCGTCTATGGAGAAGAGATGGCAATACTAGCCGGAGATCTCCTTTTCGCCAAATCATACGAAGCCATTCTGAGCCTCGTCGACGTTGGGGTAAAGCCTGATAATGTTCTAAGGATCGCTAGGATCCTTAACCGGGCCTCGATAACCGTTGCTGAGGGGCAGGCGCTAGACATGATGTTATCAAAAGCTCTCGACGCCTCTGAGGATCAATATCTAGAGATGATCTATAAGAAGACCTCGGCGTTATTTGTAGCATCCGCAATGATAGGGGCTATCCTTGGGGATGCTGATAACGAGGATCTAGAGAATATAGAAAGGTGTTTTAAGAACGCTGGCATAGCTTTTCAGATAAGGGATGATCTGATAGGCTTGATAGGAGACCCAAGCGTTACTGGAAAACCGATCCTCAGCGATGTGAGGGAGGGTAAGAGAACCATAATGGTGATCCATGCGCTAAGAAGCCTCCCAGAAGAGAAGAGAAGATTCCTCCTAGGAGTCCTGGGCAATAGGGAGGCACCACTAAAAGATCTGGAGAGGGCTAGAGAGCTCATGATCGAGTCTGGGAGTATTAAATATGCGGAGGACTTAGTGAGAAAGCATGTAAACATATCGCTAGAAAGCCTAGAAAGGATCATGGGTATTGATAGAAAGGTTGTTGACTGGATAAAGGGTTTAATATTTAGGCTTGCATGGAGAGAGAGTTGAGAAAAGGATTCCCCTATATAGCTGTATCGTCAAGGTGTGTAGAAGATCCCGGCAGGTATGGAAAGAGATATTGCGTAACAGATCCTGGCGAGAGCCCCATCGTAACGGCTGGGTGCGGTGATAATTGTAGCGACTGTTACGTCGAGGTTCCTTATGAGGAGGCGGAGCAGCTAATAGTGGGTAGTGGTGTTATAAAATGTGGTTTTATTATCATGTGGGAAGGCTCCGATCAATGTCTATTAGTCAGAGAAGGAGTTATTGCACATAACATGGAGATCGAGGGATATAGGGTCTATGGGATCGTTTCTGAAGGAGAGAGTGTAGCCAAAGGCGATAGGATAGCATATATAGTCACTGGGAAGGGAGAGGTTAGAACCGTGAGATCCAGCTTCGCAGGCGTGGTTGCTTACGCCGCACAGAAACCAGAGGCGAAGCCTGAAAAACTCCTTCTCATAATTATTGGTGGGGAGAATGTTAGGAGAGCCAGGATCCTCGGGACTCGGTGAAGAGGTAAGGAGACTCATACTTAAACACGTTCTTCTAAATGCTGTTAGGCACGGTGGTAAGGCATCGCTAGCCCCAGTAATCAACAAGGTCCTGGGCGAGAAGCCAGAGCTAAAAGCACGAGCTAGAGAGGTAGCAGAAATCGCGAGAGAGATAATAGATAGTGTTAATAGAATGAAAGCAGAGGAACAACTCGCCCTCCTGAGAACACAGTTCCCAGAAGAAGCAGAGGAAAAGAAGCCTCGAGAAGAGCAGAAGGGTTTACCGCCCTTGCCTGAGGCTGAAAAGGGTGTTGTCACTAGATTCGCTCCAAACCCTGATTTTGTGCTCCACCTAGGCAATGCAAGGCCTGCCCTTCTCAGCTATGTTTATGCAAAGGAGATCTATAATGGGAAGATGATCCTCAGGTTCGAGGACACAGATCCAAGGATCAAGACACCCCTACCAGAGGCTTACTGGGCCATAAAAGAGGATCTAAAGTGGCTTGGAATAAAATGGGATGAGGAGTATATACAGAGCATGCGGATGGAGATCTATTATGAGCAGGCTAGAGAACTTATCAAGAGGGGAGGCGCCTATATAGATCTATGTAATAGGGAGGAGATCTCGAGAAATAGAGCCTCTAGAAGGGCCTGCAAGCATAGATCACAGAGTGTTGAGGAGAACCTAGAGCTCTTTGACAAAATGATCTCGGGCTTCTATGGCGAGGGAGAGGCAGCCCTGAGGGTTAAAACAGACCTCAACCACCCAGACCCCAGCGTGGTTGACTGGATAGGCATGAGGATAATAGATACCTCTAAACACCCGCACCCGCTGAGCGGTGATAGATATGTGGTATGGCCAACATATAACTTTGCAGCAGGGGTTGACGATCACCTCCTAGGCGTGACCCATATTATAAGGGGGAGAGAGCATGCTCAGAATACTACGAAGCAGATGTACCTCTACACACATATGGGTTGGAACTACCCCCATGTGGTGAATGTTGGTAGACTAAAGCTAGAGGGGTTTATACTAAGTAAATCGAAGATAAGAACAATCCTTGCTAAATACCCCGGAAGATTTGAGGGACACGCAGACCCTAGGTTTGGAACACTCGCTGGGCTGAGATCCAGGGGGGTTCTCGCAGAAACCATAAGGGAGACTATACTAGGGCTTGGTGTGAAGCCGAGCGATGCAAGTATATCTTGGGATAATCTAGCCTCTCTCAATAGGAAGAAACTGGATCTCGGGACTAGGAGGGTCATGATGGTCATAGATCCCGTGAAGCTATACATAGAAGGACTCCCAGAAGAGCTATTGGCTGTGAGAATACCCTATCATCCCGATAATAAGAGCCTTGGCGAGAGGGAACTAAGGATCGGTGTTGATAAGACGGGGCCCTATGTCTATATATCGAGAAAAGATCTAGAGGCGGTTATGAATAATACAAAGCAGGCTAGGCTGGTGGAGTTAGCAAATGTGGAGATAACTAGCACAATAAGATCGGATCCGCCGATAGCGATGGCTAAATATATATCGAGGGATCTTGAGACGGCTAGAAAGAGAGGAATGCCTATAATCCAGTGGGTTTCCCATAACCCTGTGAAAGCACTGCTAAGAGAGCCGGTGGGGCTGAGATACAACATCTATAGGGGTTTTATAGAGAATAGTGCTATAGCTTTAGAAGATCGAGTATACCAGTTATTAAGAATAGGCTTTGTAAAGATTGTGGAGAAGTCAGAGAAAAAGATCTTGTTGCTAAAGATCCATGAGTAGTTTTTAGTAAAAGAAAGAATCAACAAATATTTGCTTAGGCATTTTCCTCAACACAGGGGTCTCTTCACACTACCTATACAATAACTCTTGATTATACCCGTTACAAGGAATCTTATTATCGAGTAAAAATATATATTACCTAGGTATAATCGTTGTGGTGTGGTGTTTGGGAGCAAGACTAGATATAACATCGCCATTGTTCAAAGAGATCTATAGGCTTGACAGCGATGGCATCCCAGTTTTCAAGAGCTACATAGCCGGTGAGTGGGTTGAGGGCGAGGCTTATCAGGACATAAGATCCCCAATCGACCTCTCTGTAATAGCCCGTGTCTCGATCCCCTCCCAGAGGGATGTTGAGAGAGCCCTTGACATAATGCATAGATATGGTAGATGGGACATTAGAAATATGCCGGGGTATAAGAGACTCTCGATACTCAACAAAGCCGCGGATCTTCTTGAGAGCGGTGGTGATGATGTGGTTAACGCCCTGATCATAAATGCTGGGAAGCCTATCCAGGCTGCTAAGGGCGAGGTTAAGGCATCTATAGATAGGCTTAGAGAAGCAAAGCTAGATCTGAAGAAGGTACATGGAGACTACATACCAGGAGATTGGAGCGATGAGACAACAGAGACAGAAGCTATAGTTAGGAGAGAGCCTGTGGGGATAGTGCTTGCCATAACGCCCTTCAACTACCCCCTCTTTGATACTGTAAACAAGCTATCATACTCAGCAATAGTTGGGAACGCGTTTATGATAAAACCCTCCCTTCTAGATCCGATCCCTGTGATCCTGTTCATAAGGCTTCTAGAACTCGCTGGTTTTCCGAAAAGAGCCCTGGCCCTCATAACCCTGAGTGGGAGAGATATGGAGAAGATACTCCCAGACCCAAGGATCGGTGCTATAAGCCTCACAGGAAGCACAGAAACCGGGATCAAGGTTCTCAGAAGTGCTGGGATAAAGCAGTTCATCATGGAGCTAGGAGGTGGGGATCCGGCTATAGTGCTTAGCGACGCTGATCTCGAGTGGAGCGCGCAGAGAATAGCCAGAGGTATATATAGTTATAGCGGGCAGAGATGTGATGCCATAAAGCTCATCCTCGTCGAAGAGCCTGTGTATGATAAGCTCAAATCCCTCCTAGTCGAGGAGCTTAGGAAGGTGAAAGTAGGAGACCCCAGAGATCCGAGTGTTAGCATGGGCCCCCTTATAGAGGAGAAAGCGGTTGACGAGATGATGAAGGCTATCGAAGATGCTGTGTCGAAGAGCTGCAAGATCCTGGTTGGTGGAAAAAGACTTGGGCAGACATATGTTGAGCCAACACTTATAGAGGCTCAGAAGGATGGGATCTACGAGCTCGTCCTCTTTAAGAAAGAGGTCTTCGCACCAGTAGCTCTTATAACGAGCTTTAGGACTGTTGAGGAGGCTGTGGAGATAAGTAATAAAAGAAGCTATGGGCTAGATGCTGCTATCTTTGGAAAGGATATTAACAAGATAAGATACCTCATAAGACATCTAGAGGTGGGAGCTATATATATTAATGACTATCCAAGACACGGGATAGGGTACTATCCATTCGGCGGTAGAAAAGACTCCGGGATAGGGAGGGAAGGGATAGGCTATGCAATAGAATATACAACAGCATATAAGACTATCGTGTATAATTATAAGGGGAAGGGTGTCTGGGAGTATCTATAGCGATCATTAAATCCTCTAGAAGAGCATAGTACATAAAATACATGTATATAAAGGTATAAAATCTTAAGTATCCGTGTGTTTTTCAATAAACCAACAATATATCATAACTTTTTCTATATATCCATATAAGGATCAATAGAAAGCCTTATAAATACTCGCGTAGATCATCACATGGTGAGAAAAATGCCCATACTGTTTGTAGATCCGCTCGACCTATGGTTAATGATACTAGGAGCATCCCTCATAGTAGCTGCTTACGGCGTATATGTCAATGCTATAAAATATAGAGCACTGCATAACCCACAGGGCGTTAGCGAGGCTGTGAAAGAGGCTGTGGCACCAGAGATCGTTCAGACTAACAAGGGTATCGGGCTTTACTTCACATTCGTGGGTATATATGCCTTGGTTTCAGGACTGTGGGGAGGCTTTACATGGCCCCTGCCTGGATCCAATAACATTGTGCTCATACAGCCATGGGCTGTGTTTGGTGTTGCATCACTAATAATAGGGCTAGCCCTTTGGAGCGGCATCCATCCGAGATATATAGCTATACCCCTGGCACCTCTAGGAATACCTGTTATAGTCTATAGCTTTGTAATATGGACGTTCAGAATGACAAGAACGCCCGAGATTTCTGGCCTCATGTACTTCCTCATAGGGCTCTCAGTAGCCCTAGCCCCAGCGATACTCAGTAGATCTGGACATAGCAGGGTTATTGGTTGGGTAGCAATAGCACTGCTAGTAGTAGCAGCCTTTATAGCGATCTATATAGGAGCAAACGCTGCATTCGGGCATGTAGCGGGCTGGAGAGCCTGGACACCGTGGTATGGTGCGGTTAACGTCACCACCAGCTAGCCGTAAAACAAAACAGAATAACTGTTTTTTTTAAACCCTATTGCTTTTTTCCCGGGAATTTCGTGCTCTCTATACTTATATCTCATTGAGCCTCATATAATTGTGATACATATATATAGATAGCTGGTGCTGGGCATGAGCTGGTCTGTTCTCGAGCTGCTTAGAAAAGATCCTGAGGCTCTTAAGGAGCATGTGAGAAAGAGGCTCATGGATGTGAGCATCGTTGATAAGGCGAGAGAGATAGATACCGCTTGGAGAAAATTCCAGTCGGAGATCAATGAGGTTAGGCATAGGCATAATGTGATTAGCGAGAAGATCGCTAAGGCTTCTCCGGAGGAGAGGCAAAGGCTTGTCGAAGAGGCTAAGAGGCTCTTGGGACAGCTACAGGATATGGAGAAGCGTATGAAAGAGCTGGACGAGCTGTGGGAGAAAACAATACGCTCACTACCAAATATAGTTCATGAAAGCGTCCCCGTGGGCGACGAGAGTGCTTCAAAACCGATCAGGGTTTGGGGGAAGGCCAGGGTTTATAAAGAACACATAGACCAGTTCCTTGAGGAGACTGTGAAGAAGGGTGTTGAGATGGATTACGAGGTGATCGAGTGGAAACCGATCGGGCATGCTGATATGTTAGAAAACATACTTGGCCTCGGCGATACGGAGAAGGCTTCGGAGGTCGCTGGATCTAGGTTCTACTATCTCTTCGACGACATAGTATGGCTAGACATGGCCCTGCTATGGTATGCAGTGGATTTCCTAACCCAGAAGGGATATACTTTGGTTATACCGCCCTACATGCTGAGGGGTTTTGTAATCACTAGTGTGATTGATTATGAGGGGTTGAAGGATGCTATCTATAAGATCGAGGGGGAGGATCTCTACCTCATAGGAACAGCTGAACACTCACTAGCAGCCCTCCATATGGGTGAGGAGATAGATGAGGATCGCCTGCCCCTTAAATATGTTGGGATAAGCCCCAGCTTTAGAAAAGAAGCAGGCGCGGGTAACAGGGATCTTAAGGGTATATTCAGGGTGCATCAATTCCACAAAGTAGAGCAGTTCGTGTTCTCCTTACCAGAGCAGAGCTGGGAGATCCATGAGGAGCTTATAAGAAATTCAGAGGAGCTTTTCAAAGGACTTGGCCTGCCCTTCAGGGTTGTAAACATAGCCTCAGGGGATCTTGGTGCCCCTGCAGCAAAGAAATACGATCTAGAAGTATGGATGCCCGCCCAGGGTAGGTTTAGAGAGATGGTGAGCGCCAGCAATGATCTGGATTGGCAGAGCTATAGACTGAAAATAAGGTTTGTGAGAAGAAAGGGAAGGGTTAAGGGTTATGTCCATACGCTCAACTCAACCGGAATAGCGAGTACGAGAGCCATAACCGCTATTCTAGAGAATAACCAGGATCCCGAGGGTGTTGTTGAGATTCCGAAGATCTTGAGGAAATATTTAGAACCATTCGCAAAAGCCCCGAAAGACTATATATATCCGAGGAAGAAGTCTGTCTCGACAAAGGGCTTTTAAACAAATTAAACAAAAACACCTAATATTGTGCTTATTGCTACATTGCAAAAGCTCTTCTCAATACCCCAACTATGATGGTCTATGCCTAAGGATCTCCAACTATATGTAGGCCTCAGGATCAGGTTAGTAAATACTAGATCCCAAGACCTGTTAAACGTTCTTGATAGCTATTATTTCAAGATCTCTCCTCCCGCGGGCTAGGTAAGGATCTAATGATATTATCTCGTTTTAGATATTTTGGATGTGAGTATTAAGGGTGTTGAGAGAGTGGGTGATTTTAGAGAGCCTGGATCTAGAGAAGATCCTCATTATAGCCTTGATCTCTGCTTCGCCGATAGGGGAGATATTGATCGCTATACCGATAGGTGTTGCCATGGGAATAGACCCCTTCGTCTCCTACATTATAGCCTTTCCATCTAACATGATCCCTGCTGCTGTGATCCTATCGATACTAGATCTTTTTGAGGAGAGATACCCATCCATCTCTAGATATTTCGCAAGGAGAGGGGAGGGTCTGGTCAGGAGACTGGGTATAGGCGGGATAAGAGTCGCTATAATAATCGTAACACCAATAGCCGGTGTTTATGCGGTATCGTTTGCAACAAAGATCCTTGGCATTGATAAGAGAACCTCGTTTAAATACCAATCCATCGGGGTAGCTCTTTACGGTCTTGTAGAGGCGGTGTTGATAAGCTTAGGTCTTTCACTTCCAGGAAGATTCCTGTGGTGATTTGTTATGATATTTACTTAATATCTCTAGATCAATGTTGAAAGAAGAAAGCGAGGTGACCGTGTGTAGCTTCACATGATCCCTATATCGCTAAACGTGAGTAGACCTACGTCGCCTGGTTTTCCTGAAAGAGATCCTACCCTTACGCCCACAAGGAGGCGTATCTTTTTCTCCCTCGCCAGATCCACGATCCTCTGTGTTATTATACCATCAAACACCACAGCATATACACTCCCAGGCTCTTTAGCTAATAGCTTGTCAAAGAGCTCTCTAACAGTCACCTTTTCCAACGGATTCCAGGACGCGTCGTAGAAGATCCCTGTGAGGGTTCCTACGAGGTTCTTAGCATCCTCAACTATTTTGCCAGGGATCTCTGTCATAACCTCGAGCGAGGCCTGCTCAGCCTGACTCACCCTCTGGATCTTCTCCCCTGTCTCGATAGGTTCCTGAGCTTCGAGCCTCTCCTCAGCAGGTTTCTGCACCTCTTCAACCTGTTCCTTCTTCTCCTGTAATTGCTTCAAATACTCAGATGCCGGGATCATGTTCTTAAGGGCCTTCTCTATCTCTTTACCAGTTAGCTGTTCAACCTCCTTACCCTGGGGGGCTCTCGCTATATAGTCAACCTTAATTGATCTGAGAAGTGTCTTTAGGATCATGTCGCCCCCTCTATCACCGTCAACAAAGGCTATGACTGTCTTTTTCTGGGATAGCTTAGCCACGCTTTCAGGAACCCTTCCCTGGGCTCCTTCTATCGATATTACGTTTTTATAACCATACCTCAGCATGTTTATCACGTCGGCCCTTCCCTCTACAACAATGAGTGTGTCGCTACTATCAACATCCGGGCCTGCTGTGAGCTTCTCAGGCCCGTAGAGGATTGGTTCTGGGATCTTTACGCTGGACTCGATCTCGTCTATTATCTGTTTAAGATCCGGTGTTCTCTCCTTAGCCCATCTGTTAAGTATTTCCTTAGCCCTCTCAACGATCTTTTTTATCCTCTCAACCCTCATATCAACTATATCTGTGATCTGAACCTTCGCGTTATAGGGACCAACCTTATCGATACTCTCGATCATTGCAGCTACAAGGGCTGTCTCAACCCTGTCAAGGTTTGATGGGACAAGGATCTCTCCCACGACTTTGTTCCCATGGGTCTTTGTCTCCACATAGATCCTTCCAATCCTTCCCCTCTCCTGCAGAACCCTTAGATCCAGCTCCTGTCCGAAGAGACCCTCTGTTTGACCAAATATAGCCCCAATAATGTCAGGCTTATCAACATTACCCTCGATCTCTATCCTAGCTTTGATCACATACTTCATCATCACCACCTATAAGTGTCCTAATATACCATATCTTGGAAGCTTTTTAGCAATAATGCCAATCATAGATCCGTTTGAGTTACTGTTTTCTAGTAACGCATAGACGAAGAGTTATATAACACCGATACACATTCCTACAACAATGAACCAAGGCAAGGTGATGAAGGAAAACCCAGTATGGGATCGCTTCGAACGTGTGGAGGCCTGGGGAGTCGAGGAAAACGGTTGGTGTTTTATACCAACAACTATGAAGCCCGACCCAGGGGTAGTTATTGATTAGTGATCGTTTTTATGAGTGGGCTTCAAGCTGTCTAGGGCTTATCCTAGTTGGTGACATTATCATGCTGGATCAATAGTCTTGAACCCAAGGGATCTCAAGATCCCTATGAGCAGGGTTGGGCCCATGGATATAAAGAGCACTAAAGCAAAGGAATATCCAGGACAGATGGGAATTATAAGCAGGGGGGATAATGGATTCCAAACTGGAGGCTAGGAGGAGAGCCTCGATCTATGCAGTAGACCTTATTGAAGGCTGTACTAGCTGTAGCATAGCTATGGGAAGTGGATCTACTGTGAAGCTATTCATAGAAGAGCTATCTAGAAGAGGTATTATCAATATGTATAGATATATATCAACAAGTCTTGACACTAGTATAGTTCTGAGGAAAGCTGGTGCAAAGAATATAGAGACAGCAATATGCCCCGAGGATATCGATATATATGTGGATAGTGCAGATGAAATAGATACTAGGCTAAACCTCTTAAAGGGAGGAGGAGCAGCCCTCTTCAGGGAGAAAATAGCTATGCTGAGCTCTCGAAGGAGAATCATTATTGCTGATGAGACAAAGCTTGTAGAAATGCTGGGTAGCACAAAACCCGTACCCCTGGAGGTAGAGGTATATTCACTATATTATGTTATGCGAGAGTTGAGGAAACTGGGCTATGAGGCAAGCTATAGAGAGTCTCAGTCAAAGCTAGGCCCTGTGATAACAGATAACGGTAACATCGTGGTGGATGTAAAAACCGGGCCCCTGAGAAATCCCGAAGAGGTTGATAGGATCTTGAGAAGCATAGAGGGTGTAGTGTCAACGGGGATATTCCCCTACAACGGGTATGAGGTTGTTGTGGGGATGCTGGGCGGTTCTGTGAAGGTGTTCAAACCAAGGGGTGGGATTGAGGTGGTCTCCATAGGAAACCAAGGGGTGGATCATTATCCATAACCAGGTGTTGAGCTAGTGTTCCATAGGAGTGAATATCGCGCCAATTAAGAGAGTTAAAGATGTGTTATGATATACACCCACCCCTTTGTTTCGCATGGAGAGATTTGGTTTCATAGTACAAGCGGGTGCGTTACCAAAAAACGGTAACGATCAATCATCTGTCATCTGTATGGATAATCTCTAACAACCTATCAATGAGAAAGAGAAACTCTTTTCCTTTACCTGTTATCCTATTATATACACATATCCTGTTAATTGTTTCTCCACATCTGCTCCTATATCTTTCTATAAGTTCGAGCCTGCTCATTTCCTTTAAAAGTTCAAAGGTCTCTCCCCAGCTATTCATAATATTGAGAAGTTCTCTTGTGTACAGAGGTCCTTTTTCGAGAACCTTTAGAACCCTTGCAAACCTATAGATCTTTTTTACAGTCTCCAGCATTTCATCGTGAACACTTATTACTCCTCTCTGGGACACCATTTTTACCACTCATAGGCTTCATCAGATATGCTTTAAACACTTCCTAGTCTTGCCCAGGCTCCATGCGAAGTAGAGGGGTGTGGGGTACGGGTTGTTCTCCGCATTTTTATGGATCATCATGTGTTTCTAACAGATCTCTGTGGGATTATGGTGGGCTGCATAGGAAACCAAAGGGTTTGTTGTTAGTGTTTAACCCCATCGACCCGCAGGGTTGCTAGAGTGTGATCCTACAATAAAAGCACTTGGCATCTGGGACTCCTATCTGGTTCTCAGGATCTCTTTATCTCTTTTTCTAGTATTTATGGCGTGTTGCTAAGCTCAGCAATATATCGCCCATGACCAACTAATGGATCTTACAGATTCATGTTCAACGAAACGTAATATTTAATATATGTGTAAGGGATCGCGGGCGGAGATCCACAGATATAGATTGTTATTAAGAACGGCGAAAACAATGGTTAATCTAACCCGTGTTATATATAGTCTTGCGGTGAGAGTTTGAACCGCGCGGCCCATATAATACTAGGTGTTGGTGTTTCTATCTTCATAATATCTAGGCTATTCCCCACATTGCAGGCAATCCAGATCCCACTCATAGTGTTAGGAGGAGGTATAGGGTCGGTATTTCCCGATCTTGATAGGAGGAGGGGGCATAGGAAGATTCTCCACAACATCTTCTTCTTGGTTTTCTTCTCATCGCTATTCTTTATAGCAAGCCTATATCTAAAGATCCCAATGATAATACCCACCAGCTTTTTTCTCGGATATCTTTCACACCTTTTGGGTGATATGATGACGTATAGGGGTGTGGCTCTCCTATACCCATTTAAGAGTAATTACTACAGATCCCCATTAGTAATAGGGAGATCCGAAGATCTCGGTGTAAACGTGCTCGGAATTGTTCTCGGTGTGATCCTCATGTTTTTCGGAATTACAGGCTCGAGATGATTGGTTATTACGTGGTTCTATACCCGGCCCGGATGGTGTGGAAACACCTTTACGGATATGAAGGCATCAAGTATTAGTGAACAGTGTGGATGAGGGTTATTAGAGATAGGCCATATATGTCCTAGCAGAGTAACACGGATCTTATGATCGTTACCGTTTTTTGGTAACGCAAATCCTCTAAATCACTGTATCAACACGGCTGCCAGATCTATTATACACCCACGATCAACTCTTTCCCCATTAAACCTAACACCCTCAATCTCTAGAAGTCTTTTCTTCACATTCACACCCCCCGATGAATATCCTCCAAGGCTACCATCGCTTCTGACAACCCGGTGGCATGGTACGATGATGATATTCTTATTCTCTGAAAGGAGCCTTCCAACAACTCGTGGGTTTAGACCCACAAGCCTGGCCAAAGAGCCGTATGTGGTTACCAAGCCTGGGGGGATCAGCATTAAAAGTGTGTATAGGATCTCCTTCCTAACATCTCTTCCAAATCTATCCCTTCTATGCTTCCTCGTTGTTTTCACTGCCTTTCCCCCATATCTCTAGCACAATATCTTGTAGCTGTTTCCCACAGTTCTCCAGGATCTATGGATGCTGTCCAATCTATATAGGGCTCACATTTAATCCTGCTTCTGACGAGATCCACGATCCTTCTAGCAACAAGCTCGGGATCCTCTCTGGTTACGTCTATCTCACACACCTTTTCCCTCGGATGCTCTTCAAACGCATTGCTGAGGCATATTCCTAGATACTCAGCCTCTCCATTCTCAAGGCTTTTCTCTAAACTCCACCCCCTCATGCATAGTCTCTTCACAAGCTCTCGGGGATCTATTCTGAGCACCACGAGGATCTCCAGATCCTTGTCATCAACGATCTCGGCATAATGCCCCTCAACGATCAGGTATTCCCCCCCATCACCACACCGAGAGATCATGGTTCCCAGCTCTTTTTTAACGAGAGCTTCATCCACTATATAGCTCTTTCTCTTCTCATCATAGTCAGAGTATAGACGTTTCTTTATAACAAGCTCTGATAGATCTATAACCTCGGCGTTAAGGATTCTAGAGACAATATTTGCTATGGTACTTTTCCCAACCCCGGGTGTTCCAGATATAGCTATCACTCTACATGCCAAGATTACTCCCTATTCATTACATACCTCATCAATATTGATAGAAGTGATTTCGCGAGCAACCTTTGTGTGGGGATGGGCTCTTCCCTCCCTTGCAAGCCACTCAGCATTGATCCTGGCTAGATCCTTCAAGATTCTGCAAAAATCCAACTCCTCAAGCACCCAGCTAGGCAGAAGATCCCACGCTATTCTTCTCGAAACAGACATCATATAAGGTATGCCCTCCTCAAGCCTCTTACTTATAGAGATAAGCCCTCCCCTATCTATGTAGTAGGATAGATTCGGTGTTGATGCGAGCTCCACACCATAGTCCTCTCCCGGGGGTATGAGGGGGAGGATTATCTGTAATGCTCTCCTTATATCACCGCCCCTAGCTATCCTTAAAGCCTCACTTATTATCTCGTGCGGCGATGACAAAAGAGCTACCCTATCCATTCTATCCAAAGGGGTTTATGAAGAGCCTTAGGATGAAGATCCCTATGGCGAACGCGGCTGAGATCAGAATAACTAGGAGGGGTTTGATCTGAACCGTTGGCTCGACATCCTTGTAGAAAGAGACGAGACCAGCAGCTGTAGCCGGTCCTGGACCCTCCCTCTTCTTCTTCTTTACGCTCATAGTAAGCCCTAAATAGTTATAGTGATGGGTGATATATATTTAACCTACAACCTTAGCCTGGTTTGTTAGTTATTATTACCAGGATCTATTCTTCAAACTCCAGAGAGATCCCACAGCTTATGACAAGCTTCTCCAGATCCTCTAAGGTTTCACCATTATCACTATACACATCCTCTTTCTCCAGGCACAGCCTTGCTATACCTCTCAACCCGTTTTTCATTGCCTCTTCACCAGGGCTTATGCTTTCCAACATGCTCTTTAGCCTGTTTGTAGCACACTCGGTACAGTTTATAACCACTATGTTTTTTTCCCCAACATCGATGGATCCGATCTTCTTGAGAACCTCTGATATATTCCTTTCCCCAAGGATCCTTAGAAGGAGCTCTATAGAAGGTTTCCTGGCTATCAGTCTAGATCTTCTCTTCACCCTCTCTGTTCTTGCAACAGCGGCTATAGCTACACGGGGGCTTATTAGTAATCCCTCTCTAAACACTATGAAATAGGAATCTCTACCACACTCCTCACCAAGGATCCTCTCTATAGATGCTACTAACTCCTTTCCCCCATATGCTCTATAATATTCGACCCTACACCTCCTCTCCAGCTCCTCTAAATTCTCCCTATATATCCTTACCTCTTCCTCTATACGTGGCGTGGGGATCCCCCATGGCTTATGGGCATTAACGTTATAATATCGTCATCACTCACCTCTGTATCTAACCCTTGGTAAACCATATAATCGGCATCGTTTATAAAGACCAGGTATCCAGGCTTCACCCTCCCATCAACCTCTATAGCCCTTGATAGAGAGGGCTCGAGTTTAACTAGGTTTGCTAGAAGATCTCTTAGCTTTACTTTTCCATCTATCTTTATTACAAGCTCGTCTTTCCCAGAATATACTTTTAAGGATCCAAAGAGCCTTATTCTCAGGTCTCCCGCCCTCTCTACTCGATCAGTTCTTCTCTCTCCACACTTCTTTCTCCTTGGGCTTCGGCTTTCTGCCTCACTTTTATTAGGTGTGTTATGTATCCTGCGATCTGGTTCCTCAGCTTCTTACTCTCTATGTTTAGGATGCTCTTCAAAGCCTCTTTATTTTTCTGAAAATCCGTGGTAAATAGATCTGGGTATTTCTCCAAAAGCTCTCTAGAGATCCTTTTCACAGGCCCTGTCCTAACCTTCCCCATGTTATATCCTCCTAACTGTGGTTGAGTTCGGAGATATATATCTGGCATAGATCAATCCACATGTAAAAGCTTATATAGAACCCCTGCAATTCTACTTGTGGTGCTTGAAATGGTTGCACAGTATATGGAGCCTGCTGGAATACCAGTAATAATACTGAAAGAGGGTAGTACCAGGACAGTTGGAAGAGACGCGCTGAGAACGAACATGATGGCAGCAATAGCTGTTGCTGACATGCTGAGGACGGCCTACGGTCCTCGCGGTATGGATAAGATGCTTGTAGACTCTCTAGGCGATATAACTATAACTAACGACGGTGCAACAATACTTGATAAGATGGATCTACAGCACCCTGCTGCTAAGATGCTTGTCCAGATAGCTAAGGGACAGGATGAAGAGGTAGGTGATGGGACAAAAACAGCTGTTATATTTGCCGGGGAGCTTCTCAAGCAGGCTGAGGAGCTCCTGTTAAAAGAGATCCATCCAACATTAATTGTTTCAGGTTATAAGAGAGCTATGGAGGCTGCAGCTGAGTATCTCCGCAAGATCTCAGAGCCGATCGATATAAATGATGAGAATATACTGAGGAGAGTAGCTATAACATCCCTAACAAGCAAGGCCGTGCATGGAGCTAGGGAGTATCTAGCCGATATCTCTGTCAAAGCGGTTAGAACCGTAGCTGAGAATAGAGATGGAAGGTGGTATATAGATCTCGATAACGTGCAGGTGGTTAAGAAGCACGGCGCTGGTTTAGCAGACTCCAAGCTAGTATATGGCGTTATCCTCGATAAAGAGGTTGTCCATCCAGGGATGCCTAAGAGGGTTACAAATGCTAGGATAGTGCTTCTAGACGCTCCCCTCGAGATCGAGAAGCCCGAGATAGATGCCGAGATAAGGATCAACGATCCTCTCCAAATGAAGAAATTCCTCGAAGAAGAGGAGAATATATTGAAGAACTATGTTGATAAGATCGCTGCTGTTGGTGCTAATGTTGTTATCTGCCAGAAGGGTATTGATGATGTTGCCCAGCACTTCCTGGCTAAGAAGGGTATACTTGCTGTTAGGAGGGTTAAGAGGAGCGATATGGAGAAGCTCGAGAGAGCAACAGGAGGAAGAATTGTTAGCAATATAGAGGATCTAACAGAGAAGGATCTAGGCTATGCAGAGCTTGTTGAGGAGAGAAAGATCGGCGAGGATAAGATGGTCTTTGTTGAGGGAACCAAGAACCCGAGGAGCGTTAGCATATTGCTAAGAGCAGGTCTTGAAAGACTTGTCGACGAGGCTGAAAGAAGCCTTAGAGATTCTATGAGCGCTGTTGCAGACGCGATAAGGGATGGCAGGGTTCTCTACGGCGGTGGAGCTACTGAGATAAAGCTCGCGATGTATCTGAGGGACTATGCAACAAAGGTTGGTGGTAAGGAGTCACTAGCTATAGAGGCGTTCGCATCAGCTATAGAGGGGCTGGTGATAACCCTTATAGAGAACGCTGGCCTAGATCCCCTTGACTATATAATGAAGCTGAGGGCTAAGAACAAGGATGCCAGCGGGTGGTACGGGATCGATGTGTTCAGAGGAGATATAGCTGATATGAAGAGCCTCGGCGTTATAGAGCCCCTAAGCGTGAAAGTTAATGCCATAAAGGCGGGTACAGAGGCGGCTTCCCTGATCCTGAGGATAGATGATCTTATAGCTGCTGCTAGATCCAAGGGAGTCGAGGAGAAGGGTAAGAAGGAAGAGAAGAAAGAGGAAGAGGAGAAGTAGAGATAAACCGCTAAATATAACCCCAACGTGCCTTTTTGTTTTTTACTCCCTCACCAAGCTTAGTTCGGGGGATATATGGTTTCATGGTTAGCTAAGCATTATAGTAGCATTATAAAGCTAGATAGGATCACATGGTTGAGAAGGAATTATATAGAGAGGGGAGTGGTATATAGGATCGAACCAATGCCTGGTTTTCGCAAGGGCAGTGGGAAGGAGATCGCTCTCCCAAAGCCTGTAATACCAAGAGAGGTTGACGCTTCAGAGATCCTTTTAACCAGAAGATCTATCAGATCTTTTAAGAACAAGCCAGTAGAGCTTGGAGTTCTCTCCTCACTACTCCACATAGCCTTTGGCGTAACTAAATGGGAGGAAGGCGTATATGGTCATGATCTCTATCCCCTGAGGGCTTTTCCAAGCGCTGGCGCCCTACAGCCAGTAGAGATCTATGTATCGGCTAACAAGGTGGAAGGCCTGTCACAGGGGATCTATAGGTATATTTTTATCAACCACTCCCTCGATCCTTTAAAGCTAGGTGATTATAGCAAGACCCTCTCGGAAATAGCTCTCGACCAGGAACATGTTGCAGAAGCACCGATCGATATTATAATCACTATATTCTGGGCTAGATCCGCTTGGAAATACGGCTCTAGGGGTTATAAGTATTCTCTACTGGATGCTGGTTTCGCTGGTGAGAACCTCTATATAGCGTCAAGGATCCTTGGTCTCGGGACATGTGCTGTGGGCGCTTTCTTTGAGGAAGAGCTATGTGAACTGCTTGGAGTGGATTGTGTATCAGAGATCCCTGTTCTAATAATGCCCGTTGGATATCCTTCTGAAGAAGGGTTGGTGTTTTAATTACCAGCCCGCAATATATCTTGGTGTTAATATGCTAAACCCAGGGTATAGAGCGGATATAGGGATCATAGGGGGATCTGGTCTCTACGATCCAGGTCTTCTTAAGGATGCGAAGGAGATAAAGATCCACACGCCATATGGGGAGCCCAGCGACCTCATTGTAGTTGGGAACTATGGGGGGAAAGCGGTTGCCTTCCTACCAAGGCATGGTAGGGGTCATAGAATACCTCCTCACAGGATAAACTATAGAGCCAATATATGGGCTTTAAAGAGTCTCGGGGTTAGATATATAGTAGCAGTAAGTGCTGTGGGGAGTCTCAGGGAGGACTATATGCCAGGAGACCTTGTTGTCCCTAACCAGTTCATAGATATGACGAAGTCGAGGCGCTATACCTTCTTCGACGGGCCTCAGGTTGCCCACATATCTATGGCTGAGCCTTTCTGCGAATTTCTACGCCGCAGAATAGTTGATGTGGGGAGAAAGCTGGGCTATAGGATCCATGATAGGGGTGTCTATATATGTATAGAGGGTCCCAGGTTTAGCACCAAGGCCGAGTCGAGAGTGTGGAGAGAGGTTTTCAAGGCCGATATAATTGGGATGACCCTTGTTCCTGAGGTTAATCTTGCTTGCGAGGCGCAGATCTGCTACTCAACACTAGCAATGGTCACGGACTACGATGTATGGGCAGAAAGACCTGTAACAGCTGAAGAAGTATCGAGGGTTATGGCAAGCAATATTGATAAGGCTAAAAAGATCCTGGCGGAGTTGATACCACAACTACCCCCCGAGCCCCAGAAAGACGATTGTAGTTGTTGCGAGGCTCTAAAAACAGCTCTAGTCTAGCTATTTGTAAAGGGTAATAAGAACATGTTCTTCAGTACAGCTGAGGAGCTTGCCCAGCATATAGACAGTGTTTTAAGACATGCCGAGAAGGCTTATAAAACCATTGCTAGAGAGATCAGGGAGAAAAGCAATATAGTGTTCCTCACATCCGGATGGCTCAGAAGCCCGGGTTGTTCATCTACAATTGCTTTTTCCCTCTTGCGAAGAGTGGATGCCTACCACGCAGACATAGGTTTCTTTACACGATATATAGCCCCCTACTATGAGGCCCGAGGGGAGAACGATCTAGGATTAATAGTATATGATAATCCAGTAGAACCTTGGAGAGGCTATATAGCTAGGCATATCAAAAGCCTATCCCTCCTCGGTTTAAGAGGGGTCTTTATAAAGTCCGAGAGAGCGTCTACAGATAAGGGAGAGGGAAGCGATACGGGAAGTCATTTCGATGTGATCGAGATCCCTGGTTATATGGATATTCTGCTAGCCCACCACATACTCTCGCTAAGAGCGATACTTGAAGTGTCGAGCGAGAGAGCCTTATCCCCGAGGGTAGCAAGGATCTCGGATGAGCTGAGAGATCTCAGCCCCGTCTTACCCAGCATGATTAGGGAGTATGGAGGGGTGGTTAAAGAGATCAGGACAAAGATCCGGGACGGTGTAACCTTGGTAGCAACATGTGTCTCAAGATCTTTTTTCGAAGGCCTCATTCTAGACGGGCATGGTAGGTTCACGATCCACGATGCTCAGGAGTTTCAAGAACCTCCAGGATTGGGGGAACACAGCATGGTTGTAGCATATGTTGATGCGGAGAGAGATATCTTGCCACCAAGCATAACCACTGGTATATCAACGAAACTGGTTCTAAGGACAGATCCGGTGATTTCTCCGATATACTTCAGATTGCTATCAATGATCGCAAAGATCTCTCCAACCCCATAGCGATCACCGATCCGTATGTGACGTGTTTAATCTAAAACCATCGGACAAGGCCTCGGAAAAAGTGTAAACATATTATCGACGAGAAACTCATTTCTAATAATCTAGCCTGGGACAGCTATAAGAGAAGCACCATGAAAACTCTTAGGTGGTGAGACGCTGGATAGAAACCCCATTCTATCAACCAACCATCGCCTATGAACCTGAAAGGAGAAGAGAAGCCTGTGGATAAGATGAGGTTCTAGGCGTTGGAAAAGCTAAACGCTAGGACGTAATATCAATATATTAATCCCATGCATTTATAAGCTCTCTAGCGGCACTATACATACACGTAGTAGGAGTTGGAAAGGGTTGGAATCGAAACCGAGTCTAAAAATAGGTGAATTGAAACCCGGAATCGAGAATGTGAATGTAAGGGGAAGGGTTCTCTCAGTAACCCCCTCAAGAACAATACAGACAAAGAGCGGGTTGAGAACAATAAGTGAGGCTGTAATAGGCGACGAGACGGGAAGGGTTAAAGTAACACTATGGGGTAAACACGCTGGTACTTTGAAAGAGGGAGAAGTTGTTGAGATAACCAACGCCTGGACATCAGCATATAAGGGAGAGGTTCAGATCAATGTTAGCTCTAAAACAGAGCTTAAGGTGGTTGATGATGAGAGCATCCCGCAAGCAGAAGCAGTACCTGAGGAGTTTGTCAAGGCGCCAGAGGATTATAGACCTCAGAGAGGAGGCTTCAGAGGAGGCAGAGGCTTTAGGAGAGGCGGTTTTAGGAGAGGTGAGGAGAGATGATTAGCCGCGATATGAAACCCCTGAAGCAGGGAGAACATGTAGGTATGGAGGGAGAGAACTATATCGTAGCGCTCAGCGAGGAGGAAGCGTTTGCACTAAACCCAGCTGCTTATTATATATGGACCCTTTGTGACGGTAATAGGACTGTGAGTGATATTATAAACAAGACTGCTGATGATCTCAAGCTAGACGCCTCAGAGGTAGAGTCGCCGGTGGAAGCCATAATAGAGGCTCTGTTAGAGGCAAAGCTAGTAGTGCTTTCGGAACAGGTTCAAGAATCGGGTAGGGAAGAGGGTTAGATTACTCGAATCGCGTCACGCTTTTTTCTTTTCATTCTATCGCTTTAACGATGCGAAAACGTTTTTGGTAACGCTTAAATTCTGCTAGATTAAGTACATATTGAACCATATTGAGGCTTGATGAGAGATATCCTGTAGCGCTCTCGATGCTATTTAATTTGATAGCTATAGTGATAAAATACATGATCTTTAGCCACACCTTTTCCAGGGCTGTTTACTCAGAGATCTTTCACTCAATAGGAGATACATCCAATAGCCTCACACTATTTATAGGGACACAGGTATATAGAACCAAGCCTTCTCCCCGCTATCCATTTGGGGTTGGTAAGGTGCTTTATATATCGAGCCTGTTTTCATCAATAATACTGGCAGGATCTATTTTCTATATGATAATAGCCGAGAATATACGGATCTACAGCGTCCCTGAACAGCTTGATATGAATTCCAGCGGGTTCTGGATCTATATGTCAGTACCTATATTATTTGATATAGCAACAATGTCTGTAGCTATAATGATGGTAAGATCCAAGCAGGGGCGTCCGATAGTTCTCGGACCACTTATACTCGAGGATCTCATGGGGTTATCGGGGAATTTAATGGCTGCTGCATCTCTAGTACTTTCCAACAGGATCTTGGATATATATATCTCAAGCATTATAGCTTTCATAATACTCGCAGGCTCGATCCACATAGGTTATAGAAGCATAGAAGCCCTTATAGGCCATTCAGCGCCAAAAGAGGTTGTTGCAAGGATCATAAAGATAGCACTCTCAACACCAGGCGTTGTTGATGTAAACGACGCAAAAACCATGATCATAGATCCGGATAGATATCTAGCAATAATACAGATCGAGGTTAGGGAGGACATGACCGTAAAAGAGGTTGAAGAGATAAAGGAGGATATAATAACGTCTATAAAGAAAAACCTACCCGAGATAAGATACCTGATCCTCGATATAGTTAAGCCCCGTGAGCCTGAGAAAAGCTATGTCAGTCTATTGAGAGAGATAAAGGAGATCTGATCCCAAAGAGACCGGGATCCTAATAGGAATACTGTACCATTATTCACGAGATATTATCGTTTATCAATACCCCTCCCCCTATGCCTGGCAACCTCCCACACAAACTCAGAGCTGACAAGATAGTTGGTAACAAAACCCAAGGCTATTCCAACGATATTAGAGATCATAACACCAACTATGCCATGGAGTGCAAGAACTACAGCATAGTTGACAAGATTACCCAACCCCACAGCTGCATGGTACTTGAGAAGCCTTTCATACCATCTGCCCAATAGCCTGAACCTCTTAAAAGTCCATCTATCATTTAGGATAAAGTTATTTATAGTAGCCAGCTCTATCGCTGCAGGGGATGATATAATTACAGGAACACCGAGCATGCTGACCAATATGTAGAGAACGGACATGTTGACAACAACCCCTGAGAGCCCTACCGTCATGAACTTTGGGAGTCTGTATTCGCTTAACTCCATAACCTGTTTTACAAACTCTAAACTTTCTCTTACACCCAGCTTACTCTTCCCCCTTCTCCTCGGCCTAAACACATATGGATGCTCAGCGACGCTTCTATACCTGCCTTTAACAAGTATTTCCAAGAGGATCTTGAAACTTCTCCCATGCTTTTCAATAGCTTCTATACCAACCTCCTCTATAACGCTCCTTCTCACTAAGAAGAAACCTGAGAGCGGATCCCTTATACCCCTAGCCTGGGGGATAAGGATCCTGGCTATGAGTGCAGCAGCTCTTGATATAAACCTCCTATGGATAGGGGCTCCTTCGATCCCTCCGCCTTTGATGTATCTAGAAGCTATAACTACATCTAGATCTTCGTTAGAAGCTTTTTTAAAAAGTCCTGGGATCGTTTCTGGTGGGTGTTGAAGATCGGCGTCCATTACAACGATATACTTACCTCTAGATTCTGTGAAGCCCCTCATAATGGCGCTGGTAAGGCCCCGGTTCCCGCTTCTAACGATGATCCTTCCAGGTATTTTTAATCTCTCCATAGCATTTCTAGCTATTTCAGCCGTGCCATCTAGGGATGAGTCATCCACAACTATTACTTCATAGCTAGCAATACCTGCGTTCTCCAGGCTGCGTTTGATCTCTGTGAGAAGCTCCTCTATATTCTCAGCCTCATTGTATGTAGGGATCACTATGCTGATATCCACAGTGTGCTTTCTCTCCACACTGTCTGCCTCAGATTCTTTCTATCACCAGGAATAATGAGTGCACCGGGTCTCAGGTCTATATGTTCTATGCTCATAGGGGTCAGAAGATCTTTAGCCA
Source organism: Sulfolobales archaeon (assembly GCA_038867615.1). Lineage (GTDB taxonomy): Archaea > Thermoproteota > Thermoprotei_A > Sulfolobales > AG1 > AG1. The sequence goes on along the minus strand of JAWBYA010000003.1, from coordinate 100,031 downwards.
TTTTTTCTCCATAGAGGAATCTATGGAGGAGATGAGGTCGGTGCTCGAGGTTGAGGTAAAGGATCCGGCTGTTATTGAGACTCTGAGAAGCATAGATAGCCCTACGCTATTCTATGATAATTACTGCAGATTATGCTATAGGTTTGCTAAAGCCATATGGAAGCTTAGTAGGGGTAGAATAGCTGTTGTTGGGATGTACTCCAAAGAGGCAGGCTGGCTGAGATCATTAATGGATCTGAAGACATTCTCATCGGTATCATGGTTTGTATTACCTGGTAGGGATATTATATACGGCGGCAGATCCTCGATAATGCCGATAGTAAAGGAGATCCTTATAGGGCTTGTCAAAGGCGGTGGGAATGATTTCAAAGATCCTATGCCCACCACATGCTCCGAGATCCTTCCCTGTAGTGGTGTGAAAGGCTTCATATATAGAACCATACATATACTAGTCAAATCCCATAAAGTGAAGCTCCTATACCGCTAGCCCTGTCGATAGATATATCTCCTGAAGTTTCTCTCAATAGCTTTCTCTATATCCTCTCTCGATATACCCTTAACCTCGGCTATTATCGATAACGCCTCACCCAGCATATCTGGGGATAGTCTTATACCCCTATAGTTATAGGGCCCGTCGCTCTCTACAAGAATACCGTTGAGATCAGCTAATCTAGCTATCCTCTTATGCTTATCCTGCACCTTTATCGCGGCGTTTATCGACACCATATACCCAGCATCAATGATCTCTCTAAGCACGTCCTCAGGCCCGTTGAACCAGTGGAATATAGCTCTCCTCACACCTGAGCTTATCACCATCTTCAAAGCATCTCTCCACGCGTCAACAGCATGTATATTTACAACAGCATCTATGCTTGACGCTGCCTCTAAAAAGGATCTGAAGATCTCTGCTTGTTTTTCAAAACTCGATTCTGGGAGGAATCTCTTGTCAAGGCCAACCTCACCTATACATGGCGGTTTCTCCCTGTCTATAAGGCTTACTAGGTGCTCTATGTTCTCCCTAGATTCTTTCTCTATATTCCATGGGTGCAGCCCGATACACGGGATCACATTGTTCGTGTACTTTCTATATATATCCAGCGTCCTGAGGGATGAGCCGAGATCATCGCTAACAGCTATAATAACATAGCCACTGGTTATAAACCTCTCTATCTCCAGATCGCTGAACTCGTGGAGATGGCAGTGGGCATCATATAGAGGGGATCTTACCATATTAGAGCCTCCTTGTTAGCGATCTAACTAGATATTCTCAAACCCCTCACTAATACGAACGGGATCTCTACTGGAACCCCTATCTCCCACCATTTAACTTTATATAGAGTGCGGCCTACAGCGTTTATCCTTGATAGGAGGTTGGGTAATGTGTCTGTTATCCTCACCTTTTTAGCAGCACCCACTATATCGCCATTCTCTACTATGAGGAGCGCGTCCCTGGATACTGTGGAGAAAATACCCTCTACATAGTTGTGGAACCTAGTATACCAGTTATTGGTAATGATAAGCCCTCTCTTGAGTTCTTTTACAAGCTCATCATCACCCATATCTCCTGGCTCTATTGTGAGAGACCATGGTCTAGGATATATCCACCCAGCATTACCAGTGCTCCCCACACCCATATAGCTGGCTGTCTTGGTATTGTGAAGGAGTGTTTTGAAAACACCGTGTTCTATGAGGGTATTAACCCTGGTTGCTATGCCCTCATCGTCAAAGCCTGAGGAGCCTAGGAGGTCGTTCTTAAGGGGGTCATCCTTAAGGGTAAGAGCATCGCTAGCCACCTTATCGCCTGGCTTTTTACCCCTGAGGAAGGATAAGCCTAGGATGTATGAGAAGGCACTGAAACCTCTTGCCACAGATCCTAGGAGCTCTCCAAGCACCATGGGCGATAGCACCATGTCATATAATCCCGGCTCCACGGATCTCTGGGTTCTCGATAGCTTCGCATACTCAGCAGATCTTCTTGCGACATTCTCAACTTCTCTGGCATCGTAAAACCTGGAACCATAGCCCCAGTGACCCGAGCCCTCGCCAACGAAAGATCTGAGATGCGATGTGAAGAAAGTCTTTCTCTCACACCTGCTAAACCCTTTAGAGGTTATGAGGCATCTCTCTTCAACACCTAGATCTATGACTCCTGCGACTCTCTCTGCACCTTCGCTAAGGGCCGTGTTTATCAATATCTCCGACACCTCGCTGGGTTTTTCCAACATGTCATATACCTTCTGATCGAAACCACCCTCTAGGGGTCTTGCATTGGGATCTGGGTCTGGTAGGGGCGCGTATAGAAAAGATCTCTCTGCCCGGTCTACCCCTAGTGCTAGTTCTTTAATGCTTCTCTCGATATGATCTATATTGATCGTGTCGAAAGACAGCTGGAATACCCTCTCCTTAGCAGATAGGTATAGGGAGGCTCTTCCAGACACCCAGTTCTGGGTAACGACTACTTGGTTATTAGCTATTCTCACCATGGATCTCTCAACGTTGTTCAAGAGCACCGCGCATTCATCAAAACCAGCCTCTAGAGCCTTCTTAACAATCATTTCTCCAAAAGCCATGGGTTCACTCAATAGGAGCCACCCCGATGGATATTTTTGGGAGCCTGATATTTGGTCCGCCCATCCATACCGGGATCCCCTGCATTGGTTCTCCTTTGCCACACATGCCTGGGAAGAACTCCAGGTTCTTGTCAGCTGCTACGATGTTGCTCAAGAGATCGCCTGTTGTTATCTCGATCACGGGGTTTCTGACCGGTTTTGTTAGCTCTCCCTTCTCTATTAGGAAAGCCTCTAAGCCTATGTATCTATGCCGCCACCTGGTATCATCTATGTTCCACTCCATGTTGCTCTTTATATATACACCAAGATCTATATCCTCTATGAGCTCCTCAAACTCCATATCCCCTGGGGCTAGGTAGGTGTTGCTCATCCTAACTATGGGTTCCGAGGCGTGGTTGGTGGCTCTGGCTGACGCGTTGCTCGCAACACCCATGAGGCGTGCAGTCTCTCTATTGTGGAGTAGGTTCTCTATAACGCCCTCTCTATACAGGATCTTTGGTCTCGCTGGTACGCCTTCATCGTCGTAGAGGTAGTAGCCGCTGGATCCAGGTATTGTTGGATCATCTATTATCGTTGCATATCTATTACCTATCCTAGCCTTACCCACCATCTCGGGCTTCACATAGCTCTCCCCAGCCTGAGCAGCCTCCCTACCAAGCACCCTATCAGCCTCAAGCGGGTGTCCCACCCCTTCATGTACTATAAGACCTACAACCTCGGATCCTAGGATCACGTCTACTTTCTCCTTAGGAGGCTCTATACCTCTGAGTAGGTTCTCCTCCATCCTCGATATTGTTTCTTTCAGGCTGTCCACGAGCTTTATCTCTTCGAAATGCTCTAGACCCCTAACAGCCCCGATCTCGAACCACTTGTTAATAGTACCCTTCTCCGGCGAGGATAGGACTATGTTTATAAAGCTCTCTATTCTCGGAAGCCTGCTCCTTATATATGCGCCATCACTATTAATAATCATCTTCTCTTCGATAGACTCGCTATAGCTTGTCAGGAGTGATGATAATCTAGCCTCTTTCAAGCTTTCTAGGGCTATTGTATATAGATCTTTTAGAAACGAGATCTTGAGATCCTGTGGCATACTGTCGAAGCTCTTTTTAGGCTTAACCTCATACGAGGATCTGCCAAGCCTCTCGCTTGAGAGCTCAGCCTTTCTCTTAATAGATCCCGAGAAGACCCTTGCAGTAGCCACAGCCCTCTCAACAGCTTTCTTTATACCTTCAGCATCAAGTCTGGTGGTGGAGGCAAAGGCGAGAGCACCATTATATATAACCCTAACACCTATACCCTCGGAAGCTCTATAAGTGATCCCGATCACTCTATCAGCCCTTATGTTTATATTGCCACCCTCTATCCTGTGATACCTAGCTTCTGCATATGCTGCTCCAAGGGATCTCGCATAATCGACCGCAAGGTTAAGGATATCTTCCAACAAGACCCAGATACTATATATCTAAAGGGAATTATATGGAATAGACAGTTATGGCCAGCCGATCCTACTCGATAGTCTAAATGCCCTAACGAACTAGCATTGATGCTCTCACAGCATTCTCACGATCTGGGATATAACTATTAGGATCATGCCAACTATGATCGAAGCCATATACCCATATACTGTAGCTATGTAGCCGGAGAGAATTCCGCCAACCAAGCCTCCGATCTCCCTGATTGCTAGGTATCTCCCCATATCATAGCCAGCTGTGATGGATGAGTATTTATAATAAGCATCGAGCTCTGATAATTGGTATGAAAGTGCAAAGGTTATGAGGGGAAATGCTAGAGGGATACCATGGCTACTATCTCTATAGCTGATCGCTAGTGCGAACCCCGATAGGATCGATATAGCTAGCGATGTTCTTCTCACAAACACTTGGATAGGATCTCTCAACAAGGGAGTAATAATCAGCATCGAGAGCCCCACAAGTATTGGTGATGTGTAGAGATACATAGCGAGCCCTTGAGAACCCATCCCTCTAATCAGTATCGGTGGTGATGGTGTTATTATTAGCTCAAATGCCATTGCAAGCATCGATGCCGATATTGCTGTGAAGAGCGGGTTTCCATTGCTTTTGAACCACCCCCACAACGCTTCTATGGTATGTAAATTACCCGGTTTTCTCTCGAGTATAGATGTTATTGTAAGCCCTCTCAGCACTATGGATCCATAGATCTTTTCTAACGTCAACTCCGCCCTATAGATAGCCCTCCTAAAGAACACCTGTGGAATAACCAGCAGGTGTATAGATGCTATAATGATTAACGCCATCACCAACAGGTCTTGGTAACCCGCTGTTAGTGAGAAGTATATAAAGACGCCCCTGAAGATCCAGTAGAGGCCCTTTAAAATATGATTTATATACCCCCACTCCTCGGGATCCTTGTTCTCCATAACATCGATCGAAATAGCTATATGCCCCGCTGAAGAAGCGATCGCGTGGAGTATATATCCAACCGCTATTATACTTAGGCTGTCTGAAAAAAGTATGGATAGCATTGAAGAGATCATGAGACTAGAGGATATTGCTGTAAGGACTCTGATCTTATAGTTATCGCCAAGAGGGCCGAAAACCGCTGTAGATATTATATAAAAGAGACTCCATAGGAAGCTTAGGATCCCTAGGTACATGGGATCTGCGCCTAGCTGTGAAGAAGCCTTATAGATCGTAACAGCATCGAGAAGCCCTATAGATACCATGAAGAACACGTAGGTTAGATAGAGCCTCAAGCCAAATCCAGTGTCTATGCTATGAGCCATGTGTTGTGTATAAAAGCATTACCGGTCTATGAGAATTTACTATTAGGAGTATTTCTTTCTAGGGGTTCGGGCTTCATAGCGGTTGATATTGCTTGATATCAACCGCTCTTCCCATGGCTTTCTCGGCCTCAGCTCAATGCTGTGGGGAAACCCCCACATCCTGGATCTCTTTTAACCCACCCACTCGGTCTTTATTTTTTACCCTCATTGTTGGGCGGGCATCCCCATAGAATAACAGGGCTTATATAATGTTCCATTACTGCAGAACTACGGGTTTAATATCAATCCTTATAAACCATCATGAAACTCGAAGCAGCTGGCTACGGCATTCTAAATTTCTAGAGCAAGTCCGCAGACATTGTTCTCCAGGATCTCCGCAGAGGCTTAGAGAAGTTAATAAACAGAAGAGAAGCCCTTCTATGATTATAGGAGATTTATATGTGCCATGTGGCGTCGCCCGATGTGCTTAATTAGCTCTTTGGGAGCATGAATCGTGGGGGTATAAACGGGGTATAGGCTTGAAGATCTAGTGTTTCTCTTTAAACAGCTAGAGGATTTAGGACTTAGGTTCGTGATAATAGGTAATACCTGTATTTATTATGCTATGGGGCAGAGGGTTTTTGAAGATGATGTAGATCTATATATATACGAGGGATCCCTGGTATCTGTTGAAAGCAGCCTGAGAAGCATTGCTGATGAAATGGGATGGGATGTGGGATCTACAGAACTTGGAACCCCCTCTCTGATCATTAGAAATAGGGGTGAGGAGATAGTAGTTGATCTCTACGAGGCTCTCTATGACTTCTATGTCCCAACGGAGATCATAGAAGCGTCAAGGATCATTAGCCTAGATAGTATTAACGTGAGAATCCTAACACCCGAGCAACATATAGTTTTAAAGGCAAGGGCTGGTTCCGAAGAATCTGTAGAAGATCTCGCTAGATATGCGGATCTAGTGGAGAACGGAGAGCTTAAGGCCAACATCCAGGAGATCAAGAGGTTTGCGCAATTATTTGAAGATATGAAAACAATAATACATAGGCTCAGAAAAGCAGGCTTTCAATTATAATCCATGGGTATCGATAAACAGGACTCTATGTAGTTGTAGCCCTTATCGTGAGCAGGGTACATCGTTCTGATTATATTTCTTCAGCTTAGGTTTTCGCATATCTGCGGATCTAGTATCGGTTCTCATAAACCCTCATAATACCAGGAGCAACCGATTATGGCTTGTTTTTCTGCTTATTACGGGGTTGCTGATTACTATTCACAATAGATGCCGCCGCGGGGATTTGAACCCCGGACCTACCGGTCTCTGCCGAGCATTCTTCAGCCGGTCGCTCTCCCAGCTGAGCTACGGCGGCACCACTATTTAATATTACAAGGCGATAATAAATAGCTTGATCTACGATGATATTGTTATTACTAGCGATTTATCTAAATAGTACGGTGATCGTGTGGACGAGAAGGAGGTCTTGAAGATCCTCTTAGAGGTGATAAAAAACTCATACTCCCCATATTCAAGGTTCAGGGTAGCATCTGCGGTCATGTGTGAAGATGGAAGAATATATACAGGGGTTAATGTGGAGAACTCCTCATACGGTCTCTCAGTATGTGCTGAGAGAGTGGCTGTTTTTAAAGCCGTCTCAGAAGGTTGTAGAGCAATATCAAGGGTATATGTGATCTCGGATCACAGCAAACCAATCCCTCCATGCGGCGCTTGCCTCCAAGTGATCTCGGAATTCTCGCCGAAGGGAGATACAGAGATAGTCATGCTCTCACCAACAGGCGAAGCTACGAGAAAAAGGCTTACAGAAATGCTCACCACACTCTTTAGGGGAGAAATCTTGCAAGATCTAACAACAGTCAAGAAATAATTACACTTTCCCACCCGTTATAGTCGTTATTCTATGGAAAACCAATGATCGTTGTTAGGAAGTTGTTGATCAATCTCTCGGAATCCATTACGCGGGCCTTGTGGACTATTTACCGCCGGCTTAAAACAATTAGGCGAGACGTATCCAGCATGGCTAGTATCTCAGTGCGGCGGCCGGGATTTGAACCCGGGATCGCCGGCTCGGGAGGCCGGCGTCCTAGACCAGGCTAGACGACCGCCGCCAATAATATATTAAATAAGCAGGGTTTTTATTAATTCGCACCGGGGGTCTTATTACAATGCTAAACGAGGTTTGTAACAAATATAAGGGTTCGGGGCGAAAGATATCTTGGCAAGGGCCCGTAGCTCAGCCAGGATAGAGCGCCGGCCTCCTAAAGGCTGGTCTAGGTTAGCCGGTGAAGCCGGCGGTCCGGGGTTCGAATCCCCGCGGGCCCGCCACAATGCACAGGGCTCCTAACCCCTACCTCCTTATTAGGTTTAGTGCTTAGCATCTTATGGAAAGTGGTTATTGTGGAGCTTGTGAGCGAGCCTTTTAGATATATTGCTGAGAGTGTGAGGAGAGATCTCTCTAAAGAGCTATCTATCCCGGAGAACGATCTGAGGATCGAGATCCCGCCTAGATACGAGTTAGGAGACATAGCTATACCTCTCCATGCTGTTTCTAAGAAGCTTGGTTCTAGCCCGGAGCATATTTACGATACTATTAAAGACAAGCTCCTTAAGAACAAGTATATCGAGTCGGTATCGCTCTCTTCCGGGTATCTCGACATATGGATCAATACCCAGGAACTCTCTAAAATAACTTTCCACGCTATAGAGGAGTTCAAGGATCTATATGGTGTTGTGAGAACCAATAATCCGAAGAGATATGTTGTGGAATATGTCTCAGCAAATCCTGTGCATCCGCTCCACATAGGTTCTGGAAGAAACGCCGCTCTCGGGATCGCTATATCATCGATGCTCAGGCTTAGGGGGCATGAGGTGATCACAAGGTTCTATATTAACGATATGGGTAGGCAGGTTGCGATCATGGTTCTAGGCTTTATGCTCCTCGGGATGCCTGATCCTCCTGAGGGTGTTAAAGAGGATCACTGGATCGGATATATATATGCGTCGACAAACACAATCATAGAGATCATCCAGCTGAAGAAAAAGCTGGAGAGGCTGAAGGAAGAGGATCCCGAGGGGTATAGGGAGAAGCTAAAGATCCTTGATGAGTTGATGGCAGACGCTTCTAGACTGAGTAGCAAGTATCCATCCATATTCGACACGCTTGTTCAGAAACTATCAAAAATCGAGGATCCCGAGGCTGAGATATCAAAGCTAATGATCTCGTATGAGAAGGCCTCAGATCCTCAGGTGGTTAAGGCTTTTAGAAAAGCCGTAGATCTATGCATAGCTGGGTTCAAAAAGACCCTAGAAACACTTGGAGCCCACTTCGATTACTGGGACTATGAGAGCGACTTAGCATGGGAGGGGGTTGTTGAGCAGGTTATACAAGCAGCTAGATCCTCGAGGTACTTTAGCTACTATAAAGGAGCCCCCGCCCTTGTATTCGATGAGATCTTGAAGGAGAGGGATATAAGGGAGGAGTTGAGACTACCCAGAACCCTAGAGATCCCGCCACTGATACTTATGAGAAGCGATGAGACAACATTATACACAGTGAGAGATATAGGGTATAGCGTGAAGAAGTTCTCCGAAAGCGGTGCGGATCATGTTATAAACATAATAGCCTCTGAACAGATGCTCCCACAAGCCCAGCTAAGGCTAGCGCTATATGCATTGGGATTTAAGAGGGAGGCCTCAAACCTGATCCACTATAGCTATGAGATGGTCATGCTACCTGGGCAGAGAATGAGTGGAAGGAGAGGTAGATATGTAACGCTTGACGAGGTAATCGAGATGACGATCAATAAGAGCAGCGAGATCCTAAGCGGGAGGGGGGTAAAGACCTCTGAGGATATAGCGAAGGTAATAGCTGTCTCTGCAATAAAATACGCTCTAGCCTCGGTCTCGCCATCGAAGCAGATAGTATTCAGGGTTGAGGAGGTACTTAACCTTGAGAGAAACTCAGCACCATATATTATGTATACCTACGCGAGGGCTTCAAGCATTCTAAACAAAGCTGAAAGCATACCCCCTCTAAGTGAGGTTGATTTCAAAGCAGGGGCTGAGGGTCGGAGAAGACAGCTCTTGATCGAGATTTCAAGAGCACCGACGGAGCTTACTAAGGCTATAGATGAGCTTAAAACCGAGGATATAGCTTCGATGCTTAACAGGATATCGGATCTCTTTAACTCATGGTACCAAGAGGATCAGGTTATAAGGGATCCGGATCCAGGTGCTAGAGCATATAAACTCCATCTAGTGAGGGGAGTAAGGCAGGTTCTTGCGAAAGGATTGATGGCTCTGGGTATAAAGCCTCTGGAGAGGATCTAGTAATGGTTTTTTCTAGAGAACACGCGGTTGATGATTTCGTGGGCTTTCTCTGCATCGAGTAGTGTTGGTGCCTCAGCAACATCTGCTCCTCTGCATTTATCGATAAAAGCCGTTATCTCCTTCACAAGCGCCTCTGTACCTTTGATCTTTAGGTGCTCGTATTCGCTACCCTCGCTTTTGCTAATTATGTATTGATTAACATAGTCGCCCTCGAGATAGCTCTTAGTGAGTGAGATAATAACCTTCCTCACCTTATTCTTCGAAACACCGTCTACGTTGATAAACACGCTACCACCTCTATGTTTGGCATACATTGTGAATGCCTGGTCTATCTCGAGGTTATGTATAGACCAACTTACGGGATCTATGTCGCTGTCTATTAGATATCTAGCTAGATCTATGTCGTGGATTGCAAGATCTAGTATGATGCTGTTCGCTTTAGCCCATGGGGGTCTTCTACTTAGCCTGAGTATGTATAGATCTTCTGGGGATTCCTTGTCTCTTGATAAACGATTCTTGATCCACACGCTTATCGGATCGAATCTCACTATAAAGCCGGGCATAGCAACTACACGTCTACTTTCGGCCAGGTTTCTCAGCATCCTTACTTTATCTAGACTTTCGGCTACGGGCTTTTCTATTAACACATTGAACCCCATCTTGATCAGCTCTGCTGATACATGGGCTAGGCTGTCTATAGAGGTGGCAACTATTATTCCTAGGAGGTCTCTGTGTTTATCAAAGTCACCTAGATCTCTGGCTACAGCTGCACCTACTTTCTCTGCGAGAAGACGTGCTCTCTCGATATCCTTATCATATACTATAGATATACTAGCTATACCTGTTTCATGGATTCTTGTGGCTATTGTTGAGCCCCACTTACCCGCTCCCACTATACCTAGTTTGTTCATTTCAACCCCTACCTAGTTATAGGGTAGTGTAAAATAGCACAACAACCGATCATGTGTGGGTGTCAAGGGCCCCGCTGTATTTAGGTGTTGGTGCATTATTTCACCTTCTCAATAACTATCTCTCTATCAGATATTCTGTCAACCACCTGGATCAATCCATATCTGGTGAACAGATCCAGGGCTTCGCTGAGCTCTCTCACCTGGGCTTCTACGGCACTTATCCTTAGCCTCTCTCCTTTCTTTATTTTTCTAAGGCTAGAGAGGATAGCAGCAACAACGCCCCCGCACCTCTTAGCCTCCTTCTCAAGATCTAGTACGCGGGCCTCGCTTATGGGGCTCACCATATGTTGGAATACCTAAAATGCTTATATCTCTCGTTTAGACCGATCGATGATATATGGGTGGGAGAATTCAATCAAGCATTATTATTAATTAGCCCCCATGGAGAAGAGATCTTGATGAAGAAGCCGAGGCGCTTCTGACCAAGTGATGTGTGACTCCGATCTGATCCTTGACTATGCACCATATAGATGGATCGTTCCATATTGAGGGTTTGACGTAATTTTTATATTGCTCATGGTATACATTTTTATGGGACATATCATGGTATGCAAGAATAAGGTTAAGGTAAAAGACACAACTACGGGAAAAGAGATTGAAATAGCTCCTGAAAAGGTATGGCCTCTAGCTCCTAAGGGTAGAAAGGGGGTTAAGATAGGTCTCTTTAAGAGCCCTGAGACGGGCAAGTATTTCAGAGCAAAGCTTCCTGAGGATTACGAGTGCTAGTAGTCATAGATCATAATCGTCTAGATCGTTTTTAAATAATACTTTTGTTCTTATGTTCTTACTTACAGTACTTTTTACGGGAGGTCGTGTTATGGTTGATGGTGAGGGTTTAGGAAAACAAGGCTCAGGCTTAACCGATAAATGGTATGCGTTATCCCTTAAGTTGCATAATGTATATAGAGGAAAGATAGAGATAACGCTCAAAGTCCCTGTAAAGAGGCTTGAAGATTTCGCCATATGGTACACGCCGGGCGTCGCTGAACCCTCAAGGGCTATAAGCAGAGATCCCGATCTATCGTTCACACTAACATCCAGGTGGAATATGATAGCAGTAGTGACTGATGGAACAAGAGTACTTGGTCTCGGAAACATAGGCCCTGAGGCAAGCTATCCAGTCATGGAGGGTAAGGCGCTCTTATTCAAATACCTCGGCGGTGTCGATGCAGTACCACTACCCATAAGGGCTAGTAGCACGGATGAGTTTATAAAGATCGTTAAAAGCGTTGAGCCAGCGTTTGGAGGCATCAACCTAGAGGATATCGAGAGCCCTAAATGCTTCTATGTGCTTGAGAGGCTGAGGAAAGAGCTCAGTATTCCTGTCTGGCACGATGATCAGCAGGGTACGGCGACAGCAACACTGGCTGGGCTGATAAACGCTCTCAAGATTGTTGGGAAGAAGATCTCAGATGTTACAATAGCTATGATAGGGGCGGGGGCGTCGAACATAGCAACAGCGAATCTATTGATAAAATATGGAGCAAAGCCCGGAAACCTCGTTATGGTTGACTCAAAAGGCATACTCCATAGCGAGAGGGATGATATAGATAAGCTTGCATTCGAGAACCCATGGAAATACGAGCTAGCGATAAAGACCAACGCGGATGGGAGGAAAGGAGGGATTAGGGAAGCCCTAAAGGGTGTGGATGTCGTTATAGCAGCATCAAGGCCAGGGCCTAATGTGATACAGAAAGAGTGGGTTAAAGATATGAATAAAGACCCTATAGTGTTCGCCCTAGCCAACCCTGTCCCAGAAATATGGCCTTGGGAAGCAAGCGAGGCCGGGGCGAAGGTAGTAGCTACAGGTAGGAGCGACTTCCCGAACCAGATAAACAACAGCCTGGTATTCCCAGCAATGTTTAGAGGAGTTCTCAGCGTGAGGGCTAAAGCTATAACAGACGAGATGGCCATAGTGTTTGCAGAGACCCTTGCTAGATATGCCGAGAAGAAGGGGCTTAGGGAGGACTATATAATCCCGACGATGGAGGAGTGGGAGGCATATGTTGAGACAGCCCTTGCAGTGGGGCTTAAGGCTATAGAGCTTGGGATCAGTAGGTTGTCGCCTTCTAGGGAAGAGCTTTTGGAGGATATTAAGACCCAGATAATATCCTCCAGATCGAAGCACGAGACGCTTATGAGGTCTGGTTTGATAAAAGAGTTATGGTGATATATCATGGCTGGAGAGAGTGAATATATAATAAGGATTGCTAGGAAAGAGGATGTGGAACAAATATCAGACCTGGTTCTAAGACTTAAAAAGCTCAACGAGGAGTTCGACCCACTATATACTGTGAGGCAAGAGGCGCCGGAGGTTGTGAGGAAATATATAAGCGATTCACTAGGCAGGGAGGATGTGATAACCCTTGTAGCTGAGTCTTCGGGAAGGGTGGTGGGCGTCATAAGGACTGAGATCAGATCTAGAATCTTCTACGAACCCCTCATAGCAGGCGTGATAACAGATCTATATGTGCTTCCAAGCTATAGGAGAAAGGGCGTGGGTGAAGCGTTAATATCATCACTAACAAAGATCCTTAAGTCCAGGGGAGTGACACTCATATCGGCCGAGTTTCCCCCTATGAACAAAATAGCTGTTGAGTTCTATACAAGCCTGGGCTTTAAACCCCTGCTATACGTCTTCTTCAAAGAGCTATAAGTAATATGTGTTACGTCCCACCAATAGTTTTTTTTCTCCAATAGCTAATCGGCGATCTACAGGTTTAATATATGTCTATGGGTAGTTAGCACAGTAGCCGGGGTGCTTGGTAGTGTTTTTGCTCCACAGTATAATAAGTAGAGGCTTACATAGAGCATAGAGAGGAGCTACTGAGATGTTGAGATAGAAGCTAGAACAGCATAGCCTTCGGAGGACGCGTGGTTAGAACCCTTCTCTTGCTTCCTCAACATCGTTTTCGAGGGATACTGGGATAGGCCTTGGATCCGGGAGGACTCTTATGAGCGCGTCTCCTTTACCAAGTACGACCATGAGATCTTCTATGGCTTCTCTGCTTATTTTCAGGAAATTGGATGCATCGATCCAGAATCTCTTGCTCGGAGTATTAAGCACTATGAGGACTCCAGTGTTTTCTAGAATCCTATCCCAGCTATCACCAAAATCCCTGAAACTCTGGGTGGCTAGAAGGACTGAGAGACCATAGCCTCTGCTGAGCTTTATCAAGTTTAGCACTCTGTTAGAGCTCTTCCCATGTTTGCTCAGCACCCATGCCTCATCTATTACGAGAACCCCCCTTATGGTCTTTGGGTCTATGCTTCTTGAAGACATGTAGTTCAACATATCGTGGAACACCATGTTCATCGCGTAGCTTAGCATCTCTTCCCTCTCCTTCGAGATCCCGGCTAGGGAGATCACATTAATAATACCTTCTCTGAGTGAGTAGTGCCCTATATTATGCGGTCCACCGTCGAGAAACGCTATCTCATCCAACATCCTTGAGATCATTATGCTCTCGGGGTTTTCTTCGTCAGCAAGCCCTGCCATAATATGCTGCCATGTTGGGAGTGGTGTTGTTTCATATGCTTTCTTTATAGCCTTATAGAGAGAGGCTTGAATCCTGACGTCATGTACCTCGTAGGAGGAGACTATGGATTCAAATACCTGTCCAGCCCTGCCAACAGTGTCTATATAGTATGGATATAAAGATCCCAGAGGATCTCTAGGTACATCTATGAGATTGAAGAAATAGCCCCTCCTCTCCAGCCTACTTCTAATATCTCCCTTAACATCGATCATCAGCACGGTGAGTGAGTAGAGCGAGTTCATCTTGGTAGCTATGCTCAGGAGCGTCTCTGTTTTCCCAGACCCTGTTGGTCCAACCACAACCACGTGGGGGCTCATTGAGATGTTCGGGTTCCAGAAGATATTCCTACCACTGTTTATGACTCTTCCAAGCGGTATCCCGCTAGCACTTCTACCCCTAGAATGCAGACTGGTTTTTATAAATGGAGAGAGATATATGGCCTGCGATGAGGTTATTGTGAGTTTGTTCCAAAGAATCCTATCGAGGATCCTCAGTATGGGGCTATTACTCCCCACGAAAAAACCTATTAAGAGCGGCTATTGCCCCAAGTCCTCTAAGATCCTCGGTATATATTCCTATACTTCTCAACTCCTCCCTTAATATCGAGATCTTATGTGAGAGCCTTTCTATGGCTTCATTCTCCGTAGATCCTTGTGAGATAACGCTGAAGACCATGTTTATCGAGAAGGGGGTCTCTCCGCTGAGTATCTTTTTCTTAATTCTCTTCAGTCTCTCAACCTCGGTTCTCAGCTTCTCGTTGGTTGGGTCTGCTTCGAGCATGATTTGTTTAACCTGTATAGCCTTGTCTATTTTGCTCATCACCTCCTCTGGCTTGATCGGTGAGATAATAATCCTCAGATCTATTGGTGCGTTGTGAGATAGGGTTTTAACGTATGAGTTAAGTATTCTCTGTACATCCTTACCCTCTAGATCGTCCAGTGTTTCTGTAAAATCCCTAACTATGAGGAACCCTCTTGCAATGCAACCCTTACTATCACAGCTAACAATTCTTCCATCGACTAGCCTGAGATCATCTGATCCAAACAGTATTTTGGCAACATGTTCCCGTATCCTGAGAAGCCTCTTTATATCTATAATCCTAGCCCGCCCATAATTTCTAGTAGCTTATAAGATGTTCTCAGGGCTGTTGAGATCATCTCAGCTATGTTTTCCGGCTCTATCAAATATTCTCTATAAGCCGCCCCACTGAAGATCGACAGTCTTAAGGGCTCTAGCAGGGCTGCAACCCCCAGGTTCACTATGTTAATCCCGGTGAATAGCCGGCCTTGTCCAATCACATAGCCGGTTCTCAGGGTTGTTACCATATATGATGCATTCCTATCAGCAATAATTAAGACCTGGCTCCCTCTGCCTGGGAGATTTATAACCTTTATCTCCTTTATGGGTGAGAGATCTTTATGGGAGATCGGGGGTATATGTTTGTAAAACCCACCCTTGGTACACATCACGTCGGCTATACCGGCTATATCGTTATATTCCTCCGCGCATTGCACTAGTTCTGGTATATGGATCTCTCTAGAAGTGATCCATTTGAAACCTTGATCCTCGATAGCTGTAACGATTCTTGCTGGAACCTCACACCCCCCTATGGTGATCCTAACAACCCCACTGCCTCTCTCTGTTTTTTCGAATGACGTGTTGGTGCATTTAATATCAACATATATGTTTCCATCAACCCCGCGGGATCTCTCTACCTTTACTGTTATCTCGCTTTTATCGCTATAGTGCTCTAGAGATATGGTGACAACAGGCTCCTTGGTTTCAACTACCAAGGGTGCTCTGTAGAAAGCTTCGCCCTCGAGACCCTCAAGATCTCTCTTTATAGCTGTTATCTCTAGCCATGCATCTCCATCGATCGGTGCCTCTTCTAGGCATATCCTCAGTTCTATCTTCTCCTCAGCTCTATTGTTAGAGCCTAGATGGAATGTTGTTAGCCCTATAACTCTTCCCATCGATGTTATCCTCACAACATATCTATATAAATCGTGGAATCTATTCCCGCTAAGTCTTAACACAACCTCGGCATATCCGGGAGAGCCGCACTCGATATGCAAACCTGTTCTCGAAACCACTATCCCAGCATGCTCTATAGTTACTTTCGGGGGTTCCGCCACGACCTCCAATTCAGCCCTGTGCTTTGTTATGAGGTCCTCCAACTCTATATACGGTCTCGATGTTTTTCCAAGCACCCTGGGCGCCATGGTTATCTCTATGTCTCCATCTACTCTTGTTATGTTGATTACATCTATATCCCCGCTGACCGATATACCTGGTATTTTTCCACCCCCGCTTATGATAACCCCCGGTATTTCACCGGCTCTTCTCTCTATCACCACTTCTCCCTCACCGGGTTCTATTACGCTGATCATGTTCCCCTTAATACATACAATTTTGTCTCCATATCCACTGCATAGAGTATCTGGATCTTTCTTAACACTCCAGATCTCCCTCCCCTCTATGGATCTTATTGCGAGGGTTTCTCCTGAATCTATCACTAACCCATTGTTATTGATGGACACATATTTATAACTGTCTAAACGGATCTCCGGCTTTGTAATGAGGGAGCCTTTGATAACCACCAACTCTCCGTTAACCGTCAATACATGTGAATCTGAATCCCCAAGCCTGCCCAAATATGTTGGTCTGCCAGGCAGCCTGGCTATGGGTTTGAGGCTTCTAAGATCGCTCTCTAATAGCCACCCACCCTTCTGATCGTATAGAATAAGAACCCTATCCTCAGGGATCCACGCTGTTCCTACGGATCTTAGGGGTGTTTCTAGGTATAGTCCCTTACCGATATATACAGAACCCCGGTTCCTTAGCGCTATAGTAGCTACCCTATACCCCATGGTACATGCTACTGGCGGGCTGTTTGTGTCGTATATCATATACCCGCCGTGCTCGGCGCCAAAGTATATTCTTGTATAACCACCCGTCTCGAAGGCTACTACAGCATATCCTTCTCTTCGCTCCATGCAGAAGCTTGTCACGGCATATAGAAACCCGTGGTCTATTGCTAACACTCTCTTCCTAAACCCTTTCTCTCGAATCAGAATAACAGATCTATCTATGTATCGTACTGATCCTAAGATCTCTTTTACATCAACATGTCTGGTTCTTATACCGTCTTCAGATAACTCTGCTAAGTAGCTTTTCCCCTCGTTAATTACTATAGCAGTGTTATCGCTTAGTGGAGCTGCTTTAAAGATCTTGCCAAGATCTTTACACGCATTATTAAAACAAACCCTCGAGGCATCGTGATACACCCAGGGTCTGTTGATATTGTTTTTCAAACCTATCAATGGTCTCACAAGCACGTCCCCGATCTCTGTTTCAACATAGACAGTGTCAGGGCTGATCCTTGATTGAATGAGACGCGGTTTCAGACTTAGCAGATGCTCTGGCAATTCTACCGTGAATAGATCCTCAACCTTGTATGGGATCTTTATTGAAAGGCTCATGAGGATCACCTTAGGAGAAGTGTATAGAGTAGCAAGAAACACATACCCATTATAATCGTGTTCCTCGCACTTCCGAAGAAGATCTTTGATGCTATTAGCGATGATACCGTTGCTGATGATAGGAGCATGACGATCGTGCCAAGGCTATGTGCGGTTGAGCCCATCATTGGGATTATCTGTGCAAGCATTACTGGCTGTGCTAGGGTTGCTGCAAGCGATAGCAAAGATCCCGCGATCCTGTTGGTGTTCTTTGCCATTACATCCATGATCTCTTCTGAAAACCTTGTGATGACTATGGGCTCGACCCCACCCTTTTCTCTGAAAAAGACCAGAGAGAATATGATATAATGTAATATCCATGGTGCGTATGAACCTACTCTCTGTGCCTCCTTATCTAGGTCGAGACCATCTAGTGTTCTATATGCCTTGGCATAACTGCTTATAGAAAACAAGATATCCCTAGCCCTCCCGAAACCGGCTAGGTAGTTTGCAAAGATCACCGCCCAGGGGATACCCACGAGGATCATGATGATCGATAATATGATAATAATGTTCTTCATTATATTTATCTGGATGATTGATAAGGCTAGCAGGTGTATTGATACATATGCCAATACTATAAGGCCTATGGAGAGCAGGCTTAGTAAAGAAACATACAGCGTCTTACCCCTACTTATTATGAGCCTGAGTGGTAGGGGTGTTTGGGGCAGTAATAGAACAGCTACTGGTGTGCCTAAACTAACCATGATGCCTACGCTTAGCGCTACATGATCGCCGAGGATCGATGAGATCCCTAGGACGAGGATCGGTATTGTTGTGAGTACCATCGTTATCACCAGGCCAGCCTGGGCTGCTAGGTCTATAGATCTCGATGCCCGTCTAGAAGCCTCTCTGATCATCTCTAACCCAAGCGCGTTCAGTGTCTCTATACCTGTTCCTAAACTTATGCTTGAGAGATATGTTATCAGAGTCTTCTTAACACCCCTAGGAATCCCTGCGAGCCTGTCTAAGGCCTCCTCAAAGCCTATGTATTTGGATGCATTGATAAGCCTTTTTGAGAGGCTTTTAAAATATCTAAACACACCAGCCTCGCTGGTTGAGATAAAATGAAGCGCTTCTACAAGCTCGAGCCCTGTCCTAGCTATTGCTGAGGCCATGAAAACCAAATATGGTAGCTCCTCTGATAATCCTTTTGCCTTCTCCAAGGATCTCGAGACCCTGGCTAGGATCTTGTGGAGTGATAAAATAGACCCCGAAATTGCGAGTGCTATCGATAATTCCATGTTATGCGGTATGGCTCCTAACCAGAGGTTGGTGATCGTTGCGAGTGATAGGGAGAGCATTACACCTATAATGGCTGTTATCAGCTCTCTCTGTAGAGATAGATAATCCCTGTAGCTCGATACCGAGATCGCTAATAGTTCTGAGTATTTCCTTACAGCTCGTGAGAGGATATCCATGGTGGTACCGAACCCTAGCCGGTTTTGACCAAGATGTTCCCAGAATTCCTTGTCCTGCTGGCTCTCCTCAATCTAATGCTTCTCTCCATAATCCCTGGGCTGTTCTCCTCCACAGAATAGACTGTATGTATATCTATATCGTCATCCATAAGGATCTCATCCACCCTCTCCACACACCTACCCACCCCCTTACTGTTCACACACCCAATACCCATGATAACTATAGTCCATATGCTGCCGATCTGGTGTTTAGACATGTTTATAGGAGGCGACATAAGCCTTGTTATAACCTCCTCTGAAGACCCGCCGTGGAATGTTGTGAGAGCCCCCATACCCATGTTTAGGGCTTGTGCCAGAACCTGGGCTTCTGCTCCCCTGGTTTCTCCGATCACTATGAGCCTGTTAGCAGAAGATCTGAGGGCTGCTTTGGCTAGGAAGAACTGGTCTATGTGGAGCGCTCCCAGTTCGTATGTTGTATATCTAACCCACGAGCTGTTCTCGGGGATCTCGATCTCGGGGGTATCTTCTATTATAACTACTTTCCAGCTGGGGGGTACGTAGCTGTTGAGAAGAGCTCTTAGGAGGGTTGTCTTTCCACTAGACGGGGGGCCGGCTATAACTATAGAGCCCCTGCTTAGTACTATCTGTCTTAGATACTCGGCAACCTCGCTCCTAATAGATCCTTTCTCAATGAGCCACTCTATGCTTATCTTCTCCTCCAACCTCTTTCTAATAGTTATCTCTGGTCTGTTACCAGCTATTGTTGGATCTACTAGATGTACCCTGTGCCCACCGTCCTCTCTTGGGAGCTGTACATCGACTACAGGGTTTGACCTAGATATATATGTTCTAGATCTTGTGGCTATGTATTTTTGAAGCGATAGCACTTCCCTAGCATCTAGGACGATGTTTGTTCTGATCATATCCACCAAGGGATCCTTCTCAACAACTATCCTGTGCCTAACCCAAACAGCACCCGGGCCGCTGATGCTTATATCCTCTATATATGGATCGTCGAGGAGAACCTGGATCCTGCCGTACTTAAGCCTCTCCTTCACTAGATATGTAGCCATATTAACATAATCCTCAGGGATTCTGTACACATTCCTCAGAACCTCGGCTATGTAGTAGTCATCAAGATCCCTATCCTCAGGAGCGAATCTGAAAAGATCTCTTGATAGGTTATCTATAATGCCCACAAGATCCCTGGAAGGCCTTGGAACCAGATCCGCTAGATATAGATACTCCCCATCAGAGGATACAATCAGAATCCTGTACGGCCCAACACTATATTCTATAATAACATCCTCCACCTCTTTGACCACAGCGTTGCTCAGCAATGGATCATAATCATTAGAATCTCCGTGCAACACATACTCCTTAAGATCAAAATCCCCATAGCTAGGAAAATACACAGAACCCGTATTAACTCTGCCAAATATTATTTTTCTAGAAAAAAGCTTATCTAGTTTCAGTAAATGCACGAGGAACACCCGCTAGATCCCTGCTGCTCTTATAGTCTTCACAATGTTAGAGCTCGGTATTGTAACTGTGACTATAACCTCGTTAACCTTAGCCGCGTTGTTTATTGTTAGAGGGATAGTTATCGATGATCTGGGATTAATAGTCTGAGGAAGACTTATACCCAGCAGATTGCCTGAAGTAGTACTTACACCACTCTCGGTAGTGGTGTATACCACTGTAATGCTAGAAACGCTCACAGGCTCGTTCCCATTATTGCTCACGGTTAGTGTTACTAGGAGCGAGTCTGTGGTAACGCTTCTAGAGACATAGGTAGCTGTCACGGGATCTAGCTCTGGCATCCTCCCCATCTGTCCTACCAGCCATGATTGTAGTATGAACATGACTGGTACGGCTATGGCGACCGCTATCATTATAACCACCAGCTCGCTCAAACCTTTCAATACTCTTTTCCTCAACATATCTCCCCAGAGTTCATGTGGTGTATATAAAAGCCCACTGGGTTGGGCGAAAATATTCAAACCATGGATCTGAACACACCCACTTGAGGAGAGCTTACTCAGTTGTTCAGTGCGGAAAGGTGGTGAGCAATTCTAAGGAGGTCGATACCAGGTTAGATCTGCATGGGTATATGTCTATTCACCCGCCTGCTAGCCGTATGCTATGTGTACTATGAAAACAACAATGCATGATATATGTTTTTTGCCTCATAGAGATATTTTCTGTGACTATGTTGTGTGGGGGTATCTTGCGCAGAGTTCGTGGTGAACACTACCAGTACGCGATGATAGCGATAATAGTTATACTCATTGGTATTGTGATCCACGATCCCTTATTCCTTGGAGAATATACTGACTACCTAGCGCTGTATCATAGATCCCCTGACAGCGTCTTATCAGGCTATCCATATGTTGACTATGAGTTTGAATACACGCCAATAATAGCTGTTCTCTGGCTAGCTGCCTCTAAGATCGCTCTTTATCTCTCAACACATGGTTATGATCCTTTCTTATCCATGGTGAGAAGTCTTTTTGCTATAAATATTTTTTTCTATATAGCATATGTCTATATCATATATAGGATCTCGAAAGAGAAGAGGACGCCAAGGATTCTTTCTATACTCTCTATAGCATCGCCCTCTATTGTTTACTATTTATTTTATAACTGGGATATAATCGCGGCCTTTCTAATGATCTTGGGTATTTTTCTCTACACTAAAAACAAGATTTATGGCTCATCCATCGCGTTGGGTTTGGGAGCGTCTGTTAAGGTTATACCCATATATGCGTTGTTCTCTATATTCATCACGATCCTAGCCAGCAGGATCGGGAGAGCCATGCTCTTCGCTCTTCTCGGCTTCTCAGTAGCAGCACTCCCGTTCTTAGCATTACTACTCGTATATCCCCCCGGTTTCTTCCACTTCCTTAGCTATCACTCGAGGTGGTATTGTGAAAACTGCTTCTATAATCTCTTAACAGATGATATATATAATCAGAGTCTCAGGACCCTCTCTATCGTTCTCACTCTCTCTGCACCATTTATATATACGATCGTGTCTTATAACAGGTATATCCAAGAACCCGGAGCGATGTCTATGCGCACACCACTAATGTCGGTTGCACTCTCTATAAGTTTCTCATATATCTACTCACCACAGATGAATATATTTCTGGCACCTCTCTATCTATTGCTTAACAATAGGTTGAAATATCTGTTGCTTATCCAGGATATACTTAATGTCATGATAATGGTTCTCTGGTTCCATGAAGGAGTTATAACAAGTATGATCGGTGTTGAGAGCAGGGGGCCATGGTTCAGAGAAAGCCCTATACAGTGGATAGCCTTTGTAAGAATAGCATTAATATGGGTGTTAGCTATAGTTGCTAGATAAACCAGGCTTCTAGTTTTTCCCACAGCTATGCACTTAATAGGCTAAGCGTCCATGCAGCCTCTAAGCCGTTCTATTCCGGCATAAGGCGCTCCATTACTATAATAGGTAGATAAAATTGTGAAACCACTTCTGTGTAGCATAAAGATACGGTGTGAGACTCCTAATTACTTGTTCTATGACGTACAAAATAAATACAAAGCCTTTACCATTTCGCATTGAAGGCTCTCTAACAATACGTAAAAAGGATCTAGAAGTGGAGCATGAATTAGCTGAATGAAGCTCCCATAGTAGTGCATACCCTAGTGGTTAGCGTTACCATGATCTGGCGATATGTTGTCTGATCCATGAGGCTCTGAACCAAGATCCCTCTCTTTACTCCTAAACAAACCCTTATTATATGGCGATCTCAGGATCCTTACTATCTCCTGTGCCTTCCACTCTGAGATCCCTTCGACCCTGCTGAGTTCTAGGGCGCTTGCGTTGAAGACAGAGAGTACGCTTCCGAATCTCTCTAGCAACTTTCTAGCCAGCTTCGGCCCTATATAGGGTAAGCTCTGGACTATGTATACTTGCCACTCATCCACGGTTCCCAGCTTCGGCTTCTTATGGATCAATGGGCGTCCACCCCCAATTCCAGGGCTTTGGGATTTCTGGGCTAGGGAGTGGATTAGGTAGGCTGTGTCTTCGATGTCATGTGTATAGACGATGCTCACACCATCCTCAAGGATCATTCTGGCTATTGTTCCATAAAAAGAACTCCACCTATCTGTGGTCATTTTCACCTCGCCTGGCGATCCTTGGACAAGCAATACTACCTTATCATATACATCAAGGAGTCTTCCAACCTGGTCAAATATTCTTCCATCAAAAATACTCCTTATAAAATCCGGTACTCTTTTCCTCTCGATCGCGATGCTCTCACCAACTATATAGTCACCAACATCAAGGATCTTGTATACTATATGGTCACCTAACCTAGCCAGTAATTGCGGTATCCCTGAGGATCTCTCACGCTCGTCAACAATGATTTTTGCCAAGAGGCTCATCATTATTGAGATATTGTGGAGAGGTATATTTAGCATTACGCTTTATCTGCTTAAGAACGCAGGAGTAGTTGGGTGGATTGGTTCTCTTCAGGGGTTTTCACAGCGATCATATCTTCGCTTGCTTCACCTATATGTCTCTGGATATTTGTTGTGTTGTTTTTCCATAGCTAGATCTTCTACCCAGCTCGCAGAGATCTTTATCCCCATGGTCCGTGGATTGTTGTCAGGGCTTGGCGACACGGATCTCTCATCTAATATGGGGTCGGCTTGAGCTGTTTTTACAAGATCTTTGGTTGTGATTCTTGATACACGAATCCTTTCTTATCTATATAGATGTCACATGCTCTATATCAAGGTCAGCTGGGTTTAGTATCACCAACCCCCTATCAGTTATGTCTATTTCATATATTCTCTTATCATGTCTTGTGTTCCTCATTTTCTCTATCATTAGGTATCTCTTTAACACCCCTCCAGAGATCTTCCTCCTAAACCTGATAACACCATCGGCTATATGCTCTACACCCCATCCAAAAGCGAACATTGTTGTAACAGCGTATTGTGACACTAGGTATGTTGTGAAACCCCATTTACCCAGAACTCTTTTGACCAGATAGCTGTATTTCCTAGCCATTGCTGGTTTTTCGAGCCAGAAGGCTGAGATAGAGTCTATGACTAGCCTTGACCTCCCATATCCAAGGGCTTTCTTAGCCTCGATCACCTTGTTTATTAGCAGCTCTATATCCATATCCTGGATAGACCATGGATCCTCCTGGCCCTTTAGAGCATCAATTATTATTAACCTCTTACCAATAAAAGGTTCCCAGTCCCAGCCGAATCTCTCTACCTGGTCTAGAAGGGATTCTCGATCCTCCTCTGTCGTTACATAGATACACTTATCACCATCAACTATGCCTTGGTGGATGAAGTGGAGGCTAAGCACGGTCTTACCAGTACCGGGCTCTCCGACTATTGCTATGAAGAACCCCTCAGGCACTCCTCCCTCAAGCATTGAGTCTAGGCTATGCACTCCTGTAGATATTCGTGTGACCATCTTCCCACACGACAATATAGCGCATAGTGTTAATTAGAGTGTCTTGTTTTTAGGTTTTCAAATAGAGTTCCATGATCCTTTTGAAAACCTCCTCCCCTATATCGCCAGCCTCTCTCAGCATTCCGTATAACATGTAGCCTGGTACTGTGGCTAGGTAATCTCTGTACTGGTTATTTGGAAACTTTGTCACGATGGTCTCGAGTTTCTCCAACATACCGGCGATTTTGGAAGAAACCCTCGATACTATCTCCTCAACATTTCCTCCCCCAGCCCATTCTATGAACATCTCAAGACCCTTCGATCCTCCCTCTATTTTGTTTGTTATAACATCAACAAGATCGTCTGCTACTTGGTATAGCACACCTAGGTTTTCTCCAAAAGCAGCCGCTAGTTCCTCGTAAGACTTGCCAGCCTTAGCAGCCTTAGCACCGAGAAAAGTAGCTGCCCTAAACACAGCGCCCGTCTTGAGCCTTGCCAGAGCCTCATAGCTAGCAATCCCAGGGCCAGGGCCGAACACGTCGATAACCTCACCGCTAGTGGCATGTAGCCATGCTTCTATCACCTTTACCAATGCTTCAAAGCCGTACCTCTCTATCATTAGCTGTGCCTTTGGTATGAGCATGTTTGCTATTAATACGGTTTTAGAGACGCCGTACTTGATCCACGATGATAGAGAGCCCCTCCTAATATAGTCGAGATCAATTATATCGTCCAGCGCGAGGGATGCTGCATGGACAAGCTCTACAGCGACGGCAGCATCTATGGCATCTTCAACCCTCCCTCCTAGGCTCTCACATACAAGTATGGTTAAAACGCCTCTGAACCTCTTCCCCCCTCTTGACATATAGTTAACAATCTCGAGAACCTCTCCCTCATAGTTCTTAACAACGCTCTCTAGAGCGCTCTCTATCATTGATTTTCTGCTCTCGACATATTGCCTCAGAACTTCTAGATCGATGCCGAGAGATAGATCCATAACACTTCTCTCATGTACCGAATCGCATATAAGGTAATAAGTAGCCTAACGGTTTTTAACCCTTGATAAACAGTACTAATCGGCGGGTAGGGCCGGGGGGTTCGCCCACCCCCATACCCGAGATGGGCGTAACGCGGGGGCCAGTAACCGCTCCAGGCCATATATAGAGCTACGGGATCCTCACTCCAGCAATGAAACCCGCCCCGTGGGGCTTGTGGTGGTGGGGGCCCTCTCGGAGGAGAGGGTCTAACCACCTTTACGAGGGGAAAGCGGCCAGGCCCGGAAGGGAGCAACCTAACCCTCGACACAAGCGTTCACGGGTCACCGGGGGGAGCGGGGAGGGAGGGTTGATCCCGCAGCTCTATATATGGTTTGGAGCGGGGCCGCCTGGGCATCCATATAGACCTAATTATTAATATTCTTGAAGTGTTATCCTAGTGGTGATTATAGAGATATGGCTGAGGCTCCGCATCCTCACATAAGAATCAAGCTTGAGAGTTTTGAGGATATGGTTCTTTTTATGCTTAGCCGGGTTTCCCCAGGATTTCCACTGGTGACCATCACTTGTAGGGAGAGCGAATGTCTCACACTATCACCGCTTTCGGAGAGGGTCTTTGTTATAATAGAGTCGCCAGCTCCTAAGGGTAGGGAGTGTAGATACTACTACATTGACGATTCAGGCGCTATATCATGCTCTCAAAGGCCTATTATAGGGAGGCCGAACCTAACTATTATAAAGGTTAAGGAGTATAGTTTTAACCTATAGCTTGTTAACAGCACTATAGTGCGTGGTAAGGTGGTTAAAGGATATTACCGTCCCGACCCCTTCTTAATGATGGTGGTCTTTTGCCTCGTCAACTGGGACCGGAAGATCTTGCTAATGTGGTGTTAGTATCAAATCCGGCTATGTTTAAAGACTCTTTGAGAGCTCTCTTTACGGTAACCAGGATCTCTGTGGATAAGGATAGGTATGAGTCTAGCATCTGGCTCTTAGATCTCTCCACGCTTGAGTATGAAGCGATAGGAAATAGCGTTAGTGATAGGTGCCCAACACCAGCTCCGGATGGGAAGCACTATGCGTTTCTCTCTAGAAGGACTCTTAAGGAGGATTCGAGGGGTACAGAGATCTGGGTCTCGAGGATCGATGGATCTCCAAGGCTGGTTACGGTTTTCGATCTAGGCGTTAATGCCCTCTCATGGTCCCCAGACTCTAAATACCTCGCAGTAGTAGCGGTAGACGGTAAGGTTGAAGAGGATGTCAAGGTTGTTGATAGAATAGATCTGTGGTTTAACAACGAGGGCTATACATATTCTCTCCAGAAGACCTTATATATAGTTGATACTGAGAGCGGTTCTAGAAAGAGGATCTCGCCAGAGGGTCTTAGGATCAACACAGCATCATGGAGCCCTGATGGGAGGTATATAGCATATGTATCTAGCAGAGATCCTGCAACACCATATATACACCAGCTATACCTATATGATGTGAAGAGAGAAGAACATATAAAGCTTGTGGATGGTATAACGATAAATGATATCGCGTGGTCGCCATCGTCAAATATGATAGCTATGATCGGTCATAAGAGGGAGAGAGGGTTTGCAACCCATAATAGGCTCATGATCTATGATATCTCTGGCAACGAATTGGTAGACACTAAAGGTAAGATCGATAGGAACTTCCTTAATACTATAAACTCTGACGTTAGGGGGCCGTCATGTGCACATAACATAGTCTGGGGCGAGGATAACAATATATACTTCATGGTCTCTGATTCGGGCGAAACATACGTTGGGTCTTACAATCCTTCGAAGGAGTTGTTCGAGACAGCCCTGAGGGTTCCTCAGAGCTCTGTTGATGAGTTCAGCGTTGTGAGAGGGGATCTAATCCTGGCAACAATAATGAATCCAACGATGCCTAAAGAGATATATATAAAGAAAGGAGATGATATTAGAGTGGTAACACGCTTTAACAAGTTCTTCGTAGAGACATATAGTCTTTATAAACCCCAGCACTACAGGATAAGGGCAAGCGATGGCGCATCGATCGATTGCTGGATCATGGCTCCGGATAAGGTGGAAGGCAAGATCCCAGCGATCCTATATATACATGGCGGGCCAAAGACCATGTATGGGTGGAGCTTTATATATGAGTTCCAATACCTCGTCTCCAGGGGTTTCGCACTAATATACTCAAACCCGAGGGGGAGTGATGGCTATTCAGAGGAGTTTGCAGATATTAGGGAGCAGTATGGTGAGAGGGACTATATGGATCTCATGGAGGTTGTTGATGAGACTGTAAAAATATATAGCTTCATAGATAGTGAGAGACTAGGCGTTACTGGGGGTAGTTATGGTGGCTTCATGACTAACTGGATAATAACCAACACGGATCGTTTTAAAGCCGCTGTAACCCAGAGATCTATTAGCGACTGGATCTCTATGTTCGGTACCACCGATATAGGTCACTACTTTGTCCCAGACCAGATAGGATGCATCCCGTGGGAGAACCCTGAGAAGTGCCTGGATAAAAGTCCTCTAAGGTTTGCCAACAGGGTTAAAACACCCACATTGATAATACATAGTCTTGAGGATTATAGATGCTGGGTGGACCAGGCTATAGCTTTCTTCAGAGCGCTCAAGCTAAACGGCGTTAAAACAAGGCTCGTACTATTCCCCAAGGAGAACCACGAGCTTAGCAGAAGCGGTAAGCCTAAGCATAGGGTGGAGAATCTTAAGCACATATCAGGCTGGTTTGAGGAGCATCTAAAATAACCTGGGTATAATATATGGATACGCTGAAAGTTCTAATACTAGCCGGCGGGTCTGGTAAGGAGATAGAGCCTCTAACAAAGGGCGAGCCAAAAGCCTTTCTAAGGATCCTTGGTAAGAGCGTAGTCTCCCATGTTGTGTCAAGATTAGTAGCAATTGGTTATAAAAACATATATATAGTGAGTGATAAGCCCGAGCTTATGGAGAAGGAGATTAGCGAGTACAAAAGAGTCTCAACGATAAGCGTGGTGGAGCAGAGAGGAGTAGGTGTAGAGGCAGCCCTCTTATCAGCCCGCAATAAAATGGATCTAGAGGAAGGGGAGAAGTTCCTATTAGTATATGGAGATATACTGGTCAACCCCTCAGCATATATCTCAGTACAGAGAGCAGCATTCGAGAGCGGTTTTGAAGGAGCAATACTAGCTGTCCCGGAGACCCCTCTTCAGAGCCACGGTGTGATTGAAGTTAACGAGTGGGGCGAGGTCGTGTCAGTCAGACAGGCTAGTGAGGCTTCCTATCGGGGCGATGAGGCTAGATATATATCGGGAGGGATCTATGTTTTTAGCTCAACGATCTTCGATCTTGTCGAGAAGCTGGGCGATATAGTGAGGGCCTATGACGCTATATGTAGGGAGAAAAGGATCAAGGCTATCTTCTGGGGGCATCACTGGGTAAATATAGGCACTCCATGGGATCTTCTCACAGCTAGTTATTACATGCTGAGCGAGCTGGATAGGAGCTATATAAGTGCTCGAGCATCTATATCGAAGTCGGCAATCATAGAGGGCCCCGTAATCATAGAGGATGAGGCAGTTATAGATCACCACGCGATTCTTAAGGGGCCTCTATATATAGGTAGAGAAGCCTTCATAGGCGTTAACACATTTATAAGAAACGCAACATCCATTGAGGATAGAGCTGTGGTTGGTTCTTACTCAGAGATCAACAGATCTGTTATTATGAGGGAAGCAACCATAGGTAGGGGTAGCTATATAGGCTACTCAGTAGTTGGTGAGAGAGCAGTCATAGAACCCAATGTTGCTACATGGAACATAGCATATCGACCTGAAAGAAGATCTCTAGCCAAGGGGAAAGAGTATGCAAGGATAGGGTGCACGATAGCGAAGGGCTCTAGAGTGAAAGCCGGATCTATATTGAATCCAGGAGAAATAATAGTCTAAAGATCTATTCTATGTTTATATTCACTCGCTAACATGTTCCTATCTGAGGAGCCCTCTAAATGCAGTGGGATAAGGAGAGATTTAGGAAGATGTTTCCAAACCTCTATAGAGAGATCAGTGAAAGCGATGCTAGAATTAGTATTAGTATTAACCATAGAAGAGACGAAGACCCCTGGAGGGGGTACGAACCATCGCCCGAGGATTTTATAGCCAGGGCTAGTACTCCGGAGGAAGCTGAAGAGGTTATAGAGTATCTCGAGAGAACAGGTAGAATCTCTAGGGAGAAAGCTGAGGAGTTGAGGAACAAGCTCCGCCAGAAAGGCTTGGAGGGCTTTGGAGAGAGAAGAACACCTGGGTATTATTTCAGAAAAATAGCTAGCAAGAGTACCAAGGATGGAGAGCTTGGAGAAGCCGAGGAAAAGGATATGCATATTTGATCTCGACGGAGTGGTTTTTGACGTGTCACAGAGACTCGCGATAGCTGAGAGCGGGGCTAGGGATGATAAGGAACTGTTCTGGAACATCTTTTTAAGAGAAGATCTCATGGATCTGGATAAGCCTAGAAAGGCAGGTATAGAGGCTATACAGAGATGCATAGATAAAGGCTACCATGTTTTATTCCTAACAGGCAGACCGGAAAGGCTTATAGATAAAACCAAAGAACAGCTTGAGAGGATAGGGATCAGGCTGGGGGAGAATATATATCTAATAATGAGACCGTCAAGCAGTTCTAAAAATATATTCAAACCACCCTCTATACATATCCCAAGGGTTCCGGAGAGGATGGATTCCAAGACATTCAAGCTAAAGATCCTGAACGAGATCTCTAAGATCTATGAGATAGTAGAGATCCATGAAGATGATGTAGAGATCCTGAAGGAGATTTGGAAAAGGTATCATAATGTTAAACTCTATCTCCATATAGGGGAAGAATGCAGGGTATATGGAGGTAAAAGACTCTTCTAATAATCTGTAGTGTTGGGCTTCATAGCGATAGAATAATATCATTAAGCACTAGCTCTCTATTCTTTGGCCTCATGTGTATAAGCCCCGTATTGCTGGATGCCTTGAATACCTAGGCTAGGGCATGGTGTTTTACGAGCTTAAATGATGATCTGTTCTCCTGCCAGATTCCCGTGGCTTTTTAGAGATGCATGTCTAATAATATCACTAATGGTTTGGGCAATGATTAAGGATCTAAATCAGGTTAGATAGAGAGGGAAAGAGAAAGGATAAAGGAGTCTTCTTAGAACAAAGGGATAATCTATGAAGGGTTACAGGCTGGGCTATCTCTTCTTAAGCCCTGTCCTCCTAGCAGCTATGTGTCCTACCTTCCTACCCGGGGGAGCTCTTCTAGATACAGTTGTTGGGTGAGACTCGCTCTGATGAGATCCTCCTCCGAATTTATGCGACACAGGATTCATAGCAACTCCTCTGACTTTCGGCCATTTCCTAGCAGTAGCCTTATATTTATGATAAGATGCACCAGCCTTTAGGAGAGGCTTTTCTAGCCTTCCCGCCCCTGCCGGGACACCTATTGTTGCTCTGCAGTTTTCCATAAGCTCTGCCATTTTCCCGCTTGGCAGCTGGATCAATGCTTTACCTGGGGTCTTGCTGACAAGAACAGCATAGCTACCAGCTCTCCTAGCAATTGTACCCCCGTCGCCTGGTCTCCTCTCTATATTACAGATCTTTGTCCCCTCGGGGATCGCCTTAAGAGGCAATATGTTTCCCGGAAGCGGGGGAGCTTCTAAGCCTATCTGGATCTCTTGCCCAATGCCGAGACCCTCGACAGCTACTGTGTAGAACTCTATACCATTTGCTGTTATTATCCTTGCCAGGGGTGTCCACCTACCCGGGTCGTGTAGCAGCTCCGCGACATAGGCGATCAAGGTCTTTTCGCCCAGCTTCTCTTGAGGCGGATACCTAGCAGGCGCTACTTTTATGTGGGACGGTGATCTGAATACTGCCGTCCCTCTCCCAGCCCTCTGTTGGAGAAGCTTCTTGCCCATGGGATCATCCTCCTCACAATAGTCCTAATTTTGTAGCAACATCGGAGGCTTTATATTCATCTGAGAGTCTAACATATGCCTTTTTCTCTCCAGACCTGGTTATGAGTGTCCTCACGCTGACGACTTTAACGCCATATAGGGTCTCTATGGCTTCTTTTATTTGCTTCTTATTAGCGCTCCTCGCCACTATGAATGTTAGTGTATTCATCCTCTCAATGAGGAGGATAGCTTTTTCGCTTGAAACAGGCCTCACTATGATCTTCTGTAGATCTAGGCTCGGGCTCTCGGTCTTTACCTCTTCACTCATATATAGATCACCCTGAACTTCTCTCCAAGCATTTTTACAGCATCTTCAGATATTATCATAAGCCTCCCAGGAACGCCTCCAGGGGCTAGGTGTTCTATGCCTAGCAGGTTTATATATACTGCATCAACGCCGGGCATGTTTCTAAAGGCTGCTATAGCCTTTGAATCCTGTTTAGATACAACCACCAACACGCTCTTCGGCTCAACATACCTCCTACCCCTCATCTTACCCTTGCCAGCCCTTATCCTGACTCTACTCTGAACCCTCTCTATATCGCTCCACAAGCCAATGTTTCTAAGAAACTCCTTAGCCTTACGGGCACTATCGAGATCCTCGAACTCCCGTGCGGCAACCACCGGGAGCGTTAGATCGTTGCTCACTATATGACCCCTCTTTAGAACATACTCCCTCATAGATGTAGCTGATATCGCGCTTGCTATAGCGTATAGCCTCTCCTTATGGTTTATCTCCTCCCTCACCACCTTCGCTGATGTGGGGGCATGGGCTCTCCTACCACCACGGGTCATTGGTGCGAACACCGCTCTCCCGTTATCAAGCCTTGGGACCCTTGCAACACTATAGCCTATACCCCAGCTCTCCCCAACTCTCCTCTTACCAGCTAGGGGGTCTCTTCCCTGTGGTTGTATAGCTGCTGATAATGCTGCGTGGTGAGCCCTCCTTATAAGATCGATCCTAACGGGTATCGAGAAAACATCTGGAAGGGTAATTCTAGAGATTGGCTTACCCTCGATACTATATACATTAACCTCGGGGGGCCTCATGATCCTCGGTACGACGAGCTCTATAGCGCCCATCCAGGATCACCCTATACCTTTGACTCCAAGGATATATACATTATTCTCGGAACACCGCTAACCATATACGGAGGATTCCTTATAGGGTATCTTAGCACCAGGGGTCTTTTTGGAGGTCCCTGCAGGCTTCCATGTATTAATAGATAATCCGATCTAACGAGACCGTAGTGGGGGAACCCGCCGAGGGGGTTTATCTCTTTAGGATCCTCTCCTATCTTTAGTATCCTCTTATTATACTCAGTCCTCCTGTGAAAGCCCATCTGGCCAGGCTGTGGAACCTCTGAGAATGTGCTCCTTGCAGGGCTCCTAGCACCAACCTTCCTACTACCCTTTCTATGTTTATGCCACCTTGGCAGCTCTTTCACGCCAAACCTCTTTATAACTCCCTGGAAACCCTTACCCTTGGTAACCCCGATCACGTCTATGAACATCCCTGGTGAAAACACTTCTGAAACCTTGACTTGGTGTCCGAGAATCTTAGAGACATATTCTAGCCTCCCTGCAATATCAAGGCCTCCCACAGCTATTTCCAGGAGATCTGGTTTCTTCTTCTCCAAACCACCAGCTAGCTTTGGTTGTGTTGCTACTATCACGGACACCCTCTGGATCTTTGATAATGTCTCCATAGCCAGTTTCAATGCCTTATCAATATCGTTGGGCCTGAAGGTAACGATCTTTCTGTGGATTTCAAGCTCTCTGGGAGGCTCGATCCACCCCTCTGTTAGTGTGTAGAGCCCCTTAACCGGGTCGCTTGCGTATACTCTGAGTGCTAGAGGTATAATAGGGGGTGTCTCCACAACTGTGACGGGTACGAAGATCTCTCTCCCCTGTGTGGGGCTCCCCTCTCTATCGTCTATTATTATAGCGTGGGTCATCCCAACTTTATATCCTATAAAACCTAGTAGCACTGCTTTGTCGAGATTTATAGTGGGCCAGCTCCTAATCCTAGGAAGGAGTCTAGACGCTCTCTTCCTAGGTCTGAAGCCAAGGCTCCCTCTCCTTGGCGCTGAGAACTTCCTATGCCCCAACCATTACCACGCTCTGTCTGAATGATACTCAGTATAGAGAGCTTAAAACCGTTTAACCTTGAAAATAACGCTGTTCATAATTGCTAGGGTTATGTAGAGAGCCTCGTATGTCCTTATGCTCCTCACACCCTGGAGGGGAGCGCTGTTAAGCTTGTAATGATTAAGAATATCTATATCCCACCCCTCTTCTTTAGCTATCTCATCAGGATCTTTATCTGGAGATCCAAAGATAACGGATATGCCTTTCCGCACACCCTCTATTCTTACAGCAAGATCTTCCTCGTGGGATCCCTCTTTAGTTGATACTATATATAGATCCTCGTCCGAAGCTTTAACGGAATCCCTAAGACTATCATAGATCTCAACAGAATATCCCCAATATATACTCTCAACTTCTCTCTGTGTGGCTAGACGGCTAATACTACCATTGGGAGTAACAACCACATATACCAGGTCGCCTTTTCTAACCCATTTTGCCTTGCTAGCATCAAGACACACGATTCTTGCTAAGCCGGCTTCTAAACATATATTCCTGC
Source organism: Sulfolobales archaeon (assembly GCA_038867615.1). Taxonomy (GTDB): domain Archaea; phylum Thermoproteota; class Thermoprotei_A; order Sulfolobales; family AG1; genus AG1. The sequence continues at coordinate 65,809 of JAWBYA010000003.1, read as the reverse complement.
TATCAACACTCAGAGCAAGAGCAGGTCTAATATGTTCTCTGGCAAGATCTTCTTCGGTAGCGTGGGAGGCAGTAGCCAAGGGTGGTAGGATACCCACAGCCCTAAGATCGCGGTCTATTTTGAAAAGCTTCTTCCTAAGATATGGTGGTGATGCCATATACTCCAAGATCTTTTTCACAAAAATGAGGTCTCTAGCGCTAGACCCAGGATCCCTATATACACGTATCTTTCTAACCCTGAATATAGCTGCAGCCCTGGCAACAAGTCCTAGCACCATGGTTCTCTTTGCTATCCCATGCTCGACCGATACCAGGGATGATGGTATGTGTATAGATAACCCTAGTCCCCTCTCGGGCGGCGGCCATACAAAGACCTTACCTGGATCCTTTGTCAAGCAGGATCCCTATTGTAGTGTTGGAAAGAAGAATTATGAGTTATGATAATAATCAGGGTTATCCGTGGATTGTTTGAAGTATCGGGGTTTTCTCTATTAGTTATTGCCTTGTGAAATTATATTACCATCGATCCTACGTAGTTCTGGTGATCTGTTTGTGGGTGCTGGTGTACTCGACTAAAAGGCTACGAGATAGTATTGCCTGGGTCGGATTGGCTTGAGATCTTTTCGGTTTTATATACTATTATCTATAAACCATAACATATATCCAGTTAACATGAAGTACGGTTTGGTTTAGCTCCTTAGCGTCTCCATGATCCCTGAGGGTTTCTAGGAGAACGACTCTTGCCGGGAATGTGTTTAATCTACGGATCTCGCTGTACATCTTTTTCAACGTGGTCTCTAGATCGAATGATTCCATCTCAAACGCGTCGAGAGCTTTTATCCTCTCTTCATAGGATGCTAGATACACTCCAGATAGGTTGACCAACACCTCTCCAGGATCTATCTCACTCATATCGCCAAGTATCTTAGTATCTATAAAAACCCCTTCACCAGTCATAACCCTAAATATATATTTCTCGATATTCCTGTCTAACAACATCTGATGGATCCATCGATAATATATAGGGGGCGTCTTCTCCTCAGGCACAACATATTTTAGGACATATTCAAAGACCCAGACCAGGTCTGCAGACACCTCTCTTTGCTCTCCAAGCCATTTTATGACATAATGCTTACCGCTATTCCCAAACCCCCTTGCCTCCTCGATATGAGGCTGCATACGTTTCTGCTCCTCTACCTGCTATCTATAACGGTTCTAGCTCTTATTAAAATAATCTTCCTAGCCACCGGTTTTCGCATGTGTGATAGGTAGGGTAGAGCGATTGGTGGCTAAATATGGAGCTCGAGCTGCTGGTTAGCGATCTCCTCATTCCCAGAAAGAGCAGAATCCTTGATCTAGGTTAATGTATTTCTCGCCATTGAGACCCTCCTCAATGATCCCTGTACAGGCTAGACTAGAACCCTCCTCGATCGAGGCATATCTACCCCTATGGGAGTATGCTATTAGTCTCTCTCCTTCGTATATGTCTCCGCTATACGCTCTTGCTATTCTAACTATATATATGTATGGGAATAGCGATCCCTCGGAGGAGTCTTCAATCTCCAATATAGCTGTATATCTTTTTGAGGCGTGTTTTTCCGAACATATCCCGAGGATCTCTTTACGATCGCACCTAACGATCTTGATAGTGACTCTATAATCCTTATAATAAAGGCTTGACATGCTCCTCATGATCTGGAGAACCCTGGTTCTCAGACCCATCCCCTCAAGATCCTCTTGAGCCTCAGCGATAGCCTCCCGGAGTGTGGGTTTTCTAAAAACCCCCTCGCCAATGAGGCTTTCTAGGCGTTTCAAGTGCTCGGGTCCGGCTGAATAGCTGATCACATCTATATCGGATCTCTCATCAACGGCGCAGTAAAGGAGACTCCCGGTGATCATCCATTCTCCCCCAACATGCTTCTCCAGGATCTCTATGATCTCGCGGGCAGCCGTGCTTAGAGCAGTGTTATCATAGCATCTAGGCATCCTATACGGTGGGATCACAGCCTTAATATCACTCACAGGCACCATAGGGATCTCTCTAGCTGTAAAGAGGGGTTTTGAAAGGTAATGCCCATAGCTATTCCTAACCACATTGTATGAGGATCTATAGTCCTTATACTTACGACCGCCAACAAGCCTTGGCATCGCCGCTACTCTGGATTCTTCATGGCAGCATCCCTTCACGACCCATATGCTTTTGTCGAATAGTTCTAGATAGTAACCCTCACAAACCATTTGTCCCTGAATGATGCTCAGGGATTTCCACCTCGCCTATGGGGATCTCTATTCCTGTGGGATCACGTGTTATTGTTAGATCTAGCTGAATGAGATTCGTACCTAAGGCTGGAAGATCATTCTCTAGATAGCTCGGATCATTGATTCCATTGTTATTAAGAATCAATATGGAGACCATCCCATCACTAAAACTAAATCAACAGTATCCTAATAAATCTTTATCCTGGAATATGGTGAGAGGAGACCATGGTATTTAACTAAATTAAAAGATTCGCGATTCTAGCTAATGTTTTTCTATTAGAGTGTTGCTAGTTATAAAACACAGATCTCAAGGTTATATCGCTAAGGCGGGTAGATCTTTGCAAGGACTGCAAGATCATATGCCGGGGAAGCTATAACAGCCTCGCCAACACCTAGTGCTGGTAGCATACCCTCTATATCGTTGGGAATTACTATCGAGTCCTTTATTACTTTCCTATCTATATCGGATTTTATGGCATGGATTATCTTGGTATTAGTATTCTTGAGAGAGTTCTCGCCAAGGCTGCTTGGTGACTGCGATACTATCACCAACCCTAGGTTCCACTTTCTGGTCTCTGCCAACATATCTCCTATGACAGATCCACCTTCGGTTCTTCTGAACACGTGGTGTGCCTCATCAACTATCACAAGCTTTTTGGTGGCCATGAACTCCTTATTATTTTTAGACAGTAGCTCTGTTACTTTCAATATGACTAGCGATGATAGTGATTTCAGTGATTCTCGCTCCATCTCAGAAAGATCTATTATGGATAGGCCTGGCGAGAGTATATGGCTCAGCGCATCGTTATTAATAGGTGCTCTCGCCTCCTCATCGGCTAACAGCTGGATCTTCCTCATAAGGGAGAATCTGGTCTCGGAAACCCACCGAGCATCACCCTTATAGTCTTCCAATAGACTGGCTATTTTTGTGAAAATATTGGTTCCACTAGTATTTCCAAGAGATCTCAGGACTGTTGATAGAAGATAGCTCTGAGCAGGGGTAAGGTCGAGGACGCTCTCCAATATCTCGAGAATATATGTGGGTTTGGATATAAACTCGCTAAGCATTGTTGAGACTATGGGCATGTTTATCCTAATATATCTATGCTCAGCTGATCTGCCAACAAGATCCCTATATTCGCCATGCCAGTCAAGTATGATCACCTTCACACCCTTAGCCCTAGATCTTACAGCAATAGCTGCTGCAGTGGTGGATTTTCCAGAGCCTGTGGAGCCGAATATCGCTATGTGTCTTGTAAGCGTATCTAGGGGTAGATAGATCTTCTGCCTTATCTTGGATCTTATGGTCTCGCCTATCAAGATCCCCTCGCTGGTTTGGGGTATCATGGGGACTGGCAGCTCATCTACATATGGCGATGCCTCTTCTGCGAAAAAGGCATTCATATCCAGGAAGCTACCACCATACTTTCTATGGATTACAAGGCTCTCGAGAATCTCTTTCTCAGAAAGCTCCCTGATCTTTACAGATCTGTCCGAGAGAGCCTCGATTGTTGATGATGCGAGCCTGCAGATCTGTCCAACATCTATCTTCTTATCAATACAGATCACCACAGTTCCTCCCAGGTATTTTGTTATCCTTGTCACAACATAGATCTGTGATGATCTAGGCATCCTCTCCCTCAATATATATATCATATTCTCGATAGCAGTCCTCACAGAATCTCTAGCAGAGCTCCTATCCTTCTTGCCAGTAACCTTTACGAGTATCTCAAACCCAGAGGCATAGAGAGATCTACCACCAATATTGATCTCAAATACATTGTCATATCTCGCCCTATCCTGTGACCTATTCCTTTTCCTAAATAGCAGCAAAAAGATCCCTCACGAGCCGAGATGCTTTTTTATAAACATATCAGCCTCCGCGATCTCCCGTGATAGATCCTCTATGTAGCTGATTTTACTGAGAAGATCTTTTGACGTCTCCAAAGATCTCTTTATCCTCCTTAGATGAACCATGCTAATGTTAAAGAACCTGGAAACAGTACTCAGCGATACAGGATCCCTTATAGCCATCTTAGCCGCGATATATGCGGCAGCAGCCTTGCCTCTGGTTGTTCTCGAATATATGCTAGGGTATTCCTTCATTATATCGATCACCTTCTTTAACACAGGGCTTTGTTCGAGAAATTCGTTCACCACTTTGTTGTTGATATGATCGAAGATCCTGGGGGGCTTACGCCCAGCCATGAGAGCTTGTAAGGCTTCGCTAGATACGAAAACCCCCTTCTTAAGCCTCTTCTTACTAACCAAACCTCTATATATTTTGTAAGCCTTACCCATACCATTAAGCCTTGCTACTTCTTCCTGGTGCCAATGCTTATTGCTATGGGGACGTCTATATATAGCGCTAGGTTCTTCTGGATAGCTTATCCTGCTATACAGCTCTGAATCACTATTATATATAATATCGTTAACAGAGCCGCAGTTAGTGCATACAGTATAACCCCGACTGAGATCATATACGATATCTGTGGAACCACAGTAGGAGCATCTATACATAGCCTCCCTAGCTATTCCTGGTCGGTCTTACCATTAATGGGTTTCCTAAAGATCTTTACCTCCTCGCTCACTGTGGGGGTGGGGTGAAACTAATTATCGTTAAACAGCTATTTCAGATACAGATCTAGGAGGTTCGGGTTAAGTTCAACAGCGCATTGGAACTCGTCTGGAACTACATATATGAATGGGATCACATCCTTTATAGAGCTAAGCCCTGAGAGAACCATCGATAGCCTGTATAACCCTATCCCAACGCCCCCTGTGGGTGGTAAGCCGTACTCCAGGCTTCTCACATAGTCTCTATCCATTGGGTGGGACTCTACATCGGCTCTCCCCGCTTTCTTCCTCAACTCCTCCTCTTCTTTGAAGAAGTGGTATTGAAGAACCGGGTTGTTCAGCTCTGAGTAGCCATTGCCTATCTCAAGCCCCTTTATATATAGCTCGAACCTCTCGCTATACTTGGGATCGTTTCTATAGGGTCTGGCAAGGGGTGATATATCCCTTGGAAAGAGCGTTATAAAGGTTGGGTCGTTTATCTTAGGCTGTGCTGTTTTCTCAAAGATCTTCTCGAGGATCTTCCCCCTCCTAGGGTCTGTGACCTCGATCCCCAGGGATCTCGCTATCTCCATGACCTCAGACTCATCCTTATTAGATATATTAACACCACCATACCTCTCTATGGCTTCTTCTAGAGTGATCCTCCTCCAAGGTCTTCTAAAATCTATGGTATAGCTATCATTATCACCCCTAACCTCAACCTTATAGTCGCCATAGACGCTTTTGACAGACTCTGAAACAAGCTCCTCAACAAGAGACATTATATCGTTCCAATCAGCAAAAGCCTGGTATATCTCTAGCTGCACAAACTCCGGGTAGTGTGTAGCATCTATATCCTCGTTCCTAAAGCAAACAGCTATCTCGTAAACCCTGTAGAGTCCAGCGACCACAAGCCTCTTTAGATATGTCTCTGGAGCTATGCTTAAATAGGCATCCCTCTTGAGAGCCTCGATCTTTGTTACGAAGGGTTTTGCAAGAGCCCCCCCATAGATCGGTTGGAGCTTGGGTGTGTGAACCTCTACAAACCCCTTGTCATTAAGGATCCTCCTCATATTATACTCAAGCTTGTAGAGATTCACTATAGCGCTCCTAACCCTCGAGTTTAGCAGTATATCTAAATACCTTTCCCTATACCTCTGCTCGGGATCCTTGATCCCGAACTCATGGAAGGGTATTGGTCTCCACGACAGGGAGAGGATCTCTATCCTCTCGGCAAGAACCGATACCTCACCGGCTTTGGTTTTGATCACACGCCCGCTGGCACCTATGATATCCCCTTTATCTATGATCTCGAGGAGCAAACGATCATCATCTCTAAGGGAGTCGGCTTTAACAACGATCTGTATTTTACCTGTGTTATCATAAAGATCCATGAATGTTATTTTTCCATGCCTCCTGATATGCCACACCCTGCCAGCTACTGAAACGCTATCGGTAGTCTCATCCCCCGGCTTGAGGTATGCATATTTAGATACTATCTCTGATGCTGGGGATGATACATCGAACCTATATGCTACTAGATAAGGATCTCTGCCCATCTCCCGCAGCTTCTTGATCCTCTCCTCGATCTCCCTTGCCCACAAAGAGATACATCCTATTATATCCTTAGTCACATATCAAATAAGCACTGAGCTCGGTGATCACGATGTGGAGAATTATAGGTGGAGTTATCAAACGAGTCGTGATCCCATATACAATAAAGATCCTGTAAAAATATAGCTAGATTAGATGAAAATACTGCGTGGGTATGGTGTGTGGTGAGAAGAATAGCTAGCCTCATAGCAAGGATATTCAAGCTAGTTCGAGCCGGAGGAGCATATGCTGAGAACGGTGTGTATATATGGAGGGAAGGGCGTTATGTCAAACAGAATATAGATAGAGAAAGAGAGCTGTTTAGCAAGGCGGATTACTACCTGATCTATTTCCATAACAACCTATGCCCGTCCTGCAGAAAGTTCTACCCAATATTCGAAAACGCTTTAAAGAGCGTTGGTGAGGAGTTCACTAGAATTCATCATATAAAGGTTGTGTGTGACTGGTTTACGACAAAATGCACAGATCCTGTGGCGAGGAAGCTCTTCATGGTTTTCAACGTTACAGCGACACCGAAGCTGCTTCTCGTAAAAATAGGCCTCGACGGGTCTATACATGTGGTTAGAGATATAATAGATGATCTAGGTTCATCTATATTTAGCCGCGAGCATATCTCAAGAGCCCTTATAAACCTTACCGGGAAGAATGTTAGTGGTATTGGCAGTGAAGAGCCTAGATAAACTTGTATTCGGAACAGCCGGAATACCGCTCTCAACCCCTAAAAAGACCTCACTCGATGGTATAAGGAGGGTCAAGGAGCTCGGTCTAGGCGCGATGGAGCTGGAGTTCGTTAGAGGTGTGAAGATGAGCAGATCCACGGCCCAAGAGGTGAGGATCTTGGCGAGCAATCTAGGGGTGATCCTCACGGCCCATGCTCCTTATTATATTAACCTAAACTCGCAGGATCAGGATAAGCTGAGGGCAAGCATCCAGAGGATCCTTGAGACGGCGAGGGTGGGGAGCGAGAGCGGAGCTTTCTCTATAGTATTTCACCCAGCTTATTATGGAAATAGCACTCCCCAGGAGGTTTATAAAAGGGTTAGAGACTCTTTGAGATATATAGTAAAGGTATTGAGGGATGAGGGGATCGAGATATGGATCAGGCCAGAAACCATGGGAGGGCTTGCGGAGTTCGGTGATCTTGATGAGGTTGTATCGTTAGCCGAGGATGTGGAGATGGTGTTACCAGCGATTGACTTTGCACACATACATGCCAGATCGCTTGGAAAGTATAACACATATAGCGAGATATCAAGTGTTCTTGCAAAGCTAGAAGAAAGGCTTGGGAGAATAGCTCTAGATAGTATGCATATACACATATCGGGCATAGAATACGGAAATAGGGGTGAGATAAAACATCTAAACCTAGAGGAGTCGGATCTCAATTATAAGGATATATTGAGGGCGTTGAAGGATTTCAAGGCAAAAGGGGTTGTGATCTCCGAATCGCCCAATATAGAGGGAGACGCCATCCTTATGAAAAACACATATGAGTCTCTATAAACTCATAGATATATCAAGATATGTGGGCAGAAATCGTAATGTTGCATTGAAGGAGATCTGTTTATGCTGAATAAGAGGTTAGTTGTTTTCGCATCGATAAATCCTCACCGACGAGCAAGAGAAGATCCTATGGAACGAGGATCCATATCAGAATCAGGTCTATGGTGGAGTGTTTCTATTAACTACTGCTTACAGCCCTCACAGCCTCTAAGGCCGCGTCATTATCATCCGTGAAGTACCCTATGCCGTTTTCCACCAGTATTTTTCTCCCCTCCTCCTCTCTCGTCCCTACAAGCCTCACAAAGATCTTCTTATCAGAGCCTGTTTCCTTGATAGCCTCAACAATTCCACTTGCTACTTCATCGCACTTAGTTATACCTCCATAGATGTTTATAAATATGCTTTTAATATCAGGCCTCTTGAGGAGTATCTTTAACGCTGCCTTAACCCTCTCCTTGTTAGCCCCGCCTCCTATATCGAGGAAACTAGCCGGTCTGCCACCATATAGCTTTACAAGATCCATTGAGGCCATGGTAAGCCCAGCCCCGTTCCCCATGATCCCTATATCTCCTTCGAGTTTTACATAGGTGAAGCCATATTTACGGGCTATGATCTCGTCTTCATCCATATCCCTCGGATCATTTTCCAAAGCCGAGACTAGATCTTGATGCCTATATAGTGCATTGTCATCTATCGTTATTTTGGAGTCCAGCGCAACTAGATCCTGCGTCTCGGTTATAACTAGCGGGTTTATCTCTACCAGATCCGCGTCATAGTCGAGCATGATCCTATAGAGGGAGTTTAGCACCGAGCCGAGTTTAGCCGCAAGATCTCCACCAAGCCCCATACCCTCTGATAGGGCTCGTGAGTGATAGCTCTTAAGCCCTACCAGAGGGTCGATATAGATCCTTACAATAGATTCTGGCTTCTTAACAGCTATCTCCTCTATGTCAACACCCCCCTCGAGAGAGCCGAGCACGACATATTTTCTCATGCTTCTATCAATAGTTATGGATAGGTAGAGCTCTCTTACAATCTTAACCGCTTCTTCCACAAGGATCCTTCTTACCCTAACACCCCTTATCTCTCTTGAGAACATCTCCCTCGCTATTATGAGAGCGTCTTCTCGATTATTAACGATCCTCACACCCCCAGCCTTTCCCCTACCCCCAACAAGTACTTGTGCCTTGAGCACAGCCGGGATTCCCACGATGTCTATCGCTCTTACCACTTCGTCAGGGTTTGAGATCAACACGCCCTTCGGGACTTTTATGCCGTATCTTGAGAAGATCTCCTTACCCTCGAACTCGTAGAGCCTCAAGATATACCCCATATGGTAGTTTGGAATAAGAGGTTAAAGCTTTCGAGGGATCTGGTAATGGTCTTGCAGTAGTGTTAGCCCTGACTACACTTTATCTCCCTAATCCTTCTAACAAGCTTTACAGCAGCCTCAACAGCTCTTCTAGCATATTCCTCAGCTCTCTCTAAGGCTTGTGGCCTTGTAGCCCCGGGACCTATTATCCCTAGTGTTATTGGTACGCCGTACTCTACACCAAGATCCAGTATCTTTCTCGCCGCCTGGTGTGCCACAACCTCGTCGTGCTCTGTTTCACCCTCGATAACTGCTCCTAAAGTTACTATAGCATCTATACCCCCCTTCTCCAAGATCTTCTTAACAAGTATAGGTATATCGTAGGTTCCAGGAGCTCTTGCTATGATCTTTACGCTGGCCCCCAGGAATCTTGCGTGATCCTCGGCTTTTTCAAGCATGATCCTGGTTATGTCATAGTTAAACTCAGAAACAACGATCGCTATCTCTATTTTCTGCTCCTTACAATCCTCACTCCCTGATTGGCCCAACATCTGGGTATCCCTGCCTAATACCCTTGCCAGCCTTTTTAGTAAGAGCCTCTCTACCCCTCGTGAGTAGCTCAACAAGGTTTTCGGCATGTTTTCTAGACCTATCTATAGCTATTTTGTAGAGCTCCTCCTCGCTCTCAGCCTCATCCTCATGTACGGTGACGTCTATCACGTGCTTGTTAGTCATTAGCTGGACATTGATTAGCCCGATGCTGAGGGCCAGGTAGCTTAGTTTGTCTGTAAGGGTTTTCCCCACCCATCCGAGGGTTATCACTATATCACACCCCTCCTCCTCAATCAATTTTTTAGCAGCGACTGGCATGTCTTTGATCCCGGGTACTGTGTATCTCACGATCTTGGCGTCGGATATTCTAGACTTTATCACCTCGATCACTGGAGAGGCCATATCAACTCTGGAGAATGTTGTATCGACAACCCCTATTTTCCTCATATGCTTCCCACCTCCTTGAGGATCTCATCGCCTTTGATCAGTATAAGGCCTTTCTCAGCAGCATATTTCTCAGCCTTCTCAAGTGACATGGAGTCGCCCTCATCGAGCATCTCAGCTATAATAACGCTCGGAGCGAGACCTAGCTTTTCTACGATAGCTATGCTTAGCTCTGTATGCCCCCTCCTTCTACCTATACCCCTGCTCACCAACACGGGGACATGTCCCGGGGCTACGAATTCGCTATAAAAGATTCTTCTAGCCTCCTCGGGAGCGCCAGATATTACTAGCTCCACAACGTCGTGAAACCTTCTTATAGTTAGAGCCCTATCCTTATCAGATATGCCGGTCCTTACTGAGAAGTGGTTTATATAGATCGAATATGGTGGTGCATCACCATACCTAAGCCTTCTAGACGTGAGACCCGAGAGCTGGGATATCGATGATAGCAGATCGCTTAGGTAGGGTAGACCCAGCTCTTTTGCCACAGCTTCTGAGATTGCATGGCATATGAGACCACCGGCTTCTCTTCTGAGAGTATATATGCTTCTGTAGTTGATGGATCCTGCGTAAAAGACCATATCAACCTCCTCCTCACGTCCGGCAAAATCGTAGAGGAGAATAGGCCTTCCAGCCAGCAGATCTCTCCTAACTCTCTCCCAATCTACCATCTCTCTCCACTATAACTTTTTTCACCACCAGGTCTATTATAGCCAATACGATAAACTATTCCAATAATGACCAATATAATGCCAATTATTATCCCAATAACTGTTGGAAGTAGGTTATAATCCCTCACCAAACTATGAAAGGGATCACCGGACTGTAAGGGGTTATTGGCTCCTGTATTGCTAGTTATAGCCCCGCTCACAGTTACTGGTTCAGCTAGATATACAATCGATACTCCCTCTAGCAGTCTCATAAAAACAGCTAGTGCTATTGATACCAAAATGGCCGGGATTCTTTTCCAAGCCGCACCTCTGTGTAGCATTAGCTTCACACGAGGTTTCTAGATATGATATGTCTGGCTTTATCGCTCTCAATTACGAGCTCTACAGATACAAGTATATCTGGTGGATAGAACTCAACCTCAAACGAGGATCCAGATTCTAGATCTTTCATAAGATTCATCCTCTCAGACCCTGTTTTAGAGAGATATGGAGACTCGCTCTGAGTTTTAGTTGTTGCTGATGTGACAGTATATCTATAGATGAGAGTCACTGTCACAACCTTTATCTTTTTATTGCTCTTATTAATTATCCTAATACCTCTATTGGTCTTCTCAACAAAGATCTCTGGCGCAGACATAAGGGCATCCCTTATAGCTAAATACGTTGTAAGGCAAATATCTAGAAACTACCATTAGGTTGTAAACATTATTTTTACTTAACACCCATTCTTCTAAGTATATGGATTGCTCCTGCAATATCTAGTATAGATGTCCCCACAGATTTGTATAGCTTTATGTCTCTAAAGACGCACCTCTTCCCCCTAAGTGCCTCACCGATCTCTACTACTTCTATCCCCTTCACGTCATCGCTCTCTTCCAAAACACCGTGGCGTGTATCTACTAACGCGCATCCAGCCCTCTGAATAGTTCTCTCATCAAGCTCCCTCACAGGTTTCGGGGCGCCTACTGAGATCACTATCGAGCCCGGTGATAAAAGATCCCCTATTACCACTGGCTCTGTCGAGTTTGTTGCAGCTATAACTGTTGTGGCAGTCGCGTTGAGATCTTTTGTTGATACATGCTCCGCCCCAAACTCTCTAGCAAGATCTCTTATTTTTTCAGGGCTTCTCGTACTTATCAAGATCCTACCGATTCTAAAGAGTTTGGTGAAGACCCTTAGGTGGTAGAGAGCCTGTGTCCCTGCGCCTATGATCCCGAGGGTCTCTATGCTGTATCCCCCGAGAATGATCTGGGCAAGGGCTGACGCTCCAGCTGTTCTCCAGCCTGTAAGACTATACCCATCTATCAGGGCCTTTAGATCGCCTGTGACATGGTCTATAACCGCTACAACGCCCTTAACCCTTGGATATGCTTGGGGGAAAATCCCCACTATTTTAACTAGAAATCCCAGTTCCTCGTGAAATCCTCTCATGATCCCAAACCAGGATCCGCTGACGACACTCGAGACCCTCTCGAAAGCTATGTATTGGGATAGGTAAACGTTTCTAATATCCTCCACAAGACCCTGTGGATCTACTACTGAATCTACCTCCTCTCTACCTATTATGAGCAAAGAAACACACCATTGTATATCTGCTCTATAGCTAATAATATTACCTTACTCATTGATCAACAGCATATGATGACTTATCCTAATCACGCTTCAGATACGTAATAGGCATAGGTGCTTAGAGGATTAGGGAGAACAGGTTTGATGCGGTGGGGTCTATGCTGGGTTTGAGTTGCTGGTTAGCCGAGGCTAACTATAAGAACAACGTTTAATTCGGAACCGATTTATATATAAGCTGTTCTCCAGATATATCATGGGTCGCTTAAATGAAGAGGTTCGAGGAGGAGGAAGAGTTCGAGGAGGAAGAGGAAGAAGAATTCGAAGAAGAATGGGAAGAAGAGGAGTTCGAAGAAGAAGAGTTTGAGGAAGAGGAAGAGGAGTTCGAAGAGGAGGAGGAAGAGGAAGAAGAGGAGGAATGGTAATAGTTCGTGCAAATCGAAGATTTTTGCATGTGCGGTTCTCTTTAACTTATAACTTACTAACACTTTAAGTGTTATTAATAGAAGCTAGAAGCATCATGGATCATTATTGAAGCTGCGGCACGGTATATGAAAGATCGGGGGAGCTTGCTGGATCGTTTTCATATGGATAGCTTGTCAGAAAGATTCTTTAGGTATGGAGTGCAAGATCTAAATAGCACGGTTCTTAATATATACCTTAATATCTATAGGAAGATCTATGGTAGTTTTAGATCAAATATTAAGAACCCCATTGATGGTTAATTGATGAAGAGACTTGTGCTCGATCACAAAACGCACGGGAATTTGGCATATGTAATCAGGGAATCAGGGTGTAGTCTCAAGTAATTGAAAAGATAGAAAGTAGGTGGTCTAATGTCTATCCTGTTCCAGCCAGTTTCAATAATTCTGAAAGCCTCTCTTCATACTCTCTCAACCTTGCTTCTTTCTCGTTAGCGAACTTCTTTACCTCTTCAGGGTTTGGCGATCCTCTGTACCTCTTTTTCTCTAAGAAGCTCATCGAGTCTTTAAGCTGTGGGTATTCCTCTAGCAAGCCCTTGGATCCTTTCTCCCTTATCTTGCTAGCAATGATTCTGTGTGCTTCTCTGTGGGGTATTCTTTTCTCTATAGATAGGATCTCGGCCAGGTCTGCTGTTAGTAGCTCGGGATCTCTTGAGATCTCCTCAGATCTCTTCTCATCGATCTCAATGCTGCCGAATAGGTCGTGGAGTATGGTTAGACCTTCTACAGCGTTGTCAAAGATCCTCCAGGAGATCCTATTGATCTCCTGGAAATCCAGGTTATACCCACTGGGTGTTGCTCTATAGATATCCAGGATAGATGTGAATAGCCCCAAGGACTCGCCGGCCCTTGCCCTTAGTATCTCAAGCGTGACTGGGTTCACCTTGTGGGGCATTATGCTACTTGTAGCCGCATGCTTATTTGGGATCTTTATGACACCATATCTACTCATCGATAGAATTATCAGATCCTGTGTAATCCTGCTTAGGAATGCCAACAGGCTTGTAACTATGCTAAGCGGGAGTATTAGGAAACCCCTACTCGAAACCATATAGAGTGTGTTCCTACTATGTCTGGCAAAACCCAGCTCCCTTGCTATCTTATCCCTATCAAGATTCACAGTGGTTCCTCCAACAGCCCCGGCTCCTAGTGGCATCACATCAACGATCTCGAGGGTTTTTTCTAACAAGGTTAAGTGGTCCTCGAGCTCTTCGTCTATGCTGAGCAGATAGTGTCCAAACGTTATTGGTTGGGCCTCGCGTGTATGGGTATATGCTGGGAAGAGGGCTGATGCATAGATCCTGGCTTTCTCTATCAGGGCTCTTCTTAGCCTTATGAGGAGGAGCATTATCCGTGCTATGTATTTCTTCGTCTTTAGCCTAAGGATAGCAGCTATATGGTCATTCCTACTCCTTCCAAGAGAGAACCAGCCTGCAGCACTGCCTATCCTGCTCTGTAGATATAGCTCGATTGCTTCGAAAACATCCTCAGCCTCGCCATATTCTAGGAGCTTTTTCGGCTCTTTTTTAAGCTCCTCAAGGCATGAAAGTATCTTCTCCCCATCGCTTTTAGGTATTATATTATCATCTACAAGAGCCTTTACCCTAGCTCTTTCTACCTCGATAACCTCTTCCAGAATCATCTCATCATATTTCAGTGATGAGGTGTACCAGTTGAGGTTCTCCTTACCGAGGAGGGGCTCTCTATAGAGCGTTTCTCCTCACCCTAAGTGCTGAGAGGGAGTGCATTCCCCATATCTCTATAAAGCCTATAGCCTTCTCCTCAGATGGATACCATCCCACATCATAGCTTGCTATGTTCTGGCTGTATATCATATACGGGCTTTTCCTCGATACCACGGTTACTGAGCCCTTATAGATCCTCACCCCCACCGATCCTGTGACCCACCTATTCATCTCATCTCCCAGAGCCTCAATAGCTCTTCTCACCGGTTCGAACCAGAGCCCGTTATATACTAGATCACTCCATATAGGTTCGACCATCCTCTTTATCCTCAGCTCCCTCGGTGTCAGCACAGCTTTCTCCAGATCCTCGTGGGCCTTTATAAGTATAGTGGCAGCAGGGGCTTCGTACACCTCTCTAGACTTGAAACCAACAAGCCTGTTCTCAATATGATCTATTCTCCCAACACCGTGGGATCCTCCAATAATATTTAATGTATTTATCAGCTTCACAGGATCCATCTTTTCACCGTTAATCGCTACCGGAACTCCCTGGCTAAACTCTATCTCAAGAGTAAGCGGGTTGTTAGGAGCCTTTTCAGGAGATACTGTCCATTTGAACGCCTCCTCGGGCGGGGGGTGCGAGGGATCATCAAGCTCTCCACCCTCTATGCTTCTTCCCCAGAGGTTGTCATCAACGCTATATTTTTTATTAACGTTGGGAACCTCTATTCCCCGTGCTCTTAGATACTCGATCTCGTCTTTTCGGGTCATCCCCCATGATCTCGCTGGGGTTATTATTTTTATATCGGGGTCTAGAGCCCGTATTGTAAGATCGAATCTAACCTGATCATTTCCCTTTGACGTAGACCCATGGGCTATGGCGTCGGCACCAACCTTTTTAGCTACTCCTAACACTTTCTCAGCTATAAGGGGTCTGGCCAGTGCTGTACTGAGTGGATAAGAACCCTCGTAGAGAGCGTTCATCTTTATAGCAGGGAAAATGTACCCCCTGGCGAAATCCTCTTTGGCATCTATAGTATAGTGTTGCGAAGCTCCCGCCCTAAATGCCCTTCTCTCAACGTCTTCGAAATCCTCCTCCTGCCCTACATCTACGGTAACCGTTATCACTTCTGCCTGGTATTTCTCTTTTAGCCACACTATACATGTGGTTGTATCAAGCCCCCCAGAGTATGCGAGAACAACTCTCACAATACACACCAGGATCTCTTGTCGTAGGGGTTTTTAAGCCGTGGTTGAATTATATTTATCATATGGCAATAGATTTATAAATTTACGGGTAATACAAAAAAATCTCTCAACAATCGTCAATGGCTTGTAAAGGGCATTTAGAACACGCAAGCCAGGCTTGCAAATGATAGGCTACAGGCTCGGCTAACTTGTGATGAGGTGATGATCTGATCATCAAAATATTAGGGTTTGTTAGATATATTATGATAGGAGCCCGCCGATCCCACACCTTCCGAGGAGACGCTTCCTAGGAGGAAGGACAGCTCGGCGGGCTACACTGTATGAAGAAGATCATCGGCTCTGAGGAGTGATGTGCCTAGACCAGGCTGATCATTGAAAGACGGCACAGTATTAGCTATAAAGTTCAAATTGCTTTATACACAGCGCAGGGTTTATTGATCCATAGATTGGGTAGATATTGAAACCTTTAGCCTGTATAGCCTATGTTGGGAATATGTGTCGGGCTTTCCTAATTAAAGGAGGAAATATCTTTTCTTTATATGGATTTTCCATAGTTGGGTCATGATAACCGGATAAAGAAAAGATATGTGGGTTTTCTTGACATCATTGCCAGCATTTGATGGTTCTTTTGATCCTTTGATGTTCTCTTTAAACCTATATACCAAAAATTACTATCAGCGGTGGTGTTGCGCCTATCTAGCTATTTTTGACCTTACTATAACATCTAGATATTGGGGTAGGAATTCCTGGGCGGGTATGTTTCCTGCTCGTTGTAGTTGTAAATACTCCTCACCGACGTTCCATATATTCTCTACCCGCCCGCTTGCGTTTACCTTGATTAATAGGAAGGATGGTGATGATGATATTCCATATAGTTCGAATGTAGCCCTAGCAGCATCATTGTTACACTGCTGCGTGAACCAGTCGCACACAACCTCGACTACAGTTATATTTCTAAACACGCCTCCCTCGCTCTTGAGATAGCTTACCCATTTTGGATAGAATGCCTGACAGTAGGGACATCGATTGTTATGGAAATATAGAAAGTAATAGCCGGGTTCTCTCGGTATGAAGGGTCCCTGGATATTCAGTGGTGCAAATGAATTGCTCTTATACACATAGACGCCGTTTGGGATTCTTGAAGGGTTCTCACCCCCGGGTTGACTCTGAAGCAGTATGTAGATAGCTATTATGGATCCGATTAGTATAAGTAGGATCGCTATTAAACTTAGGCTACCTATGCCCCTCACAAATCCACCCAATATGATGCTATATGCTGGGTATTAAATTAAATCGTCATTGACATTCATTGCTCGGGATAATTTTAGGTGGTCTGGACAACTGTTTCCTTATACTAATTTATATGTGAGATCGCCATGGTTTCATCCACGCTTGCTAGAGAGTGTTTTCATGAATATTTAAGTCAGGATTTTGTACGTGATTCTGTCTCTGTTTGCTATGAATTCATATCTATGGGCTTTATCTCGGAAGACTGTATAGTGCTATGCTGAAAAAGATCTTTAAATCGCGGTAATGATAATGTTTATTATTAATAATTTGTTCTATAGCTATATATGTGTGTTAAATGTATAATTTTACCATATAAGGAGTGGGTTTATAATTTTGTTTTGGATAGAATAGTGGTGGGAACGATTATGGGGGATTATTCCAAGGAATTCCTAGAGATGTTAGCAAGAGCTCTTAGAGAATGGCAGGAGGAGATGATCAAGGCTGGGTATAGGGATAGGCTTGATAAATTCACCACAGACTCCGGTATAGAGGTAAAGACAGTATATACGCCGCTAGATATCGAGGCAACGCGGTATATGGATAAGATCGGGCTTCCAGGGCAGTACCCCTTCACAAGGGGTATTCACTATAACATGTATAGAGGCAAAGTATGGACTATGAGGGAGTTCTCAGGCTTTGGGACTCCTGAGGATACTAATAAGAGGCTGAAATACCTAGTAGAGCATGGAGAGACAGGGCTTTCAATAGCATTTGACGAGGTCACCCTCCTAGGCCTAGACCCTGATCACCCCCTAGCCGTGGGTGAGGTTGGTGTTGAGGGTGTTTCTGTCGCATCTATATGGGATATGGATGTTCTCTTCAAAGATATCGATATGGGTAGTGTAACAACCAACATGACTATAAATCCACCAGCACCTGTTATGCTGAGCTTCTATGTAGCCGTTGCTAGGAGCAGGGGTGTTCCTGACGATAAGATTGGTGGCACCACCCAGAATGATCAGCTGAAAGAATTCATAGGTCAGAAAACATATGTCTTTCCACCAAGACCCGCCTTGAAGATCGGGGTTGATGTCATTGAGTGGAGCGTTAAGAATCTTCCTAAATGGAATCCGATAAGCATCTCCGGCTACCATATATACGAGGCTGGTGCGACACCTGTCCAGGAGCTTGCCTTCACACTTGCCGATGGTATAGAGTATGTGAGGGAGATGATCAGGAGGGGATATGATGTTGACAGCTTTGCCCACAGGCTCTCGTTCTTCTTCGTCTCAGGGATAAACGTATTTGAACATGTCGCCAAATTCAGAGCTGCTAGAAGGATGTGGGCTAAGATCTTGAGGGAGTGGTTTAACGCTAAAAAACCTAGGAGCATGTGGCTGAGGTTTCATGCACAGACAAGCGGTGTTGAGCTAAGGGCTCTCGAGCCTTATAACAATATAATAAGAATCACCCTCCAGGCTTTAGCAGCTGTTCTGGGAGGAACCCAGAGCCTCCATACCAACGCGTTTGACGAGGCCCTCGCACTCCCCACAGAGTTCTCGGCGAAGCTTGCTCTAAGAACCCAGCAGATTATAGCATATGAGAGTGGTGTAGCCGACACAGTTGATCCCCTGGCGGGTTCTTACTATATAGAGTGGTTGACCGACAAGATCGAGGAAGAGGCGTGGAGGATAATAGATAGGATCGAGTCTATGGGAGGGATGCTTGAGGCTATAGAGAAGGGGTATCCACAGAGGGAGATCACGGAGAGTGCTTATAGAAGGCAGAGGGAGATCGAGGAGATGAGAAAAATAATAGTGGGTGTCAACGCGTTCAGGGGAGAGATCCTTGAGAATGAGGTTAAAATACCATTGCTAGAGATAGACGAGCCTTCTGTGAGGGCGCACCAGATAGAGAGGCTTAGAAGGCTGAAAGCCTCAAGGGATCAAGCTAAGGTGAACACAGCCCTAACAGAACTTGAGAGAGCTGCTACGAGGAACGAGAATATAGTTCCATACGTGTATAATGCAGCAGTATCTCTAGCAACGCTTGGCGAGATCATGGGCGTGCTAAGGAATGTATATGGAGAGTGGAGCGAGCCAATAATATTCTAGCTCTATTGATAAGGAATCCAGGTGATAATAGTGATCGCAGAGCTGTTGAGCGAGACTCCTGCCATAGGGTTTAAGAGAAGATATAGGGTTTTGGTTGCAAAGCTAGGGCTAGATGGTCATGACAGAGGAGCTAAGGTTGTTGCAAGGGCTCTTAAAGATGCCGGGTTCGAGGTGATCTATACAGGGATTAAGCAGACGCCTGAAATGGTTGCTAGAGCAGCTATACAGGAGGACGTCGATGTTGTGGGGATAAGCATACTCAGCGGTGCCCATATGGCTCTTATACCCGAGGTGCTCAGGCTCTTGAAGGAATATGGGGCTGAAGACGTACCAGTAGTTGTCGGTGGCGTGATACCCTGGGATGATGCGGAAAAGCTCAAGGCAATGGGGGTTTCTGAGGTTTTCTTCCCAGACTCCCCCATATCACAGATCATTGAGAAAGTGAGGGAACTGGCTGAGAAGAGGAGGAGGAGGCTTGAAGGTTAGCGATGTTGCAGCATTGATAGAGAAGGCGATCTCCGGCGACCTGAGATCCATATCCAGGCTCATCTCTATTGTTGAGTTCCCAGCAGAATCGGGTTCCGAGGTTGTTGGAAACATAATGAGGATTCTTATGAAGAGGGGTGGGAAAGCCCATGTGATAGGTGTCACAGGATCCCCTGGTGTTGGTAAGAGCACGCTCATATCAAAGCTGATAGCAATGTTTAGGAAAAAGTCGTATAGGGTTGCAGTGATAGGAATAGATCCCAGCTCCCCATTCTCTCTAGGTAGTTTTATGGGGAACAGGATCAGGATGCAAATACACACACAAGATCCCGGGGTTTTTATAAGGAGCATGGCTACAAGGGGGGTTAGGGGTGGTCTCAGTGCCTCAACAGTACTGGTTCTAGAAGCCCTAGACGGGCTCGGGTTTGATAAAATAATAGTAGAGAGCGTTGGCGCTGGACAAACAGATGTGGATATAATCAACATATCCCACACGGTGCTCAACATAGTCATGCCAGGGGCTGGCGACGAGATACAGGCTCTCAAGGCTGGGTTGATGGAGATAGGGGATATATATGTTGTTAATAAAGGGGATAAGCCAGAAGCCGATGTTACTCTGAAAGAGGTGATAGATGTTCTCAACTATGAAGGATTTGTTAGAGAGGGTGGCTGGAGACCCAGAGCTATAAAGGTCTCTGCAGTTATGGGGACAGGTGTTGATGAGCTGGTTGGGATTATAGAGGAGCACCTCGATCACTTAAAGAAGGTAGGTTTCTTTGGGGAAGTTGTTAGGAGGAGAAGGATCTATGGCTCTTCTATAGTTCTGAGGCATATTTTAGAAAACAGGGTCGATGAGATCTTTAGGAAAGAGGGTGGGGAGATGCTGAGGCTAGTCTCCGAGGGGGAGATAGATCCATATACGGCATCGATAAAGATTATGAACAAAGTCCTGGGGAGGGCTTTTTGAAAATATTTAACGATATCCTTGGGAGATATGTAGAGATAGAAACCCCTGTTAATAGGATAATATCAATGAGCTCTGGTTTGACAGAAGCCCTTTTCATGATGGGTCTCGGAGATCTTGTTGTCGGGGCTGATGCATTCTCAAACAAACCCCCAGAGGCTAGAAACGTGAAGAAGGTTGGTAGCTATATGCATATAAATATAAACCTTATAAGGGAGTTAAGACCAAACATAGTTTTCACAATAACCGGTGTCCAGCGGGGGATAATAGACACGCTTGTTAGAGAGGGATTCCCAGTATACCCTCTACCAATGCCAACAGACGTTGCCGGTATAATATCTAACATCTCTCTACTAGGCTATGCAACAAACCATATCACAGAGGCTAGGAAACTTGTAGCAAGGCTCCACAAGGCTGTGGGAGGGTATCTAGGTGGGGACGCTATTGAAAGACCGAGGCTCCTTGTTGCTCTTGACTTCGGACCAAGAGGGGGTCTCTGGTCTCCTGGGGCTGCTAGTCATATTAGCGATGCGATCCATATTGTAGGTGGTGTTAGCGTCTCTGGATACGAACCTGTCTCCTATATAGAAACATCGAAGATCGTTGAGAAGGTCGAGAGAATAGATCTTGTTATATATGAGAATAGCAGCTACATAACATCCGAGAAGCCCATAGGATATGAGGCTCTTCAAGAGATGCTAGGCAAAAAAGGTGTTGATTTTAAAAAGCTGGTTGTGTTTAACGAGGAGAGACTCGCACACACAGGACCCTCATTTATCCTCGAAAGCATGGATATTCTCAAGAAGCTTGTCAGCGAGCTCTAGCAGATCTTTGTCAAATAGCCGATTTTACGGTTGTCCTTCATTACGAGGATCACCGGCTATGTTTTCATCCGTGTCACGGATGCTATCAGAAATCTTCTGGTTTATAAAACATGATAATTACGCTGATAGACTTGCACCAGGGGTTCAGGGCCTCTTCGCGGTTGCTTTTTATCGACAGTTTTCCTTGATTTCCTCGGTCTGAGGGCTTTTTGTTGGGGGTCTTTATCTTTGGTCTCTGCCTGTTTGGGGTGGCCCTGATCCGTAGCTCTTTTTTGTTGTGTTGTTCTGCTGAGTGCTGTGGTGAAACCCCTTATCTCGGCTCTGCTGCAAAATAACCTATGTAATGCTCCCACAGAGCTGTGAGCTTAATACCAAACCATATAGACTATCATGAAAACCAAACAACTGATCATGGCAGGGATTCCGAGGTCTTAGATAATGTGTGATGAGGTATGATAAGGTATTTGCAGGGCGCGGGCTGTTGTGTTAGATACTCTCTTACAACTTGCGAAGCGGTCTCTATGGCGGGCTTTGGTGCCTCGTAATGTTTTGATGATCTTGCTAGGAGTCCTAGATACCTAGTTGTAATGGTTCTAGCAGCCTATATAATGTGGTGCCAAGACTCTCGCCAATAATATTTGTTAAGTATATATCACTGTATAGCTTCTCTTCTATTAGGTGGTTTGTTGAGAATCTTAGCGATTCACGCCGAGAGATTCAGCTATAGGGTGAGGGAACCTGCTATCGAAAAGCCTGAGGATATAACCTCCAGAGATGGTGTGTGGAGCAATGTTCTTGTGGTGTTCACGACTGTTGAGAGGAATGATAATCAGGATCAGGATATAGCTGTTAAAGCTTATGGAGAGATAATGGATATACTTAGCAGGGTTAAGGCAGACGGGGTTATAATATATCCATACGCACACCTGTCACAAGACCTGGCTCCCCCAGAGATAGCTATAACAGTGCTGAGAGAGATTGAGAGGGTTTTAAGAGAGAATGGCGTTAAGGTGTGGAGAGCACCATTCGGTTGGTATAAGGAGTTCGAGTTAAAATGCTATGGACACCCACTAAGCGAGCTCTCAAGAAGAATAATGCCTGGCGTGAGGGTTAAGAGAGCGTTTGAGAAGATCTATTATATAATGGATCTCGATGGAAAGCTCTACAATCCAGAGGATTACAGGGAGTATGATAAGTACCCAGATCTAAGGGCTCTTGTTGAGAAAGAGATCTTTAAGAAGGAGGGTGAGGGCGCTAGATCCCGTGTTTCGGATTACCTCAGAAAGTTTGGGTTTGAGTGGGAGGGGTACTCGGATCCTGGTCATATGAGGTATAGCCCTCATGCAACGGCTATTCTAGAGAGCGTTACTAACTACTCATGGACTGTTGTTAGGAGCCTCGGCATACCCGTATTCAGGGTAAAGGGAACCAATATGTTTGACCTCTCTGTCAAGGCTGTGAAAGAACATGCAGATCTATTCGGGGATAGGCTATATGAGGTTGATAGTGAGGAGTCGAGGCTTGTTATGAGGTATGCTGCATGTCATCAGCAGTTTGCAATGCTTAAAGACTGGATCCTCAGTTATAAAGATCTTCCTTTAGGTATGTTCGAGGTTGCTGATAGCTATAGGTATGAGCAGAGGGGAGAGCTTCTCCTAGGCTTCAGGCTCAGGAGATTCCATATGCCTGATATGCACATACTCTGCAAGGATCTAGAAGAAGCTATGGGACTCACGCTAAGGATAAGAGATAAGATCTTCGAGGAGGTTGGGAAAGTAGGCAGGGATTATGTGGCTATCATAAATGTTACTAAGGGCTTTCTGGAGAACTCTAGGGATTACTTGCTAGAGCTTATAAGGAGGGATGGTAAACCTGCACTGATCGTTGTATACCCGGATAACATATACTACTGGGTAATAAACATCGAGTACAATATCGTTGACGTTACAGGCAGACCGAGAGAGATCGCTACCTTCCAGATAGATATAGGTAATGCAGAGAGGTTTGGGATCAGCTATGCCGATCAAAAAGGCGTTCAGAAAAAACCAGTTATAATTCACACAGCAATCATAGGGAGTGTGGAGCGGTATATATACATGTTATTCGATACAGCAGCAAAGATGGAGGAGGAGGGTAGAACACCATACCTCCCCTTCTGGGTGTCGCCAATACAGGTTAGAATAGTTCCTGTGAAACAGGAGCACATAGGCTTTGCCGAAGAGATCCTCAAAGCAGTGAGCGAGAGGGGATTTAGAGTAGATATAGATGATAGGGATGAAAGCCTGGCGAAGAAGCTTAGGGATGCTGGTATAGAGTGGGCATATTTCGTGGTGATCATAGGGGATAGAGAGGTTAGGACAAAAACCCTGAGTGTTAGAGAAAGAGCCACCGGGGATCAGAGGGTTTATAGCCTGGAAGAGTTTATAGAGCTTCTCGAAAAGCTGTCAAAAGGCTATCCAAGGGTGGAGCTCACAATGCCCCATCTCGTCAGCAAAAGACCCTCGCTCCCATACCTAAGGGAGTTGTAATAAGGGCTATCTCTGAGGAGTGCATTCTATTTTGAAAGGCTTCTTACTCTCTAAAGATGAGGAGAGCTTTTCTCTAACCTCGCCAAGATCTATGCAGAAGTAACTGGTGCCTTTAAGCATCTCGAGAGCTCTTTTAGCAATACTGATGAACTCGTTCTCCTTGTTCTCCTGGATCTTTATGAAGGCGGCAGCAACAAGTATCAAGCCCTGAGCATTCCTATCACCAGATCTTCTCCAGAGCGTCTCAAGCGCTCCATGAGCTTCCCAGAATCTCTCCTGGTTAAAGAGAGCTACATATGCCTCTACGAGATCCTCGTCTCCTATATAGTTACTCTCAACAGCGTCTATAGGCTTCCACTCAACGATCCTCCCAACATTCTCCTCTATAATCCCCCTAATACTCGATAGATCCGGATCCCATACCTCTATCTCTATATGTTTAGAGCCGATCCTAATGTTTGGGGCTGTAAAAAACCTCCTCAGGGTTTTGAGTAGATGCTCCCTATCCTGCGGTTTATAGTCCTTATCATTAGCCACTATGAATAGATATCTAGCGTGCATCTTCATCGCCCTGCTCTAGTGATATAAAGGTTCTGGGAAGGTTTTCGCCTATCATTAATTTTATTGCCTGGTTTTTATAGTCTATCCGATGCAAGGGCTCAGAACTTATATATGGAGGTTAAACTCGAAGAGATATGGAGTGTTTATGATCCACGTTCTCCTGG
Source organism: Sulfolobales archaeon (assembly GCA_038867615.1). GTDB lineage: Archaea > Thermoproteota > Thermoprotei_A > Sulfolobales > AG1 > AG1. The sequence goes on along the minus strand of JAWBYA010000003.1, from coordinate 41,086 downwards.
CTGTTCATGCAGAGTCTCCATGAAAAGGAGAGGGCTTAGCATTACGAAAACTAATGCTGGGTCGGAACGGCTCTTTTAACCATGCTGATAGTCCTTTTGCTAGGATCCATAGATATTTCTATCTCTTCCTTAGAGACTAAGTAAAGCTCTCTATGGCCGATCTTCACTATATCCACGTTAGCATCTATATTAATAGATCTAGCCCCTGAATAGGTCTCCTCTTTGATAAGAGCACCTCCAGATCTATATAGAGCAAACCTAACCTCATAGGTTTTATCTCCATACTCTCTCACCATGATCAATGCTACTACACCACCATCGCCCATAGTCATCAACACCACTCCAACTTTATGTAGATCTAGATAAAAAGCCGACACACGTGTAAAACGACCCGGCCTGGAAGTGTCAAATAGTGTGTAATAGCAATAGTATAGTATTAACAACTCGCTTTTTGTCTCAAGCTCCGAACCACTTTATCTAAACTATACCATGGCATTGCAAATTAGGCGTGGCTGTTTGTTCCTCAATGTTTCCATGTTCTTTGGAGTTCTCTCATGCCCAAGGACTTCTATATAGCTTGCCAGGATCTTGTGGTCTCTAATGGTTTTGGGTAGCGTTAAGTTCGGTTGACTGGGGTTTTATCTAGGTTTGATGGATTGTTCTTCTGGTTGCTTGGAGCACCGCTTTCAAGAATAGTCCGTGTAATTTTCTCGAAGCGTTGTGCGAGGATACTAGTATCACCAGCGTTGGCTTGCATTGTAGAGAAGCATGCTTGTTGTGTGGTGGGTTAAAGATATGGTGATAAAACGATAAATAGGTTGTGTGATAAGCATTGAATAGGTATGGCTTATCTCTATGCTTCTGCGTGATGGGATGTATAGGGAGTACTATCTACTCCTATCACAGGAACACCCGGAACTATCATTAACAGAAGCCGTGATGGTGTTAAGAAGCGTTGATAGCGATGTAACTATATCCTATAGCGAGCCTGGCTTGGTGATCTTCAGGGCCGGGCGGGGTATTGAAGATTCCGTATTGAAGTTCTCCTTTATAAAGGAATTCGGGCTTGTGGTGCGTAGAGCAAGTCTTAGGATGGGATCTACGCAGATATATAGAGAGATACTAATAGCCGCTAATGAGATCCTCGGCAAATGTTGTAGAAAAATAGAACTGAGGATCTATAATCTTGGAAGGAAGAGGGCTGAGATCGATTATGGACTGATTATCAAGTATATGAGAGAAAAGACACGCCTCTCCCATAGCAACAACAGCCTCAATGATCTAGTTGGTTTATCGTGCACTATAACGATCATACTGGGAAGTATGCTCGTCATAGCAATACCCATAGCTAGGAGAGCAGGTAAGGGGCGGGGTGATAGAACAGGGTATATGAAAGACACAGATATATTGTTCCTAGCCAATGTTGCTGTTAGCCTTGGAAGTAATAAGAGGACTATATATGATCCCTTCTGTGGCTATGGCAAGATTCTCGAGAAGATCTGTGGCTATGATGGATCATTAATGATTATAGGAGGAGATATAGATGTTAAGAAAGCCACATATATGAAGCAAAAGCTAGGAGCTCTCAGTAAACCCTGCCTCTCCGAAGTGATCGTGGCTGATGCTCTGAATCCTCCTCTTAGACCTGGCTGTATAGATCTAGTAGTATCGGATCTTCCATACGGTAGGAGGAGCAGGTCTGTTGGTGAGGATTACCTAGAGATACCGGTTAGATTTTTACAGAATATTGCGGGTATCCTTCCGGAGAGATCCGCGCTTCTGATCTCTATATCCTTGGAGCAGCTGAGGCGTGTCAGGGATCTCTTACAAGGTTGGGAAAAATATAAAATTGTGTCGGTGTCATCGCAACACATCCATGGAGGTCTTACGAGGATATATCTATTGCTATTAACAAATTCCTAAGCTATGTGTTTCTTTTGTACATCTCTACCAGCCTTTGATAGTCTCTTAACCCTCAAGCGTGTTCTATTTAGACTTATATGTCAAGACTGCTAGGATATATGTATGTAATGTGCTGTGTAGAAGCGATGTGTTGTTATTATCCTCCCAACTATAACTGTGTATAGGGATAGAAACTGTCTCGGAGGGGTAGGGCTCAGGATCCCGGCGTATGTCCCAACTGCGGTACACGGGATTTAAAGCCTAGCAAGACGTGGCAGGTTGTGTCACCACTACCGGATGCTAGGGGTAGGATTACGATAACCGTTATGGGTTCTTATAGTTGTCCTAATTGTGGTTACTCGTGGCGTGCTGTTGTTAGCAAGATCAGAACGGGAGGTTCTGATATAGAGATAGAGGGTCGTGGAGAGGGTAAGAAGGTTGAGCTGGGCGAAGAGAAGAGGGGCAAGGTTATAGAGATAGATCTCAGCGAGCTAGAACGGGAAGAAGAATGAGGGTTAGCGTTTCAACCATACTCCTATGGATTGTTGTAATAGGTCTGTTGCTCATCAACATAGTCTCAGCAGTATCCGGACAGAGCTATATTGCTGTTGTTAGCGGTGTTAGCATGGAGCCTATATTAAGCACTGGGGATCTGGTCATTATAATCCCCGTGAAAGATCCTTTAGAGATAAGCGTAGGAGACGTTGTTGTCTATAAGAGCGCAAGCGGTAGGTATATAATCCATAGGGTTATAAATATTATAAACGTGGGTGGCAATACGTATTTCATAACTAAGGGTGATAACAACCTAGTTCCAGATCCTTCTGCACCAGGGCTTCCAGGAATTCCTTTTGAAAGTATTGTAGGTAAGGTCGTATCGGTTGGTGGTTCTGTTATAAAGATTCCGTATATAGGTATAATATCCCTTTTTAGGAAATAGCATCATAGCATGCAATGTATATAGATAGGAAGAGTCATAGGGACTGTTACCTTCTGCTTAAAGATCGCGTGAATCCCTGGTGAAGTACCGTTATATAGTTTTATTGGTGGATAAACTCTGACAGATCCATAACATTTGCGCCGTATTTCTCAGCCAACCTAGAGATATTGGAGAAGCATATTGGACACATAACAACTATATTCCTCTCTAATCGCGATAGCTCCTCCACCCTCTGTTCCCCGATCCTCTTGGATAATGTAGGGCTTAGAGCCTCTATAGGCCCTCCACAACACCTTGTTCTTAACCCAGATCTCTGGGGCTCTTTCACATTAACTCCTATAGATTTGAGTAGATTCCTCTGGGGTTCTACGATTCTCGAAAACCTGGCTAGCAGGCACGGATCATGTATCACGATATTAGGAGCTTCTCCAGAGATCTTTCCAAGCTTTGAAGGATCCAGAACTTCTATGTAATGGATCACCTGGATATCATACCCATCTATATATTTTGGATAGACTTTGCTGAGAACGTAGTAGGTGTGGGGATCTATGGCTATGATTTTCTTCACACCCCTCTCCCTAAACAGTGAGAAGACCTTCTTAGCGTGTGCGGTGAAATCATCCTCAAGACCAAGCTCGTAGAGAAGCGAGCCGCTATATGGCTCCTCCTCATAGAGGTAGCCTATATTGAGTCCCTGCTTTCTCAGCGCTATAGCTATGTTCCTGATCATGTTATTGAACCTCTCCATATCAGCCCCACGCTTTCCAGCTATGCTGGTCACGTCTATTGTTTTTGCTAGCATCACTCCTAGCGATGTGAATATCCTAGGCCCCTTCTCAAGCCTTTCTAACATGTTTACAAGCTCGATCAGATATGGTACGGATTGGTACATGCATGAGGTATATATGATCGTATCGCTCTCTCTCGGGATACCAAGGTCTTTCGCCCATGAGGAACAAACCTCGGGATCTATGCCGATGGGATTTCCCTTCTTAGCTATGTTTTCTCTAATTATCGACGCTATGTCGTCCAGCTTAAGGGGCATTTGTTTTCCCCATAATATCTATAAGTGGGTTGATAAATATGTACTATGCTAAATAGATAATAAATTATTTATGAAACATTCTAGTAAACAACATCATAGCAGTGAGCTTAGGTTTTGTTTCTTGTTATCGGTGTGTGTTTTCATGATGCAATATAGTTCTTCTGCGGTAGCTATTAATACTCATTATGGGATGTTTTCTTTTTGATATTTGTAGGAGGTATTTATGGGCTTTGAGATGTATTGCCCTCGGTGTGGATCTTTCCACACAAGCCCTAGATGGGAGCCGCGTGTTGTTTGACTTGATGGTTACCCACGACCCAGCAGGATTAGAGACCCTGAGGGCAGAGGCAAAACCCCTAGATAAAACCATGAATAATAAATGATCAGAAAAAAACATCCAGAGACAAACGGAATATCGATAAATATTCAGGGATAAACTGTATATTGAGTGGATATCGGGGTGGATGTATTGAAGCACGCTGTTTTAATGCATGGGGATTGTGATGGTATTATAGCTGGTGCCCTCTATATCAAGCATTTTTTAAGAGATCAGTATCCTTCGGAGATAGTTCTAGGCTTTACTCAGCCTTGGAGGGCTTCGAAGGAGATAAAGAAGCTATGTAAGGAAAACATATGCGGAGAGCTGGTCTTGATAGATATAGCTATAGATAGAGAGGTTTTCTCAATGATAGTTGATACCGTTATGAGGGGTATCTCTGTACAGATCATAGATCATCACGCAACCACAGAACCCTGGGTTAATAAGATGAGAGAACTAGGGCTGAGGGTTATCTGGGATAGATCTCCGTCAACGCCACATCTAATGGCTTCTAGAATGAAGCTCTCGCTGAATAGCTATGAGGAGATGTTACTTAGGATCGCCGACTCGTGTGAAGGGACAGATAGCGAGGATGAGGAGATAAAAACCATGGCCGATAATATAAAGCTCGCTATCTCGAGAGATCCAAGCGATCTTGATTTCATGAGGGAATTGCTTAACGCGATAGTCCTTAACAAGGATCTGGCAAGTATAGGTGTGCTTGAGAAAAAAGCATATATTGGAAAGATCCTTCTTAACAAGCTCATCGAAAAAGCCATGGATAAGGGAGAAGCTATAGGCAATGTGATCCTCTCACACGTTCAGCCCTCAGAGTCAAGGTTATTTGCAGGTCTTTTCGGCATAGCAACCACCGAGCTTTGTAAGAAGCTGAAGAAAGACGTGGTTATGGTGAGGGACGAGGAGAAAAAAGTGGTGATCACAATAAGATCTATAGAGGGGAGGGCGCTTCAATACTGTCGAGCAATAATTGAGGCTCTGGGAAGCGGCAAATACGGTGGGCACAGAGAAGCGGCCTCGGTGACATTAACCCAGAGAAGTCTCGACGAGGTATTGAGAAAGGTTAGGGATACGTTATGGGCTCTCCAGAAGGCTGGGAGAGAGAAGTAATAATCCTGGGACCTGGGGAGCCTATAGAGAGAATAGCAGATCTCTTTTTAAAGAACTCAAAAACACATGTATCGATCATAATAGGCGAGTGTGATATAACCTACGAGGGGAGGGCATCATCAAAAGCCCCATGGGGGGTTAGGGTTGTTATCTACAAGGCAGACGGAACATTGATCATTCATGAGGGAAGAGACAGGGAGCCTTTGAACTGGCAGCCACCGGGGTCTCTATGTATTCCTTCAACAGTAGAAGGGCAACTGGTGATCACGTGTAATAGTAGGAAATATGGCTATGAGGTGGTTGTGATAAGGTTCAAGAAGATCTTGGCATCGATCTGGTCTAGGCTTTCTACTACGGGTTTAGAGAAAAGGGGTACGGAGAGGGACATTTTGGAAGCTATACACAATAACCCCAACCTCGTTGTTCCTGGAGCCACAGTTATAGGTCGTGAGGTTGATACGCCCAGCGGGAAGATAGATCTCCTTCTAAGGGATAAAGAGGGAAGGATCTATGTTGTTGAGATCAAGAACGAAAAGGCTGGATTAAGTGCCGTGAACCAGCTGATCAGATATGTGGAATATATAGAATCAGTTATGAAAAGAACTAGAGAAGAGCGAGGGAAGAGCGTGATAGGTGTTCTAGTATCGCCAGGGATTAGTGAGAGGGCTAAAGAGCTCTTGATTAAACAGGGATTTATACATGTAGATCCAAAGACATTCAAGCAAACCAGGCACTTCTCACTTACAGACTATATATACTATAAAGACGATAAAGAAAGATCCTGAGCATTTTATATCTCCAGTAGACCATATCTCCGCATATTCCCAGTCGCTCTTGTTTTTGTGCCTCGGGGATTTCTACCTATGCTCGTATATTTAGTAGAAAGACTCGATTTAGGATCATCCGTATCTATCGCATCGCACGAGAAACCTCTGAAGCTTTGGACATTGACAAACACTAAGATGGCCATGGATATATTTTTTCTCTAGTATACTCTCATTTGGTGAAGCGATGAGGAGATTGTTCGTAGCTGAGCATTTCTTAGGCGTTTTCCTTCTTGATGAGAACGGAGAGGTATTATTAAGCGAGATTAGACCTAGAGATATATCTACTCTGGTGGAGGCTCTATGGATAAGGAATGAGGGAAGACTTGATGAGACGTTTAGAAAGCTAGTGGATAGAATAAGATCTTCTGAGGATCTAAAAGATGCTTCCATAGCTGTCGAGGATCCAGAAACGGCTAAAGCATTGGCAGAGGAGGGGCTGGAGGTTACTGTGGATGCCTATAATAAGGTTTTCTCGGGGTTTAGAGACCGTGTTCTCGAAATATATATGAAGCTGGGCGTTTTTAAAGAGATAGATGAGGCTAGAAGGTATATTCATACAGTATCGATGGAGCTTGCTAGAAGAGGCCTCAGAAAGTTCGCCGCTAAAAGAGATCTTCTGGCTGTGCAGAGCATAAGGGCTATAGATGATATAGATAAAACCATAAATCTCTTTGCTGCAAGGCTTAGGGAGTGGTATAGCGTCCACTTCCCCGAGCTGGATCAAATAGTAGGAGATCATATATTGTACGCAAAGATCGTTAACAGCATAGGCGATAGATCCCAGGTAAGTGAGGAAAGCCTAAGAGCTATGGGTGTTAGCGAGGCACTTGCTAGGAGGATAGCCAGTGCTTCTAAGAAGAGCATCGGGGCAGATCTCTCGGAGTTCGATCTTAAACCCATACAGACACTAGCCAGGATCATGATCGAGTTGAACGAGCTTAGAAACTATCTCACAGAATACAACTCACATGTTATGAAAGAAATAGCGCCCAACGTGACAGAGCTTGTGGGACCACTTCTAGGGGCGAGACTATTAAGCCTTGCAGGCAGCCTCGAAGAGCTTGCTAAGATGCCTGCAAGCACGATCCAGGTGCTGGGTGCTGAGAAAGCTCTATTCAGAGCGCTCAGAACAGGGGCTAAACCCCCGAAACACGGTGTTATATTCCAGTTTGCAGAAATACATAGATCCCCCAGGTGGCAGAGGGGTAAGATAGCCAGAGCTCTTGCAACGAAACTAGCTATAGCAGCTAGGGTTGATTTCTTCACAGGAAGATTCATTGGAGATAAGCTGAAGAAAATGCTCTTCGAAAGGATAAACGAGATAAAAGAGCTCTACGCAAAACCACCGCCTAAAGAGGAGAGGGCTCCGAGGGGTAGGAGGAAAAAACCCAAGAGGGGTTCGGAAACCTCTTCCACCTAGCGGTAAGTTTATAGCCAGGTTAGTATAGTCCAGCAACTATCAAATAATTACTGCATAGAAAACCAGTGTTTATAAGATCCAAAACAGCTGGCTACGGCAAAGGGGATGGAGAACGTAATGTCATATTAGATCTGAAGACACATATGTAAGCGTCGCACATTCTTTTCAAAGCAATTCTATGAGGGCTGTTTTCTTTTTGATATGCAGAGGGATGGTTAATAGGTTTTAGAAATGTTCATGTGCATTGGGACAATGTATGGAGGCTGCTTCCGCACCAACGCCCAGGAGTATTTATAGTCCTTGAAATGTATTGCCCTCGGTGTGGATCTTTCCACACAAGCCCTAGATGGGAGCCGCGTGTTGTTTGACTTGATGGTTACCCACGACCCAGCAGGATTAGAGACCCTGAGGGCAGAGGCAAAACCCCTAGATAAAACCATGAATAATAAATGATCAGAAAAAACATCCAGAGACAAACGGAAAGGTAGGATATGGTATTGGCTCTATAATGCTAAGTCAGAACAGTAGAAAATATCCCTTAGCTTATCAATTATATGGGGGTGAGATGTGATGTCAGAGCCTGTTAGGATCTATGAGCATCCGAACTACAAGGAGGTATATGTTGTAGAATTTGAAGACGGATCCGCAAGGCTTGCCACTAAGAACTTAGTTCCAGGGAAGAGGGTATATGGTGAGAGACTCTTTAGACAGGGTAACACGGAATATAGGGAGTGGAATGCTTATAGGAGCAAGCTTGCGGGAGCTCTGTTGAAGGGTTTGAAAGAAAACCCCGTGACTAGGGGTTCAAAGGTTCTCTACCTGGGGGCTGGTTCTGGAACCACGCCTAGCCATGTATCTGATATAGTTGGGATGGATGGTATTGTGTATGCGGTTGAGTTCGCTCCAAGGGTTATGAGGGAGCTGCTGGTGGTTGCTGAAGATAGGGGTAACCTGATTCCTATATTGGGCGACGCTAGGATGCCATATAAATATAAGAATATTGTTGAGACTGTAGATCTATTGTATGCCGACATAGCCCAGCCGGATCAGGCGGCAATAGTTTCTGAGAACGCGCGGTTCTTCCTCAAGGATAATGGATACCTGCTTATGGCTGTTAAGGCGAGAAGCATAGATGTCACGATGGAGCCTAGCGAGGTTTATAAGAGGGAGATAGATATTCTCAGAGACAACGGGTTTGAGATTCTCGATGTGGTTCATCTAGAGCCTTTCGACAAAGATCATGCAATGGTATATGCTGTCTGGAGAAGAAGGGCGTAGAGGGTCTATTGATAGTCTATCTAGACAACCTACTAGAATCATTCGGTGTGTGGCGAAAGACGGATGGGTAAAGGTTTGGAGTTTATAAAGATGCTTGACGTGAGAGGAGGTATTGCTAGCGAATATCTTGTGAGGCATGAGGAGGAAGAGGCAGAATATGGCACCTATCCGTGGGAGAGACCGGCTAGAATGCATCTAGAGCTAGGGGTTATTAACCTGGATAAGCCTCCAGGTCCAACGAGTCATGAGGTTTCGGCATGGGTTAAAAGGATCGTTGATGTTTCGAAGGCGGGGCATGCGGGAACACTGGATCCAGGTGTCTCTGGAGTCCTCCCCATAGCTCTTGAAAAGGCTACAAAGGTTATTGGTGTTGTAACACACACCTCTAAAGAATATGTGGTTTTGATGAGGATTCACAGGGATGTTGATCAGAAACAGCTGGAGAGAATAATATCGCTTTTTGTGGGAGAGATATATCAGAGACCGCCTCTTAGATCTTCTGTCAAGAGGTCGTTGAGAAAGAGGAGGATCCACGAGATAGAGATCCTCGAGATCGATGGGAGATCGGTTCTCATGAGGGTTAAAACAGATCCCGGAACATATGTCAGAAAACTTTGCCACGATATAGGTTTGATCCTCGGGGTAGGTGCCCACATGGCTGAGCTAAGGAGAATAGCCACTGGACCCTTTAGAGAGGATGAGACTCTAGTATCTCTCCATAGATTATCCGAGGCTATGCATCTATATAGAAAGGGAGACGAGAGCCTCATGAGGAGATACGTACTTCCAGTGGAATACTCTGTATCACACCTACCTAAGATTATTATTAGGAACAGTGCTGTAGACTCTATAGCGCACGGGGCTATGCTAGCGGTTCCTGGAGTGAGTATGGTTAATAGGGCTATAGCAAAGGGAGACCTGGTAGCCCTCTTTACTATGAAGGGCGAGTTAGTGGCTATAGGTGTTGCTGAGATGGGTGGTGAGGAGATGGTTCTGAGGGATAAGGGTATTGCGGTGAAGGTAAGTAGGGTTATTATGGCTCCCAACGTGTACCCGGCTATGTGGAGGAAACGAGGATCTGTTATGTAGAATACTCGGGATTGAGGATAGGGTTATCTAAATCCTTTCTCTATGAATCTTGCTAGGGAATATGTGGCCATTACAAGCAGTGTTAGATATACTGTGGGGAAGACTGTTGATGCGAAGAGTATCAGGATTATGTTTGAAAACATAGTCGATAGATCTTCTTGCTGGATATTATAGTAAATGTATTGTTGCAATAACGGCTTTGATGGCGATCCCTTCGCATATCTCAGCTCTACTGTATGGGCTCCTGCTTCGAGTAATGCGTAGTAATCATATCCCCGCACTCCAGCCCAGTTCCAAGACCTTCTTTCATCCCAGGAAACGGGTTTTCCATCGATTAGAACCTCCTCTATTACTGTGTAGACTGGTGTTGTTATTACGAGGGTTGATTTACTTGTTAAGCTCATTGTTATATTGAAATATTTGTTCTCGATGTCTTTCACAACCACATATGTTGTTAGAGACTGTGGTGTGTGGATCAATATATAGGGGGCGTCGGAAACAAGTATACCGTCTATTGTTATCTCATATATACAGGGAGACACTATGCACTCGATCCCGGGTTTTATTGTTGAGCCTGAGTAGAACATCCATCCAAACATCTCTAGGGAGAAATAATAGTCTCTGTTGGCTGGAAGCCCTGGGGTTATATTTAGCTGGGCTAATCCATACTCATTAACAGGTACTATGGCAACCTCGCTTTCAGGTGTTTTCTCGGGCGTTTGGTATATGTGTAGTAATGAATCGCTCAGAACCCCTCCAGTTAGATCTTTTACAAGGATAGTTGGGTGTGGATAGCTATTGCTAGAGATCTGTCCCGATCCTGGTAGAAACATCGTTGTGAACATCGGCATTGCGGGAAGGGCTATTGAGAATATTATTGCGAAGGAGATAATGATTGATCCTGCTCTTTTGAAAAAACCCATTGGTATTGAGTATATTAGGATACCTATAGCTATCAAGTCTGGAGCCTTTGTGCGAACTATCAGGCTCAAGATCTGGAGTGCTAGCACGCTTAGAAGAGAGGTTGAGAGAAGAGAGACCAGGTTGGATATTATAGGCGCTACATATGGTGAGATCGGGCCTAGCATTGATGAGAGTGTTCTTAGAATCCCCATCAGGCTGGTTATGTTGATCAATAAGCCCGTCAGCCATATGCTGAGATCAGTCCAGCTTAGGCCAAGAGCGTCTCTTATATAGCTTAGCAGGTTGAGTATTAATGTGAATGATGATGCAAGGATCCAGATAACCATTGCATCCTTCATAAGGATAACGCCTATTCTTTTCACGCTTGGGAATGGGAGGGGGCTACCTAGAAGTAGGGATCCTACCGCGTAGTTCAACAAACCTAGATAGAATGAGAGCTCCAACGCTTGGCTTACTTGGAGCATTGGTCAGCCCTGTGCTAGCCTCCTATAGTAGTGTTTACAGGTGGTGGGGGTGCTGGGATCCCTATCTGTGATACTATATATGTTATCAAGGAAAACACAGTCCCACCCATTGCAAGCCAAAAAGCAGCCCAGATAGCATCTTCTATTAGCGAGTGTCCCGTTTTCTTGATCCTTGTGAGAGGTATTGGCGATCCTCTGAGAGCCCAGCCAACGATCCAGGTGAGTATGAAGATCCCCCATGCTACAACCATAACCTGTACTGTGAGTTGCCTAACAAAGGATACCAGATCCATTATATCACCCCCTACATATTAGCCCTCCTTATAAAACGTTACTAGGGCTATGATCTCTAGGAAAGCTTCGGTAGGTAAGGCTATTGTGGAGAGAACAGCGATCATTTATGGTGAGTCGAGGATAGGTGATAAAAGCTATATAGGGGGGTACTCTATTATTGGCTACCCGTCGAAAGAGACCTTGGAGAAGATATATCTATACAATAAAAACACGGCTTATGAAGAGACCCAAGCGTTACATTATCCCCAAGTCGACGATGTTGATATAGGTGCTGGGGCTGTGATTGGTAGCCAGTGCGTTATAAGATCACATGTGGTGATCTATGAGAGAGTATATATTGGAGATAGGGTTAAGACGGGGCACCATGTGTTGATAAGAGAGGATAGCCGTGTTGGGGATAATACGTTGATAGGAAGCGGTACCATAGTGGATGGGCATGTAGCTATAGGTAGTGGTGTAAGTATACAGTCAGGAGTATATATACCCTCGATGGTTGTGATAAAGGATAATGTGTTTATAGGTCCGAGGGTTGTGTTCACTAACGATAAGTATCCCCCTAGCAGGAGGCTTGTTGAAACCATAGTAGAGGAGGGCGCAGTTATAGGAGCAAACTCAACGATCATAGCCGGTGTTAGGATAGGAAAGAGAGCGGTGGTTGCAGCAGGCTCTATAGTGACTAGAGATGTACCAGACAATATGGTTGTTATGGGTATACCGGCAAGGGTTGTGATGAGAAGAGATGAGTATGAGGATAAGAAGTTGAGGTATGAAAAAGCCTCGATTAAAACCCATGATCTCTGATAAGGATTAATTGTACCTGTTATCAAGGAGGTCTTGAGGATTTTGATCCTTGTTTTCTCTATCAATACCTACTCATTACTTGTAGTCTCGATGCAGGCTATATTGAGTATAATAGGACTTCTTCGCATGTTTTGCCTAGGCTTTGAGCATCTTTTTCTGGAACGATGCTTTAAACCGATCATGGAAAAGCTTATATAGAAGCCATGCTATTAGGATTCGGTGAACTGGTTGGCGGCATACGGGATACCTGTTCTTATACTGAAAGAGGGGACTCAGAGGACCGTTGGCAGGCAGGCTCTTAGAAGCAATATACTTGCTGCAAGGGCTCTAGGAGAGGTTCTTAAAACAAGCCTCGGTCCAAGAGGACTTGATAAGATGCTGGTAGACAGCTTTGGTGATGTTACTGTTACCAATGATGGTGCAACTATAGTTAAGGAGATGGAGATCCAGCACCCTGCAGCTAAGCTGCTGGTCGAGACTGCCAAGGCTGTTGATGCTGAGGTTGGCGACGGAACAACCTCTGTGGTGGTTCTTGCAAGTTCTCTTCTTGAGAAGGCGGAGAGGCTCCTGGATCAGAATATACATCCGACGATAATAATAGAAGGCTATAAGAAGGCTTTGGAACACGCGCTAAATATACTCGATGAGGTGTCGATTAAAGTACCTATAGCTGATATCGAGACTCCTGAGGGTTTCGCGAAATCAAAAGAAGAGCTGAAGAAGGTTCTAAACTCGATACTGGCTAGCAAGTACATAGCCACACCGGATGTGATCGACAAGCTCATAGACATGACGGTCGAGGCAGCATTAATAGCCACTGAGAAGAGGGGAGAGAGATATGAGGTTGTATTGGATAACGTTAAGATCGAGAAGAAGAAGGGCGGCTCGCTGCTCGACTCTAGGTTGATACGCGGTGTAGTTCTCGACAAAGAGGTTGTTCATCCAGGCATGCCTAGAAGGGTTGTAAATGCCAGAATAGCGCTTCTAGACGCTCCCCTCGAGATCGAGAAGCCCGAGATAACTGCTAAGATAAGCATAACCTCGCCTGATCAGATAAAGGCTTTCCTCGATGAGGAGGCTAAGATGCTTAAGGATATGGTTGATAAGATCGCTGCTGTTGGTGCTAATGTTGTTATCTGCCAGAAGGGTATTGATGATGTTGCCCAGCACTTCCTGGCCAAGAAGGGTATACTTGCTGTTAGGAGGGTTAAGAGGAGCGATATGGAGAAGCTCGAGAGAGCAACAGGAGGAAGAATTGTTACAAGTATAAGAGATCTAACAGAGAAGGATCTGGGCTATGCAGAGCTTGTTGAGGAAAGGAAGGTCGGTAACGATAAAATGGTGTTTGTGGAAGGTGCTAAGAACCCCAAGGCTGTGACGATTCTCCTCAGAGGCGCTAACGACATGATCCTCGACGAGACAGAGAGAAGCCTTAACGACGGTCTACATGCTGTTAGAAACATAATTAGAGAGCCAAAGATCGTGGCTGGAGGAGGAGCCATAGAGATCGAGCTTGCACTAAGGCTGAGAAAGATTGCTGAGAGTGTTGGCGGCAAGGAGCAGCTAGCCTTCCAGGCGTTCGCAGACGCTGTTGAAGAGATAGCAGCGATACTTGCCAACACAGCAGGCATGGATGTTCTTGACACGATAATGAACCTCAGGAAACACCACGCAGAGGGTAAGATCAATGCTGGTATAGATGTTCTAAACGCAAGAATAGTGGATGATATGACAAGGATAAATGTGATAGACCCTGTTCTGGTGAAGAAACAGGTTATTAAGGCAGCTGTCGAGGCTGCGACATCGTTGCTAAAGATAGATGACGTGATAGGAGCTGCTCCTAAGAAAGAGGAGAAGAAAGGAAAAGAGGGTAAGGAAGAGGAGGGCTTTAAGACTCCTGAGTTTGATTAGAAGGATAATGGGTCGAAATAACATAAGGAATATCGATCCAATATATTCCAAGCACTAAAGGTTTTTCTCCTAGGTGTACCGTCGAAGAGATATTTAGAACCAATAAGTGCCAGGCAAGTTTATATATGATTCCTATGATTCCTCTGTATCAATATTTACTGGGAGCAAAAGATAGCGGCATAGTACTGCACCGCTTCTTTTTAATGCCCATGAAGAAGATTCATTTCTACTTATAACTATCGCGTTTATTGTAATCTTAGATGCCATGATCAGTTGTTTGTTTTTCGTGATGGTCTATATGGTTTGGTATTAAGCTCATAGCTCTGTGGGGGCATTATATAGGTTATTTTGCGGCAGAGCCGAGATAAGGGGTTTCACCACAGCACTTAGCAGAACAACACAACAAAGAAGAGTCATAGATCGGGATCACACCGAATAGGTGGAGGCCAGTGATATGGGCTCCGATGAAAGGGACTCTGAGGCCGAGGAAGCCGAGAGAAAAGCGGTTGATATGGGAAAACGCAGTGAAGCCTAAACACCAATAACCGGCTCCTCGCTTATGTCTAGAGGGATATTTATAAGCATTGATTAAAATGGTTTTTGGTGATACGTTGATTTTCATACCGGCTCTGGGTGGTGATGGGAGCATTGCTCCAAACCGCCTGGAGCCCATCCTAGATGAGAGCCCCGTGCTGTTGGGCTCGACAGCAACTCACGAATCAACAAGGATCGCAGCCTCTGCACGAGCGAGGACAAAGTCACTGGATGTGAAGGAGCATCAGAAGCAATCGATCAATGTCCAGGAGCAAACGGAGCAGGTTACAATGACCCCTATATACAAGCTTAGGAGCAAGAAACTTACTAGATACGAGTATGCTAGGGCTGTAGCTGCAAGGGCATTACAGCTAGCCTTGGGAGCACCACCTCTTATAGATATTGAAGAACTCGGCATCAAGGATCCTGTGGAGATAGCGCGTGAGGAGGTAAGAAGAGGGGTTGTGCCGATAATAATTAGGAGGAGGTATGCTAGTGGCGAAGAAGAGTTGATACCGCTTTCTGAGGCTATTGTTGAGCAGAACTAGTAGCTATGGTGGAGTATTAAGTAGCTAAGCCTGTTTATCTTGTCCCGCTTCGAAATAAGTGTTAATATTTTGGGTCTGGCTAGTGCTCTCCAGCTTACTGGTTAAAGCCAGATTTTCTCTAGATATTTATGGATCCTCTAGTAGCATAGTGTTTGTTGTGGGAGGGGTTTTGATCTTATTCCAAGTTTTTTCTCTAAATATGTGGAGAATCTGACTGCATTTTTATTCCCTCTATAGGCATCTACTATTACGAGTTTCGGTTTTGCGCTCTCCACGTACGTCAATAGCTCTTCGAAATCCGAGTGTCCGCTGAATGCAAAGACATAGGTGTTTTGATCGATAGCTCTATAGAGTGTTTTCTCCCAACCTGTGAGACGTAGTATTGTGTATTTATATCCATAGGCATTGTTTAGTAGATCCCTTGCTGTTGTGTGTGTGAAATATATATACCACCCCTGTCTAGCTATTTCCTCAGCTTCTGTTGTGCCCTTTAATAGTATGTCGCCGATTCTTAGGCCGTATTTTTCAGCTATTTTTGAGATCCTATAAACCTTATTATCAGCCACGAATGGGGCTTCTATGCCATAGTTTCTCAGTATATTCATCACCTCTTGTTGTTTTCCATAGTATGCCTTGATTATGAGAGGTCCTCTTGAGAGCAATTGGGACACGAGATCTGCTAAAAGCTCTTCTACAATATCTTTGAATGGTCTCACGTAATCAGGCGAGCCATAGGTGGCTTCAGTTATAATTATATCGCTCTCAGGTATCTCGGTTCCGCCTCCAGGATCTTTAAAATCACCTGTATATGTTATAGAAGCACCGTTCTCCATTGTGTAGAGGATCTGGATGGAACCCAATATATGTTTGCTCTTTAGGATTCTGATTGCGCCGTCTCTCAGGTCTATTTTCTCTCCGTAATTGACTTTATAGATTTTATCCCTCGGGATCGTTACACCTAAGATCTCCATGATCTCGAAAGTAGCTGGGTGTGCTATTATCTTAGGGCTGTTCCTTATAGATTCAACTATATCTACCATGTGATCCGAGTGTGCATGTGTAACAACCCTCAGTCTATTATTCTCGTGCCCATCTATAGAAAGGTTTCTACCAACTATAACGGCGCCCCGACATGTTATGCTAGCTAGATCCTCTGTTATGCCCAACAGAGGCATCCATAGATTTTTCCTAGGAGTATTTTAAAACTATCACTCTTCAAGCAACGGTGATCGTTACTTAGAGTGTAGTTAGGCTTCTCAGATCTATGGTGGTCGCTTGTCTTGCAAACCTCCAGGGCTCTTATCACTATATAGGGCTGGTATTGAAACCAACACATCGCCGAATCATTAAAAATCCTCATAGATATCGAAAAGAAGGTAGCTGTGTGTTTTTATTTATTCTGCTTACTTAGCCTTGTGAAGAGAATCGTTATGAAGTTGAGAAGGATCATCATAGACGTTCATGAAACCGAAACCTGATGCTTCTTTCATGCTTTGATAAAAACATTTTTGCACAGAGATCTGTGTTGTGGCAATCACTGCTTACTGTATGGTGGAATTAATAGCTTATAACAGATCCTTAAATGGTAATACGTAGCGCTATATATTAGGAACATTCATTTTTATATATTTTGGTTAGTGCAGTGGAACTAATGACAAGAGAGATCGCTGAAAAGCTCCTGGGCTATAGAGTTCCTCCAGCTGTGTATAGATGGGCTTGTCCTAATTGCGGTTTTTCAGAATCCAGCGATAGACTTGCCCTCGGAATCCCATGTAGACGGTGTATAGATGATAGGGATCTGGAGCTTACTGAGAGATTAGAGATCAAGGATCTGCACATGAAGATCTATAGGGCGTTGGTTCTGGGTGGAAAGCTTAGAAAAAGCGACCTTGGGTATGAGGAGCTTATTAGGATCGAGGAATCTGTAAAAGAGTTTTCAGAGATCTTTAGGAAATGCATTGGCAGAGATCCCTGGAGTGTTCAGATAATGTGGGCTAAGAGGATCTTTAGGGGGTCTAGCTTCTCGTTAGTAGCACCTACTGGTGTTGGGAAAACCACTTTTGGCATTATTATGGCTATCTATCTAGCACACAAACAAGGATTTAGATCGATCCTTATAGTACCTACAATACCTCTAGCCAGTCAAGTGTTTAAGAAAGCTACTGAGTATGCAAGAAAACTATCCCTAGACGAGGAAAAAATTATAATTTATCATAGCAAGATCTCGCTGAGTAAGCGTAGGGAGACGCTTAATAAGCTGTCTGAAGGAGATTTCAATATATTTATAACAACATCAGCGTTCTTCAGAAATAAAGATAATGTGAAACTACTTGCCGGGAAGTTCAACTTCTTCTTTGTCGATGACGTGGACGCTATACTTAAGGGAGGCAAGATCCTATATCAAGTCTTCGAAGCCATGGGTATAGGAGAAGACATAATTAAGAAGGCTGAAGAAATAGTGAGTCTGAAAACAAGGCTAGCATTAAGAGAGAACGCCGAGGATCTCTTAAGAATAAGAGAGCTTAAGAGAATCATTGAGGCTTCTAAAAAGAGCCACGTGATCCTTATTATTAGCAGTGCTACTGGCAGGGCCAGGGGTAGGGGGATCAAGGTTTTAAGAGAGATCTTTGGGTTTGAGATTGGTAGCAGGCATGATGTTATAAGAAACGTTGTTGACACCTACAGCATTGTGAAAAGCCGTAAAGATATGGTCAAAGAGGCCTCAGAGATCATAAAAAAGATAGGGTCAGGAGGCATAGTATATGTACCTAAAGACCTTGGCGTTGAGTATGCCGAGAAAGTAGCACAGGAGCTATCTAAAAGAACAGGATTAAGAGTCTCGTCCTTAACTAGTAAGAATGTCAAGGTTATCGATAAGTTTGCTAGAAGAGAGATAGATGTGATAGTGGGGGTCTCTACATACTATGGTGTTGCCGTGAGAGGAATAGATCTCCCAGATATAATTAAATACGCAATATTCCTAGAAGCACCTAGGCACAGGATACCCCTTGACTTGGAGCAGATGGATCTATTCGATATATCAAGGATTCTTGAACTCTCTCTAGACGTTGTGGATCCTGGCAAGAAGGACGAGATTCTGGGCATCCTTAATAAAATCCTGAGGATTATTAGAAGAAGCTCTTCATCGTACCTCAGAGAAGTTTTTGAGAAGGTTATGAGGGGTAGTGTTGAGAGCAACACCGAGAAGACTATTAAGAGCGCGATCGATACAGTTAATATGCTTCTAGCCGACGAGAGCTTCGTGTCAAAGCTTAAGAAGAATCCATATGTAAGAGTGAGCAAACGTGGTAATAAGATCTACGTGGATATACCTGATTGGGCTACATATATACAGGCTAGTGGGAGGACGTCGAGACTATATGTTGGAGGAATATCCAAAGGCCTCTCAATAATATTTGAGAAGGATCATAGGCTTCTGAAAGGCCTTGAGAGAAGGCTTAGGCTGTTTTCTGAGGAGTTTGTGTTGAGAGAGCTTAAGTCGATAGATCTAGACGAGGTTATAAAAGAGATCGAGCGTGATAGAAATAATATAGTGAAGGCCAGAGAGGGTAAGTTCCAGGAAGTAACAGGAACACCTATAGAGACGCTTACAAAAACAGTCTTGGTCCTCGTTGAATCTCCTAATAAGGCTAGAACAATAGCTGGTTTCTTCGGAAGACCGAGTATGAGGGAGATAGACGGTATTAGAGTATATGAAGCCTCTCTAGGAAAACTAACACTCTTGATAACAGCTAGCGGTGGCCATATATATGACCTCGCAGTTGATGATACAGACAATGAGCTCTATAACGGCTCGCTCCATGGTGTTGTAGTCAGTAATGGAACATACATACCAGTATATACGACGATAAAGAGGTGTCTGGACTGTGGGTATCAGTTCACATCAGATACTATTGAGGGGTCTCTAAAATGCCCTATATGCGGTTCCCAGAATATCAAGGATAGCAGAAATATTGTTAGAGCTCTCAGAAAGATAGCCCTCGAGGTTGACGAGATATACATAGCAACAGACCCAGATACAGAGGGAGAGAAGATAGCTTTTGATCTATATGTAGCCCTATCCCCGTATAATAACAAGATCAAGAGGATAGAGTTCCACGAGGTTACTAGAAGGGCTTTTATGAGTGCTATTGATAACCCGAGGGATATAGACATCAATAGAGTCAAGGCCCAGTTTGTCAGAAGGATCGAGGATAGGTGGATAGGCTTCACGCTATCCCAGAAAGTAACCGACTACATATGTAGTGAGGATAAAGAACTGTGTCCCAAGTATAGGCTCAGCGCCGGAAGGGTTCAGACACCGGTTCTCGGATGGATCGTTAGGTCTGCTAGGGAGAATAAGAAGAAGAAGTTCCTCGTAATAAGGCTTGGAGATGGGGGCGAGGCTTCATATTATCTCGAGATACCTGTATCGAAGCTCTCGAGGGTGCCTAGTATTGGCGAGAAGATAACAATCAATATAAAGCTTGAGAAAACATGGGAGGAGAGTCTTAATCCATTACCCCCATATACTACCGACTCACTGCTTGTTGACGCATCACAATACCTGAAGATCGATGCACCGAAGGTTATGGCTATAGCCCAAGATCTATTCGAGGCCGGGCTGATAACATATCATAGAACAGACTCAACAAGGGTATCTGACGTGGGGATAGAGGTTGCTAAAAACTACCTGTCGGAGATAGGGAAGCAGAATTTCATACACGTTAGGAAATGGGGTGAGGGAGGCGCTCATGAAGCTATAAGGCCGACAAGGCCCTTGGATCGTGGTATGCTTGAGAAGATGATAGCTGAGGGCATGATCGATATAAGGTTATCTAGGGATCATTTGAGGGTTTATGATCTTATCTTCAGGAGGTTCATAGCCAGCCAATCGATCCCTGCCAAGGTTGAGATGTGCATGGTTCGTTTCGAGATAGTTGGTAAGGATGGTCTAATAGGGGATCACGTGTCTGAAGAGCTGTGCAGCTATATAGAGCCAGGTTTTATTGAGTTCTATAGCCATCCATATAGAGTGTTTCCAAGGAATATGATCGGGAGATCCTGGGATATAGTTGTTCAGAACGAGCTTTTTAGAGGAGATAGGCTTTATACACCTGGGGATATCGTTAGATTGATGAAGCAGGAGGGGATAGGGAGGCCTAGCACTTATGCTAAGATCGTCGATGTGATCCTAAGAAGATATATTGTTAGGAGTGTTCTCAGAAAAATGGGTTATTTGGTGCCTAACAAATATGGTAGGAGGGTCTATGAATACCTATCAAAAGAATACACGGGTCTTGTTAGTGCTGAGAGAACAAGGAGGCTTGAGGAGAAAATGGATCTTGTAGAAGGTGGCAAGGCTGAGTATGAGGAGATAATAAGCGATCTTTATGAGGAGCTAAGGAAATACAATCTTATGTGAGGCGATATATCCATGAGGGAGTATAAGAAAGAAAAGATAGTCATCGCCGTCCCCCACATGAGGCTTAGGTATAAGATGAAGAGAAAGAATCTAGAGAGGATCCTCGAGATACTAACAATGGCTAAGGAGAAGGGCTCTAGATTGGTATTATTACCAGCAATGTTCCACCTAGGCCCCGTTATAGAAAGCCCCGTGGAAGGGGATCCGAGGAAGTATTTTAAGAAATCATATGCGGAAAGAATACCTGGCGGTACTACAGATATATTGAGGCTTTATTCCGAGAAGACAGGAGTTATGATTCTTGCTGGCCCCATTATAGAGAGAGCGGGTCCAAGGCTGTATAGCACTTCGGTGCTTATAGCGCCTAATAGGGGTGTTATAGCTAAGTATAGAAAGATAGTCCTTGGTAGCGGGGATTTCGGGCTCATATCATCTGGGAACGAGTTGGTAGTCGCCGATGTTGGTGTTCTTATAGGGCTTATGTGTGAGGAGGATTTACTAGTGCCTGAGATAGCCCACGCTCTATCTATAGCCGGGTCTGAGATTATCGTGTCGTTTTTCAGACTGAGCGAGGATTTTAGGAGATATAGGAACCTCCTCATAGCTAGGGCTATTGAGAACTCGATCCATGTGGTTGGCTTAGGAGGCATAGTATCCTCTAATGGCCGCGATTTCTTTGAAGTCCCCACAATGATAGTAGATCCCGAAGGTGATATCAAGGACGAGGTCAAGGGGTTTGAGGAGAGCATATCGTTTCTCGAGATCGAGAAGAGAGGGGCTTCGAGAAAAGATTTTAGGAGAGATGTTTCAGCGATCAAGAAGGTGTATTCATGGCTTAAGAGAAAAAGATTCCTCAGCGCGGAACTATAGATAACGAGCCTATCTATAGAGTTAGTCTCACCACTCTGCTGCTCCTATCAAGCCTCTTATTGATCCCCATGTTTTCTTCGGGTTCGCCTCCATGATCATGGTCGCTGGCGGGGTTACTAGACATTTCCCATAGTTCTTTCTTTAGCAAATCCCTTATAGCGGCTCTTATAGCCTCGCTTCTAGAGGTATACCTCCCTATGTTGACTAACTCCTCCAATCCTTCCAAATAGGTCTCGGGGATCTTTACGGTTATTATTCTCATGTGATCACCAAGGTAGAGGTTAAGCCATGTGTATCTTATAAGCTCTTCCCTTCATGTTATTGCTAGAATCTTTGGTGCTTTGTTATGGAATCAGTCGGATCTGGTCTCTGTGTTTCGTAAGCTCTTCCCTCTATTTGATCGTTGAGATAAGATCCACGGTTATTTATCATCCATAAAAACATTCCATATGGTGGTGTTCTTGGGCGAGAGGAAGCCTGCACATATCATAGCTCATAAGGGGGAGATAGCGCCCAGGGTAATAGCGGTCGGTGATCCGGGGAGGGCTAGGGCTCTCGCTTCGAACCTTCTTGAGAACTCCAGGCTTGTTAATGAGTATAGAGGGTACCTCGTGTTCACAGGACTCTATAAAGGCTTCCCCATAACCATAGCTACCCATGGTATAGGGGGGCCTTCGGCGGCTATAGTGTTTGAGGAGCTAAACATGATGGGGGCTAGATATATAGTTAGGCTTGGTAGCACTGGCGCTATGATCGATAGTATAGATATAGGCGATGTGATTATTGCAGATAGCGCGGCATACCCCCTTGGGGGCGGTATTGGTATGTATATTGGAAATGATACCGCTTACCCGGCATCGCCTGATATAGAGCTAACCTATATGATCTATAAGAATTTATCCAATAAGATGGGGAGGATATGGATTGGAACCGTGTATAGCTCAGATGCATTCTATGCCGAGAGCGGGGACTTTGTCTCTAGATGGTCTTCCAAGAGGATCCTGTCTGTTGAGATGGAGTGTGCTACGCTCTTCGTAATATCTAAGCTTAGGGGCATTAGATCTGCGTGTGTGTTAGTAGCTAGTGATAATCTTGTTAAAGGGGTTTCGGTCCTCTCATCGTTAGAAGTGCTTAAGGAGAGATTCGTTGAGGTAGCAAGGATCATAGCTGATGCATTGATAGAGGTTAAATAGAGATTGAAGTGTGCCGTGGATTAGATGCTTAGATATTTTTGCCTAATAGAGCTTTATAACCTAGATGGTGGCACCAGGCTGATGTATTTTATTATGCCGCTTCCTTGATCTTGTAGAGGCATATATTCGGAGATCGTTATAGGATCTCTATCACATCACCTATTCTAGGTAAGATGGCATCTATACCGGTTTCTCTCTTAACAGTATCTGCGAACGCCTCGCCCACATCGGGGTCTGTGTGTATTATTACGATCTTTTCCAGGCTTTTTAGGTTCTTCACGATTGATAAGAGGCCTGTTCTCCCAGCATGAGCTGAGAAGTCAAACCATTCTATTCTAGCAACAACTCTTGGGCCGTTTTCCATAAAGACTCCTTTCTCTAACAGCATTCTTCCAGGAGTGTTTTTTCCTTGATAACTTACGAGAAACACTGCTGAGTTCTTGTTATCGGCTATTCTCTTGAGGTAGTATAGTGCGGGTCCTCCTTTCAGCATTCCTGCACTTGCAACTATGATGCCTGGTTCTCGCCATATCTTTCTCCTCATGCTCCAGCTATCTACTTGGATGCACCGCTTCTCAACCGCTTCTAGCGCATCAGGTCTTCTTATATATTTTTTATATCTAAGCATAATCTCGGTTATCGGTCTGATCATACCGTCATAGCTTATAGGAATATTTCTAAGCCTTTCTGCAAGGAGTGCTAGTATTTCCTGCGATCTGCTTAAGCTGAATGCAGGGATCAATACTGTTCCTCCGTTCTCTACCACCTCTTTCACCGACTCTATTAATCTATCCTCAACAATCCTTCTATCAGCATGATCTATATCACCGTATGTCGATTCTATTATCAACACCTCAGCATCCATATTACTAGTATCAGCAGGCCCCACAAGCCTTGTTTCAATAGTGTTGACATCACCCGTATATAGGATTCTCTTTCCACCTGTTTCTAGAAGAACCATCATTGATCCTGGTATATGTCCGGCATCGCTAAAACGCATTGTGAAGCCATCTATGCTTCGTTCGCTGCCATAATCTACAGGTTCTACACTGCCCAGGAATCGATCCACCTCGGCTGTTTCGAATGGAAGATAGTATGATGATATCTTTAAGAAGTCATATAGCATGAGCCTGGATATATCTCGTGTGATAGGGGTCATATAGGCTCTGGGCTCGGCGGAAATATAGAGGAGCGGGGATGCCCCGACATGGTCTAGATGTGAGTGGGTTACTATATGGGCCTTAATCCTCGAAGGGGGGATTGTTAGCGGTAGCACTGGTATGTCGTTGTCGTCAAAGGTCACGCCATAGTCAAGAAGTATAAATCGACCCTCTCTCTCAACAGCTATTGCAGCCCTCCCTACTTCCCTCCCAGCGCCGAGAATGTGTAACTTCTGACCCATTATTCTTCATTAACTTGGAGTATTAGGGGTTAATATATTTCTCTAAGAATAAAGCTTGGGGAGAAATAATGTTTCCATTATCAAGGGATCTTGAGAGGCAGTTGAAGAGAATGGGTATTAAGATCGAAGAGCTCAAGGGGGTTAAGCTTGTATTAATAGAGGCCGATGATAGAGAGATCATGATAGAGGGTCCCCAGGTCTACATGATGGTTTTAAAAGACCAAAAGATCTTTCAGATCATAGGAAGCAATATTAAGGAGATCAGGGAGGGTGAAAAGGCAAGCAATACTGAGGCTCGTGTTGAGACAGGGGTTGGCAGTATATCCCAAGAGGATATAACGTTTGTTATGGAGCAGACGGGTGTTAGCTATGAAGAGGCAAGGGAGCTGCTTAGAAGAGCTGGTGGCGATATAGCTAAGGCTATAATGATATTCAACGAAGAAAGATCTAAAAGGTAATACCGCAGATCATTTTACATTAATTAGTCCACGGACTATGACTCGTTACCAGAACAACCAACCTGGATCTATGGTATCATTCAATACATATGCAATATATACTGCGTATGACTAGACTATCGTAGGGGCTTTCTAATAGAAGAAGGGCTTCTTTTAACACTCATCTCATATACAGGCAAGTTCGATAAAATCCCAAAAGAGCATAAAGGCCGTTTGATCAATCTTGCATTAAAGCTATATGATCTTAATAAGAGAAGAACTATATCGGTGAACCACAGCGTAATGGAGATCTTGGTAGCAGCCCACCTATTGGAGGAGGGTTATGAGGATGTAGATGTTGAATCCCCTCTCGGAGGTTTAGTTGCAGATGTAGTGGCTATCAAGAATGGTAGCAAGACCATAGTTGAGATCGAGACAGGCTTTACACCGGCAGAACACGCGGTAGATCCCGTTGAGTATCTAAGGGCAAGAATTATTGGTAAAGCTGCCAGGTATAGTGCTTACAGCGATAAATTCATACTAGCGTTCCCCATATACTATTTACCCCCAATACCTCCTGTCCTGCTTAAAAACCCTTCTGAAAGAAGTGCTGAAGAGGTGAAGCAACTCAGTGATATAATCAATGCTTATTATAAAAATCCTCCCCTTAGTATTGACGATATCATGAAGGCCAGGCTTGATCACATATATATATTACATGTAGACCGGGGGAAGATTTTCGAGATAGATCCGAAAGGATTTCTAGAACTCTACGCCTCAGGTAAAAACTGGTCAGATACCTATGGATACATAGTTACATGGCTCTAAGTTTTGCAAGTCTAGCTCTGGATCCCTTGGTATTTTATTGATTTTCGGTATTAGGCTCTGTGTCGAAATCCGCGGTCTTTATCTCTCCACTTTCTATAACTATATATTTACTCCACTTCTCATAATGCTTTATTATTATCCATGTCCTGACTATCCTTTGATACTCTATGCAGTCTGTCTCTAGCTCTTCCCCCTGGTTAGTTATACCTATTATCTTAGATTTCTGGATCTTTGAGTTCTTACTGGTACAGTTCTCCATCTTAACAGTCTTTAAAAGCCCATTGATTGCGAGGCCCAGCATATCAAGGTAATGGATCTTCTTAGTAGCCAAATACCTCGAGCCCAGATATACTATACATAACTTGTCTTAAATAATCGACGCGCAATACCTAGTGCTGTTAATTAGATGTGGGTTCGTAAGATTCTAAGTTTATCTTTGGTCTATATGTCTATCCACATATAAATATATAAATATTACTTTAAGGCCTAAACAACTGGGTTTAAAAAGTGGGTTTTTCCCTCGATAGTGAAGGAGAGGGCTAGTGGGAGGAGATCTTGATACTAGCAGAGCCGAGAGCAGGATGGTTGGTGTTTCTTGGCATGATTGAAATAGAGCCTAGACCTAGCGACTTTGCATTTTGTACATATGTAGCCTCAATCATATCATATATATAGCTTGCTCACAGAGTTTATATATGATGGTGGGTTTAGATACGCATATGGAGATTCACTTCACCGATATGGGTAAAGAGATCTCGCCTCTTCTCTGTGTTAAGTGTAAGGGTTATAGAAAACTATGCGGGCTTCCCAAGTGTCCATTGATGGTTAGGTTCGGTTCGCGCTTCAGAGCGTACGTGAGGATCCGTGGTTCTAGCGTTTCTGGTGCAACACCTCCGAGCGGTTTGGTAGGTGAGAGTGGCTACCCAGAGGTTCCCGTGTTGGTTGGCATACCACCAGGTGTTGGTGTTGATAATGCC
Organism: Sulfolobales archaeon; assembly: GCA_038867615.1. Lineage (GTDB taxonomy): Archaea > Thermoproteota > Thermoprotei_A > Sulfolobales > AG1 > AG1. The sequence continues at coordinate 14,530 of JAWBYA010000003.1, read as the reverse complement.
GCTATCTATGATTCGCCTGAAAGTTGGTGGGGTAATAAGAGTCTTGAGGAGATCATTGAATTGAGATCGAGCATGGTTTCTGCACTACTGAGGGTTAACGCGAGAAACTATAAAGATCTATATAGGATTGAGATCCCGTTTGCGATGGTTTCTTCACGCCCTGTTGATGCTGAGGCTAAGATCAAGTCTCTATCAAGCCCTACTATACCTCTAGATCCGCGAACGCCTCCCCAAGGCCTTATAGCCGTTGCCGAGAGTGTTAATATAGGTAGTAATCCCAAAGTTCCTGGAGAGATTGAGAAGATCTATAATGATGAGTTGAAGGCTTCAGAGGCCATATGGAGATTATATAAACAGGGAGTATCGATCTATGCTATCCAGAGAGCCCTATCGTTTGGATTGCTGGGTCTCCCAAAGAACAGGAGGATTGTCCCGACTAGATGGGCTATAACAGCTGTTGATACAACTATAGCTATGAAGATCCATAGAGAGATAAGGGGCATGGATAGCGTTGATAGTGTGGAGCTATATAGGGGTGAATATCTAGGTAACAGGTTCTGGGTGATCCTATATCCAGGACCTTATAGCTATGAGTGGATAGAGATCTGGCATCCAAATACGATATTCACAGGTATAGCGAGGAAACCAATTATTATAAGGAATAGAGAGGGGGTTTCAGGAGAAGCGGTATATATGGATGGTGGTTATCAGGCGGCTAGGCTGGCTGTGCTGGAGAGCCTTTATAGAAGGGGTAGGAGAGCATCTATAATAGTTATTAGGGAGATAACGCCTCGCTACTATGCATCTGTAGGTAATTGGCATATTAGGGAGACTGTTAGGAGGTCGTTTATGAGGAGCCCTGATAAACCAGGGAGCCTCTTTGAGGCTATATCGCTGGTGAAAGAGGAGCTAATGGCTAAGGATCTGATCAGAGTTGATAGATACTCGGGAACGCAAACCACGCTGGATAGGTTTTTCTCTGAGTAATATGGGTAGCTACTCTTCTGGCTGTTCTGGCTCTTCCTCTTTCTCAACAAGGTCTAGGAAGATCTCATAATACTCTTCTTTCTCCTGCTCTAGCTCTTCAATGCTTCTCGAGGTTCCCCTTGACTCGCTGATCCTAGATGTAGTCTTAACCCTAAGGCTTCTATCGGTCTCTCTAGTGATTGTATACCCTCTAAGCATATCCTCAGATGCCTTCTTTTCATACCCACACTTGCTGCACTTAAGACTCACGCTATCACCCTTTCTTGAAGGCATCATTATGCCCCCGCATTTTGGGCAGAACTCCACTGGTTCTTCACCTCCAAGCTAGGGATATATATAACTTAGGGCTATATATATACATCTGCCAGTCACTCATACTCGGTTCTATGCCGAGTGATATATCAAGAAATCTATAATATGGTGACCTAGCAAATATGGTATCGAGATCTATATGTAGCCTTTAAAGACCCATGGCTCGGATCTCGTGTTTTACCAGGATTGTTGTTTAGCCAGCTGTGGATAAGGTGTCTAGATCTTTTTAATGTTCATATATTGTTAGGAGCCCATGATCTAAAAACAGAGGAGCAATCAATATGTCAAATCTTATAAGGTCTATAGCATATCTATACGGATAGAAGGTGGTTTAATGAACGATATGGGGAAAACGGGCTTTGATATAATAATCACTACAGACAGGACTATGATGACAGATCATCACGGCAAGGAGTTCATAGGATTCATGTCCACAAGTCCGAGCGTTGGTCTTCCAGAGTTCCTCTGGATGTATTTGTGTTGTCCCAAACCTAAGGTTGATAAATATGGCAGGCCCTTGGTTGCAAGCTACGGTCTTAGGAAGGTGGAGGCAAAGCTTCTTGAAAGCGGGTTTAATGCTGCTGTGATAGATCCCGATTATATTGATAGGTATATCGATAAAGCCAAGGTGCTCATGGTAGGTCATCACGATTACTTCGCATTCGGACCCCCGAGCTCTGAGTGGTGGCTCATAACAGGCCGTGAGCCGGTAAATAGGAAGAATTTTATTAAATTAATGAGCAGGCCATCGATTAGAAGAGCTAAGGCTAAGGGTCTCAAGATAGTTGCTGGAGGGCCTGCTGCGTGGCAGTGGTTCTGGGAGCCGGATTTGTGGAAGGAATTCGGTGTTGATGTTGTTATTGATGGAGAAGCTGAGAGGGTGATCACGCCAGTAGTAAGAGATCTCATTGAGGGTAGGGAGGTTCCTAACTATATATTTGTTGGCGCTAATATGGCGCCGGAGATCGAGGAGATACCTGAGATAAGATATCCTAGTATCAATGGGCTTGTCGAGATCATGAGGGGGTGTCCAAGGGGGTGTAGTTTCTGTTCTGTCACTCTGAAGACCCTGAGACACTATCCCCTCGAAAAAATCGAGAGGGAGATCATGGTTAATGTGAGGCACGGAATAGTACACGGGATCCTCCATAGCGATGATGTCCTTCTATATGGTTCTCAGGGAGTTATACCGGAGCCCGAGCCGTTGATCAAGCTGCATAATATGGCTCTCAAGCACTATAAGACAATAGCATGGAGCCATGCATCACTGGCAGCCGTTGTTGTTGCTGAGAGAAGGTATAAGCTGATGACAAAGCTGATGGATATAATATTCTCAAAAAGCGAGCAGGAATATATAGGGGTTGAGGTAGGGCTTGAGACAGGATCGCCCAGGCTTGCTAAGATAATAATGCCGGCAAAAGCTTCCCCATTCAGAGTTGAAGAATACCCCGAAGTTGCTGAGGAGGCTTTTGCCATCATGCATGATCTGAGAATCATTCCTGCTGCAACCTTCATTCTGGGGCTTCCAGGGGAGATAGAGGATGATGTATGGAAGACTGTGGAGCTTCTTGATAGGATAAGGAAGTATAGGAGCATTGTCGTCCCAATGATCTTTGTTCCAATGGGGGCTCTGAAGTCAGATAAGAAGTCGGGCATTAAGGGGTTAAAGCTTACGAGAGCCCATATAGAGGCTATGAGGAGGGCTCTATGGCATTCTATATACTGGGGGCAGGATATTATAGAGAGGTTCTATATGAAGGGGCCTAAGTATGCTATGGTAAGACTATTGTTGAAGGCGTTTATAGAATATGCTAAGTGGAAAGCTTCAAAGATCGAAGAAGAGATAGAGAGTTACAACGAGATATTATTATCAATAGACGAAGAGAAGAAAAGGTCTGAAAAGACGCTGGTAAGCCAGCTGATAGGTAGGTAGCAGTCATCAACACCCATCCTCGGGAGTGTTTTAAATCCAAAATAGTCGTAGCCAGCTGTTTCGGGTTTCGTGATGATCTATATGAATTGGTATTAAGTTCGTGATTCTGTGGGAATAATGGAACAAGCATTATTATTCTATGGGACGTTCGCCCAACAATGGGGGTAAAGATAAAGATCCGAGTGGGCGGGAGGTAGATAAGAAGAGATCCGATCTAAATATCTAAATACCTTATTTCTATTCTTCTGTGGGTTCTGTTGGATCATCGTCGTTTTATAGATATAGGCTCACATGTTTTGGATGTTTACCGGCTTGGGTATATACTCACCACATACCTGTGTCATAAAAATTCACATAATAGATTTCAGCTCTCATGCCAACATATTAATCGGCTAGATCTATGGATATCAACTCCCCTAGTAAAAATACACGGGCGTTGCGCGTGCTTTGCAAGCCTCATAGAAAAGATAGGGTTTTGATCCTGTGTGAGGAGAGGTCTGAGAGTAGGAGAGGTCTCCATAAGATGCGAAGAATACCTCTTGTGATTAGGGGTGAGAAGGTTATGGTCGCGGATGGTTCGAGATCCTCTACTCACTCCTTATATGCAGTTGGTAAAGCTAATGAGATCTCTTTAGAGCCTAGGGATGGTGAGCTCTATGTACAGGTAGATCTCGTTATGAACCCAAAGCGTAGGGTAAAGGGATTTATTGAGATATACGATGACAAGGGTCGATTGCTGATAAGGGCTAAATATGAAAAGCTAAAGCTCAGGCTAAGCATGGGTAACCCGAGGTATGGGAGGTTTGTAGAACTTGTAGCACGTTTTCTAAATATACCATATAAGAATGTTAATTGGCGTGCTCACACCGCGCGTGACATTATTTCTTCATAGCTTCCAAGCTTTGCGCATCGAAAAAATGCCTGGATCTAGTAACAATAACCCTTACCGGGTTTTAATATCTCCTTAATCTAGGTTGAAACTATTAAGATCTTAGCGATCACCGAGCTCAGGAAAGTTCTCCCTACGATAAAAGGCCTATCGAGACGATCTTATTTCACGGCATCGTTTCTCTTCTGTATATCGCATTTTACCGCGATAATATTCTATGATCTTTTGAGAGCATTTAGGGGGCTATTGCAGGATTAATCACGGATCGGTTTCCCATACTATGTTATTGCCCAATATATACTGGTGATAGTGCGGGTATTGTTCTTCTAACTCTGTGGGGCTCTAGGGTGAATATTCTACTACCACATCTGGGACACATTGTGCTGTCAGGCTTGACAGGGATCACGATTATACCTTTTCTTCTAGCAGCTATGGTTCCGCATCTGGGGCATTTTATCTCTTCTGGGGAGATCTTAGTGCCGGATTCAATAACATAGCACACTCCAATACATGTTCGGCTGATCATGCTGACCAGGCTTAGTATTCTGCTCTCTTCCAACCCGTGTGCCTGGAGGCCTATTGGTACGGGTTGCCTGGTTCTGGGCAGCGTTTCTAGGAATCTGTTTATCTCTACCAGTTTCCCTGATAGCTGTTTCTCTAGATATACGTCGGTTAATAACAATTCCATATAAAGATCCTCTTTATTTAAAATGCTCGATATATTTTCATAGAGGATCTTCTTTAAGAGATCCCCAGATATCCATGAGGGGATCTCCACTAATATTGCATCGACAAGTCTTAGAGAAGATATATTAACCTGCTTCTCTAGCATCTCTGCCCTCACCTTGATCCCCGTTTTTATATCATGGGGCTTTAGCCTATCTATTAGAGAGGGTAGCCAAGGTTTAGATACTGGTTCTCCTCCATGTAGAAAGACTATATCAACGCCTAACTCTTTAGCCCTCTTAACGATCGAGCTCACGCTTATGCTGATGAGGTCGTGGGACTTTTTATCCTCATAGAGCGAGCCCCAAGGGCATGTAGCACAGCCCTTAAGATCTATATCGCCGGACCACACCCATATGACAAGCGCAAGGGCATATGCCCTGTATAGGGTTAATGGTATATATTCCAGTGATGCTAATGATGAGCCGGCTATATCGCTTATATGTAGCTCCATATGTCTTCATCCATGTTTATTGATCTTAGCAAACTGTTTAGTGATTTTTACGATGTTAGATCATCTTTTGGCGCGTGATATTTCTTCAGCTATGTGTTCATGGAGATCTATATATTCTACGTGATCCACTATATGGCTGGTTGTTTTTCCACACACTATTCTATGAGCTCCTGCACCCAGGATTCGTTCTACAGATCCCTTAACAAATATGCCATGTACACATGCGACATAGACTTTAGATGATCCTCTCTTTATCAGGAGCTCTATAGCTTTAGCTATAGTCCCTCCTGTGCTTATTATATCGTCTACAATAACTGTTGTTCTACCGCTGAGATCTAGATCCTCTCGGAATGTTGATGAAACCTCGCCTGTGAATCTATCTCTTTTCTTATCTATATAGTGGAACTCTACTCCAAGAGCTCTTGAAAGCCTCGCAGCACGATCTATGCCACCTATATCTGGTGAAAAGACCACTAGATCCTTCTCACCAGCAAACCTTCTTGCTAGGGGTGTTACACCATCTATTGCTACCAGGTTTTCTCTAAATGTCTTTAATGGTATATCTGAGTGGGGCTCAACCACATAGATCCTATCGGCACCAGCATGGATCATGCTCCTGAGTATAGTGTTAACAGACACAGGCTCTCCCTCGAGAAACACCTTATCCTGTCTTGCATATGCTAGATATGTTATGAGAACATCTATTTCAGAGGCTCCGCTTCTCTTAGCAGCATCTATGGCTAGCAGGGTCTCTATGAATTTTCTATCTTGCGATGGGTACATTGACTGAACTATAAGGATATCCTCTCCTTTAACACTCTCTCCCAGTCTTAGGTATAGCTCTCCATCTGGATGATCCTTGGTATGTACTTTAACCACTCTGCTGCCAAATAGCGATGCTATCGCATTACCAACGCCTGGATCACCGCTTAAGGGGGCTATAAGATCGTACATTCTACACACCCACTACTGCCCTATATAATAAGTCTTCCACTAGCTATATCGCTTGAGACCTCTTCGATATCCTTTATAGTATCTATAGATCTCCAGTATGTCTCTCCGCCATATACCCTGGCAACGAGTCTTTTTTCAGAGGCTAGTTTTGGGAAACATGTTCTCTCTATATCTCCTTTCTCGGGGAGATAGTTGAAGATCTCTGGTCTTATGGCATAGACTCCAGCATTGATCATATAGTCGGGGATCACTGGCTTCTCAACGAAACTTACAATGATGTTATTCTCATCAACCTTAACGACTCCAAAGGGGCTTCTCAGAGGTACCACGGCTATTGATGCAATGGCTCTTGGGTTTTTCTCGAGAGCCTCTATAAGTTCCAGAGGGTTTAGGTTGGTTATTATATCTCCATTTATCAATAGAAAATAATCCTCCTTTCCAAGTATGTGCTCAGCATTCTTCAAAGCACCCCCAGTCCCTAGAGGCTCTTCTTCCACGACATATGAGACCCTAGCACCGTATTTCCCCCCGGAGCCTAGCTCGTCTATCACCATGTTCCTTTTATAGCCGACAAGGATCACTAGATCTCTTATACCGTGTTTTTTCAACCACTCGATCTGCCACGCTATTATCGGTTTACCGGCAACCTCTATAAGGGGTTTTGGTTTATCATCGGTGAGGGGCCTTAGCCTCTTACCAAAACCGCCGGCAAGTATTGCTGCCTTCAGAATCTCCCTCTATATAATGGTCGTAAGTATTTTTATTTTAACTCTTATTTACCGCTTGTTCCATTGTTCCTGGTTTTTAAGGCTCTGTGCGCATTAATAGTTGCGCCTACAGAGCGGTGGCTATTATGACGATCAGGCTACAAGCTGTGAGGGATCCGTATAAGGAGATAAATGATAAGCTTAGATCCCAGAAGTACCACTTAATAGGATCCCACTCGGCTGTTAAGAAATGTCTGTGGACCCATAAAGCCGTTTATGAGGGGAAATACTGCTATAAAGGCAAGTTCTACGGGATAGAGAGTCACAGGTGTATCCAATCGTCTGTCTCGACCCAGTGGTGCTGGAATGCCTGTATGCATTGCTGGAGGCTCAGACCTACAGATATGCTTGATGAGTGGGATGAGAAGAGCATTGTTGGTATCGACGATCCTAGATTCATTGTAGAGATGTCGATTATAGAGCATAGGAGAACCGTTTCAGGCTATAAAGCCCATGGGGTTCCGGCTCATGTTATAAGGGAGGCAATGAATCCAAAACACGTAGCTATAAGCCTTACAGGCGAGAATACTCTTTATCCTAGATTAGGGGAGCTTATAAAGGAGTACCATAGAAGGGGGATCACTACATTCCTTGTCACCAGGGCTGTTAGGCCAGATATACTTGCAAACCTAGACGAAGAGCCATCACAGCTATACATATCGCTTGAGACATACGATGAAGAGGGCTATGAGTTCTTCACAGCACCTCTGGTTGCAAATGCCTGGAGACTAACGCTAGAGACGCTGGAGATGCTTCCAAGCTTCACATGCCCAACAGTGATCAGGATAACAGCTGTTAAGGGCTGGAATATGGATGAAAGGGCTGTTAAGGGTTTCTCAAAGCTCATCGAGATCTCTATGCCCACCTTTATAGAGATCAAGGCTTACATGCATATCGGTACATCGGTAACGAGGCTATCTAGAGAGAATATGCCGACGCATGAAGAGATTGTGAGGTTTGCTGAAGAGCTTGCCAGAGAGACTGGGTATAGGCTTGTATCCCAGAGCAAGCCATCAAGAGTGGCTCTTCTATCACTCCTCGATAAGCCGGTTATTAGACATGGCGATGCGAAGATCTCTTGGTGGGATCCTGACTACGAGGGTGAGGATGAATACGAGGGTCAAAGCATATATGGGGCTTTGATCACTAAATAAAAACAACTATTCTATAGGTTCGAACCAGTATGATATATAGTTCTCGTCCTCCCTTCTCCCGATCTTTAGCCTCACCTTGGCGCCTGGAGCGAGCTTTCTGGGGTCTGTGGTTCTCACCCATGCGAGTATGTTGAAGCCCTGCGGCATCCTCACAATACCGACTACATAGTCGTTGTGGTATGAGAATGTGAGAGGCTTTGTGTTTATAACAGTCCATGTTACAAGCTCTCCCTCTTTTTCAACCTCTATCCACTCCATGTTCCGTACCCTACATTTTGGACAATCGATCTGTGGTGGGAAGTAGATCGTACCGCATTCTTTGCATTTAGTGGTCTTCATAACACCGTTTCTCAAAGCCTCGAAGAACTCGGCTATGCTCTTCACAGGCAATGTATATCTTAGCCTCAGCTCCCTTACATCGAGCCACATCGGAGCCCCTGTCTTTGGATCCATATATATTGGGAGCCCTGTCTCAGCCGTCAATCTATCTATCATCGATAAAGCCTCTTCAGAGATCTTATCTATATATTCCGGTAGTTTCTTTATAACTGTTTTTTCACCACTCATGGCTTATCCACCGAGAGGATTGTTGTGAACACATAATGCCCTGTACCACCCACATTATGAGCCAGGGCCCATCCCCTCTTAATAGGGGCTTGTCTCCCTTTCTCAGCCCTCTGTTGAAGCTGTTTAGTTAGATCTACAAGCATCCCTACGCCTGTCGCACCTATCGGATGACCCTTAGCCTTTAACCCTCCATCAAGATTCACCGGCAAGATACCGCCTATATATGTTTGTTTTTCCCTTACTACCATATGCTCCTCACCCTTCTTGACAAAACCTAGATCGCTTAGGGCCATGAGTTCTGCTATGGTGAAGGCGTCATGCAGGTTTGCTACGTCGAAATACTTAGCAGGGTTTGAAGGATCTACTCCTGCCTTCTTATAGAGCATCTGGGCAGCGACTCTGGTTGCCTCAAGCCCTATATAGTCGCTTCTCTTGCTTAGATTAGAGGTTCCATTCGCATAGCCCCAGCTCCTGATCCACACGGGGCTGTCTGTGATCTCCTTTGCTTTATCCTCGCTGGCAAGGATCAATGCTGCTGCTCCATCCGTTATGGGGGATGAGTCGAAGAGCTTTAGGGGCCAGGCGATATATCTGGATGACATGCACTGCTCCACAGTGATCCTGTTCTGGAAGTGGGCTTTGGGGTTCATAGATCCGTAGTAGTGGTTCTTCACAGCGATCTCACAGAGATCCTCCTCTCTAACACCGAATCTCTTTATATATGATGTTGCATACATAGCATAGTAGCCTGGGAACGTCATGCCGAAGTTCTCAAACTCCCAGAAATAGTTCCCCGCTCTCCCTATTAGCTCGACAACCTGTGGGGTTGTCGATTCGCTCATCTTCTCAACACCTATGACAAGCGCTATGTCGGCCTCACCGCTGGCTATCATTGTATAGGCTGTCCTTGTAGCAGCCAGCCCAGTTGCACATGCAGCCTCCACTCTAATACCGTTTTTAGGAACCAGCCCTGCGTATTCTCCTACCAAGACTGCTGGTAGGGGCTCGCTTGACCAGACCCCGGTGTTGCCCACTACAAAGCTATCTATATCCCTTGCGTCTATTTTTGCATCGTCGAGAGCTTCTTTTATGGCTTCAAATGCTATCTCTGCTAGGTTTGCATCGGATCTGTATCCATATTTTGCTATACCAACTCCAACTATGGCTACCCTCCTCATACGACCAGCCTCGCAATCTCTTCTGGTATTAGGTTCTTCTCCCTAAGGATCCTTATTAACTGCCTATATGCGACGAGTCTCTGGATATCGTTGGTACCCTCGTAGATCTGTATTATCTTGATGTCCCTTAAAAACCTCTCGATCCCGGCTTCTCTTATAACACCAACACCTCCATGGAGGTTTATAACCCTCGATGCTATCTCTTCAGCCATTTCAGAGGCGAAGAACTTGGCTAGCGATGCTACGAATGTGAACTCCCTTCTACCCTCGTCAGCTAGCTTTGCTGCTAGGTATGTTAAGTATCTAGAAGCCATCAGCTTAGCCAGTATCTCTACCAGGCTGAATTGGACTGCTTGGAAGAAGGCTAATGGGTATCCGAATGCCTGTCTCTTATGAACATAACTCATTGCCTCTTCAAAAAGCCTTTGGGCTATCCCTAGGGCCTGGGCTGCCACGCCTATTCTGGTTCTATCGAATGTCTCCATAGCTATTAGGAAGCCTAGATCCTCCGCCCCAACCCTATTCTCATCAGGTACTATTACGTTCTCAAGCGATAGCTCATATATATGGCTCCCCCTAAGCCCCATCTTCTCATACTTCTGATCAAGCTTGAAGCCAGGAGTATCCTTCTCCACGATAAAGAATGTAAGCCCCATGTAGCGTGACCTCCTATCAGGAGGCGGCGAGGTTCTGGCGAGTACCAATATATAGTCAGCTAGATCGGCGTTGCTTATAAAGGCCTTCCTACCATTTATAACCCACTTATCACCCTTCTTCTCAGCCCTAGTCTGGATCCCAGCAACGTCTGATCCACAGCATGGTTCTGTTACAGCAAAGGCTCCGAACTTTTCGCCCCTTGCTATTGGGGGTAGGTATCGTTTTCTCTGCTCCTCGGAGCCGAAGAGTATTATTGGTACGGCGAAGAGCTCATTAGTACCTAGAACAACCGTTAGCGCTGGGGAGATCCTAGAGATCTCTTCTGTTAGTATTACAACGCTAGTATGATCCTCACCCTGGCCTCCATATGTTTCAGGAATGCCTATACCGAAATACCCCTGTTGGGCCATCTCTTCCAACAGATCTCTAGGGATCTCGTCCTTCTCATCGATCTCCAGGGCTCGTGGTCCTATCTTTTTCTCAGCAAACTCCCTCACACTTTTTCTAAAGATCTCGTGTTCGGGGGAAAGCCTTAAGCTGAAATCCTCTATGCTTTCAAAGGGGAAAACCAGATATATCACCACGTATACATCTCACAAAAGCTAAAAAGCCATTTGTGTGTGTTCTACTATATATACTCATAATCAGGTGGTCAATAATAGTATATATAAGCTTATTAATATGATTAGTATTAATTGCTTTACTCAACTAAACATAATAGCTTTAATTCTCCTTTACAATAATACTGTGGGGTAAGGCTTGGAGAGCTCTACACAGTCTATGACCTCGCAGGGGGTGTTTGAGAAATACATAGCAAGCAGGGTCTGGGCTAAAAATTATGATGAAGGTGTGCCTACAGATGTAGAGATAAGACCATTCCCGCTCTACGAGATCCTTGATAAGGCGGTTAAGGAGTATCCCGATAGAGAGGCCCAGATCTTTTTCGGGAGGGGGATAAGCTATAGGACTCTTGGAGATCATAGCGATAGGCTTGCTAAAGCATTCAAGGAGCTCGGTGTTGGGAAGGGAGACGTTATTGCGATCCATATGCCTAACAATCCCGCATACACTGTAACCTTCTTCGCAGCCCTAAAAATAGGTGCTGTCGTTTCGCCAATGAATCCTCTATATACCCCTAGGGAGATAGCCTATCATCTGAAATCCTCTGGCTCAAAGATCCTGGTGACCTCTAACGTGATCTATAAGAATGCTGAGCAAGCGTTGAAAGATGTTAAAGTTGAGAGAGTTATTGTTTCCGGCATAGAGGATTATATGAGTCCTATAATGAGGCCTCTTGCCAGGATGAAGCTTAAACCGCCTAAAATAAGCTATAGTGATACCGTTCTCAGCTACATGGATCTCATCAAATCGCATAGTCCTTCATCGTTTAGAGAGAAGATAGATCCGTCAGAGGATCTTGCAGCACTCATGTACACAGGGGGAACCACGGGAACCCCTAAAGGGGCTATGATACTCCATGCAAATATATCTGCAAATCTACAGCAGCTAGAGCCTCTCTACAACGTGATCAGGAAGAAGAGAGGATATAGCGGTCCTTTAAGATTCATAGGGTTGCTCCCATGGTATCACATCTATGGTCTTATCACGGTCATGATCTATGCAGTATATGATAGAGGTACTGTGATAGTTTTTCCGAGACCAGATATAGAGGGTCTTATGAAGGCTGTGGAGAAGTATAAAGCCCATGTTCTCCATGGCGTACCAACGCTATATAACGCCATAAATAATCACCCCAAAGTTGGTAAGTATAAGTTAAACACTCTATTCTTCTGCGTCTCAGGCGCCGCTCCCCTACCTCTAGAGGTTGCTAGAAGGTTTGAGAAGCTCACAGGAGCGGTCCTTAGAGAGGGCTATGGGTTGACAGAAACGGCTGTCGTTACCCATGTTAACCCCCTCTATGGTAAGAATAAGCTTGGTAGTATCGGTATACCGATACCAAATACATATGCAGCGATAGCAGATCTCGAGAAACCAGAATTACTATCACCAGGGAGTATTGGAGAGATAGTTATCTCCGGACCACAGGTTATGAAAGGCTATAATATAGAGGAGGAGAACAAGCTAGCCTTCTTCACCGCACATGGTCTCAGATGGTTCAGAACAGGCGATATTGGGTATATGGATGAGGAGGGCTACTTCTATGTTCTTGACAGGAAGAAAGAGATGATCAAGTATAAGGGCTACTCAGTATATCCGAGGGAGATAGAGGAGGTGCTTCTCTCCAACGAGTGCGTTAAAGAAGCAGCAGTGGTGGGGATACCAAGCCCTGATGTTGGGGAGATCCCGAAGGCTTTTGTTGTGTTGAAGGACGCTTGTGTTGGTAAGATCAAGGAGGACGATCTGTTAAAATGGATTGAAGATAAGCTAGCACCCTATAAGAGACCTAAATCCATCGAGTTCCGAGGAGATCTTCCCAAGAGCCCTGTGGGCAAGATCTTGAGAAGAGTGCTTAGGGACGAAGAGCTGAAAAGATCGCAAAAATAGTATATGCAGAGCCAAAACTCGCTCTGCAAACATAACATGGATAGATGTAGAGCCTAAATTAAGATCGTATGAGGCATAGGTGTTACAGCCATAAGAAACCCTTGGGAAGATGGATAGGGTTTGGAGGCTGATTTTCTTTAACCTGTAGATCTTTATCACCATATTGATTTAACATGATTTTATATAGAAGGCGAGGTTGCGAGACTTTTCAGTAAACTCCATGTGGCTGTTAAGAAGCAACCCATGGAGGAGGTTCAAAGAGGAGTAGAGATTGTTAAGCAAAAGGCTAATAAGGTCAAGCTTACACTTAGCTTTAAGCTCTATATAGAGATACAGGGTTCGTTGTCAAAATTATAGACATGCCTTTTCAGGAGATCTTAAACCTTAAACAACGTCTTGAAAGAATATAGAGATGAGATCTAAAATACTTTAAGTCACCGTTTGTCCCTGGATGTTCATCCCAATCACTTTATCTTCATTCATGGTCTTATCCAGGGACTCCCACCTAGCCCACAGGGTCTCTAACCCTGCGGGGTCATTGCTTGCTTTTAGCCAAACGGCACGGGGCTCCCATCTAGCTTTGCCCCGGATGGCTTGGAGCGCTGCTCCCATCACCACCCAGGGTTTATGTGGGGAGACCCACACCGAGGACATTATCTATCAAGGATTGTAAATACCCCTGGGTGGTGGGGGAAGTAGCTTTTGGGCATGCCGCCCCCTATTTCCAAAAATTTCCAAAGCCTATTAATCCTCCCTATGTATATAAAAACAGCCCTTACTATATCTATATTACCTAGTAGCTGACCGTTTCTCGTTCATGATGGTCTATATGGACTTGGTATTAAGCTCACAGCTCTGTGGGAGCATTATATAGGTTATTTTGCAGTAGAGCCGAGATAAGGGGTTTCACCACAGCAGTAAGACGGATCGATACCATGGATGATGGTTAGTATTAAATGTTATTAAACGCTATGGAGAAGCCTGAATCTGTAGGAGAGTCATGGTCTCTAACGAAGCATATATATTTATATATACCTTTATGCAAATTTAGCGCGAAGGATGTGGGCAGGGTGGCGTGTAGATGGGTATATAAAGATATATACAGGTATATTACCTCTACAATGCTTTTGATTGTAGTGGTTGTGGCTAGTGTATCTCCAATGGCAACGCTATATTTCTCGGTGCAGCAGGTATATGCACAGACAACGGGGTTATATGTGATGGCTATATAATAGAGAGGGGTAATTTTGACGCTGATCCTGATGACGAGGTTAGGATTAATGGTACGGTGTATAACAATGGTAGTACGATAACCCTTAATACAAGCCTTGGTATCAAGACATACACTATATTGATCGCTACGAGCAGCTACACATTAGGCACACCTGGTAACGACCTCATAATAGGCACCAACGGAACTGATATCATATATGGTAAGGAAGGAGAT